>DASYLB010000056.1:0-35823 GCA_036009765.1 Pyrinomonadaceae bacterium | reverse complement strand
TGGCTATCAAAGTTGTTGGGCTTTGGTCTTTGGGTTGTAGTGCACTGACGAAATGAGACAGCTAGTTAAGCAAGTTTTGGTGCCGGCAAGGCGAGTTCAAACTCGACCGGTGGTTTGTAACCAAGGGCCGAGTGCAATCGCTTGCGATTGTACACTTCTTCGATGAAGTGTCTGATTGAGGCGCGCGCCTCACTCAGGGTTTGATAATCAGACAAGTATACTTCGTCATATTTGATAGTGCGCATGAAGCGTTCCGCTTGGGCGTTGTCGTAAGGATTACCAGTACGACTCATGCTGCCGCGGATCTGATGTTTGACAAGTAAAGAAACGTAGGCGGCGGCAGCGTATTGCTTGCCGCGATCAGAATGATGGATCAGCCCAGGTTTTACGGGTCGATTGCGGAGAGCCATCTTTAGGGCGTTAAGGGGCAGTTCAGTCATCATGTGACTATCCAGGGACCAGCCAATCACGCGCCTACTAAAGGCATCGAGCAGTACCGCCAGGTAGGCAAACCCGCGGGGCAGTTGAATGTAGGTAATATCTGCGACCCAGAGTTGATCCACGGCGGTGACTTTAAGGTCGCGCGCCAGATTGGGAAACACTTTCAAGTCATGTTTAGAGTCGGTAGTAGTTACAAAGGCGCGGCGGCGGCGACAAAGCAGATCGGCTTCGCGCATATAACGCAAGACGCGGTCGCGGCCGGTGCTCAATTTGCGGCGCTGCAATTCGGCGGTTATGGAACGATGACCATAGTTGGGCATCTCCAAAGCAATAGCTTGAATGGTCTCGCGTCGTCGCCGCTCCGCCGCGGGCAGCGCGCTCGCCTTCGTCTTTTGCTGACGGTGTCGGTAATAACTCGACCGCGAGACAGACACCGCCGCACTGAGCTCTTTGATGGCTCGTGCGCCGGTGTCTGCCTCGCTACTAACCTGGCTGATTAAGGGAGTCATCAAGAGATTCCAATCCCGTTGTTTGACTACGTTTCTTCCTCGAGCTTCTGCAAGACTTTTTTTAAAAGGTCGTTCTCCATGGTCAGTTTTCCAACCATGCGCTCAAGAGCCCCGATACGGGCGTCGTCAGTGTAGGCGTGCCCTTTGCCGGCAAAAGCTCGCTCTTTGTAACGTCGGTGATGACGACACCAACGCGAAATCAGAGTTTGACTAATCCGGTGTTCACGCGCGATCTGCGCCTGGCTCTTGCCGGCTTCCACTTCGCGCACCACTTGTAACTTGAAATCACGGCTGAATGCTCTGCGTTTGACAGCCATCTTAAGCCTCCTGCTCCGTTAGAGTAGTAGACTTAACTTTCTGTCTCAGTCAACCAGTGCAGTTCAAACTTTGAACTTGGGACTTAGTACTTTGAAATTTGAGATCGACCTTTCTCAACCTACTGAATAGCACCCAACACCGTATCGAGTTCAAAGTACAAAGTTCTAAGTACAAAGTTCAAAGACCTTCGAGAGAACAATATGCTTCGTTCACCCTTAACACGTTGGATTGTTGGCGTCGCCGCCTTCATCGCGATACTGGGACTGATAAGATTCAAACCATGGCAACATTCGGGAACATTTAGCGGCGGATCTAAAACGGCGCTTCAGGAATTGAGGGTCGGATATTTACCCGTCACCTGCCACCTTACTTGCCCCGTCACCGATTTCGCTACTCGTACCAGTACTGCAAATCGTTTTGAATCACAGCGTTTTACGGACTTCCCCACGATCGTTGAGTCGGTCAAGGGAGGGCGCCTGGACGCAACTTTCATGATTGCGCCCCTGGCAATGAAACTACGCGAACAAGGCGTGCCGGTTAAGATCGTCTATCTCGGTCATCGCGATGGCTCAACGGTGATCGTCCGCAAAGACTTACCGGCGCAGAGCCTGGTGGATCTCCGCGGCAAGACGTTTGCGATTCCGAGCAAGTACAGCAATCAATATCTTGTGATTCGGAAACTGATGGAAGACCAGGGTCTCAAACCCGATGAAATCCGCTTCGTCGAACTGCCCCCGCCTGACATGCCCGGGGCATTGGCAGCTAAAGCCATCGACGCTTATTTTGTTGGTGAACCCCACGCGGCGAAGGCTGAACTCGACGGCAGCGGCCGTGTCCTCTACCATGCAAAGGATATTTGGCCGCACTTTATTTCCTGCGTACTGGTGGTGACTGAGAAATTGATTCGGGAACGACCTGAGGTGGTCCGTGATCTGGTCCGCGGAATCGCTGAAAGCGGGGAATGGGCCGAGGGCCATCGCCTGGAAGCGGCAAAGGTGGTGGCGCCTTACTTCCGGCAGGATGAGAAACTAATTCGCTATGTGCTGACACAACCACCCGGACGCGTAAGCTACCGGATGCTGACCCCAACTGACGAAGACTTGCAACAGATCAGCGACATGGCAGTTAAAGCGGGTATCCTGGAGAGACCGATCGCGATGAAAGACTTGATCGATCGGCAGTTCATTCCGTTGGACATAAAGCCCGCGAATATCGATCCGGGACCATGAAGGCCCCAGCGCCAACGGCGCGAAATGTAATAGCCCAGGGCAACGCCCTGGGTAAGAATCAGTGAATGTTGGAAGCGCTGAAGGCGCGAAATACCAAGTCTCCCCGAAAAATAGCAGCATTGCGTCAGATCATCACTTCGCGCTTTCAGCGCTCGAATTCTTCAAATGGATCAACCTGGTGGCCCAGGCTTTTACATTTCGCGCCTTTGGCGCTGAGACAATTAGTATTCCTTGAGCCTTATTCATGAAACTCTTCCTTAGCTATGCTTTCAGTCTCCTCTTATCCGCCCTGCTCGTGTCGGCTTTCTGTCCAACCGGAGGATCGCTGGCTCAGCAAACACCGTCTGCTCCGGCCGCCCCGCGCGAGGATGCTTACCGTGCGAATAACATCGGAGTTGCTCTGCTCGAGCAGTTCAAACACAAGGAAGGCGCTGAAGCATTCAGGAACGCCTTAAAGCTTGATCCGAAACTGAACTTGGCGCAGATCAATCTCGGTATCGCGCTATTCAATATTCCCGATCTGCCCGCAGCGCAGCGGCAAGCTCAAGCTGCTGCAGCTCTCGCGCCCACAGCTCCCCAGCCGCCCTACATCCTGGGCCTGATTGCAAAATTACAAAGCCGACTCGATGACGCCCTGATCGCTTTTCAACGCGTCTTGAAGATCGATCCGAACGACGTGGGTACAAATATCAACGTCGGTCAGATTTACTCGCAGCAACGAAAATATCCGGAAGCCGTTGCGGCGTTCCGGCTGGCCCTGGCGGCGGAACCTTACAACGCCACTGCGCTCTACAGTCTGGGACAAGCTCTGATGCGGTCCGGTCAGCGTGAGGAGGGACAAAGTGTTACGGAACACTTCAGACAATTGCGCGAACGCGGCAGCGCCACCACGATCGGAAATAACTATCTCGAACAAGGCCGCTATGCCGAAGCCGTTGCTTCCACTGGCGCCGAGGCTGAACTGATTGATCGAACAATACCCTCAGTCACATTTACCGACGCCACTGCCAGCGTCTTGCCCGCGGCAGCAGCAGCTGTGTCGCCCACTACCGATACGCGTCTTCCCAAGCTCGGCAAGTTAAGTGATGCCGCACAACGGGAGTTAGCCCTCGCGCTGGCGGGTAACGTGACCCTCTTTGATTACGATGGCGATAACGACCTTGATCTGTTCTCGGTGAGTGGCGGCGAACAACGCCTTTATCGTAATGACGGTGGCAAGTTCACTGATGTTACTAACCAATCAGGCGCGTTCGCCGCGAAATCCAACGCTAACTCTGTCGGCGCAGTAGCCGGAGATTTTGATAACAACGGCAAGTCTGATCTTTTCGTGATACGAGAAAGCAGCCTTTCGCTTTATCACAATGACGGCGGTGGTAAGTTCTCAGACGTAACAAGCTCGGCAACGATTCCAGATTATCCCTTTCTTCCTTCCTCAGTAGCTTTCGTCGACGTCGATCATGATGGCGATCTTGATCTGTTCGTCACTGGACTCGCGGATCTGTCCCAGGCTCCCAAGGCGGGCGCCGCGGCTGTCTTCCCTTCTGATTTTGCCGGGGCCCCCAATCTGCTGTTGCGGAATGATGGGAACGGAAAATTTACCGACATCACCACCGCAGCGAAGTTGAATGCGCTGGGTCATGCTGTTGCCGTCGTCCCTACTGACTTTAACAACCGACGCGATATGGATTTGCTGGTCGTCAATTACGATACCGCTCCTTCCCTTTATAGCAATCAACGAGATGGGACATTTCTTAACGTCGCCAAGGAGATTGGCCTGGAGACGGTTGGGCCGTGGACCTGCGTGGCTGCCGGCGACGTGAATAAAGACGGCTTCACTGATTTCTTTTTCGGGCGCGCCAGCGGCCATGGTCTCTTTGTCATCAGCGACGGCAAGGAAAGATTCAAGACAACTGCCGGACTGGCTGGAGCAGAAGGCGCAAGAGCGGCACAGTTCCTGGATTACGACAATGATGGCTTGCTCGACTGCGTGATGAGCACCGATAAAGGCCTACGCGTTTGGCGCAACGTCGGAGCGAATGGCGATGGCTGGATCGATACCAGCGATCGAGCTGCTCCCGCGAACTTAAAATCCGTTGCGGGCGGCCGTCTCTTTGCTGCCGGCGATATCGATGGTGATGGCGATACCGACATCATTGTGGGCAGCTTGCGCGTCGGACGGAATGACGGAGGAAACGCGAATCATTCACTCCGGATCAATCTCGCCGGCAAGGTGAGTAACCGCAGCGGCGTGGGCGCCAAAATCGAAGCTCGAGCTGGTAGCCTGGTGCAGAAAATCG
This sequence comes from Pyrinomonadaceae bacterium, assembly GCA_036009765.1. Lineage (GTDB taxonomy): Bacteria > Acidobacteriota > Blastocatellia > Pyrinomonadales > Pyrinomonadaceae > PSRF01. The sequence continues at coordinate 31,029 of DASYLB010000056.1, read as the reverse complement.
AAACGTCTTCGGTCAGTCCGGCGGTCGCGCCTGCTGATGTCATTTTTGGTCTGGGGAAACGCCTGACCGCGGATGCGGTTCGGGTGCTCTGGCCGGCCGGCATTGTTCAAGCCGAGACCGATATTGTCAAAGCACCGGTCACGGCTGATCCCAAGCAGGCCGTTTCATTCGTCACGCTTTCGATCACCGAACTCGACCGCAAGCCTTCGTCGTGCCCTTACCTCTACACCTGGAACGGCGAACGATTTGAGTTCATTACGGATTTCATGGGTGGCGGCGAGATGGGTTACCTGGAAGAACCCGGCCGCCATAACACGCCCGATCCGGTGGAGTACGTTCGCATTCGCGGCGATCAACTGAAGGAGCGCAACGGTCGTTACGAACTTCGCGTTACGAATGAGTTGGAGGAAGCCCTCTTTGCTGATCGCTTTCAGTTGATCGCAGTGGAACATCCGCAGGGGGTGGAAGTTTACCCGAATGAAGGTATGACTGATCCGCCTCGACCCTTCAATCTTTACGCAACGCGAGGAGCGCATGCGCCACTGACTGCGGTGGACGATCATGGAGCCGATGTGCGCTCGCGCATCAGCAGCATGGATCGCCGCTACCCTGATGATTTCGCGCGCGATCGCATTCGCGGTTACGCCGCTGAACATACGTTGACGATGAAGCTGGCGGACGATGTAACGCAAATTGTTAGTTTGCGTGCCAGCTCCGTTGAGACCGTGCGGACGCAAACAAACAGTTTGCGTAACGAGCGGATGATCTTGTTACTTACCGGCTGGACTGACTACTCATGGTCGAGCGACAACGTTGCTGCGGCCCAGGCCGGCAAGAGCATGACGCTGCCTGCTCTCCAGGTAAAGGACTCCCAAGGACAGTGGCGCACCGTGATTGAGGACATCGGAATTCCAGTCGGACGACCACAAACTGTTACCGTCGATCTCACCGGAAAGTTCCTCAGTGACAGTCGTGAGATACGCATTGTCACCAACATGCGGATTCTGTGGGATCAGATTTTGGTGGACACGTCGAGTGACGTTAACGCAGTTCGAACGACTTCGCTTGATCCGATTGATGCCCGTCTAAGTTGGCGTGGCTTCTCGCGCGAAATCACTCCGGATGGTCGTGAGCCATTCGGTTACGACTACGCCCAGGTTTCCTTTGGGTCTCCCTGGAAAGTTATGCCCGGGCGATACACACGCGAAGGTGATGTCCGCGAGTTACTACTGAAGACAGACGATATGTTTGTCATCTCCAGACCAGGCGATGAAATCAGTCTCTCGTTTGACGCGCGAAAACTGCCGCCGATCCGCGCCGGCTGGACGCGCACATTCCTGCTCTACGCCGACGGCTACAGCAAGGAGATGGACATTAACTCCGCCAGTCCGGATCAAGTATCGCCGTTACCGTTTCACGGCATGACCAGATATCCCTACCCGGACACCGAGAGCTATCCAATGACCGCAGCGCGACGCGCATACTTCGAGAAATACAATACTCGATTGGTCACAGATGAAGTCCCGTCGATCGATTCAGTTCTGCTCGAGACATCAAATCTCCCTGGCGCATCAAAGTCGCCACGAAAGTGATCATGGAACAAATTCGATATTCAGTAGCTGCTTGCCAGACAGACTTACCAAACCCAATCGAGCGTCGCGCGATGCGCGCGAACACTGACCGGATGCTGTCGATGATTGATTCTGCCGTAATCGGCAGCGCGCCTTTTCTCCCAGTACGCTTGGTAGTGTTTCCGGAATTCGCGCATGCGGCCCCGGTCTTTGCTACCGTCGCCGAACTGCGCGAAAAACTCGCAGTGCAAATTCCGAACGAGCACACAGATCGACTCATAGAGAAAGCCAACGAACACAATATCTACATACAAAGCGGAACCATGCTGGAGGTTGATCCGAAGTGGCCAGGGGTAGTCTTCAATACGACTTGTTTGATCGGACCGCAAGGGATTCTCTACAAGTATCGCAAGGTCAATCCCTGGATTCCCTTCGAAGTTCATTCGAGCCCGCACGATATCGAAGGCTACGATGAACCACTCTTTCCAGTGGCTGACACGCCGATTGGACGCATCGGTTGTGCTATCTGTTATGACTGGATTTTTCCTGAAGCGATTCGCCAGCTGGCCGCCAATGGAGCTGAGGTTTTGGTCCGGGTTTCCGCTTATATGGATCCGTGGGGAGCAACCGAACCCATGGATTGGTGGACGATCGTGAATCGTTGTCGCGCGCTTGAAAACAGCGCTTATGTGGTCGCGGCCAATCAAGGCGCAAGTCTAAAACACTATCCACCTTATTCCTGGCCGGGCGGAAGCCAGGTGATCGATTACGACGGGCGGATTCTGGCTCAGGCCAGCCCCGGTCCTGGTGAACGAATCGTTGTTGCGCCAGTGGATATTTCGGCGCTGCGACATGAGCGCCAGGTCCGGCGCGGTCACCACATGCTGGCGCATCTGCGAACTGAGGCTTATCCCGTTTACCAGCAACATCAGTATCCACCCCGCTCCAACGGTGACGCTGCGGAGCTAAGCTACGAGGGCAACAATCTTTTGATTGATAAAGCGAAAGGGAATCTAGAGTAATCCGCTAATGATTTCTCTGTGCAACAGAGAAAAAGCTGCCAAACGAACCCTACGCCTTAATGAAGATCTTTCGCCGGTAGAGGACCCACATAAGTCCCAGACAAACTAAGACAAAGGTAATAGCGAAAGCGAGCGAAGCGTTCAGGGGCGAGGCCCACGAAGCAAACAACTTTTCAAATACCCAGGAGCCTAACGAGATCTTCGAGCCATCGGGACCACTCAGGTGGATCAAATCAAGCAACACTGCAATTAGATCGGCAACCACGTAGAGCGCAATTGCATTGAGGCCAAAAATCTCAAACGGCTTGGCCCACCACCGATAACCCTTGATATCGATTACCCAATAACACAAGGCCAGAAACTGCAGCGCCCACCCCCCAGTGAATAGGACGTAGGAACTGGTCCACAGCGCTTTGTTGATTGGGAAAAAAGAATTCCAGGCCCAGCCAAATGCGACACAAATCGCACCCGCCACAAAAAGCCCGGCCACTTTTTCATAAGCTGAGTTTTTTGAACGCAACCAACGTCCTGTTAAGACGCCAATCAAGGTTGTAGCGAGAGCCGGGATTGTGCTTAAGAGCCCTTCGGGATCGTAAACCTTTGCTTGTGCCCAGACATGTTTACCGAAGACAAGCCGATCGACGAATGAAGGCAGACTTCCCTCTTTCGTCAGATCGCCGGCGGCGAATCCTGGCGCTGGAATAAATTTCACCAGTAACCAGTAGCCAACTAGCAAGGCGATTATAGTTGCGACCTGCGTTCTTGGTTTCGTAGTCAGAAATAGTATCGAAGCGAAAAAATAGCAAACGGCAATTCGTTGCAATACTCCCGGAATCCTTAGCTCGGAAAGACCAAAGTGGGGCAAGGCATTCAGGAATAGACCAATCCCGAAGATTATCAGGCTTCGTTTTACAATTTTAAGGTAGAGGTCAGACGTCCTGCCACTTTCAACGCGACTACCGAAAGCCAGCGTGATTGCCACCCCAACAATGAAAAGGAAAAAAGGAAAAACTAAATCCGTTGGGGTCCAGCCGTGCCACTGCGCATGCTCAAGTGGCCAGTAGACGTGTTCCCAACTGCCTGGATTGTTTACCAGCACCATCGCGGCGATCGTGATGCCGCGAAAAACATCGAGTGATACTAAACGCCCTTTTTCTGAAGTGGTGGTTGTATTTGGCATCTTCGTCTGGAGTCCTGACACAGTTGAAATAATAGGTTTTGTGGTCGACAGCGAAGTTCGACGCGTAGCGTCGATATGAATTTAGCCCGGTTTTTCAAGGCCGGGAAACAATAATTAACCCAACGACGTCCGTCGCGTCGCGACTGAATGAGATGCTGAGATTTCTCTTGATTACGTCGCTGACGGGACGCCTGGTTTAAGGACCCTTGATCCCGGCACTTGAAAGGCTGGGCTAGATTCACACCGACACTACACGTCGCACAAAGGCCGGTGCGCTAAAAAGCATCTTCCAGGGTGCGAATCTTGAGCTTGTCGCGAAAATCGCGGAGCCCGACTGCGACCTTGGGACGAAAAACAACTTCCACCTTTTTGCCGGGTATCAAATTGAAGTAATTATCCGCAAAGACGCCGGCGTACTCCGGCGAGGTCAGGTACACCGCACGGGCCAGCTTGTCCGTTGACAACGTGATCTTGAATCTTCCGTTCATCGCAACTACGTCGGTCTCGATTTGCGGCCGGCCCAGAGCAAGATTTTTGAAGGGTTGGAAAAAGTGTTCGTTACTCGATACGAGCTTACCATCGACCAATACTTCCGTAAGCAGAAATACTCCCCTCGGATCCTTTCCTGCCAGCAAAGTATCAATGGGAATGGTCGCATACGACCCGCTGCTCAACGGAGCAAGATCGATATCTCTATGTTCACTCCAGAGATTCTTCCCATCGAAGTCGAGGAGGCTCAGGTTCAATCCGGCAGCGGCCAGTTTTAGTCGATCCGACACAACGAACACGCTGATATTTCCATTGTCTTCCAGCGGGCTGACAAGGATGTCGCCATAGAAGCGGCGGGCGTAATACTGCAGCGCCTTCCATCTTCCGGTGTAATCTATACTGGACCATGAAGCAACGGGCCAGCAATCGTTGAGCTGCCAGAAGAGCGAACCCATGTTGTGCGGCTTTATCCGCCGCAGATGTTCAGCTCCAATTTTGATTCCTTCGGCCTGGAGTACCTGGCTGACATAGAGAAACGATTCGAAATCCTTCGGCTCGGAGTATTCGCGCAGCATGTATTCGCGCACTAGTTGGTTGCCGCGCGGATGCCGTTGATGAGCCATCATCACTGGCGACTGGATATCGTGGTCCACCGGCAGCGTGTAAGTGTTGACAGTCTCAATCTCTGGAAACGACTGAAAGCCATATTCGCTCATGAAGCGCGGGAATTGTTTTGCATACTCACTGAACGGTAGCGCCGCGTGCCAGACTTGCCAATAGTGGGAGTCGCCCATTTTGCCAGACTCGTTGTCGTCTTCGAGATTGGAACTGGGCGAACTCGGCCAGTAAGGCCGCGAAGGATCCTGCGAACTGCAAACTTCCGGCAGCACTTTATAAAAGATTTTCAGGTAATCATCCCAGAGCGTTGCCGGTAACTGATCTTTCCAACCCCAGTGGAACCAGCCCGACTCAATTTCGTTGTTGCCGACCCAAATGACGATGCTGGGGTGATTGCGCAGTCTCCTTACATTGTCGGTGGCCTCCTGTCGCACGTTGTCCAGAAAAGGCTGATCACCGGGATAGAGACTGCAACCGAACATAAAATCCTGCCAGATCAAAATTCCCAGTTCGTCGCACAGTTCATAGAAATCGTCGCGCTCATAGATGCCTCCGCCCCAAACCCGCAACATGTTCATGTTGGCGTCGCGCGCAGATTCCAGGAGTTGGCGATACTTTGCTTTGCTGATCCTCGTCGGAAAGCTGTCTGCTGGAATCCAGTTGGCGCCCTTGGCAAAAACGGGCACGCCATTGATCACAAATGTGAAACTCTTGCCGGTCGCATCGCGGTCTTGCCGCAACTCTAACGATCGCAGGCCCGTACGCGCCGTTACCTCGCCGATAACCTGGCCGTCAATCAGCAGCTTTGCTTTGAAAACATAAAGTGCCTGGGCTCCGAGACCGTTTGGCCACCAAAGCTTCGGACGCGCGATCACGAACGGAAACGAAATGCGATTGACGCCCGGCGCTAAATTCACTTCACGTCTTGCTATGCGTCCGTAGTCAGTAACGTTGTCGACGATGATGGTTGCAGCAACTGACTTTTCAGCAACAATTTCAACCTCGGCAGACATGGACGCGGCTGCGGCAGTTACATTCTTCGGCAGGAGATGCAAACCCTCGACCCGCGCGGCGTCCCACGCCTCCAACGAAACCGGGCGCCAGATGCCGCTGGTAACAAAACGCGGCCCCCAATCCCAACCAAACTGATAGGGCGCTTTCCGCGTGTGCGGGCTCGTCTTTTCGCCCTGATCGTTACCGGCCGGAAGTTGATAGTTCAACTTGCCCATGAGCGGCAGCACTTCGTTAATTGGTGAACGAAAACGAATGAGTAGGGTGTTGACTCCGGGTTTGAGCAATAGCTTACAGTCGACCCTCCAGGTGCGGAACATGTTGTCAGCGGCCAGCAGTAACTCGCCGTTGAGAAACACGTTGGCGTACGTATCGAGACCTTCGAAGACCAGATTGATGTTGGATCGCTCTAAGAGTTCAGGGCCCACGTTAAAAGTGGTTTGATACTCCCAATCAGTCTTGCCGATCCACTGCTGTTTCTGTTCGTTGTCGCGATAGAAGGGATCGTCAATTAGTTTGTTATTGAGCAGATCAGTATGCACACAACCGGGCACAGTTGCGGCATGCCAGTCGTCCTTGCCAACCTCGTGAAATTGCCATCCTGTAGCTATCGCAACCTTAAGCATCCTTCCCTGTTTCGTTTGAGATTGAGCAATCGCCGCACTCACGATTAGCAGCGCCAGGATCGACAGCAGCAGTTTTGCAGTGTTCACGTGTACTCGCCTTCAGCTGCCAGGAGTCAAGGTCCGAAGGACCGTCATTGAATAGCCGCGGCCGTGAGGCCGTGGAAAGTCGAAAGAAAGAAGGGCTGAGCGCCGAAGGTGCGGCATCAAGTCGCATGTCGCATCGCAAAGAGCGCCGGCCTTTGCGGGCCTACATCAATTTTCGAGTTTGATCCACAGCCTTACGGCCGCGGCTATTCAAATGCCGCGCCTTCGGCGATGGTTAAGAACTAAACCGAAAGACAGGTTAAGTCAGTCAAGTATGTCATTGCCGTTTCAACGGTTTCCGATCTTCTTTAGGGCATTCTACCACCGCGCTAAAGCGGCGGTGCGAATGAAAGTAAGCGCTAACTACGCCAGCACCTCAAGAGATTTTGCGTTGCTTTCTCATGGCTTGGCTGTTAAAAGAATCGGCATGCTGGATCGACGGATCTTCTCGGCAATCGCCGGCGCAACTATCTTTATTCTAGCGCTGATCTCAACAGCGGTCGGGGCTGGTTCCGCCGATCGTCAAGTAGGACCAATCCGTTTCTCGAAGCAGTCTTTAGTTCCTGCCTCAAGACTCGCCCGGCTGCGTCGCGGAATCAATCTCAGTCATTGGTTCGCGCAGTCTGCGGATTATTCAAAGACTCATCTCGAATCGCATACAACAGCTGCAGATTTCGCGCTCATTAAAAGTATCGGCTTCGATCACGTTCGACTCACGCTCGAGCCGGCGCCGCTCCTCAATGGCGATGATCCTGGCAGACTGAAGGAAGAGTACCTAACCTACCTGGACCATGCGCTTGACTTGATACTCATGCAGCGACTGGCAGTTATAGTAGACAGCCACCCGTCAGATGAATTCAAGCTTCAACTCAATACTGACGCACGGCAGCTTGAAGCCTTCGGCCAATTCTGGGAGGCGCTGGCGCGGCATCTTTCGACTCGTGATCCGGAGCGCGTTTTCCTTGAAGTTCTCAATGAGCCGATGGTGGAAGATGGCTATCGCTGGTTCGGCATACAAGGGAAACTCATCTCCGCGATTCGCTCAGGTGCGCCAAAGCATACCATCATCGCGTCGGGCCACAGGTGGTCTGGTCTGCCGGAGTTGTTGTTTATGGAGCCCTACGCCGACCGGAATATCGTTTATAACTTTCACTTCTACGAACCGTTTCCCTTTACGCATCAAGGGGCAACCTGGACGGGTACTGATGTTGCCCTTTTTAAGAACGTACCCTATCCCGCGACTCCCGAGAGTGTAAGCAAAGTTCTCGATCAGGTAGACAATGAACCGGCACGTGAAAACCTGCGACACTACGGCGAGGCCGGCTGGAACGCCGCGCGCATCGACCGCGAGATCGGCGCAGCAGCAGCCTGGGCCGCAAAGTATCGCGTTCCGCTTACTTGTAATGAATTCGGAACCTTTAGAAAATTTGCACCGCCAGTCGATCGTGCCGCGTGGATCAGAGACATGCGTGTGGCGCTGGAGAAGTATCACATCGGCTGGACCATGTGGGACTACGCCGGCGGCTTTGGCGTAGTTAATAAACAGGACGGTTACGCAACGCCCGATGCAGAAGTGGTCAAGGCCTTGGGATTGCAGAAGTGATTATTTGAATTCTCCTCTGTGCAACCTCCGTGTTCTCTGTGTCTCTGTGGAGGTGGTTTGTCAGTCGATAGCCACCAAAGAGGCACAGCAAACACGGAGGTTGCACAGAGAAATCTTATCCGCCAGACAACGCTATCATTTCAACTTTAACGCCTTTAAATAACCCTGGTTGATCCTACAGTTCGCGAGTTTGATTCGTTCAAGATAACCGCTCAACGCCCGCTCCACTTTTTCTTTTGGCGGCCGGTGTTTCCTCACTTCTTCAAAGGTGGTCCGCGGTCCCTCCGCAAATCCAACGATGGTATCCCAATCCGCGGGGGCGTTTATCGAGACCACGCACGAAGTTGCATCCATTCGCTTGTACGGCCAGAAACACCAGCCAATATTGTTTGCGTCAAGCAATGTCCGAAAGGAATCAATCCATTGGTCGGTGTTTTCGCCGGACTCTCCCATCCAAACAGGAACATTATATTTGTCGCGGAAGTCCAGATACTCTTGAATGGCGCCTTGATTCACGTCCATCCAGTATTTATGAAACGTATAAACAAGTTTCGCGTCAAAAGGTGGTCCAAAGACTTTGAAATTGGTGTCCCATCTGGCGCCACCGAGAAAGACGAGTTGGTTTCTGTTGACCTCTCTAATACCGGTCACGATCTTGCGATAGAGCGGCTCAAGTTTAGGATTCAGGTTGGCGTCATCAAAATAATGAGCTATGGGTTCATTTAGCAGATCGAACCCGATCACGGTGGGCTCATTTCTATAGCGCGCGGCGATTTTGCGCCAAATTCTGACAGTCAAATCCTGGCTCTCAGGATTTTCAAACAGAAATGGATAACCCCAACTATCATCGATGTTGTCGCCGGTCTGTCCGCCCGGCGCGGCGTGCATATCAAGAATTACAAAGAGCTGCTCGGCCTTGCACCAGGCGACAACATCGTCCAGGAGCTGGTAGCCATCACCTTCCAGGCGGGCGGGATTGGTCTCAGATGCAAACAACCGGTAGCTGAAGGGAACGCGAACGGAGTTGAAGCCGGATTGTTTGATGAACTTGATGTCTTCGCGCGTGATGTAATTCTGCTGATAAGTTTTCCAAAACCGGCGGCCGGCGTCTTCACCAATCAACTCGTTGACTACCGTTTGTATCCGCCTCGGCGAGTTAGCAGACTTGAATTTGAACATGTAACCTTCAGGGAGCAGCCAGTTCCCAAGGTTGATGCCCTTCAGGTGGAGCGGCTTACCGTCAGGCGCGACTAAATCCTTGCCACGGGTAGTGACGAACCTTGATTGGCCATGGCTGGGGATGGCGCTTGCCAGGTTAAGCAACAAAACAATCGCACACCACAACAGGCCTGTTCCACGTTTCGTCATTCTCAGTGCCTCACGGTGAATCGGGGATGTCTCAAGAATTCGGCAGTTACTTAAATTTCAGACAGACGGGTGACGGCACTTCAGCAACCTGACCGGTGGCGCTGAGTCGGCCTGTCTCCGGATCCAGCCGGAATGAGACGATGTTGTCGGAGTGTTGATTCGCCGCCAGCAGAAATGCTCCGGTCGGATCAATCGCGAAATTGCGCGGGGTTTTACCTCCGCTTGATTCGTGAGCGATGAAATTCAACTTGCCGTTTAGCTGGTCGATCCGAAACGCAGCAATACTGTCATGGCCACGGTTGGAGCAGTATAGAAACCGGCCGTTGGGAGAAACATGAATGTCGGCACTTGTGTCTGCACCGGAAAAATCGGAAGGCAAGGTAGCAATTGTTTGTACCTCTTTCAGACTTCCCTCAAAGCGATCGCGCGCAAAAGCCGTCACGGATGCGTGCAGTTCATTTATGACATAAGCGTATTCGGCTCGCGGCTGAAAAGTCAGATGACGCGGTCCGCCGCCAGGCTTCAATTGCACCCATGGTGTCCTGGCTGGGATCAGTTTTCCACGCCGGGAATTAAACTTGTAGATCATAATCTTGTCGGTGCCCAAATCGCAGGCGTAGGCGAACCGGTTCGTCGGATCCAACACAATGCAATGAGCGTGTGGTCCCTCCTGACGTTCAGCGTTAATGCTGGAACCGGAATCCTGTTTCATGTCTGTAGCCACACCTAAACTCCCGTCACTGCGAATAGGAAGCACAGCGACGTTGCCCCCGGAGTAATTCGCTACCAACACAAATCTGCCCGTCCGATCGACGACCGTGTAACAGGGGGCGGCGCCTAACGATGGTTGTTGATTAAGTAAACGCAGGCTGCCGGTTCGCTGATCGATCTCAAAGGCGCTGAGCGCGCCACTTTTCTTACCGCCAAAGTCTTCCACCTCGTTAACTGCATAGAGACGGCGATGGTTTGGAGCGATCGCAAGATATGATGGATCTTTTACATTCTTGGTGACGGCGATGTGGCTTAGCTCACCCGAGGCGAGATTCAACGAATAGAAATAAATCCCCTCGCTCTTTCCCGAGGTATAGGTTCCTACATAAAAAGGCAATTCCCCAGGACGAACACTGCGACTTTCAGGGAAAGCAACGTTGGGGAGCGCTAATCCGAGACCAGCCACACCCGCAATCTTCAGAAACTCTCGCCGTAGTACCTCAGCTTTCGGGTTTTTTGAGTTCACTTTTTTGAGTTTTCTCCTCGTCAACAATTTATCGAACAACAAAGCCGCGAGCTACGGACGAGAGCTTTGTCCCAAAAGCTGGAATACAGCTTTTTCTGTGCAACCTCTGTGTTCTCTTGTGTCTCTGTGGTTACTATTTAGTAGCAAAACTCACCACAGAGGCACAGAGAACACAGAGGTTGCACAGAGAAACATCAGTAACGTACTTTTGAGTTAAAGCCATTCGTCGAGCTTTCATCTCAAGAGTTAATACAGGCCTGCACCTGCCCGTAAATTCCAGCCACGATTTGCCGCGCCGTAGTTTCATTTTTTGCTTCAGCAATCACGCGAACAATCGGCTCTGTGTTCGAGCCTCTGACGAGAAACCATCCATCCGGCAGGGTTACTTTCACGCCATCACGCAAGTCTAATGGGCAGGCTGCGTACTCGGTACGAATCGTTCTCAACACCGCAGGGATCTTACTTGACGGGCACGGGAGTTTTTCTTTTATCAAGTGGAACGAGGGAAAACTGTTCACCAAATCCGTGACGCTCTTCCCAGTTTCGGCCAACAGATGCAGGACCAACGCCATGCCGACCAGGCTATCTCTGGCAAAGTTGATGCGCGGATAGATAACACCTCCGTTGCCCTCGCCGCCAATTATGGCCCCTTCTTTCTGCATCCCTTCGGTTACGTTAACCTCGCCGATTTTGGTAAGGAAAAGCGGACAGGCAAATCGGTTTGCGACTTCCTGAAGTACCGAACTGGACGACAGATTCGCCACCACCGGCCCCAATTCTTTGCCGAGCACTTGAAGACTTGCCAGGACGAGAGTGTAATCCTCGCCAATTGGTATTCCCTGTTCGGACACAATCGCGAGGCGATCCGCGTCCATGTCCTGGGCAAATCCGAGGTCAGCCTGGTGTTCCTTTACCGTGGCGCACAAAACTCCAAGGTTCTCCGCCAACGGTTCTGCAGGGCGCGGGAACAATCCGTTTGGAGTGACGTTAATTGGAATCACTTCAGCGCCCAACTGCTCCAGCAGTCGCGGACCAACCAGTGAACCCGCGCCGTTGCAGGCATCGAGCACTACTCGCAAGGGCTTTTCTTTTTTCGGCAGTGGTCCCAGAACTTCAAGAATCTTTTGAATATGCAGATCGGTCGCGCCAGAAACTCTTTCAACTTCTCTCATTTCAGCTCCGGCAACTCTCGTGTACTCGCCCTGGTGATAAATGTCGAGCATCTCACGCGCCTTCCCGCTATTCAGAAACAATCCGTCACCGCCGATAAATTTCAACGCATTCCACTCCGCCGGGTTGTGACTCGCTGTAATCGCAATACCACCTTGGGCCATGTGATGTCGCACCAGCAGTTGAACTGTCGGCACCGGGCACATACCGATATCAATAACTCGACAACCGCTGGACAGTAGTCCCGCAATTACAGCTTGCTTAACCATCTGACCCGAGGTACGAGGATCACGACCAATAACAACAGTTCCTTGCCCAATGTAAGTGCCGAAGGCCTGAGCGAAGCGCGTTAGTAGGCCAGGTGTCAACGAGTCACCGATTACTCCGCGCACTCCGGAAATGCTGATCTTTAGAGTTGGTATGGCCCTCATAAACGCAGGTTAACTGATCGCTCAGTTGCTCAATCGATCTCGCGTCCAATCCAGCAAGTGATGCGCACTCGCCGGTTCATCAGCTTCTACAATAAGCCGAATCATTGATTCTGTATTTGACGCGCGCACGTGTACCCAGCCCTTTGGCAACTCTACCCGTACGCCGTCAGTTAAATCATAAGGTAACTGCTCTCGCTCGAGGGTGAGCCGGAAAGCCTGCAGCACCGAATAGAGTCGGTTTGGTTCAACTGGAACGTTATGCTTCAACATCGTCAACTGCGGAAGGTCGGCAACTAGTTTAGAGACCGGGCTACCGGACCGAGCGAGACCCTCAAGAATCAGCCCAATAGCGCCGGCACTGTCATGAGTTGAATGAAGTTCGGGAACGGCGACGCCGCCACTGCCTTCACCGCCAAGCACGCCGTTTAGCTCGATCATAGCTTCGGAGATGAAGGTTTGTCCGACCGGTGTGCGCACGACTGTTGATCCATGGGCCGACGCTATTCTTTCAATAGCTCCGCTGGTAGAGACATTGGTCACAACCGCGCCTGACTTTTCTTCGAGGCGGATCCGCGTGGCTAGTGCTAACGTCCATTCCTCTGAGAGCGCCTGGCCTAACTCAGTAACTACGCCAAGTCGTTCGCCGTCGGCGTCGTGGGCAAAGCCGATGTCAGCATGTCCAGCCTTAACCAGCGCGCTGAGTTGGGCCATGTTCTCTGGTTTGGGTTCAGGAGCGTGTGGGAAAGCCGCTTTGGGATCGTCATTGATCGCCAAAACTTCACAGCCGATCTCCTCCAGCCAACGAGGAGTCAATAGCGAACAGGCGCCGTTGCAGCAGTCGACTGCGACCTTCAAGCGGCGATCCTTAATCGCGGACACATCAAAGACCCGGTTGAGTAATTCTATGTGGTGGCCGATTGCATCTTGATACTCAATCGCCGGGTGAATCCGGTCCCAGCCGGCCTTAGCAAACTCTCCCTGGTGGAAAATGTCGAGAAGTTCTTCCGCCTGTACCGAATTGAGATAGAGCCCATCGCCACGAACAAATTTGAGCGCGCTCCATTGAGATGGATTGTGACCGGCGGTAATTGCGATGCCGCCATCCGCCTTCAGCCGGGCGACGGCTAACTGCAAGCTGGGTGTGGGAGAAATTCCAAGATCGATGACTTCGCATCCGGCAGCCAGCAATCCGGCAATCACGGCTGCACGCACCATCGGTCCGGAGGGTCGCGTATCGCGGCAAACGAGAATCCGCCCGCCATCCAGGTACGTACCAAACGCCTGGGAAAACTCAACGGCGACTTCCGGCGTAAATGTCTCGCCGACAATACCGCGCACACCTGTTATGCCAATCTTGAGCGGTTTCATACGGGTGCCGACTTAAGCGTCACTGGGCTGGCTCATGTGATATGCAGGACGGCGCCCATAATATCGAAAACTAGTGTGGTGTAAAGAAACTTTTATGCAGGACGAGTCGGTCGTAGATTCGTTGACATTTTGTTGCGCGAAAAGTAATTTTTCGCGCGCGACCAACAACGAGGCCGAAACCCGAACGGGGCTTTACCCTGATGCAATAAAGAACCTTCAACCTGGGATTACCGAAATGATCGTACATTTGGCGTACGACGACGAGGAGATGAAAGGCGTGGCATTCGATCATCCTAATTGGGGATCGGCATGGCGCCAACGTGATTTCCAGTGTGTAACCAGCGATGCATTTCGCAGCCTGCTTCGAGAAAATAACGTAAAGCTTATTACCTGGCGCGAAGTCAATAAGTTGATGAAGAAATAAGGAAGCGTAAACCCATGAGGTCAGTACCCCCACGCGGTAGCGGGTGGGTCTTCGGATTTTCGATTTGCGATTGCCGAATGCCAATTGGCTTTAAGCCGCAGTCGCCAATCCGAAATCGGCAATCAAGAACCCACCCGCTATCGCGTGGTGGTACTGACCTCATTGCTTTGCAACCATCTCAATTGCTTAGCGAACTTAAGACTGCCGGAACACAGCTGTTTTCTCCTTCTTTATCTCCCTGCCTAATGAGAGAATAGGCCCGCTCCGCTGATCCAATCCCGAAGGAAAAATAATAGGCCTATGAAAAAACCTGCGCTAGCTTTAGCGGTTGTTACGCTCCTAATGTGCTTTGGTTTGCAAGGACAAATGGCTGACAGTTTCAGCACTTCAGACGCCAGGCCAACAAGCGTGAATGCGGAGTCCGCAGGGCGCTCAACGGCAGACGACCGCGGACCGGTTACTGCAGATATTATTGACAGTGACGAGTTTTTCCAGAGTGCGAGCAAGACCGGACCAGAGCGTGACAATTCGAAAAAGATCGATGCCCTCCTCAAGAGTATGACTCTTGAAGAGAAGGTGGGCCAGATGACTCAGCTCGCGATCGGCATGATTTCAAAGGGCCAGGATCAGAACATTCAAATCGACCCTGAGAAGCTGGACAAGGCAATAGTGAAATACGGTGTCGGGTCGATTCTTAATGTTTCGGATCAAGCCTTAACGCCTGACAAGTGGCAAGACATCATCAAGCAACTCCAAGACGCAACCAAAAAGACGCGGCACGGCATTCCGATCATCTACGGCATCGATTCGATCCACGGCGCCAACTACATACTTGGAGCAACTCTCTTCCCGCAGGAAATTGGCATGGCTGCCACCTGGAATCCGGAGTTGATGAAACGGGGTTCCGAGATCACCGCCATGGAAACTCGCGCGGCCGGTATCCCCTGGAGCTTTTCACCAGTGCTCGATATCGGTCGCCAACCGCTCTGGCCTCGTTTCTGGGAAACGTTTGGTGAAGATCCCTATCTCACCAAAGTAATGGGTGTGGCGTTCGTGCGCGGATTGGAGGGAACCGACGTTTCAGCTCAGGACCGCGTGGCCTCCAGTCTCAAACATTACATGGGCTACAGTCTTCCGCTTACCGGTCGCGACCGCACGCCTGCCTGGATACCGGAAACACAGCTGCGAGAATATGTGCTGCCTCCGTTTGCTGCCGCCGTCAAAGCCGGCGCCCGTACGATTATGGTCAACTCCGCGGAGATCAACGGGGTTCCCGGCCACATCAACCGCCACATCCTGACCGACATACTGCGTGGTGAGTTGGGCTTCAAAGGATTTGTTGTGTCTGACTGGGAAGACATCAAGAAGTTGGTGACCATTTGGCGCGTGGCGGCCACTGAAAAGGAAGCGACGCGGATGGCCGTAATGGCTGGTATCGATATGAGCATGGTGCCGCTCGATTACAGTTTCGCCGATCATCTGATTGCGCTGGTTAAGGAAGGCGCGGTGCCGCAGTCGCGAATTGACGAAGCGGTGCGGCGGATTCTGCGAGTCAAGTTTGAGTTGGGACTTTTTGAAAAACCGACTCCAGATCCCGGTTTGAAGTCGAAGATAGGGCTACCGGAGTCGAGACTAGCCAGCCTGCAGGCCGCGCGTGAATCGATGACCTTGTTGAAAAACACAAACGATCTGCTCCCGCTCGCGAAGAATGCGAAAGTTCTGGTGACGGGGCCAACTGCCGACTCGTTGCTTTCGCTAAATAATGGCTGGTCCTACGTCTGGCAAGGTTCCGAAGAGTCGCTTTATCCGAAGGATCGAGCCACCATTCGCCGGGCGATCGAAGCTAAAGTCGGAGCTGCAAACGTCAGCTATCTTCCCGGCACATCGATTACTCGCCGTCCCGGTTCTCCATCAAACAGCACTCCCACTGACATCGACACAGAAGTTGATATTCCTGCCGCCGTGCGCGCTGCCGGCGCCGCAGATGTAGTGGTGCTTTGTCTGGGTGAAGGTACTTATACCGAAACGCCGGGTAACATTACGGACCTGACGCTGGGTGAACCGCAATTAAGACTGGCTGAGGCCATCCAGGCAACGGGCAAACCGGTGGTACTCGTCCTGGTCGAAGGGCGCCCGAGAATTATCAATCGCATTGTTGATAAAGCCGGCGCGATTTTGATGGCTTACAATCCCGGCAACGAGGGTGGGCAAGCGGTCGCCGACGTGCTGTTCGGCGATTTCAATCCCTCCGGAAAACTTCCCTTCACTTATCCGCGCACACCGAATGGTTTGATCACTTACGATCACAAGCCATTCGAAACCGAGGACACGGCTTTCGGCAACACGGCTTTCACGCCGCAGTTCGAGTTCGGTCAGGGGCTGAGTTATACAACCTTTGCATACAGCGATCTGCGCCTGGGCCAAAAGACCATCAGCGGCAACGCTGATCTCTCGGTGAGCGTAACGGTCACGAATAGCGGTCGACGCGCCGGCAAGGAAGTCGTGCAACTTTATCTCAGCGATCTCGTTGCTTCTCTTTCGCCGGCCGGAAAGAGGTTAAAACGTTTTGCTAAGGTCTACCTCGAACCGGGGCAGAGTCGAACCTTGACGTTTCAGCTACATCGCGATGATCTTTCATTCATCGGCGCCGATAACAAACCGGTGGCGGAGCCCGGTGAATTCGAAGTCGGCGTGGGCGGACTAAAAGCAAGGTTTGAATTGAAATAGTAATTCCGGGACGCGAATTCCCCTGGCACGCCCGTCGACGGCACCGGTGAGGTATTGTTATGCATAACCATCGTTCTCTTTTGAATGATCGCCTGGCGCGAGTCTGCTTTAACCTGCTCCTGAGCTGCGCCGTTTTTCTCGCAGCCATCCCGGTTCGCTCACAGAAAAAGGATCCGCAGAAAACGGCGGATCAGGACGAGGTGATCAAGGTTACTTCCAACCTGGTCAACTTCGACGTGATGGTTAAGGACAAAAAAGGAAAAGCCATCACCGATCTGAAGGCAGAAGATTTTTCGCTCTTCGAGAATGGTGTGCGGCAAAACATCGAGTTCTTCGACGCAACACTGAGTGGCGTTAATGAGCGGATAAAGCCGGCAGCGATTCCCCTGACAACGGACCCGGCTGGCCCAGGGAAACTTCCGAGAAACATCATCTCCCTCGTCCTCGACGGACAAACTACCGAAGGCCAGCACTTGAAGCACGTGCGCGATGGCATGACGAAATATATTAAGGAGCGCATTTCTGATAGTGACTCTGTGGCAATCTTCGCCATCTCGGGCGGATTGCAACTCCTGCAATCGTTCACGGATGACAAAGCCAAACTGATTGCGGCTGTTGAAAAAACCGACGGCATCTCATCAGGTTCCAAGACTTCGGAACTACGCAGCATTAACGATTCCATGGCTACCCTGCGAGATCAGTTGGCAGCCGGACCTACCGGTGTGGTCCAGAGCAACGAAGGTGGTTCGGCGTTAGCTCAGGCCCTGATTTCGCAACACATCCTCGAGCAATACGTTCAGTTGCGATCGACGCTCAGTGCCCAACAGACGCGACCCGTTTTGGCGGGATTGGCAGCGATTTGCGAAGGGTTGCGATCTATCCCGGGGAAAAAAACGCTGGTAATGTTCTCGGAGGGATTTGTTGCGCCGCAGAGTCTTGATTGGCAGGTGCAAAGCACAATCGACATCGCCAATCGTGCTAATGTCATTATTTATGTGATTGATTCGAGCGGCTTAGTCGGCGGAACCCCTCAGTCAGGTGCGCTCGTGCCGGGCTCGGCGCTTTCGGCAATTTCAGCGGCAACCAGCCAGGAGAATCGCATTAGAGCGGGCGCCGGTGAAAGCGTTTTCGATATCACGCGACAAGAAGGGCTAAACCGCCAACAGGATTTGTTGTACAGGATTTCCGGCGACACGGGTGGCCAATTCATAAAGAACACCAACGACATTGCGGCCGGCCTGGAGCGAATCGATGAAGAGGTTCGTTCACGTTACACCCTGGCCTATCGAAGTACAGATCCAAACTTTGAGGGTAGTTTTCGAAAGGTAAAGGTCGAAGTGCGGAGGCCCGAGGCAAAAGTAGTGGCGCGTTCCGGCTACTACGCAATTCCACCCGATCAGGTCGTGCCAATTTCTCCGCAAGACAAAATGCTCCTCGCAAACTTTGAGACGATGTCGGCCCATCCTACCTTGCCGTTATCATGGCAAATCGTTCCCTTTAGATCGCAACCAGGCTATTACACTGTTCCTCTCTCTTTTGAGATTCCGCCTGCCGCAATCCGCTTTGAGCAGAAAGGTGAGAAGCAACGTATGCAACTGGAAGTGGTGGGCGTTATCCGCGGACCAGACAACGACAAGGACCTTTCCCGGCTGGGCGGAACTTTCGCTGTCGAATTAACCAACCAGCAATACCAATCAATCCTCAACGATAAGATCTTTTATCGACAGGATATGCAATTAGAGGCGGGTAATTACACCGTTGACCTGGTTGTTAAAGATGCTCTTTCAGGAAAAGGCGTGGCCAAAAGACAGCGGTTGACTTTACCAGTTGCTGATACTGAATTTTCCGCGACTGAGGTTGTGCTAAGCCGGCACGCTGAGCCCCTGCGACAACCGCTGGTCGGCCCTCCCGATGTCCTGAGCGTTGGTAGCGTTCAGATACGGCCTTCGACAGCACGCGAGTTTCAGGCGACTGATAACCTGATAATATTTTTTGCAGTGTATAACGCAGGCGCGCTGGCCGAGACTGGAAAACCGAATGTCGCCGTCAGTATCACACTAACGAAAGACGGCAAGCCGGCTTTGAAACCGCTCGAGTATATGCTTACAGACGTTGTGGCCGAACCAGTTCCACATCTCACCCTGGCCAAATTCGTTAAGCTGGCAGGGTTAGCGCCTGGACAGTATTTAGTTGTAATTGAAGCGAAGGATCTCGCCCAGAATAAAACTCTGAAGCAGCAAACATCATTCTCAATCACGCAGTGACATTCCCGATGTTACTTGCTCCGTTAGGTTCCTAAGGCGCCTTCAATCCGCCGGCCTTCTTCTGGATTGTCTCGCTCAATTTAATAATGGCCAACAGGTCTGCATCAGCCTTCGCTTTATCTTCTTTGGCTTTTTCAGTCTGTTCCGCATCGATGGTTGCGGCACTTTTAAGCGCAGGGTTTTCGGTAAAACTATCGATCAGTTTACACAGTTTCACGAGGGCGCCAATCATCTCTTCGCTCTTAAGAGCAGACGTGGTGTCTGGTTCCTTATTATCTGACGGGTGGGCCAACATGTAGGAATTTAATCGCTGAGCCCGCCGGTTTATTTCCTCGCTCTGGAGTGTGATAACACTAAAGTCGAGCGGCTTATGAGCGATTAGGCTACGCGCGATGTCATTGCGAAGCACTTGTATTCGCGCAAAATCCTCCTTCATGTTGGCTATTGCCGCCAGAATACGTTTTTGATTCTCCGCTTCTTCACCCGCTTCCATTTCCGCGCTACGCAGATTTGCTTCTCGACCCACGCGCACACGTTCCCCGACTCGGGGATTAATGTTGGCCGGTGGTCCAGCGCCCGCAGGCGGACCGCCCTGGGCTGAGCCGTCGATGGCGACACCTAAAATGAAGACGATAGCGGTTAGCCAGTGGCTCAGTGTCTTGAAGGTGATTGCTTTGGATTTCACGTGACACCTCTTTCTCTTTCAGCCTCTTTTCAACTTTGGAAGCGCAGACCGTTTATAAACGCGGACATAATCAACCCTCATTAGCTGCGGGAAGATCGTAGTAGCATCAGGATTCCCTGGAAATCGACCACCTACTGCCACATTGAGAATCAGAAAAAAGGGGTGGTTAAAGACCCAGGTTTTGCCGACCGGCAAGTCCGCGGGTGTTTGCGTTTTGTAGTGGTGGCCGTCGACATAAAACCGTATCTGGTTCGGTTCCCATTCCACCGCAAACGTGTGATAGTCGTCGGAAAATTTTCGCGACTTCGGTAGCGCATACGTAGCGGTCAGCCCGTTCGCCCCGGAATAGCCGGGTCCATGAAGAGTGCCATGAACGATTGAAGGTTCCTTCCCGATATTTTCCATGACGTCGATCTCGCCGCAACTGGGCCAGCCGGCGGATTCAATATCATTGCCAAGCATCCAGAATGCGGGCCAAATGCCCTGTCCATATGGAACCTTGATTCGCGCCTCGTAGCGCCCGTAGGTTTGCGTAAATTTGATTTTGGTTAGGAGCCTCGCTGAAGTGTAGCTGCGGGTCAGGTTGTCGGTACCGGCAAAAGTTTCTTTGAGTGCTCGTATTACCAACGCCCCAGCCTGCAACTCCGCGTTATCAGTGCGACTTGTATAGCTCTGCAGTTCATCATTGCCCCAGCCCCCGCCACCAACATCAAAAGACCACTTAGCCAAATCTATCCCCGCGGGCCGATCAAATTCGTCGTTCCAAACCAGGCGCCATCCACCCGATCGAGCGGCGCCGGCCGCCAAGCAAACGTTGACGCACAGCGCCGCTGCGGATAGGACCACGAGCAAGGCAGTCAGCCTTAGTTTGTAAGTTAGTTTCCCGCTGGAGGAAGAGCCATGCCGCTTCTTTGACACTAAACAAATCCTCTCACTGTTAGTAAAAGAAGTTAGTAAAGAATAAGCCTGATCGCCTTCAAATCAGCTACAATGCGGCTCAATGTAACGATAGCCAATTATGTCATTGTTCTTTCTGGAAGAGAACCACTAGAAGACCGGGCCAGCCGCTTAAACCTGCATAAAATCGAGCTTCGAATGAAAACTATCTATCGCCGTCAGCTAGCTTTGTGCCTGGCTTTTACTTTGAGCCTGGTCGCACTGGTTCCTGCGCTTGGACTCGGCCCGACTGTGACCGCTCAGGTTCAGTTAAACCTCATGCCGATGCCACAGTCCGTGCAGCCGCAGGCGGGACGCTTGCCTGTTACCAACGCGTTCAGCGTGGCTAGCAAAGGTCATGTGGACGATCGTTTGCGCGGAAGCATTGCTCGCATGACCAAAAGGCTCGCGGGACGCACTGTAATAACCCTACCGCTCGATCTCGCAGCCGATGAGAACTCCGCAACTCTTGTGGTCCAGTGCGAACGCGCCGGCAGCACGGTTCCTGTACTTCGTGAAGATGAGAGTTACGATTTGGAAATCACAGATAAGCAGGCACGTCTCACGGCGCCCACCGTCGTTGGAGCAATGCATGGGCTGGAAACATTGCTACAACTCCTTCAAGGCGATCGCGATGGCTTTTACCTGCCTGGCGTTAAGATTCATGACCAGCCGCGATTCCCCTGGCGCGGATTGCTGATCGATGTTGGACGCCACTTCCAACCCACGGAAGTTCTTAAGCGCAATCTGGATGCAATGGCGGCGGTGAAGCTCAATGTTTTTCACTGGCACCTGACTGAGGATCAAGGGTTTCGGGTTGAAAGCAAGAAGTTTCCCAAGCTCCATTCACAAGGATCGGATGGGGTTTATTACACTCAGGACGAGGTGCGCCAAATCATTGCCTATGCAGCTGACCGTGGTATTCGCGTGATGCCTGAATTTGACATCCCCGGTCACGCAACAAGTTGGTTGGTTGGACATCCAGAACTGGGCAGCGCACCTGGTCCATATAAGATTGAGCGCGGTGTCGGGATTTTTGAGCCGGCCCTCGACCCTACCCGTGACCAGACTTACAAATTCCTTGACGGCTTTTTGGGCGAGATGGCGGCGCTGTTCCCGGACGCCTACATGCACATTGGCGGCGATGAAAATGAAGGCAAGCAATGGGACCGCAATCCCCAGATTCAAGCCTTCATGAAACAGAAAGGCATTAAGGACAATCACGCGCTACAAGCATACTTCAATCAACAAGTCCTCAAAATTCTTCAGAAGCACGGTAAGAAGATGATTGGCTGGGAGGAAATACTCCATCCTGACTTACCAAAAGATGCAGTGATCCACTCCTGGCGCGGAGCCGCTTCTTTGGCGACTGCTGCGAAGCAGGGTTATGACGGCATTTTGTCGGCCGGTTACTACATCGATCTAATGTTTCCAGCTTCACAACATTATCTCGCTGACCCGCTACCTGCAGGGAGTACCCTGACCCCTGAGGAAGCTAAGCACGTGATGGGTGGGGAGGCTACGATGTGGAGCGAATGGGTCAGTCCCGAAACGATCGACTCCCGGATCTGGCCACGCACTGCAGCCATCGCCGAGCGACTTTGGTCAAGCAGTTCCGTGCGCGACATCGACGATATGTATAGACGCCTGGCGGTAATAAGCCGTCAGCTTGAGGAACTCGGACTTACTCACGAAAGCAACTCTTCCGTTTTACTCCGGCGCCTTGCTAATAGTGACAGCATCGATCCGCTTCGTACGCTGGTATCGGTGGTCGAACCAGTCAAAGAATATCACCGTTATCAAGTGCGTCCACAGACAGTCCTTAGCCCGCTTACGGGACTCGTTGACGCGGCGAGCGCAGATTCCGAGCAGGCGCGGCGATTCGAAATCATGGTTCAAGGGTTTCTTGGAGACACTCCACGTTTGCAACTCTACCGCTCGGATATTCGCGATTGCCTGGAAGCCTGGAGAGACGCGGGCGCGGCCCTCGATCCAATGATCGATCGAGCTCCGGCTCTACAAGAGGCACGCCCCCTGGCAAAGAACTTAGCTGATGTCGCTGCGGCTGGTCTGGAAGCAGTTGAATACTTATCGACCGGACAATCAGCCACGGCCCAATGGCGTGACGCTCAATTGTTCAAACTCGACGAAGCCGCAAAGCCAAAGGCGGCTTTGGAATTAGTTGTCATTCCGAGCGTTAGAAAACTGATCATCGCAGCTGCAGAACAGCCAAGCCCCAGGTAGCTTCGTCCTGCATGTTCATCGGGCGCAAGGCGTCCGTCTATCTTCCACCTGGCTTTGCACTAAAGCCGCAAACAGGATTGCGACGCGTAGCGTCGGTGTGAATTTGGCCCAGCCTTTCAAGGCCATGACATACTTGACGAATCAAGTACACGCTCCGAGATAAGACCAAGGCAGCCCGTAGGGCGGCGAGATAGTAGCCGGGGTTTGAATTGTTCCCGGCCTTGAAAGGCCCGGCTAAATTCATATCGACGCTACGCTTCGAACTTTTGCTCTCCACAACGACTTTTAGGCAAAGCCTTTTCACATGATGAAGTTCCCGCTTCTCTTCCTTCTTCTTGCTGCTTTTGCCCTTACGCCATCTGAAACAGCGCGGGCTCAAACAAATTTCCGACAACCGCCTAACCGAGTTCAATTCGTCGATATCACAGCGAAAGCCGGAATCAAGTGGAATCTCAAAGCCCTTGCTCCAGGCGCGAAGTACCTGATCGAGACGATGGGTGGAGGTGGCGGGTTCGTCGACTATAACGGCGACGGGCTGCTCGACATCTATCTGGTTTGCTATTCGCAAACTCCGCAACCTGCCGGCGCTAGCAGACTACAGGACATCCTCTATCGAAATAATGGCGATGGCAGCTTCACCGACGTGACGGCGAGCGCAGGCATTGCGAATAGCATGTTGGGTATGGGGTTGGCGGTTGGAGATTATGATAACGATGGCTGGCCCGACCTTTACATCACGGGTTACGGAGCCAGCAAACTCTACCGCAATAGCGGCCAAGGCACGTTCACTGATGTCACAAGTGAGGCTGGTGTCAACAACCGCAAATGGGGCACGGGTGCGGCCTTTTTCGATTACGACAACGATGGTTACCTCGATCTCTTCGTCTGCAACTATCTCGTTTATGACGAAGCGAACCTTCCCTGCACTTTCTACGAAGGCAAGCCGTACTGTTCAATCAACAAATTTAAAGGCTCGGCAAGTAAACTCTTTCGCAACAACGGTGATGGAACCTTTGCCGACGTAAGTGAGAAGGCGGGGATAGCAAACCCAAACGGTAAAGGTCTCGGAGTGATTGCCCTGGACTACGACAACGATGGCCACCTGGATATTTTTCAAGCCAACGATGCGGCGGCTAATTTCCTCTTTCACAACAAAGGCGACGGAACATTTTCTGAAGTCGCGCTGGCAGCCGGAGTCGCTTTTGATCCGAATGGCGGCGCGCGCGGCGGCATGGGCGCGGACGCGGAAGACCTCGATGGCGATGGCTTCCCGGAGATCTTTGTCGCAAATTTTTCCGGCGAAACAAACGCCCTGTTTCATAACGACGCCGACGGGATGTTTACTGAAGTTACGAATAAAGTAGGACTTGGCGCGATTAGTATTCCGATGAGCGGCTTCGGTGCAAAATTCTTTGACTACAATAACGACGGCCTAAGCGATCTCTTTGTGCACAACGGACATCCATTCGAGCCCATAAACAAGCTCTTCCCCGCCACCACCTACAAGGAATCGCCCTTCATCTTCGAGAACACCGGCAAAGGGTTTCGCGATGTTGCTGCCGAGCTTGGCGCGCCTCTAAGACAAGCTTATGCGGGTCGCGGGTTGGCCCTAGGGGATTTCGATAACGATGGGGATTCAGATGTTTTGTTAATGAATGTAGGCGAACCACCGCTGCTGTTGCGCAATGACGGGGGCAACATGAATCACTGGCTAGGAATAAACTTAGCCGGAACAAAAAGTAATCGCGACGCTGTCGGTGCCAAGGTCGCCGTGACGGTGGGTGCGAGAGTTCGAAGCAAACAACGCGTGGGCGGAACCAGCTACTGTTCAGCTTCCGACGGACGCCTGCTTTTTGGACTTGGAACCACTACAAAGATCGACGCAATGGAAGTTAGATGGCCCAGCGGTCAAGTCAGCACGCTTAAGAATGTCCGTGCCAATCAATACCTCGTCATTAAGGAAAGCTCGACGAAGGCCGCGCATTAGAAAGAGCGGGACGAGCCTGCCTTCCTGACCTGAGAGGCTCCCTCACTCGAACAGTAATCTGACTTTGAAAGCCTTTCGAACGCGATTTTGATACTCAACTGTAAATAGCTCGGGGTCGGGAAGGCGGTCTTGCCCCCGCTCTTCAAGTATTGCTCACCTGCCACTGTTGCTGGCTGCACCTTCAACCACCTTGAGGTAACGGTTTATTGGCAGATTCTTGAGTCTATCGACCTTGCCGCTGGGCCAGCGAATCTCCACATAATCAACTCTCGCGGATGATCCCAGGCCGAGTATCTCCCGCGGATCATGCGACGACAAGTAACTGCCGCCGGCAGTCTTTAAGCGGCTACGTTTGACTGTTCCCGCTTGCCAACGAATCACTGCGCCCGTTCCCGCAGGATTACTTTGTCTACCGATTAATTCCAGACCGATCCAGTTGTTACGATTGCCGCCGTCATTACGAAGCAACGCCGGAGCCTCACCATTATTGGCGATCAATACATCAAGGTCGCCATCGTTATCAAAGTCTCCTGTAGCCATTCCTCGTCCGGAGAAGTTTTCTTTGAAGACCGAACCAGATTGCGTGCTCACGTTTTCAAAAGCTCCGCCCGTATTACGGAAAAGCAGCAACTGCTCGCGGTATTTCACCCGCGGATTCCGCATCTCGACAAGATCGTCCGGGTGACCATTTACCAGAAATAAATCGGGATCAGCATCGTTGTCGTAGTCAAAAAACCGTAGACCCCAGCCGCTTGCAAATTGCGTCGCCGGTCCGATTTCGCCTGGCTCGTCGGTAAAGGTGAGATCTTGCTGATTGTGATAGAGGCTAAAAAACTCAAGCTCGATATTGGCCACGAAAAGATCCTGCCAACCGTCATTGTCGTAATCAGCAGCATCGACACCCATCCCCGAACGGGCCTTTCCCGACGCGCTGAAGCCTACACCCGCAACCAGTCCTGACTCTTCAAATTTTCCGTTACCTTTGTTGATGAACAAAAAGTTGGGCACGGTGTCGTTCGCGACAAAGAGATCCATAAGGCCATCGTTGTTCACGTCGGTTGCAACCACGCCAAACGACTTGCCTGGAGAATCAGCAATGCCTGATTGTTTGCTTACATCAGTAAAACTACCATTGCCGTTGTTGTGAAAAAGCCGGCTGGGCCTCGGTTTGTAAGGGCGCGGAATGCAATAGTAGGTGCGTTTAATGTCGTCAGTACATAGGACGTTCAAGGTCTTGTCGTAGAGGACAAAGCTGGAGACGAACAGATCCAGTTTGCCGTCGTTATCGTAATCAAACCAGACTGCGCTGGTGGACCAACCAGATACGCCGACTCCAGCCCTTTCCGTCACATCATTAAAGGTCCCATTTCCATTATTGTGATAGAGAATATTTCGACCATAACTCGTGAGATAAAGATCAATCCATCCGTCGCCGTCATAGTCGGCTGCAGCAACGCCCATCCCAAATGTGCCTGCCGCCACGCCGGCTTTTTCAGTAACATCGCTGAAAGTGCCATCATGATTATTCCGATACAGCGCGTTCTTTAGGACAATAGGCGGTGTAAAGAAATCCGCGGAACCGCTATTCACCAGATAAATATCCATCCAGCCGTCGTTGTCGTAGTCAAGAAAAGCGCAGCCAGCACCTACCGTCTCGGGCAGATGGCGCTCGGAGGAGTGGGCATTGTTATGAACCCAAGTGATGCCACTCTTGGCGGGAGGTACTTTTTCAAACGTAATGACGGACTGGGCCGGGAGCGCACGTCGTTGAGCTCCATCACTGACTGACAGAGTAACGGCGCAAAGACAGAACAATAGAAAAAGACTGGCGGTAGCTGTTGCCTGGATTGTCATTCACTCACAAATTATTGCGGGGGCTTTGTGTCGGTCGACGCCGCGTCGGTCTGGCTGGCCTTACCGGCAGTTTTTAGTTTCTCCAGGATACGCATCTCTTCCTGAGATCGTTCGGGATTTTTGAGGCGGGCAAATAGCACGGCAAGATTGTAGTGAGCTTTAGCGTCGTTGGGGTTCAGTTTAATACTCAGCTCCAATTCCTGCTGGGCCAGTGGATAATTTTTCAAGCGCAGATAACTGATTCCCAGACCCACGTGCGCGAAAGAGTAAGTCGATGCCAGGGCCAGGGCCTGTTTGAACAATCCAATCGCCCCTTCATCGTCATTTTGTTCCTGCGCCAGTTGACCGAGGTAATAAAAAGTTTCCGGAATGCTCTTATCTTTTTGCAGACTCCTTTCCAGCCATTCGCGGGCCTCCGGATATTTCTTTTGCTCCACCAATGTGTAGCCAAGGTACATCTGAGCTTTGGGACTATCGGGCTGCAGGCGCAACGCCTGACGGAAAGACTGCTCGGCCTCTGCCAGATCCGGCTTTTTTATCCAGGTGGTTCCCAGCGCGAGAAAGTATGCCGGGTCTTGCGGATTGAGTTTGATTGCTGCCAGCAGCGTCCCATTGGCTTCCTCGTACAGACCTAAGGATAGAGCCACCAGCGCAAACCGGTAGAGCGTATCCGCAGAGGTTGCCGTCATTTTTCGGGCGCGTGCAAGATAGGCCGAAGCGGATGCTGCATCACCTCTGGCGATGGACACGTGGGCGAGACCAAGAACTGCGTCTGTGTCGTCGGTCTTCAGTTGCAACGCACTTTGATAACGGGCTTCTGCTTTGTCGACGCTTCCCTTCTTCAGCAGCGCATCTCCCAGCAGTAGCTGCAATGGAGCGGAGAGTGGCTGCGATTGTTCCCCGTCCTCCAGAACCTTGATTCCCTCGTCAATCTCTCCCTGGGCCAGTAACAGCCGCGCGAGTCTTTCGAGTGAGTCGACATTTTGCTGGTCCAACGAAACCACTATCCTCAGCTCAGCGATCGCATTCTTCGGCAGGCCCTTCAAAATATACAGGTACGCCAAATTCATGTGGGCGCCAAGGTATTTATTGTCGCCACTCACGGCCCTGAGGAAGAGGGCTTCGGCCTCGGGCAGCCGGCCTTGCTTCGCGCGAATCGTGCCGAGCAAATTGAGGGCGGCCGGTTCTTTGGGTACCGCTCTCAAAATGGAAGCGAGTTCTTTTTCAGCCTCGGCAACCCGATTGTTTGCGATCAACGCAGCAATGCGCTCCAGCCTTTCCAGTACTCCAGATGATTGGGCGGGAACATTGGAACTGCTGCTCAGCATCGCAAAGGTCAGGCCGAAGAATACGATCAACCAGCGCCCATAGTGAGCGCGGGCTCGGGTAGACCGGTGCCTGGCTCGTTGCACGCAAGCAAGAGATTTTGGCTGGACGAAATTCATTCCTATCTGGTCGCGGAAGCGAACTCCTTTTTCTGCAACAATCCCTTTCCCTCGCCAATTGTCACTATCTTGTTCACGTCCAGGTTGGCGATCTTGTCGATCGCGCCACTCGGCCAGCGAACTTCTACCAGATCTATCTTGCTTCTCTTTTGCACACCAAAATGCAGCCGTAGGTCGCTCTGCGACAGATAACTACCACCGCTGCGGACCTCGTCAACTTGGACCAAATCACCAGAGACGATTTTTACACGTGCTCCAATACCATCCCTGCCGCTCTTCCCGCCAACCAGCTTGATAAGCACGGAAGCGTTCGAGTTACCGCCATCGTTGCGCAGGAGTTGGGGACTACCATCAAGATCCGCGACCACCACGTCAACATCGCCATCATTGTCGATATCGCCAAAAGCTGCGCCCCGCCCGACTCGTTCTTCCATCAGCGCGGCGCCCGCCTGAGCGGCGACTTCTGAAAACGTTCCGTCCCGATTGTTGTGGTGCAATAACTCTCGCTGACGATACTGGCCTCTTTGCGGATAAACGTGGCCATTTGCTACAAACAGATCCACCCAGCCGTCGTTGTCATAGTCGAGAAACTTTGTGCCCCAGCCAACATAGGAAAGACTGACCTCGGCGACCTTCACCTTGAAAGAAATGTCAGTAAAAGAATTGCGTCCGTCGTTGTGATAGAGAACATTATATTCGTCGTCGAAGTTGGTGATGAACAGATCCAGCTTTCCGTCATGGTCGTAATCACCCAGAGTAACTCCCATACAACCTTGCTCGCTGCCGCTCTCATTCACAGCCGTAGCTGATGTGAAAGCCATCTCCTTAAACGTGCCGTCACCGTTGTTATGATAAAAGAAGTTCGGCGTTGAGTCATTGGCGACGAAAATGTCGACGAAACCGTCTTCATCAAAGTCGCTGCAGATAACTCCCAGCCCGTAGTAGCCGTTCGGGTCCGCGACTCCGGCCTTTCTTGAAACGTCAGTGAAGGTGCCATCGCCATTGTTGTGGTATAGCGAATCGCCGGCGCCGGGCAAACCCCTCGGCCCACATTGAACTGGCACTCCCTTGAATTGGCAGGTGCGGCCCACGCCGAATTCCGGCAGACGATTCAAGTCGAAACCCACATAGTTAGAGACGAAAAGATCGAGCTTGCCATCCTTATCGTAGTCCACAAAGGCGGCGCCGGTGGACCAACGTGGATCGCCCACCCGTGCCTTCGCCGTTACGTCTGTGAAAGTGCCGTTTCCGTTGTTCCTGAAAAGATGGTTTGGTCCAAGAGAGGTAACATACAGATCTGCAAAGCCGTCGTTATTGTAATCACCGGCGGCGACTCCCATACCAAAACCAACATCGCCGACACCGGCCGTTCCGGTTACATCTGTGAAGGTGTTATTGCCGTTGTTGTGATAGAGCGCGCTAACAGTTTTCTGGTGAGTTTTCGCGAGGTCAACGGTCAGCGAATTCACAAAGTAAATGTCCAGATAACCGTCGTTGTCATAATCAAACAAGGCGACGCCCCCGCCCATTGATTCGGCAATGTATTTCTTTTCCGGAGAAAAGACATGCTTGAATTTGATGCCAGCCTGCTGGGATATTTCAGTGAAACGCAGATCGTTGGCGGGAGTTGTGTGCCCCGGTTTAGCAGGAGCAATGCGGAATAAATCCAGGTCTCTGTGCGAACTCTGTATCCTCTGTGTCTCTGGGGTGAACTTACCAGGAGAATCACTCACCACAGAGACACAGAAGGCGCAGAGGATGCACAGAGAAAGACAAGTCATGTATTAGCCTCAATGGTCCTAACATCCCAACGTTCTATTGGTCATTGCTGGTTGGCTTACTTCGACTGCGATATTGTTTCGCCAGATCGATCTGGGTTTTGCCATCGGCTTTACGACCGCCGGCAATGTATGCCTGGCCCAACTCGTAATGGATCTCAGGACTTTCCGGCTCCAGCGTTGCGGCACGCTCTAAATTTTCAATCGCGCCGGCGAGTTCACGCCTCTTGAGCAATGCTTTGCCCAGCGTGAATCGCGCCTCACTCAGATTAGGTCTGGCCTGAACGACCTCGCGAAGCAACTCAAGGCCGCGATCAACGTTTCTGGTTCCCAACAGAGTTTCACCCAGGACGTATCTATTCGATATGTCATTGGGACTTGTTACCAACTCTCTTTCAAACTCCTTCAGCGCTTCCTCACGTTTGTCTAACTTCAAATAAAGTAACCCAGCATAGTAATGGACCAGTGGAGCATTGCTCACTGAAGTCGCAACCCGATTGAGTTCGGCCAGCGCCTGGGTGCGATCGCCGCTCGCGTCGTACTTCTCTGCCGAAAGCAAAGCGAGTTGCGGAGCATCGTCGGTAATTCCCTTTATTTGCGCGATGACCGGTTCAGCCAGATCAAGCTTGCGCTGTCTGATCAATGAAGCAGCGAGTGCGTAGTAAGTATCGATGTCTGCGGGTCGCGAAGCGATCGCCCCGCTCAACAGCTCGGCAGCCCTGGCATAGTTCCCCAACCTGAACAGGGTTATCCCCAGCAGGATTATGGCGGGTCGATTCCCCGGATGATCCTTGATTTCATTTTCAAGTGGCGGCGCCGCCTGCTTGTATGATTGAGACTTATAGTGGGCCAGGCCCAGGTTGTAATCGAGACCCTCCTGCTGCGGATACCACTCAGCGGCTAGCGC
>DASYLB010000055.1:0-111483 GCA_036009765.1 Pyrinomonadaceae bacterium | reverse complement strand
ACACACGGCGGCGACAAACTCCCATCAGAACTCGTGGTGGCAAACCGATCTGCAAAGCGTGCAAACCATCAGCAGCATCACAGTGTGGGGCCGGACGGATTGTTGTCCGGCGATGACTAGTGACTACTATGTGTTTGTTTCAGACACTCCCTTTACGTCCAGCGACCTGAGCACGACCCTCAGTCAGTCGGGAGTTAGCAACTACTACCATTCAGGTTTCTCTGGTCCTACATCCAGCAGCGGCGCAACCTCAGTCAACATAAATCGCACGGGCCGATATCTGCGCGTGCAGCTCACGGGGACAAACTCGCTGGCGCTGGCGGAAGTACAGGTATGGAGTCAGGCGGCCAAGCTTGAATGGCTGGTGACTGATCAACTGGGCACACCGCGCATGGTGTTTGACAAGACCGGCAGCCTGGCAACAGTGAAGCGGCATGACTACCTACCGTTTGGTGAAGAGTTGTTTGCCGGTACCGGCGGTCGCACAACCGGACAGGGTTACAGTGCAGCAGACGGCGTGCGGCAGAAGTTCACGCAAAAAGAACGCGACATTGAAACGGGATTGGATTGGTTTGATTCACGATATTATTCGTCCTATCAAGGCAGATTTACGAGCCCCGATTCCTATGCCGGTCGACTAGTGAATCCGCAGACTTTGAACCTTTACAACTACGTGCGGAATAATCCGTTGAAGTACATCGATCCGACCGGCCATCAAGACGAG
This sequence comes from Pyrinomonadaceae bacterium, assembly GCA_036009765.1. Classification (GTDB taxonomy): domain Bacteria; phylum Acidobacteriota; class Blastocatellia; order Pyrinomonadales; family Pyrinomonadaceae; genus PSRF01. Next base: position 110,759 of record DASYLB010000055.1, on the reverse strand, counting down.
CAACCAAGGAAGAAGGGTAAGAAGGGGAACGACGATAACGAATTTGGGAACACGCCTGATAACCCCGAGATTATCGTATTGCCGGCCGGAACCTGCAATTGCGCCAAGACGGCCCTGCAAGCACAGCCCCAGCCCAAAAGAACTCTCAGTCGATTGGCGGAAATGACCCTAGATGCATTCCTTCACCCAGGTATGCCTGATCCAAGTGTACGCACAAAACTTTACTCAGAAATTCGGAACCAAATCGGTGAGCGGAATATGCGGGAGATCCATCACTTGGCAATGGCGAGCATCGCGCTCGGGCCATTGGCCGGCGATTTGGAAGGAGGAGCAGCCGAAGCCGCTTCCGAAGGTGATGTGGATGCGGTGATGGAGGAAACGCTGACGTTCGACGAGGCACGCACACAAGCTTTTGAGAATGCGGGCATGACGGAGGCGAGCGAGGTGAAGTTCACGAAGGTTGATCCGGAGACTGGAACTATCGTTGAGTTTAAGGGTGAAGGTGGGGCAAAGGTTGGATATGATGCTCCCCATTCGCAACCTGGGCCTGCACACAGCGTACAGCATGTGGGTTGGCAGCGCGCCGGAAAGCGAAGCGCTGGCGGCGCGGGACGCGGTAATATTCCCTACGGTGGGGCAAGACATCCCTCACGAGGTCCGAAGTGGATAGGAATTGTGGATCCCCATTAGGATTTGACGTTTGGATGAACCAATTAGCAATGTGGATCGCAAGTATCAGCGTCATCTTAGACTGAGAACAATAAATTGCAATATGAACTTTATTGAAAAGCAATTGTACCAAGCAGTGAATACGTTAGCCCTGCCTTCGGACAAGTTCACCAAATGCAATCCGGCGACCGCCAGGAATGTGGTCGAGCGGGTAGAAGAGACGTTTGTCCTAGACAGAAAGCAATTCTGGTGGATGTCGCTCAAACACCCGTTTGAGTCTTTCGACTATTCCGATGGATTCGGATTTGAAGATCTGATGCGCCATGTGCCGCGAGGCGATACAAGATGTTGGTTTATACCTGAAAGCGAAGAAGAACATCCTTTGGTTTTTGATGCTGAAGTTACAAGCATCACTGCGATATTGGCTGAGTGCTCGTATTTCGAATACTACTTAGTGGGAAAACGATTCGATTGGCTTATTGTTGAGAACGATCATAATCAAGTGATAGTTTCACGCATTGCGCCGTGGACGAATCCCGCTTAACTGTCACTACATCTTCGCGACCAACACCTATCAATCAAACTCCCCGATCCCACACACAATACGGGTTCCGAGAGAGGTAGTAGCTGTTGAGCCTCACTAAGAGGATTCCAGAATGGCGAAGGCGGTTTTAGAGCCACAGGTGGGAGTTCTTAAATCATGGACGACGAAATCGAGAAACAAGTCGACCAGGCCGCAACGGACCTGAATCTATCCGCAGATGTCTTTACCAAGTGCGATCCTGAGATTGCAAAGCTGGTGGTGCAAAAAGCACAAGTTACTTTCGTAATCGGCAACCCTCGCGCGTGGTGGATGTCTCTCAAATACCCATTTGACTCTTTTGATTATTCTGAGGGATTCGGATTTCAGGACTTGGCAAGACATGTCCCGCCAGGTAATGAGAAATGTTGGTTCATACCAGAAACCGAAGAACAGTATCCCCCTGTGTTCGATGCGGAGGTGGAAAGCATTCCTCTGGTTTTGGCGCAGTGCATTTCCTTTGAATACTACTTGGTGGGCAAACAATTTGATTGGTTAATTACCGAAAGCGATCACAATCAAATCATAGTTTCGCGCGTTGCCGCATTAACGAATCGCACTTAACCAATACTGTTTCTTGTGGATCGAACGAGAGTGTCAGAATGCGGATTGAATCAGGCCCCGGCGCAATCTCCGGATGGGCACACGACGCATGAAATCTATGGTGGGCCGAGTCCGAGCAGTCTGACGCTGTTGGGGACGGTGGACGGGAGTACCACGAGTAGCCAGTGGCTGCAGTTGAATACCACGGCTACGAATGTTCGTTATGTGAAAGTGCTGACGACGGCCCTTCGTGGTTGGCGTGGTATGAGGTGGAAGTGTACCAGGCGGCGCAGCCTGCGGATGTGGAGTGGCTAGTGACGGATCAACTGGCCACGCCGCGAATGATCTTTGACGAGACGGGCAGCCTGGCGACGACGAAGCGTCATGATTACCTGCCGTTTGGTGAAGAGTTGTTTGCCGGGACAGGTGGTCGCACAACAGGCCAAGGATACAGCGTGGCAGATGGTGTACGGCAGAAGTTCACCCAAAAAGAACGGGATATTGAAACCGGACTCGACTACTTTACCGCCCGGTACTACGCATCAAGTCAGGGAAGGTTCACTAACCCTGACGAGTTTAAGGGAGGCCCTGACGAGCTTTATGTTCTAGGAAGTGGAGATCAACAAAAACAAGCTCTTCCTTATGCCGATATCACTCAGCCAGGATCTTTGAACAAGTATTTGTATGTTTATAATAACCCATTGCGCTTCGTGGATCCCGATGGCCATTGTGGAACGCCTTTAGGACTAAAGCCGGGACAAGTAGGCATCTGCGTGGCTTCTTACATTAGGACAAAATGGTTCATGAAGATTGGACGCGGTGATGGTCGAGATACTAACGGGCAGGGAGGAACAGCTCGTGTTGAGGTTCGAGTGGTAGTGGATGTTACCAAAGGTACTGTAACCAAGGCCGGTGAGGGGATGGGGACAAGCGGAATAATCTTTAAGAGCGCGGGGATACAAGGCAGCGGAGGATCTCAGGTCTCTGAGGCCAACAAAGACAAGCAAGGCAACGTGTATTTTCAGATCAACCAGCATGGTGATAGCGCTATGAATAAGGGGAATCGCATGGGGACTATCGACAATCATCTCAACATGGTCGTGACGCCAAGTAATCAGGTTGGAATTACTCCGGATAGTACCGCTAAAGACTTTCCCTCGCTGGAAGTGTACAAATACATGATGGATGCCAAAGGAAATGTCACGACCACTGTAGTGCTGGCAAGAACAGAGACGGACCGGAGTGCTCTGAAAAAGCCGGAGCAACCGGTTAAGGCGGATCCACAATGAGGCGCCAACAGATCACACTCTTGCTGTCCGGGCTGATTGCCGGACTGATCTCAGTCTCGCTCGGAACACTGTCGCTAGAGTTTCTTGCGTACGGAGTTGGTCCTCTCTTTTTTGTTGCAGTAGTCGTGGGCATTCTTATCACAGGTTCATGGCGCTACGTCCGAAGCAGCTTTTGGCGATACCTTGCCGGTCTCCTACTTACCACCCTCACATATGTGGCGGCCCTGGTCGCGTTCAGTGCGGTGGCGGGATTCTCTGATTGGCTCGGTTTTCGAGGATCTGCCCATCTCGAGGACTTCCGTATCGATATCTGGTTGGGCTTAATCGCAGCTGGAGTCGTGGGAGCCAGCGGGATTGCAGCTTTCACGGCGCTTCTTACCAGAAAGTGGAGTACCTCTCTTCTACTGCGTCTGATGTTGGCGGGCCTCGTCACGCTAGTTCTGACGTTCATAGCTAACCTACCCTTCCATAGCTACTGGTCTTTCTTTGGTGTGCTACTGCCGGCAGGTAACGCGCTTTTCTGCTGGCTCGTAGGGTTACAGATCTGGCGGAATGCTATAGCGGCACGTCGCCTGGCACCAACAACACCAAGCTGATCCTTCCTTTGAGTCCTCTAGTTCAGGGTCAAACTGGTTGGTTTAGGTGAGTTGTCGCCACCGTTACCCACTTGGCCAGGAAAGCGAGATCATTCGGCCCTACAGAAGCGGCGAATGCTTGAGAATCGCAAAATGCAAGCCTGACCGACTAGACACTACATTTTACAATTCACGAGGACAGTTAGCCGAGATTCGTGAAAGCACGAGCTACACTGGCCCAACCGACTCAACCTGGAACCGCGGCGCAATCATCAACCATTACAGCAATCAATCCGGTTGCTGGGGCGCAACCTGCAACGCGACGGACAACAACGGGAATCTGAGAAGGCAGGAAGTCTACATTCCCAACAGCGACAGTTTCGCCCAGTTCTATGACTACGATTCGCTGAACCGATTGCAGGCAGTGCGTGAGAACAAGAATGGCGGCTCGGTCAACTGGCAACAGACCTATGTCTACGACCGCTATGGCAACCGTACGCTCAATACCAGCGGGACGGAGACTTTCGGCGGTGTCAACAATTTAGGTTTTGAATTGTATACGGCCAGGAACCGGTTGTACGCACCCGGTGATTTGGCGATCACTGACGAAGCACAACGCCGCATGCAATATGACGCGGCTGGAAATCTCAAGAAAGACACTTACACGGGCGCCGGCGATCGTACCTACGACGCGGAAAACCGGATGACGAAAGCGGTGGGTAGCAGCAGTCAGTTGCAGGAGTATACCTACAACGCAGATGGTCAACGCGTGCGACGGAAGGTTGATGGCGTGGAGACGTGGCAGGTGTATGGGATGAGTGGTGAATTGCTGGCTGAGTATGCAGCGAACGCGAGTCCGGCGAGTCCGCAGAAAGGAGTATGGCTATCGCAACGGGCAACTTGATCACGGCCACCTGTCCGGCTCCGGCGACGAAACTCGCGATTAGCGGGGCGACGGCTTCCAGCTATTACGCGACTGGGTATGAGCCGGCGAAAGCGATCGACGGCAATACCACGACTACGATGTGGAATGCGGGCACCTTTGCGCCGGCCTGGATTCAAGTGGATCTGGGACAAGCGTATTCGCTATCGCAAGTGCGCTTGCTGACGGCGCAATCTCCGAATGGGCATACGACGCATGAAATCTATGGTGGGCCGAGTCCGAGCAGTCTGACGCTGTTGGGGACGGTGGACGGGAGTACCACCGCCAGCCAGTGGCTGCAGTTGAATACCGGGGCTACGAATGTTCGTTATGTAAAAGTGCTGACGACGGCGGGCCCGTCATGGATCGCGTGGTTTGAGGTGGAGGTATACCAGGCAGCGCAGCCTGCGGACGTGGAGTGGCTGGTAACGGATCAACTCGGCACGCCGTGCATGGTGTTTGACAAGGCGGGCGCGTTGCTGACGACGAAACGGCACGACTACTTGCCGTTTGGTGAAGAGTTAGCGTCGGTCGTCGGCCTACGGTCGGCCGTCCCGGGTTACGGCGCAGCGGATGGCGTGCGGCAGAGGTTCACGTCGAAAGAACGCGACAATGAAACTAACCTCGATTACTTTCTTGCTAGGTATTATTCCTCAACGCTAGGGAGGTTCGCTAGTGTTGACCCGCAGAACATTATTCTCGACAAGAACAGAGTGAGGGACGCCGATGAACGTGAGCGGCTGCTTCAAAGTTACTTGATACAGCCTCAGAATTGGGATCGCTACACCTACACTCGAAACAACCCTCTGGGCTATACCGATCCAAATGGGAAGTGTTCTGCACCAGCAGGTTTGTCGAAGGGAAACGTGGGCATCTGCATCGAAGCGTTTATTGCGGCCCCGACCATTGCAGGGGTAGGTCGTGGGGATAATAGAGACTTCGCCCCGAACGATCCTAGCAAGACTTTCAAGGTTCAGGTGCAGGGTTTGATTTCGCGCAGCGCTTTTGCGTGGAATTCAAGCTTGCATGCGACGGCGGGTAGAAGCGAGATTCTTATCGAGGGCTTAGGCCTGAAGGGGCATGCAACGGTGAAAGGTAGTCAGAGTATCGATAAGGAAGGGAATCTTCACCTAAGCTTGCAAATCACCGGAACGAATGCATTCAGTGGAGTCCCCGGCGCACCGGAAGGCCATATACAGATAAATGTTAATCTCTTAGTGACACCTGATGGCAAAGTGGGAATAGAGGGAGGTGGGCGCACTGCTTTTCCATCGACCGGACTATACGTTTACACTATGCGAGCTAACGGCAAATCTGCCGTAGCGACGCTGGGTGAAGGGAGAGAAACAGAGCCAGCGGCTTTAACTCAGCCACTTGTTCCCATCGAAGCAGTACCACCCACTTGTAATTGTCCTGAAGCCGCACCTAAGAAGCCGCATCACGATTAAGAATTGAAAGTAGAAGGACCAAAAATGAAGCTGCTCTTAGGGACATTAATAGCCCTATTGGGAGTTCTACTCCTCGGATACGGGCTTAAGCCGGTTCGCCTGCAAACCTACCTTTTGCCATCAACTCTGAAACATGGTTGGGTAATCATCGAGTATGAGAATCCAAAGTGCCCTAGGTTGAGAGAAGGTCGACTTTGGCAAGAACATGTAATTCCAGAGTCGAGATATCTCTGCACATCAAGTCATTCAGAAGAGAACTTGACCTATCAGAGATACTATCTCGTTGATGCACAGGGAAGACGAAATCGCCTTGGCATCGATAAGCAGATATTCCAACGTCGGAGCCTTCAGCTGAGCCCTTCGAATAATGCTTGCAGGATAACGGTTGAAGAATTCTGGTATGGTCCTAAAGACCTGATCGACAATGAAGATGCAGCTATTGTCGAGAAATATCATCCAGAATGTGTGACGCGCCTCGAAACACCGATCAAGTAGCATCCAACATCTCGTCAGGTAATTTCGATCGTTAAGATTCAAAGCGATCACTGTCTACTCATTTGATTCAACTACAAGGCCGGGATTGATCCGATTGATCCGGTGCAAATGAGTGATTCCCGACCCGGTAAGAACGATTGGGGAATAATTCTTGGCCACGAAATTGGGCATGCGAGAGCTAGGATGACTGGAGACCGAGACAGCAACGGTGCATCTCTGAGACTTGAAAACAAGATTCGACAACTCCGGGATAAGAAGGCCGCCACACGTGATTACCATTCCACCAAAGAAGCCATAGCGCAATGAAGAGATTCACGAAAAAAGTTTTTGCGCTTTGTCTTGTGCTCTTGCTAGCAGTGGCTGGGGCCGTTTGGCTATATCGACGTCACGTGACCCAGAGTCCGCACGCAATCGCGAGAAGTAATCACTGGTGTCTTATGGAGGAGGATTGTATCCAAGAAGTAGTCTTCCGACATCAAATGCAGAATCCTGAAGGGCACAAGCCTTCGGATCTCTTTTTCCTATCGGTGAAGGAGCATAGCGATCCCAACTATGAAGTGGTGCAGCGACTTGCAAGCAGTTCTTATCGGGTTAAGCCAATCTCGCAGAGCGTTGACGAGCACGCGGTGATCAAGGACAAGGACACCGGCGAGCCTGGAGTGATTTTGACCATAGGCAAGGTTACCTGGGTTGACAAAACTAGAGTTGAAGTTGGGCTTTCCGCCTATTCCGGTTTCGGAGATGCAAAGGGATATGTTTACGAGTTAGCACGCAGTGAGAATGGCTGGATGATCATAAATAGGAAATTTGCCTTTGAAACTTGACACCGTACCAAGGTCAGAAGGACGCAAAAGCGATTACCGTCTATTTATTTAGTCCGGTTAAGGAAGGAACCACTCCCTATTCATTGCTTCCGCCTGCGCCGGACAGGAGTTCAGCTATGAGGCGATATGTCTTCCCAGCTTTGATTGCGCTGCTAGCGGAGTTAACCACCTCGTGGTGGAGGTGGGTTAGAGCTCCCACCGATGGTTTGCGCGTGTACTACAGAGGTAACTTTTGGGCGTATGCAGCGGAGCAATTAGCTGCTTGGATCGTCATATTTGTTATTCTGTACGGAATTTTCATTCTGGCTGACAGGATCTTCCTGAAACGATTGTCTTTGTCCGACCGGAAGTGAGCGGAGTTGGTCGCCTACGCCTCACTCAGACTGATTATCTGCCGTTTGGGGAAGAGTTGTTTGCCGGCACTGGCGGTCGCACAATCGGACAGAGTTACGGCGCGGCAGATAGCGTGCGGCAGAAGTTCACCCAAAAAGAACGGGATCATGAGACTGGACTCGACTACTTCGGGGCGAGATACTATGCGAGCACCGAAGGACGATTTACTTCTCCAGACAAACCATTTGCAGATCAGTTTCAGACCAACCCGCAATCGTGGAATACTTATTCCTATGTAAGGAACAGTCCCTGTAACAATTTGGATGTTAAAGGTCGCTGTTCGGCACCGTCCGGACTTAAACCTGATCAAGTTGGAATCTGTATTGAGTCTTTTATTGCGAAGGCGGCGATCGAGAGATTTGGGCACAAAGCCTTTGGCGACACTAGATCATGGGCGCCGAATGACCCGTCAGCATCAGCGAGGGTTATGACGCACGTAATTGTGAGCCCGCAGGAAGGCTCGCAAGTGGCTTTGGTGAGCCAGAGTACAAAAGCTGCTGCAAGTGCCGCAGAGAATCCGCTTCATACTTTCCTTAATAGAGGACCTGCGATCGCCGTGGCGCAAGGAACCGGTGATACTAAATTAAACGGCGTAGCGCAGAATTCTGCAGGCACTAGCAGCGTTTGGACGCCAATCGCCGAAGATGGAACAACCAGATTCAACGTATCCACCACAGGCACGAACGGCTTTGATGCGGAGAGTGGATTGAACTTGACTGGCCACATAAAGACGTCGTTTGACTTCAGCGTGGACCTAAAAACCGGAACGGGCACATTGGCTCCATCGAGTTCAGCTACAACATTTCCAACACACGCTGTATACACTTACGTCAATAATGGAAAGAGCATTGAAACCAAGACAGTGCTTCGACAACCTGAGCAGTCGTTCGAGGACTTAAAGAAACCTATGCAGCCGCTTCAACCAGCAAAGGAGAACTGACTTGCCGCGAACCACTGTTTTGATGCTCGTAATGTTTGCTTTGTTGATCACCTCATGTTCCACGAGAGATGAGCGGATGTATCCGATCGGGCCAGGTGTCAAGGCAAGCCTAGTCATTTTCTTCAAGACCGACGTCAGCGACAGCCAAGTTGAATCATTTTTGGATGAGGTGCTCACGGATAACGCTCCCGACGGACATCAATTCGTTGATAAAAGTGGAGTGGGAACCATCCTTCGAATAACAGATGTACAGAAGCATAAGGGCATCGCAGTGACTTTTCTTGAAAAAGCTACTGACGAACAACGCCGTCAAATCAAATCAATGGTGATAGCGTCCCCGATGGTTTACAAGATATTTGAAAATGTTGAGCCGAATAACCTGAAAAAGCTCGACTAAACGGTCAACTTACAAAGATCTGGATTCAAAGACCAGTGACGACAGTCCGTTGATGACGGAGCTGGTGAGCGTTAGCATCCGCCTTGATGTCCCGAAGTCGTTGAGCCGCATCCATTGAGAATCGCAAAATCGCAAGCCTGACCCTGATTCTGGGGCAATCTCCGGATTGATCACACGACGCGGCCGGGAATCAGACCCGAGACACCTACACAACCAATAGCCCGACCGCGGGTTATCGCACCTACGATGCTGAGAACCGCATTGTGTCGGCGCAGAAACCGGTGAGCAGCAAAGGAAGTTCTGCTTACTACACCTACGACGGCAACGGGCAGCGAGTGCGGCGGAAGATCACTACTTTCGAAATCTGGCAGGTGTATGGTTTCGGCGGCGAGTTGCTGGCGGAATATCTGCAAAACGAACCTTCAATGGCGGTCGCGCAGCCGCAGCTGGAATATGGGTACCGCAATGGGCAACTGTTGGTAACGGCTGAACCTTGGATAAATGCCGCTTGGAACCAACCCGCTACTCAGGCTAACACTCTCAGTGGGAATAGCGCTGCAAAGGCTGTGGATGGTGACGTGGAGGGAGACTTGGGAGAGGGACACACTTCAGCCACCAACGCAAACACAAATTCATGGTGGCAGGTTGATCTGCAAAGTGTGCAGCAAATTAGCAGTATCACAGTGTGGGGCCGGACGGATTGCTGCTCGGAGATGACCAGCGACTTCCATGTGTTTGTCTCCGATAGCCCATTTAACTCGACGGCTCTCAGTACGACACAGGCTCAATCAGGAGTGAACGACTACCCTCATTCCGGATTCTCCGGCCCGTCGTCGATCGCTGGGCCAACGTCAATCAATGTGAATCGCACGGGCCGGTATGTGCGAGTACAATTGTCAGGAACGGGATCGCTGGCGCTGGGAGAAGTGCAAGTCTGGAGCCAGGCAGCGAAAGTTGAATGGCTGGTGACGGATCAACTGGGCACACCGCGCTTGGTGTTTGACAAGACAGGCACGCTCGCCACTACCAAACGTCATGACTACCTGCCGTTTGGGGAGGAACTAACAAATCAGGGTCTGCGTGCCATCTTGCCGGGTTACGCCGCACTGGATGGCGTGCGGCAGAAGTTCACTCAAAAAGAACGCGACAATGAAACCGGGTTGGATTACTTCGGGGCGAGATACTATGGAAGTACTCAGGGGAGATTTACGAGTTCGGATGAATTCGCCGGAGGACCAGATCAAGTTGGGGTGTTTGGAAGCGGAGATTCAGAGAAGCAGGCTTTGCCTTATGCGGACATTGCTAACCCTCAGTCTTTGAACAAGTATCAGTACACATTTAACAATCCCCTGCGGTACACCGATTCGGACGGACACGACCCGCAAGATCCGCCAAGGCCCGGTGTCATCCAACAAATAGTCGATAAAACGAATGAGATTGTCGGCGCGCTGCTGCGAAACTTTGAACGCAGCAGAGATCAAGTTCCCCAAGAGGAAGAACGCCGACGGCCATTGAACCTAGGAGACAAACAAATACAGACCTATATGGATGCCAAGGGTCGAGCGGCGGAGAGCGCCATGGATATTATGGAGTACGGTGATTTCACCGGAGTGGCCACCACATATCGCGGCGTTGCTACAGGAGATAGAAGCAAGACCGTCATAGGCGTAATCGGAATGGCCCTGAATGTTGTGCCCGCCTTAAAGCCGGTTAGTGCAGCTTTGGAAAAGGTAGGATTAAAAGTCCTAACGAATAAGGCTGGCGTGATGACAGCCGAAGGTACAGCTAGTCAAGCGGGCAAGTTGTTTAATTTGCTTAGAGGGGGTAATAAAGTTGAATTCGTCAAGCCCGGGGTTTACATTGCAAAATCTGCCTTTGGAAAAGGATACGTCACATTTCGCACAGCCGCCGCATCCCAATCTAAGAAGATTACCGTCGACTTTTATTACATTCAAGGTGCACTCAAAAAGATTCATCTCACGAAGCCATGATCAAAAATCTTGACAACACTAATGGAGCGAGGCTGGCGTTCTCCCAGCTCTTCTCGTCCACAAATCCCTTTGAGCCCGCCGGGCGGGCTGAACTGCCGGTCCGAGTCGTTTTATTCCCCACCGACAGTTATCACCTCGACAATGGTCAATTCAAGGCACTAATCTCGGCAATCCAAAGAAGATCCGAATGGAGTTTCTTCATTTCCGAAATGGAGTCCGAGGATCCTTTTGATCCGAACGCGCAATGGAAGAGAAAGCACTGGGAATGCACGAATCCTACCTTTGATGAATACGCCTCTCTTATGATCGGCGTCGACAATGCCTTGTACTCTGAGAATGGGTCGTGGGGCGTGCTTATCTCACATGAACTTCATGCTCTCCTTGTATGTGATCAGCAATTCTGGCAGGTCTTCAAACACCGTTATCCAAACTTCGAACATGACTTCGACGAATTCATAGAATACTGGCGCAGAATACGCGAAGAAGCCGGAACGGATACGAAATGGCTTTCGCCGTTTGTAGGTCATCTTACTAGGGGCAACAACCCCAATCGGATCGTTGACCGCTAAACTCTTCGCGGGCGGCTGTGCCTTGGTCCAACTATCCGGTCTTAGGCCAAAAAAAACGCGACAACGAAACCGGACCTGTTTTCATCCTGGAAATAAATCCGCAAGTGATGCAATGGCGTTGGTTGAGTGAGAACTTTGGCAGTTTTTTTTCTAAATAAAAAAACTTTATTCCATAGTAGTTGGTGAGCAAGGACTTACGGCGTTGATAAAGTGGTTCTGAGCACTCTATCTTGTCCGCCCCACTTATGAGGCTGCTTTATGAAACTTTATCAAACTGCAGGACGGCAATCTTTTACCGTGAGGCATGCTGATTGACGAAGTCTTCCAGGACGGCAGCTATCTTTGCGTATGCTTATGACAATGCGGGACGCGTCAACAGCTTCAGCGGAAACCTTGGCGACAACTTTCAGCGTTCCTATTCAACTGAGATCAATTATTCGCCGCTGGGTGGCTTGGCGAGGGAAAAGTTTGGTACTGATACCGCAATTTACAACAAGCTCTCTTACAACTCCCGCGGACAACTTGCGGATATTCGCGAAACTACCAACGACGCCACCAGCGACAGCGATCCACTGTCGTGGAACCGCGGACGGTTTATCAACTGGTACAGCCTGCAATGCGGCGGCGCGGCCTGCAACCCCAGCGACAACAATGGCAACCTGCGAAAACAAGAAACGCTTATTCCGAGTAACGAGCAGAACACGAGCTCGACCTCATGGTATCAGCAGTACGAATACGATAGCCTTAATCGTCTCAGCGAGGTGCATGAACACAACAGCGACAGCAACCACACTCAGCTTTGGCATCAGAGTTTTGCATATGATCGTTACGGCAATCGGACCATTGCCGCCAATAGAACTTCGGATGGCATAAACAAATTAGCCTTTGAGGTCGAGACGGGAACCAACCGGCTGCTGGCCACGGGCGACTCTGCTCTTACTGGACCGAACCTTCAGCTGCGTAAGATGCGCTACGATGCTGCCGGTAATCTGACTAACGATAGTTGGAGTTCATACGGCAGCTCAGCTCCCGGTGCGGTCACTCGAACTTACGACGCGGAGAATCGAATGACTTCCGCTTTGGACAACTCCGGCGGGACCAGCAACTACACCTACAACGCTGATGGCCGCTATTCTATTTGGGGCTATCGAGTCTGCTAGGCGTTCCGTTGTTGCTTCATCCGAAGAAGTCCAACTATTTGAAGAACCTGAGTACACCTATTTCCGACGGGATTAGAAGAACCTACCGAAACCTCGTCGGTAAGGTTAAGAACCTACCCATTCTTAAGGACGTTGAAATTCCAATTCCTCCCATAGCCGACGAAACCCTACGGGTTGCACGTGACAAAAAGTGCTGACTTCTTGACGCCGCTCAAATCATTCACAAATCAGATGAGATGCGTTCCTTGCGTGAGGCGATCTGGGAACTAAGCACCTTCGCAAGTGGGAACCAGCGCGTGCGCTACGAACGCGAATTGTCGCTTACGACTAAGAAACTGACTGATTCGGTTGAAAGCCGTGTGCTCGCTGGGAGCAGAATATCGCGACGGTCGATTAATGCTCTTTTTCATCACCTTACTTGAATGGGGCGCGAGTTTCTTGCGTGCTAGCCGGAACGTTCTCACTTCAAGACCTGTTTCAACCTACGAAGAACACCACGTTTTTCCGTAAGGCCCGCCTGATGGAGCGTGGCCCACAGTTTCTCAAAGTCCAAGTAGAACCTGAGCACAGCACGTTCGTCTTTCCAGTACATATAACTTGGACCACAAACGACGGTCTGCGGATGATTGGAAAGTTCTCTAGCGGTGCCGCGAACGATTGCCGCTTCAGTACTCTTGATGGCGATTTCAATCTCAGGCTCAATTTGGTCAAGCAATCCGACCTCAAACCGTTCGTTTTTCTCAAGAAAGTCAATCAGCGCACTCACACGATTTTTGCGTTCTGTGAGGGGAATAGGATGGCTGAATTCTGCACTAACGAAACGTTTCAAACTCAAGACTGAGTGGATCGCGCGTTCGCCATACCTATAGAGATTCTGGCGCAGGATCTTCTGTCGTTCTGTCATAATTTGTCGCAGTTCGCCACGGACTGTTTCGCTTGTTTCAGCTAATAGTTCGCCACCTGCTCCAGCATCAGTCGAAATCAGCACGGATGGGTATTTGCTGACAAGCATTCGTTGACCCGGCAAGCTTTCCATGGCTTTGAGCTTTTGAAACAAAGCGAGATGGTGGGCAGCAGAGTTTCCCTGAAGCAGTTGTGTCTCGACTGGATACCAGTAAGTTGACTCGCGATCAGCAAGACAAATCCTCTCTAGCAGATCGATGAGCGCCATGTGAGTCTGCCACGGATCGAAACTCAGGGCGTTTGCCGCACGTTTTTCTTCCAAGGTGGGCGGGGTGAGTTGCAAATCCAAAAACTCTTTGTCTCGCCACGGCTTAAAGTCCTCACCTTCAGATAGCCAGAGCATCAGCGACGCCTGGTACTGATCCATTTTCAAGCCGCTACGAGTTAAAGCAAGCAAAGACTCGCGTTTCAACTTACTGTTCCGCCTTCCTTTCTCCCCGAGAACGCTCTTGCTGAGGAGTCGGGAAATCGTTGACTGATCAAGATGTGTAAGGTCTTCCAGTTTTAGCTGGCTCAGCTGGGGAATGAGCTTCTTTTGATGATCGAGGACAAGCGCGATCAGGCGGTAGCGATCATACCTGTGAGGAAGTGTCAACATCGGAGTTCGGAGACTTCGTTCCTAATCGAGATCAGGAACGCGTGAGTAAGGTCAGTCCAAAAAACTAAGTGAAAACGGCAATACGCAAGAGAGCATAAACGCCGCCTTAATGCTGGAAACTTTTTTGTCTTGCTAGATAGATCTTGAAATCTTTTTTCACCTTTGTAAGATGAGGCTACAGGGAACGAAGACTTGGTCAACCACCAAGCCGCGAAGCTACTCTCAGATAACCCGGCTTTGCTGGTAATCGGCAAAAGCGTTGCCCATTACCACTCTCCTATTTTCAGAGGTTACCGCTTTAACCCCGACTTACAGTGCTGAAGTTCGCTTCAGCTTAAAAGAAAAGGAAGCGCGAAATGCTATTGGCGTACGACTGACGCACTCGAACTTGCTTTTCAAGGAATAACAGAACCTGAGTAGTATTTTCAAACTCTGCCGTCTCGTTTATTGCGGACAAATCCTTTGGCCGAACAAACGACGGCGTAAATTACACCGATGCTTCGTAAAGATCAAGATGTCGCCGCAGCGCCATGAGGAGTAAGTCAGCAATGCGTGTTTCTCGTAATAAATTCACTGTTGCGAAACGGCTCGCAGAATTGGTGAGTATCACGTTAATTGTGGCAATGACAAACACCGTTCTGGGGTTTAGCACCGGCAACGCGAATCGTTCCGATCGTTCGGCACAACTGACAACGCCGCGGCAAGCTGTGGGTCGGCTAGCCAAACTAGCGTTGAGTTTTGAAGATCATCACAAACAGCCGGGATGTGAATTTGATTTTGTCTCGCGTGGCGGAGGGGCGACCTTTTTTCTGAATTACGCAGGCCCGACCATCGCCTTGCGGCGCGTCGAAGAGACTCGGACAAACTTGGCAGAGGCCCGGTTCCACGCAGAGCGCCAGAATTTTGAGACCACCAACTTGCGACTAAGGCTGGTCGGTGCAAACCGCCGGGCGAAAACGGAAAAGAAGGGACTTTTGCCAGGAAAAACCAACTATTTGATTGGTAACGATGCTCGGCACTGGCAAACGAACCTCGCCAACTATTCCCGGGTTTCGTACAGAAATATTTACCCCGGCACCGACGTAACCTACTACGGTAATGGTCTGCAGTTGGAATACGACTTCACTATCAGGCCTGGCGCGAGTCCAGCTGCTATTAGTCTCAACTTCGCTAACGCCGAGAAAGTTGAGATCGACGCTGGCGGGAACCTCAAGATCAAACTTAAGGGCGGCGAGGTGTTGCAGCGGAAGCCCTTCGTCTATCAAGAAATCAACGGCGTGGGACGAGCGCTCGCGGGAAAATATGTATTGAAGACAGAGAACACCGTTGGTTTTGAAGTGGGAAGTTATGACACTTCAAAACCATTGGTGATCGATCCGGTGCTTGTTTATTCGACTTACCTTGGTGGTAGCAACAGCGATCAAGGAACGAGCGTGGCGCTGGACTCGGCAGGAAAAGCCTACGTTACTGGCATAACTACTTCGACGGACTTTCCGCTGTCGAACGGTGCAGCACAAACGGTCAAGAGTGGCGGCAGCGACGTGTTCGTCACGAAGTTAGATGCGACCGGCACAACGGTTGTTTATTCCACCTACATCGGCGGAGCAAACAGCGACGAGGGGTTCAACATTAGCGTTGATCTGAGCGGCAGCGCGTACGTCACTGGCCTCACAGATTCCGACAACTTTCCAACGACCGCGGGAGCTTTGCAAACCACGCGTGGCGGTGGTGCCGACGCTTTCGTTGTGAAGCTTAACTCATTGGGCACAGGTTTCAATTACGCCACTTATCTCGGTGGCAGCCTTGATGACGAAGCGCACGGAGTTGCCGTGGATTTTAGTGGCAACGCTTACATTGCAGGCGTGACCGATTCGACCAATTTCCCCACCCTGAATGCTTTTCAGCCCGCCAAGCGTTCGGGCAGCGATGCGTTCATTTCGAGGTTGACGGTTAATGGTAACGCACTTTCTTTTTCAAGTTTTCTGGGTGGCGACGATCTCGACTGGGCTTTCGCCGTCAGCACTGATGCGGCCGACAATGTTTACGTAGTCGGTGCTACTAATTCGCCAAACTTTCCGGTCACTGCTGGTTCTTTTCAGGGCGCGCTGGCTGGCACGGTTGATGGCTTCGTAACAAAAATCACGCCGCCTGGAATGAGTACCTCCGCAATCGCGTATGCGACGTATCTCGGAGGCAGCGGTTTTGATAGGTGTAACGCGCTAGCCCTCGACGATGCCGGCAACGCTTACGCGACCGGGCTGACCGACTCTCAGAACTTCCCAAGTACCGCAGGAACAATTCAAACCGCGCGCGGCGGGGCCAGCGATGCTTTCATCGTTAAGTTCAATACCACCGGCTCCGCTCTTATCTACTCAACTTATCTCGGTGGCAACAGCACTGATTGGGGCAGCGGCATCAGCGTAGACACTGCCGGTCAGGCTTACGTAACTGGCAGCACTTCATCGTTGAATTTTCCCGTTGTTCCTGCCAGCGCATTTCAGTCGACCATTGCCGGCAATAGCGATGCATTCATCGCCAAAGTTAATGTCGCAGGCACGGCTTTCACTTACTGTTCTTATCTGGGAGGTTCGAGCTTTGACGACGGATTGGGAATCGCGAGCGACTTAGCGCGAAATGCTTTCGTAACCGGAACGACCCTTTCTAGCAACCTGCCTGTCACGTCTGGAGCTTTCCAGACAACGCAGCCGGGCTCTGACGATGCGTTTTTGACGAAAGTGTCGCGTCAGGACGCCGCGACCGGCAATCAGATCGATAATGTCGCCTTTTTCGTCACCCGGCATTACGTCGATTTTCTCAACCGGCATCCCGATTCTGCTGGTCTTGCATTCTGGATTGATCAGATAACGTCGTGCGGTAGCGATCAGCAGTGTGCCGAAGTCAGACGCATCAATGTTTCCGCTGCGTTTTTCCTCTCTATCGAATTTCAACAGACCGGTTATCTGGTGTATCGCTTTTATAAAGTAAGTTTCAATGCCATGCCTCGCTACGAACTATTCCTGCCCGATACACAACAGATCTCGCGCGGCGTGGTGGTGAATGCACCCGGCTGGGAACAGCTGCTGGCGGAGAACCAGCGCGCTTTTGCGGAAGCTTGGGTGGCGCGGCCGGCCTTCAGAGCAATTTATGACGCTCAATCTAACGGCCAGTATGTCGACTCGCTATTTGCGAACGGTGGAGTGATGCCTGGTGCAACTGAGCGGACCGCGCTCATTGACGGCCTCAACGGCGGAACAGAAACCCGTGCCACCGTCCTGCGAAAAGTGGCCGACAACTCGATTCTGTTTCACCAGGAATCCAACCGCGCTTTTGTGCTGGAACAATACTTCGGTTACCTCAGAAGAAATCCGGACGATGCGCCCGACGGTAATCTCAACGGGTTTAACTTCTGGCTCAACAAGCTGAACGAGTTCAACGGCAATTTCGTCAACGCCGAAATGGTCAAAGCCTTCATCATTTCCGGCGAGTACCGGCAAAGATTTGGGCCATGATCTGCGGATCGCGTGGACGTCTTGGTAATGCTGACAAATAGGTAGGACAAATGGCACCAGTAGTTTCACGAGTTAGGTACAAGCAAGTGCTCGGCGCTTTTCGAGTACCCCTGCTCGTGATGGTTTGTCTTTTGTCGGTCGTGCTCCTGAACGTTGTGCTAGCAAGCGCCCAACAGGGCGGAAATACTACTTACGTCTATGACGACGACGGTCGTCTGCACGCTGTTTTGTCACCTATTGGCGAAGCCGCAGTTTACGAGTATGACGCGGCCGGTAATTTCACCGCTATCCGCCGACTCACGCCAAACGACCTTGAACTCTTAAGCTTCACTCCGCACGAGGGACCAGTGGGAACGCAGGTAACCATTTTTGGCACCGGCTTTAATCAAGGCATCAATTCTGTGTCCTTCAATGGTTCCAGTGCTCAAATCGTCAGGACTAGTCTGGTTTCTGTAGTTGCAGTCGTACCTCAAGTTGCGACCACTGGACTGATCTCGATAGTTACTCCGCGGGGCACAATCAGTACCGCTGATCCGTTCGTGGTCAGAGGCATTCGTCTATCGCCTGAAGTCATTACGCTCCCAGCTTTAGACAGCGTGCAGTTCGCTCTCACTGTCAGTGGCACGCCAAATAATAACGTCACCTGGTCGGTCAATGGAGTCGACGGTGGCAATGCGAGCGTCGGCAATGTCACCGCGCTTGGGTTTTACACTGCACCAAACCTGGTTGGAGGAAATCCTACCCAGTACATCGTGAGGGCTACCAGTGCTGACGATCCGGAACTCTTCGGCGAAGGCGTGGTGATTGTTGTGCCCTTCGGCGCCGGCTACCAGTTTCGTTCTGATGGCCTCTCAGTGCGCTATGGCACGCCGTCAAATACTCCGCCGACTTTCATCAACGGTGCGATCTCAGTGCGCTACGGCGCGCCGGCAAACAATTCGCTGACTTACATCAACGGCTCGGTCTCAGTGCGTTACGGCACGCCAGCTAACAATTCACCGAGTTACATCAACGGCGCGGTTTCGGTGCGCTACGGCCCGCCTGCAAATAGTCCTCCGACTTTTGTGACTGGCGCGGTTTCGGCCAGCCGGGGACCGGTGCTCACTTCGCTGAGGCCTGGCACGATCAGCCGCGGGACAAGCATTACTTTGACTATCGACGGAGTGGCCTTGAACGGAGCCCCGACAATCAATTTCTTCCGGTTGGCTAACGGTAACCCTGCGACCGGTATCACGGTGTCAAACATCAACGTAAACGCACCAGGCACAACTCTAACTGCCACGATCACCGTGGCAAGTAACGTCACGACGGGAAGCTATGTAGTGGTTGTCACCACTGCGAGCGGTTCGACGGTGCGCAACGACGTCGGAACCAACATTGTGCAGATCAACTGATCTGTAAGCACTTTAGTACGAGGAGAACTAACCATGTTAACTGCCCACCTATTTCACCGACCCTTAGCTCCGGCAATAACCGTTAGGGGCTTGTTGTTTTTGAGCGCCATTGTTCTTTCGGCGACTTCCGTGAGTGCGCAATTCAGCAGCGGATCAACCGGAGCCGATGGAGCTTTCAATCCAAGCTCGAACATAACGGTCACGTTGCCGGCGAGTGGTGTTTTGAATTACACGACGGTCAATATTCCGCAAAACGTGGTGGTTCGGTTTACTCGGAATTCGCTGAATACGCCGGTGACAATTCTAGCCACGGGAAATGTAACGATTAGCGGCCAATTTTTGATTTCCGGCGATGACAACAACGGGCGCCTCGGTGGACTTGGAGGGCCGGGCAGCTTCCGCGGTGGGAATGGCGGAACCTTCATTGATTCACCTTTTGGAACCCCAGGCGACGGGCCGGGTGCAGGTTTGGGCGGTTCTTCTAGCACAGCGAGTGGTGCCGGCGGTGGAGGGGGAGGGGGCTTTTTCCAGGACGGATTTACCGGAAAGGTTGTTAACGGTGGAACGGGCGGTCAAGGTGGAACACGATACGGAACCAAGTCGCTTTTGCCCCTGATCGGCGGCTCTGGTGGAGGTGGAGGTGGTGTTAATACAAACTCTCAGAACGTAGCCAGCGGTGGAGGGGGCGGCGGGGGAGCCGTGATCATTGCCAGCTCAATATCAATCGTGTTTGGAGCTGGGACCTTTACTGTTCCATCCGGTGTCGTTGCTATCGGTGGAGGTAGTCATTTCGGTGGCTTAATAGTTGAAGGCGGCGCCGGATCGGGCGGCGCTGTCAGACTGGTGGCAAACACAATTTCTGGCAGCCCCTGTCTTAATGTAGGCGGCGGCGAGGGGCAGCAGGGAGGAAGCTTCAGCGACGGCGGTCAGGGCGTTGTGCGAGTGGAAGCATTTGATCTTAGCGAACTCTCCGTCCAGTGTTCGACGGCAGCAACGACTCTGGGCCAGCCTAATCCAGTCACCCTTTCTAACGCACCTACTTTGAAGATCGCATCCGTAGGCGGTGTATCAGCGCCGGCAATTCCGCTGGGTTTGATTAACGCGCCGCCGGACATTGTCGTCCCTACTTCAGTTCCTAATCCCGTTCAGGTTGTAGTCAACGGAACAAACCTGCCATCCAGTACTGCTATACAAGTGCAGCTCACGCCCGAATCGGGTGCCGCCACCACAGTTAGCGGAACGTTAACCGGCTCAACCGCGTCCTCAACAACAACTGTGAACCTATCACTGCCTCCGAGCGGTGTCAGCGTCATCCGTGCGACGGTAACACTTGATGTACTGATTGCGCTTGGCCGACCCACTTTCATCAACGGCGAAAAAGTGGACAAGGTTGAAGTGGCGGCGACTTTCGGCGGCCCGTCGGAAGTCGTCTACATAACCAGTTCGGGACGCAGAGTAAGAATGTCAGACCTACAGAGATAGCTGGAGTAGCAACTGAACTCTGGAAGTTTGCTTTTTAGTGCGTAACGGCGTCAGGGAGTTTCAACTATGGGCACCATAATCAGCACGAGTTTTTCTCACCCGTTAAGGCGTCAGAGAGCGGTCACAGGAATTCGCGTTATCGCAATGTTGCTGGTGCTCGCGCTTTATTTACAGTGTCTCGTAATCGCGCCAGTCTACGCTACGCCAAAAACGAACGCTCCAAAGAAACCAACAACCGAACGAACGAGTAAGCCCTTCACTTCAGTTACACAAGGCAGTGAGATTGTCGTGTTTGGCCCGCGCCGTATTGATCGCACCGGACCACTCAGCCGCTTTTCCGATCAATTCAGTTTACCCGTCGACGCCGTAGCGCCTTTCAATATCCAAATTCAAAACGGCGATCTAAACGGACAGGGCCGTGTACTGACAGCCGAGATCCAACTGAATGGGCAAGCGATAGTAAGTGCAACCGAACTCAATGTTGGTGCTCCTTCGTTGACGAAACCGGTCCAGCTTCTATCCAGCAATAATCTATCGGTTGCTTTTTTCGGCCGCTTTGGTTCGCACCTCAGGATCACTATTACCGCTACTCGAGCCTCGACGGGTTCCGCGCCAGCCATTAACAGCTTCACCCCGACCGAGGGTCCGCCGGGCACTCTGGTAACGCTCAACGGCACTAACCTGAAAGTTAATAACGCTGATCCATCAGTGACTTTTGGCGGCAGCAACAATAGTCGCCAAGCGGCGCAGATTGTCTCGGCAACAGCCACGGAGTTGCGCACTACCGTTCCGAATGGCGCCCAAACCGGCCGCATTGAATTGACGACAACTAACGGAGTGGCACAAACGCCCACGCCTTTTACGGTCAAGGCATCGCAGAACTTTGAACTCAATGCGGTACCCGGAACTGTTAGTGCAGTGCAACGAAGCTCAGGCATTCAAGTGGTCGCCGTAACCAGCACTCAGCCGGAGTTTTCTCAGCTAGTTCGCTTGCAACAGAGCGGCTTGCCAGCGGGCGTTGGTTCAACCTTCGCGCCGGATCAAGTCACAGCCGGCGCCAGTTCCACCTTCACGCTCAATCTGGCGAACGTTGACCTGAGTCCTGGTTCTTATCCTTTTACACTCAGTGGTACCGCAAAAATTGACGGACATGATGTGCAACGCAGCTTCTCAGCCACGCTTAACGTAATTGCTGCCGGACACACGTCGCTTACCGGAAGGGTCCTATCAACAGAAAACGATCCGATCATTGGCGCTACGGTATCCCTTGACGGACGCACGGCCACCACCGATTCGGCCGGCACGTTTTTGTTGGTGGACGTTACCGCAGGCCAGAACCGGCCGGTGATGATCGACGGACGCACCGCTAGTGCGCCGAACAAGTCTTATCCAATAATCATTGAACCGGCGAGTGTAGTCGCAAACCAGGTGAATACGGTTCCGTTCACCTTCTACCTGCCTGCGATTGACACACAATTCGAAAAAGTTCTCGTTCCGAACCAAATCACCGTAGTAGACAACCCGCGCGTTCCAGATTTGGCGATGACCATTCCCGCCAACGCCAACTTGCGCAATCGCGACGGCACACCGGTCACCCGAGTTTCCATTTCGCCGGTCGAGCCGGATCGAGTGCCTGCGCCCCTGCCCTCAAACTTGGCAACGAACATGGTCTTCACCAGCCAGCCGGGCGGCGCTGTCACGATGAACAACGTGGTAATGCCGGTCGTCTATCCAAATCTCGCGGGCGCGAATCCCAACACGCGCGCCACGCTTTACTACTTCGATCATGACGCGGTGATTTGGCGCAGCTACGGTTTTGGGCGCGTCAGCCAGGACGGACTGCGCATCGAGCCGGAGATTAACCCGTCGACCGGGCAGCCTTACGGATTGCCAAACTTCTCCTGGCACTTTCCCGATCTTCCGGTGGCGCCGAATCCTGGCGACCCTGATGGGTGTCCGAATAACCGAGGAGGCAATCCCGTCGATTTCTCCACCGGAGTAAAAATAGAAAACACTACCGATGTTTCATTCGGCGGAGCGCGAGGAGCGTTGTCATTAACGCGTATCTACACGTCCGATCTCGGCGTGTCGTGCACGACGTGTCCTTTTGGCCGAGGCACCACCCACAATTACGACATCCAGCTCACCGGAAACTTTACCGCCAACAATGCCGGAAGAGTGAAGCTGCCGGAACAAGGAACCGGCCGCCTTTTCAGCTACAACTCTGCGCGCAGCGGAGCCTTGGGCATTCCTGTTTTCACTTCGACAAATACGACGAGCCAGTTAGGCGATGAGGTTCGCAAATTAGGCAACGGTAATTTGGAATACCACCGTCGTGATGGCAGCTCAATGATGTTCAATTCGAGTGGACGCCTGCTCTCAATGACGGACACCAACAACAACACCGTCACGCTGAGCTATTCCGGAAACAATCTGACGAGCGTTACTGACGCCGTCGGCCGCGCGCTCAGTTTCACCTACGACGGCAGTGGTCGTATCACGCGAGTGACTGATCCACTGGGCCGTCATTGGGATTACGCCTACTCCGGCGCGGGCACGCTAACTCAGGTCACCGATCCACTTCTGGGCGTCACGAACTACACCTACACGGCCAGCGGTCGGCTCACCAGCATCACCGACAAGCGCGGCAACAAAACTAAAGAGATCACCTATGACACCGTGGGTCGCGTTACCCAACAGAAGTTTGCCGATAATGGCATCGAGCACTACGACTACACGCTTTCCGGCACGATTGTTACCGGCATCACGATCACCGATGCAATGGGGCGCGTTCAAACGAAGCGCTTTAACGCGAGCGGCTACGTAATTGATTACACCGACGCGCTCGGCCAACACGCTCACATCGAACGCGACATGGGGACAAATCTGCCCATATCAATGACGGGGCCGTGCGGCTGCACCGAGGGCTCATACGAGTATGACGATGAGGGAAACATGACCAAGTCGACTGATCGCCTCGGCGGCATTCGACGGATGGAATACGAGCCGGTGTTCAATCGGCTGACGCGGTTGACTGATGAGTTGGGACGCATCACTAACTACGGGTACGACTCTCACGGCAATATGATTTTGATGAGCGACGCGCTCGGTCGGACCACTTCGTACGGCTACGATGGCTTCGGCGAACTCACCACCATCGCTGACCCGCTCGGCCATGTAAAACAACTGGTTTACGACGTGCAAGGGAATATTACTTCCGTTAAAGACGCGCTTAACGACACGACAACGTTTGAATATGATGCTGTTGGACGCTTGACGGCTGTAACCGATCCGCTCAGTCGCCGCGCTGGATTCGCTTACGACTCGCTCGACCGGATCACTTCGTTGACGGATCCAGCCGCCGCCGCTACCACGCTTGACTACGATCCCAATGGCAATCTGACGCGTTTTTCTAACGCCCTCAATCAACGTTGGACCAGCGTCTACGACAGCAAGAATCGTTTGGTCTCAACAACTGATTCGCTGGGGCGTGTAATGCGCCGGGCGTATGACAAGGGAGATCAGTTGCTCGCGCGCGTGTCCGCCTCCGGACGCACCACGCGCTACTCCTACGATCCGCGCGGACAGATGTTGACAATGAGTACGCCGCTCGGGTTCGTCACGCATTACGAATACGACAACAGCCGAAACCTGATCACGCTCACCGATGCGCGTAACAACGTCACCACTTTCACTTACGATGAGCTCTTCCGGCTGAGCGGGCAACGCGATCCTTTGGGACGCCTGACCAGTTACACCTACGACGCGGCTGATAATGTGTCCGAGCGCCGCGATCGCCTGGGTCGAGCGACTGCTTACACTTATGACGCGCTCAATCGCCCGACGCGGATTCAATACGCCGATGCGACGGTCAACTACGCTTACGATCCCGGTTATCGATTAACGCACATCGACGACACGCAGTCCGGTGCGATCGACTGGGCTTACGACAACGCCGATCGTTTGCTTTCAGAAACCACGCCGCAGGGTGTTGTCTCTTACACCTACAACACCGCCAGCCAACGCGCCTCAATGACAGCGGCTGATCGTCCGCCGGTCAGCTACACCTACGACACCGCCGGTCGTCTCGCGACGATCGCGCAAACCAGCGAAACTTTCACTTACGCTTACGACACGCTCTCCCGCGTCGCTTCGCTGCAGCGACCAAACGGCGTGCGCACGGATTACACTTACGACAATGTCTATCGCCTCGCGCGGCTGAAACACACCAACAGTTCGAACCAGGCGCTCGAAGATTTCCAGTACAGCTACAACGCGGACGATGAGATCGAATCGATCAACTCGCTCGCCTCAGCGACCTTGCTACCCAACGCCAAGACCGCCGCGCCGGCCGACGCCGCCAACCGCGTCGCACAGTTCGGCAATGCAAGCTACACCTTCGACAACGAAGGACAAACCACTTCACGCAACGACGCACCCACCGTAACCAACTTGACCTGGGACGCCCGCGGAAGACTCACCCGCGCCTCGCTCTCCAACGGCCAGAATGTTGACTACGCCTACGACTCGCGTGGACGGCGAAGCAGCCGAACAGAAGGAGGAGCAACGACCCTTTTTCTGTACGACACGAATGACGTGGTTCTTGACCGCAATAATAATGGCGTTACTGATTATCTAAATAAGCTTGGAACGGATATGAAGTTAAGACAAGTCACAGGAGGAAATAAGCTATATTTTTTGCATAATCAAATACAAAGCACGATTGGTCAGACCGACCAAAACGGCAGCATTGTCGAAACTCAAAGCTATGAAGCCTACGGCGGCAGCAGCGGTGGTCAACTTTCGCGCTTTGGTTACACCGGTCGAGAACGCGATGAAACCACGAAGCTAATCTACTACCGGGCGAGATGGTACGACCCATCGATCGGTACGTTTGTCACTGAAGACCCGGTCGGGTTTAGGGCGGGTACCAATCTCTATACTTACGTACGCAATAGTCCGATTATCTTGTCTGATCCCAGTGGTCATTCCTGGGATGACTTTCCCTATTATGGAAATTGGGGAGGTGGAGGGTGGACCGGCGGGCAAAGAGAGCGCTATGAAGACTTAACGCCTGAACAACAAAACAACCTCCTTCCTCCGGCTGATCTTCAGGACGAGTGCTATAAGCAACACGACCTGTGTTATTCACAAGCTAGAACAAAGAATCAACCCAAAAATCAATGCAAAGGCGACGATAATCCTTTGGCTGGGCAGCAGGAAGGTGATGAAATTCAGTGCGACAAAATCTTGCTCCTCTGCTTGTCTTGTTTAGGCAATGACCCATCGAATAATTGGCACGCGACCGGTGCGCGATGGTATTTCGAGCACAAAATAAATAACTATAACGACCGGCAACGATTCAACCGTGAAGTCTTACAGAACTACTTAAGAGAGCACGCGGTGGGTTTCCCATCGCTTAAGAATATTGACTGAGTGATGGATGGCAGAAGTTGAAAGTATGCGGAGGCCTAGGTCGAACTGATTTACGAGCACTCCCTCCTAGCGCGGGCGACAGGGGCGACGTGCGTTGGAGTTGAAGAGCGTATGGACGATTGATGTTCCGGGAGCTGTTATGAAGTTATCAACCATAGTGGTCCTGCTCCTACTAACCGCCGGTGGATTGCCGTTCTGGGTAAGCCTGGCAAAAACTGAACCATCGCTGATTGGCAAGCCGGGCACTATCCCGCCCCGCCCTGAGGGGTTCTCACCTTCCAACGCCCGCACGCTGGATGGCCAACTCATTCCGATCGAGCAGTTCTTTCCCGCGACGCGTTGCGCGGGCTGTCATAGTGATACGCACGCTGCGTGGTCCGAGTCGTTGCATCGCAACGCGGCCCGGGAGCCTTTCTATCGCGAGAGCGCTGACATTCTTTTGCGCACACGCGGAATAGAATTCACGCGGCACTGTGAATCCTGCCATACGCCCGTCGCGTTATTCTCCGGCGCGCTCGACAGTAAAGCTGCAAAACAAGAAGCTCCGTTTACAGAATTCGATGATGAAGGTGTGACGTGCACTGTTTGTCACTCCATTGTGGAAGCCCGACTCGACGGTACCGGCAGTTACACAATTCGCCGGCCGGCTTTATTGGCCCAGGAAGATGGCACTCCGATTTTTGGCAACTTCACCAATGAACAGATTCTCGCCAACATCCCGATGCACAAGCGCGCGGTGATGCGCCCGCTGCTCAAGTCACCGGAGTTTTGTTCCACCTGTCACAAAGTGGACGCGCCGCAAGCGTTGAACGGCTACAAGCATATTCGCGGTTTCTCGGCTTACGACGAATGGCAACAGTCGGGCATGTCGAAAGAATCGATCACGCCTTACTACCGGCGCGACGAACGCATTGATTGCCGCGCTTGTCATATGCCGAAAGTTGAAAGCCACAATGATCGCGCCTCCAAACAGGGGGTAATCGCTTCGCATCGCTGGTTGGCTGCCAACACTGCTGCGCCGCTCTTTTACGGACAAACTGAGCAAGTCAAAAAGACTATCGAATTTCTGGAGCACGATCTTGTCAATGTGGATATCTTCGCCATCACGAATGAAACTACGGGTACAACTAAGGTGCAGTTACAGCCGGAGACGGCCAACAACTTTTCGGTACAGCCTGGCGAGACGGTTTCCGCCGAAGTAGTAATCAGCAATCGTCACATCGGTCATTCCTTCGCTCCCGAAGTACGCGACCTTTATGAGATCTGGGTGGAGTTCAAAGCGACTGACGGCGATGGTCGTACAGTGTTTCATAGCGGCTTTATCAAACCGGATCTGTTTCTTGATGAAGGTGCGCACACTTACAAAGCGATTTTGCTCGACGAGAAGTCACGCACTATCACCCGTCATCAGATTTGGCTGACTACGGCTGTGGCTTACAACACTGCTCTTCCGCCGGGGCGTTCCGACATCGCGCGTTTTCGTTTTCGCATGCCGGAGCAATCGCAGGCTAATTCTGCGCAAGTGCTGAAGCTGGAAGCGCGTGTTTTTTATCGTCGCTTTACGCAGGAATACACCAACTACGTGTTGGCGCGGCGAGCAGCCGCGTTAACTTTGCCTGTGGTGCAGATGGCTGAGACGCAAACGGAATTGGCGCAGGTGGCTGCTAAATCATCGGTGACTGACCCAAGCAATTCGGCAGCTGACGCACGCCGGTGGAACGACTACGGAATCGGACTAATGGAGCAGAAGCAATACGGTCAGGCCTCGCTCGCGTTTCGCAAAGCAAGTGAACTAGAGCCGGGCAATCCTGATTTTCTGATCAGCGCCGCGTTCGCGGAGATGTCGACCGAACGATTCGCTCCCGAACGCGAGCAATATCACAAGGCGGCCGAACTGGTTGCGACCGCACTCAAGTTGAATCCAGCCCTACCGCGCGCGCGCTTCTGTAATGCTTTAATTCTGCGGGCGCAGAACAGACCCGACGCCGCTGCAGACGAATTAAGAGTTCTCTCCAGAGAATATCCGCGCGATCGTCTCGTCCAACGAGAGCTGGGAAATACGCTCTACAACCTGGGTCAAATAGAAGAAGCAACCGCTGCGTTTGAAGCAGTGATCGCCATAGACCCAACCGACTTTTTAGCCTATCAGTTCTTGGCGGCTCTCTATACGGGCGCGGGCCGGCTGCAAGAAGCGGAGCGCGCAAATTTGCTGCTGCAGCAATGGCGCGACGATCCCTTGGCCGCCTCAGTCGGTTCGCGTTTCTATGCAGCCAATCCCCAGTGGGGCGACGAACGAATCCCCGCTCACACGCATGGCCTTAATTCAAGCCCACGCCCGGTGCTATTTGGGAGGCAAGCGACACCTATTGACTAGTGGCGAAACACCATGTTACGCGTGCTGACGAGGTATGCGTGGTTGTTTTCGAGTCCTAGCTGCCTCTCCAACCAATTCATCGAGCGCGTCTACCAGCCCGACGATGGCAAAGATCTCAAACACTCGAACGTTGGATCACTGAAAAGTCTAAGCGCATGCTGCAGCTGGTGGCCGAGTGCGAATTCAGCACAGCGAGAAATGGATCAGAGAGTTTTTTGGTGTCTGTTTGGTGTCTATTATTGGAGAGCACCAGGGAGACTAAAGAGAATCAGAGAGACTTTAGAGAACTTCTTAAGTAGAAGTGAGCTAACCACTTAGAAGAAACTCCTTTGCTGAGATTAAGTTAGAGAGGGCAGGGGAGTCTAGTCCCCCTTCGGCACCATACCTCCAAGTTTTCCCTCGAAAAACCTCAACTTTTTCATCCGGATTCCAATAGTGTCCGCACCGCGCGCACTCCGTTGTACCTTAGTTGTCCATCACAATGGCCTCTACTTGGCTAAGTCTTTTTAGCGCATAACTTCTTTTTCTACTTCGAGTCCCAACACCTGGCGCGGGCGGCGGTCCGCGGGGGGACGCTCGGACAAATCGTGAACAACTGAGTCGCACAAATCGTGAACAACTGAGAAAGGACGCACTGAAGGCTCAGGAACAAAGGTGGGTCAAATGCATAAGGCCCACGATGACTGTCGTATTCACTCCAAAAAGCTTTGAGTGAAAGGCGGTGAGGTTTTCCGTGCCTCACCTAAACGGTTTTAAGTCGGTGGAGCCGACGGAGCGCTACACCTGATTTGAGGTTCAGTATCGGTATGCTAAACTGCACGAGTATTTTGAGCCACTGAATCGTATTTGGTGGATTATTCACCTGACACCGGCAACTTTCCGGTAGCCAACCGAATCTGAGACAGGCCGTTTCTCCCGACCAATCTTGCGGCCCGTTATCAAGGAATAAATAGTTTTTTGCTTTTATCAAGGGAGATTTCCGTGAAGAGTTACCCCTCACGTCATATCCATAAACAACCAGGATTGCCTTCAGGATTAGGGGCGCTGCTTGTGGTAGCGCTGCTGGCGCTGGTCGCTTACCTGCCTGTTTTTGTTTTCGCCAAACAAACTGATCCGGTTTCAGGTCGGGCGGCGGCTACTGAGAAGAGCGCCGAGAGCTCCGAAGTGTTCGTCATTTACCGTGACGCGAAAGGCGAATCAGTCTGTCGTCGGGCAACCCCAGCGGAGGAAGCAGAACTCCGTGAACGCAACGGCGCCGGACCTGCAAATACAATCTACGCCGGCGGCCGCCGCGCGAAGGATGCGCACTACGGTCCGATGACGACTGAGGGCGGGACGGCCCTGCTGCCGTCAGCTGGTCTGCGAATAGTCCTTCACGCGACTACTCAACTGCAAAGCAATCCGGTTGCGCGAGACGCCTTTATCGTGGCAGCGAACCGTTGGGAAGCAGTGGTTTCGACTCCCATCACCGTGGTGGTTGATGTCGACTTTGGTACCACGTTCTTTGGTCAATCGTGGGGCAGTCCCAACATCCTCGGCGCAACGGGAACGGCAAACATCAACCTGCCGTTCTCCGAAGTTCGAAGTCGGCTCATTCAAAACGCACCTGGCGCCGAAGAACTCCAGCTGTACAACGCATTGCCAGCAAATGGCGTCCCGGTCGAACTAAACGGCGCAACCACAAATGCGTCGCTGGTCCGCACCACCCAATCTGTAGCTCGAGCAATCGGCTTTGTGCCCGACGTTATCAATCCTGGCTCTCTCGCAATGGGAGAAGGTGACGCCGGAATCGGGTTCAACTCCGCCCATGCTTTTGATTTTGACCCGAGCAATGGAATTAGCGCCGGCACGTTGGACTTCGACGCGGTTGTGGTTCACGAGATGGGTCACGCCTTGGGTTTCACTTCCGGGTCGGGCAACGGAGTTTCTTCACCGCTGTCGATGTGGGACATCTTCCGCTTTCGTCCAGGCGCAGCCGCTTTGGGAACAGTCCAGACGGCTCCCCGCGTAATGTCGGAAGGCGGCGAGCAAGTGTTTTTCAATAGCCGCACCAATTCCTTCGGCACCCTGGAGCTGCAACTCTCAACCGGCGGTTCCGATGGTGTGGGTGGCGATGGCGAGCAATCGAGTCACTGGAAGGACGATGCCTTCACCAGTTTCATTGGCATCATGGATCCGACGCTGGCAAGCGGTCAGCGGGAAACGATCACCAGCAATGACTTGAGCGCGCTCGACACCTTTGGCTACATGATTGGCGGTACCGCGCCGCCGCCTCCGCCGCCACCGCCCGCGCCGGCGAATGACAATTTTTCTGCAGCCACTCCGCTGAGCGGGGCTTCGGGCTCAACTACCGGTACCACGTTTGGTTCAACCGGCGAACCGGGTGAACCCGATCATGCCGGAGCGACGAGTGCGACCAGGAAATCGATCTGGTACAACTGGACTCCTACAACCAGCGGCTCGGCCAACTTCAACACCAGCGGCAGTAACTACGACACCGTGCTCGCGGTCTACACGGGTAACGCCGTCAACTCGCTCACCCTGGTCGCAGCTAACGACGACGTAGAATCGGGCGTAGTTATTCACAGCAGTGTCACGTTTGCCGCGGTAGCCGGAACCACTTACCGAATTGCTGTTGCCGGTTTTCGGGGCGACACCGGCAACGTCACGCTGAACTGGTCACCGGATAATGTGCTTCAAATTGCCGGGCGGGTTACTAATCCGGACGGAACCGGCGTCAGCGGTCTGCAAATATTTATTTCGGGCTCCGCTAGTACCCTTGCAGTAACCAACTCCACTGGCGATTTCGTATTTTCGCAGTTGCATATTGGCGGCAACTACACGCTCGGCCCCAGTTTCCAGGGTGGGCTGACCACTTTCACGCCGTCCTCGTATACCTTCAACAATCTTACGTCGAACCAAACCGCGAATTTTCTGCGCACGACGTTGCGAACCTTCAGAATAAGCGGGCGGATCGCAGATGCAAACGGCGTCGGCGTTGGCGCTATAATTCAGGTTCCCGGATCGACTACTCCGGTCGGCGGGTTACCAATTCTGCCAACCTTCACCGACAGCAACGGTAACTATGTTTATGACCTTCCGGAGGGAGGAAATTACAACGTTACCCCCAGCAACGAGTTTTGGGATTTTTCGCCAACCTTCGTCAGTTTCACCAACCTGAACGCTGATCACACGGCTAACTTTGTTGCCGCACCGCAGGTAATCAACCCCTTCGGACGGGTCTTAGAAAACAACCAGGGTTTGGCGGGAGTTACGATTAGTTTGCGCGAATTGATTAGTGGCACGACGCGAACCACGGTTACGGCCAGCGACGGCACTTACCATTTCCAGAACGTGGGTCGCGGGGTCGCTTTCTCGATCACTCCAGAGAAACAAAGCTACGTCTTTAATCCACCAAGCATGATTGCCGGAGGCACCGCCGCCCTCGGTGATATTGTGGCCACCAGGGTTTCTCAGATTGATTCTTCCGACTTTTTTGTCCGCCAGCACTATCGGGATTTCCTAAACCGCGAGGGCGACACAGCCGGCGTTCTCTTCTGGGTGGCCAATATCGAACTTTGCGGCTCAGACACAAACTGCCGCAGTGCCAAGCGCGTCGATACATCAGCTGCATTCTTCCTGTCAATTGAGTTTCAGGAGACGGGTTACCTCGTCTATCGCTTTTACAAATCGGCCTACGGCAATATTCCCGGCGCGCCCGTACCGGTAAGGTTCGCGGAGTTTCTTCCTGACACTCAACAGATTGGCCAGGGCGTGCAAGTGGGTATCGGTGATTGGCTAGTCCAACTCGAAACGAACAAGCAGGCCTTCGCGCTCGACTTCGTTACCCGTTCGCGCTTCATCAGTGCGTTTCCAACGACGTTGACACCGACTCAGTTTGTCGACGCGCTTTACGCCAAGGCGCAAGTGACGCCCTCCGATATCGAACGCCTCGCGGCCATTGCGCAGTTTGGTCTAACATCTGACACGACTAACAATGCCGCGCGCTCGCGCGCCCTCCGCCTGGTGGCGGAAAACTCGCAGTTTAAGAACCAGGAACTCAACAAAGCCTTCGTGTTGATGCAGTACTTCGGTTACCTGCGTCGCAACCCTGACGACGCTCCGGAGTTGACCCGCGACTTCGCTGGTTACAATTTCTGGCTTAACAAGGTGAATCAGTTCAACGGCGATTTCAGAGCGGCTGAAATGGTTAAGGCTTTTATCGTTTCCGGCGAATACAGGCAGCGGTTCCCTTGATTGAACCCTAGATGGCTGCGCGGTTGCTCGAACCTGGCAACAGGCTTTGCCGTCTGATTTCAAAATCTGATAGCCAAAGTCTATAGAGACCAAGGCGCCTCCGGCTCGCATTTATCTCATTGCGATCATCGCGACCATGTACTGTCAGGCCTCCCGCCTGCTTCTCGGTCAGCCGCCTGCCAGTTTCGTCAAACAGTTGCACGCTATTTTTTCCGGCGAAGATTGTTTGTGAAACGCGGATTGTTGTTTCGATGGTGCAGCGCCCAAGTTAGTTGTGGACCGAAGTAGTAATTCCCACCACGAGAATGTTCAAAGAAGTTTTTGGTGTCTGTTTGGCCTATTATTGGAGAGTACCAGAGAGACTAAAGAGAATCAGAGAGCCTTTAGAGAAAATTCTTAAGTAACGAATGAGCGCCGAACGCGAACTTAAACGAGGTGCGATGACGATGAAGCTTTGTAAGATCTTCTGTATTGGTTTACTAGCGATGACCTTGAGGTGTTTGTTGCCGGCGGAAAGTCTAACCGTTGGCTCAACTGCGTCGCCCACCTCGTTAGCCGCGAAGGGAAGCAATGACCGCGGCGGAGTATTAGCTAAATCTGCCGAGGCAAAACCAAACGTTCTATTCGATGACTTTAGCTATGCGAATAACAAAGAATTAAAGAAGCATGGCTGGATTGTTCGGACGGCGGCGGGCTGGCCAGGCGTGCCCGGAGCAACCTGGGCTGAACACGGCGTGTCGTTTATAAAAGATCTGAGCGAGCCTCGCAATCGCATCTTGCGGATGACGTCGTCCACTGACGGCCCAGACGGGAACACCACTCAAACTCAAATTTGTCACCAGCGAAAATATCGGGAAGGAACTTATGCAGCGCGAGTTCGATTCACGGACAAACCAGCTTCAGGGCCGGCCGGCGATCAGATTGTCCAGAGCTTTTACAATATTAGTCCCTTGAAGGCGCCAATGGATCTCGACTACAGCGAGCTGGATTTTGAGTATCTACCGAATGGCGGCTGGGGAATCGCTGGACCAACGCTTTACGCAACCACTTGGGAGACTTTCAGCCCGGAGCCGAATTGGAAAAAGGACAATGTCTTTGAACACACTATTGCCAGCCAGGCTGGATGGCACACACTGGTTGTTCAGGTTGCCGGGGGAGAGGTCCGATATTTCGTGGATGGCAAAGTGTTTGCCGAGCACGGCGACGACTATTATCCTGAAGATACGATGTCGATAAATTTCAATCTTTGGTTTATCAAAGACGGCATGGTCAACGTTTCAGGAGCCCGTCAGTATCAGGAAGATATTGATTGGGTCTTCCATGAAGCGAATTCCGCACTGTCACCTGAAGAGGTTGAAGCGCAAGTTGCAATCCTGCGCAAAAAGTCCGTCGAGTTTCAGGACACGGTTCCCGCGAAAGTACCTGCATTGACGAGTCCCTGTAATTTCTGAATATGGTCGAACGGCAAGTCTGAACGCCGACCGCTTGTTGATTATTTGTTCGATGCACAAACGAAAAATGTAAGCCCATGCGGCGATTCCTTGTTTCAATTCTCATTGCCCTGGTCATCTCGCCTTCTCTGGCGCAGCCCTCGCAGCGGCGTCACACCAGTCGACAGCGTGTGGCCAGCGACGACTCTCGTTCCTTACCTCGTAGTACGCCTGAGCGGGAGGGGATTTCTTCCGCCGCTATTCTGGATTTCGTCGACACTGCCGACCTGCAGATCGACACAATGAACAGCTTCGTGCTCATACGCCACGGGTCTGTCGTCGCCGAAGGTTGGTGGAATCCATACGATGCCGAGACCCCGCACATCCTCTATTCGCTCAGTAAGAGTTTCACTTCCACTGCCGTTGGTTTAGCGATAGCAGAAGGAAAAATGAGCCTCGACGACGAAGTGCTCAAGTTTTTCCCCGACGACGCTCCGGCTGAACCGTCGCCCAACTTAAAAGCAATGAGAGTTCGCGATCTTTTAAGAATGGCCACGGGCAATCAAACTGAAGCACCAATTCTGACGCAAAATGAACCCTGGACCAGGACGTTCCTGGCCCATCCGGTCCCTTTTAAACCGGGCACGCATTTTCTCTACAACTCACCGGGCACATATATGCTGTCCGCAATTGTGCAGAAGGTGACAGGCATGACTGTCCTGGACTATCTCAAGCCGAGATTGTTTGCACCACTGGGAATCGATAACCCGAGCTGGGTTACCAGTCCGCAGGGAATTTCAGCAGGCGCTTATGGTTTATCGCTGCGCACCGAAGATATCGCACGATTCGGACAATTGTATCTGCAGAAAGGAAAGTGGCATGGCAAACAGTTGGTGCCAGCGGAGTGGATCGCTGA
The DNA here is from genome assembly GCA_036009765.1 of Pyrinomonadaceae bacterium. Taxonomy (GTDB): domain Bacteria; phylum Acidobacteriota; class Blastocatellia; order Pyrinomonadales; family Pyrinomonadaceae; genus PSRF01. The sequence continues at coordinate 75,605 of DASYLB010000055.1, read as the reverse complement.
GGCAACCGCCAGGCAGACGGCGAATGGTTCCTCGCCAAACAGTGATTGGGATCAGGGCTATGGTTATCAATTCTGGCGCTCGCGACATAACACTTACAGAGGAGACGGAGCGTTTGGTCAGTATTGCATGGTTCTTCCTGAGTTCGATGCGGTGGTGGTTATCACCAGCGGGGTTCGCGACATGCAAAGCGTAATGAATCTTGTCTGGAGCAAGCTTCTCCCGGCGATGAAGCCGGACCACCTTCCTGAGAATACCGTCGCGCGGCGAAAGCTTGAGGCCAGACTCGCCGGCTTGGCTGTGAAGCTCCCATCCGGACAACCGACGATGGCCCTGGCGGCGACGGTTTCGGGAGAGTGGTTTGAGTTTCCAGAAAACGATCGCGGCATCCAGGCAGTCTCGTTCGACTTCAACTCTTCACCGATAGTGTTCAGCGTTCGCATGGCTGGTGGAGAGATTCGCACACCTGTGGGTATTGGTTCATGGCACAAGGGCCCGAATGGTTTCGCCAACGGACTCGATAAGTTCCTGAACGTAGCAGAGCATCCGCTTGTGGCGGCCAGTGGGGCGTGGGCAGCGAACGATGTCTTTAAAGTAAAGCTTGTTCTTTACCAAACACCGTATTATTCAACACTGACGTTCAAGTTTGATGGCAACCGTCTGTCGTTTGAGGCGATGCACAACGTTTCCTTTAGTTCTACGAAGTTGCCTCAGTTGGTAGGGCGAGCGCATGGCGGATTGTGACCCTCGAAACCGCGCATCGAATCTGTGCGACGAGAGTAGCGAGAGGTGCAACCTCTGGATCACGTGTTGTTTCAAATTCGCCGGTAGAGCCGTGCACAGAATCTTTTCACGTCTCCAACGCGCAAAAACATTTATCGGTTCCGTAACCAGACGTCCCACGTCTGGCTACCTTCTCATCGCAGACCCTGCCGCGGACCGTTAAGGAGTAACGCCAACAAGTACGCTGTTACTTGATTTGCCTCGCACAGTAATACTCATCTGCAAATCCCCGGCGTTTACAATTCCATCGGGCAGCCTGACGATGATCTGAGTGTGTCCGGCGGTGTTAGGCACCACCGCGACGGACTCAACTGACATTGAATGGACCACCTGTTGTGTGTCTACGGCCTGAGCGGTGACCACTAGCCCCGGCGTTACACTCAGATTGGTCGCAAAGAGCGAAATGCGAGTGTGCTTATCGGCGCCAAAGTAATTGAGATTCGTAACCGCAAAAGGATCGCGCACGAAGGTAACTGCGTCCAGCGCTATTGCACGCTGCGAGTTTTCCTCGGTCGCCAGCACTGGAGCGTCGTCGTCAGTAATTGTCCCGACGCCCTGACTGTCAGCAATCGTCGCGTTTGCTGGTGTCGTCAGATTTACATTAAACGCGACCGAATTCTCGTTCACCGAATCACCATTGACTGTCACACTAATCGGCTGAGTAAGTTGACCGGGTGTAAAGGTCAGGGTGCCGCTAGCGGCTACATATTCATTGCCTGCGGTTGCGGTGCCGTCGGCTGTCGCGTAGTTCACTGTAATTGTTTGGCTGCTGGCGTTGGACAGCGAAACTGTAAATCCGGCTGTGGCTGAGCCGGCAGCGCTACCTTCATTCAACGACACGTCGTTGATCGAGATCGTTGGTTGCGTGTCGTCGTTGGTTATGTTGCCAACTCCCTGGTTGTCCGAGATGGTGGCGTTGGTCGCTCCCGACAAGTTGACGACGAAAGCCTCACCCGGCTCGAACTTTGTGTCGCCGTTTACCATGACGTGGAAGTGCTGCGTCGTAGTATTCGCATTGAACGTAAGCATCGTGCTGGCCACTCCAGTGTAGTCGGAGTCGCCTGTAAGAGCTGAGCTGTCAGCGGTGACGGCATTGACGGTGATGCTCTGAGACGAGGCGTTCGACAGGCTGACCGTGAAATCGTAATCGGTTGTACTGGCGTTGCCTTCGTTTTGGGTGACGTCGTTGATGGAGATCGTTGGTTGAGCGTCATCGTTGGTGATAGTCCCGATGCCCTGGTCGTCAGCGATGGTCGCGTTGGTCGCGCCTGAGAGGTTGACGTTGAAAGTCTCGTTCGGCTCGAAGACGGTGTCGCCGTTAACAGTCACGCTAACGGGTTGAGTTAACTGGCCCGCAGTAAACGTCAACATGCCTGAGGTAGTCACATAGTCGCTGCCTGCTGTCGCCGTGCCGCCAGCCGTTGCATAGTTCACGGTGACGGTTTGAGCGCTGGCATTTGATAACGTCACGGTGAAGCCTGCTGTACCTGTGCCCGCATTGCCCTCCGCCACCGACACGTCATCGATCGCGAGGGAAATAGTTGGTTGCGCATCGTCGTTGTTGATAACGCCGGTAGCTTGGCTGTCGCTGATGGTCGCGTTGGTAGGACTAGTCAGGTTAACGAGGAAAAATTCGTTTCCTTCAAATGTTGTGTCCCCGTTGACAGTGACGTTCACTGTCGTTGAAACGAAGCCCGGGTTGATGGTTGCAGTTCCGCTAGTCGCGACAAAATCCGTCCCTGAAGTCGCAGTATCGCCGGCCGTCGCGTAGTTGACGGTTACGGTTTGGCTGCTGGCATTGGTTAGTGAAACTGTAAAAGCCGCCGTGGTCGTTCCCGCATTGCCTTCAGTCACTGCAACATCGCCGATTGAAATCGCGGGCTGCCCATCGTCGTTATTAATCGTGCCGACGCCCTGAGCGTCCGCTATCGTTGCGTTAACGGAGTTCGAAAGATTGACGTTGAAAGTCTCGTTAGGTTCAAAGGCAGTATCGCCGTTGATAGTTACACCCACGGGTTGCGACGTTTGACCGGGAGTGAAGGTCACCGTGCCGCTGGCAGCGACGAAGTCCGACGGCGAGAGCGCCGTGTTGCCGGCCGTTGTGTACTGCACCGTAACGGTCTGGGTGCTCGCGGGCGAGAGCGTGACGGTAAAATTAGCAGTGGACGTCGCCGCATTGCCTTCAGTAACGCTCAAGTCGTTAATCGAAATCGTGGAGCCGCCGAAGTACTGCACGCGAAAGACCGAGTTGCTGCCGCGGGCCAGGTAATACATGCTGCCGTCATTTGCTACCTGAATATCAACCGGCGAACTAATGCCGGAAGCAAAGTTAGACGCCGCTCCGGTTGCCGGCGGGTTGAGCGGATCCATGGTCTTAAGCCAGCCGCCGCAGTAGTCAGCGAAGAAATACTTGCCGATGTACTCGGCAGGGAAGGTAGGCGTGGTCGGGTTGTAGAAAGCGCCGCCGGTAATTGCGCACTCGGGAGACACGGCTGAAGAATACTGATAAATAGGGTTCGTCATACCGGAGACGCCGCAAGCGCCTTCGCAGCCGGCGCCCCAGCCGTAATTCGCACCCGCAACGCCGAGGTTGATCTCTTCCCAAGTGCCTTCCCCAACATCGTTGATGTGCATCCGCCCCGTACCCTGTTGAAAACTGAACGTGAACGGATTTCGTAATCCAACTGCCCAGATCGCGCGGTTGTTGCCGCTCGGCGAGCCGGCGATTCCCGGGAAAGTCGTAGGATTATCTACTGGAATTGGGTCTGCGGGATTCGGGTTCAACCGCAGCATCTTGCCCAGAAGAGTATCTATGTGTTGCGAGTTGCTGGAATTGGCATTCTCGCCGACGGCGACGTAAAGCTTGCCGTCCGGTCCGAAGTGAATTGCGCCGCCATTGTGATTTGTAGCACCACTGAGGTTGTTGAGATCCAACAGCACCGCTTCGCTCCCGGCTACAGCCACATCTTCATTGGCGACGTCGGCGGTGAAGCGACTGACACGATTGTGCGTCGCTGGCGTCGTTGCGGTGTAGTACACGTAGATGAAATGATTCGTTGCATAGTTCGGGTCGAAAGCAACGCCTAATAGACCTCGTTCGCCGCTGGAAGTTGTTGAAACTGTGGTGAACGGAGTCGCCAGCAGCGCGCCGTTCTTGAAAACGCGCAAAGCTCCGCTCTGTTGACAGACAAAGACTCGCCCGTCCGGATGGATGGCTATCGCGGTTGGGTTTGATAGGCCCGGAATCTGCGCCTCGCTAAAGCCTGAGGGCAGGGCCGCCAATGCCGCCTCGTCGTTAGTGATGGTTGCCAGACCCTGGTTGTCACTGATGGTGGCGTTAACTGGAGTTGTAAGATTGACGAAGAAAGTTTCGTTAAACTCTTCCAGCGTGTCGCCATTGATTGTGATCGAAACTGGTTGAGAAATCTGACCGGGCGTGAAGGTGACCGCGCCACTCGCTCCAACATAATCAGATCCTGAAGTTGCCAGGCCATCGGCCGTTGCATACTGAACGGTGACAGTGTCAGTGCTCGAAGCGGAAAGAGTCACATTGAAATTGGCTGATGTCGTGCCCGCATTACCTTCGGTAACTGTTACATCGTTTATGGAAATGCTGGGCAGGGGCGGCCCGGGATCGGGAGCCAGCACCGAAACCTGGATCGGTGCTCCCGTTTTAAAGAAGCCGACGGTCGCGCTCACTGTTTGTGGCGCGCGATCCGAATCAAAGTGAAAATTGTATAAAGTGCCCCAGCGAATAGCGTTTGCGTTTGGATTTTGGGCGAGGGTTTCCGAACTCCAGGTGATTGAATTGGAGGCCTGCGTGGCAGGCCAGGGCGCACTGCTGTATCCGGTATTTCCGACAGTTCCATCAAACGTCCAGCCGGGGTGCTGAGGCGGCCCATGAAAACCCGCATTGCTCACGGTTCCATTTCCCAAGGGCACACTGAACGATTGCATCCCTCGATCCAGATTTTGGTTATAAAGGATGTACTCGTAATGCCAAACTCCGGGTGACGGGTTGGTCACCTTGTAACCGATATATGCAATGCCGTCGTTTCCCGGGTCCGGCTGAAAATCCTTCACACTCGCGCCAGTCCAGGCGGTGATGGCAGGTTTCATTCGCTGCGTTGCTGCGACAGGTGAAAAGGTGTAACTGGTTGTGCCTGTCACACTATACTGACGATACGACGCGTTATTTCCCATGTTGCATTCACCCGCATGGGCCTGACACCAGGCATACTCATGCGGCGTGACATACTGCGCTTCGGCGTAGTAGGTGGCGCCGGGGTTCAAGGTCGTATTCAGGTCAGCCATTTCAACAACCATCCTGTGCGAGACACCCGTGTGCGAATGGCTGGTATGGGTGTTTGGAGGCGTAGCCGAATCGCCGCGCGGATAGGCGCCCGTGAAAGGATTGATCCATGCGCGCGAACCCAGAGCATTGTTGGTACCCGCGTTCAAACTGGCGACGTAAGGATCCGAGCAACCGGAGCCCAACGTCGTGCTGGCAGTCGCGTTGCAGCCAAAGCCGCAGATGTTTTGTTGTAGTGCGGTAAACGCATGCTTGACGTTCGATTGGCCGATTTGCTCAAAGCGGTCGGTGTTTGAGGCGCCGCCGCTCATTCGATAGAGATTTTGGGGAATAACCGGGTGGTCGTTGGCCGGCAAAGCTAACCAGTTCAACGGCACCACTCCAGCATTGCAGGAATCAGTTCCCACAGCGAGCCCGACCTGCGTTCCGCTGCTCCCAAATTGTTGGAGGCCGTTGAGATCTCCAACGATGACATCGGGGCCCGGAACCGTACCCGCTGACGGTTCCATAGGTGGCATCACCGAAGACGTAGGCTCGCCGTTAACCACCTGAGTGATTTCGATCGGGCGCATGTTCGCGGTGATGGAGATACTCCCGACTACCGATCCGGTTGCTGAGGGACGCCCCAGCGCGGCGGCAAACTCTTTTGAGAGCAGCAGTCTCCCATTGTTAATACCAAGCGACTTCTGATTGGGTGCGTAATCATATTGATGTCCTTCGACGTTGAAAAATACAAAGCCCGTCTTGGCGTCGCGAACCACAAGTTCAAAAGGCTCGCCCCAAGCTGTGCTGTCAACCGTGAGTTGGTGATACGATGCACTTAACGCAGCCGGAAGTTTCGCCTCAGCTTGCGGGATCAGCGTCATTGAGCCGCGTTGAAGCCCGCGCAATTCGTCGTTGAAGACGAGAATTGTGAAGAAGGAATTAGGCGTTGCGTCAAACCTTAACGTGGTGTCCCGAAATTTCGACCGGCCTCCGCTCATCCGGTTAAGATCGATGTCCATCGCGACGGTACCATTCGCCACGATCATTTTTTCAAGCGTGCCCGTGTCCGCGCCCTGCTGGTTAACGCGGATGAGGGGTTTGTCGGAATTAGTGCTGATGAGGAAGAACGAAATGAACCCAATCAGGATCGTCTTAAACATTAATCTCGGAGCTCCAGTTATTCTTAAGGTAGGTTGACTGCAAACAAAAGAGAATAAGTTTAGACGCTGAGCGCCTTCAAGCGCAACAGGTTTCATATGTCGTGCTGATGCAGTTTGAAATTATTGGATTCAAACGCCGAAGACGTTGGCTAATTCCAGCCCAGCGGTTGTAGCGAAGCGACAACCCTGGGAAATGACTGAAGCAGTACACATTTGGCCTCGCCAACGCCGGCGGGTAGAATGCAGCAAAGGAGCTTTTTATGTCCGAACAGGAAATGACAGATTTCGAGTCCTATGTTTCCAAACACATCTTTCCGGGGGCAAGTAAAGCCGCGGGAGTTCCTCTCCTCATGCTTCAGTGTATGGATTCTCGCTATCCCCATAGGACGGTGCAAACAATGGACTCCATGGGCTTACGCGGAAAGTATGATCAACTGATTTTGGCTGGCGCAAGTTTAGGAATCGTACATCAGGAGGCGTGGCAGACCACCTTCCTGGATCAACTTGTGTTTGCAATCGAGCATCATCACGTGACCCAGGTCCTCATACTGGATCATCGGGATTGCGGCGCCTACAAACACTTTCTGGGGGTTGGCCCCGAGAATCCGCAGCTCGAGAAGGACGCTCATGTTACCGAGTGCAATAGAGCAATTGCCGCCATACGCGCTGCGCGTGACAGTGGCCGAAGGGAGCAGTTGCGAAAGTTGGAGTGGGTTCGTTGTTTGCTTCTCCCGATCGAAACAGTCGATCAACTCGCCGTCAACCCATTGTGAACTCAGCACCGCGGCCTGACGCACGATCCACGGCCCGGTACTAATCCGTTACGCTATAACAAAACCCGATATGTTTGTGTGGTGGCGTATGAGTTTGCTTTTGGTTCCATCTCATTCCACCTTACTTACGCGCTGCCACTCCGATCAAATCAAGCAAAAGAGGGCTGTTTTGTAAGTAGGGCATCATTTATGAAAAGCGCTTGTACAGGTCAGGGAGGGAAGAATCAGAGGTCGATTCGGCTGCCTGTTATCCAGAATCCTCCCGTTCAGGAAAGCGAGATTCGGAAATCGAAAGCCAGCCGCTGGCGTGCCGTCGCGCTCATCAGTCTTAACTTGCTCATGGTCGCGCACTTAATCCAGTGGTGGGTTATGGGCACGACGGTTTCACCCATCGAGCCTTCTGAGACCATGTACACGTTGCAGCGCGGCGCAATCAATGCAGGTCTGATTTTCTTTTCACTAGCGATCCTGGCGACATTGATCTTTGGCAGGTTTGTTTGTGGTTGGGGTTGTCACATTTTGGCGTTGCAGGATTTCTGCGCCTGGTTACTGAAAAAATTCGGACTCGTCCCGAGACCATTTCGCTCGCGGCTGTTGGTGTATGTTCCACTCATCGCCGCGCTTTATATGTTTGTTTGGCCGACCGTTCTCCATGCCTTCACAAAACCAGCAGAGCAACAACTGATTCCGGCTTTCACGAATCACCTGATCACGAATAGTTTCTGGGACACTTTCCCGACCATCGCCGTCGCCATTCCGTTTCTTTTCATCTGCGGCTTCATGACCGTTTATTTCCTCGGGTCAAAAGGCTTTTGCACCTATGCATGTCCTTATGGCGGCTTCTTCAGTCTCGCTGATAAGGTCGCGCCCGGAAAAATTCGGGTCACTGACGCTTGCAACCAATGCGGTCACTGCACGGCGACCTGCACTTCGAACGTACTCGTCCATGCAGAGGTGAAACAGTTTGGTATGGTTGTCGATCCGGGCTGCATGAAATGCATGGATTGCATCAGTGTTTGCCCGAACGACGCTTTGTATTTTGGTTTTGGCAAGCCCAGCGTAGCGGTTCCAAAGAAGAACGCGACTAAAAAGAACTATTCGTTGACGTGGCCCGAGGAGACTGTAGCTGCTCTTGTATTCCTGGCGAGTTTCATTGCCGTTTGGGACGTTTACCAACTGGTGCCAATGTTAATGGCGCTCGGTTGTGCTGCGATTACCACGTTTCTAGCGCTCAAGACGTGGAAATTGCTTCGAGCCAACCAGATGTCGTTTTACCGCTTCGACCTGAAGTCGGCCGGAAAGATTCAAAACGCAGGATTCGTCTTCGTGAGTTTCGCGGTCCTTTGGGTTGGCCTCAACGCGCATAGTGGCTGGGTGCACTATCACGAGTTCGAAGGCAGTCGCGCATTTCAAAGGATCCAAATTCCGGACGAGCTGGCATTGGCTCAGGCCGACCCCGATCCCTGGCTCGGCAACATTGATCGAGAAAATATCATCGCTGGGAGGAATCATCTCCAGGCCGCCACCAGTCTTGGCTTGTTTGCTAACAGCGATGCGCTTCCAAAGCTTGCCTGGTTCACCTATCTTTCTGGCGATGCCGAACGCTCTGTCCAGTTGCTGGGAAAGGCCGCATCACACCAGCGCGGGGAGGCTAAAGCGTTGAGCCTTTATTATCGCGGTACGATCTTGAATCGCCTCGGCCGTTACGACCAGGCGCAGACGAGTCTCGATGAAGCCCTAACCGAGCGGCCTGATCTTATCCTTGCTCGAGAGGAAAAGGGCGAGTCGTTATGGCAACTGGGTCGGAAGCAAGACGCGATTTCGATCTGGCGCGACGCCGCCCAGAGAAACGAAGAACTTGTTCTCGCTAATAGCCAACTCGCGGGCGCCCTGGCTTCACTGGGTCAATTCGACGAAGCAATCGCGCGTGAAAAACAAGCTGACCAATTCACCCCAAACGATCCTTACTACCACTGGATGCTCGGACTTCGCCTGCAAAACCTCGGAATGAACGAACTGGCTGAGAAGCATTTTGCCCAGGCCATCCAACTCGATCCCACGTTCCAACAACGACGGCGGAGTTTGTCTAGGTAGAAGGAGCTTGCCTTAAAGTTATAGTCGACCGTAAAAGTATCGACGCGTCACGATATTTTCAGTCCGCCGGAGCGGACTGAAAAACGTCGGATTGAGCACCTCCCCAAAAAATCTTTCAAAAAAATTGAAACAGAATCCGTCCTCAACCGTCTTTACTATTGGTAAGGCAAGAAAGTTGCGACGGGGAGACACACGCGCGAACTACGCGTCAAATGAACTGGGGAGATCGTCATGCTGAACATACAAACCAAAAAAATGGAAACCGTTGCTATCGTGAGCGTCAGCGGACAAATTGTAGTCGGTGAAACCGATGGCTTGTTCACTGCCGTTCAATCGTTGGAAGACGTAAGAGCGGTGATTCTCGATCTGGCGGGCGTGAATATTGTTGACGCCGGCGGTGTGGGTGTATTGCTGAAATTGCGCGAGCGCGCACAGGCTAAAGGAATTCGCTTTGAACTCATGAACGTAGGCAAATGGGTGAGTAAAGTGCTGAAGGTTGTATGCCTGGATTCAGTCTTCCACGTTACATCTGCAGTCGAATCTTTTCCGGTGACTGCGCGTCATCGACCTGCAGCGATGCCGCGGCTGGCGTCTTGCGCATAACTCTTGCGGTCTTATGGCAGCGTGCTTTGAGGGGTCCTCACAAAACCCCCAACCATCCTAAGTATTCCCTAACATTGCGCGCTCAGCTCTGAAGTCGAGGGCCGCAATTACTCGCTTCATCCAAATATTTCGACCGCCAACGCCAATCCGACAATCTGAATATTTCTCAAAAATGGGATTGGCCCATCCCGATAGTGATACGTTTTCGCCTGCGCTGAGATTCCAGCAAACTCAACAAGGCTCCTTGCCGTTTAGCCAAACGGTTAAGGTCTGCGTGTGATAACACGGTCTATTACGGTCCAGCGTTGAGACCTAACGGGTAATTGGGCCGTTGGCACGATCCTTGATTTGACGTTTCGCGGCAAACACTATTTTTGCAACACGCTGGAAGTTTTCATGGTTGATATTAAGCGTTCCGGAAAATCAAAGCTTAAGAAGCGCATTCGCAGCGTGGTCCTCATCGTCGTCGGGGTGGCGGCGATTGGAGGCATCACCTTTGGACTTACTCGACTCAAGCCGGCTTCGCCAACCCTCGATCGCTCAACGGCTGTTATCGATACCGTCAAACGTGGCCAGATGCTTCGTGAAGTGCGCGGCAACGGCACTCTCGTGCCGCAGCTAGTTCGCTTTGTCCCTGCGCCTTCTGAGGGGAGAGTGGAAAAGATTCTGCTTCAGGCGGGCGTCGAAGTGGGCGCAGATACGGTAATCGTCGAACTTTCAAACCCCAAAGTCGAACAAGAAGCAATGGATGCAGATTTTCAAGTGAAGGCCGCGCAAGCTGATAAAGAAAGTTTGCGGACCCGTCTGGAAAGCGAGTCGATGACGCAACAGTCGACGATTGCCAGCATCAACTCTCAATACAGTCAGGCGAAATTGCAGCTCGATACGGACGAAGTACTCGGCAAGCAAGGTCTCGTTCCGGAGTTGCTTCTCAAGATCTCCCGTATGAACGTTTTGGATCTCGGCAACAGGCTCAAGGTTGAACAACAACGACTCGCGGTCAACGCTAAGTCAGTCAAAGCGCAGCTTAATGCCACCGAGGCTCGAATCGCGCAGTTGCGGGCGTCGGCGACGTTAAAAAAGAACCAGGCTGCGTTGTTGCAAGTTAGAGCGGGTACAAGCGGGGTGCTGCAGGAAGTTTCTGTACAGGTTGGTCAGCAGTTGACGCCGGGAGCGAACATCGCGCGCGTGGCTGATCCGGCTTCGCTCAAAGCGGAACTGAAGATCGCTGAAACGCAGATCAAAGACGTGAAGCTAGGTCAACCGGTGGCCGTCGACACTCGCAACGGAATTATTCAAGGAGAGGTGATGCGCATTGATCCCGCGGCGCGCGAAGGCACGTTCGTGGTTGACGTATCGCTGACCGGTCCCTTGCCTGCGAGTGCCCGACCCGATCTAAGCGTCGATGGAACAATCGAACTCGAGCGACTGAACAACGTTCTTTACGTTGGCCGCCCGGCGTTTGGGCAGGGCCAGTCGACCGTCAAACTGTTTCGCTTAAGTGCGGATGGACAAGAAGCTGTCCACACCACCGTCGGCCTGGGCCGCAACTCGGTCAGCACGATCGAGATTGTCAGCGGACTCAAGGAAGGCGATCAAATTATCTTGTCAGATACGTCAACGCTGGATAGTTACGACCAAATTCGCGTGCGCTGAGCGGCAGATTTCCTAGGTCCGCCGCCAGTGCCAGCTGCGGTAGCCAGTGGGTCCACTTAGGAGAACAGTTCACCCGCTTGCTACCGCAGCCTGGATACCGACACTTTTGAAGGAGACCAAAATGAGCTCAACCGACCCCCTGATTCACCTCGCGGACGTCAAGAAAGTTTTCTACACCGACGAAGTTGAGACGCACGCTCTATCAGGAATACACCTCGACATCCAGAAGGGTGAATACGTTTCGATCGCCGGCCCTTCAGGCTGCGGCAAGTCGACGCTGCTGTCGATTCTCGGCCTGCTGGATACCCCGAGCGACGGCCAGTACGTGCTTAACGAAAAGCCGGTCGAGAACCTGTCGATGTCGGAGCGAGCACGCATTCGCAATCGCGAAGTCGGTTTCATCTTCCAAAGTTTTAATCTAATCGGCGACCTGACGGTTTATGAGAACGTTGAACTTCCGCTCACCTACAGAGGGATGAACTCGGGCGATCGCAAGAAGCGTGTGACAGATGCGCTCGAGAGTGTCGGCATGGGCCATCGCGCCAAGCACCTGCCTAGCCAGCTTTCTGGCGGTCAGCAACAACGCGTGGCCGTGGCCCGAGCCGTCGGCGGTCAACCCAGCATCCTGCTCGCTGACGAGCCGACGGGCAATTTGGATTCAACCAACGGCGAGGCCGTGATGGAGCTGTTGCGTGAACTCCATCGCGGTGGCGCCACCATCTGCATGGTTACGCACGATGCACGTTATGCACAGCACGCTGATCGCATCGTCCACTTATTCGACGGTTTAATCGTTGAAGAAGAAGCGGGCGCAAACCGCCGCGAGCTTGAAGAAGCCCGACGCGACGGTAAAGAAAACGGACTGGGAGCAATTGGATGATTAGCCTGCGCAACGTAGAAAAGGCCTTTGCCCAGGGTCCGGCGAAGACCTATGTGCTGCGCCGGATCGACTTCGATATCCAACCCGGCGAGTTTGTTTCGATCATGGGGCCGTCCGGAGCCGGGAAGTCCACGCTGTTACACATCCTGGGAATGCACGACCAGTCGTGGACCGGGGAATACTATTTTGACGAGGTGGCGGTCCATAAGCTGGACAACAAAAAGCGGGCCGCCCTGCGCAACAGCAACATCGGTTTCGTCTTTCAGAGTTATCACCTGCTCGACGATCAGACTGTTTTCGAAAACCTCGAACTGCCGCTTTCTTATCGTAACGTCAACAAGAAGGAGCGGCAGTCAATCGTCTGTGACACGCTCGACAGGTTCCAGATCGTTGGCAAGAAGGACCTTTACCCGAGCCAGCTCTCGGGCGGTCAACAACAACTCGTCGGCATCGCGCGCGCAGTCGTAGCTAATCCGCGCATCATCCTCGCCGACGAGCCCACTGGAAATCTTCACTCCAGTCAGGGCAAAGAAATTATGGACATGTTTAAGCGGCTCAACGATGAGGGCACCACCATTGTCCAGGTTACACACTCCGAAACGAACGCTAGCTATGGCAATCGGATCGTGCGGCTGGAAGACGGCTGGATAGCCAAAGAATAAGTTTCAGCGTTCGACAATTAAGTGCAGCTCGGTTCCGGCAATAGGCGTTCTCCCCAATTGCGCTAGTCGTCAAGGAGAAACAAGGTGCACACACTATGGCAGGACCTGCGCTACGGCGCGCGGATGTTGCTTAAGCATCCGGGCGTGACCGCGATCGCGGTTCTCACTCTGGCATTGGGCATTGGCGCAAACACGGCAATCTTTAGCGTCGTGAACGCAGTAATGCTCCGCCCCCTGCCTTATCGAAATCCTGATCGGCTGGTGTCGCTTTGGGAAAACGTTCCCGGACGTGGTCGCTGGCGCGTAACCCCCGCGAATTTTTTCGACTGGAAAACTCAGAACCGAGTCTTCGAAGACGTTGCCGCTTTCGGCGCAACGACGATGACGCTTACTGGCGGCGGCGAGCCCGAACAGATACTCGGAACGCGCGTCAGCAACGGATATTTTTCCGTTGTCGGCGTTGACCCAATGCTGGGTCGTTTGTTCGCTGCGGATGAATATGAACCGGGCAAAGGGCAGGTCGTGGTTCTTGGTCACGATTTCTGGCAGCGTCGGTATGGCGGAAATAGAGACCTCATCAATAAGGCGATAACGCTCGACGGCCGAAGTTATGTGGTCGTTGGCGTGATGCCGCCGGCCCTCTATCCCGGATGGCCCACTACCTCAGGGCAAATCTCCTTCGATACCAAGCAGCAACAGTATTGGATCCCGATGTCTTTCACCGCGCAGTGGGCGAGCAATCGCAACTCTCACGTCCTGGGAGTCCTCGCTCGCTTGAAGTCTGGCGCGACGCTGGACGCAGCCACGGCAGACATGAACACCATTGCCGCCCGCCTCGAACATGATTATGCGGTAAACAAAGGTGAGGGAATCATTCTCAACCCGTTCATGAATGAGGTCGTCGGCAACGTCCGACCGGCTTTGTTTACTTTGTTGGGTGCCGTGGGACTAGTGCTCTTGATCGCATGCGCAAACCTGGCGGGATTGTTGTTAGCGCAACATGCATCCCGAGCTAAAGAGATTGCAGTCCGCTCAGCGCTAGGCGCGAGCCGGATCAGGCTCGTGACTCAATTCTTCATCGAAGGCCTCTTGCTCTCACTGCTCGGCACCGCAGTAGGTCTGGCGCTGGCGCGGTTCGGTGTCGAGGCGCTGATGAAGCTCATGCCATCGCGAATTCCGCGACTGGATCAGGTTCAGATCGACTGGCGGGTGCTGGGCTTTACGTTACTGCTTTCGCTCGGGACCTGCCTGCTCTTTGGGTTAGTGCCGGCGTGGCAGGCCACCAAGCCAGACCTTCAAACAACACTGGAACAAGGCCACCGCATTTCAGGTGGCAGCATTGCGCGGCAACGTCTCCGGCAATTGCTGGTTGTTTTTCAAGTGGGCCTGGCGGTCATGTTAGTAGTTGGCGCGGGTCTGCTAATCAAAAGCTTTTGGCACTTGCGGCAGGTAGATCCTGGTTTCAAACCGGAGCGGGTGCTGTCGACAAGTCTTTCATTGCCGGCGTCGAAGTACGCAGACCTGGCAGACGTCAATCGTTTCTACAATCAACTGAACGAAAGCATCGCCGCGTTGCCCGGCGTCGAGGCGACTGCGATCTCCTACGATCACCCATTGGAAGCGAACTGGGTGGACGCCTTCACTATTGAAGGAAAGCCCGATGGCGATACAAGCGCATCATCCTCGGCGAACTTTGAACCGGTAAGTTGGGACTATTTCAAGACCGTAGGAGCTGAAGTCTCGAGCGGTCGCCAATTTACAGCGCAGGATAATCAGGACCATCCGGGCGTGGTTATCGTCAACGAGGCCTTTGCTCGGCGCTACTTCCCGCTTGAGAAAGCGCTTGGACAAAAACTGCGGTTGAGTGCGCCCGCGCGGCTTTGGAATAACAGGCAGTTTACGTCTTTCGAAATTGTCGGCATTGCCCGCAACGTGAAATCAGCCGGCTTAAGTGCCGAGGTTGAACCCACCTACTACGTGCCGGCGACGCAGGCGCCGCTCACCGATATGACGGTTCTGGTGCGCACCCAGGGAGACCCAACCGCAATTGCTCCCGCAATTCGACAGGCGGTTTGGTCTATCGATCCGAATCAGCCGATCTCCGAGGTTAACACTCTGGAAAATATCGTCTCGGGCAGCATCGCGCAACCGCGCTTGAACATGCTGTTGATGGGTTTGTTTGGTGCGCTGGCTTTACTCCTCGCTGCGATCGGGATTTACGGACTGCTTTCTTACGCGGTTACGCAACGCACGCAGGAGATCGGGATCCGTCTTGCGCTGGGAGCGCAAATCAGTGACGTCCTGTCGCTGATTCTAAAACAGGGCCTGGCTTTAGTGCTGGTGGGTGAAGCCCTTGGCCTGGCCGGAGCGTTTGCGCTTTCGCGCTTGCTGCGTGGACTGCTGTTTGGCGTCACACCCACTGATGTGTCGACCTTCATTGCGGTTTCCGCGGTGCTCTTCAGCGTTGCCCTGCTCGCTTGTTATTTGCCGGCGCGGCGCGCGACGAAAGTAGATCCGTTGATCGCGCTTAGATACGAGTGAAGTGTTTGGCAGTCTTCGTTCTGTCGAATTTTGAGATGGGGGATTCGCTATGGACACATTGTTAAGAGACATCCGCCACGGGTTTCGCAGTCTGATGAAGCGTCCTGCATTCACAGTGATAGCGATAATCACCCTGTCGCTCGGTATCGGCGCCAACACTGCTATCTTCAGCACCATCAATGCACTGCTTCTCAAGCCGCTGCCATTCGGCGACCTCGATCGCATCGTCGCGCTGTGGGACAAAGTCCCGAGTCGTGGAGTTGAACGTAATGAAGTCACCGTCCCGAACTACCTTGACTGGAAGGCACAGAGTACTTCATTTGAACAACTGGGAATCTATCGTTGGTGGAGCACTAATTTAACTGGTTCTGATTCGCCCGAGCGCGTTCAGGGCTTTCAGGTCACGACGAATTTTCTTGATATCGTTGGAGTGAAACCAATCTTCGGCCGGAATTTCTCGGAAGAGGAGAGTCAGCCTGGTAAAGATACAGTTGCTCTGCTCACCTATAGCCTTTACACGAGTGCTGGCGAGCTTGGGACCGTAACGTTTGGTTTGCTGACGGTGGCTTTACTGGCTTGTTACATCCCGGCCAGACGGGCAACCAGAGTCGATCCGCTGGTGGCGCTGCGGTACGAATGATCGGTGGTCTTGGGTCTTTGGACTTGGGTCTTTGTTTCTTGTGCTTTGAACTTTGAGCTTTGTTCTTTGGTTTAGTCAGGATCACGCAAACATTCAAGCGCAAAAGGTCAAAGCTCTAAATACAAAGTTCAAAGACCAAAGAGCCAAGACCAAGGATCAAAGACCAACTTTGGAGAGAATTGATGCAAACACTACTTAAGGACATTCGCTATGGTGTTCGCAGTCTGCTTAAGCATCCAGGCTTCACCGCAATTGTGGTGGTAACTCTGGCGGTGGGGATCGGCGCTAGTTCAGCGATTTTCAGCGTCGTAAATACCGTTCTGCTGCGCCCGTTGCCTTACCCGCGCGCCGAACGCATCGTAGCGATTCAGGAACTCAACCAACAGGGCAAACGAGTGCAAGTCACGCCCGCCAATTTTCTTGACTGGCGCGCGCAGAATACTGTCTTCGAACAGTTGGCCGCGATCCTGACCCGCCCCGCCAATCTTGCCCTTGCCGATTCCGCCGAGCGAATCGACCTGGCAATGACCTCTGCGAATTTCTTTTCGGTGTTTGGTGTCGAACCGAAATACGGACGCTTCTTTATCACTGCAGACGAACAAGCCGGCCACGCTTCGATAGTGGTTATCAGTCATGCGCTTTGGCAACGGCGCTTTGGTGGCGATCCCTCATTGATTGGCAAACCGATCACGCTCGATGGCGTCAGTTATTCAGTCGTTGGTATCGCGCCCGCGGGGTTTTCCTATCCCGACAAAACAGACGTCTGGGTGCCGCCATTCCGGCTCGCACCGACCGTGAATGAACGCATGGATCCGACTCAGGTTCGCGGCTTTGGAATGCTTGCCGCCGTCGCTTTGCTGCGGCCGGGAATCGGATTGCCGCAGGCGGTAAGTGAAATGGAAACGATCACCGCGCGCTTGCGCCAACAATATCCCGAACAAAACAATCGTCGCTTCAGTCGCGTGGTTTCGCTTCACAATCATCTGGTTGGTGAGACGGGTCCGATGCTATTGCTGTTGTTTGGCGCGGTCGGCTTTGTCTTACTGATCGCGTGCGCCAACGTTGCCAACCTGCTGCTTGCGAGCGCTGCCACACGGCAAAAAGAGTTAGCGATTCGCACAGCGCTCGGCGCTTCACGCATGCGCCTGATCCGACAACTGCTGACCGAAAGCGGAATGCTCGCCTTCGCAGGAGGCGCCATGGGGTTCCTGCTGGCGCTGTGGGGCGTAGCGTTGCTGACGAAGTTGTTGCCGCAGGATTTTCCCCGGCTCGGCGAAATTAGACTCGACTGGCGTGTGCTTGGTTTCACGCTGGTCACTTCCGTGGTCACAGGAATACTTTTTGGCTTCGCGCCGGCACTGCAACTCTCAAAAACTGAAGTCCAGGATTCACTAAAAGAGATGGGCCGCGGTGTCTCGGGCAGCCGCCGACACAATCGTTTGCGCAACTTGTTGATCGTTGGCGAAGTTGCTCTATCGGTTGTGCTGCTGGCCGGTGCTGGTTTGCTGTTCCGCAGTTTCATGCAATTGCAGTCCGTGAACACTGGTTTCAACTCGCAGCAACTGTTGACCGCACGGCTCACTCCAGCGGGCACCCAGTATCGAACCGATCCTGACTACATCAACTTCTACAACCAGACGCTGCAGCGCATCAGTGCCGTCCCAGGTGTTACGACTGTTGCTGCGATAAATACCTTGCCATTGGATAAGGGCCCACAAGCCGGGTTCAGAATTGAAGGCCGCCCGCCGCTGACAACTGACAAATGGCCGGGCGGCAACTATCGCACGGTCAGCGCCGATTATTTTCGCGCGATGGATATTCCGATTGTTCAGGGTCGCGCGTTTACCGACCACGACACGTTGCAGACTCCGCTGGTCGTTATCGTCAATCAGGCTTTGGTCCGGCGCGATTTTCCCGGTGAAGGCGCGATCGGAAAACGCATCAACCTGGGTAACACCGACGCGCAGGGCAAACCCGTTTGGCTTGAAATTGTAGGTGTGGCGTCAGACGTTAGAAGTCTGGAGTTGCGTGAAGAAGCGGCGCCGGAATTTTACCTTTCCGCGCAGCAAGACTCGTTCGGCAACATGTTCGTCGTGGTGCGCACGTCGATCGAACCGACTGGTATTGCCGCTGCGATCCGGCAGGCTGCCGCTGAAGTCGACAAGACGGCATCAGTGTCTGACATCAAGACCATGGACAACATCGTGAGCGCGGCGGTCACGCAGCCTCGCTTCAACGTCTTCCTGCTGGGCCTCTTCAGCGCTATCGCATTGTTGCTGTCCGCCGCCGGAATTTACGGCGTCACGGCCTACAGCGTAACGCAACGCACCCACGAGTTTGGCATTCGCATGGCACTGGGGGCGCAAGTCGGCGACGTCCTGCGAATGATTGTTAGACAGGGAATGCTGCTGATTTCGGTGGGGATCGTGGTCGGGTTGGCCGCGGCGTTGGCGTTGACGCGCTTGCTGCGAACTTTGCTCTTCGGCGTCAGCGCCAGCGACCCGCTGACGTTCGTCGCCATCACGTTGTTGTTGACGTTTGTGGCGTTGATTGCCTGTTACATCCCAGCGCGCCGCGCGACGAAAGTCGATCCGCTGGTTGCGCTGCGTTACGAGTAACCGGAGAACACCGGCTACGGATCAGCTTGAGTTAACTGAAGGAGAAACAGATGCGTCCGAAAACTTTCACCAGCCTTAGTGTGCTGCTCTTGTTTGCAGTTATCACTGTGCCGACCGTTCGTTCGCAGGGGAACAACAAGACGAAGAAGGCTGAGGCGACCGCGTCCGCTCTGGAGCAGACGAGCAAAGAAGTTGCGAAGGCGGATTGGTCAAAGAGTGAACCACCGCGGGACGGGGAAGAGTGGTTCGCGCGCGGCTATCAGATGCACAACTCTGATCGTTTTGAGGAAGCGATTGAGGCTTTCAAGCGCGCTGCCGATCTTGGACATCGCAAGGCCACGGCTATGTACAACATCGCCTGCGGCTATTCCTTACTCAACGACAAAGAGAATGCGCTCGTGTGGTTGCAACAAGCACTCGACAATGGCTTCGAGGGCGCCGACTACCTGTGGGACGACTCCGATCTCGATCCGCTCCGTAGCGATAGTCGCTTCAAACAGATTTTGGCGAGCGTGCCCAGAAATGATGAAGCGGAGCGTAAGAATGCAAAACGTTACGGAAGCGCTGATCGTCTGGAGCAGGCGAATCTCGATTACGCGCGACTTCAAAGTGACGCCTCCGCAACCGGCGAAGACTGGGCCAGAGTCGGCATGAGTTTGCTAATGCTTCGCGATTTGGATCGTTCAATTATCGCTTTGAAACGAGCAATCGCGGGGACGCCTGATTATGAAGCTAGTTCTGCCATGTACAACCTGGCCTGCGCTTACTCGCTTCAGGGAAATCGCGAGCTCGGAGTTGAGTGGCTCGCTAAGTCGGTTAATGCGGGTTTCGATGGTCCCGAGAAACTGCGAAACGATCCCGACATCAAGAGGCTCCGCACAGATTCACGATTTGCGTCCATCGACAAATTGAGCAACACGCTCAGTCTCTCCCAGTTCAATGAAGCTTCGCTCAACGACAAACGCGATTTGCCGGTCAGGCATTGGACCAACTATTCAAAGGAGCGCTGGGCGCCGGCGATCACTCTGTACGAATCGTTCTTGAAGGACGAACCAAACAACGGTCGCGCGTGGTTCAACCTTGGTTACGCGCTTCACTTTTCACGCGAGCACACGCGGGCGAATAGTGCGTTTGAACGCGCTATTTCACTCGGCTATCACGAGCCCGTCGCCACTTACAACATCGCCTGTGGGTACGCAATGCTGAATCAAAAGGACCCGGCTTTTGAATGGCTCGATCGCGCATTCAAGGCCGGTTTTGATGCGAACGGCACGCTGCAAGAGGATGATGACCTGAATAACTTGCGATCCGACCCACGCTTCCGACGTTTCGCCGAAGCCTCCGCACACAGCAAGAAGGAGCGCTCCTTAAAAGAGAAAAGGGAACGTTCCGAATGGTGAGGTGAAAAACGGATCGAGAACAGTGGGCTGCGCGGTGAAACCAACGCGCCGACGGATCTGATATGGAAACACTACTCAAGGACATTCGTTACGGAGTGCGCAGCTTACTGAAGCGGCCCGGTTTCACTGCCATCGCACTGGTTGCTTTGGCGCTTGGCATTGGCGCCAACACGGCAATCTTTAGTCTGGTAAACGCGGTTCTCTTGCGTAAGCTTCCTTTCGCGGAACCTGATCGTCTCGTTTGGATGTTTGGCAACATCCGCAACGGCGGCAACCACGCCAGCGTTTCGCCACTCGACTTTCTCGACTATCGACAACAGAACACGACCTTTGAACAGTTTGCGGCTTCGATCTCCGTGCCGGTGCCGGTGAATCTTACCGGCAATGGTGAACCCGAACGCCTAACCGCGGCGGCTGTTACCGGAAACTATTTTCAAGCGCTCGGGGTGCAACCCGTTTTGGGTCGTACTTTCCAGCTCGAGAACGAGAAACCCGCCAGCGATCAAGTGACGGTGCTTGGTTACAACGTTTGGCAAAAGCGGTTCGGCGGCGATCCCGCAATCATCAACAAGACAATTACGCTCGACGGCAAGACCTGCGCGGTCCTGGGCGTGATGCCCAAAGACTTTAGCTTTCCCGCAACAGCCGAGCTTTGGGTGCCGATCAACTTCGACATTTCTCCTGGAATGAAACAACGCAAGGCCCACTTCCTGCGCCCAATTGGCAAACTCAAAGCGGGTGTAACGATGGCCCAGGCGCAGGCAGATACTGACGCTGTTGCCCGTCACCTTGAAGAGCAATTTCCGGAAGATAAAGGTTGGAATTTGCGGCTCGTCTCCTTGCGAGAGCAACTCGTCGGCAACACTCGACCAACACTGTTCATTCTGTTTGGAGCGGTGGGATTTGTGTTGCTGATTGCCTGCGCCAACGTCGCGAACCTTCTGCTGGTACGCGCCGCCGGCCGCAATCGAGAGATCGCTGTACGCACGGCTTTAGGTGCGGGACGCTGGCGCATCGTGAGGCAAATGATCACTGAGAGCGTTTTGCTGGCGCTGGTTGGCGGCGGCCTTGGGACATTACTCGCGGTTTGGGGTGTTGAGCTGCTGGTCGCCTTAACCGCAGGCAGTATTCCCTCGACCGCACACGTGACAATCGATGCCACGGTCCTTGGTTTCACGCTTTTGATTTCGCTTTTTACCGGGGTGCTGTTTGGATTGGCCCCTGCGCTACGCACGATGAAGCTGAATCTGAGCGAGTCGCTAAAGGAAGGCGGCAGGACCGGAAGCGAGGGTGCTCACCGCAATCGAACGCGCAGTGTTCTCGTCATCCTTGAAACTGCGGTCGCGGTGGTGCTGCTGATCGGAGCGGGCTTGCTCGTCAGAAGTTTGCTACGCCTGCAGGAAGTCAGTCCAGGATTTGACGCGCAGAACGTCTTGACGATGAGCGTGGACTTACCGCGGTCTAAGTACGACGCGCCGGAAAAGTCTGCAAACTTTTTTTCAGAACTTGAGAGTCGCCTCAGCGGTTTGCCCGGCATGGAAAGCGTTGGGTTGGTTAGCGAACTACCGCTGAGCGGTCAGCCAAACGATATGCCCTATACCGTAGAGGGACGCCCAGCTGGAGCGAGCAACCAATCGTTTGATGACGATTTTCGGCGGGTGAACACCAGGTATTTCAGTGCCATGCGAATTCCGTTTTTACGCGGCAGGAATTTTACCGAACAGGAAGTTCGCGAAGGCGCCAGGGTCGTCATCATCAGCGATTTGCTGGCTCGCCAGGTATTTCCCAATGAAGAACCTCTCGGTCGACGGCTGGTGATGATGATGGGTGACACACCATTCGAAATCATCGGCGTCGTCGGCGACATTCGTCACCGGGCTTTGGATTCGGATCCGCTGCCCGCGATGTACATGCCGACCTATGAACGCTCGATGAACGTAGTGCTTCGCAGCAAAGGCGACACCGCCACGCTGGCTGCGGCGGTGCGCAAAGAGGTGCAGCAAATCGATCCGAATCAACCGGTCGCTAATGTCAGGACCATGGAGCAATGGTTGGAAACGGCGGTAGCCGCGCCACGTTACCGCACGGCATTGCTGGGTCTGTTTGCGTTGGTGGCTTTGCTGCTCGCATCCACCGGAATTTATGGCGTGATGTCTTACTCGGTCTCGCAACGCACGCATGAGATTGGCGTTCGCATGGCTCTGGGTGCGCGTCGGCTTGATGTTCTGAAGTTGGTTGTACGGCAGGGAATGGGCCTCGTGCTCATCGGCGTCGTGCTCGGTCTGGCTGGCGCCTTCGCGCTGACGCGACTCATGTCGACCTTGCTGTTCAATGTAACGACAAAGGACCCATTTACATTTGCCGCAGTGGCGACTTTGTTGACGTTGGTGGCGTTCGTCGCTTGTTACCTGCCCGCGCGTCGAGCCACGACAGTCGATCCGTTGGTGGCCTTGAGATACGAGTAAAGGATTGTATGCGATCACTAATCAAAGATATTCAATACGGGCTGAGGGGCTTCGTGAAGCGACCGGGCTTCACACTGATTGCCGTGGTCACACTTGCACTTGGCATCGGTGCGAACACTGCAATCTTCAGTCTGGTGAATACAGTGCTGCTCCGGCCTTTGCCGGTGCCGCATCCCGAAGAGCTAACAGAAGTTTACGGGACTTTTCACAACGGCGCCGACTACACCATTCAGTCGTATCTCAACTACAAGGATTATCGCGATCGCAATGACGTGTTCTCCGGCCTGATCGCTTATCGATTCGACCCGATGAGCATCAGTCACCAGAGCAGTAACGAGCGCGTTTGGGGTTATCTCGTTTCCGGCAATTACTTTGACGTGCTTGAAGTGAAGCCGTTTCTCGGGCGCTATTTCATGCCGGAAGAAGATAAGACGCTGGGCTCACATCCGGTCGCGGTCATTAGTTATGGATGTTGGCAAAAACGCTTTGCATCCAACACCGCCATTGTCGGTCAACCGCTCGCAATTAACGGCAAGGTGTTTACCGTCATCGGTGTCGCTCCGGAAGGATTCATAGGGACTGAAGTCGCTTACGCCCCCGAGATCTTCGTGCCGATGATGATGGCTCAAGAAGTGGAGCCAGGCAGCAACTGGCTTGAGTCGCGGGACAGCGACAATATGTTTGTCGTCGGCCGCTTGAAACCTGGCGTCAGCTCGGCGCAGGCCGAAAGCGCTCTTCGAGCGATCACCCTTCAACTTGCTAAAGAGTATCCGCACGAAAATGAGGGACGCGGTGTGCGCCTCCTAATACCCGGACTGTTTATTCCGGACATACGCAACTCGGTTGTCAGCTTCAGTAGTGTTCTCATGGGCGTCGTCGGAATGGTCCTAGTCCTCGCTTGCGTCAATCTGGCGAATCTCTTGTTGGCCCGTGCTACGGAGCGACGCAAAGAACTCGCGATCCGATTGGCAGTTGGCGCCAGTCGCGCACGAATAGTGCGGCAACTGGTGACGGAAAGCGTTCTGCTTTCGCTCGCTGGTGGGTTGGGCGGTGTCTTATTGGCGGCGTGGATTAACAGCCTCGTCGCTTCGATCAAGTTACCCACTGACATCGCGCTCATCTTCGATCTTCATCTCGACTGGCGTGTGCTGGCCTTCGCCCTCGCGGTGTCGCTGGCTACTGGCGTCTTTTTTAGTTTGCTGCCGGCGCTGCAATCCTCAAATCCGGATCTGGTTCCCGCACTAAAGGATGAGGCTTCACTGTCGGGCTTTCGTCGTTCGCGATTACGAAACGCTCTCGTGGTTGTGCAAGTCGCTGTCTCGCTGGTGCTGCTGGTGTGCGCGGGTCTGGTGATACGCAGTTTACAGATGGCGCAAAAAGTTCGGCCCGGATTCAATCCCGAAAACGCAGTGGCGCTTTCGTTTGATTTGGGACTGCAAGGCTACCCGGAAGAGAAGGGCCGCATCTTTCAGCGACAACTGCTGGAGCGATCTCAAACGATTTCGGGCGTACGCTCGGTGGCCCTTACTTCGACGGTCCCCCTTTCACTCGATTACAGCTACGCCCCGATTTACGTTGAAGGGCAGCCTGCTACCAGCACCACAGAATTGCCGCTCGCTGTGCCTAACGAGATCAGTCCCAACTATTTCCGCACGATGGAGATTCCCTTGCGCGGCCGCGATTTCACAGAACGCGACGACAAGGAAGAGTCACGCGTAGCGGTGATCAATGAAACTTTTGCGCGGCGCATGTTTCCCGGGCAGGAGGCCATTGGCCGTCGCTTTAATTTCGACGGTCCTAACAAGCCCTTCTGGGAAGTGATCGGCGTCGCTGCCGACGGCAAATACAACAGCCTCGGAGAAGATCAAAAGGCCGCGTTCTATCGGCCGTTGCTCCGCGATTACAACACGAACGCTACGCTCGTAGCCCGAACCATGGGGGATTCAAATTCCGCGCTCGCTGCATTGCGCAGTCAACTGCAGGGAATGGATCCAGCACTGCCGCTCTACAACGTACACACGCTCTCCGATCACATGAATGTGCCGCTGTTTCCTTTTCGTATGGCCGCTACCGTGCTCGGCAGCTTTGGGGTCCTGGCAATCATCCTCGCAGCTATCGGAATTTACGGCGTGATGTCGTACGTCGTGGCCAGTCGTACCCGCGAGATCGGCGTGCGCATCGCCCTAGGCGCAGCGAAGCGTGACGTATTGATCTTGATAGTCAGACAAGGAATGACACTCGCGCTCATCGGCCTCGGTATTGGGTTATTGATCGGCTTCGGTGTGGCGCAACTGTTGGCCAAGCTCCTCTTTGGAGTGAGTCCAGCTGATCCGATCACCTTCGCAGGAGTTTCATTGCTGCTCGGGTTGGTCGCGATGGTGGCGTGTTATGTGCCGGCGCGGCGGGCGATGAAAGTCGATCCGCTGGTGGCACTGCGGTACGAATAGCTTGAATTGGCTTTTGGACTTTGGTCTTAGTTTTTTGTGCTTTGAACTTTGAACTTTGAGCTTTGAAGTTTTTGGCCGGGTTCTGATGAATACGCCAAAAGAACAAAGCTCAACGATCAAAGTTCAAAGAACAAAGTTCAAAGTACAAAAAACTAAGACCAAAGTCCCAAGACCTAAGACCTAAGACGGAGTAATTATGATGTTATGGCAAGACTTGCGCTACGGCGCGCGAATGTTATTGAAGACGCCAGCGGTGACGCTGGTGGCGGTTGTCGCTTTGACGCTCGGCATCGGCGCCAATACCGCGCTCTTTAGTGTAGTCAACGCGGTTTTGATTCGCTCGTTGCCCTATGCCGAAGGCGAAAGACTCGCCGTGGTTTGGGAACACCGCAGAGGCGCTAAAGAAAACGATCAGAACGTGATCAATCTCGGCAACTTCTACGATTGGAAAGATCAGAGTAGTTCCTTTGCAGACATGGCTGCGTTCTTCGATCGCAACGTTAACCTCACCAGCGATGGCGAGCCCGAAGAGATACCCGGACAAATCGCTACCCCCAATCTTTTCTCTGTACTTGGTGTGAACGCGTTTCAAGGTCGCACGTTTGACGCGGATGACGGGAAACCAGGACAGCCGAATGTCGTCGTCATAAGTTACAGCCTTTGGCAGCGCCGTTTCGGTGGCGCGCCGGTCGTCGGCCACGCAATCACTCTGAACAATCAGGAAAACACGATAGTCGGTGTGCTGCCGGCAGACGTTGGCTGGCACATCCAAAAGGGCTCGATGATCAGTAAAGCGCCGGAGATTTGGTCACCATGGCAAATCGCCGATGAGTTACGCCAACGCCACGGACGATTTGCGCGTGCAGTTGGGAGACTAAAACCCGGCGTCACACTCGCTCAGGCGCAGAACGAAATGAACGTCATCGGCGCCCGCCTCGAACAGCAATATCCGGACTTCAACACTAACTGGGGCGTCAACGTCGTCCCGTTGCGCACGCAATTTACGGGTGAGATTCGCAAGCCCTTGCTGATTCTGCTGGGCGCGGTCGGATTTGTTTTGCTGATCGCCTGCGCAAACGTTGCCAACTTGTTGTTAGCGCGTGCTGCTTCGAGGAAAAAAGAAATTGCCGTTCGAGCCGGGCTCGGCGCTAGTCGCTGGCGTATTGCGCGTCAGCTGTTGACGGAAAGTTTGTTGCTGTCATTGATCGGAGGCGTACTGGGATTGTTACTCGCCTGGTGGGGAACTAAAGCGCTGATCGCCTTGAGCCCGACGGGTCTAATGGATCTGCATAACGTGAAAGTTAGTCTCCCCGTGCTTGGTTTCACCTTCGCATTGACTTTGCTCACCGGAATTGTTTTCGGTCTGGTGCCTGCGCTGGAGGCATCGCGTTTCGATCTTAACGACTCACTCAAAGAAGGCGGCAAGAACATCGGAGGCGGATCGCGCAGTCATCGCGTGCGTAACTTCTTCGTCGTGACCCAGGTTGCATTGGCCCTGGTCTTACTGATTGGCGCCGGCCTCTTCATGCAAAGCCTCAACCGCTTGCAGTCAGTCGATCCGGGATTCAACGCAAAGCAACTTTTGACGATGCAGGTCAACCTGCCGCGGCGGAAGTATGACACCGATCAAAAGCAGATGGACTTCTTTAGCCGGGCCGTGGATCAGTTGCGCGCGCTTCCCGGTGTCGAGTTGGTAGGTGCGATTAACACTCTGCCATTTGCCGGGCCGCATTCAGGAACTTCGATCGAAGTTGAAGGGCAACCAAAACTGCCGCCGGGCCAGAAACTCTCCACTGGAATTTGCGTTACGGCTGCGGATTATTTCCAGGTAATGCAGATCCCGTTAAAGCGCGGACGTCTTTTCACTGAGCAGGAAGGAAAAGAAATGCGCCACGTAGTGGTCGTGAACGAAACGTTTGTACGCAAGGTTCTGGGCGGTGAGGACCCGCTTGGCAAACGCGTCACGATCAATATGAAGGACGACAATGTGCCGACGGAGATTATCGGCGTCGTTGGTGATACGAAACACCTCGGACTCGATCTGGAAACTGAAGCGATGGCTTACTGGCCGCAACCGGAGTTGGTCTATTCAGGCATGACTCTGGTGCTGAGAACTAAAGGCGACCCCAACAGCGTTGCCGGCGCGGCTCGCAATGTTATTCGCAGCATCGATCCGCAACAGCCGATCGGGCAGCTAACACCGATGGAGAATTTGCTGCAGACGTCGATGGCGCGCTCGCGCTTCAACGCCACCCTGCTGGCGGTCTTTTCGTTGGTAGCTCTGGTGATGGCGTCGGTCGGAATCTACGGCGTGATGTCTTATTCAGTGCAGCAACGAACACACGAAATTGGCGTGCGCATGGCGCTCGGCGCGCAGCGGAGTGATGTGCTCCGGCTCGTTATCAAGCAGGGAGTCCTACTCGGATTGTTCGGCGTGGGCGCGGGTTTGGTTGCATCGTGGGGACTGACGCGGCTGGCGGTGAGTCTGTTGTTCGAAGTGCGCGCGACAGATCCAAAAACATTCGCAGCGGTCGCGGGCGGTTTGTTTCTGATCACGCTGATTGCTTGTTACATCCCGGCGCGGCGCGCGATGGGCGTCGATCCGCTGGTGGCGCTTAGATATGAATAAGAACTTGGGCTTTGGTCTTTGAACTTTGTACTTACAGCTTTGTACTTAGGGCTTTGGACTTAGTGCTGAGTGCTGAGTACTGAGTCACCTGCTCGTCCAGTCTCTGGTCCAACCACACGACGGATGAATAGTTCAAATTACAAAGAACGAAGACCTAAGGCCAAAGTCCAAAGACCAAATACTAAGTCCAAAGTCCATTTCGGGAGACTAGATGGAAACATTACTAAAGGACATTCGCTACGGCGTCCGCAGTTTACTGAAGCGGCCGGCGTTCACGGTGGTAGCCGTGGTTACGCTGGCCCTGGGCATCGGTCTAAATACCGCGATCTTCAGCGTCATCAACGCCGTCCTTTTGCGGCCGTTGTCCTATGCCGAACCGGCGCGCCTGGTGACTTTCCGTTTCAATCAATCTGCGCCGGATCTCGCCGACGTCGAGACACAGAGCCACACATTTAGCTCGTTTGGCGGGGAAGTGAAACAGCCGCTGGATTACACGGCGGGCAGTGAACCGGTGCAGTTTCAGGTGGGCCAGGTCACGGGCGGTTACTTCGAAACTTTCGGTGTGAAGGCGGAGCGCGGCCGCGCAATCGCGAAGGACGACGACAAGAACGGCGGTCCGTACGTTGTGGTTCTAAGCCATGAGCTATGGCTGCGTCAGTTTTCCGGTGATCCACAGATCGTCGGGAAGGGAATTCCGCTGAGCGGCAACGTCTACAGCGTGATTGGAGTTATGCCCGCGAGTTTTGCTTCACCGCGCGACAACATAGAAGCCTGGACACCGGTACACGTCTCCAATCCGGTGGCTGCCAACTTTCGTGGGGTCCACTTCCTGCGAACCTACGGCCGCCTGGCAGCGGGCGTCAGCCTTGAACAGGCGCGCGCGGAGATGCTGGTGGTTGATAAAACGCTGGCCGCGCAATATCCGGCGGACAACAAGAACCGAGCCAGCGTGCTGATTCCTCTTCAAGAACGAATTGTGGGCGAGTCGCGCCAATCGTTGCTCATCCTCTTCGCTGCGGTCAGTCTGGTCCTGCTCATTGCCTGCGCGAATTTTGCGAATTTGCTGCTGGCGCGCGCTGCCGAACGTGAACGCGAGTTTGTAATTCGCACCGCACTCGGCGCCGGCCGTTGGCGTTTGATTCGACAGCTGCTGACAGAAAGTGTGCTCGTCTCACTCGCGGGTGGCGCGGTTGCTGTCTTACTCGCCATCTGGGCAACGAATCTGCTGGTGGCTATGCAACCGGAAAACTTGCCCCGTTTGCAGGAGATTGGCGTGGATGGGCGCGTGCTCGCGTTCACATTCGGCATTTCGCTACTCACGGGAATTGTCTTCGGTTTGTTGCCGGCATGGACCGCCTCTCGCAGCAGCGCCGGTGAAGCGCTCAAGGAAGGCGGCCGCAGTGCGACTGCAGGCAGCGCGCGCCAGCGACTGCGCAGTATTTTTGTAGTTGTCGAGATGGCAATAGCTCTGGTGTTGCTGATCGGAGCAGGTCTGCTGATCAAGACCTTCTGGAATCTCCGGTCCGTTGCGCCGGGATTCAATTCAGATCATCTGCTGACGATGCGCATTGAACTGCCCGAGGCGCGCTACCAGGATGTCGCCAAGCAGACGCGCTTTCGCACCGAGGCGCTCGAGGCGATCAATATGTTGCCGGGCGTGAAGGCAGCGATGATCAGCGAACTGCCGCTCAGTGGTGATTCGCTCGATCACGATTTTGTGATCGATGGCCGTCCGCCAATCGCGCCCGGAGACGAGCCAAGTTTGGAAACGCGCAGCATTTTGGGTGACTACTTTCACACCATGCAGATTCCGCTGCGCTCAGGCCGGGATTTCGGTGCGCAGGACTTCGTCGCCAAAGCACCGCTCGTGGGTATCGCGAACGATCAGTTGGTCCGCCAGTATTTCCCCAACGAAAATCCACTTGGCAAACGAGTGCGTTGGGTGCGTGACCCTGAAGTTCACTGGATAACGATCGTAGGCGTGGTTGGCGACGTGAAACACTTCGGACTAGACCTGCCCGAACTGCCGGCGCTCTATTCTCCCTACACACAGATCAATCCCTGGAAGCGATGGATGACTATCGCCGCGCGCACGCAGTCTAACCCTGAAGGCATGGCCCAAGCCGTCAAGCAGCAGATCTGGAAGATCGATTCGCAACTGCCGCTAACCAAAGTGAAAACGATGAACGAGGTGTCGGCGGCATCGTTTGCGGCTCGCCGCTTCAACATGTTGCTGCTCGGAATCTTCGCCGGCCTGGCGTTGGTTTTGGCGGCAGTCGGTATCTACGGCGTGATGTCCTATGCCGTAACCCAACGAACGCAGGAGATTGGTATTCGGATGGCGCTCGGCGCGCGCGCCGGCGATGTGCTGAGACTAGTTATCAAAAACGGCATGACCCTAACGCTGCTGGGTGTGGCTATCGGCATAGCTGGTGCATTCGCGTTAACCCGTTTGCTGACGACATTGCTATTCGGCGTCACGCCAACCGACAAGCCGACATTTGTCGCAGTCTCAGTAGTGCTGATCGTCGTAGCCTTTGTCGCCTGTTATTTACCGGCGCGCCGCGCAACGAAAGTCGATCCGTTGGTGGCGCTGCGATACGAATGAAATTGGTCTTGGGTCTTTGAACTTTGAGCTTTGTACTTCGAACTTTGTTAGACCTTGAATTCGCGGATAGCTTTCAATTCTGACAACACCAAAGCACAAAGCTCTAAGTACAAAGCACTAAGTTCAAAAGATAGGGCCAGAAAAGTTGGAGACGAGATGAATAATTTATTTCATGACCTGCGCTACGCGGCGCGAATGCTCCGCAGCAAGCCAGGCTTCACGGCCGTTGCGATTATCACGTTGAGTCTCGGCATCGGCGCGAACACCGCGATCTTCAGCGTTGTTAACGCAGTGCTGCTCCGTCCGCTGCCTTTTCCCAAGCCGGAAAACATTGTCCTGGTGAGAGACGACTTACCAGGCGCGCCTGCTGAAGATGTTGGCGTGTCGGTTGACGAGTTGAAGGATTTGCAGGAGCGGTCAGGCGTTTTTGAGGAAGTGTCAGCGTTGTGGCCCATCGACGCGAATCTCACCGGTTCCGATCGACCGGAGCGAATTGAATTGCTGGCCGTGAGTCCTAACTATTTTTCACTTCTCGGCGCGAGCGCGAAGCTGGGACGCGTCTTCGGTCCGCAGGATCGAGGAACCGGCTTTGGTGAAGGAGTTGTAATCAGCGATGGATTGTGGCGGCGGCTATTTGCATCCGATCCCAATATTCTCGGGCGGAAAGTCTATATGGATAGCGATAGCTATACGGTCGTCGGGGTGATGCCGCCGGGGTTCCGGCATCCCGGCAAGACCTTGCGCAACGACGTCGAGATGTGGGCCACGGCCGGCTTCAGCAGCAACCCTTTCCCCGCACCGCCGGTACGCAATCAAAGAATGTTGCCCGGCGCCATCGGGCGTATTAAACCCGAGCTTACGGTGCAGCAGGCACAAGCAAAACTTGACGCTTTTGTTGCGAACCTCCGTCAGGAATTTCCCAATGACTATCCGGCGCAGCAAGGGTGGACAGTCAGGCTAATGCCGGCGCGCGAGACGCTGGTAGGCAACGTGCAATCAACTCTGCTGGTCCTGCTCGGCGCAGTCGGGTTAGTACTGCTGATCGGTTGCGTGAATATCGCGAACCTTTTGCTGGCCCGTTCGTCAGCGCGGCAACGAGAGATGGCCATTCGGTTGGCGCTTGGTGCGGGGCGGCGGCGCCTGGTTCTCCAGATGCTCACGGAGAGTTTGTTGCTGTCATTCATCGGTGGCGCGGTTGCGCTTTTCATTGTGGTGACACTCAAAGACGTGTTACTGCGACTGGTGCCCGCAGACACTCCACGCCTTAGTGAAGTCGGCGTTAACGCCGGGGTGCTGCTTTTCGTCTTTTTTATATCGACTCTGACTGGTTTGCTGTTTGGACTCATTCCTGCGTTGCAGGCATCACGTCCAGACCTCGTGGGCAATCTGAAAGAGGGAAGCCAGGGCGGTGGTTCAGGAGCGCGTCATCACGCGTTTCGTAGCGGTCTGGTAGTCGTTGAGTTTGCGTTATCCCTGGTGCTGATGATCGCCGCTGGATTGTTGCTTCGCAGCTTCGGCCGACTGATGGAAGTGAATCCCGGCTTTGATTCTAACAATGTTCTGCTGGCGCGGATTTGGCTGCCGGTGCCAAACAATCCGGATCTTGATCCCTACAGACCGCCCGCCAAGCGTTCCGCATTCATAAAAGAAGTGCTGCGCCGCTCTAGTGGTTTGCCGGGAGTGCAGTATGCAGCGATCAGCGGCGGTGGCGGTGTGCCGCTGCTGGATCAGAACAAACCCGGCGTTTTTAGTATTGAAGACCAGCCAACCATTGCCGGCAACCTGCAACTGACTAAATTCTCCGCCGTTAGTCCCGACTACTTTCGCGTCCTGGGAGCGCCACTGGTTCGCGGACGCTTCTTCGCAGCCGGCGACGATGAACAAGCTGCGCGCGTGGTCCTCATTGATCAGGCGTTGGTGCAGCGGTTCTTCCCGAATGTCGATCCACTCGGGCGACACGTTAAGTTAGGTGCGCGTGAGAACAAGGCTCCATGGATGACGATTGTCGGCGTCGTAGGAAACATCAAGACCGACGGCTTCGATAAACCTGACACGCCGCATCTTTATGTTCCGATAGTTCAAAACCCCGGTTACTCGATGGCGGTCTATGTGCGGACTCAGGGAAATCCGAGCGGCCTCAGTCAGGCCTTGCGTCAGCAAGTGCAGGCTGTGGATCCAAATCTTCCACTCTTCGGTGAACAGACGATGGAAGATTTAGTTTCAGCTTCGTTGGCCCAACGTCGCTTCGCAATGCAGGTGGTCGCACTGTTTGGCGTGCTGGCGCTCTTCTTAGCCGGTATCGGTATCTACGGAGTGATGGCGTATTCGGTTACGCAGAGGACGAGGGAAATAGGTATTCGCCTCGCACTCGGCGCCAGCACCGGCGCCATTCTCCGCTGGCTGCTGGGACACGGGATGCGGCTCACGTTAATTGGTGTAGCTACGGGTTTGCTGGGAGCGCTGGCGGTTGGGCGCTTGCTACGTGGGTTGCTGTTCGGCGTCGCCCCAACCGACGTCATTACTTACGCGGGGTTAACTTTGTTGCTGGCCTTCGTGGCGTTGTTGGCTTGTTACATTCCGGCGCGACGGGCAACGAAAGTCGATCCGTTGGTGGCCTTGAGATACGAATGAAATTGGTCTTAGGTCTTGGGTCTTTGGACTTTGCAAAAAAAAAACAAGTTCCGAATTTAGACCAAAGACCGAAGACCAAAGACCGAAGGTCAGCTGTTTTCTGGAGGAATGATGAATACCCTATTCCAAGACATCCGCTATGGCGCCCGCATGTTGCTGAAAAATCCGGGCATCACCTTCGTTGTGATTCTGGCACTGGCGCTTGGCATTGGCGCCAACACCGCGATCTTCAGCGTCGTTGATGCTGTGCTGCTGCGGCCGTTGCCTTATCCGGAAGCTGAACGGCTGGTGTTTCTGAATGAGACCAGTAAAGCCATGGATGAAATTTCAGTGTCTTATCCAAACTTCACTGACTGGCGAAATCAAAATCAGGTTTTCGAAAAGATCGGTGTCTACAACCGCAACAGCTACAACCTGACCGGATCGGGCGAAGCGGAACGAATCATCACCGGGCAAGTCTCCGCGGATCTCTTTGCAGCGTTGCGCGTCAATCCCTTGATGGGCCGGCTCTTCACAAACGATGAAGACAAGCCCGGTGGCACGCCTGTTGTGCTTCTAAGTTATCCATTGTGGCAGCGCCGCTTCGCTGGGCAAGCCGGCATCCTCAATCAACAACTGATATTGAACGGCAAGAGCTACACGGTGATCGGAATAATGCCGAATGGCTATCAGTTTCCGAGTCGCGTCGAGATGTGGGTGCCGGTCGGTCAACTTTCCGGCGAAGCGAGCTGGCAACAGCGCGGGAACCACCCCGGACTTTATGGCGTGGCGCGCCTGAAGCCAGGCGTGACTTTCGCCCAGGCGAAGGCCGAGATGGACACGATCGGCGCGAACCTCGAGAAGCAATACACGGATTCAAACGCGGGGAACGGTGTTGGCTTACATCCGCTGCTGGAAGTTTTTGTTGGCGACATGCGCCGTCCACTTTGGGTGCTGTTTGCCGCAGTGGCATTCGTGCTGCTGATTGCCTGCGCCAACATCGCAAACTTGTTACTTGCCCGCGCGCAGTCGCGGCAAAAAGAAATGGCCATTCGCTCCGCAATGGGCGCGGGACGCTGGCGCATCGCGCGGCAGTTGCTTACCGAGAGTGTCTTGCTGGCTTTGGTTGGCGGCACGCTGGGAATGTTGGTCGCGCAATGGGGTATCAAGCTGATTCTTTACATAAGTCCCGACGCCATTCCGCGTTCAAAGGAAATTAGTCTCGACTGGCGAGTGTTCGCATTTACGATCGGGCTCTCGTTTATTACTGGTTTACTTTTCGGACTTGTACCGGCGCTGCAAGCCGGAGTCGTTGATGTCCACGAAACTCTTAAAGAGACTGGACGCGGCACATCCGGCAAGCACTGGCTGCGTAGTTCGTTGGTGATTGTTGAAGTTGGGACGACGCTGGTGTTGCTGGTTGGCGCTGGTCTGATGATTCGCAGTTTCTATCGCCTGCAAAAGGTGAACCCGGGCTTTTCCTATGACCATCTGACTAGTTTCAGCGTTTCGTTACCCCGCAAGAAATACGTCGAGAGCGAACAGCGCGAACAGTTTTACAACCGCCTGTTGGAAAACCTGCGCGCGTTGCCTGGTGTTGAGGCTACAGCGGCCGCGTCGGGCTTGCCGCTCGGCAACAATGGTTGGCAAACCTCGTTTGTAGTAGACGGGCGACCGCGTCCTCCTCGCGACCAAACACCGTTAATGGAAGCTTGCCTGGTAACTCCCGATTATTTCAAGGCGATGAATATCCCCGTGAAGAGCGGTCGTGCTTTTGAGAGCCGCGACGACCGATCGTGGGTCGTCGGGAAAGATTTCAGCAAGCTTGACGAAGACGAGAAGGAGGTAGCGCCGCTGAATGCAATTGTGATTGATGAGGAGTTTGCGCGCCGTTACTGGCCCGGTGAAGAGGCCGTCGGAAAACGGATCGCTATGGGCAGCGAGAAGAAACCGCGCTTCCTCACCGTCCTCGGTGTAGTGGGCCGCGTGAAGATGGACGGACTTAGCACGGACTCAAAACGTGTTCAGGGTTATTTTCCGTTCGCCCAAATTCCGAGCGAAGGAATGACAGTAATCATCAAGGCGGCTGGTGATCCGAACCAGCTCATCGCGGCCGTCCGGCAACAGGTCAAGGCAATCGATTCCGATCAGCCGATCTATAGCGTTCGCACGATGGACGACATACGCACCGAATCTGTCGCTCCAGAACGCTTGAACTTAACACTCTTGAGCATCTTCGCAGGCATCGCGCTGGTCCTCGCAGTGGTGGGGATTTATGGCGTGATGTCTTACTCAGTAACCCAACGCACGCACGAGATTGGTATTCGGATGGCAATCGGTGCGCAACCGCGCGATGTGTTTCGCATGATTATCCGTCAGGGAATGATGTTGGCTCTGATAGGTGTCGGCATTGGGTTAGTCGGTGCGTTTCTTCTGACGCGATTGATGGCAAGCATGCTGTTCGGCGTGGAGCCTACAGATCCGGCAACGTTCGCGGCGATCGCGGTGCTGTTAACAACAGT
Organism: Pyrinomonadaceae bacterium; assembly: GCA_036009765.1. GTDB lineage: Bacteria > Acidobacteriota > Blastocatellia > Pyrinomonadales > Pyrinomonadaceae > PSRF01. Next base: position 40,219 of record DASYLB010000055.1, on the reverse strand, counting down.
TGCTTTAGTCGCTTGTTATTTGCCGGGCCGGCGCGCGACGAAAGTCGATCCGGTAGTTTCACTGCGTTATGAGTAGGTAGGCAGTAGGACAGACATTCCTGTCTGTCCTTAGCGTGGTTGATGAGGAATTAAGGGCAAGGCAGGAATGCCTGCCCTACAGCAGGAGCAATTTGGGGGTAAGACATGTTTGATTCACTTTGGAAGGACATTCGTTACAGCTGGCGCGGACTACTTAAGCGGCCCGCATTCACGATCGTTGCGCTGGTCATTCTGGCATTGGGCATCGGCGCTAACACGGCGATTTTCACGTTGCTCAACGCGGTCGTACTCAAAAAGTTGCCGGTGAGTAAACCGGAAGAGTTGGTTCTTTTCTACGATCAGGCCAACGAAGGCACCAGCACCCGTGATGACGGCGACATTCCCAGCGGTCGCACGGAACGTTTTTCTTATGCCGCGTATCGCTACTTCCGCGAACACGACACGACGTACCGCGAGCTCAGCGGCTTCCGTAGTGGTGAAACTCGGGTCAGCGTGAGACGGCCAGAGGCCCCTGGTGAGGCTGCCGAACGCGCTTACGGCCACCTTGTTTCCGGAAATTATTTTTCGGTGCTTGGCGTCAACGCGATGCGCGGACGCGTGCTCACAAATGAAGATGACGCTCCCGGAGCTCCACCTGCGGCGCTTGTAAGCAGCGGATATTGGCAACAAAAACTAAACAGCGATCCCCAGATAGTCGGCAAGAACATCCTGCTCAACAACACCGCCTTCACTATTGTGGGTGTAATGCCCAAGGAGTTTTTTGGCGTCCGCGTTCGACGCGCACCAGACTTCTGGGTGCCATTGGCCTTCCAGCCGCAGATCGAATTGCGGGCGTCATATCTCGATGATCAAAACGTCTACTGGCTTAATCTCGTCGGCCGGCTAAAGCCAGGCGCCCGCATAGAACAAGCTCAGGTAGCGGCAAATTTGGAATTGCGGCAGTTCCTTACCGAACGCGCTGGTAGTCAGGTCAACGATGATGCGCGGCTCGCAATTCAAAATAGTTACGTCACGCTGGCGTCGGGAGCTCGCGGCCTCTCCGGACTACGCGTTTTCTATTCGCAGGCGTTGCGGATGCTGATGGTGATTGTTGCGCTGGTCCTTCTGATTGCTTGCGCCAACGTCGGGAATCTTTTGTTGTCACGTGCGGCGGCGCGGCAAGCCGAAATTTCTTTGCGCCAGGCTTTAGGTGCAAGCCGCGGGCGATTGATCCGGCAACTTCTCACTGAGAGCTTGCTGCTCGCAATCCTGGGGGGAGCGGCCGGCGTCCTCTTGGCACAGTGGGGCGTTAGCCTGCTGGTCGCTCGTCTGGCTGCGACTTCGCCATTGGATGTTAAGCCGGATGTGCCAGTGTTGTTGTTCACGCTTGGAATCTCGGTGGTTTCGGGAGTCCTGTTTGGAATCGCGCCCGCTCTGCGTGCCACGCGAACGGATTTGACTTCGGCACTAAAAGAAAAATCCAGCCAAGGTAGGAAGCGTCGTTTCAACCTGGGTTCGGTGCTGGTGGTTGCCCAGGTAGCACTCTCGTTGATCTTGTTAGTTGGCGCCGGGTTATTTGCGCGCAGTCTGGTCAAACTTCAACAGGAGAATCTGGGCTTTGATCGCGAGAATGTATTGCTGGTGAGTTTGGACACGCGGTTGGCAGGTTACAAGCCCGATCAGCTCAGTGGGCTCTATCGGCGGCTTCACGAGCGGCTGAGCGCGCTACCGAATGTTCGTTCAGCCACGCTGGCGAGTTACAGCCCGATGCAGGGCACTAACACCGACAGCACCATAACAGTTCGTGGTTACACTCCGGGTAAAGATGAAGACACGGCGGTCCAGGACGTTCTGATCGGGCCAGACTTCACTGAGACGCTCGGTGTTCCACTCTTGCTGGGTCGCGATTTTAACTTGCAAGACACGCCGACCTCGAACCGAGTGGCAATAGTCAATCAGGCTTTCGCGAAATCGTTTTTTCAGGATCAGAACCCGATCGGGCGCCGCGCTACATTCGAACAAGAGTCGGACAAGGACGACTTCGAGATCGTCGGCGTGATCGGGGATTCGAAATACAACAGCGCGAAAGATAACCCTGAGCGAACCGTCTTTCGTCCGATTTTCCAGGTGCAGGATCAATTGGCGTTCGGAAACACTTTTGAACTGCGAACTGAAGGTGATCCCTTGAGTTTGACTGGCGAAGTGCGCGCCGCAATTGCACAAGTAGACGAAAAGCTTCCAATCGGGACGTTTACCAGCCTGCGCCTGCAAACCGAGCAAGCCTTAAGCCAGGAGAAACTGATCACTCAACTTGTCAGCTTCTTTGGAGTTTTGGGCCTACTGCTCTCGTGTGTGGGCTTGTACGGAATCATGGCGCACGCGGTTGTGCGGCGCACTAATGAAATTGGTATCCGCATGGCGCTGGGAGCCGAGCGCAGCCACATCATTTGGATGGTGCTGAAGGAGAGTTTGATGTTGGTGGCCATCGGACTCACCGTGGGCCTGCCGGCAGCCTGGGCTTCGGCGCATCTGGTTTCGAGTCAACTCTTCGGACTCAAACCGAGCGATCCGGTGAGCCTGGCTACCGCTGCACTGTTGCTAACCGCGGTCGCCGCGTTGGCTGGGTATCTGCCCGCGCGAAAGGCGTCGCGGGTGAATCCGTTGATCGCGTTGCGGTATGAATAGCTGGTTGGTCGTAGGACTTTGGTCTTAGGTTTTTGAGCTTTGCGCTTTGAGCTTTGTACTTTGCTCTCAACTCCGTGCGAATAGAAGGAGTGCGAACTACAAAGAACAAAGCTCCAAGTACAAAGTTCAAAGACTGAGACCAAAGACTGAAACCAAAGGCCGATAGTTTATGGAAACCTTATTAAAAGACATTCGCTATGGCGTTCGCGGACTACTAAAGCGTCCCGGCTTTACGGTTGTGGCCATCATCACACTCGCTTTGGGCATTGGTGCGAACACTGCGATCTTCAGCGTGGTCAACGCCGTTGTGTTGCGGCCGCTTCCTTATGCGGAACCTGATCGTCTCGTGACCTTGTGGGAGACCATGCCCGGCAGCGACCAGCGCTCCGTGGCGCCGGGAAACTTTGACGACTGGCGCACCCACAACAAGACGTTTCAGGACCTGGCGGCGACGAACTTTGCGAATTTTAACCTCACCAGCGATGGCGAACCTGATCGCATTGACGGCGCCACCATCACTTCGAATCTCATGAGTGTGCTGGGTGTCAACGCGCAACTTGGTCGAACATTTCAAGTAGAAGACGACCAACATCAGGATCGAAATGTCGTGCTGATTAGCGACAATTTGTGGCGGCGCAGATTTGCCGCCGATCCCAACGTGGTGGGTCGAAACATCACCCTGGATGAAATGCCTCACACCATAGTCGGGGTGATGAGGGCTGGTTTTCAGTTCCCATCGCGCTCGGACCTTTGGGTGCTTGGCCGGAATCGCGGCGCAGTTCCGATGAGTCTGATTTCGCAGGTCCCAGACAACGATTGGGTTCACGAACGCGATGCGCATTTCATTCGCGTGATTGGCCGCCTGAAGGCCGGTGTCAGCCTTTCGCAGGCGCAATCGGACATCGCTGCGATTGCGCATAAAGCGGAGCAGGACTTCCCGAAAAGTAATTCCGGTCTGGGTTCCAACCTTGTTCCGCTGCACACGCAAGTTATCGGCGACGTGCGGTCGATGTTGTTCATCCTGCTCGGGGCGGTAGGTTTTGTTTTGCTTATCGCTTGCACGAATGTCGCCAATCTAATGCTCGCACGGGCTTCGCAACGTGATCGGGAGATCGCGATTCGGACCGCGGTGGGCGCGAGCCGGCTTCGCCTGATCAGACAATTGTTAACGGAGAGTTTGCTGCTAAGCATCGTTGGTGGCCTGGCTGGATTGCTGGTGTCCATTTGGGCGGTGGCCGTATTCGTCAAACTCAGTCCCGGCGATATTCCGCGCCTCAGCGAAGCCAGCGTCGATTTCCGCCTATTGGGTTTCACACTTTTGGTTTCGCTGGTCACTGGTCTCGGCTTTGGCCTCTTGCCGGCGTTTCAGGCGACGCGGACAAATCTCAACACCGCACTCAAGGAAGGCGGCACGAAGGCCACTGAAGGCCGGCAACGACGCGGCGCTCGGAATGTTCTGGTCGCAACTGAAATTGCGCTCGCCCAGATCCTGCTGGTGGGTGCGGCGCTGTTGGCTATTAGTTACGTCCGCGTTACGCAGATCAATCCCGGTTTTAACCCTGACCGCGTGCTCACTGCCAAAATAGCTCCCTCCAACAAAAAGTATCCGGACGCCAAAAGCCGGAGCGCTTTCTACAGCACGGTGCTTGAACGACTGCAGAATTTGCCGGGCGTAGAGTCTGCGGGAATGGTTATGAGTTTGCCGTTATCGGGCTCAAGCATGAATCGCGGGTTCCGCGTCGAAGGCCGTCCGGAAGCTAGATCTGACGAAAACGTCACCATGGATTTTCAGGTTGTTAGTCCGAATTACTTCTCAACTCTCGAGATTCCTGTCAAACGCGGTCGCGGATTGAGTGCAACTGACACTGAAAACACTGAACGCGTAATCGTAATTAACGAAACGATGGCGCGCGTCTATTGGCAGAATGAGGATCCGGTTGGCAAGCGTCTGGCGATCGGAGAAAGCTCGAAGGACACTTCATGGCGCACGATTGTTGGCGTAGTCGCCGACAACCGCCACGCGAGCCTCAGTGAGGCGCCGGTGCCAACTGCGTTCATCGCATATCGTCAGGATCTCGAATCCTGGCCGCGCATGGGCTTTGTGATCAAGTCGCAGACGACGGCGGCGAGTCTTACGTCAGTGGTGAGAGCGGAGCTCGCCGGGATTGATCGCGCGCAACCAGTCTACGCAATTGAACCGATGGACAATCTCTTGCGCACATCAGTTGCACAACGTCGGTTCGTCATGCTGCTGCTCGGCTCGCTGGCGGCGATTGCGCTGGTGCTGGCGATGATAGGTGTCTACGGCGTTATTTCGTTTTCCGTCAGCGAGCGCACCCAGGAAATCGGGATTCGCATGGCGCTCGGCGCACGCGCCTTTGACGTGTTGCGGATGGTGTTGGGGCAGGGAATGCGTGTCGCAGTTGTTGGTATTGCGATCGGACTCGCTGCGGCGTTTGCACTGACGCGCTTGCTGGCGAGCATGCTCTTTGAGGTGAGCGCCACCGATCCCCGCACCTTTGCGATTGTGGCTGCGATGTTAGCGGGCATTGCGTTGTTGGCATGCTACCTGCCGGCGCGACGGGCAACGAAAGTCGATCCGTTGGTGGCACTAAGATACGAATGACGATTGTTCTTCGCCGCTTCGAGACTATGGGAAATCTTTGGCGTGACATCCGATACGGAATTCGCGTCCTGCTAAAACGGCCAGCGTTTGCTGCCGTGGTGGTGGTCTTGAGCGACCGGGTATGGCCGCGAACGGTTTAGTTCCGATCCGCGAGTTGTGGTCAGGCAATTACTCTAAACCAGCAAAGCGCCACGGTCCTCGGTGAGAGTCGGAAAGCCAATGAGCAAATTCAAAGTTCTAAGTACAAAGCTCAAAGTTCAAAGTTCAAAAACCAAGACCAAAGTCCCAAGACCTACAACCAATTCTGGGGAATTGATGGACACATTACTCAAAGACATTCGTTACGGACTCAGAAATCTGCTGAAGCATCCCACCTTCGCAGCTACCGCGCTAATTACTCTGGCGATCGGCATCGGCGCAAACGCCACAATCTTCAGTTTTGTGAACGGCGTTTTGCTCCGGCCACTCCCTTATCCGGAATCGGAACGATTAGTAGTCATCAACGAGACCGCTGTGAAGCAAGGCATAGATTCGATGAGTACTTCGTTCCCTAACTTCCTCGACTGGCGCGCGCAGAATCGCGTCTTCGAAGATGTTGGATCATATTCCGATGGGCTCAATTTCTCGTTGACTGGTGTTGGAGAGCCAGAACGACTCCCTGGCGCAGACGTCTCTCAGGGGACTTTCGAACTACTGCGGGTCGCGCCGGTGTTAGGTCGAACGTTCACGGCCGAAGAGGACAAGCCCAAACAAGATGCCGTCGTAATCCTGGGCAACGGCCTGTGGCAGCGCCGCTTCGGCAGCGACCCGCAAATCATCGGCAAGGCAATCACTCTTAATAGTCGCCAGCGCACGGTAGTTGGCGTAATGCCGCCCGGCTTTGAGTTCCCAGAGAACGCCGAACTGTGGGTCCCGCTTGGACTCGACACGACGATGTTCACGCGCACCGATCACGGGTTGGAAACGATGGCACGTCTCAAAGGTGGCGTGACTCTCGGGCAGGCGCAGGCAGAGATGGGCGTCATTGCGCGTCGCATCGAGCAGCAAAACCCTGTTACCAATGAAGGTTTGGGCGTTCGGCTCAGCGGCCTGCATTCGCAGCTCACAGGTGACTACCGGCAGGCACTACTGATTCTCCTCGGCGTAGTTGGCTTTGTCTTGTTGGTGGCTTGCGCGAATGTCGCGAACCTGATGCTGGCGCGAACTACTGCGCGTCAAAAAGAGTTTGCAGTGCGCGCGGCACTTGGGGCCAGCCGCTACCGAATTGTCCGGCAGACACTCACCGAAAGCCTCCTGCTTAGTTTACTGGGCGCCGGATTCGGGCTACTGCTCGCTATGTGGGGCGTCAAACTTATCATGGCAGTGATTCCAGTTAAGCTGCCGTTCTGGATGAAGTTCGATCTTGATTTGCGGGTGCTCGCATTTACCTCGGTTGTTTCGTTGCTGACCGCAGTCATCTTCGGAACCATGCCGGCGGTCCTCGGCACTCGGATCGATCTGAATACCACGCTCAAGGAAGGCGGACGCAATGCGGTGGCTGTCGCTCGTCATCGCACTCGTGGGCTGCTCGTGGTAAGCGAAGTGGCGCTGGCACTAATGGTGTTGGTTGGTGCGGGCCTGATGATCAAGAGCTTCATGAACCTGAGGCACGTCGGCGCGGGATTCAACGAGAAGAATTTGTTGACGTTCTCGGTAAGCTTGCCGCGCGCAAAGTATAAAGAGGAGCGTCAGCGGGGGGAATTCTTTCGTCATTTGATTGAACGCGTGCGCGCGCTTCCGGGAGTCGATTCAGCTGCCGCAACTGCGACCCTACCGCTGATAGGGGACAACTGGGGTCGCAGCCTGACGGTCGAAGGGTTTCCAGTGTTGTCCGTGGGTCAGGCTCCGATGATCCAACACACTGTGGTAACGCCCGGCTATTTTCACACCATGGGAATTCCTGTGCGCGCCGGTCGCGACTTCACCGAACTGGATTCAACAGATGCACAAAAAGTAACAATTGTTGATGAGCGGTTGGCGCACGAGTATTGGCCAAATGAAAGTCCCATAGGCAAACGCATACGCTTTGGCCCACCGGAAGATAACGAACCATGGCACACGGTAATCGGCGTGGTCGGCGCCGTGCGACATGCGCGGCTCGATGCCGAAACCCGAAAGAGTGTTTACCTCCCGCATCTGCAGATTCCGGTCGGCGGTCTTGCAGTGGTAGTGCAAGCGAAGAATCCTTTGAGTTTGGTAGGCGCACTTCGCGATCAGATCCGGGAAATGGATCCTGATATTCCGGTTGTCGACCTGATGATGATGGAAGAGGTCGTTTCGCAATCGGTGTGGCAAAACCGTCTTTACGCGATTCTGTTTGCGGTATTTGGCGGCGTCGCGATGTTACTGGCGGACGTCGGGATCTATGGCGTGATGTCTTACTCGGTCACCCAGCGCACCCAGGAAATTGGGATACGTATGGCGCTCGGAGCACAAGTGAAAGACGTGTTGCGACTCGTGTTTCGGGACGGCTTGGCACTATCAGCCCTCGGCGTTGCGATTGGCCTAGCCGGCGCCTTCGCGCTAACCCGATTGCTGCGCAGCCTGCTCTTCAGTGTAACGCCGACAGACGCAGGCACATTCATTCTCGTTTCCTTAGTGCTCTTGTTGGTTGCCTTGTTGGCTTGCTACATCCCGGCGCGCCGGGCAACGAAAGTCGATCCGTTGGTCGCCTTGAGATACGAATGATCATTAAGTCTTTGGCCTTAGGTCTTTGAACTTTGTGCTTGGTTCTTTGGTGTAGTCAGAATCAAAAGCCACTCAGCAGCTTTAAGTGCAAAGTTCTAAGTACAAGTTCAAAGCCCAAAGACCTAAGGACAAAGACCCATTTGGGAGACTCGATGGAAGCATTACTTAAAGATATTCGCTACGGATTCCGTTCACTCTTAAAGCATCCGGGTTTCACTGCCATCGCCGTGATTACGCTTGCGCTTGGTATCGGTGCGAACAGCGCGATGTTCAGTACCGTTAACGCCGTCCTGCTGAAGCCCCTGCGATATCCGGACGCTGAAGGAATCGTATTGCTGGAGGGAATAAATCCGCCTGCCGGTATCACGCAAAGCAACATGTCCATTCCTGACTTCGCGGATTGGCAGGCGCAAAACCAGTCATTCGAGCAACTGGCAGGGTTCGTTTCCGGCGGCTCTCTGCTAACCAGCGGCGACGAAACAGAACGCGTGCGGGGCACCGCTGTTACCACTGATTTCTTTCCACTGTTTCGCACGGCTGCTGCCAAAGGTCGCACGCTGCAAGCTGATGACTCGCAAAAAGGCCGCGATCCGGTCGTGCTGCTTAGCTACGCATTGTGGCAACGCCGCTTTGGTGGAAACGAAAACGTAATCGGCAGCCAGGTCACATTGGCCGGCAAGCCCACAACAGTGGTCGGCGTGATGCCAAACGGATTCGACTATCCCGCACAGTCGGAACTCTGGGTACCTTTTCCGGTCGATCCAACTACCGAAAGGCGTGATAACCGTTTCGTGTCAGTCGTTGGCCGCCTCAAGCAGGGCGTACCGGTCGCTCAGGCCCAGTCATCATTAGACACGATTAACCAACGCCTGGCGCAGAACTTTGTCGAGACAAACACTGGTTGGACAGTGCGCGTCAGCAATCTGCAAGAGCGGATGGTTCGCTCGATGCGCAAGTCGTTGCTGGTTCTGTTAGGCGCAGTCGCATTCGTCTTGTTAATTGCCTGCGCAAACGTTGCGAACCTGATGCTTGCTCGAGCAACGGGCAGGCAAAAAGAGATCGCCGTGCGCGCCGCTCTGGGCGCCAGTCGCCGGCGCGTAGTTCGCCAGCTGTTGACGGAAAGTGTGTTGCTCTCGCTAATTGGCGGGGCCATAGGCCTCCTGGTCAGTGTCTGGCTCACCAGGCTACTCGTCTCGATTAGCCCGGCAAACACCCCACGTTTCGACGAGATCAAACCAGATGTTTCGGTCTTTGCGTTCACGCTCGCACTCACGGTAGTCACGGGTATCATCTTCGGTTTGGTGCCGGCGCTGCAGGCCTCACGTATTGATTTGAATACCGGCCTGAAAGAAAGTCGTGGCTCGGGCGGCTCGCACAATCAACGCCTTCGTGGACTGGTGATGGTCGCAGAGATTGCGCTGTCGTTCATGTTACTGGTCGGCGCCGGCCTACTCATTAAAAGTTTCATGCGCCTGCGGGAAGTTAACCCCGGGTTCAATCCTGCGAACGTGCTCTCGATTCGAACATCGTTGCCGGGCGCCAGGTATCCGGCGGGCGAGGCGCGCGCGCAAATGTTGAAGCAGGTGGTTGACCACGTGAAGGCGCTTCCCGGAGTGGAGTCTGCGAGCGCTGTTTTGAGCCTGCCGTTGGGTGGAGACACCTTCAATGTGGGACGCGCCTACATCCGCGAAGGGCGCCCAGCCACTCCTGAGGAATCGGCGAACGCCACTTACCTGGTGGCAACGCCGGATTATTTTCACACGCTGCAAATTCCGCTGGTCGCCGGCAGAACCTTTGCCGATCGGGACACTGAACACACCCTTAAGGTTGTAATCGTAAACGAAACAATGGCGGGGCAGCTGTGGCCTGGCGTTAGTCCGTTGGGTAAGCAAATCACCATCTGGCGCGACGAAAAGTTTCCTCGCGAGATCGTCGGCATCGTTGGCGACACCAGATCGTCGCTCGATGCGGAACCGGCTCCGCAGATGTATGTGCCTTACGCGCAAGACTCGGGCTGGGGATCGATGTCGCTGGTGATTCGCACCAGTGGTGATCCGTCGACCATCAGTGCCATGGCGCGAAGCGAGATTCGTTCACTCGACAAAGGCATCCCGGTTTTCAACGTCAAGACGATGAACGAGGTGTTGGCAGTTTCAGTGGCGCAGCCGCGTGTCTCCATGTTGTTGCTAAGCGCGTTTGCGGGCGTCGCGCTGCTGCTTGCAATGATCGGAATTTACGGCGTCACCGCCTACTACGTTACACAGCGAACGCAGGAAATAGGAATACGCATGGCCCTGGGCGCGCAGGTGGGCGACGTGATGAAACTCGTTTTTCGCAGCGGGATGATGTTGGCAGCAATTGGCGTGGCCGTCGGGCTGGCCGGGGCCTTCGCGCTCACAAGGTTAATGACGAGTTTGCTGTTCGCGGTAAAGCCAACTGACTTAGCGACATTCGCAACGGTTGCGATTTGCCTTTTGGTCACGGCCTTTCTTGCTTGTTATCTGCCGGCGCGTCGAGCCGCGAAGGTCGATCCGTTGATAGCGTTGCGATACGAATAAGATCTGGGCTTGGGTCTTTGAACTTTGTACTTAGAGCTTTGAAGTTACTGATTGGCTCTTGATTCCAAGTACGCCAAAGAACAAAGAACAAAGCACAAAGTACAAAGCACAAAGTTCAAAGACCCAAGACCCAAGACCTAAGTCCGGAGTTTCGGAGGCTCAATGAAGACATTATTACAAGACTTGCGTTACGCGATTCGCACGATGCTCAAAAAACCGGGCTTCACTCTTATCGCCGTTGTCACGCTGGCGCTTGGCATCGGCGGCAGCACCGCAATCTTTACGGTGGTTGATGCAGCGCTGTTGCGCGGTCTTCCTTACAAATCGCCTGACCGGCTTTATCACCTTTGGGAGAGCACGCCGCAAAAAGAGTTTTCCCAGCGCGAGTTTTCATACCCGGATTTTCAGGACTACCAGCAAAACCAGGTTTTGGAAGGACTCGCGGCCTACACCGGCGGCGGCGGAATCATGAGCGGGCGTGGCGAACCTCAGCGCGTTTTTGCTCCGGGCGCAACCGCAAACTTCTTCTCGGTGCTTGGCGTCGAGCCAATCCTCGGGCGTACTTTCCAAACGGGGGAAGACAAACCGGGCGCGCCGCGAGTGGTTGTGCTGACATATGGAATGTGGCAACGGAGCTTCGGGGCCGATCCGGGAATCATAGGCCAGTCGATTACCTTCAACGGTGAACCATACAGCGTGGTCGGTGTGTTGCCCGCGAGTTTCCAGTTTGCACTGCGACAAGCCGACCTTTGGCGGCCTTATCAACCAACGCCAACCCAATTATCACGACGCGGCATGCACGGAACGAATTTGATTGGACGCCTGAAACCTGGCGTTAGCCCCGCGCAGGCGCAAGCAGAACTCAGTGTGATAACCAAACGTATCGAGCAGGAAAACACGCAGTCGCACGCGGGAACTGCCTTGAAGCTCATACCATTGCAGGAACAGATAGTGGGCCAGGTCAAACCGATTCTGCTGGTCCTGCTTGCCGCAGTTGGCTTCGTGCTGCTGATCGCTTGCGCAAACGTTGCGAGCCTTTTGCTTACGAGGGCTCTATCAAGACAGAAGGAAGTTGCGATTCGCTCCGCACTAGGCGCTAGCCGCTGGCGCGTTGTTAGGCAGTTGCTAACGGAGTCAATTTTGCTCTCGCTTGCGGGTGGCGTCGCAGGAGTGCTGGTGGCGTACTGGGGAATTAGCGGGCTTGTCGCTGTTTTACCGGACAGCCAAATTGTGGCGCTGCCATTTCTCAAGACACTGCATATCGACGCGGGGATCCTCGCGTTCTCATTCGGACTTTCATTGCTGACCGGGATCGTCTTCGGACTCGCGCCCGCGCTGCAGTCGTCGCGACCAGATCTAAATGAAGTGTTGAAGGAAGGTGGCAGGAACACTGCCGCCGGCGCCGGACATCGGCTGCGCAGCGCTTTGGTGATGACGGAGATCGCGCTCGCGGTGGTACTCCTGATTGGCGCCGGCTTGATGATGAAGAGCCTGTTACACCTGTTGCAGGCGAACGTCGGATTTAACCCGGACAAGCTGTTGACTTTGACGGTGGTGCCACCGGCCGCAAAGTACACCGACGAGAATCGTCAGATAGAGTTTTTCGATCAACTCCGGGAGCGCGTTAAGTCGTTGCCCGGTGTCAGCGACGCCGGCACGGTGAACATTCTGCCGCTACAGAGCGGCAACACAACTCGCGTCAATGTCGAAGGCGATCCGATACCACCTCCTGGCCAGGAGAATGAGGCCAACATTCGCACAGTTGATGACACGTATTTCCAAACGCTCGGCGTGCCGCTCACGGCAGGGCGCATGTTTGATGAACGCGACAAACCTAATGACCCACCGGTTGTTATCATTGGTAAAACTTTCGCAGACAGAATTTTCGCAGGTCGCGATCCGATTGGACGGCGGCTCGTCTATGCAGGAGCGCAGGCGCCGCCTCTCACGGTCATCGGTGTTGTTGGCGACGTTAAGATCGGGGGACTAGACGACGCGATTAGACCGGTGATTTATTACCCCTTCCGGCAAGACTCAAATGCCGGGACCAATCTGGTGGTGCGGACCACTAACGATCCGACAGCCTTAGCTGCTGCCATTCGCAACGAAGCACGCACGCTGGAGCCCGACGTCGCAATCTTCAACGTCAATGCGATGGAGCAGTTAATTTCCAATTCGCCTGCCGCATTCATGCGTCGTTTCCCGGCACTGCTGATTAGCGTTTTTGCCGGCATAGCGTTGCTGTTGGCTTCGATCGGAATCTACGGAGTGGTTTCGTATTCGGTCAGCCAACAAACGCACTACATCGGAGTACGCATGGCGCTCGGGGCGCAGGCGTCTGACATTTTGAAGATGGTCCTCAAACAAGGACTCACGCTCGCTCTCGGCGGCATGGCCTTAGGCGTCGTCGCGGCGTTTGGTCTCACACGGCTGTTGCAGAGTTTGCTTTTCGAAGTACGCGCCACCGATTTAGCAACCTTTGGTCTCGTGTTGGGTGCGTTATTCGTGGTGGCCTTGCTCGCGTGCTACATCCCGGCGCGACGCGCAACGAAAGTCGATCCGCTGGTGGCGTTGCGATACGAATGAATTTGATAGGCAGTTAGGAACTCAAAATGGAAACACTATTGAAGGATTTTCGTTATGGAGTTAGAAGCCTCCTAAAACGTCCCGGCTTCACGGCGATCGCCGTGGTAACGCTGGCACTGGGTATCGGCGCAAACACGGCGATCTTCAGCCTCGTGAATGCTGTGTTGTTACGGAGCTTGCCTTTTGCTGACCCGGATCGGCTCGTCATGATTTGGGAAGACGCATCCTTCGCGGGCTTTCCTCGCAACACGCCGGCGCCCGCGAATTACCTCGACTGGAAAACGCAGAACACGGTTTTTGCGGACATGGCAGCTCAGGATATGCGTAGCTTCAACCTGACAGGCGACGGTGAGCCGGAGAAGATCGAAGCGTTTGGCGTGTCAGCGAACTTCTTTCCCTTGCTTGGTGTCCAGCCCGCTTTGGGTCGAGGCTTTACGGCAGACGAAGATGCACCTGGCGCAGCTCGAGTAGTAGTGATCAATCACAATCTTTGGCAGCAGCGTTATGGCGGTGAACAAAATATTATCGGCCGCCAGCTTTTGCTTAACGGCGAAAAATATGCGGTGGTCGGCGTCATGCCTGCCGGTTTCCAGTTTCTGGACAGCAAGGTTGGGCTTTGGGTGCCGATCGGGTTTACCTCCGAGCAATTGACTCAGCGCAATAGTCACTACCTAAGCGTAGTCGCGCGTATGAAGCCTGGCGTTACCTTCGCTCAGGCAAACGCTGAGATACAGACAATTCAACAGCGGATTTCGCGCGATCATCCCGATGAAGCCGGGCGCATCAACGCTTATGCAAGGCCGCTTCGCGATGAAGTGGCCGGCGATGTCCAACGGCCGCTCATGGTTTTATTGGTCGCAGTTGCATTTGTGCTTTTGATCGCCTGTGCAAACATTGCCAATCTTCTGCTTTCACGCGCCGCCAGCCGGGCACGTGAAATGGCTGTCCGCGCGGCGCTTGGCGCGGGCAGGCTTCGCATCGTAAGGCAGTTGTTAGTAGAGGGACTGCTGATGTCAGCCGCCGGCGCGCTCGGCGGACTAGTGTTGGCCTGGTGGAGTTTCGCTTTTTTGCAGCGACTTGTTCCCGACGGTCTCGCACTCTCAACCACGCTACATCTCGATCCAAAGGTCCTTGGCTTTACGCTTCTCGTCGCCCTTTTGACTACGGTGCTGTTTGGTCTGGTTCCCGCGTTTCAGGCCACTAAGATTGATTTGAATCTTGCACTCAAGCAGGGCGGCGGTCGCTCAGGATTAAATGCAGGCGGCAACCGTTTGCGTAGCGCGATGGTGGTTGCGGAAGTTGCCTTAGCGCTCGTTTTGTTAGTCGGCGCCGGACTCTTAATTCAAACCTTCCTCAAGCTGCGCGATCAATACGCCTCGCTCAACTCCGAAAACGTTTTGACACTGCGAACTGTTTTGCCAACCAGCAAGTATGCCGAAGCCGGCTTACGAGCAAACTTCTACAAGCAAGTACTTGAGCGCGTGCGATCACTTCCCGGCGTAGTCTCGGCCGGCTATACGACCAGCATTCCATTGGCCTGGAAGGGCGGCACCAGTGGATTTATCCCCGAAGGTCGCTCAGTTGAACAAATCACATCAGGGGGTGTGTCTTACGACGCGAATCATCGCCAGGTCAGTGCTGATTATTTGAAGACGATGGGCATTCCGCTGCTGCGAGGACGTTCGTTTAGTGATGCTGACAACCAACAGTCAACCAGGGTAGCGATTATCAATGAAACGATGGCGCGACAGTATTGGCCGGGCGAAGACCCGTTGGGGAAACGTTTCACTATGGATGACCCAGACGAGAAAGCGACTTGGGTGACCGTTGTCGGCGTCGCCGGAGACGTTCGTCAGATGGGTGTGGACGAACCTGTGAAAGCGGAAATGTATTTTCCCTATCAACAGGGCCAGATGCCATTTTATGCGCCGCGTGATTTGAGCGTGCGAACGTCGGTCGATCCGTTAAGTATTGTCGCTGCAGTGCGGAATGAAGTTCATCAGGTGGATCCGGAGCAGCCGATTTCGAATGTTCGTTCTATGGACGCGATGCTTGGAGAGGAGACGGCTTCGCGACGGCTGGGGATGACGCTGTTGACGATTTTCGCCGGCCTGGCGTTGCTATTGGCGACGCTGGGGATTTACGGCGTGCTGGCCTACTTCGTGGTGCAACACACCCAGGAAATTGGTGTGCGAATGGCTCTGGGTGCGCAACGCGGGAACATCCTTCGTTTGGTCTTGAAGAAAGGAATGACGTTGGCGCTGCTTGGCGTGGTGATCGGGTTGGGAATCGCGCTGGGTCTGACGCGTCTGATGACGAGTCTGCTTTACGGAGTTAGCGCAACGGATCCGCTTACGTACGTGGTGATCGCGTCGATCCTGACAACGGTTGCGTTCCTGGCGTGTTACTTGCCGGCGCGACGCGCAACGAAAGTTGACCCGATGGTCGCACTCACTTACGAGTAGCAAGGCCGCCGAGCTCAAGGAAACTCGTCGAAGGCTTTGAGAAATGGATCGAGACTAAGGGGAGGGCATCATGTTTGGAGCTCTGAAACAGAACTTAAGTTTCAGCATACGAATGTTGCTGAAGAACAAGGGATTTACTATCACCGCAGTATTAACTCTGGCGCTGGGTATTGGCGCGACTACTGCGATCTTCAGCGTTGTGCACGCCGTGTTTGAGCCGATGCCTTATCCCAAGTCAGAGCAGCTGGTGATGGTGTGGTCGAAGGTTCGCGGCGGCCGGGGTTCGGTGGGTTCAACTGACTTTCTGGAGTGGCAGAAACGCAGCACGTCATTTCAAGGCATGAACGCATGGAGCGGTGCTTCGTTTAATGTTTCAGCTGTCGACCGGCCGGAACAGGTCGCCGGATCACAGCGGACACCCGGTTTTTTCACTATGGAAGGAATTCCGCTATTCCTTGGTCGCGATTTTGTTCCTGACGAAAGCCAACCTGGAAAAAACCACGTTGCGATCCTGAGCAATCGGTTATGGAGTCAGCATTTTGCAGCAGACCGCGGCATCGTGGGCAAAGACATCAGGATGAACGGCGAACCCTACACCGTCGTCGGCGTGTTGCCGCCCGGCGTGCACGATCGTTTTAACTCACAGGTTTGGGTACCTCTAACTATCAATCAGGATCTGAATAGCCGCGATCCGCAATCGATGTTGGTGATGGCGAGGTTGAAGGAAGGTGTGTCGCTCGAACAGGCGCAATCGGAAATGAACCTGATTGCCGGTCAACTACAAACCGAGTTTCCCAAGTCGAATGCCAACCGCACTGTCAGCGTCGAACGGCTGCATCTCAACTTTCTCACTGACGCCACCCGCCGCAACCTGTGGCTGTTGATGGGCGCAGTCGGGTTCCTGCTGCTAATCGCTTGCGTCAATGTAGCAAACCTGTTGCTGGCTCGCGGCACCTCGCGTCAGCGGGAAGTTGCCGTCCGCGCGGCGCTTGGTGCTTCGCGAGGCCGTTTATTCGCGCAGTTTCTAACGGAGAGTTTGGTCTTGGCCGTCTTTGGAGGCGCGCTGGGGATTTTACTCGCCGGAACGATTGTCGACGCCATCAATCTGGTGATGCCGCCTGTCGGTACGATGTTGCCGTCAGAAGCAAATATCAGACTCAGCATTCCCGTTTTGCTCTTCACCATTGCTGTAACAACTGTCGCTGGAATCTTGTTTGGATCCGCACCCGCGTGGCAAGCGACACGCCTTGATCTGAATCAAGTTCTCAAAATGGGCGGGCGCACCGGCGCTGGCGGCGCGGGGCGAATCGGCCGGCGTGCGCTCGTGATAGCTGAATTTTCACTGGCGTTAACCCTGCTGGCCAGTGGCGGGTTGGCGCTGAAAAGCTTCTGGAACTTGAACCGAATTGACCTCGGCATCCGCACCGAGCAAGTGCTTTCTTTTCGTTTGCCGGTGCCGCCTAACCGGTTGGATGGCGGTGATCAGATCAGAGCTTACTATCAGCAAATGCTCGAAAAGATCCAGGCGGTTCCCGGTGTCAGAACCGCGGCAGTTATGACTGGAACTCCGGCTCGTGGGCCAAGTGGCGGCCGGCGGTTCAGTATTGTGGGTCAACCCGACAATCCGTCCGAACGTCCCGCAGCAGGGTTCCAAATGGTAACGGCAGGCTACGTCGAAGCGTTGGGAATTCGTATGGTCAAAGGTCGCGGCATTGATACACACGATACGGTCAACAGTCCACGAGTGGCGCTGGTTAACGAGCGCCTGGTGCAACGCTATTTTCCAAATGTTGATCCACTCACTCAACACCTATCCATGGAAGAGGCAATACCAGGCGGGCGACCTGGACCACGCGTGGAGTTGCAGATCGTGGGCGTCTTTCACAACGTGCGCAACGCCGGCTCCCGCGAAGAGTATGCGGAGATTGTCGTGCCGTTTTCGCAAAGTCCCTGGCCGCAGGCTTCGATGGTTGTCAGGACGGACGGCGATCCGAAGAACGTGATCAAGAGCATCGCAGCAGCGGTTGGTTCAGTTGATCCGGAAATGCCGCTGGCTGGTGTGAAAACCGTCGACGAAATTGTAGGCGAGTCGCTGGCGATCGATCGGTTTAGCGTGGTGTTGTTCAGCAGCTTTGGCATGCTGGGATTAGTGCTGGCGGCAATCGGTATTTATGGCGTGATGGCTTTTACGGTCGCGCAACGAACTCAGGAATTTGGGGTACGGATGGCTTTGGGCGCGCAACGCTCCCGCGTCGTTCGCCTGGTTTTGAAAGAAGGAACCACACTGGCACTCATCGGCGCGGCAATCGGCATGGGTGGCGCTTACCTGGTGGGCCGAGCGATGGAATCGACGCTTTACGGAGTTGGCGCAATGGATACTCGCGCTTTTAGTGCGGTCGCGTTGGTGCTGGTCGGTGCGGCTTTGCTTGCGTGTTTCATTCCGGCGTGGCGAGCGAGCCGAGTCGAACCGATCGTAGCGCTGCGTTATGACTGAGTCAAAGATCGGAACTCGGAAAACAAGCAGAAGTAGGGGAGATAATCATGGAAATCTTTTGGCAGGACGTTCGTTATGGAGTTCGAATGTTGTTGAAAGCGCCGAGCGTGAGCATAGTGGCCACGATCGCACTGGCGCTGGGAATCGGCGCCAATACCGCGATCTTCAGTGTGGTCAACGCCGTGTTGCTGCGCCCGTTGCCCTTTGCGGGTTCCGAACAGTTGATGAATATTTGGGAAACCGATTCAAGTCGAGGCTATCGCCGGGGCTCTGCTTCGTATCCCAATTTTGCCGACTGGCGTGATCAAAACCACGTGTTCGAGCGCGTAGCTAGCTATCACACCAACGATTTCATTCTGACAGGACAGGGCGAGTCAAGCCGGTTACAAGGCGCAGTGGTGAATGCCGATCTGTTTCCGCTGCTGGGCGTCTCACCCGTTATTGGTCGTGGCTTTCTTCCCGATGAAGATAAACCCGGCGACGGAGGGCGGGTTGTAGTCTTAAGTCAGCAGCTATTTCAGAAGCGTTTCAACTCCGATCCCAACGTTGTCGGTCGTTCGATTGTCCTTGACGCCAAGAGCTACACAATCGTCGGAGTTATGCCGCAGGCATTTCAATTCCCGGTGCAGAACGAACCGGTTGAACTTTGGACTACGGTTTCGATTGACAGAGAAGGCAAAGAGCCGATAACCGACGAACGGGGCGCGCATTACATGAATGTCATTGCGCGTTTGAAGCCGGGCGTCTCAAAAGAACAGGCGCAGGCCGAGATGACTACAATCAGCGCGCGTCTGGAACAGCAATACCCTGACAAGGACTTGCACAAGAGCACCAATGTTGAGCCGACGCTTGAGGCCCTGGTGGGAGATATTCGTCCAGCATTACTGATCCTGTTGGGCGCTGTTGGTTGCGTCTTGCTAATTGCCTGCGCCAATGTTGCCAACCTTTTACTTGCGCGCGCGATGTCACGACACAAGGAGATGGCGATCCGTGCGGCGCTCGGGGCCAGCCGGTTGAGAGTCGTGCGGCAGTTGCTGACGGAGAGTGTTCTGCTTTCACTGGCTGGAGGCACTCTTGGTCTGGTGCTCGCGGTCTGGTGGTCCGATCTTTTGATCGCACTTGGAAAAGATAACATCCCGCGCGCGTTGCAGGTTGGCCTCGATTGGCGCGTGCTCAGCTTCACGCTGGTGGTATCTGTTTTGACTGGAGTGATCTTTGGCCTGGTTCCGGCCCTCCATTCTTCAAAGACCGAGTTGACCGAATCACTGAAAGAGGGCGGCAGAAGTGGCGCCGAAGGTGCGCGGCGTAACCGCATACGCGGGATGCTGGTGGTTGGTGAACTGGCAATCGCGGTCGTGCTGTTGGTCGGTGCGGGATTATTGATTCAAAGCTTGTGGCGCTTGCGACACGTCAGCCCTGGATTTGAATCCCAGAATCTTTTGACTTTCGTGGTGGGGATACCCGAGGTCAGATACCCAACGGAAAAACAGGAGAAATTTTATCGCGATCTGGTCGCGCGCGTTGAGTCGCTTCCGGGAGTGCGCTCCGCTAGTTCAATCATTCCTCTGCCGTTAAGCGGCGATTCATTCGTCATTTCGTTTGAAACTGAAGGCCGACCGGTCGCCAAAGGCAATCAGCCTTCAGCAGATTTTTTCGCGATCGAAGATGGTTACTTCAAGACGCTCGGTGTTTCGATTGTGAAGGGAAGAGAGTTCACGGAGCGGGACAGTAAAGACTCGCCACCGGTTATTGTTGTCAATCAAGCTTTCGCCGACAAATTCTTTCCTGGGGAAGATCCGATTGGCAAAAGGATCAAGCCCGGAATCTCGACCAACGAAGACAAGCCGGCAATGCGGGAGATCGTCGGCGTAGTGTCTGACGTTAGAAATCGTAATCTGAATTCTGATTTGAGACCGGGATATTTTCTGCCGGCGGCGCAAGTACCCTTCAACCAGATGACCCTCATCGTCAGAACCACAAGTGATCCGCATAGTTTAATTACAGCAGTCCAGAATGAAGTTCACGCAATGGACAAGGAGGTGCCGGTCTTTAATGTAAAGACCATGGACGAATACATTGCCGCCACCGTTGCTTCACCGCGATTCAATACGACGCTGCTCGTTATCTTCGCGGCAGTAGCCCTAATCCTGACGATCGTTGGATTGTACGGCGTGATGAGCTATTCGGTGGCACAGCGAACCAATGAGATCGGCATTCGCATGGCGTTGGGGGCGCAGACAAGCGACGTCCTGCGCTTGATCGTGTCTCAGGGATTCAAACTGGTGCTGATTGGTTTAGCAATTGGATTGGTAGGCGCATACGCGGTGACCCGCGTAATTTCCAGTTTGCTTTTCGGCGTGACTACTAAAGATCCGTTGACCTTCGTTGCGGTGACAGCATTGCTCGGCCTTGTAGCCCTGTTTGCTTGTTACATTCCGGCGCGCCGCGCTACGCGGATGGATCCGTTGCATGCACTGCGGTACGAATGAGGAGAGACCATGAACAACCTTTTTCAGGATCTTCGTTACGGGTTGCGCGGGCTTTGGCGTCACCCTGGATTCACGATCGTTGCGGCCTGTTCGTTAGCCCTGGGCATTGGCGCTAACACCGCGATCTTTTCGGTAGTCAACGGCGTGCTCCTAAATCCGTTGCCGTTTCCGCAGTCTGATCAACTGGTAACCTTCCATCAAAGCAAGCCGAACTTCGAAACCGGCGCCATCCCGTATCCGAACTTTCGCGATTTGCAGAAACAGAACCAGACGTTTTCATCGATGGCGATTTCGCGAGGTACCGGCTTCAGTTTAATCGGCGCCGGTGCAGCAGAGCGAGTTACCGGGCGATTCATCACTGCAGACTTCTTCACGGTGTTGGGTGTTAACCCTCGCCTGGGGCGGGCCCTGCTGCCCGGCGAAGATGAGAGTGGCGCCGAACCGGTTGCGCTGATAAGCGAAGACCTATGGCAACGGAAGTTTAATTCGGCTCCGAGCGTAATTCAGCGGGGAATTACTCTTGACGACAAAAACTACAGCGTCGTTGGCGTGATTCCGTCGAGCTTTACACTGCTTGGAAAGGTCGATGTTTATGTGCCGATCGGCCAGTGGGGAACACCAGCGCTGAAGAACCGTGGTATTGCCCTGGGGCTGCATGGCATTGGGCGATTGAAGCCCGGTGTGACCGTTGCCCAAGCTCGCTCGGATCTGAATCGAGTGATGGCTGATCTTGCTAACACCTACCCGCAGACGAACCGGGGCAACGGCTCAAGCATCATTCCGCTCAAGGAAAGAGTGGTGGGCGGTATCAAGCCTATTCTGTGGACGTTGCTCGGCGCTGTTGGATTTGTACTGCTGATCGCTTGCGTAAACGTCAGCAACCTCATGCTGGCGCGATCAACCGGCAGAGCCCGTGAATTTGCAATACGCTCTGCGTTGGGTGCGGGGCGAGGTCGTCTTCTGAGCCAATCGCTAACCGAAAGCACGCTGCTTGGGTTAGCTGGTGGTGCACTTGGTTTAATTGTTGCCGCCTGGGGCACTCAGTTCGCCCTGAAGATGCTGCCCACAACGTTGCCACGCGCTGATGAAGTTCGGTTGGATGGCCGCGTTTTGTTGTTCACGTTTGCGATTTCTTTACTAACCGGAGTGCTGGCCGGACTGGTTCCGGCGTTGAAGATTTCGCGCGGGCGAGTTTCGGAAACGCTCAAGGAAGGTGGACGTGGTACGAGCGGCGGCCGAGTACGCGCCCAGGGAGTCTTTGTGGCCATTGAAATGGCGCTCGCGCTTGTTCTACTGGTTGGCGCCGGCTTAATGATTCGGACGCTTAGCGCGTTATGGAAGGTTGATCCCGGCTTTCGCGCCGATAACGCTTTGACGTTCGGAGTCAACTTGCCGCCATCAGCAAACTCAGCTAGTCCGGAGTCAGTTCGGACTGCCTTGCGCGATCTCAGCGACAAACTTAATCACACACCGGGTGTTAGTTCAGCGGCGTTCACAGATGGCGCGGCTCCGTTGCAGGGCGAGGACGACCTATTCTTCTGGCTCGACGGTCAGCCAAAACCTGCCAGTAGTAGCGAGATGAATATGTCGCTGGTTTACAGAGTCGAACCCAACTATCTGGCGGCGATGGGAATCTCACTGAAACGTGGCCGGTTCTTCACTAATGAAGACGATGAACGAACTCCGCAGGTTGCAGTGATTGATGAAGGGTTCGCTAACAAATACTTCGGCACTGAGAATCCAATCGGTAAGCAACTTTACCTGGATGGACCACCGCAGCCAGTGCAGATCGTTGGCGTGGTTGGCCACGTAAAACAGTGGAGCATTGATTCGGACGAGAGTAACGAACTGCAGGCCCAACTCTATCTTCCGTTTCGAGCGTTGAATGATAACAACTTGCCAACCGGTGTGGGTGTTGTGGTGCGTTCGATTGGTGCTAACAGTTTGGATGGTCCAGAACTGTTCACAGTGATTCGTCGCGTCGTCGACAGTCAAAACAAGAACAACGTCATCTCCAATCCGCAGACAATGAATCAGATCATCGCTGCTTCGCTGGCGCAACAGCGGTTCTCCATGATTCTGCTCGGAGCGTTTGCAGCGGTCGCTCTCTTGCTCGCGAGCCTCGGTATTTACGGAGTTATTTCCTATCTGGTCGGGCAGAGAACGCACGAGCTTGGCATTCGGATCGCGCTGGGCGCGCAACGTCGCGATGTTCTGCGTCTGGTGCTAAATCATGGAATGAAGATGGCGCTCAGTGGCGTTGGGCTTGGCCTGCTAGTGTCGCTTGGCCTGACGCGGCTGATGACGAAGATGCTTTACGGCGTTACTGCCACCGACCCCGCTACCTTCGCGGTAATTACGTTACTGCTCGTAACCGTGGCGCTGCTGGCTTGTTTTGTTCCGGCCTGGAGAGCAACGCAGGTAGATCCGTTGGTCGCACTTCGTGACGAATAGCCAAACGATCTGACACTTGGTTTTTCAAGGAGGACAGTATGGGAACGCTATGGCAAGACCTTCGCTACGCATTCCGTGTTTTACGCAAGAATCCGGGATTCACTGCCGTCGCCGTGCTCACGTTGGCGCTGGGGATTGGCGCCAACACCGCGTTGTTCAGCGTCGTCGACACGGTGCTGATAAAGACATTGCCGGTCGGCAATCCAGAACGCTTGGTATTGTTGGAATGGCAGGCCGGGACTTCGTTCCGGACCACTGGAATGCGAGGCTGGTTCATGCCGCCGGCTCCCGGCACGCGCGGCGCGTCGATCTTCCGTTACGACACTTACGAAAAACTGCGCCAGGCACAAGCTGCGAATAACGACAGTC
The DNA here is from genome assembly GCA_036009765.1 of Pyrinomonadaceae bacterium. Lineage (GTDB taxonomy): Bacteria > Acidobacteriota > Blastocatellia > Pyrinomonadales > Pyrinomonadaceae > PSRF01. The sequence continues at coordinate 16,748 of DASYLB010000055.1, read as the reverse complement.
CGCTTCAGTCTCTTTTTGCTTTCGGGCCAATCTATGAACTTACCGCGGTCTCGAACCAGCAGGCTGAAATTGTCGATGGCCAGGCGGTATCGGGTGGTTACTACGCCGGCATGGAGGCGCCGGCGCTTTTCGGACGCACCATCACCGAAGCCGACGACACGACCGCGGCTACGCCGGTTGTTGTGCTAAGCCATCACTATTGGCAAGAACGCTTTGGCTCGAATCCTCAAGTCGTCGGCCAACAGCTCGAGCTCAACAAGATTTCATTCACAATCATTGGAGTCACGCAGCCTGGCTTTGTAGGTTCTCTGCAAGTTAGTCAGAGACCAGCAGTAACTGTTCCCATCGCCTTCGAGCCAAAGTTGTTGGGAGAGCGATCAGGGCTTGCCAGGGCAGACAAGCCCGGAGTTTGGTGGCTGCTGCTGATGGGCCGATTGAAGCCTGGCGCGACCCTGGAGCAAGCCCGCGACAGTCTAAGTGGAACGTTTCAGAGCGCAGCGTTGGAGATAATGCCGCCGCCTCGCAAAGACAACGAACCGGTTACGCTGCAGCCGAAGGACTATCCTCGCTTGCTGGCACAGTCAGGGAGTCAGGGCGCGATGGAAGCCCGCAAGATCTACTCGGCAACGATTTACGGACTCTTTGGCGTAGTTGTTGTGGTGTTGCTGATCGCTTGTGCAAACGTCGCGAACCTCTTATTGAGTCGAGCAGCAGCGCGTGGTCCTGAGATCACCTTGCGCCTCGCAGTAGGTGCAGGACGCTCGCGAGTAATTCGCCAACTCCTGACGGAGAGTGTGCTGCTGGCGGCGCTGGGCGGAGCAGCAGGTGTTCTCTTTTCGGTGTGGGGTAAGAATGTTCTGTCGTCAATGGCCACCAAAGATACGAGTTTCCTGCCGGCCGGAATCGAACCGAGCCTGAACTGGCGCGTTTTGCTTTTCACACTCGTTGTCTCGTTGGCGACCGGAATAGTGTTCGGTCTTGCACCCGCGTGGCGCGCGACGCGACACGATCTTACGCTTGGACTAAAACAGGGCCGTCGCAGCACTGGCGCCGTGTCTCGTCTGAGTAAAGGGCTCGTGGTCGTTCAGGTAGCGTTGTCATTGCTGTTGCTGATGGGGGCCGGTTTGTTCATTCGGACGCTCCACAATTTGCAACAGGTCAATCTCGGTTTCAGTCAGCAGAACCTCTTGATCTTCTCTTTGCAACCGGGCCAAGCTGGATACAAAGGCGAACGCCTCCAGGGATTTTACCAGCAGCTGTTTACGCGGCTCGATTCGCTGCCGGGCGTCAAATCCGCAACCTTCGGGCGCATTCCCTTAATTGCTCACTACGCGTGGGACACTAATGTTCTATTGCCTGGGGAGACTGAAAAGACTGCCGCCGAACATACGACCAATCGTCAGATGATTCGCGAAAACTACTTCTCCACGCTGGGGATCCCGATGCTGCGTGGAAGAAACTTTACCAGTCAGGATGCTGCCACTGCGCCCCCGGTGGCAATCGTCAATCAGGAATTCGGAAAACAATTCTTCCCGAACGATGACGTGCTCGGCAAGCGTGTTACCGATCCTGAATCCAAACGCGAGTATGAGATCGTCGGTGTGGTAGCCAATACGAAATACAACAGCCAGCGTGATGCAATTGAGCCACTGCTATTTACGCCGTGGTTGCAAGAGGGCGACGAGATGGGGGAAATGTACTTTTCGTTGCGCACCGCCGGAGAACCGACAGCGATAGTGAATACTGTTCGCCAGGCGGTTCGCGAAGTGGACCCCAGTTTGCCAATCACTGAAATGTCGACTCAGGAAGATCGTTCAAGCCGCTCCCTGTCACAGGAACGGCTCTACGCTCGCTTGCTCAGTTTTTTTGGCGGCTTGGCGTTACTTGCGGCGGCGATCGGACTGGCTGGTGTCCTGGCCTATTCGGTGGCACAACGCACTAACGAAATGGGCGTGCGCCTGGCGCTGGGCGCTCGAACCGCCAACATTTTGCAGTTGGTGATCTGGCAGGGAATGAAACTCGTGTTGCTCGGGCTGGTTGTCGGCGCGACAGGCGGTTATGTATTTAGGCGATGGATGGCGAGCCGTTCGGCAGTTCCAGGCTCATGGCAACGCGAAATGACGCAACAACTTTATGGAGTTGCAGCAACTGACATCGTCCCGTTAATAGTCATCACCGTGTTACTGATCATGGTCGCTCTGTTGGCTTGCTTCGTCCCTGCCTGGAGAGCGACGCGCGTCGATCCGTTAGTCGCGTTGCGGAGCGAGTGAGACTAAGAAGGTAGAACGGTGCACGAGAAGTGCAAGTGGGGCTTTACCCGAAAAGTCGTAGCCGGTAATTGCGACGCGTAGCGTCGGTGTGAATTTAGCCCAGCCTTGAAAGGGCAATGACATACTTGACGAATCAAGTACACGCTCCGAGATAAGACCGAGGCAGCCCGTAGGGCTGCGAGATAGTAGCCGGGGGTTGAGCAGAGCGATACTCCCGGATCAGAAGGCAATCATATTTGACCGTGGAAGGGTCACAGAGTTGGGCTGGCACCCCTTCAGGATGCAAACCCTTCGGGTTGCGGATCCGGTTGATTCGTCAAGTATGTCATTCCCCTTTCAAGGCTGGGATCACGTCGCCGCTGAAACCGGGCGTCGCGTTTGCGACACAATGAAGGTAAATCTCAGCAAGTTCATTCCGTCGCGACGCGACGGACGTTGTTGGGTTAATTATTGTTTCCTGGGCTTGAAAGGCCGGGCTAAATTCATATCGACGCTACGCGTCGACGTTTTGCTCTCGACAGCGACTATTAAGACAAAGCCGGTAATGGATAAGGACGCGTGGCTTTGCTTTTAGTAGCGGTGGGAACTTATGGTGTTATTTCTATTTAGTGACGCAGCATCCCTTGTTGGTGTTTGTCTCTTGATTCCGTTGCTTAAGTTTCGGTATTTATGATGCCACGAATATTAATTGCCGACGATCAAACGGACGTGCTTGCGGCGTTGCGCCTTCTGTTGAAGGGGAATCGCTTCGAAATCGAAACCGCGACGTCGCCGGCACAAGTGCTGGACGTAGTTAACTCAGCGAATCTCGATGTCGTCCTGATGGACCTCAACTACGCGCGCGATACAACTTCGGGAAACGAAGGGCTCGACCTCCTGAATCGAATCCAGGCGGTCGACGCGACCTTGCCGGTTGTGGTTATGACTGCCTGGGGCAGTGTCGATCTCGCGGTGGAAGCAATGCGGCGTGGCGCGCGCGACTTCATTCAAAAGCCATGGGACAACGCGCGCTTGCTGGCGGTGATACGAACTCAGGTTGAACTGGCAGCGGCATTGCGGCGCGGGCAGCGTTTGGAAGCCGAGAACGTGGCGTTACGCGAAAGTGCGGAAGAAGGCGCGAAGCAGCCAGTCGTGATCGCTGAGTCGCCGGCTATGAGGTCTGTTTTGAAACTGGTTGAGCGCATCGGCCCGGCAGACGCAAACATTCTGATTACCGGCGAGAACGGGAGCGGTAAAGGTGTAATCGCGCGGGCGCTGCATCAAACCTCAGCCCGCTCTGCGAAACCTTTGGTGTCTTTGAATGCCGGCGCGCTTGCCGAAGGTGTTTTCGAGAGTGAACTCTTTGGGCATGTGCGCGGCGCTTTCACCGATGCCAAAACCGATCGGATTGGTAGATTTGAGTTGGCCGATGGAGGCACGTTGTTTCTGGACGAGATCGCAAATGTCCCACTGACATTACAACCAAAGCTGCTCCGCGTTTTGGAGACCGGCGAATTCGAACGAGTTGGCTCGTCTACCACACGCAAAGTTGATGTACGTGTGCTTTCAGCGACTAATGCCGACGTTCACGTGGAAGTCGCGCAAGGGAAGTTTCGTCAGGACCTATTATTCCGTCTGAACACGGTAGAGATTCATCTGCCACCGCTGCGCGATCGGCGCGAAGATATTGCGCCGCTGTCAGATTATTTTCTCCGGCAGCACAGCGAGCGATACCGTCGTGGCACCATGAGCTTTACTCCGCAGGCGCTCGATGCCTTACGGGAGCACTCCTGGCCCGGCAACGTGCGTGAATTAGATCACGTTGTGGAGCGGGCCCTGCTGATGAGTTCCAGCAATGTGGTAACTGCTTTCGATCTGGCGTTGCAAACAACTCCCGATTCCCGCCTTTCCTCGCGTCTCGAGGAGATGAGCTTGGAAGAAGCCGAACGCATACTGATCACCAAAGCCCTCGCCCGCTTTGAAGGGAACGCCAATCGCGCCGCCGAAGCCCTGGGACTGAGCCGCAGCGCGCTCTATCGGCGTTTGCAAAAGTATGGGCTGTCGTAAAAGGAAGAGGAGGAGGGGTAATGGGAGCGGTGCCCATTAATTGTTAAGTCGTGGGCTTCCCGTTTCCTGATCCTTTATTCATTACCCCTTCCACTTTACCCGTTCCCCCTATTGACTGGGTTATGATACCGACTTGTGAACCCGCTCCCTAAGCCGCCAAAACATACATCCACAATCTCCAGTCTTGATCCGGCGTTAAGACGTGGCGGCCGGATGAAATTTGAGAAACGGGTTACGTTTCTGGCGTTGGCAGCTGGTTGTCCGGCTGTCGCCCTCTGCGCTTTTCTCCTTTGGTACGACGGTTACAGTGCGCGAGTGCAGTGGACCGCCGATCTCTTCCTGGTAATCTTCTGGTTGAGTATCGCTTTCAATCTCAAGCAGCGCATTGTTCGTCCGTTACAAACACTTTCAAACATCCTTGCCGCTATTCGTGAAGGTGACTATTCAATTCGCGGACGGCGCGCGGCATTGGGAGACGCGCTCGGCGAAGTGATGCTGGAAGTGAACGATTTGGGACAGACGTTACGAGAGCAGAGAATTGGTGCGCTCGAAGCGACTGCGCTGTTGCGCACAGTGATGGCCGAGATTGATGTAGCTGTGTTCGCGTTTGATGGTGAACAGCGGCTGCGATTGGTCAATCGCGCTGGTGAGAGATTGCTGGCTCAGCCGTCAACCAGATTGCTGGGACGCACCAGCAGCGAACTTGGGCTGGCGCCATGTTTCAGTCGCGATGAAGCCGAGGGCCCGCACACTATGCAGATGGTTTTTCCCGGTGGCTTTGGTCGCTGGGATATTCGTCGCAGCACGTTTCGCGAAGGTGGCGCACAGCATCAACTGCTGGTGCTGACAGATCTCAGTCAAACTCTGCGCGAAGAGGAACGGACGGCGTGGCAGCGCCTGTTACGCGTGCTGGGCCACGAGCTAAACAACTCGCTGGCGCCAATCAAGTCAGTGGCTGGAAGTCTGGCAGATTTGCTTACCCAACAACCGCAGTCGGCTGATTGGGGCGACGACATGCACCGTGGTTTAGAGGTGATTTCTTCGCGCGCTGATTCGCTCGCTCGTTTCGTGGAGTCGTATTCGAAGCTCGCTCGTCTGCCGCAGCCGCGCTTTGAGCCCCTTAATATTGGCTCGCTGGTTCAGCGCGTAGTAAGTCTCGAAACGCGCTTGCCTGTGAAAGTGGTGGCTGGTCCGGAATTGGTTATCAAAGGCGACGACGTGCAGTTGGAGCAGTTGTTAATCAATCTCGTTCGCAACGCGGTCGATGCTTCGATGGAAACAAAAGGCGGAGTGGGAGTTGGTTGGGGGCAAAATAACGGTCAGATCGAAGTATGGATCAGCGACGAAGGGCCTGGTCTTGCCAACACCGCAAATCTGTTCGTGCCGTTTTTCACGACTAAGGCAAAGGGTTCGGGCATTGGACTTGTACTTTCTCGTCAGATTGCCGAAGCACATGGTGGGACTTTGACACTCGAGAATCGCCCCGGCGTCAGAGGTTGTGAAGCACTCTTACGCCTGCCGCTCTAAATCTGATATTCTTTACTCCCGTTAGTTGCTTTACCACCCGAAACTTCGATTCGATCTGGTCCCCTACGTTATACGATGCAGACTCTCGCCACAGCTAAGCCGCTCGCTCGCGGCATCTGGATCGTTTTGTTGCTGGCTGTCTGTTCCAGTTACAGTGCGGCGCAATCGACCGACGTCGCCTGGCCGTCACCAGTTCGCGAAAATGAAATTCGCGGCACGATCAACGCGCGAGACCTGGGTGACCCGCGCGTGACCGATCACTTCTACGCCTTTACCGGCCTGCCTGGTGACGTGTTGATTACGCTGGACAGCCGCAACCTGAATGGCGACATTGATGTGTTCACGTCTTCGAATCTGCGCCCGCTTTTGAAGTTTACGGTTTATGCGGGCACTGCTTCGCCTATTACGAAGAGCATTTACCTGCGCAAGCAGGAAGATCTGATTCTGCGGGTCGAAGGTCGCACGCCAAACGATGACGAGGCTACCTATCGGCTGCACTTCGGCGGCGCGTTTGAGCCGATAACCTCCGGGCCGCTCGCCGAACACGAGGACGCCCTACAACACTCGAGCGTGGCAGAAGTGTCAAAGGGAAGTAAGCGCGTGACGTCAGTTGGGGCGCGCATTGATGAACCGCTCGCTGCAGTTGTCGAGGCTCCCACGCCTGAACCCACTCCGGCTGGTCCAACAGAGACTGCGCCGAAGCCAGTTACAACCGCGAGAACGACAACCAGAAATACTCGGCCACGCCGGCCAGTAACCAGGAAGACAAGACCAGTTCAACCACCGAAACCGGACAATGCTTCAAAACCGGACCAGACTGATGCGAAAGATGCTGCGAAAGACGAAACCGCAGAGAAGCCAACCGTCGAAGGCACTGAACCGAAGACGACTGAGGTACCGGAGCGTCCTGCCAGGAGAGGCAAGCCTACGCGCTCGGCTCCGAAACCTGCGCCCGCCGAGCAGACTGACGATAGTGGACCACGCCTGGTGATTGAAACCAGCGATGGCACACTGGTCAATCGATCAATGGGCGGCGTGCGGCGTGTGACTGTCGAGAATGGCCAGGTGGTGGTGATTGGAAAGGATGGCAAGATTCAGAGGATTCCGCTCGCCAGCGTGGTGCGAATGGTAATACAGTGAGCGGTGAGCAGTAAGCAGTGAGTAGAAAAACAAACTGCTTGCTGCTTTTCTTTAAAAGGGCTTGTGCAATAACTGAGGTTTTGTTTTTGTCACTGCTCACTGCTCACTACTTCTTCAGCGTTGCCAACTTTTCCTTGAACTGCGGCAGATCTTCACTCGTCGGATCCACCTTCTCCAGATTGGCTATTGCCTGCTCCGCGGCCTTCGCATCGCCTTTCGCGAGCTGTGCTGCGGCCATGCCGGAAAGCGTCACTACGTCGTCGCTCTTCTGCAGCAACGCGGCCTTGTACCACTTCTCAGCAACGTCGTAATGACCCGCGTCGAGGTTCGCCACACCGAGAAACACGATCGTCCGGTAGTCGTCTGGTTTGATTTGATTGGCCTTCAATAGGAACTCGATGGCCTGATCGAATCTCTGTACCTGGTAGAAGAGTTCGCCGGCTTCTACCTGCGCATCAAAGTTCTTTGGCTCACTGCGCGCTTTTTCGATTTTCGCACTCACCTGGGCCTGCATGTTTCCCGAAGCAGGCGCGCTGGGATTTGCGCCCAGCGGCGGATGATCCGCCGGCATCTGGCTGCTCGACGCAGCTTGCGGCGCGCCCGGTCCATAGCGTTGATTCATGGTGCTGGCGAAAAGAAAGCCTACTATGAAGCCAAACAGCACCCCAATAATTGCGAACAGCAGGTTATCTCGTGTCATTATTTTCGTTTTATCCCATTAAGGGTTTTGCCTTAAAAGTCGTTGTCGACAGGAAGAGTTCGACGTGTGGCGTCGATATGAATTTAGCCCGGCCTTTCAAAGCCGGGAAACAATAATCTTATCTTCATTGCGTCGCTGACGCGACGCGCGGTTTAAGCGCCGCCGTGATCCCAGCCTTGAAGGCCGGGCTAAATTCGAACCGACGCTACGCATCGGAATTACTAGTTGCGACTTTTAGGGTAAAAGCCCCCATCAAGCTTTAATCATCACTGGTTATTTAGCTTGGATACGGGCAGGGCGCTACTTCGCCGCTCCCCCATCGAGTTTTTTTGCTTCGTCAATTCGTTTTGAAATCGACTGTTCGAGTTCGGGATTGCCGGAGCTCTTTGCGAGGAGTTTTTGCCAGTAGACGATGGCCTGTTTGTAGTTCTTCGCTTCAAACTCCGCGGTGCCAGCCAGCTGCAGCACGCTTGGGTTTTCCGGCGCGATCTGTAATGCCTGTTTGATCAACTCTGTCGGTTTGCCCTGAAGCTGACGACCGTTAGCCATAGCCAGGGCAAATGCATACTCAACCAATAGATCCGGGTCGTTCTTTTTCAACTCCTCTGCCTTGGCATAAGCATTACTAGCCTCGTTGTATTTTTCGAGCTTGATGTAGGAGCGTCCCAACATTGCCCAGCCATCAGCGTCGTTCGGATTCTGTTCCATGCGCTTGGCGAGTGCCGCAACATTTGCTTCGATTCCTTCTTGCGTCATTTGCCCGCCAGCTGGATTTGCCGCTGTCGCCGGATCAAAGGCGTGGAGATTGCCAACGGTTAGGTAGAAGGCGACTGCCATCACGGGTATAGCGAGCGCTAAGGCCCGAGCGGCAATGCGGTTCGACCGTGCGAGCAGAATAAAAGCGCCCAACGTCAATGAGACCACACCCAACGCCGGTTGCATCGCGGCAATTCCTTTGATAATCGAAACCTGCAAGCCGAGGCGCGCGAGTATGAACGAAACGATGCCCCAGGAAATCAGGGACCACGCCAGCGGTTTCAACAAAACGTTCCGGACAGGCTTTGCCCTTTCTGTTTTTACAGTGGGTACGTCTTCCAGCAATCGCCGCTCAATCTCTTCTCGATCCTGCTGATACTGTTCGGGACTAACTATGCCGTTCGCGAGATCTGCGTCCAACTCCGAGAGTTGATCCCGATAGACCTCGACGTTTGCGCCCGCGTTGCTGCTTTCCGCCGATGTCGAACTCCCTTGCAGCAGCGTCGGCAAGAGGAAGGCCAGGGCAATCGCGACCAGGCCGGCACAGATGAGCCAGAAAAGTATCATGCGGTTTCTTTGTCGGGTACGGTTTTAAGGAGGGCTTCGGCGCGAAGTCGGTCATCGGCGGACAACGGTTGTTCGACGATCAACTCGCGTCGTTGTTTCACGTAGCGAAACAGCACGACCAGGCCCCCAAGCAACAGTACGAATGGGCCGAACCAGAGAAGGTAAGTGGTCGGATCAATTGGCGGATTGTAGAGAATAAATTTTCCGTAGCGCGCGGTGAGGTATGCGATTATCTCTTTGTCACTTTTCCCCGCCTTCATCTGTTCGCGAATTTGATTGCGCAGATCCTCAGCCAGATCGGCGCGTGAATCAGCGAGCGTCTCATTTTGGCAGACGAGACAGCGTAGTTCTTTGGAGAGCTTCATCACGCGCTCTTCCAAGACGGGATCGGCAGAAGCGGGCGCTGCCTCCTTCGCTAGAGAAAAACCTGGCAGGGAAGCCAGAAGAACCAGGGACAGGAAAAAGCGTTTTGTCTTCAAAATGTTGGTATGGTGATCGCAGAACATAATCGCGACGGCCCGCAAACTAACAGTTTGCGTTACGAACTCAGCGATTGAGTTCCGCAACCAGAGGCAGAATCTTGTCCTTCATGATCTCTGGCGTCAACTGGCCTGGTTCCTTGTAGCGAATGACACCGTTCTTATCGATCAGATAAGTCTCTGGCGCGCCGGTAATTCCGTAATCGATGGCTACGCGACCATCAAAATCTGACAGATTAAGCACATAGGGATCGCCCAACTCGCCAAGTACGGCTAGCGCATCTTCACGTTTGTCCTTCCAACTGAGTCCATAGATCGGTACGGCGCCGCTCCTGGCAATCTCGATCAGAAACGGATGTTCCTCACGACAGGCCACACACCAGGAGCCCCAAACATTTAGGAGCCAAACTTTCCCACGCATGTCTTTGGGTGAGACTATCTTTGTAGGATCGCGTAATTCCGGCAACGCGAAATCGGGAGCAGGCTTGTCGATCAGCGCTGAAGGAACTACGTGCGGATCGCGCCCGAGCCCAATTGCCAGAAAAACAACCAGGACGACAAAAAGGGCGAGCGGTATTACGTATTTCATGCTTCCTTCGTGGCCAGCGCTACAGCTGGAATTGGCGGTTGAGTGTGTTGTGCCAGCGCCTCGCGTTGTTTTCGCGCAGCCAGCGCATACCGGCGATCGCTTAACGCCAAGCCGCCCCCCATGGCCATGAGCACTGCGCCTCCCCAGATCCACGAGACGAATGGTTTGTAGTAAACACGCACGCTCCAACCGCCGCCACTTACCGGTTCACCGAGCGAGATGTAGAGATCGCGAAACACTCCACTGTCAATCGCGGTTTCGGTCATGACGTTCCCGGTGGCCGTGTAGTTCCGCTTTTCAGGATACATCGTGTTCCTGACTTCACCATTCTTACTGACTTCAATCTCTGCCTGCGCGGCCTGGTAATTGGGTCCGGCTATTTGGCTGACCTTATTAAAGCGGAAAGTGTAACCACCAGCATCGACCGTATCGCCAATGCCCATGCGTACGTCCTGTTCGGATTGATAGCCGGTAACAATGGTGACGCCGATAATGAACACAGCCACACCCAGATGGGCCAGCTGCATGCCGTAGTAACTGCGAGTTTGCATGCCAAGCTTTTGCAGGACATTGAACTGACCGGAAGTGCTCCTGACTCTTTGGAAAAGATTTACGATAACGGTGGTTACGATCCAGAGTGCCAGCAATAATCCGAGACTAACCAGTGGCTTCCACTTGCCCAGCACGAAAGGGAGCAGCACGGCGGTAACCACGCTGGCGAGGAAGGCCCAGCGCAGTCGCACTGCCAATTCCGGCAGGCTCGCTTTTTTCCAACGCGCGATTGGGCCGACACCCATCAGGAATACTGCGGGAGCCATCAGCGGCACAAACACGCTGTTGAAATAGGGTGGACCCACGGAGAGTTTGCCTAACCCAAGCGCGTCAATGATTAAAGGATATAGGGTGCCAAGCAAAACTGATCCGGCCGCGACGACCAGCAACACGTTGTTTGATAGCAACAACGACTCGCGCGAAATCACTTCAAACTTGCTGCCAAGTCCAACCTGTGTTGCCCGCCAGGCATAGAGCACCAGCGATCCGCCGATGACGAAGACCAGAAAAGTGAGAATAAAGATGCCGCGCTTTGGGTCCGTCGCGAATGCGTGAACGGAAGTTAAGACGCCGGAACGTACCAGGAATGTACCAAGCAGACTCAAGGAAAACGCGCCAATTGCCAGCAGCACAGTCCAGCTTTTGAAACCGCCGCGTTTTTCGGTTACTGCTAGTGAGTGAATCAGGGCAGTGCCGACCAACCATGGCATGAACGAAGCGTTTTCAACCGGGTCCCAAAACCACCAACCACCCCAACCAAGTTCGTAGTAGGCCCACCAGCTTCCCAGGGCAATACCCACCGTGAGAAACATCCATGCGACCGTGGTCCAAGGTCGCGACCAGCGCGCCCAGGTCGCATCGAGGCGACCACTGATCAGCGCTGAGATTGCGAAGGCGAAGGCGACCGAGAATCCGACGTAACCCATGTAAAGCATCGGCGGATGCGCGACCATCGCTGGATCCTGAAGCAGGGGATTGAGGTCGTGACCATCGCTGGGAACCGGAAACTGCCGCGCAAACGGATTCGATGTCGACAGCATGAACAGGAGAAACCCGACGCTGATCACACCCATGACACCCAATACACGCGCGACCATGTCTTCTGGAAGGTGACGACTGAAGAGTGAAACCGCGACGGTCCAGAGTCCCAGCATCAAGACCCAAAGAAGTAAGGAACCTTCATGCGATCCCCAGGTGGCCGCGAGCCGGTAATGAAGCGGGAGTTGAGAATTCGAGTTTACGGCGACATTGAGAACCGAGAAGTCGTTAGTGATAAATGAATAAGCGAGACACCCAAACGCGATGGCGACAAAGATGAATTGAGCTTGTCCGGCCGGGGCCGCTAACGCAATCCACGCGCGGTTGCCGCGCGCAGCTCCGATCAACGGCAACGTCGCCTGGGTTAGCGCCAGCATCAACGCCATGATCAATGCGAACTGTCCAACTTCAGGAACCATAAGTAAGGCCCTTAGTAAACTACGCTCTTCGCGGCGTCTTTTTCGTGCTTTGCGGCGTCGATCGCTTTACCGGCCTCCGGAGGCATGTAGTTCTCATCGTGTTTCGCTAAAACCTGGTCAGCATAAAAGACCCCGTCGGCTCCAATATGACCCTGCGCCACGCAGCCCTTGCCCTCTTTGAAGAGGTCCGGAAGAATTCCTTTGTACACAACGGGAATAGTCTTGGCTGTATCCGTCACGTTGAAACGTACTGTTAGCCCGTCGTTGTCGCGTTGCAGGGTGCCACTCTGCACCAGGCCGCCGACGCGAAATGGTTTGTTAACCGGCGCCTCTTTAGCCACCACCTGCGAAGGACTAAAGAAAAACACCAGGTTCTGCTGGAACGCGCTGAGCACAAGTGCGGCAGCAATTCCCAACCCGGCGAGGCCAAGCACAATAAAAGAGATTCGCTTATGACGACGCTTCATGATTTCTACTTTCAGTCTTGATTTGGCTCGCGATTGCTGCGTTTGCCGAGCGATTTTTTTCGTTTAGCCAATAAGACTACTTCCCCACCCAGCAGTATGAGGGCACTTAGATATGAACCCCAAACGTAGAACGCGTAACCGCCCATCGTAAAAAATTCTGACCAGTTCATGTTTAGGCTGCCCCCTCGGTTATCCACGCCGCGTTCCGTTCTCGTTCCACGATGATGCAGCGCAGCCGGATCAAAACCACCGCAACGGAATAAAGCCAGCAGGCCGCTAACAGTATCAGCATCGCCGCCAGCATTCGCGGAGCAATTGACGGCTTGCCAAGCATTCGAATGGTAGCGCCTTGATGGAGTGTGTTCCACCACTGCACAGAGAAATAAATTATCGGGACGTTGATTACTCCGACGAGCGCGAGCACCGCGCCGGCCCGATCTGCGCGCCGCGGATCATCAATCGCTGACTGCAACGAAATGAAACCGACGTAGAGAAACAGCAGTATCAGCGTCGAAGTCATGCGTGCATCCCAGACCCACCAAATGCCCCAGGTCGGCTTGCCCCAGAAAGCTCCGGTTATAAGTGAAAGCAAAGTAAACAAAGCGCCGGTGACTGCGAGCGATGAAGCCATCATCGAGGAGAGTCGCGCGTTGAAAGCCCAGCCGATTCCCGCATAGAAAGCCATCAGAACGTATAAGAACATTCCCATCCAGGCTGCAGGCACGTGAATGAACATTATGCGGTAGGCGTCACCTTGCTGAAAATCAGTGGGGGCAACGAAGAAACCGATGTACAGGCCGACGGCAAAGAGAATTGCGGCCGGGACCGCAAACCACGGAATCATTTTCCCTGCTACCGGATAGAAAGCCGAAGGCGATGCGTATTTGTAGATGTTCATTTGTTTGAAGCGACGTCTTTGGTCTTTGGCTTTTGGCCTTTGGTCTCTGTATTTTGAGCTTTGTACTCGGTTCTCTTTCGAAGCTCATCGATCCTGCGAGAAAGTCAAAGCACCAAGTTCAAAGTTCAAAGTTCAAAGCTCAAAATACAAAGACCAAAGACTAAAGCCCAAAACCAACCCCGCAGAATCATTCCAAAGATATTCGCAACCCAGCCGACGTTGCCCAGGGAGCAAAAACCAGCGATACCATAAGAAAAGCGCCCAGCAAATACAGGTTTGCGTGGGAACTCATGCCGCTAATGCTAGCCTCTACAGCGCCTGCTCCAAAGATCAAAACCGGGATGTATAGCGGCAAAATCAATAGTGCGATCAGAACGCCACCGCCGCGGACTCCGAGCGTTAGCGCCGCCCCGATTGAGCCGATCAAACTCAAGATCGGTGTGCCAATTAGCAATGACACGAAAAGAATCAACAACGTGTCCGGCGCTAAACCGAACTGCACGCCAAGTAGAGGTGCAATCAGTACGAGTGGCAGCTCAGACACCAGCCACTGCGCCAACACCTTTCCGAGTACCACGAGAAAAAGCGGCTGTGGCGTGAGCAGCATTTGTTCCAGCGTGCCGTCGTGCTCGTCGTTCTGGAAAACGCGTCCCAGCGAAAGCATTGACGCCAGCAGCGCTGCTACCCATAGTACGCCGGGAGCGATAGAGCGAAGTAGTTGCGTTTCCGGCCCGACGCCAAACGGAAAGAGGCTCACTACAATTACAAAGAAGAATAGCGTCGATAACACATCCGCGCGACGACGCCACGCCAGCATAAGATCGCGTACGACGACCCAGCGAAACATTGAAAGGGAAGAAGGGGCACTCACGATCGCGATCCCACCGACCCGGTTCCGGCGGGAAGCGCGGGCTCGAGTTCGAGTCGCTGAAACGAACCTGCGGAGATGTGGAGTTCCTGGTGCGTAGCAACAATTGCCAAACCGCCCTTGCTGAGGTGTTCACCGATTATTGATTCAACCAACGTTACCGCCGCGTGATCCAAAGACGCCAAAACTTCATCAAGCACCCAGAGAATCGCTTTCCCGTGAATTAATCGCGCCAGCGCCGATCGGCGTCGTTGTCCTTCTGATAAGAATCGCGCCGGCAAGTTTTCGCGATCGGTTAGTCCAACTCGGGCAAGCGCCTGTCGAGCTTGATTGTGGGTAAGTTCACTGCCCGCGAGCCCACTGGAAATGCGCAGATTCTCAAGCGAGCTCAACTCTTCTTTAACTGCAATTCGGTGACCGATGTAGGTGATGCTTTGGGAGTATTCTTCATCAAGCGAGCTTATCTCCGCTCCTTGCCATTTCACCGCTCCGCTCTCGGGTTTGCTCAATCCACAAATGATGCGCAACAGACTTGTCTTGCCACAACCATTCGGGCCGGTAACTTGTAGCAACGTTCCCGGAGTTAACGAAAAACTAACGTCGCGAAAAAGCCTGCGGTCTCCACGGATGCATTCCAAATTGGCGACTTCCAGTATGGCTCAGTGTCCTCCGGCGTGACATGGTTTCGTGCGCGATCATTGTATTGGACTTTTTCGGGAAAAGCATGCGCCACGGAGAAGGCTCTAGCGGGCTGCTGAAAAACTCTTGTCGGAAGCTAAAGCGTCAAACTTGGAGTGCGCCGATAACGGCGGCGCTTTGAATTTCCCTAGAATCCTCGGGGCTTGGCTTCGACCTGACCGTTCGTTTTCTTCCACGCGAGCCAACCACCCCGTAATGCACGCACGCGTTTGAAGCCGGCACTCATGAGCACCTGGGCGGCCCTGATAGCTGCCTCGTCGTTTGGACAGGCGCAGTAGGTAACGACTTCGCTATCGTGAGAAACGTTTTTCAACGGTGGGTGTGCAAGCCGGGACTGAAGCTTTCTTGCTTTGACATGAATAGCACCCTTGATTTTGTTTTCACTTCCGCCAAAGTCGCCGCCGGAACGGACATCGAGCACTGTGACTGGTTCGTTGTTAGTAAGTTTGGCTTTCAGTTCTGCGGCGGTTAAGAACTGGACTTGTGGCGCCGCTTGCGGACTAACCAAAGGTTGAGCGAAGACGGCGAACGCCGCGACTGTAGCTAACCCCAAGCAAAGCACGAAAGTGAATGCTCCGGATCGTTTGATAACCATGTGATCACCTCCCGAATGTCTGCGGCTTCCGCTATACGCCGTGATGCTATTTCATTGCTCGTTGATCGCCGCCGTGGCCACGACGGGGCAAAGGCTCGCCGGTGAACGTCTTTGGATCGTACCAGGCATAAGTTGCTCCTGCGAAATAAAGGTAGCCTGATTTTCCATTGGCGGTTTCGCCGATTACGTCACCTCGTAAGGTGGGCAGCTTTTTACCCTGATTCGCAACGATGAATTCCTTTCCTGCGTGCGTCTCCATACTTGAACCGCCAGCGTTCTTGAGCAGGAATGTTTGGGTGGCTTCTGGATCACGCCAACCTTTGTCGCCGAATCCATGAATCACTGCCAACAAAACATCGGCTGCGCCAACACCTAGTCGCGGAGTCCCAGTTTCATGCGCGCCGAAAGGATCTCTCAACAGCCATGGGGAGAACTCTCTATTCATCTCTGCAAGTTTCTCTGGAGCGGGTTTCAGAATTACAGCAATATCCTCTGACAAGTCGCCGTTGAAGTCACCAGCGACAAAAGCTGGCTTCTGACTCGAGTCGATGATTGCGGCTTGCTTGAAGACTCGCTCGACGGCTGCCTGGACCTGATCAAGCGAAGGCGGCGGTAGTTTTGCTGCTACCAATGCCTGCTCTTCGGCTTTCGGGGCTGGAGCGGGTGGTGGCGCTTCCGCCACCGGCTTTCGGCCAGTGGAACAGCTGAAGGCGAAACAGCTCGAGCTAATAATAATCGCTAATCCGATCAGTAGGTATAGGGAGGGTCGCTTGGTTGCTTCTGGATCTCGAAGTTCGATTGAGGGTGGTCTCACTGATAAACCTCCTTGTTGAATCGAAAAACTGCCGGAAGCTCACCGGTTGGTTTACGCGACGAGCTTCCGGGTTAGTGCTCGGCCTTATCAATGGTTGCGAATTACAGTGACAAGACGAAAGCAATCAGGTCGGATTGTTGTCCAACGCTCAAGGCGTTGTTGAAGTTGTTACGCGCCGTAGTGGCCTGGCCAGCGTGTAACTGAATGACGTCAAAAACAGTGACGTTCAGCCCCTGATGCAGGAAACGGTTACGGGCGCGCATGCCCCACAGTGGCGCGGTGCGCATTTGGTTGATCGAGCTCTGGCCGGCATTCTGCACGATG
>DASYLB010000054.1:0-46666 GCA_036009765.1 Pyrinomonadaceae bacterium | reverse complement strand
AAAACAAAATGCAGGTCATTGGCGCCGCCATGCGCAAGCTCATCCATATTGCCTTCGGCGTTCTCAAGTCGGGCAAACACTTTGACCCTAATCACGAACTACTACTTACCGCTTGATTTTCAAGACGGTATCTCTGGAGCGAAAACAGATCGACAGGCGGGAATGCCTGTTCTACGTGCGGACGCGCGAGAGGAAGTAGGTTCCTGCGGCGGCGAAGATCACCGGTGGCGCCCATGCTGCTACTTCGGGAGGCAACAATCCATGATTGCCCAACTGCTGGAACCCGCCACCAATCCCCCAGTAAGCGACACTCACTCCCACCGCCACACATAGCGCCACAATCGCTCCGCGTCGTCCAAATGCCAGCGCCAACGGCATGCCAATGAAAGCCATCACCAGGACGCTGAATGGATTGACGTACTTCCGCTGCAGCGCAAGAGCCAGGGCCGACACATTGACTCCACGTTGTTTGGCAGCTTTCAGGTAGCTGCTTAACGCCAGCACGCTTAACTGTGAAGGCTTATCAACCGTTGGTCGAAATACTTGCGGGGCATCGACACCTGCGACCAGCGTCTCCGGTTCGTGTTTTCGCTCGACTACCATTCCGTTCAGGTTAACGATCTCGGCGTCTTTGACTAGTAGTTGATTACTCGCATTCCAAGTGGCCGATTTTCCGGTGGTCACGCGATGCAAATGCACTGCCGCCTCATCCAACTCATAAATTGCGGGCTCGGCCAACACGCCAGCCTGTTCATCAAACTCGTAAGAATACAACCGCCTGTTCTCCAGCGACGCCAGCCATTGCCGGCCCGTGCCGGTAATCGCGCGTGGCTGACCGCCTCTGATTCGCGCTCGCAAAGCTTCTTGTCTAACGTTGGCCGGCGGCATTAAGTGCTCCTGGACCAGCCACGTGCCAGCCCCGGCCGCGACTGCAAATAGCAGGCCCGGCATCATCAGGCGGTAAACGCTCTGCCCGGATGCCCACCAGGCAATCGCTTCGTTTGTTCGCGCCAGCAGCGCGTAGGTGATGAGAACAGTGATCAGCATCGTCGCTGGAAATAGTTCGACTGCGACCAGCGGTAACAGAAAGAGCAAGTATTTTCCGACTACCACGGCCGGCACGTTATTGCTGCCGATAAAGCGCCACAGCTCAAATAGGGTGAAGATAATGAAGATGGAAACTAAGGACAGAAACCCCACCACAAAGCTGGTCGTGAGCGTTCTGAAAAGAGCAGTGTCGAGCAGACTGGGAAACCCCGAGCGTCCGGCGCCGATCGTGTGCGACGGGGCGGCAGCTCGGTGTGGCGCCGGACTCAGGCTTCCCTGCTTCAATAACCTTTTTGCAAAGGTAAACTTCCTCAGACCGTCGATACGCCAGAGCAACAAACTTATGAGAAGCATTACTCCGGTTGCCATCCACTCACCGGCGAACGCGGACAAAGCATTGTTTCTGGCGAGCGACTCACCAAGCAGCATGATGAGGTAGTAAATTACCACCACGCCGATTGACAGCAGGATGCCGGCGCCGCGGCCTCCACGTCTCACACGCATTCCTAACAGACCGCCACACAGCGCAAAGATCAGCGGCGCTGATGACAGTGCCAGCCGGCGGTGGAGTGTACGGAGCGCTTCACTCTGTTGCTCGGGGGTGCCGGACTTTCGCAGTTCTTGTAGTTCGTTGAAGCCCAGTTCTTCGGATTGCAAATCTTTCTGACTAAAACTCTCAAGTAATGCCGCGCGGCCGGTGTTGATGGTTATGCGCAATTGATCTAAACGCTCGACTACATAGTCGTGCTGGACACCTTCGGGTTTGGGAATCTTCATTGCTACGGCGTCGCTCAGGACCAGTTCCGAGCGCTCGTTTGATGAATCGATTCTTCCGGATCGCGCAGTCACTATTCGCGTGGAACCATCGGGTTGTTGGGCGTAGATGAAAACGCGCCCCCACGATCCCTGGGTTTTGTCGCCGTCACGGACATAAATAACGTAGCCGGGAATTTCAGTATTAAAGGTGCGCGGCTCTACGGGTGAATCCAGTTTTCTCAGCGCGCCCTGCAACGCAACGCGACGCAGATCCCGTGCTGCCTCAGGCGCTTCTTTTAGGTGCAGGACGGTGGTTGCCATCGTGGCTACGAGGCCGATGAGCAGTGCCGGCCAAAGCAGACTCCAGGTGCCGACACCAGCGGCGCGAAGGGCGATGATTTCGCTATCGCTCCCCATCCGTGAAAAGCCGATTACGATTCCGGCTAATACCGCTACTGGCAATGTAAGAACGAGAACGCTCGGTAAAAGCGCGGCAGCAATCTCACCTGCCAACGAGAGCGGCAGATCAGTGTAGATTGCCAACTCTGCAAAGCGACCGGTTTGCTGGGTGAAGAGGATGGCGGTCAGTAGCGCCAGCGAAAGCAAGACGTAAGGAAGCGCTGCCTGGATTACATATCTCGCAACTAGTTTCCTGCCATTTAACATTAAATGTAATTTCTAAACCAAAGACTCGCTCATTGGAAAGTAGATCTCAGGCGCGGCTGTTTCTCCAGCACTCGGCCAATGAGTCGATGCGTCAGTTCCGCCATTTCGCGATGAATGCTCTCGGGTATCGCCCGTGACTCTTGCGCGAATACAAAGGGAGCCAGTTTCTGTGTCGCCCGTAGCTGAGTCTGCAGCTTTGTTGATACCAGACTACCGGCCCCGCGGCTGCAGTCGCGGCAACGAAACACCAGATCGACGCTTAGAAAAGTCGCTTCCTCCTGATCAAATGCGCGGTGACATTCGCCACAACGGCGTAGATCCGGAAGGAAACCTTCAAGTTTAAGTAGCCAGATTTCGAAGTACCTCAGAATCACCTGCAAGTCGGACTGCGATTCACAGATCGCGTCGAGGCAGGCTTTGACCATCCGGTAAAGTTTTTCATTAGCTTCGTAAGGAGGGGAAAACTCGATTACCAGATCGCCCATGTAGGCGAGTCCGGTCAGAATTTCGGCCTGGCCGGAGAGATCGAAGTGTGACTTCACTATCTCGGCCTGATTGAGGGAGACAAGGTCCTGATGCTCTTTTTGGTAGTAAGTTATTTTTGCGAGAGTGAAAGGTTCGAGTGCGGCGCCGAATCTGCTCTTGAGTTTGCGACAGCCCTTGGCAACGGCGCGGATTAACCCGCTGCTGTGGGTCAAACAGACGACGATCTTGTCGGCTTCACCAAAATTGTAGGTCCGCAGGACAAGCGCCTCTGTCTCAAGAATTGCCATTCAAGCCCCTACCAACGACTGGCCGCTACATAGTGACTTGCCGGCGCAGTGAGGTCAGTATCACCTGCGGTAGCAGGTAGGTTCCTATTGTTGCAGACCCATCCGCTACCGCGGATGGCACTGACGTCATTTCCCCGTTGCAGGCCGAATCGTTGAGTGAAAGGCACTGCGGGCTCTAGAAAGGAATGAAGTAGAGTATCCACGCCAGCACCAGGCCTATCACCATAAACTCGGCAAAAACCTTAAGGCCATACATGAGCCTATCGCGATTTGAATTCTTCGCAACGGTGCCAAAAACTATTCCGGCAAGGGCGGCAAAGGCTGTCATGACTAAAAAATGTCTCATGATTTCCTCCCCGCTGCGATATCAAAGGCGTCAAGCATCGCAAGGTAATTCAGCAAGCCGGCAACCAGAAGAAACGTCCAGCCATATTCAAAAGTCGGCAGTGCTGCCTGCTGTGCTTCATGTGTGAATCCGTAATCTCGAAGCAAGCAGACTATGTAGAGCAAGCCGGTGCCGAGGTCGCCCACCATCGGTGGAATTTGCAGTAACGCTGCATATCCTTGTTCAGAGCCTGAATACTTGAATAAGTAACCGCCCATTGACAAGCCAGCGATGAAGCAAGCCCAAACAGCGCCTCCGAGCAGCAGTCCTCGCCACCATTTTCCCTGCAGCAGGTGTCCGAGCCCGGGGACCAACCAGCCAGCCGCTCCCATCAACCAGGCTTTGCCTGGAACACTCGTCACTTCCGTATTTCTTTCATCAACCGTACTCAAGAATCCAGCCTCCGTACCTAAAGGTTTTCTTAAAGTCTCGATAGCAACGCTCTTCAGTTTCACTAATCTTAACTTCCGACATTAACGGTCGGCGCCACGACTTCTGATCATTCACCTTAACAAATCTGCTAGTAAAGAAGGTAACTCTCACGCACCTTCAAGAAGTCATTGAACGCCGCGGTCCAACTCGCTCTAATCGCTTCGCCGCTAATTCCCTGTTCAAAAGCTTCTCTAATACTTGAAGTCCCGGCTATTACGTCGAAAGGGTTCCGATCGTATACGTATTCATACGGCGGATCCTTCCAACGAAAATCCTCGCGGTAAAGGTCGTAAGCCGCTTTAACCATGGCTAGGCCGGTAAAGACCGGCTCGAACTCTTCCCGGTCGATAACGTGAAGTTGAACGCCTCCACAGCTGACGCCGCCATGTTTCTGAAAAGTTGGCCTGAAAATACAGCTTCGGAAGAAAACGCCCGGCAGGTTCAAGTCGTTTAGCGTTCTCGCGTATTCTTCCGGGTTGATGTAGGGTGCGCCGATTAGTTCAAACGGCTTGGTAGTTCCCCGGCCCTCTGATATTTGAGTGCCCTCGAAATGAACCGCTCCCGGAAATACCGTTGCGGAATCAAGCGTGGGAATGTTTGGTGAAGGCAACACCCAGGGCGCGTCTGTTTCGTCCAGCCACAACTCGCGCTTCCAGCCTTCCATCCTGACGACTTCGAGGTCGCAGCCAATCTTGAAATGCTCATTAAACATTTGCGCGAGTTCACCCAAGGTCATTCCGTGCCGCGTAGGAATTGAATATAGACCAACGAAAGACGCTTGCTCAGGCTCAAGCACATTACCGGCTACATGTTTGCCGTTGATTGGATTTGGCCGATCACAGACGATGACCCGCTTACCAAACTTGCGTGCTGCCGTCATGCAATTGGCCATCGTATAAGCAAAGGTGTAGATGCGACAGCCTACGTCCTGCATGTCAAAAACCAGGACATCAACGTCCTTGAGCATTGCCTCGGTTGGTTCACGCGTCTCGCTGTAGAGGGAGTGAATCGGCAAGCCAGTCTCGCGGTCGATGGTATGCTCAGTTTCAATCATGTTGTCCTGAACGTCGCCGCGAATTCCGTGTTGCGGGCCGAACAGGGCTTTCAGATTGATGCTGTCATGTTCATGAAGCAGGTCGGCGGCGTGGTGAAACTTGTGGTTCACCGACGCCTGATTACAGACCAACCCAACGCGGGCTCCGTTCAATAGATCTGACTGCTCTTCAAGTAATTTCTCAAGACCAAGCTTGATGTGAGTTCTTGTCATGTTTGCAAAAGTTCAAGAAGTTTAGAGTTTTTTCCTCTGTGCCACCTCTGAGTCCTCTGTGCCTCCGTGGTGGGAAAATCCACGCAAACACCCACCACAGAGACACAGAGAACACGGAGGTTGCACAGAGGATTTCAAATTAGCCACCTGAACTCTCATCTACTTGGCTTAAGGTAAAGTCTCAACTCTAACCGCAGAGAACAGATCCACCATTTACGTTTAAGATTTCTCCGCTGATGTGCCGTGCCCAATCGCTGCACAAGAATGCCACGGGTGCAGCAATGTCTTCGGGCGCCGCGATCTTGCCCATTGGGATCGTCCGCGTAATTGCTTCCCGCTGTTTCGCATCGCCAAGCGCTTCGCGAGTCATCTCCGTATCAACCCAGCCGGGAGCCACTGCATTAACATTGATGCCCCACCTGCCCAGTTCAGCGGCAAGCGATTTCGTGAACGCGATCTGGGCTCCCTTGGAGGCCGCATAGTTGGAATAGTTTGCCTCGCCACGCTGCCCGGCAGTTGACGTTAAGATGACGATCTTCCCCGATCGCTGTTCTCTCATTCGCGAAACTACCGCTCGGCATACGGTCCAGGTGCCCTTAAGGTTTATCTCCATCGTCCGATCCCACAACTCCTCAGACATTTCTTCAAGTGGTGATCCCTCCCAAATGCCGGCGTTGCAGACGAGGATGTCGACGCGTTTAAAACGTTCGACCGCGGCGGCAATCAACTCTTGGGCCTCAAGTGGATTCGCAACATCTGCCCGCACTGAAATCGCCTCCACTCCCCTTCCTCTTGCCGCGATCACTGTTGCTTCCGCTGCTTCCTGACCACTGAGGTAATTTACAACGACGTGCGCCCCTAATTCCGAAAGCAGATCGACGATGGCTCGGCCAATGCCGCGCGAGCCGCCAGTTACTACAGCTACCCGGTCGCGAAGTTGCAGGTCACTTGGATGCACTTGAACTCTTCTCTTTCGTCGCCGCGACTGCGATGAAGCGTTTGAATAACGCTTGCGATAAACGGTCCCTTTCCCAGCCCAGCTCCGGGTGCCACTGCACGCCCAAAGCGAAACGCTCGGGTCGCGTGTCCTCCACCGCCTCTATCAAACCATCAGAGGACCAGGCGGTTGCGACCAGGTCTCTGCCGACTCTCTCGACGGCTTGATGATGGTGACTATTGACGAATACCCGCTCTCCAGACGCGAGTGAGAACAGCAGACTCGATTGCTGCAGCTTGATCGCGTGAGACGGACGATCACGCGGCGCGCCCTGTTGATGTTTGATTGCGTTTGGAAGTTGGGAAGGAATGTCCTGTATCAATGTGCCGCCACGCGAAACGTTGAGCGCCTGCAAGCCGAAGCAGATCGCGAACAAGGGTAGCCGGCGCTTCTCGATTTCGTCCAACACCAGCAAATCTGTTTCGTCTTTCACCGGATGGACACCACCCAAATTCGGGTGCGGTTCCGCGCCATACCGAGAAGGGTCGATATCGGAATCGCTGCCCGGGAGCAACACGCCGTCAAGCTCATCCATAACCGATGATATGTAATCAGACTTGGGGATAAGACTGATGTGCACGGGCGCGCCACCCGCGGCTTCAACAGCTTCGCTGTAATAGCGCGCAAGATAAAAGCGATCAGTCTCCAATTCGAGGCGCATCGTTATGCCGATGCGTGGCCGATTCCTGCTCATTAACTTTCAGTCTCCCGATTGAGCAATCGATCCGTAGATCGTGTCTACTGCTATCATAGCCTAAAGCACGAAATCTGGGTTGGGGGGGGTACCGGTTCACCTTCGAAAACAAACCTCTCCTTGGAGTGCGGCGACCGGTCGCCGCTTTGGTCCATGTTGAATTGGCGCCAATTCTCGGTTACTTGATTTACTCCGGGGACGCGACGATCAGGCCGCCGCAGGCAAAAGCGGCGACCGGTCGCCGCACTCCAAGGAGAGGCCAGTTCAAACTAAACCAGTGCCGCCTGGAAGCCGCGCTTGACTTGCCTTCGAGCGAATTCCTATAGTGACCTTTGTCAAAAATGCCAGGAGAAAAACTAATCATTCGCAGTACCACCGTGCTGCACGTGCGCAAAGATGGGCACGTCGCACTTGCCGGTGACGGACAGGTTACCTTGGGCGAAACCGTAATGAAGGCAAACGCCCGAAAAGTTCGCCGGCTCTACAACGATAGTATACTTGCGGGCTTTGCTGGAGCTACGGCCGATGCTTTTTCGCTCCTGACGCGATTTGAAAGCAAGCTCGAACAGTATCACGGAAATCTTGAGCGGGCCGCGATCGAACTGAGCAAAGAATGGCGTACCGACAAAATTCTTCGTCATCTTGAAGCTCTGCTGGTTGTCGCCGATAGTAAGACTTCGTTTCTGTTGTCTGGCAATGGTGATGTGATCGCGCCGGACGACGGTGTGTTGGCGATCGGCTCGGGTGGATCGTATGCGCTCGCAGCGGCGCGGGCCCTGGTGCAGCACACCAACCTGTCCGCAAAGGAGATCGCTGTTGAGAGCTTGAAGATTGCCGGCGACATTTGTATCTACTCAAACCAAAACATCGTCGTCGAAGAACTGTGATTCCGACTCAGTGCTGAAATAGGTTTTATTCAAGATGGTTATTTATTTGGAAGGCGAAGTGGACGAAGACGTTAAGCTCGACGATATGACTCCGCGTCAGATTGTGGCTGAGCTTGATAAGCACGTAGTAGGACAACGCAACGCCAAGCGCGCCGTCGCCGTGGCCTTGCGGAATCGTATTCGCCGCCAGAAGCTCCCGCCTGAGATGGCCGAAGATGTGATGCCGAAGAACATGATCATGATCGGCTCCACCGGCGTCGGCAAAACTGAAATCGCGCGTCGCCTGGCGCGCATGTCCAATTCCCCTTTCCTAAAAGTCGAAGCGTCGAAATTTACTGAAGTTGGCTACGTTGGCCGCGACGTTGAAAGCATGATTCGCGATTTGACCGAAATCTCTGTGGACATGACGCGGCAGGAGAAGATCGATGAGATTGCGGAAAAGGCAGAATTGAACGTGGAGGAAAGAATCCTCGACTTGCTGCTGCCGCCAGCGCGTTCGAGCTCCAGCATGTACGACTTCGACGCCAACGGAAGTGAAGCAGACGAATCTGAAGTTTCCGATCCAGCCGCCAAGGCCGCGGCTCAGGATCAGTTTCAGCGAACGCGCGAGAAGCTGCGCACGCAGCTACGCAGTGGAAAGCTAGATAACCGGTTGGTTGAGCTGGAAATTCGCGAACGAAACTTCCCGGTGATTGAGTTGGCGGGGCCGCAGGGCGTCGAAGAAATGGGCATCAACATGAAAGACATGTTGGGGAATCTATTTCAGGGAAAGACCAAGCAAAGAAAAATGACGGTGGACGAAGCCATCGAACACCTGATGGCAGAAGAAGAAGAGCGACTGGTTGACATGGATTCGGTGGCGCGTACTGCGATCGAGCGGGTCGAAATGTCGGGAATTATTTTCCTCGATGAGATTGACAAGATCGCCGGCCGGGAATCAGGACATGGACCTGATGTGTCGCGCGAAGGTGTGCAGCGAGATATTTTGCCAATCGTTGAAGGCACAACCGTCAATACGCGGTATGGCATGGTGCGTACCGACTACATTCTTTTTATTGCCGCCGGCGCTTTTCACGTTTCAAAACCGTCAGATCTGATTCCGGAATTGCAGGGCCGCTTCCCTATTCGCGTGGAACTTGAATCTCTAACTGTCGACGACTTCAAACGTATTCTGACGGAACCTAAGAACGCTCTGAGCAAACAGTATCAGGCCATGATGGCCACCGAGGACGTAATAATTGAGTTCACGGACGAAGCCATCGATTCGATCGCGAATTTTGCCTTCAAGGTAAACGAGCTTACGGAGAACATCGGCGCCCGCAGGCTGCAAACCATCATGGAAAAGCTGCTTGAAGAAATTAGTTTTGAGGGGCCCGACCTGGAACCAAAGAATCAACGCATCGATCGCGCCTACGTCGAAGCGATGCTCGCCGAAACTGTCAAAGACCAGGACCTCAGCCGGTACATTCTGTGACAAAGGCAAAAGGTAAAAGTCAAAAGGCAAAATTAGCAGTGGTCAATCGCATTTGTTTTCGAACTTTTGCTTTTTTCCTTTTGCTCTTTGCTTTGATGTTGGCAGGCTGCGGTAAGCGACGGCCGCCCTTGCCCCCGGTGGAGCGTGTGCAACAGCGCACTGAGTTGCTGTCCGGCGTGCAACGCGGAAACCAGGTAATTCTTAGTTGGCCGGCCCCCCTGCGCAACGCCTCGGACGTCAGCGTACAGAGCATTCGTCGTATCGATGTTTACCGGCTGGCAGAAAAACCGCGCGCACCACTCGGCTTAACTGAAGAAGAGTTTGCAACGCGCTCAACCTTGATTGGATCGGTCACCTACGACGAGCTCAAGAGCGGCGTTGAGGTTTTGACTTATACCGACACGCTGGAACTTGCCGGTGAGCCGACGCGTTTGCGTTACGCCGTGCGTTATGTAAATGCTGCCGGTCAGCGCGCCGCGTTTTCAAATTTCCTACTACTCGAGCCTGCAGCTCGAATTGCGCAGGCGCCCACAATGATCTCAACCGGCAATGAAGTCGGCGAAGAGGCGATTACAATTTCCTGGCAACCCCCGGCTGCGAATATCGACAGCTCGACTCCGGTAAATCTCCTGGGCTACAACGTCTATCGCATTGCGGACAACGAGAACGAAGTCAGTCAGGCGCTAAACGATGCGCCGATCTCCGGCACGCAGTATCAGGACCGAAAGTTCAAGTTTGGCGCAACCTATCGTTACGTGGTGCGTGCAGTTTCGCTGGGCACTGAAGGCGGGCAGGTTGAAAGTCTGAATTCAAACTCGATTTCCATTTCGCCGCAGGACACGTTTGCGCCATCTGCTCCAGCGTCGATAACCGTGGCGGCGGCTCCGGGAAGATTATCGATCTTCTTCCCGGCAAATCCGGAAGCCGACATCGCCGGCTATAACATCTATCGTTCCACCGATCCTGATTTACCGAAAGACAAGTGGAACAAGCTAAACGCAGGGCTGTTGACCAGGACAACTTTCCAGGATGAGAAAGTCGAATCAGGACGACGTTATTACTACTACCTTACTGCAGTCGATCAGGCCGGCAACGTTAGTCCGCTGTCTGAGGTTGTTTCTGAAGTAGTCCCGTAAAGAGGAGGCATCACACCATGTCGGCTCACGTATATATTTCCTACAGCAGGTTGGATGAGGAGTTAGCGCTTGGCGTCGCCGCCGGGCTAAAAAGGCTTGGACACAAGGTTACCATCTTTGCGGAGGCGGTAGCGGGCGGTGGAAAGTGGCGGGACGCCATGGATCGCGGCATGGCAGACTGCGACGCTCTCGCTGTTCTTTTCACGCAGAACTCAATAGAGCGTCCGTTTGTGAATGCGGAGGTTGGTGCGGCGCGTGCTCTTAACAAGCAGCTGATTCCGATCGTCTTCGACGAGCTCCCGATTCCGGCCATTGTTGACGACATATACTGTCAGCGTGTTAAAGGGAACAAGCCCGCACCGGTGGTGAGCAAGATTGCGGAAGCTCTGGCGAAATTGGATTCGCCCAGTGTGTTCATCGTTCATGGACAGAACGAAGCGAAGAAAAGGGAGCTGAAAGAGTTTCTCGCCGATCTCGGCTTACGATCCGTCATCCTGCATGAACAAAGCAGTATGGGTAAAGCGATCATCGAGAAGTTTGAGTACTACGCGCCGAAAAGCGCCTTCGCTTGTGTGCTGATGACACCCGACGATACCGCGAACGCAAAGAATATTGACGAGACGAAGTGGCGCGCCCGACAAAACGTGATCCTGGAGCTTGGCTGGTTCATGGCAAAGCTTGGCCGCCAACGCGTGGTCATTCTCTATCAAGGAGAGCTGGAGATTCCGTCAGACATTCTTGGCGTGGTCTATCTCAAGTTTAATGAGTCTGTACGCGAAGTGAGTGAGGACCTGCGCGGTGAATTGCGAACCGCCGGCCTGATCACCTGATGCGGTGGCGGTCTATCCAGGGTTTGCGGCAATTGACGCATTACCGGCGATCGCTCTGTCGAAAGTCGCGGTGATTGTTCAATATGAAAATCTGTCGCTATATCACACGCTCGATTGCTGAGCCGCAATACGGCTTGGTCGAAGGTGAGGTAGTGTTGCCGCTTGCCTCTGACGATATCTTTCGGATCCCATTTCCTCTGTCGGCCGCGGGGCCGCGGATTGCCTTCACGGACGCGACGTTGCTGGCCCCCGTCGTACCTTCCAAAGTCGTTTGTGTCGGACGCAACTACAAAGAACACGCTGCGGAGCTCGGCAACAAAATGCCTGATGAGCCGTTGCTGTTTCTGAAAGCGCCTTCAGCGATAATCTCAAACGGCGATGCGATTGAAAGACCACCACAGTCGCAGCAGGTGGAACACGAAGGCGAGCTCGGCGTTGTGATTGGCAAACGAGCGCGAAATCTTGGCGACGACGAAGACCCGCTCAGTTACGTGCTTGGGTACACTTGCGTAAACGACGTCACCGCGCGCGACCTGCAACGCAAAGACGTCCAGTTTACTCGCGCCAAATCTTTCGACACGTTTTGTCCGGTTGGTCCGTTTATTGTTGACGGCCTGGATCCACGAAATCTCGTTGTTACTACGCGCGTCAACGGCATCGTACGACAAATCGGTCGCACTGCTGAGATGGCTTTTTCAGTTCCCTTCCTGATTAAGTATATTGCAAACATCATGACGCTCAATCCTGGCGACCTGATCGCGACGGGAACACCCGCAGGCGTTTCGCCGATGAAGCATGGAGATGTTTGTGAAGTTGAGATAGAAGGAATTGGCGTACTACGAAACAGCGTGCGCGATCGCCCGTGAACATATCTAGCGTCACTTGGTACAATTTCTCTTCTCGGTGAAACCTCAGTGATCTCTGCGTCTCTGTGGTGGACTTGGCAGCTTCGGCCACCACGGAGACACAGAGAGACACAGAGGATGCACGGAGAACAAACGATTATTCGTTGGAATCGACCCGCTTATTAACCTTGGAGGTCCTATGAAGTTTTTTCTTGATACCGCAAACCTGGATGAGATTCGCAATGCAGCAGCGTTCGGCATCGCTGACGGAGTCACCACCAATCCTTCCCTAATCGCCAAAGAAGGCAACGTCGATTTCAAGGAACATATAGAGGCAATCTGCCAGATTGTAAGCGGACCAGTCTCCGCTGAGTGCACCAGTGAAGATGCTGAAGGGATGATTAGTCAGGGACGCGACTACGCGACGATCGCGCCCAATGTTGTTATCAAGTGCCCTTTGACGCGCGAAGGTTTGAAAGCAACAAACAAATTGTCGAATGAAGGAATAAAGGTCAACGTCACGCTTTGCTTCTCGGCTGCCCAAGCGATTCTGGCGGCGAAAGCGGGAGCTTCGTTCATCAGTCCCTTCCTGGGCCGGCTTGATGATATTGGCGAGAACGGCTTGCTGTTGTTGCAGGATATTATTGAAGTCTATCGAAACTACGATTGGAAAACTGAAGTGCTGGCGGCGAGCATGCGTCATCCGATCCACGTGATCGAAGCGGCTCGCATGGGCGCGGACATTGCCACCATACCTTTCAAAGTGATCGATCAGATGTTCAATCATCCGTTGACGGATAAAGGTCAGGCGACGTTCCTGGCTGACTGGCGCAAGAGCGGCAGGAAGTAATGCAACTCCTTGGAGTGCGGCGACTAGTCGCCGCTTTGGCCGATCGTAAAGTTGCTGCTGAGCAAAAGCGGTGACAAGTCACCGCACTCCTAGGAGTCGACGCTCGCCAACCGTCCTGGTACTCGAGCTGAAAGCTGAATCGATTTGTCGCAACGTGAAAAGGCGATTCTTGTCTGCGCTTACAAGTACGACGGCGCGCTTCATCGCACCTGGGGTGCGGAGTTGATTCGCCAGGAAGGTTCGCTAATCGTCCTGGACGCAAAGTTTCCTGACGAAGTGGTTCACGATCTCCTGGGAACGATTGCGAGGGGCACGCAAAGTGTCGAATACTATTGGCTGGATCGCTGGTACAACATTTTTCGTTTTGCTCAACCCGATGGCGCCCTCAGAAATTACTACTGCAACGTAAATGTGCCGGCCAAATTCGATGGCGAGACTCTGAGTTATGTGGATTTGGACCTGGACATTCTGGTCGCTCCGGACTTTTCTTACAGAGTTCTCGACGTTGAAGATTTTGCGGCAAACGCGCGGATTTACGGCTACACTGAGGAAGTAAAGGCCAACGCGCAACAGGCGCTCGATGAAATCGTAAAGATGATTCAGACGCGCGCCTTTCCGTTTAGCGATTAGTAACGCAAACTATTTCCTGATGACCAAGCAACAGCCCAAACAATCCAGGACGAAACTTGAAGTGCTGAAAGAGCGCTCGCGTAAAGCGGAGCAGGGCGGCGGACCCGATCGAGTTCAGAAGCAGCACGCGGCCAACAAAATGACTGCGCGCGAGCGGATCGACTTCCTGCTCGATGAAGACAGTTTCGAAGAGTTTGGCAAACTCGTTGTGCATCGTTCGAAGGATTTTGGTCTCGACGAGCAACTCTATCCGGGTGATGGCGTGGTCACCGGCTATGGATTGATTGACGGACGTCGGGTTGTCGTCTTCGCTCAGGACTTCACCGTCTTCGGCGGTTCCCTTTCAGAAACGCACGCTGAAAAGATTTGCAAAGTCCTCGACCTGGCGATGAAGGTCGGCGTTCCCGTTATCGGGTTGAACGATAGCGGCGGGGCGCGCATTCAGGAAGGCGTGGTGAGCCTGGGCGGTTACGCCGATATTTTCCTGCGCAACACTTTGGCGAGCGGGGTTGTGCCGCAGATTAGCTGCATCATGGGACCATGTGCCGGCGGCGCTGTGTACAGTCCGGCGATAACTGATTTCAACGTAATGGTCAAAGATACGTCATACATGTTCATCACCGGACCTGACGTGATCAAGACCGTAACGCATGCGGATGTTACGAAAGAAGAGTTAGGCGGCGCGCTCACGCACAATCGCACCTCGGGTGTGGCGCACTTTGCCGCCGATTCAGACGAACACGCGTTGCGTATGGTGCGCGAACTGCTTTCGTTTATTCCGTCGAACAACCTCGAAGACGCGCCGCGTGTTAGTCCTACGGACCGGCCGGACCGGACTGAAGCGAAACTCAATACGATTGTCCCCGAGGCTTCGAATCAACCTTACGACATCCGTGAAGTCATCAATGAAGTCGTTGATGACGGCTACTTCTTCGAAGTGCAACAGCATCACGCGCCCAACATTTGCATTGGTTTTGCGCGGCTCGACGGACGCTCGGTCGGTATCGTTGCCAATCAGCCGGCTTTTCTCGCCGGTGTTTTGGATATCGACGCCTCAGTGAAAGCTGCGCGCTTCGTGAGATTCTGCGACTGTTTCAATATTCCGCTGATTACGTTTGAAGACGTTCCCGGGTTCCTGCCTGGAGTTGAGCAGGAGCATGGCGGCATCATCCGTCACGGTGCGAAGCTGCTCTATGCTTTTGCAGAAGCAACCGTACCGAAGTTGACTGTGATTACACGGAAGGCTTACGGCGGCGCTTATTGTGTGATGGCCTCGAAGCATATTCGCACCGACGTGAACTTTGCCTGGCCGTCCGCTGAGATCGCGGTGATGGGAGCGGAAGGCGCGGTGGGAGTTTTGTACCGGCGCGAGATTGGTGAAGCGAAAGACAAAGAGGCAGCGCGTCGCGCTCGCATCATCGAGCTGGAAGACAAGTTTGCGAATCCTTACGTGGCAGCGGAGCGGGGCTTCATCGACGAGGTGATTGAACCTTCACAGACAAGACCAAAACTGATCAAGGCGCTGGCGCTGCTCGAAAACAAGCGCGACACCAACCCACCGAAAAAGCACGGCAACATCCCATTGTGACCACGCTCGGCCTGTAGGAGTGGCACCTCTTCGGGGTGCGATCACCACTTGCGCTTACCGGAGGTCTTCGCTGCGCTTCGACATCCGGCTACTATCTCTCAAACCCTTCGGGTTTGAAGAGGGCGCTACTTCTTCCAACTATGAATATCGTCGAGGCTTGCAAAGTAGATCTGAGTTTTACCCTGCGTTATCACTCCGCTCGCGTAGCCGGAATCGAGTTTCTCAACCTCGCCGCCGTTATTCGGTACGCGGCAAATGAGATCAGTCGTTAATCCATCCTCGTCAAAGAAATAGATAAACGTCTCATCCGTTACGACTGGTTTCAGCGAGTATCGCTTCACAATCGTTTGCGGTTCCCCGCCTTGCTTGGAGATTCTTCGCAGCGCCCAACGCGAGTCGCCCGCGGCGCGAAAACCAAAATACAAATAGTCAGCATCCTGGGCCAACTCATCGACGCCTTCCTCGTTGCTCGCCTGATAGATGACTTGCGCCGGCCCGCCAGCTTTTGCCTGCTTCACAATGCTCGACGGGGTTTCCCAGTAAACGAACTTCTCATCAACGACCAAACTATGCGGGATGTGCTGGTCGGCGGAAAACGTTTCTACC
This sequence comes from Pyrinomonadaceae bacterium, assembly GCA_036009765.1. Lineage (GTDB taxonomy): Bacteria > Acidobacteriota > Blastocatellia > Pyrinomonadales > Pyrinomonadaceae > PSRF01. The sequence goes on along the minus strand of DASYLB010000054.1, from coordinate 30,803 downwards.
TTCCCGCCCTGCTTTGCGACTACGTAAATCGGACTCGGCCTCGTGGGACTGTTGGCTGAGTAATAACCATGATTCGCCCAGTAGACTTTCTCGTTGTCTACAACCAGATCCACGCCGATGCCAACATGATCCGCAGCGACTACCTCAGGTTTGCCGCCTTCTTTGGAGATGCGCAGAATGTTGCCGCCAGCGTTCCAGTAAATAAACTTGTCGTCAATTGCGAGTCCGCCATAGTCAGACTGCGGTGTCTTCTCGCCGTTGTCTAGGCTCGTTACCGCGCCGGAATCCAAAGCAACTTTCCGCAGTCCACTGTGACCCTCCTGTTCATCGGCGAGGTTGCCGCCAATCGTTACGTAAGCAAACATATCGTCGCTGACCAGTCCGGAAATATGCGAAAGCCCCTGCTCTTTGCCGGCGATTTTGCGCGACTTAACCCAATCGGGTTGTTTCGCGATTCGTCCACACCCGAGTATGGCGGCGAGAAGTAAGAACGCTGCGCAGATGAAACTGAGATTACGTTTGATTGTTAACATTAGAGCGTTAAGATCACCTTGGCGTGAGGTCAGTACCATCCGGCGGTAGCCCATGGGTGAGCCGGGGTTACGACGACCCACCCGCTACCGCGGACGGTACTGACCTCCTCTCTGAATGAGAGCGAAATCCCGCACAACTAGCTCCCGCTCGATCCGAACACTAGCACCAGAATCAGCAAGATCACCAAGATCGTCGCAACCAACAGGGCGATCTTCAAGTAGCTGTACGGCCGATCGCCGTGTATCTCACCGGTGCGGCCGTTCACAACGATTTGAAACACCTTCTGATTGAAACGATACGCACCAGCGTAGACCGGTAGCAGCAAATGCTTGAACGTGATCGCGGAATATTGTGTAGCAACGTTGTGAATCCTTTGTTCGTCGCCGCCGATGTCGTTGGTTACGTCGCCGCGAATGACACCGGCACAAATCTGCCGCACGCGTTCAAACCCTCGGGCGAGATCTACCTGATAGCGCTGCGCTTTGAAGCCGGCAAGAAATGCCGGATCGTATGGCTTCAACTCCATTAGGTCCCACGGCTCCAGGGCATCAAGCCGCTTTTCCGACATCGAAGTAGTGGCAGCGACGAGTACGTCGTCGAACCAGCGGTCCACCGAACCTGAAACTGAAGACCAGCGTGTGTGCTGCACTTGCCTGGTGCGCGCGACCTGACCACCTTTGCCGTCAGACTCGTAATAAGTCTCAGTGGTGTAGTAATGATCGCCGCGCTCGCCGGTGTAGTAACTGTTGGTGTGGGTATCGTAAGTCCAGAACGGAAGATAGACACCGTTTATAGCGTCGGGTTGGGCGAAGGTCTTGAGCGCACTAGGCGCAAACCATCTTGATTGCAACCACTCGCGCAAACCCTTGTCGGCCTGCTGTTGCGTAATGCTGAAGGGAAGAATTCCTTCAGGCGCAAGCATGGGATCGGCAGACTTGGTTTGGGCGACGATTTGGACGCCGCAGAAGTCGCATTGGCGCGCGACTTCCGGCGGCGTGAAGGTGACCGTCGCGCCGCAGCTCTGACATTGAACTTCAAGCGCATTCGCGGCTATTGGCTGCAACTGCTCCGGGCGCATCTGCAGATAGTGTTCGAATGAACGCTCCTCAACCTGTTCACCGGTTTGCGGAATGGCTTCCTTGTTGCCGCAATGCTGACAAGAAAGGAAACCGTCTCTCGGTTCGTAGAGAAGGTCAGCACCGCAAGCCGGACACGGATAGCGATGAACTTTCTGCGACGCGGGGGCGGGTGGTTGTAGGCTCATATTTTTCGAAGGTACTAATGCGATCGTTGGACTACTCTGAGTGTTCACCGAGGCCGGCGCTGACACGAAACGTGTGGCCGTCAGGATGCTGGAGGTGAAACTCACGCACGCCCCAGGGTTCGTCAGTTGGGGGCCAGGTCACTTTCAATCCCTGCTCGATAGCCCGCGCGTGCGCCGCATCCACTTCAGCCGGCGAAGACAACCACCAGCTCATCCAAACGCCACCGGTATCATCGTCTCCCACGTGCCGCGGCGTTTGGCCGCCGCGCGAGCCCTGAGCGCCCTGGCAGAGAAAGATCTCCACCGGCCCATTGCAAACACCGCCGAAAGTCGGCGGATCACCCCAGTCCCAACCTTTTTGCCAGCCAAGTTTTTCAAACCAGGCGAAACTCTCGACGATGTTTGAGACGTTGAGAATTGGAGTCAGGCGATGAACCAGCATGTACGTTAACCTCCGGCGTAATCATTTCCGAGCAAAATAAGAGGAGCGAACAGAACTAACATTAGAGATTTGCGAATTCAAGTTTGGTATGCAACAGAATCCTGTTGCCGTTCGCGCCATTAGGGGCGAGATGTTTATGGAAGGACCTCCAAAGATTTCGCCTCGCTCCAGCGGAGCGAAAACATATTCCGGTCTCACGACCATGACCGGAACGAATTGCACTGTTGAACTGGAAGTTGAATTCACCATTAACGCCTGCACGGTTGCTAGTTTTCCTGATGCTGCAGCTGCTTCTCAAAATGTTTGCGCCAGCTTTCGGAAAGGGCTTCCAGCTTCACTGCGCGGCGCAAAGTCTCAAGGTCATCTTTCTCAAACGCATACAACCTGGTGATGTCGGCGATCGTGATGTGGTTCGCATCGCGGCTGAGCAGTTCGAATTCGTCTCCGGCTTTGACAGTTCCTTCTTTCGTCACCGCGAAATAAAATCCGGTGTGGCGGCTTTGCAGAAAGCTTCTAATGATATCGGTGCGTCCAAACTTTATGCCGAGTTTGTAACATGGCATGCGCGGCTCCGTCACCAGCAATTCCGCCTCGCCGATAGAAAAGCGATCGCCAACGTTAAGCACAGTCTCCAGCAGCCCTTCGGTGGTAAAGTTTTCGCCAGACATCCCGTAAGGCAGCTCCATGTCAGACAGTTCTGTTCGCCAAAAGTCGTAGTGCTCGACGGGATAGCCGTAGACTGCTTTGCTGACACCACCGTGTACGGATAAGTCGGCTTGACGATCGCCGTCGAGGTTAAGCGTTCTCAGCATCACTGGGCCCTGCACCGGTTCCTTGAAGATACCGGTGCTAACTGGTTCGCCGTTTGACATGACAATGCGGGGGCGACCGACGTTTAGAGAGATGAGTTTCATGTTTTTGGGTAACGTAGTTTACGCTGCCCGGCGTTTGCTTGTCTTGAGAAATGACTTTCGCGACGGAGTCGCGGAGCAGAAGGTAGCCAGACGTGAAACGTCTGGCCCCGGGGATTGATCAATGAATTCGCGCGTCGAAGACTGGCGCAGATTCTGGGCGCGGCTCCACCGCGCGAGTTCGAACCGAAGCGTGATCCAGAGGTTGCACCTCTGGCTACCTTCGCCGCGCGTCTGCCGACGCGCATTGAGAGAATGATTGTCATGAAGCTTGCTGAGGCACTGGTGTTTACCGAACTAGTGGCTGGCGTCGGCACCTAAGGGAGGGTTCTAAACATCGAGCTTTTGGAAAGCCCGAGCCTTAGGTGCAACTAATTCCGCAACCATTGCGGCGTGATCACCACTTCCAGAATGAAATTCCCTGTTTTGTAATTCGACCCCATCGTGTGTTGACTAACTTCAACGGTAAAGTCGCCAGTCTCCTCCAGGTCGGAATTGATGATGATCCCGCCGGGACCGCCATCGCCCTGGCCTGAGGGGAACTTCACCGTACCCGCCATCGTCAAACCCCGAGTAGCCGGGATGATGTTGATTACCATGTGATCGCCTTTCGTGGCCTTGATCACGTAACGCACCCGTTCATTCGCAGGCGTGAATGCGCCGCGCACCTGGGCGCTGATTGCTCCCGTGGTGAAGCGAATCCGCGTCGGAGCAACGGCCTTACCGTGTGTTTGCGCGAAACACGCTGAAGCCATAGTGAACAGCAGAGCGCTGACCAGGACGGCTGACGATGCGAAAGAGTAAGCGGTATTTCCCTTAACTGACATGTGACTATGGACTCCTCAGAATATTTTCACGATGATTCAGATCCAGGCGGTTGTATGTCAAAAAGCTCGTGAGAGTCAATGTTCAAACCTTGGAGTGAGGCGACTTGTCGCCGCTGTGGTCGGCGATGAAGTAACACTGCTGTCCATACTTGATTTACGCCGGCACTGCGGCGTCATGCCGCCGCGGGAAAAAGCGGCGACAAGTCGCCGCACTCCAGGGAGAGGCCCGTTCAAACGAAACAGCACTCATTTACCGGCGGCATTTTGTTTCCTCCGTTGATCAACTAGAATCAATCTTCCCACAGTTCTAACTCTCGTATTGAGGATTGGTGTCATGTTGAAAACAAACCTTCAGCCTGGGCTCTTGGGGTCACACTTCAAGGCCTTGATATTAGTCTTAGTAGTCAGCACCTTGATGGCATTGGGGCCGCTTTCCGGCGTTGACGCTGAAGACTGGTCACAGTTTCGCGGACCTAACGGCAGCGGTGTTTCGGTGAGTACCAATCTTCCGGTTGAGTTTGGCGCCAACAAGAACATGCTTTGGAAAACGGCATTGCCACCCGGGCATTCCTCTCCGGTGTTAACAAAGAATCGCATCTTCGTCACTGCCTACAGCGAGATAAACAAGAAAGACCATAAGCTCTTAGTCGTCGGCCTTGACCGTCAAACCGGAAAGCTGCTTTGGCAACGCGAAGTGCCACGTTCGCGCGCGGGCCGATTGCAAAATGTCAACGGGCCGGCATCGCCCAGCCCCGTCACCGACGGCACAAATGTCTACGTCTTTTTCCAGGAGTTTGGGATGGTTTCCTATAATGCTGCCGGTAAAGAACGTTGGCGCTTGCCGCTCGGTCCCTTCAACATGTTCTACGGCTTCGGCGCGTCTCCGATCCTCGTTGACGACAAAGTGATCCTGCCCATCGATCAAGACAGCCCCAGCTCATACCTGATCGCAGTCGACAAAAACAGCGGGCGCATCAGTTGGAAAGTCGACCGTCCCGTAGTTATCTCGGGTTACTCCACACCGATCGTCTATCAGCCGAAGCAGGGTCCGAAGCAGATTGTCATTCCCGAGTCGTTTCAACTCTCGGCGTACTCCGTCGCTGATGGCAAGCGGGTTTGGTGGGTGCGCGGGCTGGCATGCGAGATGAAATCAATTGCCAGCAACGATGGTGAGTATTTGTATATCAACGGTTGGGGCTTTCCCCAGAACCAGCCCGGTCAGGAGGTCAAAACGGTTCCCTTCACTGAGGGTTTGGCCAGGTATGACAAGAACGCCGATCGCTTAATCACCAAGGCGGAGGCTTCGGGCGATGAGCCCATGGACAAAATGTTGAGTGCGGCCTTCGAAGCGTTTGATCTGGATCGGGACGAGAAGTTAAACGAGAAGGATTGGGAAGTGTTTCGCGGGATGATGGCTTCACAAAACGGCCTGCTGGCAATCAAGCTAGGAGGCGACGGCACTGGCGGCGACCAAACGGCCACGGCGGTCCGTTGGCGTTACCAAAAACCGGTGCCGCAGGTTCCGTCAACACTTCTCTACAAGGGGGTCCTTTACATGATCAACGATAGCGGGATCCTGATCTCGTTTGACCCTGCGACCGGACACGTGATCAAACAAGGACGACTGTTGGGCGCCATCGATAAGTACTTCTCGTCGCCCGTGGCCGCGGATGACAAGATATTTCTGATCGGACAGGGTGGTCAGGTGTCGGTGTTGAAGGCAGCCGGCGAATGGGAAGTGCTTGCCGTAAACGAGCTGGATGACGAGTGCTTCGCAACTCCCGCAATCGCTGACGGACGGATTTACATCAGGACTCGAAGCGCGTTGTACAGTTTTGGAAAATAGGAGACTAAGAACGAGCGAAAGGTAAGAACGGCCTCTGTTTGAACTCCTCTCACCGTTAGCGGTTAAGAACTGCGCAATTGTTCCGCAGACTTTATTTGGAGATTATCGCGATGACACTGCGAATTCTCGGTTGCTCTCTTTTCTCGTTCGTTCTCGGGATTGCTTTCGTGGTTGCTGTTACACCCGCAAGCAGTTCCGGAACACAGCAGGACGATCGCGCTGCGGATCGCGAAGCAGTTCGGGCGCACATCGATAGCATCTTCCAGGCTTTCATCAAGAAAGATGCAGCGGCGTTGCGTGCGACGCATGCCGATAATTGGCTCGGCTACCTCGACGATTCTGGAACCTTGCTCAAAGGCATCAATGGCTACATGGACTGGAACCAGGTTGATCCGAAGAGTCCCTACGGCATGAAGAGCTACAAGATGCGCGAGTTTGACATGATCTTCAAAGGCGACGCTGCGTTTGTCTGTTTCGTCCCGGAGATCGAGTCAAATACACCCAACGGCCCTTACCATCGTGTGCTGCAAATCTGCGACTTCTACACCAAGAACAATGGGCAGTGGATCCAGAGTGGCAGCGACACCACGCTGCATCGGGAGTCGCAGGAAGCGCAGTTGCAGGCGCCACGACAGATGGGCGATCAAATGCGCAAGCGTCTACTGGATGCGCGCGAAGCAGTGTGGCGTGCCTACTTCGCGGGTGATCGCGCGACCTTGGAAAAACTTATTCCGGAAGAAACCATTGCCATCGAAGCCGGCGAGAACAACTGGTCGAACCGCCAAACTATCCTCGAAGGCTCAACGCAATTTGCTAAGGGCGGCGGCAAGCTCGTCAAACTCGAATTCCCCAAAACTGAAATTCAGGTCTACGGCTTCAGCGCGATTGTTTACTCAAACTACGCCTATGAAATCGAAACTGGCGGCCAACATATCAACCGCTCCGGCCGCGTAACAGAAGTTTTTGTAAATCGCGCTGGGCAGTGGGTGAATCCAGGCTGGCACATGGACAGCGGAACGCCAGCGGTCAGCAGTCAGTAATCAGCGGTCAGCAGGATGCACCCTGGTGATTTACTAAAGCAGTTCGCGCTTTCCTTGGTCTCGCACTGATTGCTGATCGCTGATTCGCTTCCCCTTGCCTCACGGTATCGCCGTAAACCCAGTCAACGGATTCGCATAAAACGCATCCGCCTTCCACGCCATCTTGTCCCACTGGCCATCTGAATCGCCGAGCACCTGCACCGGAACAATGATGCGTTTGTTTCCCAACTTATTCGAGGTACCGATTCCGTTGTCGGCAAGTTTGCCTTCACTATCAACGGCAAACTTGATCGAACGTACCAGGTGGCCCTTGTAGATAATCTTAACCTCATAGTCACCTGGGTTTTCGCTCATCAGGTAAAGTGGGCCAAACATGGTCTTGTTCTCTTCGCCGGTTTTGTTCCAGGCGCGCACATTTGAGAAGTTACATTTCCAACGCGTCCAGATGAATTGGCCTTCAGGAGAAGTAATGTGGGTAGGATTGTCTTCGACTTCGGCGTTGCCACAACCAGCCTTGCCGACTTCTTGACCGTCCATGAACAGTTTTCCGACTTCTTTGCCACCGTGGAAGAGGTGGGGCTCGTAAGCCGCGTTGTATTCGCCGCGCGCCCAGAACGCGAAACTGAATGAAGGCCGCTTCCACTCCGAAATATCATCGCGTTCATAAAATACGTAGCCAATCGGTAGGTTCCAATCCTGATCGACGTAATAGACAAAGTGATTGACGAAATTTGGCCCGGTCTCGTTGGAGTGGACTTTCGCAACCTTCGCCTTGCCGCTAAATAGCGTTATGTCCCCTCCCGCCAATTCGTTTCGCATCTTGATCGTGAAATTAACCGGGCCGGTGTAAGTGAGTCCTTTGTCTTCGGGGATACCGTCGCGGCCGCCACACTCAGTCTCACGCCAATAACCTTTTTGCGTCTCCTCGGTGTGGCAATCAAACTTAACCCACGGCCCGGCGCTGGTAGAGAATTCCGCTTGAATCTGACTGCCGCTGTCGACTGGTCCATTAACACGCAATTTCAAACGCGGCACCCAACTAAAGGTTTTGAAATCTCCCTTGAATGAACTGAGCGTAAAGGCCGTGACTTGTACTGAGTCTTTAGCGATTGTTGGTTGGTCTTGCGCGAAGGACTTCGTCGAAGCAACTGAGAAAATCACGAGGATCAGAGCAAACGAGTTCAGTACCGAGAGCGGTAGCGACCGGATGTGACAAGTCCGATGTCCAACGTCCGATGTCCAACGCTTCATCCAAACCGGTAGCGCCTGGGTCGGCAACGCTGAGTGAGCTGAAGCCGCAAACAAACGAACTGAAGACTGAACAAGTTTCTTTATCAAGGCACACCTCCTGCATCGAATGAGTTTTATCGAGATATGAACGCCGAGGATTTTACACCGAAGGATTGAGTTAGTTAAGAGACTTTATGAGGTCAGGAAGTCGAGCCCTGAGACTTTTCAACGCTTTCAGCGTTACTCAAATCCCGCTCACGAGCTTTAACGATCTTGTCCAAGTCACTTCCAACTTTCATTGGGTAACTTGCAACCCCAACAGAATTTGGGTCCGCGAAGCGGGCGACGGAGCTCAAAACGCGTCGCAACCATTTTCGGAGATTTGCTTGCAACCGACAAACGGCGTGCTAGAATCCGCGCCGTTACGTAACAACTCAGTACTCAGGTCGCAAACCTGGCCTTTTCACCAAGCACTTAGAACTAGTCATAATTGCACTGACTGCCCCACATTCAACCATGATGGATCCGGGACGTGAAAAGCCTTGACCGCGGATCATGCCATCCGCCGTTATCCAACTTAGCCCAGAGGTTGCGCGTATCGTGCGCCTCTGAAACTCCAATCCCAACCTCAAACCTCGGAGGAATATTGAACATGAAGAAGAAAATCGCCAACTTCATTCTGATACTAACAGCTGCAATTCTTTTGCCCCACGCCATTCATGCTCAGGTCCCGGCATCAAAACAACCTCGGATGAATTTGAGTGCGGAGCAACTTGAGGATCGATTCAACCAAATACTTGCGGAAAATCTCGAGGCCGACCAGGTGTTTCTCTCGTTTGGGGCAGTTCGTGCGTTGGACACCATCGTCAAAAATGCTGCCAAAGAGTTTATCAAGAATAATAAAGTGGATGATCTGCCGGCTGCCGATACGGGTTTCAAGCGTTTCGCGGCGGCGCTGATCAAGCACGGGCGGTCGAGCGAAATTGGTCTTCCCACTCTAAACCCGGGTGACGATATGAGTGAGAGTAAAATAACTAATAAGACGATCGACGAGGTTCTAAACGGGAAACTTAACCCCTTAGCCAGCGACCCTCAAAGAATTGGCGGGCTCTGTCCCTTGTTCCCGATTTGCAAATGAGCGGAGGCTGCTTATGGATTCACTTTCTGGGTTTACTTCGGCTACTGATTTGGCAAAGCAACTGATTACTTTGGCGACGGGCATTCTGGCGCTCAGCATAACCTTCATCAAAGACGTAGTGAAGAGCAACGGACAGGTAGTAACTTGGCCATTAAAAGCTTCGTGGATCGCGTATCTTTTGTCCATCTGTTTTGGCATGTGGAACATGATGGCGATAACCGGATCGATTTTTCACGCCATTGAACATCCCAGCGAGGTCACTACCTACGGCCCTAACATAGCAATCCCGGCTCTCATGCAAATTCTGGCCTTTCTTTCAGCAACAATTTTTCTGATTTGGTATGGAGCAAAGATGTTGCGGCTTAGGGCCTCGGTGGTGGGTGCGACACTAGCGGGAGTCGCCCCTGTAAAAACACAGGATTGACTCACATCTCCTCGGCTCAATGAAGCAAGAGCAGATCATGAAACAACTTGAAGAGTTTGGAAAAACCGCTCGCAACCTTGCGCGGAATCCTCTGGGCATCGCGGTGCCACTGACCTCATCGGTGCGCCATACCGTGTCGTCCCTCATGTTTTATTTCAGAGCGTTTTGTTGACGGAGGGCGCATCGTCAATTACAGTCGAAGTCATAGACTTGACTGTTGCGCGTGGGTACCAACGTGAGACATCGGGTCAAAAGGCACGGCGCAATGTTTCAGGGTGATCCCCTAAGATCTTGCGCTGTGCGCTTTTTTTTCTGGCTATACTGGTGAACTTCAATGCCCACTCATAGCGACACGATCACAGATCAACTGACGGCCCTTCGGGCCTGGCCCGCGGGCGTGGCATTGATTTCGGCTCTTCGGGCCTGGCTCACGACGAACGGCAACAAGTAGGATATTTAGACGTTACGGGTTACTCCACCAGCAGAATTTCCAGCTGCAGCGTGCGGTTCCAGCGGCTTGGTTTCATTTGTCGGACATTATCCTTGTTTACACGAAAGACAATTTGCTGCAGGTATCGCTCTCGAAGTCTCTGTAGCCCGGGGTACGATTTTAAGTTGATCCATTCAAAGCTTACTGCCTGATGGATTGGAATACGCAGCGGAGCTGAGAACGAGAGACCGATATCACTATCGTGCTTAACAACTGCCCGATAGGTCAGGCCCGCTTGCAGGCTACCGTCATGGCTAACAATCCGCTCTGAAATATCGTCGCAAATGTCTTCAAAACGAATGATCTCAAAACGGTATCGATACCAGTCAAAAGCGTGGCGCGATGAATTTCGCAGGATCCCAACAACCGTCACGCGCGGTTGCCCGCCGGCGTTGCCTGACATGATTGCCTTGATTGCACCATTGATTTCGTTGATTTGCTTCTCGTCGATCCTGACGAAGCCGACGCCAATCGATTCGTCATGGCTTCGCACACAGTGAACGTTGTTGAGTCTCGACCCTTCATAGCCGATTTCATAAACGGCAGTGATCCGAACTGTCTTGTCAAAATAGTTTGCAGGATGCGTGACCATCTCGCAGAAGCCGACGGTTGGAATCTCTTCCTGGGTGACTGTCGGAGTTTGTTTTGCGACAGCGGGCAGCCTTGCCACAGTCAGCCAAAAGCAACTCAATAGCGTGATAAGAAGAATGTTTGGCAGCGATTTTATGATCATGATTGACTAGAACGCTATGGACTCCTCTCACTTGCAAGGCGCCACAAATGCAGATGAGGAGTATCATGGAGTCCCCTTTAAGGGTACTAATTTCTCTATAAGTTACTGAATCAAACTTGCGCCGATGAAAGATTTCTCACCGCGACAATTTAGCGAATCCCCACCAGCCCCTGCACTGACTGGATCAGCTTCTCTGAGTCGTAGCCGATGCCGTCTTTGAAAACGATTTCGACCTTTTCGATATCGGCGATGTTGGTTACCGGGTTTCCCTTCACTACCATCAAGTCAGCCTGTTTACCGGTAGCGATAGAACCGATGCGCGCGTCTTCTCCCAGGAACTTCGCGCCGTTAAAGCTGGCAATCTTGATCGCTTCAACCGGAGTGAATCCCGCTTCAACCAACAGTTCAACTTCGCGCAGATCGCCAAAGCCGGCGACGATGCCGCCGTTGCCGGTCGGATCGAGTCCGGCGATTAGTAAGCCACCCGCAGCGACAAAAGCGCGTTCGAAGTCCATTGACTTACGAACCAACGCCGCGGTAGTCGATTCCGACGTAACACGCGAGCGATTGGTCAGATAACGAACGCGAGCGTCCACTGACATTGCATTCAAGACTCGCGGATTTAAGACAGCGCTGGCGGCGCCGATTCCCTTCTGTGCCAACGGCGCGCCGGCTTCGAACACAGGTAGCGTCGAGGTGATCGCGACATTTTTTGCAACCAGAATGCGAATCGTTTCCTTCGCGGCATCGCTGTTTATATCCAGCTTAAGCAGGCTAGCTGAAACTGCCGCGGCTGGACATACATCCGGCTTCTTGTCGGCGACAAACTCTGAATCCGGCAACAGGCCGTGCTCGAGATTATCGATGCCGATCTCTGCCGCTTCGCGATAACCAACCGAACACAAATGGCCCGTGACCTTCAGTCCTCGCTTGTGCGCTTCTTCAACGGCCGCGCGCAACTCATCGCGAGTTATGTTCATGTAGGCTTTGAAAGAGGTGGCGCCCTGGTCTGCCCAGAAGTTCACCATGCGGCGCGCGTCGTCAGGCCCGCTGAGCGTGTGCATCACCGGCGTAAACGAGCCGACGCCTTCCAGGTAGGGCGCGGTGACGTGCATTTTAGGGCCGATCACACGGCCGGCATCAATCAGTTTCTTGACTTCCAAATCACTATCGGGCGCCACGCTGCCGGTTGTCCGAATCGTTGTCACGCCGAGCGCGAGGTAGAGACGCGGAAAACTGCTGGACATGTTTGAGTACATCGGGGGATTGCCGCCCATCGGAAAGAACATGTGATCGTGCATGCCGACCAGCCCGGGGACCACGGTATAGCCCGCCAAATCGATAACCTGAGCGTCGGTCGCAATCTTTGTCGGAGCGCTTGCGCCCACCGATTGAATCTTGCCGCCGCTGATCACAATGGTCTGATCTTCAATTGCCGCCGCGCCTGTGCCGTCAATTACTCGCACGTGCGTGAGCGCGATTAACGGCGCATCGGCCCGGATGAATTGACGATCGGCTTGTGAAGTTTGCGCGGGGCAAGTAGCGAAAGCGATGAAGCACAACAAGATTACAGTAGTGGTTTTCATGGGTTCTCCGAGGTCCTTAGAATGTTTTTGCGCCTGGCGTTCATTGTCGCCGCAACGCCTGCGGTTCCGGCAAACCGCTTCAAGGGAATTTATGAAACGCGCGCTGAAGATTTCGTTTGAATCCCAGTGTGTCAGCCATCACGTAAAAGATCCAGTTCTCTTCCATTGAGCCATGCACCAAATATGCATTTATGCCGGTCGCGAAAATTGCGACGTCCTCACCGCCGTGTTCCTCTTCAACCAGGGGAACGATTGCTTCCTGAAGATAGTCAGGATCAGTGGTATCGACATTGGCGAGATCCGGACGCCCGCTGGTGATGCCCTGAAACGTCTTCGGTACCTTGCAGCACTTCTTCGGGCCTTCGGTTTGATCGTTGGAAGCTCCAGCATAGCCGGGGCCGCTGCTATAGCTAAGCGTGGTTAAAGGGCGTCCCAACAAATCCTTCTTGTAGTTAGGCTCAATCTGGCCGTGGTCATCCACATCCCTTACAAAACCCAGCAGATCGTTGCCGCGCACCGAGTAACCATGCATGACTAAGCTATGACTATGATCTGCCGTAACCACGATCAGGGTTTCATCAAGGTTGACCTTTCCCAGCGCGGTGCGGACTGCATTCGAAAGCTCGATTGTTTCGGTCAAGGCGCGAAAAGCATTGCCGTAGTGATGACCGTGATCGATGCGTCCGCCTTCCACCATCAGGAAATAGCCGCGCTTGTTTTGCGAGAGCACATCGATCGCCTTTGCGGTCATCTCGGAAAGTGAGGGTTCGCCTGCTTTGTCTTTTGCTCGGTCGTGTTCGAAATGCATGTGTGAAGGCTCAAAGAGTCCGAGCAGATGTTTTGTTTTCCTGGGATCTACCTGGTCGAATTGGTGCTTGTTCCAAACGTACGCTGAGTCGCTCTTCTTGAGCCACTCCTCGGTGAGGTTGCGCTTGTCTAATCGCTCGCCATTCCGGTCTGCGTACTCAGGGTCGAGGATTTCCCTGGGCAGAAACTTAGAGCGACCACCACCCAGCGCCACTTCGAGACCGTCACTCCCTTGGCCGTAATGAAACTCGATCAACTGCTGCGCGATGTCAGGCACTTTGGCGTCGTAAGCATCTCTCGCAGTATCGAATATGTTTTTGTCGGATTCCCAGTCGCGCTCAACGGTGTGGGCATAACACGCAGCTGGAGTGGCGTGCGTCACGCGCGTCGTCGTGACGACGCCAGTCGAAAGACCCTTCGCCTCGGCCATTTCGAGTAATGTTTGAGCTTCATTGCCCTTTGCTGTTTTGTAGTCGCGCCGGGTTGCGTTTTGATTGAGGGCCAGGAGGCCGTCGTCGGTTTTGATTCCCGTCACGATCGCTGTCATCGTCGGCGCCGAATCGGATGTTTGATGATCGGTGGCATAGGTTTTTGAGAGCGCAGTAAATGGAAAGTCTTCAAAGCTCAAGCGATTTTCTTCGCCACTCTCGCCGCGCAACTGCCCTTCTAAGATCCTCGAGGCAGTAAGTGTGCTCACTCCCATCCCGTCGCCAATAAAAAGAATAACGTTTCTCGCGTGGCCCTTGCGCACTGCTTCCCGCTTTGCGCGATCGAGCGCATTCCAGCCGTCGCGTTGCCATGTGTCCGGCGTTTCCCGGCGCTTAACCGGAAAAGGTGGCTTAACAGTTTGACCGACGACGGCATTGGTACACAGACTAAACAAAATGACTAGGGAGAGAGTTTTCATTGTTTCATTCTAGGAGCGTGCCTGAACATTCAGGTTAAGTTTTCAGAACAGCTATGACGAGCTTATCGCGTTAGGGAAAATCTTGACAATTCAACTCGGCGTCAATACATTGCCCGCACCCCCGTACCTAAAACTTAGGTGAGCGGCTAACCGCTCAGAAGGAGACCCTTATGATTATTCTGGTGCGTCGTATCGCTATTGCTAGCGCACTTCTTGCAGCAGTTGTTCTCATGCTCGTGCCGATTGTGCAACACGCCGCGACACCCGGTGTCCTCGAGGCTTGCATCAATGGAGGCAATGGCGGCATGCGACTCGTAGATTCCGGGCAAGCTTGCCATAACAATGAAACGCGGGTGAGTTGGAATATCGCAGGTCCTGCGGGACCAGCCGGTCCGACCGGTCCAACCGGACCAATCGGAGCAACTGGCGCGACTGGCGCAACGGGTCCTGCTGGTCCAACCGGAGCGACTGGCGCTACTGGTGCAACTGGACCTGCGGGACCGCCCGGACCATCATCAGGAGGAGCGCCCTTCGTTTGGGTTTGCACGCCAGCGAATTTCCCCAGTGCGGGCAGTAGCAACGGAACCATCTACGTCTTCAACGGCAGTGCCTCCACTGCTAACGTTGCGGTAAATTTTCTGGATAGCACCGGAAATAACCTTGCTGGAGTCGGCGTTCCCGGTTCAGCTCCGCCCGCAACTTATCCCGGTGAAGCGGGAGCGGCAACGTCGCCGCTGCCGGCCGCAAACACCCGAAGCATTCCCTTTATCACTCCGACGACTGGTGGTCCTGGGTTCGATGGTGTGACTAGCGTCTCGGCCAGTGTGAGAGTGACTTCAGACCAGCCAATCGCGGTTGGAGCCGATTTTGTCTTCAGCGGCTTCCATCCGATTCCCTGCAGTCTGCTGCCAAAGTAGCTGCTGGGCCAGGCGTGTTTGGCGTTCAAGAAGAAGGCCCTGAATGATCAGGGCCTTTTTTTTTAGTGCTCGTTGCTGGTTGACAGTAAGTTAATCTCTTCGTGCGTAGTAGCCCTGACGATAGAGCAGTTGCGGCTTCCTCTGGCGGAGGGCCGGATTGACGATTTCAATTCTGACACGACGATACGAACCGTCGTGGTTCTTGTTAGTCGGCGAGTAGGCAATTAGATATTGGGAGCGCAGTTCTTGATCGATTTGCGCAAAGGAAGACTCGAGTTCGCTGGGCTGGGTCGGAAAGAAAGCGCGGCCGCCAGTGCGATTGGAGACTTTTCGCAGAGCGCCGGAATCGAGTTTACCTTCCTGAAAGTCCGCATCACGAAAACCAATCGAATAGACGGCCACCTCAGACTTGACCGCTAAATCAATAACGTCCTGCCGCTTGACCGTGCTGCTCGTGTCGTCGCCATCTGATAGCAAAACGATCGCGCGACGCGTTCCCTCTGGCGCCTTCGACAACAGATCTTCAACCGACATCCACATCGAATCCCAAATCCCGGTGTAGCCACTTGGATCCTGTTCCTTAGGAAGCGGGTCATCACCATTCGCGATGCGGCGTTCGTTCTCAGGTGATATGTCTATTTTGACTCGGACTATTCCCCGCTGCAGCCGGGACAGTTCGTTAGTTGATTCCTGTTCGACTCTTGGTACTCCGGTAAACGAAACAATTGCCGCCCGATCCTTGTCAGGCCGGATTACTGAATCAACGAATACGCGCGCAGCGTTCTTCTCTTCATCGAGCACGCCTCTTTGCGAATTGCTGGTGTCGATGAGCAACACAAGCGAAAGTGGGCGGTTGGTTTCGCGTTCGAACAGGCTGATTGGTTGCGAAACGTCGTTCTCGAAGATTGCGATGTCCTCAGCCCTGAGCGAAGTTAGGAAATGGCGATCGTTATCAATTGCGGTGAAGAGTGTGTTGACCAGGTTGGTCTCTACTCGAACCACTTCAGCATCCTGGTCGAATGGAATATTTGCAGGTATAGCACTTGGGCGCGGCGCCGCGACTCGCGACTGTGGAGTCAAGGCTCTGGCAATGAAAGGGGCAGTCCCCCCACTGGGAACTGCCCACAACATTGCCACCAGAGCGCTCAATGCGATGAGGCGTCTTGCGGTCATGCTACTAAACTCCGCCCACCGACTAGTAACGCCTGTTTCGTTTGCGTAGCTTGTAGGTATACAGCGCGGAACCGCCGGCTCCGGAGAGCGCGCCAATCGCTGCACCTTTCTTGCCACCAATCAGACCACCGAGCAGCGCGCCACCACCAGTGCCCATAGCGACCGTGAGTTTGTCACGATGTTTCTGCCAAAAGCTGCGGCCCCGCGGTCTTGCTGAGTAATTCGAAACGGTCCGAGAGCTCGAAGTAGTATGCGCATATGAGCGACCACTGTTTCGATAGACGAGTCTCGGCTGACTATTCAGATAACTCGCTGAACCAAGCTGAGCTCCGGATGCCCCAGATTCACAGGCGCGGAAGCCGTCGGCAAATCCTGATTTGTAGGCGCTCTGTTCAGCAGCTGAATTGAACTGAGCAGGAATAAACTGTTCACTACCCGAGGCGTTTCTCTGGTATTGAACGTCAGTCGCCGGAATCGCAGCGGTTGTGCTTTGTGTCTCGGCATTCGCCGGTTGCGTTCTTGAATGCATAACAACGGCGCCAACCGACCCGCCGATAAGTGCTGCAACCAATGCAACTGGTAACAATTTGTTTGTCATAATCATGGCTCCAGATCTCCTTAAGCTCAAATGTCTTTCGCAGCGTCAACACCTGCTTCAGCAAAGGGCATGCCCTGAAGACTGATTTCAAGAAGGATGAGTGGGATTGTAGAACGTATGGGAAGTTTTTTTGATTTCTTCACAAAATACAAAAGGATCACAACCTAACGCCAACATCCATGCGTTACTGACGATACTGAGTTACCCGATATGGAGTCTTGCGATACCGGATATCGAATCATGCGCGGCAGAGATTCTTATGTCTCCTCCAAGACTTGTTGGGATTCAGCACAACGAGACGTTCCGATCCTGATCGACGGAATCAATTGTGTGGGGTTCTGCGGACAACAAAAAAGGTCAGGGAGCGTCCCTGACCTTTGTATGCCTCTTGAAAAAATCTAAGCGGCTTTTTGTACTGGCTGCTTGTTCTCACGCAATAGTTCGAGCGCCTTCTTCATTTGCAGATCCTCGACTGGCGCCTTTGGAGCCGCCGGTTCCGGAGTTACCTGAGGCTTGTCAGGTGATTGACCCGGCTTCACGGCCGCATCATCATCATTTCCGGTAAGGTCGTCAGGGTCGATTGCGTCCGCGACTTCGGGTCGTTTCACTTCAACTGATGGAGCAACACCGGAATGGGCGCGGTCCTCACCCAGGAATGACTTCCCACTTGCCGACGCCCATTTGATGGTCGTCAATAACAATCCGTCTCCGCCTCGCAACGTAAACAGTTGCTGCTCAGCGCCGGCGCCAAAGCTCTTTTCGCCAACAACCTGGCCGCGATTCCGTTCGATGAAGGCTGAGGCTACAACTTCTGCGGCGCCCGCCGTCCCGGTGTCGATCAATGCGACGACTGGGCCGGAAAAAATAGCGGCCTTCGGATCGGCGCTAAATGTTTTAAGTGACTTGCCTTCCCGACCTGAGGTTTGCGCAATTGCGCCGTCCTTGATAAACAAATTAGCCACGGTGACAGCTTCATCTATGGAACCCCCGGCCGTGCCGCGCATGTCTACAACTACTTTCTGTGCGCCCTGCTTGATCAAATCCTGAAGGCGAGCGCGAGCGTCGGCTGCTTCATCGGCGGCAAAACTGTTAATTCGCAGTACGCCGATCCGCCCTGCTTCCATTCGACCTTCGGCGGCAGGCGCGCGAAACGCACTTCGCTTCACCGCGAGCGTAAGCGGGCGAGAATTCGCGCGCAGCACCCGTAGTTTCACTTCCGAACCGGCCGGGCCGTTCAAAAGTTGTTTAGCGTCGTAAAGTGAAATGTCGCGAGTTGCTTTGGCGTCGATGTATTCGATTATGTCGCCGGCGCGAATCCCGGCCTGGTCAGCCGGTGAGCCTTTCATTGGCGCGATCACGTATAGGTAGGATGCAACCTGAGAAAGCTCAGCCCCGATTCCAACCTGACTGTCTTTTGTATCCTTGCCAAATTCACGCACCTGTTCGGGCGTCAGGTAAGTTGAATAGGGATCGAGTCCGTACGCCAAACCGCGCAATGCGCCGGCGCGAACTTTCTCCATATTCGGTTCGTCCACATAGTCGTTTTGAATATGCTGCAGCACGCTCTCAAAAATCCTGAGCTGTGCATTCGGGTCGTTGGCTGGCTGTTGTGCGCGGGTAGCGAGCAAGCCGCCCACCAGGGTATAAAGCGCCAAAGACGCTGACGCGAGAATGAGTGCGAACTTAGTGCGAAATGACATTATTTACCTCTTGCTTTGCTTTCAAACGAAACGTGAAAACCGCTTACGAGCATGCGCTTTTCGGGAGCCAGTCGTATCATACAGGCGGTTAGTAAACGGTGCAACTTAACTTTATCGGCGATTTGCTCAGGCTTTTTGCGATTTCACCAAGCCGCCTTGAACATGAAAACATCGGATCAGGACAACGTTTCAAACACTCCCCGCGGGCCGATCATCGCCCTCGATCTAGGGGAAAAGCGCGTCGGCGTCGCTGTTTCAGATGAACTGTCAATCACGATCACCCGGCTCAAAGTGCTTCCTCGAGGCAATTGGAAACAATTGCTGCGCGAGGTTGACGATCTGGTACGTCGCTTTGACGCTCAAACTGTGGTAATTGGTTTACCGCTCAGACTAAATGGTTCGAGCGGCGATGCGGCAACGGCGGTTCACTCGGTGGCGCTTAAGTTTGCGCGCTCGCTGAAGGTTCCGGTTTATTTACAGGATGAGCGCTTGAGTTCAGTTGCGGCGGAAGAAAACCTTCGGGCAGACGGACATAGCCGGAAAAAAGTTTCCGAGTTGGTTGATAGTGAAGCCGCCGCTTTGATTCTGCGAGATTTCCTGGTGAGCGATCAGCAAGGGCTGGAAAGGTTACTGGTCTCACCTTCCAAGCAAACTCTTTAGTTCCAACAACTCTCTAAACAATCACATGAAACGCATTCTTCTCGCTATCGGTTTGCTGGTCTTACTGGCTGTGAGTGCCTCCGCAATTTGGGTCTATCGAGATCTCCACACGCCGGTGAAGCACGCAAAGCACGGTCAATTTGTCGAAATCGCGCGTGGATCGTCACCAACTTCCGTCGTGAGCAAGTTAGCCGAGGAAGGCATCATCAGGAACAAGTTGCCGTTAATGATTTACCTGAAGCTCACAGCAAATGGTTCGCAACTAAAGGCCGGTGAGTATGACTTCCCTTCGCCAATCTCGCCGCTGGGTGTTTTTGCCAGACTTCGCGAGGGTGAACAGCGGCTCACCAGGCTAACGATAGTTGAAGGCTGGACGCGCTGGGACATTGCCAACGCGATGTACAAGGTTCCTGAACTGCGACTATCCGATCCAGCTGCGGCGCTACCTTTAATGAATAACGTGAGCTTGATAAGCGATCTGGATCCAAAAGCGACGAACCTCGAAGGTTATCTTTTCCCAGACACGTATGACTTTCCTCCCGATACCAAACCCGCTGAAGTGATCGCAATTATGGTGAAGCGGTTTCGCAAAGAGTGGAAACCGGAAGCGGCTGAGCGCGCGCGCAGCATGAACCTAACTCCACGTGAAGTTGTTACAACAGCCTCGCTGATAGAAACGGAAGCCAAACTTAGCGAAGACCGTCCCTTAATCGCTTCGGTGATCTACAACCGGTTGCAGAAACAAATGACACTGGCTGTTGATTCAACCGTCATCTACGCATCGAAGCTCGAAGGAAAGTGGCGAAACGACGGGAAGGTTTACAAGAGCGATGTCGAACGGCGTTCGCCATATAACACGAGGCTACATTCTGGTTTGCCGCCGGGACCAATCGCTTCCCCCGGCAGGAGTTCGTTGGAAGCGGCGCTTAATCCTGCGCAAACCGATTACCTGTTTTACGTTCGCGAACCAGCGCGCAATGATGGCAAGCACAATTTCTACAGCAACAGCAGCGATTTTGAGACCGGCGTAAGAGCTCTGCGAAACTGGGAACAGCAGCGAGATGCTGCGGCTCAGAAGTAAATTTGATTTAGCGTCACGATCGCGTGAGGATAAGTATGGTCGTCCTTGAAATTGATCAGTTGTTAATCTATTCTCGGTTTGCGATCTCCCAGCCCCCTGGCATTCGGTACCAATCACCAAAGGTGTTTCTTATGATGAAGTCTGTAAGCCTGGCTTTGATAATTCTGTTTAGCGCTGTTTCGGTGTGGGCACAGGGCAAGGGTGTCGATAAAACTGGCGAGCGCGTTCGCGACAGCGGCGCTAATGGTAGTAACAGCGTAAAGACCGACACTGGCGCTGGCCGAGGGATTGATTTCGGTAAAGGGAAAACTCCGGAGGTACCGCCAATTCCCAATCCATATCGCATGGCTGCCCGACGCGACGTGATTATAAACGCAGTAATGGAACTCATGGGGGATCGCAGGTTAATTGTCGACGAAGCCGCGTCGAAAACTGTTGACGGAATAATTGTTAGTCAGCCCTACACGTTCATTAAGGGCGCGGTTGTGAGTCAAGCTGAGTTGGGACGTTACGCGAACATCACAACCAATGCCTCGCGCGGCTGGACTCGAGGCCGTTACACGATAACGGTTGAAGTCCAACCGATCGATGGAAACAGCGCTAACGTTTCGGTGAACGCCAGGGTTGAAGGACGAACCGACGGTGCAACCGGAGCTGAATGGACCACGCTCCAAACCTCGGGCCTGGTTGAAGAGGAGTTTCTGTCCGCGCTAATCACAAAGATTACCGGCACTCCGCCTCCCGGTCACGTCGAGTAACGTGAAAGAAACTTATTTAAAGTATTACTTGAGACTGAATTTGAATTTATCGAATGGTTGAATCTCACCAGGACGAGCAGTTCGCTGAACCAAAGAGCTCCACGGGATTAAAAGTGGTCGCCGCACTTTCGGCGTTGCTTATCACCGCACTCGTATTCACCGGCTATACGCTGCTCAGAAAACGCCACGCTCAAGATTCTGGTTCACTATCGGCGTTGTCTCCCGCATCACCCGCTGAACCTGCCAAGCCACCGAAGGCCCTGATCATAGTTGATGAAGCACTGCTACAGGGTGGAAAGTCGACTCTCGGAGGCATAGTGAAGAATACTTCCGCGGAGAAACTCGAGGCACTGGCGGTTGAGCTGGAGCTAAAGCGCCGCAAGGATGGCGTGATTGAAAAGAAATTAGTATTGGTAGATCCCGGTTTGCTGGAATCACAACAAGAAGGGCGTTACATACTGGAAATCAGGGCCCAGGATTACAGCTATGCGCGACTAGTCGGTTTGAAGGCGGGTCCGAATTCATCGCCGTTGGCGTATACAACGGCCGCGGGACAGAAGCGCCCGCCTGAACGACTAGAACCTAAGACAATCATCGTAGTTAAGCCGGCAGGAAAAGGTAATGGCTTCCTAAACTCGCCAGACAATCCGGCTCGCGTTCCTTAACCGCTGCTTGAGATCCTTAAGGTTACGTCAGAGGTTGCGATGGCGAAGTCATCATTGCCTCAAGTTATCGATGAGAGGTCGGCATGACGACGGTTAATGCTGCTCCTAAGCTAGTGGTGTCAAGATCGAGTTCGAGGAGTTAGCGGCGTCTATGAGTGCAACTCAAAAGCTGCAGGTATCGTCAAAGGAATTGCGCGAAAATTTCCGTCCAGCTTATTTTAACGGGATGGACAGGCAGGAATGCCTGTCCTACTTTCTAATCATGAGTCAAGCACTGTCAAAATTATCTAGAAGACTCGGAAAGACTGTCATCGTCTTTGGGCTCATCGCTGCTGCATTCACGCTCGCATCCGCGCAAAAGCAGGCGATTCGTGTAGGAGCGCATAATCAGATACCTACAGAACCCGATGGTTCCAAGAAAGGCGACCGAGAAGAACCGCTCACTGTCGTCGAAGAAGAGATGAAGGCAAAGCGTGCAATCAAAGAGGCTGATAAGGAATATCAGGAAAATCTGGAGCGAGCACGCGACCTTTCATCGCTGGGTGTTTCCATAGTTGCCTCCTTTAAACAGAAGCAGACACTGGACCGTGAAGACATCAAGAAGCTCGAGAAATTCGAAAAACTCGCCAAGGGAATCCGCAATGCTGCAGGTGGATCTGACGATAAAGTAACACTCGATAAATCACCGAAAGACCTTGCGGCTGCGATGGACATGTTGAGCGACTTGAGCCAGTCGCTGAAGGAAAAGGTTGAAAAAACTCCCAAGCGCGTTATTTCTGCAGCTGTAATCGACGAGGCTAATGTTTTACTTGAGCTGATTCGACTGGTTCGTACTCTACCCGCCAAGGTGTAAGACTTGTCCCAGAACTCCCGGCAGCGAACTAACATCTTACGTGTTCCGGCTGTGCTGGCCATCGCTCTTCTAATCTTCCCTGCCCTGTCTCATTCCCAACAAGATGACGACGTGATTCGCACCAACACAGAACTGGTGATATTGAACGTCACCGTCACTGACAAAGCGGGACAATACGTGCCGGGGTTGAAACTCGCCGACTTCACAATTTTCGAAGATGGAAAGCAAGTTTTACCGGAAGGGATTTCGAGTTTTAGCGTTCACGAGTCGCCATTTGCCTCAGTCGTGCTGCTCGACACTTCGGGGAGCATGGAGACTCGGCTTTCTTTGGCGCGCTCAGCCGCAATTCGTTTTCTCGATAGACTGCGCGACGAGGACGTTGCGGCAGTATATAAATTTGATTCGAAGGTGGAGCAGGTGCAGGAGTTCTCAGGAGGCAGAGATCTCGCGCCCATGGCCTACGGCGTTAAAGCAACGGGCATGACCACACTCCACGATGCCATCGTTGACGCGGCCAAGGCGCTGGCGGATCGCCCTGAAAAGCGCAAAGCGATAGTGATCTTGTCTGATGGCATGGACACCTCCAGTAGAGCCTCAGCTGACAAAGCAGTTGAAAGCGCACTCGCAGTCGGAGCGACGATTTATGCAGTTGACATGTCCGCATCAGACGGCGTTGGCATGCGCAATCAACAGAGCGCCGCTGTGCTGAAGGCGTTTGCGGAGAAGACCGGCGGGAGATTCGTGGCTACGCCCGGGGGGCCGGCGCTTCGCGAAGCGTTTGCCAACATCGCTGATGAACTCGGTCACCAATACACCATCGCCTTCCGGCCTTTGAACCAGAAGCACGATGGAAAGTGGCACAAGCTGGAAGTGAAGACCGCTCGTGCTGAGTTGGACGTCAGATCTCGTAAGGGCTATCGCGCGCCAAAGAACTAGCTGCGGGTTGTTTTGTTAAGTGATTTCTCGCGATGGCGCTCCAAAGCAAGTTCAACTAATACATCAAGCATCTGCGTATAACTCAAGCCGGAGGCCGCCCACATTTTGGGATAGCCGGAAACCTCAGTGAGCCCAGGCATTGTGTTTAGTTCATTTATCAGCAGTTGCTTCGTGTTACGCGTGAGGAAAAAGTCGACGCGAGCGAGCCCGGATCCGTCGATCGACTGAAAAGCCTGAATCGCCATCTTTTGAATCTTCGTAGCCAGAGACTTCGAAATGGGCGCCGGCACCACAAACTCTACATGCCCGGTCTTGGTGTATTTCTCGGCGTAGTCGAGAAATGCAGCGGACTGATCGTAGATCACGTATTCACCAGGCAGGCTCGCTTTCGGTTCATTGTTGCCAATAACAGCACACTCAATCTCCCTGGCGTCGACAGCTTCTTCCACCACAATCTTGCGGTCATACTGAGCCGCGAGGTCGACCGCGCGTTCAAGTGATTTCTTATCGTCGGCGCGGGAAACGCCAACCGAGGAGCCAAGATTTGCCGGCTTAACAAAACAAGGCAGACCGAGTTTGCGCTTAATTGTCTTGATGATGGTGGCGCGATCCGCTTCCCATTGCGTGCGCAGAAACCAAACGTACTTGCACATCGGCAAGCCCGCCTGAAGAAACAATAGCTTCATCGCTACCTTGTCCATGCCGCAGGCGGATGCCAGCACGCCGCAGCCGACGTAAGGTATGTTTGCCATTTCCAGTAACCCTTGCAGCGTGCCGTCTTCGCCGAAGGGACCGTGAAGCACCGGAAACACCACGTCGAGTCTCTGCATTGTCGTAGCGGCGCCAGCCTCAAGCGACAACAAACCACTGTGGGAAGGATCGCCGAGGATCGCGACTGGACCACGAGAGCCGGCAGCTAATGTTGCGGGCAGCAGAGACTGTGCGGGGGCGGGGAGAAGGTGATAAGCGGCAGCCGGAGAGAGCCACTTCCCTTCCTGGGAAATCGCGATCGGAACCACTTCATACTTCTTCCGATCAATCGCATCAATCACCGAAGCTGCCGAACGAATCGAGACGTCGTGCTCGCCTGAGCGACCGCCAAAAATCACTCCTACACGGAGCTTCTTTGCCAATTTCGTAACTCCCTGAATTCGTTTTACTAAAGAATTGTTTTGCCCAAGGCCGAGAGGATCAACTCTACACCAAGTTCAGCCGTCTTGTTGTTTACGTCGAGCGCAGTATTTATTTCGACCACTTCGAGCGAGCGCATGCCACCGGCTTCAGCGATCTTCTCCATCGCCAGGTGCGCTTCGCGGTAAGTTAATCCACCTCTCACGAGCGTACCCGACCCTGGAGCGTCACCGGGATCAAGCGCATCGACGTCGAACGTAACGGCATAACCACCACTCGCGCGCGAGGCGATCTTGATCGCTTCGTCCATGCAAGCGCTCATTCCGCGCTCGTCGATTTCGCGCATGGTCATGAAACGAATTCCCAGCGTGCGTGCTAATTCGCGCTCGCCTTGATCGATGTCGCGCGCGCCTATGTGCACACACAAAGCGGGATCAAGCTTGGGGGAAAAGTTGCCGATGTTGGTAAGTTGCGGGGCGCCAAAACCGAGCAACACGGCCAGCGGCATTCCATGGATGTTTCCGGAGGGTGAAGTTTCCGGCGTATTCATGTCGGCGTGCGCGTCGAACCAAATCAAACCTGGTTGCTCTGAACGTTTACGGCAAAATGCGGCGAAGCCGGAAATCGAGCCAATCGCAATCGAATGATCGCCACCGAGAATTAACGGCAACTGGCCGGCGGCTAACACTGCCTCAGCTTTTTCTGCCAACTCTTCACAGGTGGCGCTAATCTCGCGAAGATGTTTTAGCTTATCAGCCGGGTCCGGCGCGCTCTGTTCCTCTTCAACTTCCAGATCGCCGAGGTCATGAACTTCATACCCCAGACGCGCTATTCGGCGATTAAGTTTCGCAACCCTTAAAGCCGCGGGTCCAAGCTCAACGCCGGCCATGCTGGCGCCGTAAGCCAAAGGCACACCGATAACACCTACGCCCATTTTATCTTTGGAGTCCGACACCCTTTGTATCTCCTCGTCGACTATGCACGAAAATTTGGGCTTGCTGCGAAACCGCTTCGTTACCGAAGGTCGTAGAATACCGATCTTCTCAATGAGTCGACAAATACAGAACCCGGAGCGGGCCAGGTCATGGACTCAACGTAAAACTCCGTACGGCGTAAAAAGTGTGGCTAGATCAGTTGAATGTTCGAACCGTTCGCTACCAGCCCTCCGCGCGGGGACCCGGTCGCTACTGCTCCCGGTTCTGTATTTGTCGACCCACGACTGAACACTGTATCGCTCCCTCGTGTGACGTCGCATTCCGCCACGGCCTTTTTACTGTTGTATCGACCTGAGTTTTCCCGTCTTTTCTATCCGCCAAGATTGATCTTGAAGCCGCTGCCGCCGCTTCCCTGCGACGGGAAGAAAGGCTTCAAGAGGCCGGCAAGCGCTGCGAGGTTGCGAGTTTGGATCAAGATTTCTCCCGGACCGCTGAACTCCGCGACGATACCTTCACCGCTGACGAAGCTACGGAAAATTCCGGCTGCTGCCTTACGCAGCGTGTACTGAGTTGTTCCTTCCCACGCGACGAGATGACCAGTGTCAACTACATAACGCTCGCCGGGCCGCAAAGTCTTCCGGTGAATCGCACCAAACGACGACGCTAACAACAAGCCGCGTCCCTGCACCATGAGCACAAACAGACCTTCACCGCCAAAAAACGATTTCGCGCCGCCCCATTTTGTATCGACAGTTAAACTTGAGTCGCCGGCGAGATATGAACTTGATTGGACGAAGAACGTCTGGTTATTAAGTTCAATGGCAGCGATGTCTCCGGGCGCGCCGGGCGCAAACGTAACCTCGCCTGGTCCACCACGCGCCGTAAAAGTTGAAACAAACGCTGACTCGCCGCCGGCTGCGCGTTTGATGGCGCCAAACAATCCGCCCTTCATTTGCGATTGCAACTCGACGTTTGCCGACATCGAAACCATCGCCCCCGCCTCCGCCTGAATCGACTGCTCGGCTTGAAGTTGAATCACTGCGAGCGAGAACGAAGGCTGATGCAGCACTTCGTATTTGTAGCCGACTCCCTGGCCGCGTGAATCTTCGTCGATATGAATGCCATGAGCTTGCGCAAAGCCGGCGGACGGTGGGGCCGAAGGCGGGGGCGCTCCGGCCAGGTCGAGTCTATTACCACAGCCGCCGCAAAAGCCGGCTCCCGGCAGCAGTTGCGCGCCGCATTTAGGACAATTCATAACGTTACTCCTTGAGATTTCTTAGTGATGATAGCTACAGCTTCTTCCGGTGTTTTGGCAAAGTCCAGGGCAGCGACATCGGCTTCGCTCACCACCAGATGTTTTTGCCGTGCGCGCACGATTGGAGGCCAGCAGTCGCCGAGTAGCACTAACGGACGAGGGCCGATGACCTTCGTTTGAATCTTATTCCAAACCAGCGACAACTCAGTAACCGTTCCCATGCCGCCGCGAATAGCGATGAAGCCGACTGAGCGCGTTATCAGTTGCTGCAGTCGTTCGTAAAAGTGCGGCGTGGCGACTTTGTCAGTGAGATAACGATTAGGCTCAGCCTTAAACTGGTTCATCACAATACCAAGCACGCGGCCGCCACGCTCGTGTGCACCCCGACTCGCGGCCTCCATAACACCCAAATAACCACCGGTACAAATAGTGAAACCAGCGTCGGCGAGCAGTTGGCCCACGCGCCGTGCTTGAGTGTACTCCGCATCGAGTTCGCCACACTTGGCGCCGCCGAAGATGGTGACGATGCGTTCCGGAGTTTCGTTACTCATTGGAGTCTGCTCAAGAATCTTGTGATCAGGGCCAAAGCCGCGAAGTAATCTTCTGATCAGCGCCGAAGGCGCGAGGTCGTCTTGTGATCAGCGCCAAAGGCGCGAAGTGTAAAAGCCTGGGGCAACGCCCCAGGTAAAGTAAGAAAGCATTTGGGAGCGCTGAAGGCGCGTCACTCCCAACATAACCATGTTATAAATCGCGCCTTCAGCGCTCTTAACATTGCTCGCCTTTGTTCCTGGGCCTATGGCCCAGGCTTTTGCACTGCGCGCCTTTGGCGCTGATGACGTCGCTATTACACCGCACGCCTTTCGCGCTGATGAATGTTATTTTGACGTTCATCACGCTTCGCCACTCACCATCAGTGACCCTGACTCTTTGTACTCAACGTAATCCTCGCGGCTTTTGAAAGAGCCGCCCGTGTAATCAGCCGGGATAGGCGCTGGATCGTAAAGTCTCCGATCAGAAACATTAACGAAGCTGGCGCGCTCAAACTGAGCCCGATAGTCAGCAATACTCAAATACTGCACCGGCACTTTCAGCTGCTCAACCCACTGTCCCGAGGGCCGGTTTTCCTGAAAGAGGTCGACGACCGTAACGAACAAACCGCCGGGCTTGAGCACGCGCCTAATCTCGCGCAACGCTGCTGACATGTCTGCGTAGTAGTAGAGCGATTCCATTGAAAACGCGTGACTAAACTCGCCGGCGGCAAAAGGAAGTTTCTCGGCGCTGGCGATTTGAAACTCTACATTGGAAAACGACGACGACATTTCTCTGGCAAGCGCAACCATTTCGTCGGCTATGTCGATGCCGACGACGCGGCCGCTCGACGCCTTTTCGGCCATCAAACGCGCTGCCCATCCGGATCCGCAACCAACATCGAGTACGCGCGCATCAGCTGGAATCACCATTAAGTCGATTGCCTGTTCGCCAACCGGACGATGATCTTTTTCCATGCCCTCGCCCCGTCCGGCGCGGGCCCAATCGTTGAATTCTAAACGCAGAAGCTCGTCCATAAGTTGAACAGACATTCCTGTCTGTCATTCTCCTCAAAAACAAAATGTTGAAATTGCCGCGCTCGCTTTCAGATCAGACAGACCGGAAAACTGTCTTTACCAACTACGGTCGCAACCGGTACATCAGGCGCGGAAACGGAATAGTCTCGCGGACGTGTTCGATGCCACACATCCAGGCGGTGCAACGCTCAATGCCCATGCCGAAGCCAGCGTGAGGAACACTACCGTAGCGACGCAAGTCGAGATACCATTCAAAAGCTTCCTGTGGCAATTGATGCACTGCGATCTGTTCCTTCAGAAACTCCAGCGATGTCGCGCGCTCGCCGCCGCCGATCACTTCGCCGTAACCCTCCGGCGCCAGCACGTCGACGCCGAGTGCCAACTCATTTCTTTCCGGGTCGCGCGCCATGTAGAAAGCCTTCACTTCCGCGGGGTAGTGATGGACCATCAGCGGCTTGTCATAGTTGGCGGAGAGATAGGTTTCGTCCGGCGCGCCAAAGTCTCCGCCCCACTCAAAACGCGTTTCGACCGCGCCTTGCGCGTGACCTTCCTGCAAAAGCTTTACGGCGTCGTCGTAATGCATGCGCGGAAACGGCGGCACAATCGCTTCCAGCCTGGCTGGATCGCGTTCCAATGTCTTCAGCTCTTCGCCTCGCGTTTCCAAAACACGCGCGGCAATGTATGAAAGCATTCGCTCCGCCAAAGTCATGACGTCGTCGAGATGTGCAAACGCCATCTCCGGTTCAACCATCCAGAACTCCGTCAGGTGCCGGCGAGTTTTCGATTTTTCGGCGCGAAACGTTGGCCCAAAACAATAAGCTTTTCCGAAAGCAGCGGCGGTTGCTTCGTTGTAGAGTTGGCCGGACTGGGTAAGATACGCCTTCTCACCGTCGAAGTAATCGACTTCAAACAGCGTGGTGGTGCCCTCGCAAGCTGCCGGTGTGAATATCGGCGAGTCAGCCAGCGTAAAGCCATCGTTATCCAGAAAATCACGAACGGCTTTGACTACGGTGTGGCGAACTTTAAGAATCGCGTGTTGCCGTCGCGATCTAAGCCACAGATGGCGATGATCCATCAGAAACTCGGTGCCGTGCTCTTTGGGAGTGATCGGATAGTCGTGGACTTCGTCTAAAACTTGTGCGTCCAGCAAGTCGATTTCAAACCCACCCGGTGCGCGACTGTCTTCCCTGACTGAGCCGCGGATCGAAAGCGCCGACTCCTGACCAAGACCCTTCAGCGCATCCCAAACTTCGGGCGTGACCGCATTCTTCAACGCAACGCATTGCACCACACCGGTACCATCTCGCAGCTGCGGGAAAAGAATCTTGCCGCTCGATCGCATGTTATAGAGCCAACCTTTGATCGTAACTTCCTGACCAACATGATCGGCGAGCTTGTTAATTGCGGCGCGAGCCGGAGTTGTTGTTTCCAGTGATTGTGATTCAGTAGCCATTTATCTTTTCAGTTTCTGGTAACGCAAACTGTCAGTTTGCGATGGTTTCAGTGCAATCCAAGTTTAGCTCAGGAGAATACTACGCAAACTAACAGTTTGCGTTACATCAGCCGCTCGTGCGTGCTCGCAACATTCGCCGCAGCGTGGGAAATCTGTCGAGCCAGTCCGCGGCCTGCAATACGATGACGAGCGTTGGTTGAATAAACTGTTCATAAACCTTGCCGCGTTCGCACACCGCCGTTTGATAAGAAAAAGTCCCGACTGCCTTAAGTCCGCGTTGAATCGTCATTAGGCGAAACTCTTGTGCGATCTCATCCGGATCGAGCGCGCCGAGACCAAGCTGCCGGCGTTCCTCCAGCAAATGCAACCGGTACGCGCGCAGTTCTGCAAGTGAAGGCGGTTCCAGACGGCGATCGAGCAGGAACGAAACCAGATCATAGGTGACGGGCCCCATGCGCGCATCCTGGTGATCGACAATGCGCAGCTGGTCGCGGCCATCAAGCATTAGATTTGCAGCGTGGAAATCGCGGTGACAAAGCACGCGCGGACGCGCCGCAAGTTCCGCGGAGACGTCGTTGAGTTCGGCCTTTAGTTCAGCGGCCTCGGCATGACGCAGGGTCTCGTGTCGCAAGCTTCCAAAATAGTGTTCGACGAAAAAGTCCAACTCCCAGGAAAGTTTTGCTTCATCAAACGCGAAGCGGCTGGCGATGGATTGTTTCTCGAAAGCCGCCTCCGTGGCTTTCTGAATTTGCGCGATTAGATCGACCGCACGCTCTTTGTATTCATCGCATTCTTCTTTGGGTGCTTCCTCGTAAATGCGAAACAACTGCCGGTCGCCCAAATCTTCCTGGACGATCACTCCGTGCTCGCCGTCAACGGCGTAGATCTCCGGCACTGGGATCGCGTTGTCGAGGAATAGGCGGGTCACATCCAGATAGGGATGG
>DASYLB010000053.1:0-343641 GCA_036009765.1 Pyrinomonadaceae bacterium | reverse complement strand
TGATTACAAATCAGATGCTCTACCAACTGAGCTACGCCGGCCCGCTATAGACTACAAATAGCGCATTCCGACAAAATGCGGATACTAACAACCCGCATGGGAAAACGCAAGTCGCAGTCAGGATTGCAGATATCTTAGCACCTACAACCGAAAAGATTGGCTTCGAATTCGCGAAATGTGAGTTTCTCTTGCTAAGAAATCGTCGCGGCAGGAATTGTGGCAAACCCGCCGCAGCGCTGAATTGACACCATCGAATTAATCACCAATTACGGGAATAACCGGCTCGCCGCCCGGTTTCCCAACCGATTTCGCTTGAGTACTTGAAATTACCGAGCGATAGAACGCTCTGAAGTAACCATACATCGAAAGACAAGACGAAACTACTACCAACCAAAGCATCGCCCTGCCTGCGGTGTAGAGCAAGACTTGCCAGTCGCTGGCGGTAACCGCCTCGGAACCAAACAAATGCTGGCAGGCTGCCCGCAACTCGGGAACTGACCAAAACGCGATCGCGGGAAACGGTCGTCCAAAGTTTCCCACCGGCGGCTTACCCGCAACGCTCGAAACAATCAGCAGCGCCACAGTCACGACCTGCAGCAGCATCTTGAACTTTCCCATCTTCGACGCCGAGATTACGATTCCGTCTGTCGCCGCAATCGAGCGCAGTCCAGTTACGGCAAACTCTCGACCGATGATGATTACAACTGCCCACGCCGGTGCCAGTTGATTTTCGACGAGCGAAATCAGGGCAGCAGAGATTAGCAGTTTGTCGGCGATGGGATCGAGCAATTGACCTAGGCGCGTCACCTGTCCACGGCTGCGTGCCAGGTGCCCATCAAGGTAGTCAGTCAAAGCAGCGCCGAGAAATAGCGCAACGCCCAGGATGTGACGCGGCACACCAAACCAGTTTTCGGAAAACGGTGTGAGCAGAACAACAACAAGAATCGGAACGATGAAAATACGCAGGAGCGTCAGGGAGTTGGGAAGATTCACGGTACCGCCTTGAAACTAACCTCGCAACCGCAATTTCACGGAGTCAAAACTAACAACTAAAACACTGTGGGTCGAAGTCTAGGAGTTGCATTCAAGCAGTGTCAAGACAATCCTCCAGATCCATAAGGCGAACGATGACCGCACCTCAATATTTAAGCTGAAGGCAAGATTCGCACAATCCGGAATGGTGTTTGGGTTACCGCAGCAAATAGTGAGGATCGATCGTAATACCGCAATCACTCCTATTTTTGGTTAGTTTTAATGCCGAGGTAAATCTTCTTCTGAGAACTTTGCGCCATTCCACATTGTGACAAGAGGTTCAGCATCTTTGCGAAGTTTGAAAAGTCTGTCTTCTCTTGAATGCTGACCCATAGCTCGTGGCAGGTTGGCAGAACAGGAGGATTTGATTGAATGCTGATTAAGATCAATTTGTTCAGAGCGCGGATATCTACACCTGAATCCTGAAGGTATGAAAGAATACTGTCTGCTATAACTCGGTCAAACTTCGATCGTTGAATGGCCTGACGGCCTTCTGGGGTCAAAGTCCCATTGTCCTTTAGAAGTTTGAGATCCCGACAAAAGCTCAAAGCACTATGGATCGACTTGTCAGATATCGCCGTCACAAAGGCGTCCTTGACACGATCGAAGTGGCGAGTGTGAAAGGTAACGAGGTTCTTCGACCGTATCGCAATTTGTAATTCACCAATCGAGTTGACCTCGGTGGATTTAGCGACCTCGAGGACGATCTGTATTTTCCTGTAGATTGAGTTTTCACTGGGCATAATTGACCGACCTAAAGAGTTATTGACTCAACCATGTTTATTAGTCGCTCCTGAACCTGAGGTGCAATTTGCCTCGTCCCCGGCATGAAGACTTCGTCGATTTCGCTTGCCGGAACATTTAGTTGCTGCTTACGCCTATGTTCGATGCCCTCCTTCCACATCGCCCTAGCTTGCCTTGAGGCGACAGCTTTTTCGTCCTCCCGCTGGTAGATGGAAATGGCATGTAGGCATTTCGTAAAGGACCAGGCATTCTCTGCTGGTTCGACATAAGCTCGGATGGTCGGATGGTCCCAGATATGCTCAGTAGTTTCCTGACAGCCAGAGAACGCGCTACGTACGTCAGGGTCGCCAATCTCAGTCAACATTATTCTGTGCGCATTCGCATAATCTCTTCGATTATCCTTAGATTTACGCCAAGCCTCGTCGGCATATTCCACCATCTCACGAGAAGCATTAAAGAACGGTTGACTTTCTCCCAGTCTTTCGGCAACAGCAATTCGATGTGGACGCATGTCTACAAACTCTTTCACAATATCCTCCCTTGTTTTCTGGCAATTTTCATGCGTACCAAGTGCGCGAACCTCAGACGGTCCCAAATGTTTTAGTCCGTTACCCATCTCCCTCAGTACTTCAATTTCGCGAGAATTGAAACCACTTAGGAACTGATTGGTATCAGTATTAACATCACCGGCCGTGA
The DNA here is from genome assembly GCA_036009765.1 of Pyrinomonadaceae bacterium. Classification (GTDB taxonomy): domain Bacteria; phylum Acidobacteriota; class Blastocatellia; order Pyrinomonadales; family Pyrinomonadaceae; genus PSRF01. The sequence goes on along the minus strand of DASYLB010000053.1, from coordinate 341,169 downwards.
CGATGGTTCTGTGGTCTTTGGGATTGTTACGCGCATCGGCAGGGGGCGTAATCTGGAAATAGAATATTCCATCGCTTTGCAATGCATAGAGAGAATCGATGATGTAGATAGGAGGACTCTTACCGTCGAATCGTGCCGGCCCACGACCATGTTTGCCTGGTAGCTCCGTGAAAGGGGACGGAAATGTTAAAACCCTCGAATCAATCGCTGGCGACTCATTGGCGGTATGCTCACGAACGCCATGCCTGTGGTACATCTCATTCCAAAGTCGAAAAACGAACAGTGCAAGCTTGTCAAACTGAATGACACTAAGAGATTGTGATGCCGGTTCACCGTAGAGAGGTGTTCTAGTACCTGAAAATTGACACCATTGGTGAAGAACAAAAGAGAGCGCACGCAGCATTCTCTCGAATTGAACTCCTTCACGACCCTCTCTCAGTTCTGAAAACAAGAATCCGCTATTCAGCGATTCAGAGCCCATGCGGTAACCCCCATTGCGTGGTGTACCGCCGCACCAATTCGCTTACTATCTCTCCCGCAGGGGAAAATGTTCGAACGATGCGAGTAACGCCATCTGGACAATAAAATGGGGCGATATCGGTTGAAAGAGTTGCCTCATCAATCAGAATATCAAACAGAGTGGTTATGCGATCATCAGTCCAGTTAAGGTCTTCGCCCAAGCCGTAGATTTCTCCGAGGGTCAGCCCTTCCCAGTGAAAACTATTTGAATTTTCCCAACCATACCTAACACCTTTCTCCACCGTGCGTTGATCGGCGATTAATCTCATGGCGCTGAGCAGGCAAAGCGCGTCGCGTCGCAACTCCTGATCGGTGTAGACCGGGGTCTTGCGGGACTCGAACCGGTAAGCGCGCAAGGCATTACCTTCTGACGCGGCAATTCGCTCTACTTCCGCAATGCGATCCGTCAAACAACCGATGTCCAGAGCAGGATACATTGCGCGTAAGTGCTCCAAATCATATCCATCGTTGGACGCTCGGTCGTCCAATCGCTGAGGCAAAGATAGTGTATAATTATCTACCCCCCAGATAGCCAAGTCCTTCAAAGCCCAACGTAGAACTTCGAGTGCCGCAATTAAACCGACGTCATAGAATCTCGTTTTGTAATCGGCCTTAGCGTTGCTTCCTAGCATCGCTTGGTCGCTTCTGCTTAAGCTCCATTCCTCCATTTTCTCGGTCACGGAAGGAAAGCAGATCGGAATGATGGCAAATTCGTCGGTACTCCGCTGGACAATGCGACACTTCTTTACAATTTTCGAACACAGAGTGTTACTTGGGAGCCTATCAGCCGGAAGACTGTGAGCCTCATCGTCGTTATACAGGACTGTAATGTTTGTCCTTCCTCCAGCAGAACGAAAGACGATCGCGTCGGAGTTTCGTTGCAAGGCCTCGACAAACTTACTGAAACTTCCATGAAGGCGAAGCCGAACTTCGACGTGCTCTGTATCAAGCATGAGCGATCCAGCTTGTTGCAGCATTCGAACAATCTGCGCGTTTATAGCTTGGTAACTCGTCGTTGTTAGGCTCCTGTAAAACCAAGCATGCGGGACGATCTCACCCTGAAAAGGAAACCCGGAGAAACTGCTCTCGTGCACCGCAAAAACGGCGACGCGGATCTTGACCTTGTCGCCCAATCCACGTTTAGAAAAGTTCGTAAGCAACTCGTTTAAGTGATATCCAGTATTCATCGTGTCATCAAAAATCAGAACCCTTTTATTCTCAAAGAATTCATTCGACACCTGTTCGATGATGTCCGACGAGACGACCTTACTCCATGGCCATTCGAACGACTCAGCCCCCTCCTTCAGGGCGCGAAGGATAGCAGTGCCCTTTCGCTCAATAACCACAATTAGATCCGGGAACCATTCGCGGATTTGGTTCTGCAGAAAAGTATGCAATTGCCGCTCAATGGGCGCACTGCCTCTATGTCCAAGTTTTCTCACGGGTTGCTCTTGGACAATGAGGTCAAGCGGAGTCCCCCAGATCGGGTTGGCTGTTGTGCTAATCAATTTCCGCCACCTCGGGTCTTAGTTTCGTTGAGAAATTCCAGCGCCTCAGATGGGCCAACTTTCAACGCTGCCGCGACGCGACCAATCAAATCCTCTAAGGCCTTCTCATCGGCTACAGCGTACTTTCTCTTAACGTTGTCTTTGGCTTCTCTATCGAACCGTGATTCCAATAGATATTTCAGTTGCGCAAAAAAACCAGTTGCATCCATAGGAATCCAATCGGCTCCCCGAGCCTTCCATACCTCTTTGCCAAATGCGTAGCTGTAACGATCCTTGGCCGGCGACACGACATAAGTCTTTTTTTCTGTTCTTTTGCGATCAATAAATTCCCTGCGATAATTCAGGTAGACACCCCTGAAGTCCGGATCGTTCATCGAATATCCAACAAAGACAAACGCGTCGTTGTAAGCTAAGGCAGTTCGAAACTCACTGGTGAGCGTTCGAAATTCATCACCGGACACGTCCGTTTCAGTAATCTGATACTTCTCAGTTAGGATTCCGTGTAGATGCAAAATCGGAAGGCGGCCGTCGGCTCGGACATTTCTGATCTCTTTCGCGTTTTGTTCAGTGATTGTGACAGCCCGATCGGAACCGACAACCTGTTCCAAGAGCGTGTCAAAATTAGTTGTGAAGACGAGATCGAGTCGCTGTCGTCCTCGCCAATAACAGGCGGACAAGAAGTCACTGTGCGCTGGAGACGGAAGGAAAGCTGGATCTAAAAAAAACGCCTTCAATTGGTTGGTTAGGTCGTCCCTTGTCCCCCCCAGATTTTCCTGTATCGCCTGCACTGCAACCTCGAAGGGGAATTCGGAGACCAACTCTTCCAACCGATTGTCCTCGGGCGGGTTGCGGCCGGTTCCTGGAAAAAACAGTCGCAATAAGGACTTTAACGCCAAGGTGCCTGTTGGCAAATTGCTAGTAGCTGACATGCCAGCGCCGAAGAGAAATGCCGCAGCATCCTCATTGAGCGCCTTCACTATACGTTCAAAGGCTCTGTCAAGGACGTCACCATCGCTCCCGGTGATGTACGCAGGATAGTTTGCGCCACTCATGCCGATCCTTTCTTCAAAGTTTGGAATGCTAAACTCCGCTGGGAGTGCCAGTCACCCGGGGATTCAAGGTAATGATGCACCGAGTCCAGTTCATTCTTAGTCAGATAGCGGACTTCTTCAGCAATTTCCAAAACACTGGTCATATCCGTCAATGCGTGCAAGTGGATTCCGCGTTGTTTGAGTATTTCGGCGCCCCCCTGAAGTCGATCAAACAGAACTAAGATATCGACCACTGAACCTCCAGCGGCGATGATGGAATCGACAAAGCTCAATTTGCTTTGCCCATCCGTAATGAGGTCTTCAACCAAAAGAACTCTGTCACCGCCCCTAAGACTTCCTTCGACTAAGGAAGCGATTCCATAATCCTTGCCAGCTTTTCTCACATAAATCATCGGCAGTGACTTACCCTGAGCTAGGTATGCCGCAAATGCGATTCCAGCCGTTTCACCCCCAGCCACCACTTGCATGTCAATCTCTTGGCGATCGCAAATTATGTTTGCACCGCCAAGAAATAACTGCATGAAAGTTGGTGCAGAAATAGCTTGACGGCAGTTGACATAAATGGGGCTATAATTCCCAGAGACTAGGCGAAAAGGCTTGTCGAGGTTAACCTTGATAGCCCCCATATCCCACAGCATCAGAGCCATTACTTCCTTCAGCCGCTCCAAAGCCTCATCGATCAGATTGGCACGCACGAGCGCACCTCCCCTGCAAAACCCTCTAACGCGGCCTTAGGATCTGTCGCTTCGTAGATAGCTCTACCGATAATCGCAAACGAGCGATGTCCTTTCGCCGCTTTGAAGGCGGCATCAATCCTTCCTCCTTGGGTACCAATACCGGGCATCAAGATAGCCGCCGGACGAATAGGAGCCAAAAGACCTTCACTAAATGATCGAATCAACTCTGTCTTAGTGCCCGGGAGTACGTAATTGATAACACCAGCGTTTGCTGCTGTCTTGCAGATGGACTCTGGCGCGGTATCAATAATGTAACCGCCTTCTGACTCCAAGTATGCTGGATGAGTCATTACCAAACCCACGATAGGTATTAAGCTGCTGGCGAAGGCTGCCGACACAAACTGTTCCAAAGTTTGTGGTCCGGCGTGGGGGAACAAAATTACGCTCTCAACGCCTGCTGATTGGCAGGCCTCCGCGAAGGGCACTCCCATCTGAGGAATATCTGTCGCTGCCTTTTGATGATCGTAGATAATCGGAAGATCGGACTCACCTTTAATCACTCTGACAACAGTGGATAAGCCGTAGCGAATTGCGAGGGAAAATCCTATTTTTACGGCGCAGACTTCGGGCACAGTTCGGGCAAGTGTAATGAGACTTCGCAGCTCATCAAGTGAGGTCACGTCGGCGGCGATAACAATGCCGCCCTGGGCTGATAAAAAGTAACCTTTCGCGCTCATTGATTCTCATTAATAACCCTTAATTAAACAATTCTCCGCTCGGTATCAGAAGAAACACAAATCCCCTAGTTGAAACAACTCCAGAGTGGGTTACCGAGGGAGTATTGATTTTTAGTCCCCTCTTAACAGTTTGTCAACGTAGGAGGATGTTTTATGCCCAATCCGCGGCGAGGCAAACATATCTGACACAGACTGTAGACCGATCCCTTTTCCTCGGAGCCTTCGTTACGTATCGGCCAATAGAGCGGCGTAGTGACAGAAGCTTAGAAGAAAGGCCAGTCCATCCGGGCATTAAAAATGAAAAGACGACATCCGCCGAGGGGCTCTTGGCGATGAATTCCCACGAAAAGAATAAGGCCAAAGAATCGGGGTCGGTGATCAGGAACCACTGACCCGATTCGTGACTGTCGGTTAGGGGTTACGGTGTTGATGAGCCGCCGCCGCCGGTGCCGCCGCTCTTCTTAGTTGGTTTCTTGCGTTCGCTCTTGCGGGTGCCGCCGAGCATTTCATACTCATTGCTGTCGGGGCCGTAGGTCGCTTCACCGGCCGAGAGGAAGCGCCGGTTTAGATCGTTGAGTTCCGCTTCTTCCGCTTGCAAGTCGTTTTGATCCTGATCAAGTTCAGCAAGCTTTTGGTTATAGGCATCCAGCCGGGCGGCGACTGAGTCGATCTTCGCCGTATAGATGATCTCTGTTAGGTTGGGGCCAAAGTTGGCCGGAGGTGTGATTCCTTTAAGTCCAGACAGGCGTTTGCGGGCAGCCTCAACGACTGTCGAGGTACGCTTTAATCGAGCCATGGGGTTTTCTCCTTTGAAGAGGCCAAAGGCGATGAGGCCGAAGGCCGGGTTGAGGGCGAGAGTGCTTTCGACGTGGCGCAGTATATGCGGTTTGGACGAGAAATCAAGCAATTATCGGTTTCTATTGAGCAAATTTGCAGTTTTCGCGTCTATTTCGGCCCGGGCTTGGGTCGTTTGGGAGTAGCCAAAAACAGGTTTTGGGTGCCCCGAAATAGATTTGGAGTACCCTGAAATAGATTTTGCGTACCCCGGAATTGATTTTGGGTACCCCGGAATTGATTTTGGGTACCCCGGAACTGATTTTGGGAACCTCTGAATTGATCTTAGGTATCCCGGAACTGATTCGCGGAACCCTGGAATAGATCGCGGACGCCCAGGAGTTAATTGGAGGTAAGACAAATTAGTCTTGAGGTACGCGGGAAGAAATTCGCAGTACCGGACGATTAATTACGCTTGCTCGGAAGTTGTTCATTTCAACAGAGCGGCATCTCCTTGGAGTGCGGCGACCTGTCGCCGCTTTAGTCGGCTTGAATTCCATCCAATTTAATCTGCTTGCAGAATTGCCTCTCTCGGTCAGCGTGGGCCAAAGCGGCGACAGGTCGCCGCACTCCAAGGAGATGCTCTCTCTTGAAAGTGAACTAGTACCCTCCGACGCGTCCGGTTGCCCATCGCATTCCGCTCGGCTAGAATGACTGGTTCACTACTCTCCCAAATTCGCATCCGTGGTGAGCAGTAACCAGTTTCGTCCCATGGCAATTGATCGCATCACAGTCCGAGGCGCGCGCCAGCACAACCTCAAGAACATCAACGTAGATATTCCTCGCGATAAATTCACAGTCATCACGGGCTTGTCTGGTTCGGGAAAGTCCTCGCTTGCTTTTGACACGATTTACGCCGAGGGCCAGCGTCGTTATGTTGAATCTCTTTCCGCTTACGCTCGTCAGTTTCTCGATCAACTTGAAAAGCCTGATGTTGACTCGGTAGACGGTCTATCTCCGGCGATCTCGATCGAACAAAAAACAGTTTCGCGCAGCCCGCGTTCCACGGTGGGGACAGTCACCGAAATCTACGACTACATGCGCCTGCTCTTTTCTTCAATCGGTGTGCCGCATTGTCATAAGTGCGGCGCGGCTATCACCAGGCAAAGCGTCGAACAGATAGTGCAGAACGTGCTTGGGCTCACCGAAGGCGAGCGGGTGATGATCCTCGCGCCGATAGTGCGCGGGCGCAAGGGCGAGTTCAAGAAAGAGCTGGAAAAACTGGCAAAAGACGGCTTTCTGCGGGCCCGCGTTGACGGCGAACTTCTGTCGCTCGACGAAGAGATCAAATTGGACAAGCGCCGCAATCACACGATTGAAGCGGTCGTTGATCGACTGCTGATCAAACCGGGAATCAAAGAGCGTCTTGCTGAATCAGTTCGAACTGCTTTGAAATTAACTGGCGGCGCGGTGCTGGTTTCTGTAGTCGACGGCGAGGAGAAACTTTATTCCGAGCGAATGGCTTGCGTGCTTTGCGGTATCAATGTTCCGCCGCTCGAGCCGCGTTCATTTTCTTTTAACTCGGCTTACGGCGCCTGCAAACGTTGTCACGGCTTAGGCACGGTCCAGGAAGTTGATCCTGCCAAACTTATTCCCGACGCGAACGTTGCCGCCGACAAACTGCAGTTCATGGGACCGATAGACCGTCAGGGGTCTGCATATTTGAAGAGCGCATTGCTCGCAGTAGTCAAACATTTCAACGCCGATGCCAAACGGCCGTTCGCGGAGCTACCAAAAGAAGTTTGCGACGGATTCTTTAACGGCGTGAGCGGACAGCTGACTTTTCGCCAGGGACTTTACTCGTATCAGAGTCCCTGGAAAGGCGCGTTGCGCTGGCTTCGCGACAGGCTGGAAGAAGCACCCTCCGAAAAGGTAAGAGTTACGCTCGAAGAACTGGTTTCACCATCCACGTGTCCGGACTGCAAAGGACGCCGTCTCAGATCTGATTCGCTCTCGGTTCGGCTGGGTGGACGCGGTATTGCCGAGTACACGTCGTTGCCGATCGAGGATTCTGTTGCCGCCTTCGAAGAGATCAAACTCAACCCTCGCGAGGAACAAATTGCCGGCCAGATACTGCGCGAGATAAAGAATCGTTTACGGTTTTTGGAGAAAGTCGGCCTGGGATACCTCACGCTGGATCGTCCATCTTCAACGCTATCAGGCGGCGAGGGACAGCGCATCCGACTGGCCACTCAAATTGGTTCGCAGTTGCGCGGCGTTCTCTACGTTCTTGATGAGCCTTCGATTGGCCTGCACCCGCGCGACAATCAAAAACTCCTCGACACGCTGTCGGCCTTGCGCGACCTCGGCAATACCGTGCTCGTGGTCGAGCATGACGAAGAGACGATTCGGCGCGCTGATTACGTTGTGGATCTTGGGCCGGGCGCCGGCGCTCATGGCGGCGAATTGGTGGCCTACGGAACTGCCGAAGATGTTGCCAATAACCCACGCTCGATCACTGGACTCTACATCAGTGGCTTGAAGAAAATTGAGGTGCCGGCGCAAAGACGCGCTGCAAACGGGAAGTATCTGAGCGTGCACGGAGCCAGTGCCAACAACCTGAAGGACATTGACGTGACGTTCCCGCTTGGGTTGTTGACTGTGGTGACCGGAGTATCCGGTTCAGGCAAGTCCACGCTTGTCGCAGACATTCTTTATCCCGCGCTCGCGCGTCATCTTTATGGTTCGCTTGCAGAGCCTGGCGCCTGCACCTCCGTCGAAGGACTCGAGTATGTCGACAAGGTAATCGAAATCGATCAATCGCCAATTGGCCGCACGCCAAGGTCGAACCCGGCAACTTACACTGGATTGTTCACGCCGTTGCGTGAGCTTTATGCAATGCTGCCGGAGTCACGCGAGCGCGGATATAAGCCCGGACGTTTCTCTTTTAACGTTAAGGGCGGACGTTGCGAAGGTTGTGAGGGCGACGGCATGAAGCGTATAGAGATGAACTTCCTGCCCGATGTCTACGTGCTGTGCGACGTCTGTCGCGGCGCTCGTTACAATCGCGAAACGCTTGCAGTCAAGTTCAAAGGGAAATCGATTGCCGAGCTGCTCGATACAACCGTCGATGAAGCGCTGCCGCTACTGGAAAATGTTCCCCAGATTCAACAGAAGCTGCAAACGTTGCTGGACGTGGGACTTGGTTATCTCAAGCTGGGACAGTCTGCCACCACACTGTCCGGCGGTGAAGCGCAGCGCATCAAGTTGGCTAAGGAACTATCGAAGCGCGCCACGGGCCGGACCGTCTACATGTTGGACGAGCCAACCACGGGCCTTCACTTTGCAGACGTTCATAAGTTGCTCGACGTGCTGCAACGCCTGGTTTCAATGGGTAATACAATCATTGTTATCGAGCACAATCTTGACGTTATCAAGTCAGCCGACTACATCATTGACCTTGGTCCAGAAGGCGGTGAACACGGCGGCCGCGTGGTGGTTGCGGGCACGCCGGAAGAAGTTGCACGCTCGCGACGTTCGCATACGGGCCAGGTCCTTCGTCCGTTACTTAATGGCCGACTCGCGAAAAACGGCAATGGAAACTCTCACGGCGGAGATAAGAAGAGCGCGTGATATAATTGAAGTCAACCCAGTGTCTGAACCATTAGAACCGCTTGATCAGTTTGATACGGGGCGCTTATTGGGTTGCAACAACTAAAGAAAAATAAGAAAGCGAGCGGCCGGCTTAAGGATCCGGCGGATTTGGAAGAACTTCCTTAACGGGATTGCATTGATGACCATTTACGACCCGCTGCGCCCATTGGAGTTGACCACCGTCAAAACCTATCCGCTCGCCTCGCGTCCCAGCAAAGTTTCAGTTGAGGACTTCGCGCGTCCGGTACAATCAGACTCATTAAAAGACTTTCTCGCTAGTCTCCCAAATATTCTCGCAGTCCAAAGTTTGCGAGAGATTGCCGCACGCATGCATCGTGCGCGCGAGTTAGGGAAACCGATCATCTGGGGGATTGGCGGGCACGTAGTCAAGACCGGCCTTGCGCCACTCATCATCGATCTAATGAAACAAGGATTTGTAAGCGCGATTGCCGCGAATGGATCGGTGCTGGTTCATGACGCCGAGATCGCGATGGTGGGTTCAACCTCTGAGGATGTCGATGCAACGTTAGGCGAAGGAGCATTTGGCGGGGCCGATGAAACGGGCCAGCTCTTGAACCGCGCCGCACAGGATGGCGCGACGGAAAACATCGGCCTGGGCGAGGCGACTGGTCGCACCTTGCTCTCATTAAATCCAAAGCACGCTGACTACTCGTTGCTGTGTGCAACTTATCAAGCGCGAGTTCCCTTCACTGTCCACCTGACAATCGGCGGCGACATCGGTCACTTCCATCCGCAAGCAGACGGCTCGAAGCTGGGTGCCACCACCCACACTGATTTTCGCCTGCTCTCAGAGCTAGTGCGTCGGATGGATGGCGGGGGAGTTTACCTAAACATCGGATCGGCAGTGACGCTGCCCGAAGTTTTCTTGAAGGCCGTTACGCTGGTGCGGAATCTTGGCCATGGACTAACTGACATCACCACTGCAAATTTCGACTTCATCCAATCCTATCGTCCGCTCACCAATGTAGTTCGCCGGCCAACGGCGAACGGCGCGGGACAGGGCTTCTCAATTACGGGTCATCATGAGTTAACGATTCCGCTTCTTGCCGCTCAGTTAAAATGCAATCCTGATAAATAACACCTCCCAAAAACGAATCCCAATCGTAAGCAACTTTTCAGCGATCCGCTATTGACACCTCCCAGCCACTCGACTATTCTTCCGTACTCGAATTGAAAATGATTTTCAATTTCGCCCACCGCGGGAGTCGATCGAATAAATTTTGAAAGGTGGTTGGTTATGTTGCCGGTTAATTCAATGGGCCGCTTGTTGGCCGGATTTCTACTGCTGACGTGCTGGAGTATTTGCAGCGCTCAAGTGCCAGTGCTTAGCAATTCGCTGGGTAACACACTGAAAGGTCGCGTACTCGATCAAAACCGTGCCCCCCTGGCTGGCGCAAGCGTTTCAGTGTCGAAGATCGATGGTTCCCCTGTGGCGACTGCAACCACCAACCAAAACGGTGAGTTCATTCTCGCGCTGAGTGCCGGCGACTATGTTGTCAGAATCGCGATGAGTGGTTTTTCCGACGCGACCGAGTCAGTACGGATCGTGCAATCAGGTGCCGCTTCACTCGATGTTGTGTTGCAGGTTGCGGGATTGTCGAGCAGCGTCACCATTGTTGCGATTGACGAATATCAAACTGAAGCAATCTCCAGCGCAACCAAAACATTGACTCCCTTGCGTGATACTCCACAATCAATTTCGGTAGTAACCAAAGAACAAATCAAGGACCAGTCTTTCCAGAGCATCAGCGACGTCGTGAACTACATTCCCGGCGTCTCTTCGCATCAAGGAGAAAATAACCGTGATCAGTTGATTCTGCGCGGCAACAGCACAAGCGCGGATTTCTATCTAAACGGCGTACGCGACGACGTTCAATATTATCGTGACCTATACAACGTCGAGCGCGTCGAAGCGCTAAAGGGCCCCAACGCCATGATCTTTGGTCGCGGCGGTGGTGGTGGCGTCATAAATCGCGCCAGCAAAGAAGCTGGATTCTCCCCGCTGCGCGAGTTTAGTTTTCAAGGCGGCTCTTATCGTAACCGGCGTTTCACCGGCGACTTCGACCAACCGCTCAACGACAAAGTCGCCTTTCGTCTCAACGGCGTTTACGAAAACTCCGATAGCTTTCGACGCTTTGTGGGATTGGAGCGCTACGGCGTCAATCCGACGTTTACGATTGCGCCCAATTCAGATACAAAAATTAATTTGAGCTACGAATATTTTCACGACGGCCGCACAGCTGATCGGGGCATTCCGTCATTTCAGGGAAGGCCCATCGATGTTCCAGTGTCGACATTTTTCGGCGATCCTAATCCCAGCAATGTTAGGGCCGACGTTCATCTACTTGCTGGTGCAATCGAACATCAGTTTGGTCGCTTCAATCTACGGAACCGCAGTCAGTTTGGCGACTATGATCGCTTCTACCAAAATTTTGTCCCCGGAGTGGTAACGGCTGACAAGTCTCGCGATTCCATTTCCGCTTACAACAACGCCACCAGACGGAAGAACATTTTCAACCAAACCGACCTGACGTTTTCTGTGTGGACCGGAAGAGTGAAGCATTCCCTGCTCGCCGGCGCCGAGTTCGGCCGTCAACTGACCGACAATTTCCGCAACACTGGCTTCTTTAACAACACCACTACTGCAATCCTGGTTCCCGTTAGTGATCCAATTGTCAGAGTGCCGGTCACTTTTCGCCAGGCCGCTACCGACGCGGACAATCATCTGAAGACAAATCTCGCTGCTGGCTACGTTCAGGATCAGATAGTACTCTCGCGTTACGTGCAGGTGGTGACTGGCGTTCGGTTTGATTACTTCGACTTGCACTATCACAACAATCGCAATGGCGATAACTTACGACGAATCGATCAACTGCTTTCGCCAAGAGTTGGCGTAGTAGTGAAGCCGGTGGTAAGACTGGCCCTTTACGGAAACTACAGCGTTGCTTACTTGCCCAGTTCCGGCGATCAGTTCTCTTCCCTGACAACAATCACGCAGCAGGTTAAACCTGAGAAGTTTACGAACTACGAACTAGGCTTCAAATGGGACGTGCGTTCGCGGCTGGCGTTAACCTCCGCTCTCTACCGTCAGGATCGCACCAACACCCGCGCAACTGATCCACTTAATCCTACCGCTATTATTCAAACTGGAAGTCAACGCACTAATGGTTTTGAACTAGGCATTAACGGCAGCGTGACGCGCAGTTGGCGAGTAGTCGGTGGCTACGCTCATCAGAACGCATTCATTACCAGCGCCACGACCGCTGCTCCTAAAGGTGCGCAGGTCGCTCAAGTTCCGCACGACACGTTTTCGTTGTGGAACAATTATCAGGTAGTGCGAAGACTTGGCCTGGGACTTGGCCTCATTCAACGCGCCGACATGTTTGCGGCGATTGATAACACAGTAATTTTACCAGCTTATACACGAGTCGATGCTGCGGTGTTCTATTCGTTCAACGAGAACTTGCGTCTGCAAGCGAACCTGCAAAATCTTTTTGATAAGAATTATTATCAAAACGCCGACAATAACAACAATATCTCGCCGGGGAGTCCCCGCGCTGCTCGCCTTGCTCTGACCTGGAAATTCTAGTTGGCCGTGGTGACAGGCAAGCGCGTCTCAACTTAAGCGGCGGATTTCCATCCCCAGCGCGGCCACCGAATCTGGCGCCTGAAACTAATAACGAAAGTAACGATCAAAAAGAAGGTTGGCTTGACTGCGACAACTTACCAGGCCGCAAATCCAAACACACCGGCGCGAGTCTGGCGCTGCCAGGAGTGCCACTGCTTTCATTTGCTTGCGGGAACAATTCTCCTGACCTTCACAGCGCAGGAGTTTGCTACTTTCAGTCAGGACGTGACTGAATGTTATTGCTTGCAGATGCCAATCTCAGACTCTTTCGCAACTGCGGCTGACGACACCGAGAACAACTCTGCTATGTTATACTTCGCTCTCCACAATCACCCGACAATCTAACGCGCGTGGGTTACTTAAGGGGGGCAGTTCATGAATGCAGAGAAACTAGAACACTTTCGCAACCTGCTCCTCAGCCAGTTACAACCGCTAGCTGAACACGTCCGCGCCGATCAGGCAGCTGCACTCGAGTTCTCCGACGACGGCGTAAAAGATACCGTCGACATGTCTCTCATGGATGTGAACAAGGAACTTGCGTTACGTTTGGGTGAACGCGAATCCCAGATGATTGCCGACATCGATCAGGCATTACTGCGAATCCACGAAGGCTCCTACGGGACTTGCGCTCGCTGCGGAAATCCCATCGATGAACGCCGCCTTGAAGCCTTACCCACCGCCCGCTACGACGCTGCTTGTCAGGCCTTGATCGAAAGCGCTAATGGCGACGACGACCACGCAACGCTGTAAATCAGTAAATCGTAAATAGTAAGAACGACTCGTTTCGAGGCTGTTCGTTGTGAGTTGTAGTGACCGACTCGTGGGCGGAGGCAACTATTTACTATTTACGATTCACTATTTACCGTCTTATGCCTTCGGATGCGCTTTGTCGTAGACCTGGATAAGCCTTTCCATCGAGACGTGAGTGTAGACTTGTGTGGTTGAGAGTCGCGCGTGGCCGAGCAGTTCCTGGATGTCACGCAGATCGGCGCCGCTATCGAGCAGGTGCGTAGCAAACGAATGTCGCAACGCGTGTGGGCTGATGTCATACCTTCCGGCGCAAATGCGAATGTACTTCACAACCATGCGCCCAACTGAGCGGGTGGTTATTCGTGTGCCCTGGTAGTTGAGAAATAGCGCCTCCGGCTCTCGTTCCGAAACTGGCGCTGCGTCCAGAAATCCCTCACGGATGTCGAGATACGTTCGCAAAGCTTCCAATGCTGGTTCGCCAAACGGCACAATGCGCTCCTTACGACGTTTCCCACTGACGCGAATCAAGCGATTCTTGAAGTCGATGTGACCGAGATTAAGTTTGGTTAACTCCGCGACGCGCACGCCGGTCGCATACATCAATTCCAGCATCGCCCGATCTCGTTTTCCCAAATCCGTTTGCACATCAGGCGTCTCCACAAACTTGATCGCTTCTTCAATCGAGAGATGCTTAGGAAGTTTTTTTTCCAGTTTTGGAGTTGACACGAGTTTTGCCGGATTCATTTCCAGCATTCCTTCACGCACCATAAATTGAAAGAAGGTACGCAAGGCAGCGAGCTTGCGGGCGATTGAAGCTTTCTGTTTCTGCGCCGTGTGGAGCGTAGCCAGCCATTCGCGGACGGTGATGTGATCTACCGCGGCGAGCGCTGGTTCGGTTCTCTTCCCTGTTTTCAGGTTGGAGGGAGCAAGGTAATCGCGAAACTGCCGCAGGTCACTCTCGTAGTTGCGCAGGGTGTGTTCGCTGAGGTTGCGTTCGTAGCGCAGGTGCTCGAGAAACTGGGTTAACAGTTGCTCCATAGGGTTCAGATTCCAGATTTCAGATTTCAAATTTCAGATCTGAGATTTGAGATCTCCGACTTACTAATTCACGGCCACATTCGATCCTCGTCGCGAATAGTATCCTCGACGCGCACGTATGCGCACGTCTTTCCGCGCCTTAACCCGAAGATCGATCTGGTGAAACTGTCCATCGCGTCGCTCATCTCCAGCGTAATAGCTGAGAACGTATTGATGCGCGAGGTCAGCAGCTATTTGGACAAATGCGTCGTTCAGTTCGTCAGTGGATTTGGGAACATAAACTGCGCCGCCGGTTTGGCCTGACAGCTGTTCCATTCTGCGCTCAGCGGCCAGCGCGCGCAGGTTAGCGCCGTCATAGAGTCCCGTTTGCACAATGAAAATCTGACAATCCGCAGCGAGCGCTTTTTGCAGGGTGGTATCGAAATCACTATTCCGGCTTGAAGTCTCGATGCCGTCTGAAACGATGACCAGGACCAACCGGCCTTTATATGGACGAAGATACGAAGCGGCAGCGATGATTGCATCAAACAGCGACGTCGCTCCCTCCGGTTTGCCAAAGCTGTCGATGGTGCGTTCCAGTAATTGGATGTTGCTGGTGAGGGGTTGCGCCAAATAACTATCCGTCTCGATCGAATAGATTGCGGCTTCATCCGACGGCCGCATCACTTGTCGGAAGAAATGCCGCGCCGCCTGCTTCTCAAATTCGCGCGCGAAATCCACGCTACCGCTGTTATCGAAAAGCATCGCCAGACGCACGTTAGTTGCAGTCCGCGTCAGATCGCTAATCGATTTAAGCTGTCCATCTACGCGTAACTCAAAATCTTCCAAAGTCAGACCGGTGACAGCGATGCCCTTGGCGTCCACCACCGAAGCTGGAATCGGCACAAGGTTGGAACTGACGCGAACGGTGTCAGCCTCGTCGACCTCGTCGCTGGAGTTTTGCTTTGGAGGTTCCTTAGCAGGCGTGGGAGTTCGCGTTTGCGAGCTCACTGGCGTTGAAGAAACGTTTGGTCCCGAGATCGAACCGCTTGGTTTGACCTTCGGAGGCAATGGCTTTGGTGTTTTGGGCTGATTGCGTCCCGATTGAGCAAAGACGACTGTCGCCAGGGTAATTCCAAGCAGGACAAACAGCAGCAGCAGCCGCATCCCCCGTGGAAACATATGCATCACACGTTTGCCTGCAGGGCCGGTAGTTCGCCGTGTAATTCCTGGAGCCAATTGTCCCACTCCTTCAACGCCAGTTCGACCTGAAAATTATGGCGGTCACGCTTTCTACGTAATCGTTTGCGATCTTGTTCTGTGAGCGGCTCCAACAAAGCAAAAGTAATGTTCACGGGCTGGAAGTTTTTCGTTTGGGCGTTGGAAACATAACGCGCCAGGGCGCCCATCGCACTCAATCGTGGCGCTGAAATCAAATCACACTCCGAAGCCAGCCGGGCGGAGTTTTGTCCCGCAAGCCATCCCATCGCCACCGATTCGACATAACCTTCAACACCCGTGATTTGTCCGGCAAAAAAGATGTTTGAGCGCTCCCGCATTTGCATCGTTTCGGAAAGCACGCGCGGGGAGCAAATGTAGGTGTTGCGATGTATCTGGCCAAACTGCAAAAACTCCGCCTGCTCCATCCCTGGTATCAGCCGCAACACTTTCGCCTGTTCGCCGTAACGTAGATGATTCTGGAAGCCTACCAGGCTGTATGCATCCGCCATTAAATTTTCCTGGCGCAACTGCACCGCCGCGTAAGGCTCGCGACCGGTACGCGGATCAAACAACCCTACCGGCTTCATCGGACCGAAACGCAACGTATCCACTCCGCGACGCGCAATTTCCTCGATCGGTAAACACGACTCAAACCAGCGCGTCTCCTCAAATCGCTGCAAGGGCACGCTCTTGGCCTCAATCAGTGCGGCGTAAAACGTCGCATACTGCTCCCGATCAAACGGGCAGTTCAAGTAGTCGTCGCCGCCTTTGCCATAACGCGCGGCTGGAAAAGCAATTGAACGATCAATGGAGTCAGCAGCAATGATGGGAGCGATCGCGTCATAGAAGTAAAGTTGATCGCTGCCGGTGAGTTTCATGATCTCCGTCGTCAATGCTTCCGAAGAGAGTGGGCCAGTGGCGATGATTGCAATCTCGTCATGCGGAATGTCCTTCACTTCTTCACGCACCAACTCGATGTTTGGATTCTTCTCAATCCGCTCCGTAATCAACTGGGCAAACTTCTCCCGGTCTACTGCTAACGCAGCGCCGGCGGGAACGCGCGTGGCCGTTGCGCATTCCATAACCAAAGAACCCGCGCGACGCAGTTCTTCCTTGAGCAGGTACGGCGCGCTACCGGGTTCGTCCGATTTTAGTGAATTAGAACAAACGATTTCGGCGAGCTTATCCGTGCGATGCGCAGGCGTTTGCATGACCGGGCGCATTTCGAAGAGACGCACCCGCACGCCCGCGCGCGCCGCTTGCCATGCTGCTTCAACTCCGGCCAAACCGCCGCCTATGACATTTACCGTCTTCATTTGGAGGCTGCTCGTTCCCCTTTTCGCACTCGCGCCAACTTACCAGATTTCCGAAGCAACCATGTTCGCATCCAGGTCAATCTGCCGAGAACGTCGATACTAGAAATTAGATGACAAATCTCGGATCGCTAACACTACCTGATCAAATTGTGTGGCGATGCGATCAGGTAAGGATGTTGAACTATACGGCACTGACGACTGGACCAGAATGGTCCGCGTACCGGCTGCCTTGCCAGCTTCTATGTCACGTGATTTATCTCCCACAGTTATCGAGTGGGCAAGCTCGACTCCAAAATGCTTTGCTGCCGAAAAGACTAATCCAGGTTTGGGTTTTCGGCATTCACACTCAGTCGTATATTTTTGTGTCCCCTCGGTTGGATGATGTGGGCAGTAATAAATCGCATCTATCAATCCTCCTCCGTCGTCTAGGAGATGCAGGAGCCGTTGATGGATTTCGCGCAACTCCATTTCATTGAAGTAGCCCCGCGCAATACCGCTCTGGTTCGTCACGATGATCGAGCGAAACTCCGTTCGGAATTGACTCAAAGCCTCCACGATACCTGGCCGAAGAACCAAAGCATCAGGCGATGAGATATGTCCCTTGTCTTCAACTATTACTCCATCCCGATCCCAAAATATTGCCTTGTCTAAGTTCTTCCGATCTTCTCTCTTTCCAAGCGGAGTAATAACTGGTGGGACTATTGATACATGAAGGTGATCAGAGGGTGGGTTCATAGGGTTTCAGGAAATCTCAAGCGAATGCCGTTTGAGAGAAGAAGATTACTATCGATGCCAAAAGCGCGAAAACAGCGATTATTAGGAATCGGATCGAGTGTCGCAGATTTCTGTAGCGTTTGGTATGAACTCTACTTGCTATGTAGAGTTCTCCCAGGGCGTAACCGATCATCTGTTCCTTCGTTGAACGTGAAAATTCGGCTCTAAGATCCTCATACCCCGGCAGTGCCTTTTCGGTATCTCGTGGACGGAAGAAAAGGAAATCAGGAAGTTTTTGGCCGCCCAAGGCTTCTTTCGAAGTTTTCCACACAAATGCAATCGCGTTGGTGGCATTGAGTATCGAGAACACAAAGAGCGTGATAGCAACGAGTACGGTCCCGAGAAAAATCAACCGTATCGGTAAGCCCGTTTGGCCGCTCCTCGATAAAAACTTGTCGAGCAGAAACATCGCACCAGTGAGGAAGATCGCATCAGCGCTTATCACAATTGCGGCTCGATTTGAAGCTGAGGACCTTAAGTTATCAACTCTCTCAATCAGCCAGCGAACGGTCTCAAGTTGGGCATCCTCGTTCAGCACTGACGAGGTTGATGAACTCATAGAGCGGCTCCTTCCTCAAAGATCTCCCAGCATTTTATAGATCAGTTGGGTTAGTATCAGGTGTATCCCTTCGATCTGTCCCATAATCTTATTCTGAACTTGCAGACAAATATGTACGCGGGATTGCAAGCTACTTGCCGCCATACCGGTGAACCCGATCACGGTTAGACCATTTTCCACTGCCCAATCCGTTGCCGCAAGAATGTTTGGCGAATTTCCGCTTCCACTGAAAGCTACAAGGATGTCACCTTTATTGGCGAGCGCCTCTAATTGCTCAACGAAAATTAGTTCGTAAGAACAGTCGTTTGCCACGGCGGTGATTAGCGGAATGCTATCGCTGAGGGCTATGGCTTTAAATCTCGGTCGTCCCTCTCGATGTGCGCTTTTGATCAGGTCGTGCGCGAAATGCGATGCGGTAGATGCGCTTCCACCATTTCCCATGGTGAAAACAAACCTCCCAGCGAATCTAGCTTGTCGCAAGGTTGCTACCACCTGGTCAATTTCTAAGGTGGACAAAGCACTTATCCCGTGTTGAATCTCAGCTAAATAGTCTTCGATGAATATGCGATTCTTATCTGTCATGCGAATTCAACTTAATCTCCATTGGTACCCATAGACTCGGACTACGAGCAGTGTGGGTATTGCATTCGGTTAGTCTAAGTTAATGGCTCGGCGACTGGGTCATTAGAGGCATAACTCACTCGAGGCGTTCGATTGCGCGACGCGAGGAAGTGAGCGGCAAGATATTAGATCGTGAATCGTGAATCGTAAATAGCTGGACAGCTGGGACCCGGCACAGAAATTCTCGTCATACACGAGTCGAGTCAAAGCGCCATCGGCGCTCGATGTTTATTGTCTAGCCAAACTTGCCGGTATCCAGGACCCGCCGTCCTTCGCCGGCTCTCGATGGTCAAGAATTTCTTCGCTTTGGCACAGCGGATGCCATGTCACAGAGCATGAAACAACTACGAGAACGCGGAATTTACAAGACGGCAAACGGCGAAGTTCTTGTTGCGAGTCGAGAGCGAAAAACAACTTCGGACGAGAACCATATTCTGTCGAGAATGGGTAACCAGTTGTCTTGCTTTCTTTTTCGCCGCTATGAATGGGCCTTTCACGGCATGCCCGATTACGAGGTCGCCCCCACTGGAAACCTATTACCTCTTAAACAACGTTCGAGTTTCCAGCCCGACCAACTGATCGATACCGGTACTACCGCCGGCGCACACTGAATTCCCCCAACCAAATCCGCAACGCTTATCGGGCAGAAGGCCAACCCAAAACGGACCTCCCGAGGCATTCTGTCGAGTCCTGCCCTTAGTTCGGAGGCAAGCTCAAATTCCAGACTAAACAACCGGAACGGCAAGCCTTTCCGGAAAGACGGCGGCTAAGTCGCGATCCTAAGGCTTTTTCGCCGCTGGCGAATCAGTTTTCGGCGCGTCTAGTTTGTAGTCGCCGACGTCACCCGAGAAGTGTTTGTAGTCGCTCCATTCGATAGTCTGGTTATAGTCGCCGCCGCCAAACAAAAGCACCTTAACCGAAAGATTGATTTGCGCCATGCGCGGCAGCCAAATCGCTTCAACCATGCGCGTCTGTTCCATCACAAACGCCGCGCCAGGACGCAGGTTAACCAACAGACCGCCGCCCATCTTGAATCCTTCAGCCAGGCGCGCTTCAAGTCGCATCACCTGCTTGTCAGCCGGATCGATCCAAACAACGCCAACGAGTTTTGAAATCAGGTCCTCCTGACGATTGCTCGCTTTGAAACCGGGCCGCGGACGAAAGTCGAAGACAACTGCCTCGCGATCGCGGAACCGCTCGCGCCGTGGAGAAACAAATTCACAGACTCTGAGAAAGCCCGAGATGTCTACGTCGTCGTCATCACCTTCTTTGGCTTTGGCGTCTCGCTTTCGTTGTTGCTCGGCGCGCCGCTTTTCTTCCTTCTGCGCGTCCTTGTCCTGGTCGCGTTCCGCCTTGGCGAACTCATCCTCGACCCGCTTCTGTTCCCTGGCAGCGCGTTCACCCGAAAGCGGAATTCCGTTTTCGCTTATCA
This sequence comes from Pyrinomonadaceae bacterium, assembly GCA_036009765.1. Classification (GTDB taxonomy): domain Bacteria; phylum Acidobacteriota; class Blastocatellia; order Pyrinomonadales; family Pyrinomonadaceae; genus PSRF01. The sequence continues at coordinate 320,909 of DASYLB010000053.1, read as the reverse complement.
ACTTCATCACCGGCTCGCGATGCGGGATAGGAAAGACCTCAAACACTTTGACCGTTTCCTTTTTCACCTCGCCCTTGCTTGTTATCTCGCGATCAGTTTGCTTTTGCGTGAAGGAGTACTCAGTAAAACGCCGTTCCAGTTGCTCCTGATTGAGCGACACTTCGCGCAGCAATGCCGGTACATCCAGCGCTTCAACCGCCCGCGGCGGATCGAAAACGGAATCGACAATGCCAGGGTTGTATTCGGCGCGTTGCAGCAGAAATGTCAGTTCGCCCGTGCCGCCAGTGTCGATGTACATTCGATGAGGCTCGAGAATGTTTCCCTCAGCACGATAATCTTCGAAGCGAGTGATCGTTTTCCGCGCGTCATCCTCGATTCCGATCAGGAATTTCGTCGTTGGACTAAACAGATAACGCAGATGCGCGCCGCTGCGCAGAGAAAATTCGACAACGTACGCTTCACTTTTCAAAGAAAGAACCCTGGATAGGACATTGCGCTTCTTGAGGTCGAGCAGATGCGTGGCCTCTAGCACAGCCTGGAGCCGGGCAGCCGCAGCTTCCGCATCAGTCAGTGTATGTGGTACGCCGTCGAGACCGTGCGTCCATGCCGAGCGTGAAGTTGCAGCTGAAACGATTTTGCCATTGCCGAAGATCAACTCTGAGCGAAACGACGAAGGAAACTTGATCTGCGTCTTCGCAATTCCCATCGTGGAATCCTTGAGTTGAATCTGCCACTCATAAGTTGCGTCCCGAATTGCAGCGATGCGCTTCTTCCCGCCAATCGCTTTCAAGTAACCGTCAACAATTTTTTCCGCCGACGGCAACCTGGCTGAAGGCGCCGCCGTTTGTTGCGCGCGCAGCAATTGCGAACAACTGCAAAGCAGGCCGATGCAGAAAGCGACACAAATCACGGCGCGCCGGTTTGGAGTGCGGCGGCATAACGCAGCGGCGACGGGGCTTTGGTTCTTCCTGGACTGCTTCATCAAACGCATCAATCAACTAAACAGGACATACCGGAATGCCTGTCCTACTTCTTCGCGGAACCTGACTTCCCTTTCTTGCGCTTCTTCTCGACTTTCTTGTGAGCGGCCGCAGTTACCTGCGCGATTCGCTCGGCCTGCGTCAGTTTCTTACCACCGCCGCCCTGTTTGCCGGCGTGTTCCTGTTCCGTCATCTCACCCTGATGCTTGTGAAACTCAAATTCGTTTATCTGACCCTGAGTTCCAACCTTGGTAGCGTCGAGGTTTCTCATCTGTTCTCTGCCCATTTATCCATGTCCTCCTTGTTTACTTTCCTGGCTGAAGTCTATTCTCCTCAAAGCGGCCCTTGTATGGCGCGCGCAAGCTAACAGTTTGCATAACATTCGCCTGCTTGACACTGCAAACTTCGCATTCGTATAGTGCAATCTCGCGTCCGCAGACACATTTCAAGTGACTGCATTCGAAGCCGGCTTAGCTCAGTTGGTAGAGCGTCTGATTCGTAATTAGAAGGTCGCCGGTTCAACTCCGGCAGCCGGCTCCAGCAAACTCATTACTTCCGAAACAGTATAGGTACCAAAAGGAAGAGCGGCAAAGTCAGGCCGTGACCTGATTTCAGTTCTTCTCTGCGCAATCTCTGAGTTCTCTATGTCTTGGTGGTGGATAGACTCTAAGCGAGAACTCACCACTGAGGCGCCGAGAACACGGAGCACGCACAGAGAATGTCAAAACTCGTTCACTACTTAAAATCTGCCGTCTTTTTCCATGAACAATACTTCGCACACTTGAAGTCTTGCCGCCTTAGTTGTGATACTTTCCGGCATGACGCTAACCGCCGAACAAGTCGCCCAATATGATCGCGAGGGCTTCCTCATCCTCAGCGATTTCGCTGATGCGACTTCCTGTGAACTGCTTCGCGCGCGAGCTGAACAGTTGGTCCATGACTTCGATCCCAGCGACATCGTCTCAATCTTCTCAACGCGAGAACAGAATCGCCTGAGCGATGATTACTTCCTTAACTCCGGTGACAAGATTCGCTTTTTCTTCGAGGAGGAAGCTTTCCTTGCTGATGGCACACTCAAGCAAAAGAAAGAACAGTCGATAAACAAGATCGGACACGCGCTGCAGGATCTCGATCCAGTCTTTAGCACATTCTCACGCAGCCCAAACGTTGCCCAGCTGATTTCTGATCTCGGAATAGACAAGCCGCTGCTCTTGCAGGGAATGTATATCTTCAAGCAACCAAACATCGGCGGCGAAGTCACGTGCCATCAGGACAGCACATTTCTGTATACCGAACCACAGACAATCGCCGGTTTGTGGTTTGCGCTTGAAGACGCGACGATTGAAAATGGATGTCTCTGGGCCATCCCTGGCGGACACACTCTCGGTTTGAAGTCACGTTGGTTGCGCAACCAATCAGGCGGAATGAAGTTTGAAATTTTTGACGAGAGTCTCTGGCCTGAAGAGAGATTGGTTCCACTGGAAGTTAAGCAAGGTAGCTTGATAATCCTCAATGGTCTGCTGCCGCACCGGAGTTTTGCCAACCGCTCATCGAGATCGCGTCACGCTTATACACTGCATGTGATCAGTGCTGATAGTCGCTATCCGGAAACAAACTGGCTGCAACGTCCCGAGCTGCGGTTGCGCGGTTTCGAATAAGTGTTCAACCACATCGCATCTAACGATGTTATTGGTGAAAGATATGGCATTTGGATTTCCAGCGCGTTTTACTGAGAGCCGGACATTTCATCTGCAAATGGATGAATTGTCGGCAATCGTGAAATCGGCGTTAGAGAATCTAGGTTGGGCGCCTCGGGCTGTCGGGAGCAACGAACTTATCGCCTCAGTTCATAATTCGCCGTTCACGTTTGGAGAAGCATTCAACGCCAAGATTCTTCCGAGCGGAGTGATTCGAGTCGAAAGCAAATGCGTCAGAGGCGGTAGGTATCGTATGCCCCAGATCTTCGACTTTGGCGCCAACAGAAAAAACGTCGAGGCATTTTTTGCGCAGGTTGAGCTGGAAAGGCACAACCCCCAAAATCAACGAAAACCCTAGAATTATTGGAGGTTTTTAGTGGGCTTGACGCAGGAGTCCGCGGAAGATTCCCTGTATCCGGACGTTGCCGGCGGGAACCCTGATCGACTCCATTTGCGGATTTGAGGGACGTAATTCGACTTCCGGACCATGGCGGTAGAGTCGCTTCAAGGTTGCCGCAGTTTCATCAACCAGAGCCACAACAATCTCACCGTCGCGAGCGACTTCACGATCCTCGATCAATGCGACGTCTCCGTCGCAAATGTGTTCATCAATCATGGAATCGCCTTGCACTCGCACCGCGTAGACTTTTTCCGGACGCACGCGACCAAGCATAAAACGCGGCACCGAGATCGTCTCGCGCGCACGCGCAACTTCGAGCGACTCGCCTATCGCCTGGATCGGTTCGCCGGCGGCAATGAATCCCATCATGGGAATCTCGCACAACAAGTCCGAAGGTGGTAGCTCTTGTTGATTGATTACGATCTGCGAAGAGCTGCCCTCGCGAATAATCGTGACCAGGCCCAGACGGACCAGCGCCTGAATATGTTTAGCAACAGTCGCTCGTGATTTAACACCGAGGTGCTTTGCGATCTGAGTGTAAGTTGGGATGTAGCCGCGTCGCTCGAGGAAGCTAACCAGGTAGTCAAAGACTTCTTTCTGACGTTCGGTCCGTGGGAGTCTCGAAAGCATAGGTTGTAACCAATCGCGAACAGGATCAATGAAGTGAGCTGGACAACCCCCCGGGAGTCAGCGGGCATTCTATGGCGCGCAAACAAAAGCGTCAAGTCTCTTCTTGCGCGCCACCTTGGCCCAAACTATTTCTTAGTCGTGCGTCGCTGGTGAGTAGCGCGCGAGCGTTCGCGGAAAGATGCGCACGCCGGCAGGCATTTGCGAGAGCGTCATAGCGCCGTTTGTCAAAACGTCCTTTGCTTTCATGTCATAAACCGCTTCGTTGAGATCGTTATCGGGACTGATCACTGCGCCCTTCAATGCTGCGCCGATGAAAGCGCCCTTGCTTCGCGAATAAGAAAGGATGCCGGCATCCAATGTGAGGTTAGTTGATGCAGCCGCTTCGCGACCTACTGGACCAGCCGCCACGCCAACCTCACCGCCCATCTCAAATTTGTCTTCCAACAAACCTTTCAAGCCTTTTTCGTTCATGATCAGTAAAACGTAGTCGGTCTTGGTAGCGCCGACCTGCGCGCCAAAGCTGCCGCCGCTCAAATTGAAAAACGCGGGTGCGGTCCAGCCGTTCTTCGTTCGTCTGCTGATCGCGCCCTGACCGCCTTTGCCGCCAAAGATAAAGGCGGCCTTGATTACGCCGGGAAATACCGCAATGGCTTCCGCTTTGTCCAATAATTCTTTGGGAATCGCCTTCTCCCGCACGTTCATAATCTCTGTAAAAACCTTCGCCGCATCGGCGGAATGTCGCGTCGCATCCTGCAGTCTCGATTTCTTTGCCTGGACCTGCGTCGCGGAAAACCCGAGCAACAAGATCATCGTCAACACACCTGTCGTTTGTCGTCGCGAAAATTTCATTATCAATCTCCTCATTAAGTTGTGGAACAAAAGCAAACGATCAATCCGGGAGACAGTTACTCGAGCTCGAGTTCTGCGTCGTTTTCGTTTGGGATACTACACCGCCGCGCCGCATAGTGGTAGTACATACATTGCAACTTCATTGGATTACAAAACAAGAACGCACGCTGCCCGGACAGCCACTGTGTTGGCCGTATTCGAGAGAAGTATCGCGAGCGAGTAGACAACGAGCAGCTCTGCTCTATTGCTCTTTTGATTCGAAAGTAGTATTAATCGCCCTCGGCTCACTCCGACCTTCCAGGCACGGAAGTTCATGCGCAGTTCTTCCTCAAGGCGTATCGCAGGAACTGCTCAGTAGCCTGAGCTACAACGTCTTCGCCTTACCAGGAGCAGGTCTGGCGCGACTAATTCTACGGAATCGCTGCGAGTCAAAATGCGGAAGCCAATGCTTTCCGGACTACACTTGAGGCTATCTCTCAATCCGAGGGTGGAGTAATAACCAAAAAGGAAAGATGGAAATGGGAATACCGGTCGCGGAAATAGTTGCTGGTCTTAAAGAGAGGAACTGTATCTTTTTCCTTGGACCAGGACTGGTGCTGGACAAAGAGGGCGGGCTGTTGCAGTCCGGCTTGATCGACTATTTCAAAGAGAAGCAATTAGAGATTGAAGAGGATCTCGACAACCTCTATAGCTGTAAGAAACAGGCCAAGGCCAGAGCACAGGTCTACATCAAAGAATACTATCGAGACAATGGTCAACTGAACGAGATGCTGAAACAGTTGGCGCGAATTCCCTGCCACCTCTACATCTCAATCAACCCGGATTTGTTTATGAAGCAGGCGCTGGAGGACTACGGCGTCGAACATGAATTTGAATACTATGTGAAGGACCAACCACCCGCCGAGGTCACGAACCCCAGCGCGCAAAACCCTTTGCTTTATAACCTGTTTGGCAGCATTGATAATCAACAATCCCTGGTTTTTAGTTACGAGGATCTCATCCAATATCTTTTCTCCATCATTCGAGATTTCAAGCTTCCGCAGAATCTCAGGAGCAATTTGGAGCATTCTCTTTACTTCATTTTTCTCGGGTTTGATTTTGAGAAATGGTATCTGAAACTATTACTCAAACTATTCCTGCTCGATGAAACTAAACTTCCCATTGCCGCCGAATCAGGCACCGGCACGCAGGGCAAGCTGCGAACGTTCTATGTGGGCCACTACGGCGTGGAATTTGTTGAGCAGAACGTCGCCGAGTATATCAAGCGTGTTTATGACGAATGCGACCAACAGGGATTATTAAGAGCGATCAAGGAAAAAACCCAACCTTCCATACAAGAAGAGATCAAAGTCCTAATAAACAACGACGAACTCGAAGAGGCTTTAGACCGGCTGTACAAAGCCCTGGAGCAGATGAGCGACGAGTTCTTTGAGGGTAAAGACGAAAACAAACAGGACCTCCTCAATGAGCTTGATATTCAAATCAGTAGATTAAGCCGAAGCGAAAAGGACCTGAGGAAGGGCTTAATTTTGGAAGAGGCAGCCCGAATAGAAAAGAACAAGATCACCGACGCGCTTCTGACCACCGTTAGGAACCTTTTCGGATAAGCAATTTCACTGGCCAGGCCGCTGACTCTTTTTTTCGATCACACGCCGATGACTACCGACGCACCAACCCTACGAGCAAGGTACCCTGGTTCCAGGCCATTCACGCAGGATGACGAAGCGCTGTTTTTTGGGCGCGTTGAAGACATCACAAAGCTCACGACCTTTATAACAGTCGAAAAACTGACCGTCCTATATGGCAAGTCGGGGCTGGGAAAAACTTCGCTATTGACTGCCGGCGTCTTACCGATATTGGAAAATGAGCACCAGTATTGCATCATCCCGGTGCGATTCGGGAGTTTTACGCACGACAATCGAAAGCATCCGCTTGATATTGTTGAAGAACAACTGGCCGGGCGCATCCAGCAGAATACTTTTCTGAGCCTGATTGAGTCGGAAGACATTTCATTGTGGCAGCGGCTCAAAAACCAGGAACTGACGCTCCCAACTCAACCCACCTTCCTGCTGGTCTTCGATCAATTTGAGGAGTTGTTCACTTACCCTGAAGGAGTAACTGATTTTGCTGAAGCGCTGGGAGACTTGCTCTATGGTCGCTTGCCAAAAGATTTCCAAAGAGCACTCCGTCTGGCAACCAGGAACAAAGCGGACCTGCTTACTCCCGAACAATCAGAATTCCTGGACCGCCCATTGAAACTCAAAGTGGTGATGTCGATCCGCTCCGATCGCATGAGTCTGCTCGACAGCCTGTCGTCGCAGATACCGCACATCCTGCTCAATTGTTACGAGTTGAAACCGCTCTCTCGAACGCAGGCGCAGGAGGCAATCACTGGTCCGGCGCAAAAGGCCGGAGAATTTCACTCTCCGCCGTTCATCTATAAACCCGAAGCGCTGAAGAAACTGCTCAATTACCTAACTCAGCAGGACACCAAGTCAATCGAGTCGTTTCAGCTGCAAATTCTCTGTCAATACATCGAAGAAAACATAGTCATTGCCAGAAACGATGTTGATGTGGAAGAGCAAGACCTGGGTGAGTTGGAAGCTATATACCGAAATTACTACGACAATAGCATCAACAAGGTCGGGACCGAGGATGAGCAACGTAAAGCGCGAATCTTTATTGAAGAGGGTCTGATTTTTGCCCCCCAACAGAGACGAATTACTCTATACGAGGGCCAAATTCACAGCCAGTTTGATATCAGCCCAGAGTTGTTACGCAAGCTGGCGGATACCCATCTAATCCGATCGGAGCCGCATAGTAGCGGTGGGTATATGTATGAACTAAGTCACGACACCTTGGTGGCGCCAATCCTGAAAGCGAAAGCCCAGCGCTATCAAAGCGAAAAGCTAAAAGAAGCGCAGCACTTAATCCTGGAAGTAAGGGCAAAGCGCAAGAAGAAAATAATTAGAGCAGCTTTGCTTTTTGTTCCGATGCTGCTGGCGTTTTTGATCATTTTTATCGCGGCGGCGCGCACGGAAGAGAGTGGTTCATCGGTTTCAATCATCATCTACCTCACAATCTTTTTATTCTTCAATTTTCTTATTCTGCTGCCCTTTGCCGCAGTACTGCTCTTTGTCTATGAGTTCATCGTCGGTGAAAGCATCTTGTCAAAGCTGCGAAAGAGAGCCAGCAATCCCGCAAAACAAAAGGGCCTTTTGACGAAGATTGGCAAGTGGCTGAGCTGAGCCACAATCGCCCGGCGCTAATCCCGAAACAGCGCAACGAAGGAAACCTCCAATGACTGAAAAGATCAGGCAGTTGGTTGCTGCCGATAAATTGGAAAAGGCGATTGCAGAATTATTGACTGTCGTAAGCGGCAAAAATAGCGACCTCACGAACGACTTAATCAAGTACCAGGCAGAACTGGCAAAGAACAAGAAAGACAGCCGGCGCGGATTAATTACCGGCGAAGAAGAAAATAAGACGAGGACCCGGGTTTGTTACGCCATCCTGGAAATGCTGAATGAGATTGAGGCAGACGGCGGATCATTAACCTCGGTAACTTCAGCGGCAGTTAACACAGTCAGTGTTAGCGCCCCCACCGTGTTCATTTCTTACAATCATGGCGATAGTGAGGTCGCCGACAGACTCAAGACCGCTCTTGAAAAAGCCGGCATCGTCGTGCGTATTGATAAAGCCGTTATGGATGCTGGCGCGAGTATTCAGGAATTCATCGAAGCCTCGATCCGTGATACGGGTGTAACGCTTTCGCTCGTGTCGAACCACAGCCTGCTATCCGCCTGGGTCGCTTTAGAGAGTATCGATACTTTTTACCAGGAGAAGTTCACGGGCAAGAAGAAATTTATTGCCTGTTATGTTGACGATGACTTCTTCAGATCCGATTTCCGCCTCACTGCCACCAAACAGATCGACGGGAAAATCGAGGAGATAGATAAGTTAATTCCCGAGTATATTGCCCAGAAAATTGATACGAACGATCTAAACAGTCAGAAATCACGACTCTTCAAGTTGCGCAATAACCTGGGTGATATTCTCCTCAGGTTGAGGGATTCTCTATGTATAGATGTCCGGGAAGAAAAGTTTGACGAGAGCGTAGCCAAAATCATCAGCGCGATAAAAGCAAACAACTAAAACGTTCGGGTAGTGTCTTAAATCCATCTTCTCTGTGAGAATTTCAAATTAGCACACTGCCAAAGTTAGACCTCAAGCCAAACTAACTCGCCGCTAGCCGTCAACGTGTGTAGGTATACGAAGCGCGCGCGCGAACAGCTACCTGCTTGCGATTTACCTTCACCCTTATCTTTCTTAGCCCAGTTCGCCCGGGCTCCGTTGGTTCATAACCCAGCACGTACTGCCGGCGTAATTCTTTGGCAACCTCAACGAACGACTGTTTGATACCGTTCATGTCACCGCCCTTGAAGTAACGCCCGCCGGTTCTCTCCGCCAACTGCTGCAAGTAAGTCTGCGGCGACTCTTGATGTCTCAATGGCTTCAAGTCGCCATATTGAACCGTGTAAACAACTACTTCCGACTCTTCAGCCTCACGGAGCGTGCTCTTCATTGTGGCTTTGCCCCAGGTGTTCTCGCCGTCAGAAAGCAGGATCACAGCTCTACGTGTAGCCGCCGGCCTCAGAGCGCGCAGACCGAAGGTTACGGCGTCGTACAAGCGCGTGCCCATATTTGTCGGACCCGACTCCATGCGATCGATCGCCGCATCAAAGAGTTTGTGATCGTTGACAGCCTCCGCAGTGAGCGACTTGATCTCACCATGAAAGTAAACCGGGCGAACGGTGTCCGCAGGCCGTAGTTGATCTACAAATGCCTTCGCAGCTCCTTTGATCTGATCGAGAAATGGCGCGGTCGAGCCGCTCGTATCGATTAGCAGGACGACCGAAAACGGCTGGTCTACATTACTGAAGTGAACAACCGTCTGCTCCTTGCCATCTTCGAAGACCCGAAAATCCGGCTGACGCAGATCCACAACGTATTGACCCTGGCGATTTATGACGGTCACCGGAACCGAAACAAGATTCGCTGAGATACGCAGGACTTCCCCCTCCCCTACTTCTTCGCCATTCTGTCCCGCGACCGACGAGCTTGCGCCGGCAGCTGCAGGTGAGGGCGACGGAGTTGGCGACTGCGCGCGCACCAACGCGCACAAACCAAGCAGCAGCGGCAAAGTGTGAACGCAAACTTTCAACATGCGGGAATAATATCGATTGTGGATGAGAACACCAGCTACGAATTGTAGAAGCGAACAGTTTGCAGAATTTGAAACGCGGTCGTGCGCTGATCGTCCGAAGCATATTCAACGCGGTAGGACGGTTCTTGCCCGCCCAGGACTTCGCGCTTACCAAGATAAAACAATGCCACCACCTTGTTGAGCGAGCCGGGGATAGCCTTCGCCGAATTGTCGTAAGTGCAGACTAGTGCCGGTAGCCCATTAAACTGAATTTTGGTCTCGGAATAATTTGGTTTGGCTTTGGTCGACTTCGAGGGTATTGAGTCTTTGAAGTCGACGATCACTCGAAGGTTGGCGCCCTCGTGAATCCAAAGGGTTTTCGTCGTTTCTTTGTCGCGCATGAAAGGCGGGAGGTTGAACCGTATTCCCCACAACGGTTCCTCCACGACCTTCCAGTAAATAGGCGCACGATATGATGTGTCAAAAGACTTCGGTGAAGGTCGCGAACAACCGGTCGCGAGCAGGCACAGAGCCAGCATTTTGATTGCGGCAGCACGAGCCGATTTTTTCATAAGATTAGCCTGCCACTGGCGAACATTAGCTAGCTCTCAAGAGAACTGCTGGGACGCGGGCGTCCCGCCCGCAATGAGCGCGAAGCGCGAACAACGTTCCTTGTAAATCCGTGCAACTCATCAACCACGTATCCTGAAGCGGTTCGCGTGGCCGTAACGGTATAGGATCGACCAACCTCGAGCCCAGCTCTTGCCGGACTATGAACTGCAAAAGTGAACGTCGTGCCGGAGAACTCGCCGCTCACCACTCGATCCACGTTTACGACGACGAGCCAGTTCTTTCGCGAACGCGCTGTAGGCCGCGGCTGAATCTCTTTAACTGTACCAATCAACACCAGGTCTCCGGCTTTGATCGGTTTGACGTTCGCGGACGACACCGTGCCGAACGCATCTGCGTGAGTGATTGTTCCGTAGGTGCCAACAAACTCACTGGCGCCAATCAAGATCAGTCCTGCAAAAATTGAGAGCGTCTTTCGCAATTTCATTGTTGAACTTAGAGCCGAAACTTACCCCGTGGGTTGTGTTGTGTCTGTGGCATCTTATGCCGCTTCCCGTCTGCAATCACGGCTTCGCCGTTCTTACGTTGCAAAATAGCCACAAGCGTGGAAGAATTTGCACGTCCTCCACCGTCATTTTCGCAAATTGTAGCCAAGCGCTGTGAAGCAAGAAACTGATTTCAGCAGACGCGTGCTGTTCGCGCGAACCGTAATGATCGCGGCAAGAGCGATGCTCGCCGTGACGTTGCTGCTTATGCTCGTCGCCGGAAGCATTGTCTGGCCCGCATCGGCTCGCGGAACCCTGTGCGCGATGGCCTGTTGCGTCGGTCGCGCGCCACATGCGGCAGGTTCGTGCACACACGGATCTTGCGAGACTGGGGTTTCTGCAAACAAATCGGGAAACGCAGACGCTGAGAATTCTCACCATCATCACCAGCCGCAACAGATCCAAACTGGGGCCAGCAGCGTGCCGCTGGCCTTCGCGGGCGCGATGGCCAGCGCTATGGGTTCGGACATGGCAGAAGTGCCAACAATTGACGCCTCCGATGTCCCATCCGATCACAACGCGCAACCAGAAACGAAATCACAATCCGCAGGATACTCAATTTCAGCGATTGCCTTGTCGGCGCCTTGTCAGCCTGGTTGCGGCGCCTGCACCACAGGTTTTTCTGCGTCGAAACGCTCACGCGATACCGCCGTTCCGGTTGGTTCGAATAAAGCTCAGCGGCCGTCATCGTTCAACCTCGCGCTGGGCATAGACTCGCCAAGCCACCCACATTCAAGTTTCTATCGCCAAGTCGCTCCGCGCGGTCCGCCGCCATTCGCAGGCTAACTTAATCAAACTGCTTCACGGTCAACACTGCATGCGGCACGCGTGTGGGTTTTGCTGTTTAGGAACGGCTTGTGCTCTGCGCCAGATTGCGCGTGCAACTGCCTTCATTTCAGTCGGCCGTGTCATCAGTTGTTTTTTTGATCCGGCGAAGGGTGAACGAAATGAACATAAGAGCCGCAACCAGATTTTGTCTGGTTGCAACCGTCATTATTTATTCCATTAGCCTGGCAGCTGCTGCTATCGCGCAACAAACTGTGACTTCGGCCACACTGGCCGGTCGAATTCAGGATGTACGCGCCGCAGCGATTGCCGGAGCAAGTGTGACCGCGACGAACCTGGGAACAAACCAGGTCCAAACAGCAACCACCAATAACGACGGCCGTTATCGGTTTCCTTATCTGCAAGTCGGAACCTACAGACTGACCGTAGAGGCGGAAGGCTTTGCTCCGCTAAGCAAACAATTGACGTTGACGATTGGTCAGGCTCTTGATCTGCCGCTTGAGCTCGAGGTCTCGAGCGTTTCGGCGCACGTCAAAGTCACTACCGACGTTCCCTTAATTGAAACGGTGCGAACGCAGTTGACGGAAACGATTCGCCCTGCCGACATCGATCAGCTGCCTCTCAACGGTCGAAATTATCTCGATCTCGCGCTCCTGATTCCTGGCGTCTCCCCAACAAATACCGGCAGCAATCAGCGCTTTGCCGAAACGTCAGCCGTGCCCGGACAAGGTATTTCAATCGCGGGCCAACGAAATCTCTACAACAGTTTCGTGGTCGATGGCGTCTCCGCCAATGACGATGCGGCCGACCTGACCGGTTCTTACTACAGCGAAGAAGTCATAGATCAATTCCAGGTCATTACTTCCGGCGGCATCGCGGAGTTTGGCCGCGCTTCGAGCGGCGTGGTCAACATCATTACCAGGTCAGGCACAAACAACTGGCACGGCAATCTATACGGCTTTGCTCGCAATCAGCGCTTCGACGCGCGCAATCCGCTCGCGCCGAAAAAAGATCTGTTAACGCAAGCCCAGTATGGCATCACGTTTGGTGGTCCAGTGCGGCGCGATCGAACTTTCTTTTTTGCTAACTTCGAACAGACGCGCCGCAACTATTCCGCAGTGATCACGATTGCGCCGTCTGCAGTCACGGCCATCAATAACCGGCTCAACGCGGTCAACTATGCCGGCCAGCGTCTTGAAACCGGAGTTGTTCCGGCCAGCTTCGACACCACTAACTTTTTTGCGCGGCTGGATCACAAGCTCAACGATCGCAATCAACTCAGCGCTCGCTACAGCCTGTATCACATAGCAGCTGACAATTCGCGCTCCGTTGGCGGCTTGAACGCAGTGAGTCGTGGCTCGGGTCTGAACGACACCGATCAAACCGTCGCAGTCAGCAACATCACCGCCTTGAACGCTCACACGCTCAATGAAGCACGGTTTCAATTCACCCATAGCCGGTTGGGCGCGCCAATCAATGACACCGCCGGACCCGCAGTCGGAATTTCAGGCGTTGCGAATTTTGGCACTGCAACTACGTCGCCGTTAGCCCGCGACATCAATCTATTCGAGGTGGTCGACAATGTCTCAACCTCGCGCGGCGCGCATTCGCCGAAGGCGGGCGTCGACTTTCTCTACAATCGCGTCAACATCGTCTTCCCCGGCGCCATTCAGGGTGTTTACAACTTCACCTCGCTCGCTAATTTCCTGAGCGGCAACTACAACACCTTCCAACAAGCCTTTGGAGTGCCAAGCCAGTTGCAATCAAACCCTAACGTCGGCTTCTTTGTTCAGGATGAGTGGCGAGTGCGTCCTGATTTCACAATCAATGCGGGCCTGCGCTACGACCTACAGTTTCTTCCGAGTCCAATACAAACGGACACCAACAACTTCGCGCCACGGCTCGGCTTTGCTTACGCTCCGGGCAACCGCAAGACAGTTCTGCGCGGTAGTTTGGGAATTTACTACGATCGGATTCCGCTGCGGGCGACGTCGAATGCGTTGCAGCGCGACGGCACGAAATATCTCATCGCCCAACTTTCGCCGACACAGCCCGGAGCGCCGATCTTTCCCAACGTTCTTGCGGTTCAACCTACAACGCTGCCGACGAAACCGAATATCACCCGCATCGATCCGAATATAGAAAATAGTTACAGCGAACAGGCGAGCTTGCAGGTTGAGCGTGAACTTCCCGGCAGCGCATTGATCTCGGTTGGTTACATTCACCTGCGCACGCTGCACATCATCCTGGCGCGCAATGTCAACGTGCCCACCGTTCCGGCGTCAGCGGGCATTCCTAATCTCGGCCGCCCCGATCCGTCCTGGGGAAACATCAGTCGCTACGAAAGCTCCGGCGATGCTTACTACGACGGACTACTTGTCTCCTTCAACAAACGTGCGACAAAGTGGGCCAGCTTGCGGGCGTCGTATACGTTGTCAAAAACCATCGATAACGCCGGCAATTTCTTCTTCTCGACGCCGCAGAGTAATTTCAACCTGCGCGACGACCGCGGCCGCTCAGATAATGATCAGCGCCACCGGCTGGTCTTCAGCGGCAGTTTTGAAGCGTCGCAAAACGGCAAGCGTGAGGGTCTGAAGCGAGCGTTGAATGGTTTCCAACTAAGTTACATTTTCACTTACGCTTCGCGTCTGCCGTTCAACGTCTTGCTGGGAAGCGATCGCAACTTCGATACAAATAACAACGATCGACCCTCAGGTGTAGGACGTAACACCGGACATGGTTTCAACTTCGCTTCTCTTGACCTGCGGCTTCGTCGTCGCTTCCGCATCACGGAGCGCGTTGGCCTGGACCTGCTGGCCGAAGGCTTCAATCTTTTCAATCGCGCAAACTTCGGCGTTCCTAACAACACGTTTGGATCCGGCGCGACTCCGAATGCAAACTTCGGACAGCCTACCGCTGCTTTCGATCCGAGGCAGTTACAATTTGGGCTGAAAGTTAGCTTCTGAAAGAGCTGCGAAACGACTGCATGCAAAAGCTCCGGGTATAAGCCCTGATCTCGCGTCAACAACATTCGCGAATTCAACTTGGAAGCGCAACAGAACATTGTTGCCTTCGCCCCATTAGGGGCGAGATGTTTATAGAAACGCGGCCGCCAAAGGTTTCTTCTCGCTCCAGCGGAGCGAAACCCGACGTCGGTTCACGCGCGATTGCCGGAAATATTGCGCTCCGCCAGCTATCGAGTTCATGGCATTATCTATAGACATCTCGCTCGGCTTGAGCGAAACGAATGCCACTGTTCACTTGGAAGTTGGAGTCAACTGAAGAAATGAGCGTATAGACAAAACCCTTGAAACGAGCTCTCGCCATATTCGCGTTCGCCGGCTTCTGCCTGAGCCTGGTAGTCCATCTGACTACATTTTCTCGGTATCGATCCCGCTAAGCATGTCCCCTGGGTCTGGGCCTGCACATTGGCATCTTTATTGGAATTGTTCCCATGATCTTCGCTCAAGGGTTTCCGCCAAAGAAAGATTTCTGGGAGAAGGTGATGTCGAGCCTACCGCGCTGGCAGCGATACGCGGTGAAAGGCCTATTCGCCTACGCCGTTATCAATTTTGCTCTTTTTTTCTACCTGTCGGAGGGTGGCACGCCAGACATCCGTGACGGCAAGTATGTGCTCCACAGTCACGGCACTCTGATTCGTGAACTGTCCGCGGATGAATACGAATGGCAGAACGCATACATCGCCAGAGGGTTCTCCGGACACTGGATGGCCTTCTATATCTTCCCGGCGATATATTTCTCGCGGCGAACTAGACGGGAATCAGTAGTCAGTAGTCAGTAGAGAAACTGCTAACCACTAACAGCTTACTACTGCTTACTGCTTACAGGACTGACTACTGGTTTAAACCGATCGTGAAAGGTGCAATGCATCATGGGACGAGTACTCGCTTTAGTTTACGGCGTCGCGGCCTATCTGATCTTCTTCGTCACATTTCTTTACTCGATCGGGTTTGTCGGTAATCTGTTTGTGCCGAAGTCGGTAGACTCAGGTGAGATTGCGCCATTCAGTCAAGCGCTACTGATTAACGCGTTGCTGCTTGGTCTCTTCGCGATCCAGCACAGCGTGATGGCCCGTCCCGGTTTTAAGCGTTGGTGGACGCGGATTGTCCCCAAGCCAGTGGAACGCAGCACCTATGTTCTGTTGGCGAGTCTCGTCCTGATTGTTCTTTTCTGGCAGTGGCGAGCGATGCCAGATGTCGTATGGAATGTTAAGAATGTGTTTGGAGAGTACCTCCTTTGGGCGGTGTTCGTGTTCGGTTGGGCGACCGTGCTCATCTGCACAACGCTGATTAATCATTCCGATCTCTTCGGCCTGCGTCAGGTTCTTCTTTACAAAAACGGTGAAGAGTATACCGAGTTAGGCTTCAAGACTCCTTTCCTTTACAAGATTGTGCGCCACCCGATGATGTTGGGTTTCATCATCGCCTTCTGGGCAACGCCACGGATGACAGTTGGGCATCTGATGTTTGCTATTGGCACAACCGCATACATCCTGGTTGCCATTCAGCTTGAGGAACGCGACATAGTTGACGCTCACGGCGTCACTTATGAAGAATATCGAAAGCAAGTTGCTATGATTCTACCGATCCCCAAAAGAAGGTAGAGGGAGAAAACGGTGGATCTAAGGCTTCTCAATCGAGGTCGATGCATTGGCGATGGTCGAGGACCAGGAGGTAGACGAATGAAGTTGCTGGTCGCCATTACTTTTAGCCTGTTTCTGTTCACCGCTCTAACGCACGGTCAGGATTCCGGTCTTAAAGGTGGCACAATCATCGCTCCGGATAAATATGACGAATGGGGAGACGCCCCTTTCGCCGATGAGAAGGTCCATCTCGATAAGATCGCGAAGCAAGCGAAAGAATGGACGCTCAGCATCGTTTACCTGGTCATCCATGCCGGCCAAACTGCTTGCGTGGGTGAAGCCAAGGCCCGCGGCGCTCGCGCGAAGGAGTATCTGATGAATCGGGGGATATCGACCGAGCGAGTCGTTCCGGTTGATGCGGGATGGCGAAAGGAACTCACTGTCGAGGCGTGGATATTGCCGCCACAACTGAAGCGGAGCAACGTGCCTTCAGATCTCGATCTCAAACGCAGCCAGGTGAAACTGCAAAAGAACTGCAAGATCCAATATCGCGGCCACTGAATTCCCTGCCCTCGCGCACGACGTGCACCGTTTGCCACTGAAAATAATGAACAGCCGCGCGCGATTCCTCGCCGAGACGATTTGGCGCTACCACCTATTGAACCATCAGCTCAAGAAGGCGGATGCTATTCTCGTCCTTTGCAGTCACGACAAGCGAGTCGCCGAAAGGGGTGCGCAGTTATTTCTGGAAGGCTGGGCGCCGTTACTTATTTTTTCCGGCGGCCTGGGCAGTATTACCAGCGGATTGTGGAGTGAGCCCGAAGCCGATCAGTTTGCGCACGTCGCCGTGAGCATGGGTGTTCCTGAGGAGAAAATACTGATCGAGAATGAGTCAACGAACACAGGCGAGAATGTTCTCTTCACCCAGCGACTGCTCGCAGCGAACAAAATCAATCCCGAAAAATTTATTCTGGTGCAGAAGCCTTACATGGAGCGCCGGAGCTACGCGACCTTCCGGAAGTTGTGGCCCGAGAAGGAGGTGCTGGTGACGTCCCCACAAGTGTCGTTTGCGGAATATCTGGCGGATTACACCATCTCGGAACTATCAAGCGATGATGTCGTCAGCATCATGGTGGGTGATTTGCAGCGAATCAAGTTGTATCCGGAGAAAGGGTTTCAAATTCATCAGGAGATTCCGGAAGAGGTTTGGGCGGCTTACGAGGAGTTAGTTGGCAGTGGATTCGACAAATACCTGATCGCGAGTTGAGGTCCGCCTGGATCGCCTCTGTGTAGTTTCTGTGTTCTCTGTGACTCCATGGTGGAGCCTTGGTTGACTTCGTCCGCCACTGAGACACAGTGAGCACGGAGGTCGCACCGAGATCGAAATCAAAACGTTGATCTTGACTGCCCCAGTTCAATTTGTGCGAACGCCTTTGCCGGGCCTTGCCACGCAAATAGATCCGGATGAATCAGATGTGCCAGCAATTCAGTTCCTTCCACAACTCTCAGGCTGGGCCGCGCGAAATATGAGTTTGCGTCGACAGCATAAACACGTCCGTTGCGAACTGCCGGCAATGCGGCCCAACCCGGATAATCAAACAGTGGCGGCGTCTGTTC
Source organism: Pyrinomonadaceae bacterium (assembly GCA_036009765.1). Classification (GTDB taxonomy): domain Bacteria; phylum Acidobacteriota; class Blastocatellia; order Pyrinomonadales; family Pyrinomonadaceae; genus PSRF01. The sequence goes on along the minus strand of DASYLB010000053.1, from coordinate 303,026 downwards.
GATCACCTTGTCGAGATTGAAGCCACATGGCGTGATGATCAAAACTTCCGGCGCCCAATTCAAAACATCGTCCCAGGGAATGCGGATCGAATCTGCTCCCGATTGGCCCAGTCCATCGACGCCACCCGCTATGGCAACCATCTCCGGCATCCAATGGCCGCTGCAATAAACCGGATCCAGCCATTCCATGCAGAACACCCGCAGACGTTCACTAAACTGACGCGTAATGGTAGAGATTTTCTCCAGGCGATTCCGACCAGTTGTAATTAGTTGTTCAGCTTCTCGATCGCGTCCTGTGGCTGCACCCAATTCACTTACGTTAGCAAAAATTTCATCGAGCGACTTCGGCGTCAGCCAAAGAATCTCCGGCTGCTGCGGCAAGATTTTCAAAACTTGAGCTACTTCGTTACCCGACGGCGCGCAAACCTGACACAGGTTCTGCGTCAGGATGAGGTCCGGCGCCAGTTCCCGCAAAAGCTTTTCGTCGACTTGATAAAGACTAAGGCCATCGCGCATTCGTTGCGCGACTGCTTCATCAATTTCACGCTGGCTCATTGTTTCGATCGGCAGGACATTGCGAACCACCACCGTCTTATCACGCACTTCGGGCGGGTAATCACATTCATGCGTGATGCCCACGAGTTGATCGGCAAGTCCCAGCGCACAAGCCATCTCAGTCGCTGAGGGAAGGAAGGAAACGATGCGTGGTCTGGTCATAATAAGCAGGTCATCATAAGATGGCGGGCTGATATTGTTCGCGCTTCGCGCTCATTGCGGGCGGGACGCCCGCGGTCCCAGCCAATCACTTGCGCTAATCGTGACGGTGCTCCGCTGGCTTGATACCTTGTGCGACTTTCATCAGGCAATACATGTCGTTCTCTTCGCAACCTTCCGCCTCGACCTGGATCGTTGTATGCGCAATGCCGAAATTGTGTTCCAGCGCTTCAGCGACTGCGCGTAAAACGTTTTGTCCACTTCTAACGCTTTGTTCTTCAACCGTGATATGACAACTACAGGCAATGATGCCGGAGCCGACTGTCCAAACGTGTAGATCGTGTACAGCCTCTACGCCAGCGACTCCGCAGATTGTCTGCTCCACAGATTCCATGTTCAGTCCTTTGGGAATCCCTTCCAGCAACACGTTAACGGACTCTTTCAGTATGCCCCACGAACTCCAGAGAATCAGCACACCAATCAGGATCGATACCAAGGGATCGGCAATGGACGCGCCCGTCGTCGCCATTACTACACCCGCGACAACCACCCCCGCAGCCGACACCGCATCACCGAGCATGTGCATGTAGGCGCTGCGCACGTTCAAATCTTTTTTTGCCGAGCTGCGCAGCCACAGGCTTATGAGCGTGTTCAGCAGGACCGCAAGCAGGGCGACCACAATCATCGGCGTGCTCTGCACCGGCTCGGGGTGACGCAATCGCACTGCGGCTTCCCAGAATATGAACAGTGCGATTAGGACCAACGAAACCGAATTGACTAACGCGGCGAGAATGCCGACGCGGTGATGACCGAAGGTGCGCTTCGCCGACGAAGGTTTCTGGGCCATCCGAATGCCGTACCAGGAAAAGACGAGAGCGAGCGCGTCTGAGAAGTTGTGACCAGCATCCGAAAGGAGCGCCAGCGAGCGCGAGAAGTAAGCGGCGATTGCTTCGCAGGCAACAAAAGCAAGCGTAAGGAAGATCGACAGCAGCAACAGGCGACCGGTTACGGACGCGCCGTGATCATGTTGATGTCCGTGTCCCAAACTCGTCTCCGATGGTCCTGCCAGTTGTAGCGCAAACTGTTAGTTTGCGAGTGCGGATTGCGGTTCAATCATCGCAAACTAACAGTTTGCGCTATAAATGCACACGCCGCAGCCGCAGGGCGTTGCCAATTACCGAAACCGAGCTGAAGCTCATTGCGGCCGCAGCAAGCATCGGACTCAGGAGTAGCCCAAAGAACGGATAAAGTACTCCGGCAGCGATCGGCACGCCAATCGAGTTGTAGAGAAACGCAAAGAAGAGATTCTGTTTGATGTTGCTCATTGTCGCGCGACTCAGGCGAATTGCTCGCACGATCCCGCGCAAGTCGCCTTTGACGAGCGTGACGCCGGCACTCTGCATCGCAACGTCAGTGCCTGTTCCCATCGCAATGCCGACCTGGGCCTGTGCGAGAGCCGGAGCGTCATTGATGCCATCGCCCGCCATCGCAACTTTGCGGCCTTCGCGCTGAAACCGTTTGACGACTTCGGCTTTCTGATTCGGCAAGACTTCAGCAACTACTTCATCGATATTCAACTTCGCGGCAACTACTTCGGCAGTTGTACGACTGTCGCCAGTGAGCATAACGATTTTGATTCCCTGCTCGTGCAGTTCTTTGATTGCTTCAGCAGTTGTTCCTTTGATCGGATCTGCAATGGCCAACAGACCCGCCGCTCGCCCGTCCAAACCAACGAACATGACGGTTTGTCCCGCAGCGCGAAGTTCCTCGGCTTGCGCTGACAGTCCCCCCGGATCGATTCCGAGTTCATCCAACAAAGCGCGATTTCCTAAACTAACTGCGCGCCCAGCGACCAGCCCCGTGACGCCTTTGCCAGTGATTGATTCAAACGAATCGGTTTTTCTGAGTTCGATTCCTCGTTCCTCGGCGCCGGCAATTATCGCTGTCGCCAGCGGGTGCTCACTGCCGCGCTCAAGACTCGCAGCGAAGTGCAACAGATCCACTTCACTCAAACCAGCAACGGTGGAGATCGTGACCAGTTTGGGCTTTCCCTCCGTTAGCGTGCCGGTCTTATCGACCACCAACGTGTCGATTTCACGAAGCACCTCGATCGCTTCGGCATTCTTGAACAACACGCCAATTTGCGCACCCTTGCCGGTCGCAACCATGATCGACATCGGCGTCGCCAGGCCAAGCGCGCAGGGGCAAGCGATTATGAGTACTGCAACCGCATTGATCATCGCGTAGGCCAGTCGCGGTTCGGGACCAATCGTCGCCCAAACGACAAAGGTGGTGATGGCGATCAGAATTACGCCCGGAACGAAGTAACCGGAGACCACATCTGCGACCTTTTGAATCGGGGCCCGGCTGCGTTGTGCTTCGGCAACCATCTGAACGATCTGCGCCAGAAGAGTTTCTGAACCAACCCGCTCCGCTCGCATCACGAATGAACCGGTTCCGTTTACTGTTGCGCCAATGATTTGATCGCCCGATTGCCTCTCAACCGGAACCGGTTCCCCAGTCACCATCGATTCGTCTATCCAGCTGCTGCCTTCAATCACCACGCCGTCAACAGGAATTTTCTCACCAGGTCGTACTCGTAAATGGTCACCCGTTCTAATCTGATCGAGCGGTACGTCTCGTTCGGTTCCATCCGAACTAATCTGTCGCGCCGTTTTTGGCGCCAGGCCCAGCAACGCTTTGATCGCGGTGCTGGTCGCACTGCGTGCTTTGAGTTCGAGTACCTGACCCAACAGAACCAGCGTGGTAATAACGGCAGCGGCTTCGAAGTAGACCGGCACATTTCCCATCTGGTCGCGAAGTGAAGCCGGGAAAATTTGTGGCAGGAAGGTCGCAACTAAGCTGTAGACGTAAGCAACGGCTACTCCAAGTCCGATCAGTGTGAACATGTTTAGACTACGGTTCACAAGCGACTGCCAGCCGCGCACCAGGAATGGCCAGCCAGCCCAAAGCGCCACGGGCGACGCCAGTGCGAGTTGAATCCACGGTAGCGCGGTCGCAGGCGCGAATCGCGCAACCGGATCCCCTGGAATGAACTCGCTCATACCGATGACCAGCAATGGCAAACTAAGCACGACGCTAATCCAGAAGCGCCGTTTCATGTCGATCAGTTCAGCGTTCTCCTCTTCGCCCGTAACCACGCGCGGCTCGAGTGCCATGCCGCAGATCGGGCAAGAGCCAGGCGCATCGCGAATAATCTCCGGATGCATCGGACAGGTGTAGTCACCTTTGCTGATCTGGGCCTTGGGCCGACTTTGAATACTAATAGGAGCCAACGGTGCGCCGCTGAGGAAGCGGTTTGGGTCCGCAATGAATTTTTCCCGGCAGCCTAAGTTGCAAAAGAAGTAGGTCTGGCCGTCGTACTCAAAAAAGCCGGCCGCCTTCTGCGGATCTACAGTCATTCCGCATACCGGGTCACGCGCTAGTTCTTGATTTGGAGTTTCCACAATGCTCACAACTGCGCCGGTGCTAATTTGGGGTAACATAGCCGACTCACCTTAGGATGACTCGCGACCGTGATGAGGTCAGTACCACCCGCGGTAGCTGGTGGATCGTAATAATCCCAAGCTTACCCATCCGCTGCCGCGGACGGTACTGACCTCATTGCCCAAGTGAGCCAAGTTATGTGACTGCCCTAATTTCCACCGTGCGTCCCATGGCTCATTTCCATCTTGCCGGGGCGCAAGCGCAGGAACAGTTTCCACGAAATTGGATTATTGCCATAAAGCTGATCGAGTACCGCGGGCTTGGAATAGAACGTCAGATCACTGCCGATCGCTAGCGAAACCTTCTGATTGGCGACGACATCGCGCGCGCCGCCAAGCGTATAGGCGCCGATGCGAAACGACGGATGATCGTCCGTGATTCCCAGTTGCGCGCGATCCGCCGCACGCAGCAGCTCATTCTTGTCCACCAGCTCCAAACGCGTGTAGATGTAATTCTTGTCGAGAAAGTTAACTGTGGATTCGAAAGTGTAACCGTTCAAATTATGTGTCTCGCCGGGACTGCTCGTATGATTACGTCCCCAAATGAAAGCTGACGCCCAATTGCCGCGATTGAACGTGCGGTTGTACTGCACTGACGCTGTAGCGCGACGAATGTCAGTATCAGGTTCCAAAGCTTCCGGACTGCGCAGAAACCCATAGCTGACCTGCATGGTCCAATTTGAGTTAGGCATGACCGACAGCCTTGCCGATCGCGAGTTCCATTTGTGCGCCTCGAAGTTGTAACGATTCTCATCAGGCTCGCGACCATTGAAGACTGATCCTTCGAGCTTCAGCCAGCGATAAGTGAATCCGGTTGTGAGCACGCCAAAACTAATGTGCGTCGAATCCTGCAAATGATGCGATAGCGTCGCGGATGGATTCTCCGCAGCCGACGCGCGATGCATGAAAGCCACCGGCCCCAGCGCCGGCTCGCCCGGATAAGCGAAGTAGGTAAACCAGGTCGCGCGTTCACCGAGCGGCTGTGTGTACTGCGTCGATAATTCCATGAAGAGATCGTGCGGGTGTTGCCGATCGATCAATGGCTGTCCTTTGTAAGTTTCTCCGGTTTGAAAAAGCAATGGCGAACCGCTGCGCGGAAAAGTGAACGGCTCAAAACTGAACATGCCGCGTAACTGAACTGTTCCCTTACCCAATTTGTGATACGCCATCGGCATAAACCAGTTTGCGGATTCAAACTTAGTAACACCCCGCGGCCCACCTTGCGAATTCACGCCGGCAACAGCGTTGTAATGAAACATCAAGAGCCAGTCGCCTGATTGTTTGTGACTCATGTACATGGGCGCTGACGATGGCTGCCAGGAAGTGCCCGAACCCATGGCTCCCATCGACGTAACATTCTTCTCGCTCGAACCTACGCGAATGCCCATATCGTTGCCGGACATCACCAGCAAAGGCCCCATGTTCATCGAACCCATCGAAGGGAGCCCGGGTTGAGCAGTTGAATGAATTCCCTCGGCAGGCATGTGCATGTCCGGCATTTCCGTTTCCATTTTCCCGGGCGTAGGACTCGGAGATGCGGCAGGCATCTGCATTTCGGGCATTCCCATATGCGAATGTGGCGCGCCCGAGGGTGATGGAACCGCGGAGGGCGTCGGCGACGGTGAAGCCGAAGGCGTCGGCTTACTTGCCGGCATCTGGTGCCCCTTGTGTTGTGAAAACACGCTTTGGGCCAACGAGAAGGATAAGACGAAAGCTATTGGTAGCAACGCCGTCAGGCATTTTGGAAAAAGGCTAGTCATAGATTCCCCACTACCTTGATCGCGGCACGGGTATCTCGCGAAAACCTGCGAGACACCCGCGCCGTTAACCAGACTTAGTTCTTCGGCTTCTCAGTCATGTCATGCTTCATCTTCAGGTCGCATGAATCACCGCAGCAGCAACAGCCTTCATGCCCTTCACGCTTTGATGAATGACCCTTCTCGTCTTTCATATCGCATGAATCGCCTTTGCAGCAATCTGGCATTGTTGCGCAACACGACTCGCCTTCTTTCTTTTGATCGGTGGTTGCGTTTTGTGCAAACGCGATCCCCGAAAAGGCGAGGCCGAGTCCAAGCACGAGGCCCAAAGCAAATCCTTTGAAGTTTTTCATTTGTATTCTCCTGTTTAGAGATCGTTGCCCTGGCATCAGCAAACACACTGATGCCGCAGTAGGACAGACATTCTTGTCTGTCGTTACTTAGTCTTAAGAGGACAGACAAGGAATGTCCGTCCTACTGGATCTCTAAATCAGGAATACGCAGCAATGCAGGTAGGTATGACCGCGATTAGGTAACCGGAGGGGGCGCACGAAAGCGCTGGTCTGTTCAGATGAATTTGCAAGGAGTGGTCTTTCGCTCGAGTCGGGCAAGGCGGCGCTCGCCTGATCCGATCCCGCCTTCGAGAGTGCAGCCGTTGCAGTGACCGCCAGCGGGCAATCCATCATCGGGACGGGCGTCGCTTCGACAAACTCAGATTTTTCCAAAGGGGCCTTCGGACTTCGCTTCGAAGCTGTTTTCGACGCTGAGTGCCCGCCGCGCTTCGCGCAACAGTCGTGCGACGAGTGCATCGAGGCACAAGCTGATCCCGAGGCGACGATGGTTGTGGAATTTGCCGGCGAGGTTACTTCGGTTGCGGCCGAGGCGTTGACCATCTGTTCGCAACCCAGCAGACAGCCCGCACCCGCCATCCAAAAAGCGACGGTCAAAGCGAGTGCCACGCGAATAAGTCTGATTGAGGAGAGTAGCCTCATTGGCTGAAGAGTGTATTCCTGAGAGCCAGGATTGTCGAGGCTTACACGGTAGAGAGTAATCAGTAATCAGCAGTCAGTAGTCAGCAGTCAGTACTCAGTTAGAGACCCTCCTAGTCTACTGACTACTGTCTACCAACTATTGTCTACTTTCAAATTGTCACCTTTTTGTAGTAGTTTCAATTCTCAAACGCTTTTTGCCGGCATCATCTGTATGCTAGGCGCTTAAACGTAATCTGGATTTATCAAAACAGCAGGAGATCAAGATGGGCCTGGATAACAAAACTATCGTTTCCCAAAACGAAACCGGCGAGCCGGCGGCGATTGACCAGGTAGAAGATCGCGTAGAAGCAGAGATGAAGCGACTTGAAGGTGAAGCTAAGAAATTCGTCGCGGATGGACTGCAGGACAAACAATTGGCGCAAGAGGGCGAACGACTGGTTGAGGAAGCCGAGCGCGATAAGAGTGGAAAAGAAAACGCAGACTGATTAGTCGGCGGTGCCCTTTTCGTTGAGGGCTTCCTGAATTGCTTCCCGTATCTGGTCGGGCGTAACCATTTGATTGAAGCCTACAAATCGCTTAATCACTCGACCGCTGCGCGAGATTACGAAACTCTGGGGAATAGCATCACGCCCCTGCATCAATGTGGCTGCGATCTCCCTGCCCCAACCAACTCGATAGTCGACATTGTAGTTGTGCACAAACTCGGGCACGCTTTGCGCAGACTCTTCATACTCTTCAGTCGACAAACCAACAATCTCCACTCCCTTTGAACGAAATTCCTGGTTGAGTTTGACCAGTTCAGGTGTCTCCTGGCGGCAGGGACCACACCAGGTCGCCCACAAGTTCACAACCAAAACCTTACCGGCATAGTTTGAGAGCTTGATTGGCGCGCCGCTCACAGCCCTTAGTTCCACGTCAGTAACACTCGCGGGCAACATGGTAACCGGCGGCGGAGCGACTCGCTCTGGAGGCGCAACGGGATTGGCCGGCTTAGTACTGGACGATATACCCGGGGCCGGTGGGTTGGTACGTCTCTCATCGCTCGAACTGCAACTTGAAATTCCAAACGCTGCGAACAGCGACAGAATGAGAACGGTGAAGGCGACGCGTGCCGGTGTCCACAGAGACTTTGCAGGGTTGGTTTTATTCATTGCTGGATTTCTTACCTGTTATTGCTCATTCCGGGTGAAGCATAACACTCGGACTAACTTTTGTAACCGCGGCGCGGAGTTACGGCTTCTTAACAAACCGGAACGACTCGAGAATCACGGGCATTTCACCTCTGGCGCCGACGTCTTCTACACTCGAGAGCTCCGGCGCTAATGAGGTTGTAAACATCGACAAGATTGCACCGTTCTTGTTGCCAGCGACGCCCGTAGGCACAAAAACTACGCGGCCCCACAAGTGCAGATCGCCTTTCTCAGTGCCCTTCGAAATACCCTCCCACTTGAACTCGTAGGCATCCATCGAGTTAATTTTAGTGGGACCGGCTGATACCTGATGGTAACCCGGAAAAAATTTGGCGAGGTCGGTGCTGAACTGTTCGACTTGCTTGGGAAAGTCCGGCAGATCGTCGGCATACGTTCCTTTGCTTTCATACCAGCGGACGGCGAAGTTCTCTTGCGTGAAATCGGGCGGCAATCGCCGTTCGACTTTGGCGAAGTTGCCTGAACCGGCTACACCGGCTTTCGGATCCGGCGCCCAGTTATTGGGATAGTAAAATGAAAAATCGAAGTAGTGCTCAGCGAGTTTGCCGTCAAGGTTTGCCTGCGAATTTGTAAACTTGGTCGTATCAGGTGGAGCTACAAACTCTGGTTCAGTTTTGACTTCAGGCGTTGGCTCACTCGTGTTCGTGTTGGTGTTATTGTTCGCGTTGGTATTCGTGTTCTCGGGTGGATTTTCTCGCGTAACCACGCGAGGCTCAGCATTCCGGTTATCAAGCCGCGGTTTAATGATCAGGAAGAACGCCGCAACTGCGCCGCCGAGACCCAGTATTAACAGCAACGCCAAAATTCCGAGAATCAAGGGTAGCTTGGATTTCTTCTTTGCAACTGGCGCCGCTCCTGCAGCCGGCGGAGCCGGGGCGCGCTGCGCTGGTGGCAGTGGCGAACTTTGCGCAGGCGGCCGTGTCGCTTGGGATGGCGGCGGCGGTGGTGCGCTTGCTGCTGGTGGTGCTGTTGCTTGTTGCGCAGGCGGAGTCGGCGGCGCGCTCGGCGTTGGCGGCTCCGGCAGATTCGAAGATGTAGGTAAATTCGTGGGGCCGGTTTGCCTCGGAAGGACCGCTGTCGGAGCTAATGCCGCGATGGTTTCATTAAGGTCGGGCGGTCGATTACTTGCTGGTTCCTCGGGAGGCGGCGCCGTTGGTACCGCCATGTTTGCTGAACCCTGGATGGTAGCGTTTGGGTCGAAGGGCTTGTCACCAGACACCAACAAGCCGCCATCGATGGTGCAAAACTTTTGATTGTCATCCGGAAAAGTACGACTACACTTCGGGCAACGCTTCATGAGTGAGATCCGCTCCTTCTTAAATTAAGACTACCAATCCCGGTCGCCACTAGTGCGCCTTTGCAAGTTTTTGTTCCAACTGTTTGTTTCCCGGATCGAGTTCCAGCGCCCGGGCGTAGGCACGAGCTGCGCTAGGTTTCTTTTTGGCCTTCAGATAGCCATCGCCTACACCCTCAAAGCCGTAAGCTCCGGCCAATTGCATTCGATCTCCAGCCGGCGCCACTTCCACAGCCTTCTCGTAATTCACTTCCGCTTCGTCAAAACGATCCAAAGCAAGATAGGTGCGAGCTAGAAGATTGACAGGCTGAAACGCACGCGGGCTCACTTCAGTTGCCAGTTTCAAATAAGGCTCCGACTCGCCGTATCTCTTGAGCACCACCAGCATCCGGCCCATCAGATAAAGCGCAGTGGGATTCCGCGCGTCCAAATCAAGCGCCCGCTTCAAAACGGGTTCAGAATTTTGCCATTGCTGTTCGGCCTGCAACGACTCGGCAATCAGATTCAGCGTCGCCGGATCTTTCGCTAACTCGGTCGCCTTGTCATAAAGCGGCGCTGCCTCATCGGCGCGTCCCATTCGTTTGACTACGCGCGCCAGGTGAGTGTAGGCCACCGGAAAGTTGGGATCGAGTTCGACCGCGCGACGGTAAGCGCTTTCTGTTTCGTTATTGAATAGACCACGCGACTGCAGCGCCACACCCAGGCGGTCCCAGGCGGTAGCATTTTTTGGATCCAGTTGCACTGCCCGCCGCGCAAAGCTTTCGGCGTCGGCAAAGCGCTTGGCATTCCCGGCGCCAGTTCGCGGTTGCACCAGCACTACGCTCAAGGCAACCAAAGCGTCCACACTCGATGGACTCCACAACGCTGCATTGCGATAAGCCGTCTCTGCTTCTTCCCAGCGTTGCTGATCGGAATAAATGTTGCCGAGCCCGTAGGCCGCACGACCGTCTTTGGCGCTAATCTTGAAGATTCCCTGGTAAGAACTCTCAGCTTCAGCAAATCGTCGCTCATCGCGGAACTGATTTCCCTTTTCCAACAGATCGTTAATCCGGTCTTCAGCTGCCGAACTGGCGGCTGGGGTCGTACGCGTTCCCCGCCGAGTCGCTGGCGTGGTTCGCACCGTCCGCTTCTTTATCTCCGGATTCTTGGGTCTAAAAATTCCCGCGCCGCCGCTAACGTCGGGGCCGACATCCTGAGCCAGAGCGGGGGCGCCAGCAAGGGATAGTCCCAGAGAACACGCACAAATTGCCAGAATTAAACGAAAAACCGAGGAAGCTGTCATCGATCCTCTCCTGTTAACTTAGGTACATGATTGTAAGCCTACCCAATCGCTACCGACTGGATCCCGGATAGAATCACCGGGGCGATAAATTGGTTAACAACTTCTCACGAGACTGAATGAAAACGTCGCGAATTGTAGCGCAGTTTGCGAAGGATGATCTAACTCGCAGTTTACTGGGCCGAGCGCACCAGGCGAAAACCATAGTTGGGATTTCGGAAGTTGGGTGCAAACCAATCTCGGTAAGTGGCAGAGATGGGTATCTGTCGATCGTCCGGATCGCTCGCATAGGATCCCCCTCTAACCACGAGCCACTCTTTGTAAGCCGCAGGGATCTGAGTTGTTCCGGTATATAGAGACGCCTTTGAGGAGGTCCACTCCCAAACGTTGCCGATTAGATCAACCGCGCCCCAGCGGTCCTTGCCGTCGGGATACGAGCCCACCGGCTGCGTGGCTGCCTCTTTCACCACGGCGCGATTTTCGGCCCAGTTGTCACCCCAGGGAAAAGCCTTGTACTCACCGCCGCTGCGTGCAGCAAACTCCCATTCTTCTTCCGTCGGTAATCGGTAAGTTACGCCGTCACGCTTCGAACGCCAGGCAGCAAAGGCCTGGGCGTCCTGCGCAGACACATTGACGACGGGCCAGCGTTCCTGACCGGCCAGCGGCCTGCCGCGAACCCAGTGGCTGGGCGCCTCGTAATTCATGTCCCTGACAAAGTCTGCGTATTCGGCATTCGTAACTTCGGTACGATCCATCTGAAAGGCTTGTACAGTTACAGAGTGTTGTGGCTGTTCTTGCGGTGGGCCATCGTTGCGGCCCATCTGAAATGTTCCGCCCGGGATCGCAACCAGATCCCCCTTGCTATCGGTGGTGCCGGGACTCGATGCTGGAGTTGGACTGGCGCCGGGACCGCCTTGTGTGATTGTTTTTGGTCGTAACAGCAGATACGCGCCAATTGCTCCACCAATCAGAACGACTACCACAACAGCTGCGCCAATCATCATCAGCGAATTGCTTTTCGGCTTAGGTAACGGTACGACCAGCGGCGGCGCAACGCTGTCATAGAGTGTGGCATCGGTGGCCCCGCGCATGACACTGCTGTTTCCTACCGCATTGGCCCTGACACCTACTTGGGTGGCTTCCGGATCAATCGCGGCAGAGCCTGCCGGTGGCGGCGGCATGCTCGTAGCCAGACGAGCCAAACGTTCTTCAAGCTCCTTCGCCTGCCGCTCAACCCGCTCCATCTGCTCGCGCTGCTTGCGTTCACGCTCTTCGCGCGCTTCCTTTTCCTTGAGCTGAAGTTCTTCTTGTTCTTTTCGCTTGCGCTCTTTTTCTTCCGCAGCTTTGCGCCGCTCCTCAGACTCGCGCGACAATTCTTCGTGCGCAACCCGCTCTTTCTCTTTCTGCTCGCGCTCATGAGCTGCGCGAGAAGCGGCAAGCTTCGCCTGGTCCTCCGGACTCAATGCCGTAGAACTAACCGTGCCCGCCAACGATTCAAATGAGGCTCCGAATTTGGACGGCTGTGAGCTCTCACCCGTCTTGGTTCCCGGTGAGTACATCGTTTCGTCCGCGACCGGAGCAGTCGCCCTACCGCCGCCGGTTACACCCAGCCCGCCGACCGCAACTGCTTCTTTCAGTTCCGCGACAAATGCCTCTACCGAAGGCGTGCGGGCAGTAATTTCCTTTTCCAGCGCGTGGCGCACGGCCGCTTCAAGTTGCGGCGACACTTCGATCCCCGTTGACTTAAACGACGGCGGCGGCAGCGTTAGGTGCTTCTTCATGATTGCGGGAATGGATGAACCCTTAAATGGCACATCTCCCGTCAGCATCTGATAAAGAATTATTCCCAGGCTGTAGACGTCAGCGCGAGCATCAGGTTCATCATCCGACCATTGCTCCGGCGCCATGTAGAAAGGTGATCCCATCAAGCCGCTGGTTTTGGCTTGTACGAAAGAACCCAGAAGTTCACCCGACTTGATCTTAGCCAGACCGAAGTCGAGGATCTTTAAGCCTTCCGAGATCGACTGGCCCTGCTGCATCATGATGTTCAGCGGCTTCAGATCGCGGTGCACGATGTTCTGCTTGTGCGCAGCTCCTACTCCAGCCGCAATGGCGCAGGCAAACTCCAGAGCTCGCTCCGGTCCCATAACCTTTTCTTCGGCAAGAATGTCCTGTAGCGATTGCCCGCTGACAAACTCCATCACCAGAAAAGGCATCGTGCCACGCACGACGCCAAAGTCGGTGACGGCAATAATATTTTGATGACGGATGGCCGCTGCCGCCAAAGCCTCCTGGCGAAAGCGCGTAACCAGCATGGGATCGTTGCCGACAAGATCCGGCAGGATCACTTTGATAGCGTGAGATGTTTTGAGAAAGATGTGCCGGGCCTGAAAGACCACGCCCATGCCGCCCTGCCCGAGTCGTCGTTCCAATTGGTAGCGAGCGTCGAGTATGGGCTCGCCAAGCAGCGATGGAGTAGTGGCATCGCCGTCTTGCGGACAGTGGTTGACTTCGTCAGAGAAACAGCGCCTACAGGCTGGACATTCTTTCATTTAAGGGCTCGGTACTAAGCGGACGACGGCAAGGAGGATCTCCTGACTCCTAAACGCCAAAAATAGCAGTCGCAGACTGATTCTAACGGCTGTGGTTGGAGCAAGCAACCGGCAAAATGCCTTGCGACAATGCTTTGCCTGCGAAGGCACAACAGAAATGACTCAAGATCATGAAGGCGCAGTTAGGAAGGGGGCTTGCCCCCGCTCAGCGTTGAAGGGCACTCAAGGTTGGCGGGGGCAAGCCCCCTTCCCAAGCCTAAAATGACCGAACGCGGCCTGCTACACCCCGAGAGGACACCAAAAAACAAGTGCTCGCAGAGAGCACACTACCTAATCACCACATTCACTAAGCGCTGCGGAACCACGATTACCTTGACCACCTCGTGACCTTCAATGAATGCTCGGATCTTCTCATCGCTGAGCGCCGCCTGGCGAAGCTCTTCCTCAGTGACCTCCGGCAATGCCAGCACGCGCGAACGCAGTTTCCCGTTCACCTGCACTGGAATTTCCAGCTCCTCCCGTTGCGCCAATTCTGGATCAGCCTGCGGCCAGCGACCGGAATCCAGCAACCCACCGGGATGGCCCAGGTGCTGCCACATTTCCTCGGCTGCGTGTGGCGAAAATGGCGCGAGCATAAGGACCAAAGCCTCTAAAGCTTCCCTCACGGCAAACACCTCGGCGTCAGTAGCACTGGCTGGCTCTGCTTCAACAGCGCTGACCTCATTGAACAATTCCATCAACGCCGCCACGATCGTGTTCAAGTGGAGATCTTCGAAGTCGCTGGTCACCTTCGCGATCGTTTGATGAGTCTTGCGCCGTAACGCTCGTGTGCCGGCGCTCGGTTCCGGAACGGCGTTCACCGTAGAGCTGTTTGCTAAACGCTCGTTCCACCGCCACACCATGGTGTAAACGCGTCGCAGGAATCTGACCGCGCCTTCGATCCCTGTTTCAGACCAGCGCAGTTCGTTTTCAACCGGCGCTGCAAACAGAACAAACAGCCGCGCGGCGTCCGCACCAAACGCTGCAATCATTTCGTCGGGATCGACGCCGTTACCGAGACTCTTCGACATAGCTTTCCATTCGTCAGTCCCTTGAACGCGATTCGTTACCATTCCTTGCGTCAGTAACTTCTTCACCGGTTCGTCGAAGGAAACGAGACCGAGGTCGCGCATGAACTTCGTCCAGAAGCGCGTGTAGATCAGATGCATAACTGCATGCGAGTCGCCGCCGATGTACTGATCGACGGGCGTCCATTGTTTAGCGATCTCGGGATCGAATGCCGCTGATTCGTTGCGCGGATCACAGTAGCGGAAGAAGTACCAGGACGAGTCGACGAACGTGTCCATCGTGTCGGTGTCGCGGCGAGCTGCCGCACCACAGTTTGGGCAAGTCGTGTTCACAAAATCCGCCACACCGGCTAAGGGTGATTCACCGGAGCCGGTAAACTCGGCACGCTCGGGTAACTCGACCGGCAGATCTTTCTCCGGCACCGGCACCATCCCACACGTTTCACAATAGACAATCGGCACCGGCGCGCCCCAAAAGCGCTGCCGCGAAACACCCCAGTCGCGTATGCGATACGTGATCGCAGCCTGACCAAAACCATTGGCCTCGGCTTGTTTCGCCATCTCGATAATCGCAGCTTCAGAAAGTTTTCCGCTCCAGTTACCGGAGTTCACCAGAATGCCGTATTCGGTGAACGCGTGTTGCATCGCGATTGATTGGTCCTCGCTGGTGGCATCATGCGCGATTGATTCCTGGCCATGCGAGATGCGTTCGATCACGCGACGAATCGGCAAGGAATACTTTTGCGCGAATTCAAAGTCGCGTTCGTCATGCGCCGGCACGCTCATCACCGCACCGGTGCCATACTCGATCAAGACATAGTTCGCGACCCACACCGGAATGCTCTCGCCGCTGAAAGGATTAATGGCGAGTACGCCGGTGTTGATTCCTTCCTTCTGCTCGTCCTCGTCAACTGTGCGACCGCGCGCCGCTTTGTCCGCCTTAACCTTCTCGGCAAAAGTCAGCACCTGGTTTTTCAGCGGCGAGTCTTCGAGGAGTTCATTAATCAGCGGATGTTCGGCCGCAAGCACAATGGCGGTAGCGCCAAAGATCGTGTCGATGCGTGTGGTAAACACTCGAATTTTCTGGTCGCTATCCTTCAGTGCGAAGTCAACAAACGCACCTTCGCTGCGGCCAACCCAATCTCGCTGACGCTTGAGCACTTTCTCCGGCCAACTGCTTTCGATTTGCTTGATATCTTCTACAAGCTGTTCCGCATAGTCAGTTATCCGGACGAACCACTGTTCGAGATCTCGCTTCTCAACCTCTGCGCCACAACGCCAGCAGACGCCACCCGACGATTGTTCATTTGAAAGCACCGTCTTTTCGTTCGGACACCAGTTCACCGGCGACTTCTTCTTGTACGCCAAGCCGCGCTCATACATCTTCAGGAAGAACCACTGGTCCCACTTGTAATAGTCCGGCCGGTGCGCGGCGATCTCGCGCGACCAGTCGTAACTGATTCCGAGGCGCTGCATCTGGCCGCGCATGTGCACAATATTTTCTTCGGTCCAGTCGCGCGGGTTTACTCCGCGTTTGATCGCGGCTTGTTCGGCCGGCTGGCCAAAGCTGTCCCAGCCGATCGGATGCAGCACATTGAAACCCTGGAGACGCTTGTACCAGGCGAGCGCATCACCGATGGAGTAGTTGCGCACATGGCCCATGTGCAGGAAGCCTGACGGGTAGGGCAACATTTCGAGACAATAAAACTTCGGGCGCGGGTCGTCTTCGGTAACTTCGAAGGCCTTAGTCTGCTGCCAATGTTGCTGCCACTTGGTTTCAATTTTTTCGGGAAAATATTTTTCGTCCATGATCGTTTTCCTAATGATGTCTACACTTAACACGAATTATTTGTAACGCAAACTGCCCGTTGCGGGTTGTAATGCAAACTGTTAGTTGGCGACGCTTCGGCGGCGCTCAAGCCTCAATGTGAACTCGATCAATTTCGAGCTCGCAAACTAACAGTTTGCGTTACAAGTTGTGGAGTAGAAGGTGCGCCGCTCCGCCAGAACGCGCGTCAGAACGCGCGACGCAGAAGCGGCACCGTTAGGAGGATTCTTGAGCACAGGGCAAGTCTAGTCATAGCTGAAATACTAGCATCAGCCGCGCCTGCTAGGCCAGTTGGCTCCCGACGTCCAAGATTTATCGAACGGGCAGAGCAAATTCCATGGCCCGTTCGCTCCTAGCGTGAGCCAAATCCGTCATTGCACCATGAAGAAGAATTGGTTATACAAAACTTTAGGCATATAGTCGTAAAGCTCGATCCTTCGTCACCAACTGACTAGCAACTTAGAAAAAACTAATATTAGGAGCACTGAAGAGGATGCATCTCCAACAGACAAAGCGTGGGAGTCGGGGCACAGGCGGCCCTCAATATTACTTTCACGATTTGACCTCACCAGTTAAGGCCTATCTACGCAAAGAAGGAGCTGTCCGAGTAGCCCTTGTGACGCCTTACGGAGCTACAAAATCTGACTATTTTGCAGTAAGTAAAGACCATAAGCTCGATGCAAACCGAAAAGTGGTTAGCGGGAAGGTCGGTCACGACAGGATTCAACAGGGTCGTGCAGGTGAAAGCATCGGCGAGTCAATTAGGAAATGGTACGACCTCGCCAGTGGTGATTTTGAGCGAATAGATCTTGATATTGAGATTGTCGAAGACATTCTGTATGTAGCTCCTCTTAAGTATAAATATGCTAGCTCTCCACGAGCTCGCGAAATCACACGAGTTGAAAGGCCATTGACATTCACCAGAGAATACGTCAGCTCGTTTTGGAAAGACCAGATCATACATGTTGAAAGTAAGAAGATCGGCACTACTATTTGGTCACTCGCTGAGATCTGCAGGGTAGTTCAAGATCACGCTCCGGGATCCAAGGTGCCGTATGTTCAAGAAACGGATATTCTTCGAGCTTCCGGTCCACTCAAACATTTTGGTATGGCATTAGGAGCTTACGTTGGAAAGGGCTATGACTGCGTAACTGATTTCTCTTTTCTAAAGTACCCTACCTATCGAGTTCCAATTGAAATTAAAAGGCAAAGCAAGGACTTTAGTTACCAACAAAAGAAGTACGGAAAAGATGAATTGTCGCGGGCGGTGGTACTGTGCGCTTTCCACGACTTGAAAAATGTACCAAGAAATATCGATGTCGTTGAGCTCGCGGCTCTATGTGATTATCTCCAGCGCTTATGAAATACTACTCAGAAATAAGACCCATTGAATCGCCAATCCCAGCCGACCGTCAGGGCGCAAGACGACATTATGGGGTACATCCGTACTTCACTCGAAGGCCCTATAACGTCGTTCGAGACTATATCCTGAGATACTCAAGACCGGGAGACGTTGTGCTGGATCCATTTGGCGGTTCGGGTGTGACTGCTATCGAGGCTTTTCTCGAAAACAGAATTGGGATGCATAACGACATCAACCCTCTCGCCAATTTTATTGCTGGCGGAATCGCAGGCCTAGCCAAAGGCAACTTGGCTGACTATGAAGAATCATTGGTGTACATCGAAGGGAAATGCCGGTACACCATAACTCGAATTCACGAACTCCCTGAGAAAGAATTAGAAAGGCTCAAGAGGACTCTGCGATTGCCGGAGAATGTATTCTTGCCAAGGAATTCTGACGCCAAGCAATATTACGACCTCTTCTCGCTGGAACAACTGATGTCTTTGGCGATTCTAAAAGATGCAATCGATTCGATTCCAAACGAGCCGGTCCGGAAAGGGATGTTACTTGCATGGTCTGCCACACTGACGAAACTTAACAAGACCTTCTTGTCGGCGGAAGGCAGGGCGGAGTCTCGGGGTGGTTCGAGCATATTCAGTATTTATCGATACAAGCTCGCTAAACAGCCGATTGAACTACTCGCATGGGAAACCTTTTATGAACGTGCTACCAACGTTATCAAGGCTAAGGTGGAAATCGAGCAGGCTATTCAGTTGAAAAAACAAACGGGTGGATTTTCGGGTCGCTTTGAACTCCATGCTAAAGACGTGGAAGATTTGGCCTCCGAATTCCCTAATTCCATTGATTATATTTTTACCGATCCACCCTATGGCGGCCACATTTCATACCTGGACTTATCAACCCTGTGGAACTCGTGGTTAGGTTTATCGACTGATACCCCGACGAGGGAAAAAGAACTCATTGTTGGCGGCGACCTCAATCTAACCGAACGCTCATACATCGAAAGACTCGGCAAAAGTGTTGAGGCCTGCGTCAAGATGCTTAAGAAGGACAGGTGGCTTTCTATCGTGTTTCAGCACTGGAACGTCAGCTACTTTGAAGCAATACTTTCAACTGCGACTGAGTCAGGAGCGGAACTCAGAGCAGCGATATCCCAGGTGGGCGATCCGATCTGGTCGATGCACAAAAAGAAAAACAACTCTGTACTAGCGGGAGAATTGATTCTTACATTTCACAAGACAGGTGCGGTCAAATCCGTTAAGCGCAAGGAGGAATTTGATATCTCCCACGCTTTAACTCGCATTCTCAAAAATACTCACAGCGACAAAGTTTATGGAGAATATCTCTTCAATCAACTCATCATAGAAGCCTGGAAAGGATCTGCGATTAATTCACTTGACATCACAAAACAGGATTTTATGCAGCTCCTCATGCAATCAGGTTGGGATTATGACGAAGAAAGACATTACTGGGTAAAAGATAGGCCACAACGCGAACTGCTATTCACAGCCCCTGGTTAACAAATAAGCGCAGCATGTTCAGGTTTTTCAAATCCGCTCGTGGATCGTCGTAAGGCGTTTCCAGAATAAACGCGGCGTGCGCCAGTTTGGGATGTTGGGCCACGCGGCGGAGCGCGTCGCTGCCGATATGCCCTTCGCCGATGTGCCAATGGCGATCGACACGCGAATTGTAAGGCGCGCGCGAGTCGTTGAAGTGGATGGCGCGGACGTTACGCGTCCCCACCGTGTTCTTGAGTTTATCGATTAGCGCTTCCAAACCTTCCTCGTCGCGAATGTCATAGCCGGCGGTGAATGCGTGGGCTGTGTCGAAGCAAACTCCCAACGAGAGTTTAGGGCACGCGTCCATGATTTCACGCAGATGCTCGAAGCGATGACCAATACACTCGCCCTGTCCGGCAGTGTTCTCCAAAAGGATGCGCAGCTTCCCGAGTTGCAAGCCGCGGCAAGCAAACTTAAGACTCTCGGCGCAGGTGCGTATGCCGTCGGCTTCACACCAACCGCGCGCACTTCCCGGATGCACTACCAAATAGTCGACGCCTAACAACATTGCGCGTTCAAGTTCTTCGCGAAAAGAGGCACGCGACTTTCGGAGCATTGCTTCATCAGCGGCGGCGAGGTTCACCAGATAGTTGCAGTGAATAACGACGGGGTTGATTTTGGTGAGCCGCCGTGTCTTTTTGAATAGAACTATGTCGGCGAGCGACAGCGGCTTGGCCAGCCAGCCACGAGGATTGCGCGAGAAGATTTGAACGGTATCGCAGCCAGTATCTTTGGCGACGATCAGGGCTTCGTGTAAGCCCCCCTTGATCGGCGCGTGGAAACCAATGCGAGGTCTACCTTTCATTTCTTTCCATCACGCGCAGCATGTTGCCGCCGAGAATCTTGTCGACGTCGCTTTCTGAATATCCGCGTCGCAGTAGCTCGCGCGTTAAGTTCGGAAGTTGGGAAATGTCTGACAGGTCGCTGAGTGTTGCCTGCACACCATCAAAATCAGAACCAATCCCCACGTAGTCGACGCCAACGAGCTTCACAATGTGATCGATGTGCTCAACCAGTCGCGACACCATCACGGGCGGCAAACGTTTCGCAAACTCTTCCCGTCTCACGCGATCTCGGGCCAGCTTCTTATGCGCGACGTCGCCCTTCTCGGCCTCAGAAGCGCGTCGCACTTCGCCGGCAATTTCGGCGTCGACTTTCTTTTTCTTCTCACTCCAGCCCGGCTCGAGATGTTCAGGATAAAAAATAACGTTCACGACGCCGCCGGTTTTAGCGATCGCCTGAATCATCTCATCGGTGAGATTGCGCGGAACGTTGGTGATGGCCCGACAGCCCGAGTGGGTCGCGATCACGGGTTTGGTTGACGTGTTCACGATGTCCCAGAACGTCTTGTCGGAAACGTGAGAAACGTCGACCATCATTCCCAGCCGGTTCATCTCCCGAACCACCCCCTTGCCGAAATCATTCAAGCCACGGGTTTTCCCCTCCTCGTCACCGGATGAACCGGCCCAGCTCAAGCTTTCGCTCCAGGCAGGCGACATATAGCGCACACCCAAATCGTAATATCTTTTGACGTTTTCGATTTTCTCGTCGATCGCGTAGCCACCTTCGAGCCCTGTTAGAGCCGCTAATTTTTCTTCTGACGCGATGCGGCGCACGTCACCGGCTGTGGTCGCAAACTGCCAGGTTTCCGGATGCCGATCAGCCAATGCCCGCACCGCCGCGATCTGATCGTCAGCACGTTTCATCGCCATCGGACCGCCGGCGCCAAACAACTGTGGCTCAACCCAAATCGAAAAAAACTGCGCGTCGAGTCCGCCTTCGCGTGCGCGCACTGAATCGAAGTGTCCGTCAGAAAGTCGCTCGGCTAGGTTCACCTGTTCATCAAGCAAGCGTTGCGGTGTATCGGCGTGCATATCGATGGCGATCGCCCGCCGGTGGATCGCGTTTACATCGTCCGATTTTGGAGATTGCGTCGGGGTGTTTGGCGTCTCAGTTTTTTCAGTCATGCGGCAATTGGTATTAATCACTAACAGCAGAATCAGGATCACAAAACTCAGATAACGAATCGCGGGATCGAGTAACGCCCGAACCAGACTCGGCGCCGCAAACCCTTCATACTTCATCGGAAAGCGCGACGAATTAACAGTCTTTGCTATTTGCTGAAGCATTTTTGATGGTACTCGTGCCAACGTTGGTAACGCAAACTCGTCGTTTGTGGGTTGGCTCAGCAAAATGAGAATCGCTTTGACGGACTTACCTTCATGTCGGGACCGTAAACTAACAGTCTCGGTTGCGTCCCTTGCCAAGCAATCTGGGCTTACTGTATCGTGCCATGTTCTCGATAACTGTTTTGGCAAACGCGCGTTTTGCCCTTTCTCAAAGGGCCGGTTGTTCCTGTAGAATAGGTTTACCAGCGCCCCTTTTCCGTTCGACTTTGAAGTATTACTTTCCTCGCCCGTTCGGTTCCCGAATTTGATTGAAGGAGAAGAGCACTATGTTCTCAAACGAAGACAAAAAGAAAGATGTGGCAACACCGCGAATTTGTGACGTCGTTTGGCACGACGGCGAGTTCATCGCCTGGAGCGATGCCCGCGTACACGTGATGTCCCACGTTCTTCACTATGGCTCGAGCATTTTTGAAGGCATCCGTTGTTATGCCACAAAACAAGGGCCGGCAGTCTTCCGTTTGAAAGAACATATGCAGCGGTTCTTGAATTCCGCCAAGATCTATCGCATGGATCATGGCAAGACTTTGGAGCAACTGTGCGAGGCGTCGGTAGAGCTGGTGAGACGTAGCGGTTTAGATCAGTGCTATATCCGCCCAATTCTTTTCCGCAGTCTTGACGAAGCGCGCCCGGCATTCGGAGTCAATCCTTTTCCTAACCCGCTCGCCTGTTACATCGGCGCCTGGGACTGGGGCAAGTATCTCGGCGACGAAGCGATCGAAAAAGGTGTCGATGTCTGTGTCTCCACCTGGAACCGGTTAACGCCAAACTCCATGCCGGCAATGGCCAAGAGTGGCGCAAACTACATGAACTCCCAGCTGATTAAGATGGAAGCGCTGCTTAACGGTTTTGCCGAGGGCATTGCACTTGATGATCGTGGCTATGTTTCGGAAGGTTCCGGCGAAAATATTTTCACTGTGACCAACGGCATGGTGTTGACGCCGCCGCTCTCTTCATCGATTCTCGCGGGAATTACGCGCGATAGTGTGATTCAGATTTGTCAGGAGTTAGGAATCACGGTGAAGGAAAGAAGCATTCAACGCGCGGCCCTTTACGTAGCCGATGAACTCTTCTTCTCAGGGACGGCCGCCGAGATTACTCCGATCCGTTCCGTCGATCGCATTACAGTTGGCGCTGGAGGACGTGGTCCAATAACTGAAAAAATTCAGAAAGCCTTCTTCGAGATCACCAAGGGCGAACGCAAAGCTCCCGGCGACTGGCTCACCTATGTAAACGCCACGCAAAGCGCACAATCGGGCAGCAACGGCTCGCAGTCCGCAGCGACAAACGTCAGCGTCCCCAGTCAACCGGCTGAACCCGTCTTGAAATTTCAAACAGCCGCCAGGCGCGACTAAATAGACTTAGGCTCTCAGACAGTTGGCAGCGAGCGAGGTAACTTGCTCGCTGTTTTGTTTTTACTCGCCGTCAATAGAATTAGCGATTCAACCTGCAAAGGCAGGCGCAAGCCGCTGGGTACCGTCTAGCCTATAGCAGTGTTTGCGGTTAGAGGCGCGTAGATATAGAGCAAATAGAACGTTGACGCTGCTCCTCGTAACACGCTATATTCCTTTGAGCATTAATCGACCACGGTCGCGATAATGCGCACCCCAAGCTTCAACAAGCGCCCCTTACAGCGCAAAAATCAATAAACCCGCTAGTCCAGATTTCCCAAAGCTCGAAAGGTCTGTCCCTGCAATGGCTCTAAAAATTGATGATTTGTTACGCGTTGCCGCCAGTCACGGCGCCTCCGATCTCCACCTCAAAGTCGGGGCCTTTCCGGTTATGCGCATTGCCGGTGAACTTCACCCACTCGCCGATGCACCACGGCTGAAGCCGGAAGATACTCTCGACATGGCCTTCGCGATGATGTCGAATCGCCAGAAACAGCGCTTCAAAGAAGTCTCCGAAGTTGACATTGGTTATGGCGTGAAGGAACTGGGAAGATTTCGCGCGAACATCTTTCAGCAACGCGGCACGGTGAGCGTAGTGCTCCGCGTTATTCCAGATCAGACGAGAAACTCGGCAGAGCTCGGTTTGCCTCCGGTAATCGATCGCATCACTGAAGAACGCCGCGGGCTAATCCTGGTAACTGGTTCAACCGGATCAGGTAAATCCACCACGCTGGCAGCGATGATCGACCGCATCAATGCGCGACGCAGCGGTCACATCGTTACCATCGAAGACCCAATCGAGTTTCTGCATAAGGATAAACTCTCGTTTGTGACGCAGCGTGAAGTCGACGTTGATACCAGATCATTTGCGGAAGCGCTGCGCGGCGCCTTGCGTCAGGATCCGGACGTGATACTGGTCGGCGAAATGCGCGACTACGAAACGATTGAAACTGCATTGACCGCGGCCGAAACTGGTCACCTGGTTTTATCAACACTCCACACGCTCGATGCGACGGAGACTGTGATGCGTATCGTCTCCTCGTTTCCAGCACACCAACAGAAATCTGTGCGCATCCAGCTCGCCGGCATTCTTAAAGCCGTGGTCTCTATGCGATTGGTTCGTGCTGCAAAGGGCGCCGGTCGCGTGCCCGCAGTTGAAGTAATGGTCTCAACTGCCTTGATTAGGGACTACATCGTCAACGAAGAAAAGACTTATCTGATTCGTGAAGCAATTGCGGCAGGCGCCTCGCAATATGGCATGCAGACTTTCGATCAGTCGCTATTCCATCTCGTCCAGGCTGGACTTATCACGATGGAAGAAGCGATCCACAACGCGACTAACGTTGATGAATTTAGGATGCGGGTCTCAGGAATACTGTCAGCCGAGCAGGCAATCAATACGATGCGTCCAGCCACGGCTGGGACTCCGCCAACTCCGAGCAGCGGTCGCGATAAAGAAGACATCTTCGTGAAACACTGAGCAGTGAGCAGTGAGCCGTAAGCAGTAACACCTAAGGCAAGAGCGCCTTTTCTGCTTTCTTCTTTCTGGTCACTGGTCACTGGTCACTGGTCACTTTTTACTGCTCACGGCTCACTGCTGACTCCTCTCCGCGAGCTTCGACAGCGGCGGCTCGAGCAACTCAAAGTTTTTCGGGTTCTCACCGATAATTGCAGCCGCAAAAAAACTCGGGACGTAGTTAGCGCCTTCGTTGCGAAAGTTGTCGTCTAACTGGTCGCGATGCGCGAGGAGCGTCCAGAAATTTCTTTCATAGTTTTCTGTTCCTCTCAGTTGCCGCAAATTGTCTCTCACCAAATTCGCCCCCTGGTTGTAGCTGAGTAAGACCAGCGTCATGCTTTGTGAGTCTTCTCCGAGTTCAGCCATGCTATCGGCAATGTAGTGCGCCGCTGCCGGCGTCATCTTTTCCACATCACACATGTCCTCACGTGGAACGCCATACTGTTCGGCGGTCTGCGGCAAGAACTGAAACAAGCCCTTCGCCCCGATACTATTCTCGTAACAATTGCGATACGCCGACTCAACCATTGGCAGATAAATGCCGACGATGATCGGAACTTTCCGCGCCGCAAACGAACGCGCAATCAGCGGCACGTATTGCTGACCTCGCCCGTAGATCACGCTGAGGCTTTCTCCACCGGGATTGCCAGCAGGCCCCTGGCGAGCGGCGTAACGATCGATGAAGCTCTTGATGGCCCGCAATGCATCGCTACTGAGCTTTACCGGGCGGTCTCCCATCATGGTTGAAATCCGCTGTTCCTGCTGATCTATGAAATCGAGTTGCTCGGCCTCGCTCATCTGTAAATAGAGCTTACCGCTCGTTGCCGGCGTGCCTGGAAGAACAGCCCTTTGATTACGACGGTAAAGACTTGTTCCGACAAACACCGCTAACACTAAGACGAGCCCCAACACCGGCCAGAAATAGTGACGCGTCCATGACGCGGCCTGCGGCTTACTGGCAGCCGCGTTCTCTTTGATCTTTATCGCGATCCGCGATCCCCGAGGCGAACTCCCAGTATTTAATTCTTCCTGCACGAGTTTTAACTCGGCGAGCAGTTCATTTGCCGAACCGAGTCGAACCAACATGTCTTTGCGCAGGCATCTGTCGATAGTCTGCTCGAGCAAGGGTGAAATGTCGTAACTCTTCTTTGCAGCCTCGGAGAGCGGCGACGGATCACGATCGAGAATTGCGACGATCGTGTCCATTCGCGTTGCGCCGTTGAAGGGCAGGCGCTGCGCCAGCATTTCGTAAACGACGATCCCTAAGCTCCAAACGTCGCTGCGTTCGTCAACGGGAAGTCCGCGCGCCTGTTCCGGAGACATGTAGTTCACAGTGCCCAGCAGCAAACCTGCTTCAGTGTGTGTCCTGAGTTCGGATTGCGTTTCATCGGCGGGCGTGCTCGGCTCTAACAGTTTTGCGATTCCGAAATCCAGAATTTTCACCAGGCCATCGGCGCGACGCATGATGTTTTCAGGTTTTATATCGCGATGCACAATGCCCGCGGTGTGCGCGGCGGAGAGCGCTGAACAAACCTGCTCGGCGACGTCGAGAATCTCAGCGAGCGACAGTTCCCTTTCGGCAAGCAACTGACGAATCGTTGCGCCGTCGATAAACTCCGTCGCGATATACCGAATGCCTGCTGACTCGCCAACTTCGTGAATGGTGAGGATGTTGGGATGGTTCAACGCCGAAGCGGCTCGCGCTTCCCGTTGAAACCGGCGCAAGCGTTCATCATCTGACGCAAAGTAAGCGGGCAATATTTTCAAAGCAACCAGACGATCAAGCCGCGTATCTTCGGCAAGATAAACTTCGCCCATCCCACCCGCGCCTAACCGACTGAGAACTTTGTATGGACCAATCTCCTGCCCACCTCTGTCATTTATGTCGTCAGCAACAAGCACGCGGGCATCCTGCGCAATCGCCGGCTGTTCGATGAAGTCACCAGCGTCGTCGTAGGCGTTGACCAAAGAGGTCGCCTCGTCGCGCAACTGTTCATCGCCGGCGCAAGCTTCATCAAGAAAAGGTGCACGTTCATGCTTAGGAAGATCCAGAGCCTCCTGCAATACCGCCTCAACCTTTTGCCATTGTTCGGGAGTCATAGAAATAAGTGAAAGGTGAAAAGTAAAAAGGGGAAAGAGAGAGCCAGTTCCGAGCGACCGGTCACTCTTCTGACTTTTTACTTTTCACTTTTCACCTTTCACTTTCTTGTACAGCCACGCCTTCGCCGCACGCCAATCCCTGCGCACCGTCATGGGCGACACTTCCAGCACTTTCGCGGTCTCCTCAATATTCAACCCACCAAAATAACGAAGTTCCACGACCTGACTCTTGCGCGGATCGAGCTTCGCCAGTTCATCCAATGCCTCGTTGAGCGCCAAAAGTTCTGCAGCACGAGGGTGAGACATCGTCGTCTCCGCAATTGCTTCGTCGAAAGCAATTCGTTGCGCTTCTCCGCCGTGTTTGACGTATTGTCGCCGTCGCGCGTGGTCGATCAAAATCCGTCGCATTACCTGCGCGGTCACGGCGTAAAAGTGTGCCCGATTCTGCCAGGAAATATTAGTTGAGCCCGCGAGTCGCAGGTAGGCCTCGTTCACCAGCGCGGTTGTTTGCAGCGTATGCTCACCGCGCTCACGCTGCACATAACGATGCGCAATGCGGCGAATTTCGTCATAGACCAACGGTGTTAACCTAGCGAGCGCGGCTTTGTCACCATGCCCCCATTCGATCAACAGTCCCGTCAGATCATCCGCATTGAGCGTCATCATCGTTCCAGATTCTATCACCCTATTGTCGCGCGAAAAGGTTTAGCTTTTCGGCGGCACAACTGAAAATTTGTCGCTCAACGATGAACACTTTCGCGTGATTTTCTCGCTAGCGGTCGACCGTGGTGAACACTCCCATGCAGATTTCTCGCTTAACTAATTGGCGGGCATTCCAGGTCCGTGATGCTATCTTCAAATCAACAGAAGTGAGGAACCATAAATGAAAACTCAAAAGATGTTGCTGTTACTTTTAGGACTTTTCCTTTCACTTGTAACCAACTCACAGAAACTCAGCGCGCAAACACCTGCAACTCGCGGCTATCAGCAAATGAGTCAAGGCGAGCGGTCGGAGTTTGTCGCCTCTCAGGCTCGACGCGTCGCGCGGGAGATGTCCGGGAAAGAGTATGAATTCACGCCCGCGTTCATCGAAGACATTCAGCAGGCGCTGAACCAATACAGCGGGCGTATCGGGAAAGAGGGTGAGGCTAGTTTAGGAAAACGTGATTTGCGTCTCGTGATCGAGCGGGGACAAACTCAGGCGCCGGCGTTGATGGCTGCGTTTAAGGCACGTAATGTTTCACCGCTGATCGGTCTTTATCTTCCGTGGGTGGAATCGGGTTACGAAAACATTCAGTCGCCAAACTCAATGGGTGCGATTGGAATGTTTCAATTCCTGCCGAAGACAGGCGAACATTACGGGCTATCAGCCGCTGATTTGTTGGACGTCGGAAAATCTGCTGATGCAGCCGCGCGCTACATTGCCGACGGTATCGATCAATTCAAAGACGATCCGATGAAAGAAGCGCTGGCGCTGTTGGCTTACAATCGTGGCGGGCAGCAGACCGCTCGTGACCTGAAAACTTTAGTTAATGAAAAGAATAAAGAATGCAGTATCTGCGCCCTGAACGCTGACCGCATCAAGCTGGACTCGACCTTTCAAAACGAGAGTGTCTATTACGTACCGCGCTTTTTTGCAGCCGCAATAATCGGCGAGAATCCGTCAGCGTTTGGCTTGCAAGCGCAACCACTCTCGTCTCACTAAGCGTAGAGCAAGAGCAACACGAAGGCGCCGCCAGCGTGAAGCTGTGGCGCCTTTGTTTGCGGTATCCGTTTTTGAAGCGTGACGTCTTTGATAGTGACGTCGCAGCTAGCATTCGGCTCTCAAGCGAGAATAAGAACCGCTTCATTTCCTGCAAGCTGGATTAGTATTGGCAGAGCGCGCTTATGCTGCGCGCTCTGTCAGGACCGTGGTTTCAAAAGGTCTGCAGAATCTGCAATCGCCAACCGAGCGGCCAGAGCTCGTTGTACTTCTTGCGATAGTCGGCGTACGACTCACCGTAAACCTGGATCTCGCCACCCGTGCCGCGTTTCCAGACCGCCGTGTAGAGCTCCTTACCATCCAGCTTAAACGGTTGCAGCAATTTCAGGCGCCAGCCTTCTTTCCAGAGTTCGTTGTACTTGGCGCGGTATTCAGTGTAATTCCAACCATACACCTGTGTCTCTCCTTCAGTGCTCTTCCTCCACACGGCGGTGTACTGCACTTCACCGCCCACAACAAACGGTTGCAGTAGTTTCAGGCGCCACCCTTGTTTCCAGAGTTCGTTATACTTGACGCGATAAGCAGGATAGCTCCAGCCATACACCTGCTTCTCATCTTCAGTGCTCCGTTTCCAGACTGCGGTATAGCGCACCTGACTAGCAACGACGTAAGGTTGCAAAATCTTCAACCGCCAGCCCTGCTCCCAGAGTTCGTTATAGCGCTTGCGATAGTCATCGTAAGTCCAACCGTAAACCTGGATTTCGCCTTCCGTGCTTTGCCGCCACACAGCGTTGTAAAGCACTTTTTCATCGACCACGTAGGGCTCCAGGCTAAACAGTCGCCAACCGAGTGTCCAGAGCTTGTCATATTTGTGGCGGTAGTCGTCGTAGCTCCAGCCGTAAACCTGGATCTCCTGCATGTTGTCGTGCTGCCAAACGGCAGTGTAGCTACCGGGAGGGCCGGGTTTGTCTGGGACGCCGGTGTACTGCGAGATATGACAGCTTAGCGAATTAGGTAGCGACGCGCCTACTTTGAACTGTTCAGCGCATTCCTTGATCTCCAGGGCGGAAAGGGCATGGTCCTTGTCCCACTTCGTCTGTGCTTTCATCGTCACAGGGTCTATGGGCAGCATCCACAACGGCGAGTCGGTCCCATGTGGATTCTTGTGCAGCTGTGAAGTAGCTGTCGCGCGAATGCCAAACTCACGTGAGGTTCCCTTGTGTGGAGAGCCCACGTTGCTCACACCCATGCGGTGGCATTGGTTACACGTGTTGCCGTCGACCTCAACCTTGAATGCCTTCCATGAGGCGAAGTCAGGGCCGACAAAATAATACGGCTGAGTTTCGCTATTAAACATCGTATCGCCTGCTCCAGGCAGGGCATTGACGCCGGTGATTTGTGTCAGGTAAGGCGAGCGGATAATCGGTCCGTTGTCATGACACTGCACGCAGTTGTGGGTCGCCGTTACTTGCGGGGTAAGCCATGGCAATGCGCCGGTACCCTTGGAAGGCGCCTTGATGTTGCCGTCCAGATTGTCGCTGAGGGCTTGGTAAAAGCACGTCGCCCCATTCGTTCGGTTGTGTTGAATGACAGCGATGTCGCCGTATCGCCCGTCATTAGGCGCGTGCTGATTCAACTTTCGGCAGTGGGCCACCACGTAAGCATCCGGGGTGTTGGCAAGCACCTGGAAACGACTACCAGGGTCGCATACCTCGTGAAGCTGCGCCGGGCGATCACAATTTCCATTTTTGAGGTTTGTGGTGGGCACCTTCGTGCCCTTATCACAATTGAAATCTGGTACGGTGATGCCAATGGCGTTGTCGCACCTTAGTGCGAAGGCCTCAAGCGTGTCCTGGCCGTAGATCGAGGTCGATGCGGCAATGAGGATCCATAGAACGAGTATTCTCCGGTGAAGCATTTTATCTCCTTCGTTTGGAAGTGAGCGTGAGTGCTGGTATCGCTGGGTGCGTGACCTCTATGGAAAAGGCGAGGAAAGATAGACTCACGCAAGATCCCAAGGGGACCTGCAAAAAGGCTGATTAGCGAGTTGTGCAGATTGGCAGGCTCGTGAGAAACAGCCGTATCGAAACGTGGGGTGACAATAGTCGCCCCTCGCTGAAAAAGCAAATTGATCTCGCCTGAGCTCGCAGGAACTCCTGGACCGAAATGCACCGGACCAAGGGGACTGCATGCGGCAGCGGTAGTTCTCTTCTTCCAGTTCACGCAATCGTTTTATGTCAGCCGCCACCGTACTTGGTCTTCCACTGTTAGTATGTATCTTCGCTGAGTTCGTGCTCGCGACAGACAACTCGCACCGCTCGTCCTTCATGGGGAGTGGTTCACGCGCAGCCGCCGCATCACGCGCACACCGGCGCGCCAGTCTTCGTTGATATCAAACCGATAGATTTCGATCTCAGGATCAATTGAACGCGCCAACGTCGTGAATGAAGGATGCACTCGTAAGGTCGGCGCCACCAGGTAGACCAGGGGCGACTGGTTGCTGATTTTTCGTTCGCCGAAGAGTTTCGCCCGCGCGATGTGCCCGCGACGACGATGCGCCTCGACCCGCTGCCAATAGTCGACTCCCTGAAAAACATGCTCACGCGCCTCGGTAACTTTTAACTCGATCACCACGAGCCGTCCATCCTGTCTCAGAGCTAGCAGATCAACTGGACGAACGCCCAGCACGCCACCGCGAGCAGTCCTAAACTGAGCATGCAGTGGCGCGATAATTAGTCCGGGATCGAGACGCGTGATGTCGCGGCGCAGTAGAGATTCGAGCCAGGCTTCAGCGGCGTTGCGATAGAGCGCGTGGTGGTGATCGGAAGCGTTTGCAGTTCGGTGTTCCAGCAAATCCGTCAGAAGGTTTTGCCATTCTGGTTCGGTCTTTTCGTCCAACAACCTTCGTCGCGCGCCGTCAATACCGAACCAGAGTCTTTCGCTATCCATAACGCGACGAACTCGCGCAAACGGCAATCCAAAGTAACGAAGAGTTTCACCATGACGAGCGCTAACAACATCAATGGCGTCGAGGCCTGACTCGGTTAGTTGGCTGGCAAGCGCGCTCGGCTGACCGGCCGGAACCGGCGGGAATCGAGCTAGCTTTCGCTTCCATAGATTTTCACGCGCGGGCACGTCCACCAGGTTCATCTCAGCCAACTGCTCATCGACTTCGAACACGGCAATCGTCTCGCGCAACCCGGCGCGCAACATCGCAACACGCTGAGCTATGGGCTTCACTAAATCATGCTCGCAGACAAGCCAGAGATGTTGCACATAGGGAGTTCGCAAGCGTTCGCTGGTGCGCTTAAACCACAGCAGCGCCGACGAGAGAAAGGCGTCGGCGTCGCTTGCCTTGCTGGCCGCAATCGATCCGGTAACGGCAATGCGTTGATGCTTTTGTCGCAGGAGGATTCGTGCGTAGCGCCCGGGCTGACCGCGTCGCGCCCCCGGACTCAGTGACGCTCGTTCAAGCTTCGCGCCCATCTGAGTTGCGCATGCGAGTTCACCAAGGTGTATGGAACGTTGTTGGCGCGCCGCTTTTACGGTTAGAGCGATGGCGCTGGCAGCAGCGCGCGGAACTAGTTCGATTAACGGTCGTTCCGCGCCCATTCGACGCGACGCGCGAAGCGTTAACTTTTCGCCTGTCAGTTCGCAGTCGAAAATCTTCCATGCCCGGCTGCCCTTTTCCGTCCAACTGCTAAGAATCAGTCGCCCGTACGAGACTGCGATGTCCAACTCGTTTCTTCCGAGCGCCTGTGAATTCCCGCCATCGAGCGTGCAGAACCACTCTGCGTGAGCAGCCAGGAACTCGGAAATTTTCGCTCGCGCGGCTTCGATGCGAGCCGGTGTGT
The DNA here is from genome assembly GCA_036009765.1 of Pyrinomonadaceae bacterium. GTDB lineage: Bacteria > Acidobacteriota > Blastocatellia > Pyrinomonadales > Pyrinomonadaceae > PSRF01. Next base: position 271,158 of record DASYLB010000053.1, on the reverse strand, counting down.
TAACGCGCGTGGACATACTTTTTGGCGTGCGCCGGCAAAGCGAAGCGGAATTGCGGATGTAAAGCGGGGTGTTTCGTCGTTACTTCTACCGTGTGCTACCATTTTTAGTCAATCAAAATCAATTAATAATTCACTAACCAATCATCAATGAAAAACGTCTATCTTGCAGCCTCCGTGCGCACGCCCATTGGCCGCTTTGGCGGCACGCTAGCTTCCTGGACCGCTGCCGATCTTGGAGTGGCCGCGGCAAAAGCTAGTTTGGAACGCGCGGGTTTTCGCCCCGATCAGATTCAACAATCGATCTGGGGTTGCGCGCGGCAGGCCGGCGGTGGGCCAAATGTAGCGCGCCAGATCACCTATCGAGCGGGCGTGCCCGAAACAGTGCCGGCGTTTACCGTCAACCAGGCTTGCGGTTCCGGGTTACAGGCGATCATTTTGGCGGCCCAGCAAATCATGCTGGGCCACGCGGACGTCGTGCTGGCCGGCGGCGCCGAGAGCATGTCGCGCGTGCCCTATTTTGCTGAAGGCGCGCGCTGGGGAATGCGTATGGGAAACACGGAACTAGTCGACGGCATGTACCGCGACGGTTTCAACGATCCTTTATCCGGGTTGGTGATGGGCGAGACTGCGGAAAATCTCGCGCGGCAGTATGAGATCTCACGTGACGAACAGGATGAGTATGCGTTGCGCTCGCAGCAACGCGCGCAGGCCGCGATCGATGCGGGACGATTTGACACCGAGATAGCTTCGCTGGAAATCAAAGGTCGCAAAGGCGAGACGACCAGCTTCGCTCGCGACGAGCATCCGCGCGCCGGCACTACGCGGCAGGACCTGGAAAAGTTAGCGCCGGTGTTTTCCAAAACTGGAACAGTTACGGCGGGAAACTCGTCGGGGATAACTGATGGAGCAGCGGCGTTGATTGTGTTGAGCGAAGAGGCGCTGGAACGATCGGGAGCCCGCGCCGAAGCGAGGATTGTGGATTACGAAGTCACCGGCGTGGCTCCGGAGATCATGGGGATTGGACCAGTGCCGGCAATTAGATCCTTGCTAGGAAGACAAAAGGTTGCGCTTACGGACGTCGACCTTGTTGAACTAAATGAAGCGTTCGCCGCTCAGGTCATCGCTTGCGATCGCGAACTCAAGTTTGATCCGGATCGCTTAAACGTAAACGGCGGCGCGATCGCTTTAGGACATCCGATCGGCTGCACCGGAGTTCGCATTACGACGACGCTGCTTCATGAAATGAAAAAGCGTGAAGCAAGATTTGGACTGGCGACGTTGTGCGTGAGCGGCGGGATGGGACTGGCGCTGCTCCTGGAACGAGTTTGATTTGTTCAAGTAGTTCAGAGTTCGACCTTTAGGTTGTGATTGCTACGAAAGACAAGCTAAAGCTTGAACTCTGAACTTCTTGAGCCAAGGCCAACCTCGGTTTGGCGGATGGCAACTAACAAGTCTCGTGAATGTCGAGGCAAAGCCCGGATGGGCCAAAACACGAAAGGGTATTCCAACGTGAAGAATTGTTTTTTCAAATCAGTAACGACAGCACTGTTGTTTATCTGTGGCGTTTCAGTGATCGCACAAGCTCAAAGAACTCATACTGCCGGCGCTAAACCGGTCCCGACTTTATTATCGTCGCTGCCGCCGTCTGATGCGGTGGCCATCGTTAACGTCTCTCGAGTGCTTAACGAAGCGCTACCCAAACTGCTGGCGCAGAACCCGGCGAAGTTGGCCGAGGTTACCGAAGAGTTGGCAAAATTTAAGTCGCAAACTGGCCTCGACCCGCGTTCGTTCGATCAAGTTGCGCTGGGTTTCGCTTACAAATATCCGCGCGAAGGAATTACGAAGGTGTCGACTGTGGCGCTGGCTCGCGGCGCCTTTAACGCCGGCGCCCTGGTTGCGGCCGGGAGGTTAGCGGCGAATGGCAAGTATCAGGAACAGAAGTATCTGGGAAAAACGATTTACATTTTCACCCTTGAGAGACAAGTTAGACTGTTTGGCGTGTGGGACGTGAAAGTTGGTGATCTCGCGGTCACCGCGCTTGACGGCAACACTTTGGCCCTTGGTGATACTTACGCAGTGCGCGGGACGATCGATGCGACGAAAGCTGGAAAACATCCCAACCCTGAGTTGGTAGCGCTTGCCAGCGGCGACCCAAATGCGATTGTCGGATTTGGCGGCAACATTTCGCCGCAGATGCTGGCAAGTCTCAGTCTTAGTAACGACACCATCGCGCGCGAGTTGACTGCTGTTCGTCAGGTTTATGGCACGCTGGGTATGAACGCGGTGGATCTGGAGTTAATGTTGACGGCGCGCACTGTCGACACCTATTCCGCAAAAAATCTGAGTGACACTGTCGAGGGGTTGAAACAGCTTGGCGGAATTTTTATCAACCGGCTAACAGGGGCTAAGGGTGCCTTGGCGAGAAACGCGCTGGAGAATTTGACCACGACTACCACTGGCAACGAGCTTCAGATCAGGACTGCGGTGGCGCAGTCGCAGGTCGCGCCGCTAATAAAGTGAAGGAATCAGTTGTGATGAGTGATGAGTTTATATGCTCATCACTCATTTTATCCAGCTACCTTCCGGGTGCCGGGAATTGCGGCTGCGGTTGAGGGGCCACTTCGGGTTCGCTATCTTCGAGGCTCGCCAGAACGTCTGAATACACCTTGATCTTTCCATCCTGTTTCATGCGTTGCTGGACGGTTGTGATGTAATCCTCGTAAACCTGATTTTGCCTGGATGAAAGCATCGTCTGAGTTAACTGGTCTTTTTGCTTGGTAAACTCGGCGAGATCGCCGTCAATGCGAGTTGTCACTCCCAAAACGACGTAGGAATCGTTAACCTTTATCGGAGTCTTTGTGACTTCTCCACTCTTAAGTGCATAAAGAGCTTCATCCAGCGCGGGACTAGCCCCGGCTTTTCCGAGCGGCGATCCCAATTTGAATCCCTCATCGCGGGCGACTTCAAATCCTGCTTTTTCCGCCGCAGCTTTTAGATCTGCCGCGCCATTCAAAGAGGCCGCAAGGTCCTTGGCTTTCTGTTCCACCTGTTCTTTCCCGCGTTGCTGCTTTACAACCGTGGCGACGTTCGTTTTGATTTCTTCGAAATCTGGAATGCGTGGCTCCTTCTTTTCGACGAGTAGCGGGATCGCGAAGCCACCCTTCACACCGGTTCGGTCACCGACGTCGTTAGCATTATTCAGCGGCGCGATCGCGCCTTCGAATTGCTGGCTGCTGCCAATGCCCGGCACGTCATCGCCCGGTTTGACGAACGGCGTTTCCTTAACCATTTCGGCGGGCTTCATGTTGGCTTCGGCCGCCAACTCCTGGGCCACCTTTTGTGGATCCTTGGTTTCCTTCAACCGAGCCTGGGCTTTCTCAGCAAGCTTTGCCGCCGTCACATAGCCCTTGCGATTTCGCAGGGAAGCCAACAGGTCCGGCTTTGCTTCGTCAAAGGTCTTTGGCACTGACTCGCCACGACGCAGGATGTACCAGTTTCCCGAATACCTGATTGGGATATCAGAAATGTCGCCCGGCTGCATGTCGATCGTCCGATCGTAAAGACCGTCAACCTTATTAGGGTTCTTCTTGTAAGCATGGCCCAGGTAGCCACCGCTCTTTGCCGTTGCCGGATCTTCAGAGTTTCCGCGCGCCAACTCTGCGAAGACCGTCTCACTGGTGTCAGGGCTTGCTGCACGAGCTTTCGCGATCAGCTCTTTGGCCTTGTCTTCTACCTGCTTGTCCAGATCCTTGCGCGCAACTTTCAGAAGAATCTGCTGCACTTGAACACCCGCCTGCTTGTTCTCCGGCGGCAGCTTATCAAACTCGTCGTGTAGATCTTTGTCAGTGATCGGCAGCTTCTCACCTGATTTTGCCTGGTCGATGTAAAGGTAGCGAATCTTTTTTTGCGGTTCCAGAATGCGGAAGTCAGTTTTGTGTTGCTCGTAATAACTCTTCAGATCTTCGTCCGAGACCTGCATTTTTTCGGCAAGTTTGTCAGCAGATATGATCGAATAGCTAACGTCAAAATTTGTGTGCTTGCGTTTGAAGTCTTCCTTAACCTCTGTTTCACTGACGTTCACCGCCGCGGTCACGAAGGCCCGTAATTTATCTTGCGCGATCTCGTCGCGCACCGAGCGCTCATAGGCTTCCATATCGCCGTAGCGCGAGGTCACCGATTGCTTGTAACGGTCGAAGCCGACAAATACACCGGAAGCGTCGGTAAACTGCTTATAGATCTTCTCGCGAACTTCGGCATCGCTTGCCGACAGTCCCAGGCGAGTGGCCTCCTGAGCCACCACTCGATTGCGAATTAAGCCATCAACAAACCGCTTGTAGCCGCCCAATTGGGTCATGCTGACGCGGCCGCCGAACATCTGGAGGTAGTTTTCCTTGAGGCGCGCAACCTCTGCGACTGTGATGTCTTCACTGCCAACCTTGGCCACCAGCGCGGTGTTTCGGCTGGGCTCCTGATTGTTAGTATTCCTCGGCGCGTAGAAGAAAATCAGACTTACACCCATTAGGAGGACGAAGCCGAGGACTATGATTCGGCTGGTGTGTTTCAGTTGCGAAAGTTGTTTGAGCATTATCCCTACCTCTCTGCAAAAGGCGGATTGTAATGGAGACCGGATAAGCGTGCAACCGCGCTGGTTAGCTGGTCCGGGCGCGATTTCTTTAAGTTCCTGGTTAGTGCGCGGCGATTGCCGCTTCCGATTCCCGATGCTATTTTAGCTGACACGAATGAACCCGATTGGCAACTCAGCAGCGCTATGGATAGGTTTTTCACTCTTCGTCCTCATCATGCTGAGTCTCGATCTCGGACTCTTTAACCGCAAAGCTCACGCTATCAAGTATAGGGAAGCCGCAATTTGGAGTGCGGTCTGGATCGCGCTGGCGATGATTTTCGCCGGCATCGTCTTCTGGTATCAGGGCACTGATCTGGGCCTTAAGTTCCTGACTGGTTACGTAATCGAACTCTCGCTCTCCGTCGATAACCTCTTCGTCTTCCTTCTTATTTTCTCGTTCTTTAAGGTGCCGGCGAAGGTGCAGCACCGCGTCCTCTATTGGGGCGTCATGGGTGCGCTGGTTATGAGGCTGACGATGATCTTCATCGGCGCAGCCCTCATCAATCGCTTCCATTGGATCATTTACATCTTCGGTGCTTTCCTCGTTTACACCGGCATAAAGATGTTTCGCCAGGAAGACAGCGACATTCAACCGGAAGACAATCCGGTGGTGCGCGCGGTCACGCGCTACATACCCATCACGCGCCACTACGAGGGGAAACACTTCTTCACGCGGGTCAACGGCAAATTGACTGGAACTCTGCTGCTGCTCGTGTTGATAATTGTCGAAGTCACCGATCTGGTTTTTGCCGTTGACTCGATTCCGGCGATCTTCGCCATTACCACAAATACTTTCATTGTTTACACCTCAAACGTCTTTGCGATTCTCGGACTTCGTTCGCTTTACTTTCTGCTAGCCGGCGTGGTCGAGAAGTTTCAGTATCTAAGAATGGGGCTGGCGATTGTCCTCACCTTCATTGGCGCGAAGATGCTGATTGAAGTTTTTCACCTGGTCATCCCGGTTTGGATATCGCTCGCGGTGGTGGGGACCGTGCTCCTGACTTCAGTAGCGGCTTCAATTCTGTGGCCAAAAGACGCTGAGATGGACATTGAGGTGGATCTGCCTGAAGACTTCGACGCGCCTTTTGAAGACGAACCGGAAGAGAGCTCGGTCGAGAAATAGAATGAATTTCGCGGCAGAGCCGCGATGCGCAGATAGCCAGACCTGAAACGTCTGGTAACGGAAATCGATAGATTTGCGCGTTAGAGACGCGCAAACATTTCTGGGCGCGTTTCCGCCGCGCGGATTTGAAATACCGCGTGATCCAGAGGTTTCACCTCTGGCTACCCTCGTCGCGCATCTCCGCTGCCGCAAAAGACTAGCTTGAACGGGCTCTTGCGGCTGTGCTAGATTCGCTTTTGGTAGTGTTGCCGTTGAACTAGTGCCGAGTTGCCGCTGCCAACCGGCCTCCCGACTTCCACCCCAGATTCACAAACCGTCGCCTATCCCCGGCGACTCGATAACGTCCGCGGAGTTTTCCGCAATTTGCAGTTGCCCTTCAGTTCCACCGACTTCAACAAATGAGCACAAAAACCCGGCGTTTTGTATTTGATTGGTGGGTAATCGAAAAGCGCGTCATTTATCTCGGCGTGGCTTTCTTGCTCCTTTGCGGCCTCGCCGCTGGCGGAGCAGTCTACGTCTGGAAGTATGGCAACCCCCTCCGGAATGTCGGCACAAATATAAAACCGGCCTCGGGCGCGCGCTTCATGTCTTTTGAAGGAGACGTGCGTGTAATCCGCTCAGCTACACGCGAAACCGTAGTTCCCGGCGCCGACACCGAACTCTATCCGGGTGATACGGTCCAGACTCAGGCAAGCGGCAGAGCACGCGTCAGCATGGCCGACGGATCAACGCTGGTAGTCAGGCCCAATAGCACCATCATCGTGCGCGACAACGCCACCGAAGACGACGGCAAGAAAACTAACGTGCACGTAGTCGTTGATAGTGGACAAATGGATGTGCGTACCGAACAACAAAACGAGAGTGCAACCAACGTAGTCGAGACGCCGAAGACAAGCAGTAAACTTGCTGGGGAAACCCGGGCAAGCTTTGGCGTCAATCCGGAAGGCACGGAAGAGATACGCATTAACGCGGGTACGATCGAAGCAACTAACCGAGCCGGTGAAAAGCAAACTTTGCGTGGCGGCGAATATGTAGCGGTCAATCCCTCAGGAACAATCTCGAGACCGCAAAAACTTCTCGACGTTCCCTTACCTTCGGAGCCGCACGATTTGGAAAAGGTGCTGGTGAGCGGAAACGGCGCTGCCAATATTTCTTTGAAGTGGATCCGTCCGCCATTGGGAACTGCCGCTTTCTATCGCGTGGAAGTGGCGACGTCACCCTTCTTCGTCGCAGATGGCAAGGTGATCGAGCGCGACCAATTGGCTTCCACTGAATTCACTGCCAGCGATCTGCGACCGGGAGTTTACTTCTGGCGCGTGCGCGCAACGGCATCGAGCGGCCAAACCAGCGACTGGAGCGATCCCAAGAAATTTATTATTGCTACGCGAGGGACGGGCTCACGCGTTCCTGTTTCAAACCTGGAAGCGGAGTTGTTGGGCGGGCGGATCTATTTGATTCGTGGAAAGGCTGAGCCGGGCACCACGATTCGCTCAGCTGGACGCGAGGCCATCGTAGCCGCCGAAGGAACTTTTCAACTTCAGGTTACAGCGCCTTCCGGAACCGGAGAGGTCACGATCGACGCTGAAGACTCACGTGGCAATGTCACGCCTTATAACGTATCGCTTTCCGGCCGCCGCGGGAAAGGCTGAGCGTTTGGCGCAGTAGTCCCAGAATTTGGATTTTTCGATGTCAAGGCATGTAATCCTCCTAACCGACGCCCACGAAGCCCCAGCTTACGAGCTGATCGAGGCTCTGCGTCTGGCTGGAGTGAAAACCCTAATCGAAGGTTTGCGAGAAGCAGGAGCGGTGGCGCCGGTTCGGCACCCAAAGTCCGAAAATACTGACGAGATCTGGGAACACCTGCCCTTGGCAGTCCTCTATGAAATTGTTCCCGGCGCTGACATGGTCGAGCTTCACGGGGCGATCGAACAAGCAACTACTTCCTGGCCCGGCACCCCATTGATCGCGTGCCGCCGCCAGGTGAGCTCCTTTCACGGGCAGAGTTGGCGCAGCCTTGACGGGGCCGCTTTGAAGCGACTCGGGTTCCGCGCGATTGCAGACAAGGCAGCGCAGTTGCCGGCTATCCTGCGTGAGATTGAAGGGCACGGAGCCACCGGCGAGTTGCGACTGCCTGACATCGTTAATCCGCCCGCCAACACTTCAGCCACATTGCTTCCCGCGCGCATGAGGGCAAGCAAGGTACGCGCTGCGTTTGATCTTGTTGCTTCACTTCACTTCATCGGCGATCAAAACAGCGCCGCCCGGGCTGCACTCGTTGGCCTCGCGCCGCTCGTCGAGGCTGATCGTTGGACCATATATCTCTTCTCGGATGCCAAGGGACCTGATGTTGCGGTGCTGGAAGCTATCGCCTCACTCAATCCCACTGATGAGGCTGCTTCAGATCCGCAGGAAGATTGGCGGCGGCTTTTGCTAGGAGATGGAAATCCTCCGCTGGGTTCAGAGTCGAAGGCGGCGAGACTCGCCGGAGCCGGCATGGGTACGATGAGGAGAAAGGAACGCGTGCAACACTTCGTAGCTGTTCCCCTGGTCTGCGGAGAACGAATTCTGGGAGTCCTCGAAGGAGCTCGCAAGCGACACACATTTTCAAAAGCTGAACTCGCACTTCTCAGCGCGCTGGCTCTACCGGTTGCCTCCGCGCTAACAAACGCAGTGCGCATTGGCGAAGCTGAGCGGCTCTCGCAAACCGACGACTTAACAAAATTGCATAACGCCCGTTACCTGCGGCAGTTTCTGCTGAATGAGATTCGTCGTGCGCGCCGTTATGGTTCCAGCGTGGCAGCCTTATTTCTCGACCTCGACGATTTCAAGCGCGTGAATGATGCGCACGGACATTTGGCGGGTTCGCATGTGTTAATGGAAATGGCGGCAGTCATCCTGTCTTCAATTCGCGACACCGACGCAGTGGCACGTTACGGCGGAGACGAATTCGTAATCGTGTTGCCTGATACACAAATCGAACTCGCCGGGACCGTGGCTGAACGCATCCGTGACAAGATCGCACATCATCAGTTCAATGCCGGACGCAACTTAAAGCTGTCGCTCACTGCGAGCTTCGGTGTCGCCGCCTTCCCGATGCACGCATCGTCTCCCCAACAGCTGATCGCCTCGGCTGATACGGCGATGTACGAGGCCAAGGCCGCAAACAAAAACTGCGTTCGCTTTTCCACGTCTCTTGTCAGAGAGTCAAAAGTGCCGGGCCAGACCGGCACGCCGGCTGATATCTCTGAAGCCGATGAGGGGAAACCCTTTTCTTGATAGTTCCGAAATAGACTTTGGGACCAGAAAGGCCGCAGAGGACCGGTCAAGAATGGAATGAAGCAAAATTGAGGTTAAGACTTGATTTCTGAGGGCCGAAAGCTTAAAGTCGCACCTTCATTGGAACGCCTAAAAGGAGTACCTCATCCAAAATGCCTCCCCATGCTAAACCGTCACAGGTGCAAGTGTCATTAGAGCAGAGGATCACGAACATCGAAAAACTCTTGAAATGGTTAGGTGGTTTCTCTGGCCTCTCTATGATCGGTCTACTTAGTTTTGCCTTTTTCCTTGGTAGCCTTAACACAAAAGTGTCTAGCTCCGAGGCGACGATTAACAAAGTACACGAAGATGTTTCGACAGGAGAGCGAAGCTTGCTTGTCAGAACAAGCTTGATCGAGAGCAGATTGAGTTCAATCGATACGAAACTCTCTACGATGGATACTAAGCTTGACGACCTGGTAAATTTCCGAGAGAGAACCGGCGTAAAGGTAAAGACACTACCAGAGCCTGTTCCCAAGCAATAAAAACAAAACCAGCCGGAAAGATCTTCCGGCGGTATCGCATTCCGTCGCGATAAGATTCCAGCGAAAGTCCGTGACGGCGTAGGAATGACAGTAGTCCCGCCCCGACTTGAGGCAGCACTACGAGCCGCTTCCAATTCCGAGGCTCTACTGCGAAAGAAGCTAGCAACACAGGGCCGAGCGGAGAACCGAGACAAAATGTATCTTGGCTATTTGGAGCGGCTAAAGCTTGAGACATTCGCGCCACTTTTGGCTCTGATGCCTCATACATTCAGATAGCCCGATAGGATTCAGTGGTCCCCCCAGAATCCTAGCTTTTTGCGACTGTACCTCCCTCAGTCATAAATCTCCTTTTCTTGATAGCGTAAAGATCGAAAAAAAGTGTATCTTGGCTAGTTGGTATTGGCCTTGTGGATCGAAGAGAGGTTGGCGAGTGGTAACTGCCGAGCGGGTTTGCCGTTTTCACCCTCCCAACTCGATATCAGTTCCCCTGGGAATTAGTTGCCGGGGACGTGGTGCCTACCCGACGTACGCTCTCATATTCATACTTACGGGGAAGAGATCAATAAATGGCGTTTAAATCGATTTTCAGCCTGTTTTCCAGCGATCTAGCTATAGATTTGGGAACAGCTAACACACTCGTCTATGCAAAGGGGCGAGGTATCGTTGTATCCGAACCTTCAATAGTAGCAATCAACAAAGTCACCAATCAGGTCGAAGCGGTGGGACGCGATGCCAAAGAGATGTTGGGGCGCACACCCGGCAATATCGTGGCGATTCGTCCAATGAAGGATGGCGTCATCGCTAACTTCGAGGTTACGGAGAAGATGCTGCAGCACTTCATCCGCAAAGCCCACAACGGCAAGACGTGGGTAAGCCCGCGCGTTGTCATCGGCATACCATCCGAAATTACTCAGGTTGAGCGACGCGCAGTTGAAGACTCCGCTTACCGGGCCAAGGCTTCTGAAGTCTACCTGGTCGAGGAAGCTATGGCAGCAGCGATCGGCGCCGGACTTCCGATCACCGAACCGCACGGCAATATGGTCGTTGACATCGGCGGTGGCACGACTGATATCGCCGTCATTAGTTTGAGCGGTATCGTTTACTCGCGCGCTGTTCGCGTAGCTGGAAACGAGATGGATGAAGCCATCATCTCTTACATCAAGCGCAAATATAATTTACTGATTGGTGAACGCACCGCTGAAGCGATCAAGATTGAGCTGGGTTCGGCGTATCCGCTGGATGAGCCTTTGTCGTATGAAGTAAGAGGCCGAAACCTGATCGAAGGAATCCCGAAGACGATCACGATGTCAGACGAGGAAGTTCGTGAGGCCCTGGCTGACTCAATCGCAACGATCATCAATGCAGTGCGCGTGGCGCTGGAACGCACACCACCGGAACTCTCCGCAGACATAGTTGAGCGCGGCATTGTTTTGACGGGCGGTGGGGCACTCTTGAAAAACCTCGACAAACGGCTCTCAATTGAGACTGGCTTGCCGGTTTCCGTGGCCGAAGACCCGCTCGCCTCAGTTGTGCTGGGCACGGGCAAGATGCTTTCCGATTTCGACTTGCTCAAACGAGTGAAGTGGGAAAACACAATGACCAGCGGCATGTAGGAAGAGTGAAAAGTGAAAGGTAAAAAGTGAAAATTAAATAGTGAGCCGTGAATCCTTAGAAAACGAGCAGCTTCTCGGTTGTTTGCTTACTTTTCACTTTTCACTCGTCACTTTTCACTGTTTCCAATGGCAGCTATTCGGACCCAAAAAGAAATTCGCCAGCGCGCGCCTATTTGGCTCGTGGTCTTGCTATTGACCAACCTGATGATAATGGCCTTTGACGCACGCGATAGCGTGACGCGCCAACGCTTGATCAGGGTTTGGGTTCAAGCGCTGGCTTCTCCGGCTCAGAATTTGTCGTCGGGCGCCAGCGGCGCCGGCACAAACTTCGTCAAGCAAATTGTTAACTTCCGTAGCACCGCGATTGAAAACGAAAGATTGAAGCAGGATCTGTCAACGGCACAGCTCGAGCTGCGCAACGCTCAGCAAGCTGCTGCTGAAAACGAACGTCTCAAGGGCCTGCTCAATCTGAAAGAGCAAACTGGTTACGATCACGTTCCCGCTCGCGTGATCGCGCGCGACTCATCCGGTTGGTTCAACACCATCACGATCAACCGCGGCAGCTCTTCCGGCATCGCTCTAAACATGCCGGTGGTTACTGGAGGCGGGATAGTTGGCCGCGTGATTGCGCTCAGCCCGTGGACCGCTCAAGTGATGATGGTCACTGATGAGAAGGCGGCCGCCGGCGCGATAGTCGGACAGCTCGGTGGGTCAGGAGCGCTCGGCTCCGTAAGAGGATTAGGGGAAAAGGGCCTGGTTGAAATGCGCTACGTGTCGGGCCTGGAAAAAGTTGAAGTTGGCAACTACATCCTGACGACCGGGCAAGACGGGATTTATCCGCCGGGGCTAACTATCGGCGAGGTAGTCCAGGTGAGTCCGGGCACGGCAACACAATCGCATGAAATTCTGATCAGGCCCGGCGCAAAATTGGATCAACTCGAGGAAGTCGCAGTATTGCTCTATCGTGCGCCGCCGCGGCCTGCTCCCGAACAGACCCTGCCAAACGTAGATAAGACGAAGAAATAGTGAATGGTGAAAAGTAGAGAGTGAAAAGTCGCAGGCTTTTTACTTTTCACTTGTCACCTGTCCCTTTCAAAGATGCCTCAACTTAAAATTGCGGCCGCGCTCGCAGTAGCCATAATCCTGCAGCTGTGCCTGGGCGCCGTTTGGTTCCCGCTCTCCTATATTGACTTTCCGCTGATTGTGGTTGTTTATATCGCTTTGCAGCGCCACGCCTGGCATGCTCTGATCGTTGGCACAATCGCGGGCATTGCCGTTGACGCTGCGAGCGGCGGGCTCATCGGGGCTGGAGGCTTTTCCAAGACTCTAACCGCCTACTTGATTTATGTTGCGGCCACTCGCGTTAACCTTGAAAATACGCTTCTGAGGATTCCGGTGCTCGCGGCGGCTTCGATAATCGACTCGGCGATCTACGTTTTTTGGCATCGCTCACTGGGTTACCCGCCCAATGTGTCTTTCATGCAGACGATGTCATACCGCTTGATCGGTACAACGATCGTAGGAACCTTTGCTCTTTATTTACTTAATTCCCTCTTCACCGAACGAGCGCGGCAACGCCGCACATTCGCTTCGCGTCGAAAAGGTGCTCGACGCGGCCCACGCAAGTTAGGAAGATGAGAATGAGAAGGTCAGAGAACAAAGGTCAGGGGTCAAAACCAGCGATTCCCTCGCCTGCTGCCTTCTGACCTCTGGCCTCCGACCCCTGTTTTTATGAAATTCGAAGACACTTCGCAAAACCTCCGCAGCCGGCTTTGGGTTGTGCAAAGCATTGTGGTTCTGCTGCTCGCCCTGCTGGGAATTCGGCTTTACTATCTGCAGCTCGTCAAAGGTCAGTACTACGCTGAGATCGCGCAAAATCAGCGCCGTCGAAGGCTGCCAATACCAGCACCGCGGGGCGTCATATTTGATCGCGAGGGTCATCCACTAGTTACCTCCACACCGATCTACAACGTCATCCTGTCGCGCGAGGACTTACGCGATAAGAAACTGATCTCGTTGGCTAAGCCGCTTGCCGAGGCGTTGAACGTTGATGCCGAAATTCTCCAGGACCGCTTCGAACAAATCGGATCGCAGCCGGCCTTTGAATCCATTTTGGTAAAGCAGGACGCGAATCAAGGCGACATCGCCTGGGTCGAAGCGCACGAATTGGAGTTTCCGGAACTGCGCGTTGAACAACAGCCGCAGCGTCGTTATCCGGCAAACGGAATGCTGGCGCATGTGCTTGGTTATGTAGGCGAAATTAGTCCGGAACAACTAAAGCAGTTTAGCTACAAAGACAAGGGCCTCAAACCGGGCGACGTGATCGGACTTAGTGGTCTCGAGCAAACCTACGACGAATACCTGCGCGGGAAGGACGGCTATCGAGAAGTTATCGTTGATAGTCGCGGGCGCATCCAGGATGAGATCGAAACGGTGCCCCCGCAACCCGGTCAGGATTTAGTGACTACCATCGATCTCGACCTGCAGATTGTCGCCGAAGAACAGCTGCGAACTTCCGCTACCGGACGCGGCGTGTTGGTAGCCATGGATCCCAATAACGGCGAAATCCTGGCGCTCGCTTCAGCGCCGACTTTCGATCCAAATCTTTTTTCGCGGATTGGCACTAAAGAAGGACGTGCAGAGTACGTAGCGGTGCTCAACGATCCGCAAAAACCGCTAATCAATCGCGCCGTTCAGAGCCGGTACCCGCCGGGCTCCACCTGGAAGATTCCCATGGCTGTCTCGGGGCTCGAACAAGGCGTGATAACGCTTGATCATTCAAATCTTGTTTGTGGCGGCGGCATTCAGGTTGGAAACAAGTTTACGCGTTGCATGGGAAACCACGGGACGCCTGATCTCAAGGCGGCCATCACGCATTCCTGCGATGGCTACTTTTATCGGTTAGGTCTAAAGATGGGTCTCGACGGAATCATGGGGATGGTCGACGAGTTTGATTTAAATAAGCGAACCGGAATCGATCTGCCTAATGAAGTTCTGGATCTGACACCTTCGCGCGAGCTCAAAAAGCGCACCCAGCCTGAGAATTCCGAGTGGAAGGACATTGACACCGTCTATTCTTCATTCGGTCAGGTTTACGACATCATCACTCCGATCGCTTTGCTGCGAACGGTTTCCGGCGTGGCAAATGGTGGCAAGCTTTACGTTCCCCATCTGCTTCGGGAACTCAAACCGGTGGGTGTTCAGGGTGCACCTGATTATCGCGCCAGCCGTGGATTTCAGCCGCTTGACTCAACGCGGCCGAATCCCAAAGTGCTGCCCATGTCCGAAGACATCCATCATGCCGTGGTTGAGGGGATGTGGGGCGTTGTCAATAACGGCGGCACCGGCTCAGCTATTCGCATGGCCGGCTTTGACATCGCCGGCAAAACTGGTACAGCGCAGGTTGTCGGGCTGGGAAAAGATGTCGGGAAAAACAAGGACCATTCCTGGTTCGTGTCATACGCTCCGGCGTACAAACCGGAAATCGCATTGGTAGCCTTGATCGAAAACTCCGGCTTTGGTGGACTTCATGCGGCGCCCGCAGTTAGGCACGTATACGATGTCTACTATCGCAAGACGCGGAATCAAGAACCGCCAGGCGCCGTACCGGTCGCAAAAACTCCCAAACTGGAAGACAAGACTACAAAGAAACCAGAAACGCAGGTCGCTAAAAACCAGTGAAAAGTAGTAAGCGAAAGGTGAAGAGTAAGCGGATGAATGTGGGCTGTCGTTGAGAGAAACATCAGAGGCTATCTCTTAGTCGGAGCTTCTCACTTTTTACTTATCACTTTTTACTTTTCACCGCAGTTCCCATGGTCGCAATAATCCCACAAAGAGGTCTCCGCGATTTCGATTGGCTGCTGGCGCTGCTGGCAATCGGCATCGTCTGTTTCGGCACCTTCCAGATCCGAAATGCGCAACCGACCGAAAACTATTGGATAAAACAACTCATTGGGCTGGGCATCGGGATCGTAGTGATGCTGCTCATCGCCTTCAATGATTACCGCAAGTTGTTGAATATCGCGCCGGCGTTCTACATCTTTGGTCTATTGCTGCTGGTGATCGTTCTCGTTCCCGCATTCAGTTATAAAATCAATGGTCAACGCGCTTGGATCAAGGTCCCGGGTATTGGGCAGTTTCAGCCGTCGGAGTTTGTAAAGGTGACCACTGCCATGATGTTGGCCCGCTATTTTGGGAAACATCGTAGCGGCGCCCTAACACTGCTCGAGCTGGCGGCCGGTGGGTTGATTCTGGCGCTGCCGATCTTTCTTATTCTGCTCGAGCACGACGCCGGGCAGGTACTTACCTATATTCCGATTCTGGCTATAGTCCTCTTTCTCTCAGCGATCCGAATCCGTTACGTAGTCGCGACTTTGGTCCTGGGCATAGTCTTCGTACCGCTGGCGTATTGGGTCGGAGTCAAAACGCACCTGGTGAAAAACTATCAGCAGGAACGCATCAACGTAATCCTCGATCCGGAAAACGCTGACCGGCGCGGCTTTGGGTACAACACCTGGCAATCGATCCTGACTGTGGGTGAAGGCGGACTGCTGGGCGCAGACACCAGCGCGGCCCATTCGCAAAGCAGTCTCAAGTTTTTGCCCGAGCCGCATACTGATTTTATTTTCGCGGTCACAGCAGGAAATTCGGGCTTCGTCGGCTGCATACTGGTTTTGCTCGCCTACGTGGTTCTGCTATCCCGCCTGATAGCGGGCGCCAAACGCGCTCCGGATCGGCCCGGCATGCTGGTGATCATGGCCGTTGTGGGCGGCCTCACCTGCCAGACCTTTATCAACATCGGTATGGCGCTGGGTCTTTTACCTGTGATTGGTGTGCCCTTGCCGTTGCTGAGCGCCGGGCTCGCCTCGTTAATCGCGACCTTCATCGCAATTGGCTTTGCGATGAGTGTGCAGTTAAGAAGGTTTGTAAACTAAAGTTGTAACGCAAACCGTCAGGCGGCGTCACACGATCGCAAGCCGTCGTCCGTAAAACTAATTCCTGGCGTTACACAATCCGTTTCGCGTTTATCGCGTCTTGGGCTTATACTCCCCTTAGCTCGCCCCTGCGGAGGAAGAAGCAGCACGACGGAAGCTTCATTTTAAGAAGCACCGTGCTCCCGACAAGCGAGTCCGAATTTTAGCGATCGTCCCAATTTGACGGACGCATCATTCAACACTTTTAAGTAAGCCGCCGAAGAGGCCTGCGGGGCCTCGGCCAAGTTGGGACCTTCAAGGTTCCCGTTGACATCCAGCGAGAAGGTAAGCAGGTCGCGAGCACACCCAGCGTGGGCCCTGATTTTTTGAGCCGGCGCGATTGAGTTAGGCGCTCCCTGTTACAAGTTCTCATTGGACGCACAAAGCGGCTAGTCAGGTTCCATTTTTGATTAGTTTTAGTCACCGTCGCGTTACGGGTGAACTACATCCGGACTTAACTCAATCGGCACGCGACCGACAATCGATTCATCCTTGGCCAAAGGGCATCTGCGGGGAAGCGCAAACAACAAGTTTGCATGTCCGTTCCCTCTCACGACTGCTCCACACCTGGCCGCTAACTTCCAGCAAATCAAATTCTGGCGAGACGCACGGTCGTCTTGCTAAACCGTGGCTGGTGCGTATCGCTTTTCAGCTTGAAACGCACACTGGCCAATCCACAATTTTTAGTAACGTCTTTCGCTATCCTGCAAACCCGCACAAGCGCAACACAAAGTCGAAGGTTGAGAAAACCTTCCCCGTGGTCGCTTGGCATTCAGGGTCGCAACAGACGCTTCAGGAGACAACAGTTAAGAAATGGCAAAAGAACTAATAGTGAGCGTCAACGGACGCGAAAAGAAGATCGCGATCATCGAGAACGAAAAGGTGACCGAGTTTTACATCGAGCGCGGCGAAGGCAATCAGGGAATTGTCGGCAACATCTACAAAGGACGCGTTATGCGCGTTCTGCCCGGCATGCAGTCAGCATTTGTTGACGTCGGACTCGAACGTGATGCGTTCCTCTACGTATCTGACTTCTTCGATGAGGAAGAAGAATTTGAGCGCATCGTTATCGACAAATCCCAGAAAGGCAATGTCGAAGAAGCTCAGCGGGTTGCTGCCGAGCAAATCGCGTTGGGCCGAGTCGAACGCGAGCGCCACATCGAGTCCACTCAGGAACGAGTCGAACCGCTTCGCGATCTGGAGCCGGAAGAAGCTGCGGAGCTTGAAGCAGAACCCGCCGGCGAGTCGGCTGAAGAGCAGTCATCTGAAGGCGGCGACGCTGCAAAACGTCGCGGACGGCGAGGACGGCGGCGCCGCGGTGGTAGAGAGGGTTCGGAAACCGAGGACGCTCCAACACCAGATCAAACGCGAATCAGAGCGGAAGACATTGATACTCCCTTCGTCGCTGCGGATCCTTCTATTCAGCGCATCATCGACGAAGAAGAGACCGCCGCAACGGGCGAAATGTTCAAGGACGCTCGGCTTCAGGAGCGACTCTTCGATCAAATCCACGCCGGCGAGTTTAATTTGGGAGACGACTTTCGCACCGCTGAAGTTGGCTCGGTTCTCTCCAGTGTTGACTACAGCGACGATTCGTTTCAGCGAGTGGACGACGGCGATACTTCCGAAGGCGAATCCAGCGCCGCGCCGCGCGTTCGCAAACCAATCGCCGCGCATATCGAAAGTTTCGTTGATGAGGTAGACGACAGCCGGCTGCAGGGCGGTTCATTTCAACGCGTGAGCGACGATGACGCTGAAAGTGAACGGACCTCAAGTTTTGCTGAAACGAAAGAGCTTGAAGTGGCTGAGGAAGAGCCGGTTCAGGAGCGTACAAGTACCAGGAAGTCGCGAGTCGGAAAACTCTTGAGCAGTTTGGGTGCAAAGAAGAAGGCGCCTACGAAACGCTCGTCGAGTAAAAAAACTAAGGAACAGGTCGCAGAGGAACCGGCAGACGACTCAACGGTTGAAAGCAGTTATGCGGATGCCGAGGCCAGCCTGGACGATAGCGGTTCGCGATCCGAGTTTGCGACCCGACGTGGTGGCCGCCGCCGCCGCCGCCCGAGCAAAGCGGGCGCCGCCTCCGCTGATGCTCCCGCTGCTGATTCCGCAACTGAAGAAGCGACAGGCGATGCTAACGAGGGCAACGAGCCAGAGACTGAAGTTGTGACCGAAGAAGTGATGCCGGTAGAGGAAGCCGCTGAACAAGTAGAAGAGGTCGTGGAGCCAGTCGCTTCTATGGCGCCACAAACAGATAATCGCGCTTCACGCGACAATCGCGAAACTCGTGGTGGTCGTGATTCTCGCGACCGCGGCCGCACTGGACGAAGTGATACCCGTGGGGGTCAACGAGGGGCCGGACGCCGAGATCGGCAGCAGCCCACGATCACCGATCTCCTTCGCGAGGGACAAGAGATATTGGTCCAAATCGCCAAGGAGCCCATCGCTAAGAAGGGCGCGCGAATTACTTCGCATATCGCCCTGCCTGGCCGGTTTTTAGTTTACATGCCGACCGTTGAACACGTCGGAGTCTCGAGAAAGATTGAATCAGACAGCGAGCGTCAACGTCTGCGCAAACTAATCATGCTGATTCGCGGATCCGAAGACATCCCTTCGGGCGGCTTTATCGTGCGAACCGCGGGCGTCGGCATCAGCGAAGCGGATTTGCGAGAGGATGTGCGCTACCTCGTTCGCACCTGGCTCGACATTCGAGCTGCTGCTGAGAAATCGAAGCCGGCAACGCTCGTTCACAAAGATCTGGATCTGGTGCAGCGAATTTTGCGCGATCAATTGTCAGACGATTTCGCTGCGATTCGTGTGGACTCCGAAGAGGAATACGAAGCAATCGTTGAGTTCATCAATCGAATTCAGCCACGCATGGTGAAGCGCGTGAAACTCTACACTCGGGATCGTCCGATACTCGAAAGCTACGGTGTGCAGGCTGAGATCGACAAGGCGATTAAGCCGCGCGTATGGCTCAAGTCGGGTGGCTACCTGGTGATTAATCAAACCGAAGCTTTGGTTGCCATTGATGTCAACACCGGAAAGTTTGTCGGCCGCGGTAGTGGACGCCTCGAAGATACAATTACGCGTACTAACCTGGAGGCCGTCGACGAGATTGTGCGGCAAATTCGTTTGCGTGATCTCGGTGGGATTATCGTGCTGGATTTGATCGACATGGAGGAACGACGAAATCGCGCCCGCGTCATGAGCGCGTTACAGGACGCGTTGCGCGGCGACAAGTCTCCGACCAAGGTCCTTTCGTTTAATGACTTCGGCCTGGTGATCATGACGCGCAAACGCGTGAAGCAGTCGCTGGAACGCACGCTGTGCTCACCTTGTCAGTATTGCCAGGGAGCCGGACTCATCAAGTCTCCGCAGACGATTTGTTACGAACTTCTCGAGGAGGCTCGTGTTCTTGGCAGGGCAATGAATGGCGATAGAAAGAACCGGCAGGCGACACTCCGAATTCATCCTGAAGTGGCGAAAGCTTTGCGCAGTACTGAACGCGACGTCTTGAATGAGATTGAAGAATATCTCGGAGCAGTGGACATCAATAGCAGCGATCCCACGGTTCATCAGGAACAATTTGATTTTGCGTTCATCTAAAAACGCGGCCTTGAGTTTTGGTCAGGCGCTGTTTGCTTTTTTTGGTATTTGGACTTGGGTGTTTAGTCTTTGCCTGCATCCAGACCAATCTTGACTCGCACTCAACGAGTCAAAGACCCAAGACCAAAGACCAAGCTTTCAATGAGTAAACTGGGAAACATCTGGAAGACCGTCCTTGCCGGTGGCGCCGGTGTCGCTGCTCTGGCTGCGCTCAATGCAGCGATTCAACGCAACGCCAGCGAACCTGATGACAGCGCCTTGGGCGGCAAGGCCCACTTCTTCCCCTGGAAACATGGTCGCGTTTTTTATAAGACCGCGGGAACGGAAAATCCGGGGACGCCGTTGATCTTCATTCATGGAGTAGGAGCAGGCGCCTCAAGTTTCATGTGGCGAAAAAACTTCGACGAACTTTCGAGAGACTTTCGCGTTTTTGCTTTCGACCTCCTCGGCTTTGGCTTTTCTGACAAACCTGCCGGCGCTTCTTACTCCGCCGATCTTTATGTCGAACTGATTACTGACTTCATTCGCGAAGTGTCGGGTTATCCGGCAAATATTGTCGCGAGTTCGCTGGGAGCCGCCTACGCAATTCGCGTGGCTGACGAACATCCGGAGTTGATCAATTCGATGGTGTTGAATGGACCAGCCGGTTCCGACGCGCTAAATCGCCGACCGGGCATGGCTGGGGCCGCGTTCTACGGTCTGCTGCAGTCGCCAGTACTTGGCACGTCGTTCTACAACGTCATGGCCAGCGAACGCAGCATTCGAGATTACGCGCGCGATAACCTCTTTTACGATCACCGTCGGGTTACTGATCGACTGGTTGCCAATCTCTATGCCACCAGCCATCAAGCTGGAGCGCAACATGCGATTGCCGCATTCCTTGCTGGATATCTGAATACCGATACGCAGTCACCTTTCTCACGCCTGACGCAGCCGATCCTTTTGGTTTGGGGGAAACAAGACAACACAACTCCGCTGGAAAAGGCATTGGCTTTACAAGCTTTGAATTCGCGAGCGACCCTCGAGATTTTTGACTACTGCCGCATGATGCCAGAGCAGGAACAGCCGGGGAAATTTAACGCCTTAGTTCGCTCGACCTTCGCCGTTCGTTCGGCTGCCGCCGGATCAGAATCGACCTTCCGATAGAATTGACTGCCCCAAAAAGGGACGCTTCCCGCGAAAATGTGGCGAAATACCTGGGAAATTTGATTTCTGGAACAACTCTATTGACGTTCCAGGCAAAATCGACGAGAATCCCAAGTGCCTCGGATCCCCAAACATCCTGAGGTTGAGCCCTTCAGAAATAGCCCAGCAGTAAGTCCTCTCATCAATTGCACAACCCCGAAGCGTTCGATTAACCACATCGAGTTTCGCCACAATTAGACTTCGCATCGCCCACCCAAGTCCGGCGCCCGTTAGTCGCTGACGACTGTTCTGCGGGAACCCCCTAGCTCTCTTGCCCGTCCGGATTTCGGTAGAAGTAGGATCAACTATGGAGCAACGCTCTTCATCCCCCCTCAACTCCGCCAACAGTATTCCACCGTCCAACAGCGACGAGAATCGAAACGCAATGCACCTTAACTCCGCAGACTCGTCGTCAAATTCTTTCATGGGTGACTTCGCTCAGGCCACTCACGATTTGCTCATGGATGAGTCAGCATCGAGGCGCGCCTCTGCGGCAAATCGACTGGCAGGACTAGGACGGCCGTTAGCATCGCCTTACCTCATTGCCGCTCTTTCTGATCAGTCGTGGGAAGTGCGACAGGCGGCGGTCGAAGCATTGGGCCAGATCGGCCAGCCGGATGCGACAAGCGCGTTACAAGAATTGTTGGATCGCGGGAATCAGGATGCGCTACTGCAACGGGCGATCGGCCAAGCGATCCAAGCCATTTCCGCGCGCGCAAAACGACCATCAGCTTCGCCGGTGCTTCCCGCCTCGCTTAAGAACACTCCTCAAGGAAAGCCCTCTCCAATAAATCACGATCTGTCTCGGTCTAACGGCAGCACGGGGGTGAAAGAAGCTGCAGACCGGCTTTCGGAATCTGAAAGACTGCAACGCGCAGAAGATAACAAACAGAGATTGGCCACCATCGAGACGAACCGGAGCAAAGCGGAAATAGCTTCGCGACAAAGAATCGAAAAGGAAAAACAGCTGGCTGCTGAAATAGAAGCCTTACGCAAAGCGGAGTCGGATCAGCTCAAACGCATCCAGGCAGCCAACGCCGAATCGCGCCGCAGATCTGACGAGGAAGCGCGCAAGCGTGCTGAGGACGAAGCTCGCAAACGCGCTGAAGCTGAGGCCGTGGATTTTGCGGAAGCAGAGGCGCGACGAGTGACGGAGCTGGAAGCAACCCGTCGCAAAGCTGAAGCAACGGTGCGAAAGCGTGCCGAGAAAGAACGGCAATTGGTCGGCGCGATCGAGTTGTTGCGCAACGCGGAAACAGAACAGATTGCGCGCATGAAAAAAGCTGAGGCCGCTTTGGAGGGACTCGAGGAATCCCTGAAGCAGGCCAAGGCAGAGGCAATCGAGCGCGCTGAAAAGGAACAGGAACTAACTGCCGAAATCCAAAAGCTACGAAAGGCCGCAGCAGAGGAGACTAAGCGACAAAAAGACGCAGCAGCTAAATTCCGCGCCGAGGAAGAAGCAAAGCGCCTGGCCGAATCGGAAGCGCATCGCGAAAACGAAGAGCGACTGCAGCGACTGACGGAGTTGGAAGCCAGCCGGCGACAAGCTGAAACCGAAGTGCGTAAGCGCGCGAAGAAAGAACAGCAACTGGCAGCGGAGATTGAACGGCTGCGCGAGTCAGAATTCGAACAGCTCGAACGTATGAAGCAAGCGGAGTTCGCTCTGGCTACTCAGGAAAAGACCCAACAACAAGCCGAAGCCCAGGCACGTCGGCAGCACGACGAACACGCGAAAAGAGTTGCGGAACTGGAAGGCGTTCGCCGCGAGTTGGATACCGCAGTTCAAAAACGAGACGAAGCGGAGCGACAACTCGGCGTCCAAATCGAAGCTCTGCGCAAGACCGAGGCTGAACAGCACACGCGCCTTGAAGCTGGCAACAACGCACTTCGTGATCGCGAAGAAGCCCGCAAGCGAGCCGAAGTGGAAGCGCAACAAGCTGAAAAGCGCGCCAAAGAGGTTGCCAGGCAAATCGCTCAACTTGAAGTTGTTCGCGGGACGGCCGTCGCTGAGGCCCAGGCTCGCTCAGCCGAAAGGCAACGACTCAGTGCCGAGATCAAGAGTCTGAGTGAAGTTGCAAACGAACAGATTGCGCGGATGGAAGATGCCAAGACCCGACTAACGGCTTTGGAAGAAACCCGTCAAACTGCGGAAACAAAAGCACGCCAGCGCGGCGAGCGCGAAGCCCGCCTTCAGGTCGAGCTTGCAGCCTTACAGCAGGCCGAACAAAAACAGATTGAAAGCATAGCCCGGGCTGAAGCAGAGTCTCGGCGATTACGTGAAGAAGAAGCACGCCTGAAGAGCGAGGCAGAGTCGCGCCGCAAAACTGATGCGGAGCTGCGCGCCCGCGCCGCTGAAAGCGAGCGCCAGTTAGCAGAAGAAGACGCCCATCGCCGAGCTGAAGACGAGGAAGCAAACCTTAAGAAACTAGCCGGCATTCGACTCAAGGCAGAGGCCGCGTCCGAACGGCGCGCCGAGAAAGAACTGCAGCTGAATGCCGCGCTCGAATCCCTGAGTAATGCGGCAGCTGAACAACTCCAAAGAATTGAAGACGCGGAAACGAGTCTGCGCGAAGCCGAGGCGATATCGCGTCGTCAGTCTGACGAGGAAGCTCGTCTCTTAGCCGCCCACCAAGCCTTGCAAAAAGCGGATCGCGAAGCGCGTCTGCAGACAGCTGAAGCAGAACGAAGTCAAGCACTCGCCGAAGCTCAGGCTCGTAAAGAGGAAGAAGAACAGCAAGTCGCCAAACTCGAAGCCATCCGTTCCGAGGCGGAGCTTCAAACTCAGCAGCGGGCTGAGATGACGCAACAACTGAGCGCCGGCATCAGCGTATTGCGCAAGACTGAAGCGAGACAGATCAAGCATCTCGACCAGATGCAGACAGAGCATCAGGAGCGAACGGAACAGGAAGAGCGTCGACTCGCCGAACTGGCAACCCTCCGAAACCAGGCCTCCGCAGCTGCACAGCAACGTGCCGAGCGAGAGCTAACCCTGAATGCTGAAATTGAGGCGCTGCGCCAGATCGAAGCTGAACAAGTGGCTCGCGTCGCTGTGGCCGAGGCCAATTTAGTTAACCTTGAAGAAGCTCGTCACAAGGCAGAAGCGAAGGCGCGACAAAAGACCGAGAGAGAACAGCGACTCAAGGCGGAACTCCAAGAGTTGAATGAAGCTGTGGCCGCTCAAATCAAGCGCATCGCGGAAGCGACAGCTGAATCGCGCCGGTTGGCCCAGCACGAAGCTCAGTTGAAGCAAGAAGAAGAAGCGCGCCAACTCGCGGAGAACGAAGATCGCCGGCGTGCTGCCAGGGAGAGGCAGGCGCAAGCCGAAGCCGAGGCCCAGCGTCGCGCGTTGGAAGAAGAGAAACACCTGGCAGAGCTTGAAGTGATTCGAGTCAAAGCCGAGCAGGAATCTCAAGTTCGTAAAGAAGCGGAAAAGCAGCTCAACAGCAGTATTGCAGCGTTACGCAAACTTGATGGTGAACAGCGCCAGCGCATCGCTAAGGCCGAAGCGCAACTTCAGCAGACGCAAGCGGAATCGCAAGCTCTGGCCGAGGAACAGATTCGTTTAAGAACTGAAACGGAAACGCTTCACGCGGACCAGGCTGAATCGCGTCAGGCCGCCGCCGAAGAAATGCGCCGGCTGATTGAAACCGAAGCCAGGCAGCGCGCCACGGAAGAGGCGCAACACCTCGAAGAGCTCGAGACTATCCGTACCAGGATCGAGTCAGAAACACAGCAGCGGGCAGAAACCGAGCAACACTTAAACGGCGGACTGAAGGCCCTGCGAAAGGCCGCTTCGCTGCAATTGCAGCGAATAGCGGACGCCGAAGCTGAATCAAGGCGCCTGACCGAAGAAGGAACTCGGATCCAGGCCGAAGCAGACGCTAGTCGCCAAGCCGAAGCTGAGGCGCGTCAAAAGGCATTTGACGAGCAAGTCCGGTTAGACAAAGCGCAGGCCGAACAGCAGGCAAAGGAAGAGCGCGAGCGTGCCACCCAACTGGCCACGATGCGCAGCGCAGCGGAAAAGGCTGCGCAAGAACGTAAGGAGCAAATCGAAGGTCTTAACACCGATATCGCGGCCCTTCGCGAAGTCGAAGTAGAACAAGCCAAACAACTCAAGAAAGCTGAAGCGCGCCTCGTCGTTGCCGAAGAAAAGCGGCAGCAGATGGAAGAGGAAGCAATTCAACGCGCCGAAGCCGAGCAACAACTCGGTACCAATCTGCTGGCGTTACGGCAGGCTGAAGCCGAACAACTCGAGCGCATGGCGGAAGTCGAAAACGAATCACGCCGGTTGGCTGAAACTGCCCTGCGGCTTCATGCCCAAGAAGAAGCTCGCGCTGAACGGCGAGCGCAGGAAGAGCACCAGCGCGCAGAAGAGTTGGAAGCACTCCGTGCCGCGGCTGAAGAGTCAGCCCAACAGCGCCGCGAGAAAATTGAGACGCTGGATGCCGACATTGCACGGCTGAGCGCGGTTGAGGCGGAGCTTGCCAAACAAGTCAAAGCAACTGAAGCGCGGCATTCGATTGCCGAGCAAAAGCGTCAGCTGATGGAAACAGAAGCCGGCGAGCGTTCGCAGGAAGAGGAGCGCCTAAACGCGGATCTCGATTCGTTGCAGACTGCTGAAGTGGAGCAGCTCCAGCGCATTGCTGATGCGGATGCTGAATCACACCGGTTGACTGAAGAAGCAGTTCGCCTACGTGATGAAGAACAGCATCGCACCGAACAACTCGAAGTCATGCGGAGCGCGGCCGAGCTGGCAGCACAACAGCGTGGCCAAGCAATTGAACGCCTCAATGCAGAGATCGCAGCTCTTCTCGAAGTTGGAGCGGAGCAGTCCCGGCAAATTCAGAACGCCGAAGCGCGTCATTCAGCTGCCGAGCAAGAGCGACAACTGATGGAAACTGAGATCGAGCGGCGGTTTGCTGAAGAAAATCAGCAACTGCAAGAGCTCGAGGCCGTTCGTAGTAAGGCTGAAATCGATGCTCGGGAACGTGCCGAAGCAGCGCAAAAACTGAACGAAGAAGTCGAAGCCCTCAGGAAAGCCAAAGCCGAACAGGTCCGACTGCTTGCGGAAGCACATGCAGAGTCGCGGCGGTTGGTCGACGAATCCGTGCGGTTACAGGCCGAAGAGCAGGCTCGCCAGCAAGCGGAAGCGGAAGCGCGTGAACAAGCATTTGCGGAACAAGTTCGCAACGAAGAAGCTCGTGCACAAACGCAAGCTCAGGAAGAACAACAACACGCCGAACAACTCGAATCCGTGCGCAGCGCAGCGGAACTGGCAGCGCAACAGCGTGGTGAAGTAATCGAGCGACTCAACGCTCAAATTTCGGCTCTCCGTGCGGTCGAGGTCGAACAAGCCAAACAAATCAAGAAGGCTGAAGCGCGACAAACAGCCGCCGAAACAAAGCGACAGCTCATGGAAGCCGAAGTTCAACAGCTGGCCGCAGAGGAAACCGAGCGACTGGAAGAGCTAGAAGCAATTCGTAGTCAAGCTGAACTGGAAGCACAACAGCGCGCAGAATCCGAACAGCAACTAAACGCAGAGATCGAAAAACTCCGCCAGGCTGAGGCAAAACAACGCCAGCGAATCGCCGAAGCTGAAGCCGAGTCACAACGGTTGGCAGAAGAGGCCGCCCGTCTCCACGCTGACGAAGAAGCGCAGGCACAACAGCAGGCCGAGGAACAGAAAAAGCGCGCCGAGCAGTTGGCGTCAATGCGAAGCGCGGCTGAACAGGCTGCGCAACAGCGGGCAACGTCGATCGCGTCTCTTAATGCCGAGATCGCGGCCCTGGCCGAGGTCGCGGCCGAACAGTCGAAACAGCTTAATCAGGCTGAAATACGGTGCGCCGCCGCTAACCAAAACCGACAGCTGATGGAAGCTGAGGCACAACAGCGTGACGAAGCCGAGCGCGCGCTAGACGCTGAAATTGGAATCCTTCGCAATGCCCAGGCAGAACAACTGCAGCGGATTGCAAACGCAGAAGCTGAATCGCGAAAGTTGGCTGAAGAAGCAGTAAAGCTTCAGGTTGAAGAGGAAACTCAAGCGCAGCAACGGACGCTGGAAGAGCAAGACCGCGCCGAGCAGTTGCAGGTCATGCGCGCGGCAGCCGAACAGGCTGCACAAAAACGCAGTGAGAAGATCGAGAGCCTTAACCTGAACATCGCGGCCCTCAACCAAGTAGAGGCAGAGCAGTCAAAACAAATCGAAGAGGCCGAAGCGCGTTACGCTGCCGCCGAAGAAAAGCGTCAGCTCATGGAAACCGAAGCGCAGAAATGCGCAGAAGCCGAGCGCTTGGTAAGCGCCAATATCGACGCGCTCAACAAAGCTAAAGCTGAACAACTTCAGCGGCTCGCGGTAGCTGAGGCTGAATCACGCAGGTTGGTTGAAGAAGCAGCTAAGCTTCAGGCCGAGGAAGAAGCCAGATTCCAGGCGGAAACAGAGGCACGCCAACTGGCCATCGCCGAACAAGTCCGTCTTGAAGAAGCCCGAGCGCAACAGCGAGTGCGCGAAGATCAGGCAGTTGCTGCCGAATTGGAAGCCGTGCGACGCGCTGCGGAACAAGCGGTACACGAACGCAGCCAGACCCTCGAGCGTCTCAACGCAGAACTCGCGTCTCTTGGCGAAGTTGAGGTTGAGCAGTCTAAACAAATTCAGGACGCCAAAGCGCGCCGAGCTGCCGCCGAAGAAAAACTACGGTCAATGGAAGCGACATGCCGGCAGTTGGCGGCAGATGAAGTGCAACTCCTGGAAGAGCTCGAAGCTGTTCGCAGTCGAACTGAGGCCGAGACGCAAGAGCGAGCTGAGGAAGAAATGCAGTTGAGCGAAGGGCTCAAGGTGCTTCGCAAGGCCGAAGCCAAACAACGCCAACGGCTCGCCGAGGTTGAAGCTGAATCGCAACGCCTCAGCGAAGAAGTCACTCGACTTCAGGTGGAAGAGGCGGTCCTACTGCAAACGCAGGTTGAAGCGCGTCAGCGCGCCTTTGCTGAAAAGCTTCGCTTGGAGGAAGCACAGGCAGAGCAGCTTGCACATGAAGAACAGCAGCACGCTGAGAAACTGGAAGCACTGGGTCGTGCCGCGGAACAAGCGTCGCGTGAGCGCAATGAGAATATTGAGCGCCTCAACGCAGAGCTTGCGACGATGAGTGAAGTGCACGCACAAGAGTCGCAGCAAATACGCGAGTCTGAAGTTCGTCTTCAGGAGTTTGAAACCGAGTGCAGAAAACTCTCTGACGAAGCAGCCCGCTTAACGACCGAAGAAGAATCGCGTCGCCAGGCGCAGGCTGAGGCTCGTCAACAAGCTCTCGACCAGGCCCGAGCTCAAGCCCAGGATGAAGCGCGGCGTGTCCAACAGGAAGAAGAACAACTGGCAGCGGCATTGGCGGTTGTTCGCAGCGGCTTGACTGAAACATCGGCGCAAAACGCCGAGAAAGAAAAACAGCTGCTTCAGGAAATTGAGTCTCTGGAGAAGCTTGAAGCAGAGCAACTGAAACGCATTGAAGAGTCTGACGCAACTATCCTGGCCCGCCAGCGGGCGCTGCAGCTAGCGGAGGCGGAAGCAAATCGCGTCGCGGCTGAAGAACAGAAGCAACTGGCCGACTTGGAAGCGTTGCGTAAGGAAGTCGAGGCACAGTCTGAACTCAAAGCAGTCGCTGCGACTCAACTGAGAGCCGACCTTGAAGCGGCGCGGCAAGCTCAGGCGCAAAAACTCAAAGACATCGAGAGCGTTGAAGCCGAGCGCAACGAGCTTGACGCCGAGGGGCGCGAACAGTCACAGCGCGAAGCGCGATTGCTTGCCGAACTCGAGAACATTCGCACGCGCGTAGTGCAAAACGACCAGGCCTGGCCTGAGCGCGAGCAACGGATCAAAACTCAAATCGATGCTTTCCGGAAAGCTGAGGCCGTTCAACTCGAACGCGTTGAGAAGCTGGAAGCGCAACTGCTCGCGGAACAAGAAAGCCAACAAACCGTCGCAACGAAAACCAAGCGACGTAGCACCAAAGCAGCACCAAAGCCAAAGAAAACCAAAACGGTCGAACTCGTCGAAGCGACGCCGGCTGTGATCCTGGAATCGATCCAGAACGCGGAGCAGGTTAACGCCGCCTCGCCGGTGCTGGATTCGACTCCGCTGTTGCATGAGACCGAAGTTGAATCGCTGCACCCGCTTGAAACGTGGCAGTTTCCGCTGTCTGACAAGCCGGCAACGGTTAGTGCTCCTGAAGAGGTCGTGCAGGTCGCAGAACCAGTAGCAAAAGCTCCTGCGCAAGTGGACCTGAATGCGGAAAACCAACTTGAAGTCGGCCTTCGGGCTGAACTCACTCGATTAGAAGTTGAGGCTTCGTTGGCTTCAAATGCGAAGCGAGCTGCTAACAACTCGGCTCAAACCGAAGTCGTGCCGAGTTTCAGCCACGAATCAACGATCCTCGCCCTGGTAGAAAACTTGAAGACCGGCGATCCGGTAAAGCGCGCCGAGACTCTTCAAGAACTCACCAGGCTGGGTGAAGACGAGGCCTTCAGTTTAATCACGCATTTGTTTGACGATAAATCAGCTGAAGTCAGAAATGCTGCAGCCCTCGCGCTCTATGAATTGAAGGCTGATCACGCTGCTTCGTTCACGCGTGCGCTTCGCGAAGCCTCTGACGAACGACGCTTTAACATCGCCTCGGCCCTTAATGGCTCCGGCCTGGCTGCAGCGGCGGTCGACTCGCTGAGCGCTGAAACGCAGGAACAGACTTACGATGCATTCTCGATCCTGTTCTTGATGGCAAAGACAGGAGAAGTACAGATGCTGCTGCAAACAATTGAGAAGCATCCGGACATCAGCGTTCAGCTGTCGGTCATCAAGCTTCTAACGTTCTGCAATCAGCCCGATATCATTCCGGCGTTTCGTAGCTTAGCGATTAGGGGAGCTTTGCCGACTGAGGTCCGCTCAGCAGTGATGGAAGCAATCTACCAAATCAGCAACAGCGCCCGCGAAAACTCGCAGTCGGTCGCATAAGCTTGAGGCATTCCTGGGTTGTTTAAGATTATTGAGCGCGTGGGCCAAATAGGAATAGAGCAAGCTTAGAAATGGCTTAAGAGTTCTGACAAAGAATCTATCAGAATGTCCGGCCCGTGGCTCTGCAATTTCCAGCTGGTTGGATAGTCGCTGCGCACGCCAACCGTAAAGACCTTCGCGCGCTTGCCCATTTGGATGTCTTCGGGACTGTCGCCCACGTAGCAGACGACCTCGCTCGTACACGCCAATAAGCGCATGGCGGTTTCCAAACCCTCCGGGTGTGGTTTCTTGTTCTGCATGTGCTCGTGACAGACCAATGTTTCAAAAAAACTCGCGAGCCCCAGCTGATTCAACTCTCGAGTGACTCGACGTTCATTCCCGCTGCTCACGACACCCAGGCGATAGCCTTTCCCGTTTAGTTCGCTGATTGTCTGTTGCGCACCCGGCAACGGTTCGGCAGTTTGCTCGCCGTAATACTGCACCCAGAGATCGTCAGCCATTTGCCACTTCTCTTTTGGCAAACCCATCGCTTCATAAACAGAATACCAATTGGGTGAGTAGACCGCTTGATAGATCTCGTGATCGAAGTAGACGCCGAGTTCGGCAAACGATTGTTCAAAAGCCTGCAAGCCAGGCTTGGCCGAATTAACGACGGTTCCATCCCAGTCGAAAAGCAGAGTGGTTATTGAAGAAGTTTTAGAATTCACGCTGGACGTTTACGCCGGGAACGAAGGCAAGTCGAGGTCGGCAAATGTTTAGTCGGCAATCGCAACGGTTAACTCGCGAAGTGGTGTTGACTGCGAAGCATCTCCGGCGGCGGCGGCTTCGCGTTTGACGGGGGCGTAGAGAATATCGCGCTGTTGAGGAATAAAGCCTGCCTCGCGGATCAGGTAGCGCAGCATCTGTTCATCAGCCCGATTGTGGGCGCCGGCTGCTGACACAACATTTTCCTCGATCATGATCGAGCCCATGTCGTTGGCGCCAAAACGCAACGCCACCTGCCCAAGCTTCAGTCCCTGCGTTAACCAGGACGATTGGAAGTTTTCAATGTTGTCCAGAAACAAACGCGACACCGCCAGCAGCTTCAGGTAATCAACACCCGTCGGCTCGTCCTTGATGCGTCGCCCGAGCGCGGTGTTTTCGCGTTGAAACGTCCAGGGAATAAACGCCGTAAAGCCGCCAGACTCATCCTGCAGATCGCGCACGCGCTGCAGATGCCTGACGCGATGCGTAATGTTGTCGCCGATGCCAAACATCATGGTCGCCGTGGATCGCAGCCCGACGTTGTGCACAGCTTTCATAACCGCCAACCACTCATCCGTCGTGCACTTTGTCGAAACGCGATTGCGTACTTCGTCATCGAGTATCTCGCCGCCACCGCCTGGCAAACTGTAAAGGCCCGCAGCTTTCAAGCGCGCCATTATCGTTTCGTAGTCCAGTCCGGAGATGAGATGGATGTTGTGAATCTCGGGCGGTGAAAAACAATGCAGCTGGAAGGTCGGATACTTCGCATGCAGCGTTCGCAGCAAATCTTCATACCATTCGATACCGAAATCAGGATGCAGTCCGCCCTGCATCAACACCCCTGTGCCACCGAGCGCGATGGTCTCGTCAATCTTGTCGCAGATTTCCTCGAAAGTTCTAATGTAGGTATCTGGAGCGCCGGGTCGCCGATAGAAAGCGCAGAAGGTACAGACGACGTTGCAGACGTTCGTGTAGTTGATGTTGCGGTCGATGATGTAAGTGACTACGTTTTCAGGATGACGACGCTGACGAATTTCATCGGCTGCCACACCGATGCGCGCGACATCATGAGACTCGAGTAAGGCAGTGCAATCGGCGCTGGTTAGCCTTCCACCCTCAAGGGCCCTGTCCAAAATACTCTGTATTTCACTCGGCATGTTCGTAGTTTATTGTTTAGTTAGCCAATAAGCAAAACAGTGAATTTCTGCGTCACCCCCGGCGACAACTGCGTGAACTTCTGGGACGCCCGCGGTCCCAGCAAATCACTTGAGTGGTTTGAGGAACTTGAGCTGCCGGTTCTTTTCGATCAATCCGTGTTTTAGGGCCAACTCAAAATACAACCGCATGCCCTGCTCCAGGCTCGTGTCAACGTCGAACGTGATGTTCTCCGTCAAATACTTCCTCATCTCGACGCGCGAAAGCGACACCTCGGTCTCGTAGCGCGAAACAATCTCTTCCAGATGCTCTAGCCCTTCATCACGAGCGCCGGCAAAGTCGACTTCATTGGCTGCCTCTGCAGCACGCGCCATCCACATCGCGAATACAAAGCCAGTGTTTGTAAATCGTCGCCACACACTCGCAAGATCGAAAACGTGAACGTCGGGCAACAATACGTTCATCGCGGGATCGCCGATGATGAGCGCCGCGTCGTTATCCTTCAACATGGCGTTAATGTCAGGATTGAATGTTTCCCACTTCGGCTCGAAATTAAGAAACTCGCGAAAGAGAATCTTCACCAACGCTTGCGAGGTTCGCGACGAGACATCCAGCGCGACGCGGCGAATATTCTTCAAGTCGTCGTGCTTGCTAACCAGCACCACACTGCGCACCGCCGAATGAGAACCAACACAAACCCCCGGCACAATTCCCACGTCCGGAATTCGCTGGTACTCAATAATCGGAACGAGCGCAACATCAACTTCTCCGCGCACCAGCAGGTCGGCGCAGCGTGCCGGCGCCGCATCAGTTACCAGGTTTACTGCGTCCTGCCAACTCCCGTATAGAAAACTCCAGATCAATGGCGCCGTGTTGAGATAACTTGATGCCGCCACGCGCGGTCGATGGGACTGAGTATTCGCCTTTGAAATAAGCCTCTCCTGTTAGCACGAATTTGACAGACCGCGATGCTAACGAAATCAGCGTTACCCTCGCAAGCCAGCTTCTTTTCGTTTTCCAAACAATCGACTAAGCTTACTCAATGCGAATCTACGATGTGAGCGTGCCGCTTTCCTCGAACACGCCTACTTATCCAGGCGACCCCGGCATCCAGATCAAGAAGTGGTTGCAGCTAGCTAACGGCGACGCGGCTAATGTTTCGTTAATAAACTTCGGACTGCATTCGGGAACGCACGTTGATGCTCCGGCACACTTCATCGAAGGTGGCGCAAAGGTTGATTCCCTGCCGTTTGAAAGTCTGCTCGGAGAAGCAGAAGTTATAGAAGTTACTCACGACGTCGACGCGATTGACGAGGGCTTTGTAAAAGCCAACTGCTCGGCCGGTTCGCAAAGGATTTTATTCAAGACGCGCAATTCCCTTTTCTGGGGCGACACGGAGCGTGGCTTTCATGAGGATTACGTTTACATCGAGCCTGGTGCAGCTCGCTGGTTGGTTGCAGCCGGCGTCAAGCTGGTGGGGATAGACTATCTTTCGGTAGAAAAGTTTGAGTCGAAGAGCTTCGACACTCACCTCGCTTTTCTTTCCCGCGACGTCGTAATCGTTGAGGGTTTGGATTTGCGCGCGGTCCCGAGTGGACGTTATGAAATTTTTTGTTTGCCGCTCAAAATTGCGGGCGGCAGTGGCGACGGCGCCCCGGCGCGCGTCATACTGCGCACGTTGGAATAGAAAGCCAAAACAACATCGTGGATAAAACTGAACTCGACTACAGGGAACGCGTCTTCAGAGTTGTTCGTATGATTCCTCGTGCACACGTTATGACCTATGGCCAGATTGCCGAAATTCTCGGCGAGGGCTACACGCCGCGAACGGTTGGTTTCGTGATGCACTCCGCAGACGACAAAACTCCCTGGCATCGCGTTATCAATGCGCAGGGCGGCTGTTCGACACGAGGGCTGGTTCTTCCACACGACAAGCAACAACGAATGCTGGAGGCTGAAGGCGTAAGTTTTAACGAACGCGGTCGTTGCGATTTACAGAAGCATCTTTGGATTCCAAAGGAAGCCGCGACTAAAAGCAAAAACCGCGTAAAAGAACTCACCCTATTCAAGAGATAAACTTAAAAGAAGGAACCCAAATGAGCAGAGACCCACTCGACCCAAGACCACCTTATGCCGTTAGCCCACCACGTTATTCTGTTTCCCACCAAATGGTGACTACCGCTTTTGAGTTACCCAATTTCCGCATTACGCAAAACCTGGGGGTGGTCCGTGGAATTGTGGTCCGTTCACGAAACATCTTCGCTACGATTGGCGCCGGCCTGCAGACAATCGTCGGCGGCAACATTACGGTGTGGACAAAACTTTGCGAGGACACGCGCAGTGATGCCTTTGACATCATGATCCAGCATGCGACTGAGATTGGCGCTAACGCGATCGTTGCCGCACGCTACGATGCGACAGAGGTTTCAGCGGGAGTCACGGAGGTTTTGGCCTACGGCACTGCCGTGATCGTTGAACCGGCAAGTGGTGAAGCGAGCTATCGCTCATGACCGGCAAGAACTTAACGGCCGCGCAGACTCGACGAGTTCAAAAAGCAGTTGCGTCAGTGCCCTACGCTCACTTGCTTGGGATTGAACTCGACGAGATCGGCCCCGGAACAGCCACGCTGGGGCTCGCGGTGCGCAAGGAGTTAACGCAAAACCACGGCGTCGTTCATGGCGGCGCGATTGCCTCATTAATCGACACGGCGATGGCTTTCGCCATCATTTCTCTACTCGACCCGCAGGAAAAGGTGACCACAGTAGATCTCACCATTAGCTACTTACGCCCGGTGACCGCAGGTCGAATGACTGCGGCGGCCAAAGTTGTGCGAAGCGGTCGGCGCCTTTTTGTAGTCTCTGCCGACGTCTTCAGCGAAGATGGAAAGCTAGCAAGCACAGCGCTTAGCACTTACATCAGGCTCTGACCCACCGCAATTCAAGGCGTCGAACGGTTTGGGTAGACAGTCAGTGTTTATCTATGTAAAATGATTTTGGCCTTCCGTGCGGTCCCAGACGCGACGTTTAACACGCCCCAATAGACACCAGTTGAAGTTCCCGGTGAACTCCTCCAAATGAATTCGCTTTATCATCTTCTCCTAGCCCAGCATCCCCGACAGTTAGTGCCCCTTCGCTGCGCCGGTTCGACCATCGCGCAGCTGCACCGCTACTTTGAGGACGTAGTACTGGAAAACCATCTTGCGGCTTTGGTGGTGGAAAGTCTGCCGACTACGGCCGCACGACCGGCGCGAGACGCTGCTCGTCTGCAGGAGCTCGATAACGTAACTAAGAACTTATTTCTATGGGTAAGCCCTCAAGATGCTCTGGCGAGTATGGTGCTCAACCGCGGCCGGGAAAAAACCAAATCGATCGTTTTTGAAGAGACCGATGAAGGCGAAATCATCGAACGATTTGTAGTGATCGCTGACGCGCGCTTTTCCGCTCTGCTTGCTTCAGTTCACAACAAGAACGAAGACACTTCGCGCGACTTAGTTGTGTGGACGTTTGAACCTGATATCGTTTATTCGGCCCTCGAATACTTGATGGCTCGCGTAACAGCCGAGCATGAGTTTCACGCGAATGCCTTTTCTCAAGCCGTTCGCACTTCAACGCCTCAGGCAACCTCGTTGCAATTGACTTTGGGCGTTACCACCAAGCTGGCGCGGCTGCTACAGGAACAAGCTGAACGCGAATTGGCTGTCAATCGTCTCGCCACCGCAATCAGAAACACACTCGAGCTGGACAGCGTACTGCAAACTGCCGCTGATGAAGTCGGACGCGCACTCAACGTTCACTCTTGCGCGGTTCGAGTCGAGGGTGCGCTGGTTGGCGAGCAGATGACTAAATGCTACGTGCGTCCCGACGCCGCAATGGAAGGCGAGGATTTTCTGCTTGGCCACGTTGATTCCGTTAGCGCGAGTTTGTCGAATTCACCCACAGCCTATGTGATCGATGGCGACGGTTCGCAGTCTCCACATGTGCTGGCAGATGCAGTTATGCCGCTCATTCACCAAGGCAACCTCATAGGTCTTTTGCTGGTGCGGTCTGACGACATGTCCCGTATTTGGGCCGACAATGAATTGCTGCTCCTGCACACGGTCGCCGACCAACTAGTGGTCGCAGTTTACCAGGCACACTTGTTTGCGCAGATGCAGCAGCAAGCGTTAACCGATGCTCTCACGGGTTGCTACAACCGGCGATCATTCGAGATGCAGCTTGAGCGCGATCTGCATCAAGCGACGCGCTTGCGCCAGTCGCTTTCCTTGATCATGCTGGATATTGACAACTTCAAACTCATTAACGATCAAGCCGGACATGAGACTGGTGACCTGGCGCTACGCATGTTTGCTGAAAACGTGCAGACGGAATTGCGCGGGGTTGACTGCGCCGCCAGATTCGGCGGGGACGAGTTTGTGGTGATCCTGCCTCAGGCGGACACCGAAGGAGCGCTGCTGGTGGCTGAACGCCTGCGGTCGCGCATTGAGAAAATGGAAGTGCCCGGTTTCGGTAAGGTCACTGCGTCTTTCGGCGTCGCTACATTTCCCGACCACGCTTCTTCCAGAGACACTCTAATTGTTGCCGCAGATCGCGCGCTTTACATTTCCAAGAATGAAGGACGCAACCGCGTCACTGTCGTTGAACCGTTTCTCTTTGCCGACGGCAAACCCAGCGTCGAGTTGGCCGACGCCATGCAACGACTCTAATTTCAAATCCCAGATTTCACATTTCAGATCTCAGATTTGAGATTTCAAATCTCTGATCTCTGATCTCTGATCTCTGACTTCTGACTTCCGACTTCTGACTTCTGACTTCTGCTTTAAGATTCCAAAAAACACCAGGTTTCCACCTTCAATCTCTGCCTTCTGGCGTCCTGACGAAAAATCGCGCATCATAACCCTTCGTTGTTTAGCCCTCGGGTTTTGAAGCGTTGCGGCCTTTTTGTGCATGGACGATCTACGAAAATTTGCTCGCTACTTTCTGCCTTACAAGGTTGAACTCGCGGTTGGCATTGCTTGCATTGTAGCCAGCGTAGTTTTCAACCTCTACATCCCGAGCATTGTTGGTCACGCGATTGACGCAAACTGGGTTCAGATCACCTGGTCGCGCGTTACGATCTCCGCGCTCAAGGTCCTCGGGGCGAGCGTACTGAGCGGGATCTTCCTTTTCCTGCAACGTCACCTACTGATTGGCATGTCGCGCAAAGTTGAATACGACTTGCGCCAGGATTTCCATGCTCATCTGGTAGACCAACCGCAGGCGTTTTTCCAGGAGCATCGCGTCGGCGACTTAATGGCGCGCGCTACAAACGATCTGGCCGCCGTGAGACAGTTGGCCGGCCCGATGATCATGTACTCGCTGCAAACCCTGCTCGTCGTTGTCATAGTCCTCTGGCTAATGTTCAGGATCAACTGGCGCCTCACGCTTTTGCTATTTGTGACCATGCCGCTGGTTTCGCTGACAGTGAAGTTTTTCGGGCAACAGGTCCATGTTCGCTTCGAGAAGATCCAGGAATTTTTCGCGCAAATCACCGCTCGCGCTCAGGAGAACTTTACCGGCGTTCGCGTGGTGCGAGCTTACGCCCAGGAAGCCGCCGAGATCGCCGCTTTCAGTGAGTTGAATCGGCAGTATGCGGAAAAGAATTTGGCACTCGTGAAAATTGACGCGTTGATGCGCCCGCTGATGCAGTTTCTGATTGGCATGGGTTTCGTACTGATCATCTGGTCGGGAGTGCCGGCAGCGATTCGCGGCGAGATCACGGTCGGGCAGTTTACCGTTTTCAACATGTATCTGCTTCGCTTGATTTGGCCGTTAATCGCGCTCGGGTATGTAGTTAATCTATACCAGCGCGGCACTGCCAGCTTGAAACGAATGAATGCGATCTTCGCGGTCGAACCAACTATTGCAGACCCCCGGAATGTAAAACAACAGCCGCCGATTCAGGGCGAAATCGAATTTCGCGATCTCACTTTTCGTTATCATCCCAGTGATGAGCCTGAGTTGCGCGACATTAATTTAACGATCCCGGCTGGCCGTACCGTTGCATTTGTGGGGCGGACCGGCAGCGGCAAGTCGACCCTTATCAATCTGATTTCGCGGATTGTTGAAGCGCCCGAAGACACGGTGTTTGTTGACGGCGTCTCGGTCCGCGACTATTCGCTGGCACAGTTGCGTTCGAGCATTGGCTACATTCCGCAGGAGACTTTTCTCTTCAGCGATACGCTCGCCGAGAACATTGCTTTCGGAGTGGCGAAAGCGGAAAGGTCGCAGGTGGCAGAGGCCGCGGAAGTTGCCGGACTAACCGAAGACGTTGAAGGCTTTCCGGACGGGTTCGAGACTCTTGTCGGCGAGCGTGGGCTGACTCTCTCGGGTGGTCAAAAACAGCGGACGGCAATCGCGCGCGCGATTCTCCGCGAGCCGAAAATTTTGATTCTTGACGACGCCTTGTCATCCGTCGACACCTACACGGAAGAAAAGATACTGGGAAAACTTCGCAGCGTAATGCGCGGTCGCACGAGTCTAATCGTGTCGCATCGCATCTCTACGGTCCGAGATGCCGACACAATCTGCGTGCTGGACGAAGGACGGATAATTGAAAAGGGGACGCATGACGAATTGCTGGGACTCAGCGGGGAATACGCGGCCCTTTATGAGCGACAGTTGCTCGAAGAAGAGTTGGCGCAAACTTAACCGGAGACGATAACTCATGAGCACCAATCAAAATGATCAAGCCAGGTTTGAAGCGCAGTATCGCACCCTGCTGATTCTTTGGGGCGCGTTTCTCTCAATGTTTGTCCTCTACTATTTCTTGCCAGTCGCAATCGGCTCGCGCCAGCAGCCGGAAGATAAAACTCTCTCGATTTTATTCAACGTCATGAGTCCGCTACTCGTCGCCGTCTCGTTTTTCGTCAAGAGAAACGTCTTTGCGCGAGCGGTTGCAACTCAGGATGCGCGTCTGGTGCAAACCGGCTTCATCGTGGCCGCGGCGATTTGTGAAGCGGGCGCATTGCTGGGACTACTTGACTATCTCGTAGCGCACGATCGCTATTACTTCATTCTGATCGGTTTTGCGCTCCTTGGCCTGGTGCTTCATTTTCCGAGAAGATCGCAGCTGGCAGTGACCAATTTCAAGAACCTGAGTTCCTAAATCACGATGTCGACCGCAGTAAAACAATTTCACGAAGAGGAAGCAATCGGAAAGACCTACGATTTTCAGATTGCCCGCCGGCTGCTGCGCTACCTGCGCCCTTACCTGCGGCTGCTCTTCCCTGCTCTGCTCCTCACCTTCGGGCTCAACTTGCTCGGAAGTCTGCAGCCGAAGTTTACTGAGTATGCGATCGACTGGCACATCCTGCCGCACAAATTATCCGGCCTGGGACTTCTGGTCGGGCTTTACGTGGGCGTACAAGTGCTGCGACTGGTGTTCTCATATTTCCAGGCATTGCTGCTTAACACCGTAGGCCAGTATGTGATGTTCGACATGCGTCGAGAACTTTACGACAAGCTGCAGCACCAGGAAGTGGCTTATTACGATCGCAATCCGGTTGGACGCATCATGACGCGTCTTACCAGCGACGTTGACTCGCTCAATGAACTCTTCACCGCCGGAATCACTGACCTGCTGGGTGATGTCGTAATGATCTTTGCGATCATCGGCGTGATGTTGTGGATGGATGTGCGACTGACTCTGGTCACCCTGCTCACCGTCCCAATGCTCTGGGCTGCCACGACCTGGTTTCGCAAAGGCGCGCGCAAGGGCTATGACATGGTGCGGACGCGCATCGCGAGGATCAACGCGTTTCTCCAGGAACACTTCGCTGGGGCGCAAACGGTCCAGATTTTCAACGCCGAGACCAAGTCGCTTAAAAGGTTTCGCGAGATCAATGCTGACTATCGCAAAGCAAACATCGATACCATTTTTTACTACGCCGTTTTCTTTCCGCTGGTCGATTTGATTGGCGCTGCCGGCATCGCGTTGATCATCTGGTATGGCGGCTATCGCGTGATGCAAAACACGCCCGGTCATAACGTGCTCACGCTGGGCGCCCTGGTGGCCTTCATCCAGTATTCGAGTTTTCTTTTTCAACCAATCCGCGACATTTCAGACAAGTACAACGTGCTGCAGGCGGCGGTGGTCGCGTCGCATCGCATCTTCAAAACTCTGGATCTGCCAATCGCCATCACTTCACCGGCACGCCCGATGAAATCTGGACGCGCCGAAGGCCGCATTGAATTTGAAAACGTTTGGTTCGCTTACAAAGACGAGGACTGGATTCTCAAGGATGTTTCCTTCAAGGTTGAGCCGGGACAGTCAATCGCGCTGGTTGGTCACACTGGATCGGGCAAGTCTACAATCACTAACTTGCTGATGCGTTTTTATGACGTGCAACGCGGGCGAATTCTTCTCGATGGCGTTGAGTTGCGCGAGTGGGACCTGCAGTCGCTGCGCGAAAACTTCGCGGTCGTGCTGCAGGAAATATTCCTTTTCAGTGGGACGATAGCAGGAAACATTCGTCTCGGCCGTACTGACATAACTGAAGAGCGCATCAAATGGGCCGCACAAGAGGTTAGCGCCGAACCGTTCATAAACCGTTTGCACGGCGGCTATCAGGCTGAAGTTAGGGAACGAGGAGCGGGACTTTCGGTCGGCCAAAAGCAGTTGATATCGTTTGCGCGCGCGCTGGCGTTTGACCCGGCTTTGTTGATCCTCGACGAAGCTACCAGCTCAATCGACACCGAAACTGAGCAACTGATTCAGCAGGCTATCGAACGCGTTATGCGGGATCGCACTTCAATCGTGGTTGCTCATCGCTTATCAACAATTCAGCGCGCCGATCAAATTATCGTGTTACACCACGGCGAAATCCGCGAGCAAGGAACACACCAGGAATTGCTGGCGCTGCACGGTCTTTACTGGAAACTATACAAACTGCAATATGCCGACGGCGGCAAAACGGCAGCAGCTGAGTTGCCAACGGAAGATGAGCCAGTCGCTCAAGTTCAGTTTGACGAGTGAGCGTTAGATGAACCTTGCGTCTGAACAAGCAGACGGTGTTCTATAACATTTCATTCTAACCAGACCCGGAGCTTGCTGTGAAATCACAAACCCACTTGCGCACGACCAAGTGCAATCTCGCGCCTGCGTTACCACCAGTTTAACGCACCAAAGATCGTCGAACGGATTATGAAGAGCCCCCGAGGGTGCGGATTTGTCCAGCTGACGATATTGAAGTTAATCCGCTTTCGGAGGTTAAGTTATTTCAAAGAGACCTAAAGAGAGACGCAAAGTTTTTTGGCCATCACTTGCCGAAATGAAAGTAGGCGCTGATTTGAGTCTGGCTAATGCTCGTCGTCGCCTCCGCTGGCGCTAAAGCCCTAGGCAATGAGAGACTCTTTGGGCCTGCATCAAGTCACGTTATCTTAGCGTTGGACGAACTGTCAAAGTCTCTATTGTTCATTTCTGTCGCCAGTGGGCTAGAGATACCCAAACACTTTCAACGAGAAATGGGAGAGAAACACGATCTTAGGCACTCAAAGGTGCTTGGCCTCGTCCTTTCAAAAACGGTTCGCAATATGGTATCGAATGTAATAGCCAAGGCGCTTCGATCGAGGATGTCCCTAGACAGATACTTTCGAAGGAAACAAAACTAGTACGCGCGAACTCTAAGCAAATTGCGGCCTACCGTGCGGTGCTTGAGTGGATTTGCGATGCTAACGAAATCAAGAACGGCGGTCTGTACGTAGATTTCAACGGCGTGAAATGGACTCACCCAGGAAATGTTTCTAAGAAGCGCTTCATGTTCGGTTACCAAATCGCAGAAGACCTAATAAGTGAAAAGGGACGGTTCATTCGAAAAATCCTTAAAACTGACGCTCAATTTAACGAAGAATCCAAGGCGCTAATACGAGAGATAATCGCCAGACCTCCCAGCCAGGATCCTCAAGAACAATTGAAGTATGTAGTAGGATTAGTGCTGAAGTGATTTACGCATTCGCAAACTAATACTAGACTTACACGGGAGAGATCAAATGAATTACAAGGTACTCCTACACGAATCAGAAGAGGGATTCAGTGTCTCTTGTCCCGGGTTGCCGGGTTGTTGGTCGCAAGGTGCGACCGAAGAAGAAGCCCTGCAAAACATTCATGACGCAATCGCTGAATATCTTGCAGCGGTTGATGAGCTTGTCAAAGGCCAGGATGTTCGCGAGGTGAGGGTGGCGGTTTAATCGTGCCCAAGATCCCCGGTGTGAATCATCTTGACGCTGTCAGAGCGTTGGAGAAGGCAAGCTTCCGGATCCTGCGTCAAGGAAAGCATATCGTCATGTCTGATGGTGTGCGCATCCTGACTATACCCCGCCACAACCCAGTGAATGCATTCACCATGGGAGGCATCGCTCGAGATGCCGGCTGACCGTGGAAGAGTTCAGGAAACTTCTTTAACTCTGACAGGTCGGCCGCAGCGATCAGATTAAAGACCCTCGATCAACAGGAGATTCAAATGATTGCTCCCCGACATTCCGTTAGAGTCTTAGTTTTATTTCTAGTTCATCTCTCGATTGTTCCAATTCTCTCCGCGGCACAGACGACAACGCCCAACCCGAATCTCGACGATGCACTTCTTGCCGCCGCGCGAGTTGGCGACACAAACAAGATTCACATCGCACTACAAGACGGTGCGAAAGTTAACGCCAAAGACACCGCCGGCAAGACGGCCCTGATGCTCGCGGCTGAAGCTGGTCATAGCGAAGCGGTGCGCGCACTGTTACGACAGAACGCGAGCACAAACCAACAGGACAACTCCGGGGAAACCGCTCTGATGTTGGCAGCGGGTGCTGCTAACGAAAACATCGACGTCGTGCGATTTTTGCTGCGCGGCGGCGCGATGCCGGGAATCAAAAACAGAAACAGCAAGAGTGCGCTCCAGCTCGCCGTGGAAAAAGATCACGGCAGCATTGTTGGAATATTCCTCGAACGCGGAAATCGTTTGAGCTCGACCGATGTCCTCGATGTGTTCGTGCTCGCACTGACCGGCGGGCATCGACGCGCCACCGACGAGTTTCTCGAATCCGGAGTTGATCCAAATACGCGAGACTCGCGGGGCTACACCGTCCTGATGTTGGTCACGATGCAGAACAACACCAATGCTGCCTACGCCGTCGAGACTCTCGTGCGAGCCGGCGCCGACGTTCACGCGCGAGATTCACGCGAGCACACGGCGCTGCTAAATGCGGTTGCGGCGAATAACGCTCAAGGCGTGAAGGCGCTGCTCCAGAATGGCGTCGACGCGCGCGACGTCGATAGCGAGCGGGCCATTTGGGCGACAGTGGAAAAGGGATATCAATACGTCATGACGGCCCTGATTGAGGCTGGCGGAGACGCCAATCTCGTTGACGGATCATCGACGAAAACTTTACTGATGGTTGCGGCGGACAAGGGACATGAAGGCACTGCGAAGGTTCTCATCAAAGGCGGCGCAAGCGTCAATGCACAAGACCGGAACGGGGACACTGCGCTTATGTTTGCCGCACGGAATGGCCGGCGCGATGTTGTAAAACTGCTACGTGCAAACAACGCAGATGCGAGCATGACTAACAACGACGGCAAAACTGCGCTGGTGCTGGCCCAGGAAAACAACCACAAAGACGCAGTGAAAGAACTATCGAAGTGACGTTAACAAGGATCCGTCGATAGTTTCCCGACTGCTTCAGGCGAGGACACGGTTAGGATACTTCCTGCGAGCCGGAACCCGGCAAATAAGAACACGAGTACGATGCCAACAACGATGAATGGCTTTCGTTTCATCCGAAT
The DNA here is from genome assembly GCA_036009765.1 of Pyrinomonadaceae bacterium. Classification (GTDB taxonomy): domain Bacteria; phylum Acidobacteriota; class Blastocatellia; order Pyrinomonadales; family Pyrinomonadaceae; genus PSRF01. Next base: position 227,538 of record DASYLB010000053.1, on the reverse strand, counting down.
CCAAACTGACCATTTCGCGGCGTTTTCTTCGCAAGCAAAGGGTCGAAGACTGTATACTCCGCCTCAAATCTCGCAGAGCAACAACAGGAGCACAACGTATGCGGTTTCGCTTTTCTCTATTACTGGCCATCATTCTTTATTCGTTGGTTTGGGTGCACGCACAGAAGCGCGCCTTCTCAATCGAAGATCTTTATCGCGTCAAAAACATTTCCGAGTTGCATGTTTCTCCGGACGGCAAGACGGTAATCTTCGTCGTAACAAACTCCGACCTGGCCCGCGCAAAAAGAAACAGCCACGTCTGGGTGATGGATGCCGACGGCAAACACTCGCGCCAGCTCACGTCCGGGGAAGACAGCGAGTATTCAATTTCCTTTTCGCCGGATGGCCAACAAATTTCCTTCGTCAGTTCGAAGGATGCGAATCTTTACCTGTTGCCGACCGCAGGCGGTGAACGGCGTAAGCTGATCGATTTTTCTACCGGCGTCACCGATCCGTTATGGTCGCCGGACGGCAAGTGGATCGCGTTCTCGTCAGATGTCTATCCGGAGTGTGGCGCTGATAACGGCTGTAACCAGCAGACCGCCGGGCGCTGGCAATCCGGACCGCTCCAGGCGCACCTGGCTGATGAGCTTCTTTATCGCCACTGGACAACCTGGAAAGACGGCCAACGCACCCACATTTTCATCGCCAATCGCGCCACCGGCGAAGTCAGGGACGTCACACCCGGCAAGTACGACGCGCCACCTTTCCAACTCGGCGGACCGCTGCAATACGATTTCTCGCCCGACAGTTCCGAGCTGGCCTACGTTTCAAATCACGATCCCGTTCCCGCGGTTTCCACTAACAACGATCTTTGGATAATTTCGCTCAACGACAAAGAGCCAAAACCGCGCAACATCACGGCTGAGAATCCTGCTTACGACGGCAGCCCGAAGTATTCACCAGACGGCAAATACATCGGCTATCGAATGCAGAAGCAACCCGGCTACGAGTCGGACCTTTTTCGCCTTGCGATCTATGAACGCGCCACCGGTAGATCAACTGTACTGACTGAATCTTTCCGAAACTGGGTTGATGAGTTTCGCTGGTCTAACGATTCCAAAACGATTTACTTCTCGGGACCCGTCGAAGGTCAGAACCCTATCTTTCGTCTCGACCTCAACTCAAAAGCGATCACTAAAGTTTTCACTGACAAGACCATCGACGCTTCCGACGTTGACCCAAGCGAACGACATCTCTTCTACATCAAGCGTTCCGTCGGTGAACCTTCCGAAATTTATGAAGCCGAGATTGCTGACGGCAAAGCGTCAACCCCGCGCAAGCTCTCCCACTTCAATGACGACCTGATGAACGAAGTCGACATCCGGCCTGCCGAAAGTATCTGGGTGACTGGGTCGGGTGGCGAACGCGTGCAGTGCTTTATCGTCAAGCCTCACAACTTTGATCCGGCAAAGAAGTATCCGCTGATTCTGAACGTTCATGGTGGGCCGCAGTCTAACTGGGCTGATGCTTTTCGCGGCGACTGGCAGGTTTACCCGGGCGCAGGATACATCGTCGCGTTTCCGAATCCGCATGGCTCAACCGGCTTTGGTCAGGACTACACGGCCGAGATTTCCGGAGACTTTGGCGGCCGCGTATTCGAAGACCTGATGAAGGTGACAGACTCGCTCGAGAAACTTCCTTATGTTGACCCAAACCGCATGGGCGCGATGGGTTGGTCGTATGGCGGCTACATGATGATGTGGTTTGAAGGCCACACGGATCGCTTTAAGGCGATTGCCTCGATGATGGGCATGTATGACCTGCGTGCATTCCACGGCGCAACTGAAGAACTCTGGTTTCCTCAGTGGGATCTCAAGGGCAAACCGCTTGATTCTGCCGACTATGATAAATGGTCGCCTGCCAACTCCGCCAAAAACTTCAAGACGCCGGCGCTGGTTATTTCCGGCGAACGCGATTATCGCGTGCCCTACGCGCAGTCGTTGAATTTCTACACCGATCTCCAGCAGATGAAAGTTCCTTCGCGTTTGATTATTTACTCGAACGCCGGACACTGGCCGAGTTGGTATGAAATGGCGCTGTACTACACGGCGCACGTTGAATGGTTCCACAAGTACCTGGGCGGTGATCCGCCGCCATGGACAACCGAACAGTTTCTGCGTAATGCAGTATTCGATCGCACGACCGGTAAGCGCATTCCGTAAAGCCAGCGGGGGCAAGCCCCCTTCCCGACCTGAGAGATGTTCTCAACAATCTGATTAAGCTGGTTGTGAATGGCTTTCAGTAAAATATCATCACGCAACTTCGATCAGCTCGAGGTCGGGAAGGCGGGCTTGCCCCCGCTCAAACTTGTAAACATTTAGTTGAGGAGACAGCCATGAGTGAAACCACTGCCGTCGCCGCGCAACCCGTTCCGGAACTCACCGCCCGTTCCATCATCGTCGGGCTTTTTGTCGCCGCAATCATCGGCTGCGCGTATCCCTACTGCGTCTTGAAACTCGGCTTTGGCCCGAATCTCTCGGTAGTGTCAGCCTTCTTTGGCTTCATCGCGCTCGTGCTCATCCTGCGCGCGTCAGGGACGAACGCGCGTGAGAATAATATCGTGCAAACCATGGGCACGAGCGCGGGGCAGACCGCTTTCATGAGCGTCCTGCTCGCAGCTTTTGACATGCTCAATACCAAGGGTGTCCTCAATCCGCCGATTCATCTAGGCACCGCGCAAATATTCTTCTGGCTTTGTAGTGCGAGCTTGCTCGGAATTCTTCTGGCAGTGCCGATGCGCCGGCATTACATCGATGAAGAAAATCTGACTTTCGCAGACGGCATGGCCGCCGGCGAGACGATCCTCGTCTTGCATGAAGGCCGCGAAAAAGGCGCCGGCGTGGGAACGGTGAAAGCACTCGGCCTGGGCGCTCTTGTATCCGGCATCCTCACTATATTCACTACCGGTCTCGAGTGGATCCGGGGAACCATATACCTGCCCAAAGGCGAACCAATGGCCCGCGGTTTCGACTTGAGCCTGCTCGCATTCGGCTCCGGACTACTAGTCGGATTTCGGATCTGCTTTGCCATGGCCATTGGCACCGCAATTAGCTGGTTTATCCTGCCGCAATTTCTTTATTCCCACGGCATGATCGAAGGGCTGACCTATGCACAAACATTGCGCTGGGTGATGTGGCCCGCAACCGGCTTGATGGTCGCTGGTGGGCTCACGTCGCTCGCGTTGAAGTGGCATCTTATTGTCAAAACTTTTCGCGATCTCAGAACCGATAAGGCAGAGAGCGGCATCGCTCGGCCCCGCGAGTTTCCCATGAAGTGGGTGGTCATTGGATCGTTGGTGATGACAGTAGTTATCTGTCTGGTCCAATACTTCAGTATGGGAATTCCCGTTTGGCTTTCGTTCATCGCGATTCTCTTGTCGTTGCCCCTGATGCTGGTCGGTCTGCGCGTACTGGGAGAAACAAACTGGGGACCAATTAGCGCGCTCTCAAATATGATGCAGGCGATCTTTGCCTTCATCTCTCCCGGGAATGTGCCGGTCAACATGTCGTCAAGCGGACTCACCGGAACCATCGCAGTCACTTCGGAAGCGTTGATGCAGGACTTTAAAGCCGGGCAATTGATTAAGTCCAACCCACGCAGCTTGACGATCGCGCAACTGATCGCAGCGCCCGTCGGATCGCTCGCCACCGCGCTGATCTATCCCATTTTGCGGAACAGGTTTGGAATTGGCCCAAACGGACTCAACTCGCCCATCAGCGTTAAGTGGGCCGGCTTTGCTGAATTACTCACCAAGGGCTTTAGTGCGTTGCCGCCGGGCTGCCTGATTGCACTGATAGTCGCAATAGTCGTAGGAATTGTGCTGACGTTGCTGGCCGAGAAATATGGCGAGGTCATACCGTCGCCGGCAGCGATGGGCATTGGCATGTTAATCAGGGCGTCGGTGCTGATGACGTTCATACTGGGAGGCGTGCTGCAGTTGATCTGGTCCAGAACCAAGCCGGCGTCAGAGAAGGAATACCGCATTCCGCTCGCCTCGGGTTTGATTGTCGGCGAGGCTATCGTAGTTGTGGTGATAGCTATCTACGCAGGTATCAAGGCCAACTTTTTTAGTTGAGAGAATAAAGAAATCAGCGCGCGGCTACACAAAAAGGACGCTACGACGTTTGAATCGCGTAGCGCCCTTCTTACTGCCGACTGCTCCTGCCTGCTGCTTCTGCCTGCTGCTCCTGGTTCTCCTACCTCGGGAACCGATCGCGATACTCGCCGGAGTTGATGAATGCCTTCACCATCTCTGCTTGTTCGAAGTTACCGTTAAACTGGTTCAGCTTGTTAAGCCAGAATTGGTAACCGCTCGCATCCGGGTCGCGTCTGAGATAGCCAAAGTATTCCATCGTCACAAACGCTTCATTCCGTTTCGCGCTCACGAAACGCGGGTCTTCCGCGAGCCTCGCGAGTACAGTCGCGCGTGAAAGCAAACCATTGTCCAGACCACTAACCAGCGCCTCGCGCTCGGTCTGAGTAAAGCTGACACCCGTGTGACCAATTAAATCAGCGACGAAACGATCGTTTGACAGTTGATCGTAGACGGCTCGGAAAGCAGCGCGCTGCACGAAGGCTTCGACGAACGCCTGCTTATTGGCGCGAAGCGCACCTTCCCAGTCGCCCGTACCAACCACGACATCTTGTCCCACCGTTCTCGTGTCAGGCATAAACTCACTAAACCGTGGCGCGCGTCCGTAACTCGCCCGGTATAAACCATCAACCAAACCACCAGTCTGCTGAAATTCTATCGACAGGAAATAGGCCGCGCTCACGTTGATCGTCCTACGCTCAATACAGCCAACATCACTCCCACACGAGCGCACTTGATCGCTCCAGAAGGTGAAGCCACTCTCGTCCGGCTCGCGTCCCAGAAAATCAAGATAGTGTTGCCTGACAAAGAATTCCGGACTGCTAAGCGGGTTCACCGCGTTACTCACCGGCGAACCGGTGAACGCCGCCTCGGTCACGTTGCCTTGCTGGCTGAACGACCGTTGCGAGGGACTGAACGAATAGTTCGTTCTTGAAGGAGTGACGGTGTAGAGACCCTGTGTTTGTACACCGGCGAACCGATAGTTGCCGTTGGCATCAGTGATCGTCCGTCGGATTTGTGTTCCGCCCAGATCTACCACGGCTCCGGCGATGGGCGTGCCATCAGGTTCCGTGATCCGCCCGTTTACGAGTCCGTCAGCTGCAGTGGGCGACAGAATATTAATGTTTACGGTCGAAGTGTTCGAATCGAGCCCGCCATCATTCGCCTTGTAAGTAAAAGCGTCCGGCCCGGTGTAAATCGTATTAGTCGGAGTGTAGCTCAGATTGGCGCCGCTGCCCGACAGCGAGCCGTGCGTCGGCGGGGAGACTATCGTGAAGGTGAAGACATTGTTGACGTTGAAATCCGTGGCGGCCAGCGTCACTGAGACGCTCTCATTCGCCTTTGTCACTCGGGTCTGATTCGCTGTAACCGGCGCTGTGTCGTTACCAGCGTCTACCTTCGCCTCAATCGCCGTTTGGGCCGCTGGGTCCACGTTCGAGAACAGGTCGTAACCGGTTAGGGTTTCAACCTGGTCAATTGTCGCGAGGTACTTCTGCCATTGATCGGGTCTGATCGAATCAATATTCGGCATGATTACCGCAATTGTCCTCGTACTGTTATCAACCCGCGCGACGTCGTTGTCACCTACGGGAAGAATAAGCACAACCTTCCAGGTCTTCTGCGGCACGGTCACGCCACTGGCAAGAACATTTGTTGTGCCGCCGCCGCTTCCCGTTCCGCCTACGCCCACTCCACCGGAAACGATATAGAGTTCATTGTTGGGTAAGAAGGTACGCAGATAGTTTTCCAGCGACGCCCACGGACCCTGATTGTTGCCGGGCGCTTGCGGGACCATATTCGTCATTAGGAAGGTCGCGGAGTTGTCTGGAATGCTTGAAGTGCGATCAGCCGACGGACACATGTGCCCGCGATCGAACCCCGAGCCGGAATAGTCCGTCCCCAACACCTGATGGAAACCCGGCGGCAAAGTCGTGTCGTTGCGGAAATCATCCTGACGCGGCGCGCCGGCTCGCCAGGTGCTGTCCAAATGCCAGCTGGTCCAATTCGGAATCTCACGAGAGTTGTTAAATGAAAGTGCGTACTGCACCTTCATCATCAGGTAGTTATCAGGGAACGCCACATCGGCAGTCGCGCCATTCGGATTGCCCATCACCAGGTGTTCAGATGGATCATGCGCAGCCGGCGGGGTAGTGACTGTTAACGAAATGCTGCCCGAACCCGATCGCACCTGAGCATCGGTGACGCTGAGCGGCAGATTCTTCGCACCAGTTGTCGTGGCGCCCGGAACAGTTGCCGTAAATGTGAAAACACTATTACCTGCGACTGTATCGCCGCCGGTGACGCCATCATCGAAGAACGTTTGTGTAGCTGAACCACCAATCGCTGTAAGGTCACCAGTAACTGCCAGTCCGGTGCTATCGGGCGACACGCCGGGAATCACCGTAGCGGTGAGAACAACCGAGGCCCCCTGAGCAACCGTACTTGGATTTGCGGCGCCGCTGACTGAAGGGTCATGCGCCTGAACTGTTAGAGAGATGTGCGTGGAGCCCGCTCGCGCTTCGGCATCGGTGATGCTCATGGGAAGGCTCTTAATCCCACCACCTGTCCCCAGGTCAACGGTCGCTTGATAGGAAAAGATGTTGTCGCCGGCGGTCACGTCGCCATTCGTGGCATTGTCGAAGAACATCTGAGTTGAGGAGCCGCCAATCAGCGACAAGTTGCCGGTGACAGCCAGGCCGGTGCTGGTTGGCAGAGTCCCGGGCGTGACTGTTACGGTCAGGAGGGTCGCAGCGCCGGCAGCTACCGGATTTGGATTGGCCGCGCCGACACCCGTAGGACCGCTGGGTCCGCCACAGACATGTAGATCATCGTCTGAATTGTGTGGAGTGGGATCACCGGTGGCGAAATCGGCCGAATTGTTATCTGTCTCGGTACAACCAGCATTGCCCCGGACCGCGGCAGTAGTATTGGTTAACGTTGCGGTCGGCGCAGTCTCCGAGCAATTCGCGGTAGTTCCGTAACCGACAAAATCAACCACGCTTGGGCCAAACGGACAACCACTTCCGCTCAAGGCAACAGCATCGCTGGTCAGTGCGATCTTTCCGGCGCCGAGGGCCATCGCGATAGTTCCAGTCGCATCCGGCGTCGGCAAGGCAGTAGTGCCGCCACTACCGGCAGCCTCTTGGATCAAATAGTACTGACCCGGCTGCAGGGTGAAGTTAGTAAGCGGAGTAACTGTAAAGCTCGATCCGGTCGCGGAACCATATTGCACCGCCCAACCGTTCAAACTAACCGGCGCATTGCCGCGATTAAAGAGTTCTATAAAATCGTTCGTTAAGGTGGCGCCGCTGTTGCCACCGCCGCCATAGACCTGGCTGATGACAATTCCAGTTGAGCCGACGTTGTCGTCGTTAGTAATCGTTCCCAATCCCTGCGCGTCGGTCACCGGCGCGCCAACCACATTGGAAACATTTACGAAAAAAGTCTCGGTTGGCTCAATGTTCGTGTCACCGACGACCTGCACAATAACGTTCGCAGATGTAAGCCCCGCGGCAATGGTCACGCCAGTCGTGTGGACCAAAATGTAGTCGTTGTCTGCAGTGGTCGCGGTGTCGTCAGCAGTATCAACATCGAAAGTTACGCCGCCTACCGGCGCTGGCGCTGAAAGGCTGACCGTAAAAGTGTATGCCGTCGTGCCGGTATTCCCTTCCGCATGCGACACGTCATTAATCGAAAGCATCGGCGTTGGCGGCGGACCGCTGCGAAGCGAGTTAATGTAGGCTGTATTGTTCGCATTGTTGCCGGCGCCGAAGGTTAATCCGGTAGCGGCCCCGGTCGCGCCAGTGCCGTCGAAATCATTGATGCTCTGAGTAGCGCTATTGGCAAACACGAATTGATTCGTGCCGGAGGTGCCCGAAGCGATCAGTTTGGGGACCGCAGTGGCAGTGAATTGCGCCCCAGCTGTGCCGCCCGCCAGGACGTGAATGCTTCCCGTTACTCCCGCTGTGCCACTCCCCGCAGCTTTGATCATCAGCATGTCGGTCGTCGCGATGTCGAAAGCCCCCCCACCTGAAGTGAAGTAGGTGGCGTTCGTCATCCCAAGATCCAGATTGTAGTCCGCACCGCCGACCGTGATGTCTGCTGCGCTGTTGTCATTCCTGAGCGTGATCAGGGTGCCCGCTCGAACACTGCTCCACAACGCATTTGTAGTAAAAGTAAACTTCCCGCCACCGTCGTTCACCATGTTTCCGGAGAAGTCCTTTATGATCATGCCTCTCATGTCGAGAGCGTCTTGAATTACCAATAGCTCAACCACGTCGGCAGTGCTTCCTGAATTAAAGTATTTATTGACGACTACACTCGGGTTACCCGCGCTTTGAACCGGCTGGCCGGTTAAGAAGAAAAAACTCGCGAATAGAACCAGCAGGACGACCAGCCCTGCCATGTGTGTCGGGAGCCGACGCGAAATAGTTTTGGTGGTTGACTTGATCATGATTTATGGAACCTCTACCTGGCTGTTAATTGAGATAACGGAGCGACAGCCTGCAAAAAGGTGGGACTTAGAGCGGAGACCCGCGGAAATTACAGTGCTCGACGCGATCGTTTGCGGCGGAATCTTACCTGTCCGGTCAGTTTTATACAACACTTCTTGCATGTGCTATACAACAACTCTTTCATGGTGATGCTTTCGAGCGAGTAGATCGCAACGTCGGGTCGCACTTGAGGTAAACTGCGCCTGCGTTCAGCTTGAAGCGGATAACATAATGAAGGTCAGATTCTTTAAGAAACCTGCGGATTTTCGTAAGTGGTTTGCAGCCCATCACGAATCGGAAACAGAATTGTGGGTAGGGTTTTACAAAAAGGACTCAGGTAAGGCGAGTATCACCTGGCCGGAGTCTGTTGACGAGGCGCTTTGTTTTGGCTGGATCGACGGCGTTAGGAAAAACATCGATGAAATCAGTTACAAGATTCGTTTTACTCCGCGCCGGCAACGGAGCATTTGGAGCGCTGTAAATATCAAGCGCGCCACCGAACTGAGCGATCAAGGATTGATGCAGCCTGGCGGACTGAAAGCATTTGCAGCGCGAGAAGAGAACCGCTCGGGGATCTATGCGTATGAACAGCGCAGTGCCGAGCTACCGGACCAATATGCGAAGCAACTGAAGAAGAACGTTACGGCCTGGAGGTTTTATCAAGCCCAGCCCCCGGGCTACAGAAAACTTGTAAACTGGTGGGTGCTAAGCGCCAAACGAGAAGCAACAAGGCTCAAGCGCCTGGCGGAGCTGATCGACGACTCAAAAAATGAGCGGCGCCTCCGACAGTTGACGGAGCTTAAAAAGCCCAAATCCTAATTCGAGTCATAGACCGATCGAGTTACTCAAAATATGCGCAGCCGAAACTTCCAACTCGTCACACTTACAGCTTTGCTGACATGGGCGGCACTCAACGTTGCCAGCGCCGGGCACGCGCAGGCCCAGCCGCGCGGTCTGAAACTTATTCCGCAGCGCGTCGCGCTCGCAAATGGCAAGACGTTTAGTCTGAATCTGCCGGAAGGATTTGGAGTCAGCGTCGCAGTGCAGGGGCTAAAGCGGGTGCGCTTCATGGCTAAGAGTCCGGATGATCGGATCTTCGTGACCGACATGTATAACCTCACTGATAACTCAAAGGGCGTTGTCTACATACTCGAAGACTTCGATGCGGCCAGCGAGAGCTTCAAGAAGGTGACTCCGTATCTTCAGGGATTGCGCAATCCGAATAGCATTGCTTTCTACCGCGATCAGAATGGCGATGACTGGTTCTACTTGGCGCTAACTGATCACTTACTTCGCTACAAATACATCGCCGGCGAAACGACGCCGAGCGCCAGGCCGGAAGTGCTGGCCACCTTTCCGGATTACGGCTTGAGCTACAAATACGGCGGCTGGCATCTGACGCGCACCATCGCGATTGGCGGAAACAGCAAGATCTATATCTCGGTCGGCAGCAGCTGTAATGCCTGTGAAGAAAAAGAAGACGTGCGCGCAAGTGTTTTAGAAATGGATCCGGATGGCAAGAACCAAAAGCATTATGCGCGTGGTCTGCGCAATGCGGTCGGTCTGCGTTGGATCAAAGACCGACTCTATGCAACTAACATGGGTTCGGATCATCTGGGCGATCACAAGCCGGCCGACACAATGTACTTACTCAAAACGGAGACGAACTACGGCTGGCCCTATTGCTACCAATCCGGCGTTACCAGATTGCCGGATCCGAAATTCAACGCCGGCGGTAAGAAGCTTAACTGCCGCGATGTGCCGGTTGCCTTCGCAGCTTTCGACGCTCACAGCTCGCCCTTGGGTTTTGAGTTCTTCGACTCACTTGATATGGGTCCCGTACCCAAATCCGGTGACGGCGGTCCCTTGCGTGACTCGTTTCTCGTCGCACTGCACGGTTCCACGAAGAAGAGTCTCAATCGCGGTTACCGCGTAGTGCGGCTTCGAGCAGGTCGCAAGCCCTCAGATCGTCCGGAAGATTTCATCAACGGTTTTCTGGAAGCCGGAAAAGTCAACGGGCGACCGGTGGACATCCTGAATTATGGCGTCGATGGTTTTCTGTTGACTGATGATTCCGCCGGCGTCGTCTATTATGTTCACGAGAAATAGCGGTCAACCCAAACTAAACAACCAACTCGTCGGAGGTTAACGAATGCTCACGCACCCGCATCGAAACAGACTCAACCTATTTGTATTGCTGCTCGTCGTTCTCGGAGCTGCTCTTACCGCATCAGCGCAGGGAACGCGGCCCGATGTGGCAGCACAGATTTCCGCTCAGCGCGAGGCATTGAAGTCGCTCGCCATGATGGATGGTGTTTGGCGTGGACCGGCGTGGACGATTTTGCCGTCTGGTGAAAAACACAACATCGTACAAACGGAACGCATCGGCCCTTTTCTCGATGGCTCGATCAAAGTCATCGAGGGTCGTGGTTATAACGAAGACGGCACCGTCGGCTTCAATGCGTTTGGCGTAATCTCGTACGACACCGGGACCAAAGTGTTTACGATGCACTCGCAGGCGCAGGGTAGAGTCGGGGATTTCGTGATCAAGCCAACTGGCGACGGTTACACGTGGGAGATTCCTGCTGGCCCTGCCACTATTCGCTACACGGCAATGATTAAGGACGGAACATTACATGAAGTCGGTGATCGCATTATGCCCGGCAAAGATCCAGTTCGCTTTTTTGATATGAATCTGAAACGAGTTGGCGACACCGACTGGCCCGCCGGCGGCGCGATCCCTATGAAGTAACATTGATTCCTGAGGAGACTTCGATGAAGGACCTGGCGATTGCGCTCGACAATCGACCCGGCGCTTTGGCTGAAATGGGCGATGCGCTGGGACGCGCGGGCGTAAGTATTGAGGGTGGCGGCGCTTTCGTTGTCAACGGCAAAGGCGTTGCACATTTTCTCTTCGCGGACGGGACAGCGGCCCGCAACGCTCTCGAAGCAGCCGGCATCACTGTAATCGAGGAGCGGGAGGTGCTGATTCAGCGACTGAACCAGACCGAGCCAGGTCAACTCGGAAAGATCACGCGACGCATGGCTGAAGCAGGAGTAAACATCGAAGTGCTCTACAGCGATCATGATCACCAGCTGATCCTGGTGGTTGACGACGTCGAGAAGGGTCGAGCTGTATCGGCAGCGTGGCGTCGCGAACAACGTTCGTAGGTTTAAGTAAGGTTTGGAGGAACTAGTAAATGCGCCAGAGTTATCGGATCCGAATGTTTGTGCTCGGCGTATGCGCCGTGCTATTTGCGTCAGCGAGCGTACTCACTGCGAAGCCCAACGCTCCGATCGCCGTCAAAGCGGTTCGTCTGAATCAGGAGTTCACCCTGAAGCAGGGCCAGCGAGTCACGTTTAAGCGAACCAGCCTGCGGATCAAGTTTGTGACTGTCGAGAGCGATTCGCGCTGCCCGTCGGACGTGAAGTGTGTGTGGGCCGGGAATGCAGCGGTGCAAGTCGAGGTCAGTACCGGCAGCCGAAGTAAAACTTTGACGTTGAATACCGGCCGAGGCAGTGCGTTGGTCAGTGAGATTGAATATAAGGGCTACCGGCTAAAGCTGGTTGGCTTGAGTCCGTATCCGCGCAGCGACCAGAAAATAGCGGCAGGAGATTACGCGGCGACCCTGCTCGCCACCAAGATGTAACCGCGACAGTGTTTGTTTCTCTAACGCGTCTGCGGGTTCGTTCGATTCGTCGTCGTTATGTCCTTGAAGTCGAAAATCGGTTTGCTTCTGTTTATGGCGCTGCTCTTTTTTGCGCCGCTCGTCCGCGCACAAGACAAAGTTCGAGTTAACAACATCGACCGCGTGCGTTTGGCAGAGGTTTTCCGCATCGGCGACACATTAGGCAATCAACTATGGTCCGGTTGGAATAAAGCACCATTTTCAGTCTTGCTGGTGACACCCGACAACGAATTCCTGATCCGCCATCCTAAACCTTCGACGGATTTCACGCTGCTCAACTACGATCCACTATTAAAGAGCAATATCTACTATCGCAAACGGACGCAATCGCCGCAGTTCCTCGCGACGTTTGCCATCGCCGGCATTCCGACCATCGTCATCGGTCAGGCAGAAAATACTGCAAAGAAAACTTCCACACCTTGGGCCGTCGTCATGCTGCACGAGCATTTTCACCAGCTGCAGTATTCTCAACCCGGTTATTACGACGATGTAAACGCGTTGGGATTGAGTCGCGGCGACCAAACAGGTATGTGGATGTTGAACTATCCCTTTCCTTACGAATGGCATGAGATGCAGGAGCTCTTCTCGCGCCTGGGTCGCTCGCTTGCCGACGCATTGGAAGCCAGGCCTGGAGCTGACTTTGCCGTCGGACTCTCCGCTTATCTGAAACAGCGACGCGAGCTGGAAAAAATTCTCAGTCCCGACGATTATCGCTATGTCTCGTTTCAGCTGTGGCAGGAAGGTATGGCAAGGTACACGGAATATCGCATCGCCAAATCCGCGAGCATACGCTACAAGCCGGGCAAAGAATTTCGCGCCCTGAAAGACTACCAGGGTTTCGCTGCGATTGCCGAAGACCTCAAGAGCGGAATACTGAGTGAACTAACAACGATCAAGCTTGACGACTCGAAGCGGGTTGTTTTTTATGCTCTCGGCGCCGGCGAAGGTTTGCTACTCGATCGCGCAGGGATTCGCTGGCGGCAACGCTATTTCCGCGAGAAGTTTTATCTCGATAAGTTTTTCGCGCCGCCGGCCGACTATAGGAGACGAACATGAAAACTCTGCGACAAGCGCGCGAAAGTTTTCCGTTAAGTCGCAGAATTCTTCTGCTCGTTGCCTTCACTTTGCTCGCAGCGAATGCTCTCCCCTCCTCTGCGAAACCACAAGCGCAAAACAAAACAGCGCCACTCAACGCGGCTACCATAAGCGATGCTTTGAGAAAATCGTTTGGATCGGCGATAGAAGCGACAACAGCTTTCAAACCTTACTATCTGACGGGAGATTTTAATGGTGACGGAGCGCAGGACATTCTAATCGTGGTGCGCATCAAGGGCTCGCGCTCGGAACTTGCGCCAGACGTAAAGATCTATAATCCCTTCGAGCGGCCGAAAGCAATTTACCCGGAAGACCCGGCGGCAAATCCTACGCTCGCACTCGCCCTCATTCATGGCAGCAGACTCGGGTGGCAAACAACACCGGCGTTAGAAAAATTTCTACTGTTTGGCCAGTCACCGATACTCATTTTGAATTACTCAAGGGCGGCAAGCAGCGAAGCGTCGGACCAGAAAGGTTTGATGGAACTGCTGCCGAGACGTTCAACCAAATATCGTGGCGATAGCTGGCCGCCGGCGACAGCGAAAGGTGATTCGATCGTCCTGGGCACCGAAGCAACCGACAGCATTCTCTACTGGAACGGGAAAACGTATCGGTGGGAAGAAGCGGCGGGGGGAGATTAGTAGCAGTGCATTCAAGTGATTTACTGGGACCGCGGGCGTCCCGCCCGCAATGAGCCGAAGGCGAAAACGTCGCCTTGGTAAACGATCAGAACAGCTATTTGCGCTCACGCGCCCATTGCGGGCGGGACGCCCGCGGTCCAGCAAATTACTTGACTGTCTACTGGTTTCTAAAGAGATCATTCAATTCCGCGTATGAAGCAGCTTCAGCGAAGACCTCGAAAGAACCGGTCTCGGCAATCCCGCGCGAGGCCCGCATGAAACCGCCCCACGCCGCGCAAGCCAATGCGGAGCCAACTGAGATTCGACGCACGCCCAGGTCCGCGAGACGCGCGACCGTCAAATCCGAATTGAATCGGGAAACCAATACGTTCACCGGTTTTGGTGAAACTGCTTTCACGATCGCTTCGATCTCATCAGGCTTGCTAACACCCGGTGCGTAGAGACACTCCGCGCCGGCATCAGCAAAAGCAACTAGTCGCTTAAGACTCACGTCGAGTGGATTGCTGACCCCAACCAGCCACGCTTCACAACGTGCGGTCAGTACCACGGGAATTCCAGACGCATCAATCGCAGCCCGGGCCGCCCTGATGCGTTCGACCGCCAGCTGAAACTCATAAAGAGGTTCCGGTTTGGAATTAGCAGCACCTGCCGCAGGCAATCCGGTTTCAGTCGCATCTTCAATCGATAGACCAGCCACTCCGGTAGCGACGCAAAGCGCGACACTTTCAGCGACGCCCTCCGGTTCATCGGCGTAGCCCGTTTGAAAATCTGCATTCACGGGCAACGACGTCGCCGCAACCATCTCGCGAATGTGATCGAGCATCAGGTCGCGAGGCACCGCGGTAACCGAGTCAGCCAAGCCGCGGGAGAACGCGAAACCCGCGGAGGTGGTGGCGAGGGCTTTGAAGCCCAGCTGCTCAAGGTAAATCGAGCTTCCGATGTCCCACGGATTAGGCAGGACAAAACATCCGGACGCATGTAACTCACGAAACCTGGCTATAGCCGACAATTGATCGTTCATGCGGCAATCCTACTATTCGCTCCAGCACCCTTCAAGTGATCGCCTGGGACCGCGGGCGTCCCGCCCGCAAACGCGCGTCAGCGCGAATGGCTTTTCTAATTCCGACCATGGCGACGTTTTCGCCTTCGGCTCATTGCGGGCGGGACGCCCGCGGTCCCAGACAATCACTTGAGTGGTCAGTTGATTTTATTGACACGTCCCACGCAAACCGCCTACGCTACGCCAGTTTCTAAGTACTTCCCACTTCCAAGTCTCAAGACCACACAAGTCTGAGGGAGCATTCGGTTTCGGTATGACCCAGTACGACCTCAACAGCACTGAGTTTCTAAGAAACCCGTATCCAGTTTATGACGAGTTGCGCGCAAACGATCCGATCCATTGGAGCGCAGAAAATGGTTATTGGATTCTGACGCGTTATGCGGACATAGCCGCGCAAGTTCAAAACGATCGGTTGTCGTCAAACCGGATCGGAGCACATCAAGGGCGCATGCCCGAAGCCGCCAAAGAACACTTCCGCCCATTTTTCACCGCCGTAGGGTCTTGGATGTTGATGATCGATCCTCCGGATCACACGCGACTCCGCGCGCTTGTCAGCAAGGCTTTCACGCCAGGCGTGGTGGAAAATATGAGAGCGCTGGTACAGAAGTTGGTCGACGAAATGCTCGCGAAGGTGAAGCAGCGAGGGCGCATGGAAGTAATGACTGACCTCGCCAACCCGTTGCCGGCGACAGTGATTGCCGAGATGCTGGGTGTCTCGAGCACGGACCAGCAACAGTTCAAAGCCTGGTCAGATGACATTGCTATGGGGCTCGGGGGAATCGACAGTGCCCGCACCAAAGAAGAACTCTTCTCGCTTTATGATCTCGCGCAAAAGAGTTTCATTGCTCTGTCAGACTATTTTCGCGTGAAGGTGGCCGAACTCCGCGCCAGGCCGAGTGACAATCTGCTCAGTGCATTGATTCAGGCTGAAGAGCAGGGAGACCGGCTCAGCGAAAGTGAACTATTCGCGAACTGCGTACTGCTCATGATCGCCGGTCACGAAACGACCACCAACTTAATCGGCAATGGGGTGCTTGCTCTGTTGCGGAACCGGCAACAGAAGAATCAGTTGATACAAACCCCCGAGGCGATCGTTTCTGCAGTCGAGGAATTGCTTCGTTACGATAGTCCGGTACAGAAGATGGGACGCATTGCGCTAGCCGATCTCAACATTGGCGGCAAGCAAATCAACCGGGGCGATCTAGTCTGCGTTTCCTATGCAGCGGGCAATCGCGATCCGGCACAGTTCGCATCACCGGCCGAACTCGACATCATGCGCAAGCCAAACCGTCACCTCGCTTTCGGGCATGGCCTGCACTATTGCGTAGGCGCGGCGCTCGCGCGTCTCGAAGGGCAAATCGCAATCAACACGATCATCAGGCGAATGCCTGCGCTACGACTGGATACTGAAGACCTGGAATGGAATCGCAATCTAACACTGCGCGGCTTGCAGTCGTTGCCAGTGGCTTTCTAATTGAGATTAGCTGCCGCTCCTTGGGGTGCGGTGACCTGTCACCGCTTTGGCCCATAGCTTGACGCCCCGACCTCCTTGGAATTTTACTCGATTTTCAACGACGTCTGGCCACGGTCGCAGCTGGTCAAAGCGCCGACTAGTCGGCGCACTCCAAGGAGTTGTCGCGAACACACCATGAACCAACCCAGCGCAACATCGTTCCTGGACTTGATCGCCGGCCGCCGCGGCCACTTCCAACTCGAGTCAGGTCACCACAGTGAACTCTGGTTTGATCTCGATGCGCTCTTTGCCGTACCCGGACAAATCGCTCCGTTCGTCAGTCAACTGACTGAATCGCTCCGACCCCATAACGTGGCTGCGGTCTGCGGTCCGCTTTTGGGAGGCGCGTTTCTCGCACAACTCGTCGCCCAAATTCTCGACGTCGAATTCTGCTTCACCGAACGCCGAATGCCGCCAGTGGCTGTGGGCTTGTACGCTGCGAGTTACCATCTGCCATCAGCTTTTATCCCACGTGTGCGTGGTCGACGAATCGCGATGGTCGACGATGTGATGAGCGCTGGCTCAGCGTTGCGCGGGACGTACACAGAACTTCAGTCACACGGCGCCACGCCGGTGGTGGCCGGCGCGCTGATGATCTTAGGAAACACGGGTTCCGATTGCTTCGATAGGCAGCACGTAGCGGTAGAAGCCGTGGTCCGCGAAAACTATTCCCATTGGTTGCCTAACGAGTGTCCGCATTGCGCCGCGGGCGCGCCGCTGGAAAACGTTGCCAAGTAGTGAACCAATGGTGGCACTGAGAAGAAATTAGGTCACTACTCGTTGCCACGATCGTTTGAAACAAATCCGAAATAGTGAGGTACTAGCACTCATGACGTCAGAAACCGATCCCGCTCGGGAACTATTCCGACATACGCTGGCAACCCTGGCCTACCGCGGCGGAAAGACCTTACGCGATGCCGGCGCCGACTTCCCCATGTTTCGCGCTGGGGAAAAAACGCGAACGCCACTCGAAATACTTGCGCACATCGGCGACCTGCTGGATTGGGCATTATCAATCACTAAAGGACAGGAAGCATGGACGAAGAGAGACGTTGGGACGTGGAACCAGGAGGTCGAACGGTTCTTCGTTAGCCTTCAGGAGTTTGAAAACTACCTGGCGTCCCCGCAGCGGATGGCCTGCGCGCCGCAACAATTATTTCAGGCGCCTATAGCCGATGCGCTCACCCACGTCGGGCAGTTGGCGATGCTGCGCGGGCTTGCCGGAAATCCTATCCGTGGTGAGAACTATTTTCAGGCGGACATCGTCGCCGGCAGAGTTGGACCAGAACAAGCGGCGCCGCATTACGAGTTTTGATCTCCTCAATGAAAATACGACGCAATACCAAAACCTCAACTGTTACTGCCAAACCGGCGTCCGGTAGGCCAGTCTTCCCCGGCAACGAAAAGCATCTGCAAATTCTCAAGGAATCGCTGCGTCGCCGGACGCCTCGCTTCTGGAACCAGTGGCGACTGCAACATCCAAAGGTAAAGCCTGATCTCAGAGGCCTGATACTCGTAGGCGGATCTTTGGCGCGCTACAACCTTGCGCGCGCCCGATTGGACGGCGCAGTGTTGGTGCGCACCGACCTCGCCCTGGCCCATCTCGAGCACGCGTCGTTGACGAACGCGAAGCTAATGTCCGCAGATCTCTCGTCGGCACGTGCGCAGAAAATCAATTTGAGCGGCGCCAACCTTCGGAGCGCAATGCTTCACTACGGTGATTTCCGCGGAGCTATTTGTCTGGATGGAACTTACATGGCTCACGCAGATTTGCGCGATGCGAATTTCACCGGCGCCAAAATGATCGAGACAACGCTTGCTGGCGCCGATTTGACGAAGGCCTGTTTTGATGGCGCGGATCTCACGCGGGTGGAATTGAGCGACGCGATTCTCGATGAAACCTCGCTCCTGGGAACAACGATGCGTGGCGCTATCGTCGGGGGCACGTTCATTCGCCGGGTTAAGATCGATGACAAGACAGACCAAAGTGATTTACTTGTCGACGTCCATGTCGCCTGGGAACGACGACCAGGAGAAATGATCAAGTTCACGGAAGCCAACGACATCCGCGTCGCTCAATTTCACAACATCGTAGACGAGCCCGGATCTGTCGGAAAACTTCTGGCTGCAACTACCAAACGCGTCGTTCTCATCCTCGGACGTTTTCTTCCGCAGCGCAAAAGAGTTTTAGATCGACTAGCTAAGGCCTTGAGCGAACGCGGCAAAATAGGAGTTATCTTCGATTTCCCCTCGCCAGTGGACCGCGAACTGAGCGATACCGTTCGCTTCATCGCCGGGATGTCGGAGTTCATTGTTGTTGATTTGACCAACGCGAGTTCCGTCCCGCTGGAATTGCAGGCCACGATTCCTGATCTCATGATTCCGGTGTTGCCGATCGTTCAGTCTGGCCATGACGTGTTTGCAATGTTCACCGATCTCCAGCGTCGCTATTCATGGATTCAACCCACAGTCAGCTATAAGGACGCCGATCAACTTGTGAAGTACGTCGACGACGCTATTATCGCTCGCGCCGACAACGCTGCTGAGGAGATCAGGAAAAGACGCGCAGCTACTGTGAGAGCGCCAGTCAGCGTTCACCGAGTTAGTCAAAAAGCGCGCGCTAAAAAACGTCGCCAGCAGTAAGGATTACCGGTTAGTCCCGTGAATCGGTCAAGGGATTTGCTGGGACCGCGGGCGCGCATTTTTTCATAGTTAACTCTTCAAATCGATGTCGCGCTCGCGCTCATTGCGGGCGGGACGCCCGCGGTCCCAGCAAATCGCTTGAATAGTTTCAAGCAGTTGGTAATTGCCAAAAGGAGCACCAATGAAAATCCCCAGTCGCGTCTTCATGCTTCCTGGTCTTCTTGTCCTCGGTTTCGCGCTCTGCTTCGCCCAAACGCCGGCAAAAGAACCGACGGCCTCAATTGCCGGCCACGTCACCATGGGCGGAAAGGAAGCGGCTGGCGTAACTGTAGTCGCAATTCAGCGCAATTCGTTTTTTGACAACAAGACAATTGCGAAAGCTACGACCGACGACGACGGCGCCACCAGGCGCAACTCGAGTCCGGTGACATCGCCACCGCGCACAGTAAGGAAGAGTTCGACGCGTAGCGTTGATGTGAATTTGGCCGGCCTTTCAAGGCCGGGGACAATAGTTAACCCAACAACGCCCGTCGCGTAGCGACAAAATGAAATTGCTGAGATTTATCTTCATTGCGTCGCTGACCCGACGCGTGGTTAAAGCGACGACCTGATCCCCAGCCTTGAAAGGTTGGGCTAAATTCACACCGACGCTACGCGTCGCAATCACTGTTTGCGACTTTTAGGGCGAAGCCTATCGATTGAGCAATGATGCTTGTCTTTGTGGCTGCCGCGCCCGTTTCCAACCTGACTATTCCGAGAATGCGAAAGCCACCGCATATTTCGCGTGGATCAGAGTCGAATCGAATAGCGGAATTTGAGTGTCCGCCTGCTTGATCAAAAGCGGGATCTCAGTACAGCCCAGGATGATTCCGCCGGCGCCCTGCCTATTCAAATCACTCATCAATTCCACGTATCTGCGCTTTGTTTCGTCCTTGAATATCTCATGGACCAATTCCTCGAAAATAGAGTCGTGAATGAAGTTCCGCTCTTCCGCCTCGGGAACTAGCGTCTCGATACCATAAGTAAGTAGCTTGTTTTGATAGAAATCATTTTCCATCGTGAACCGTGTGCCGAGCAGGGCCACTTTTCCAATCCCGCGACTTTCGATCTCACGAGCAACGGCATCGACAATGTGGAGAAGCGGGATGCTTACGCTTTGCTGAACCTTCTCCGCGACAATATGGGTCGTGTTGGCGCACAGCACTAGTCCTTCCGCTCCGGCATTTTCCAGTTTGCGTGCAATATCGGACAAGCGCACTGCGATCCCGTCCCAGTCGCTCGCGTCGGCCAGCGCCTTGAATTCGACAAAATTTACCGAGTAAAGGATCAGGCGCGAGTACATTTCACCGCCCGTTCGTTCAGCGGTAAGTTGGTTCAAATACTTGTAGTAATCGACCGTCGAGGGCCAAGTGGTGCCGCCAATAAGTCCGAGTGTTTTCATTAGAGGCTAAATATAGGTAAGAAGGGCCAAAAAGAGAACCCGCGAATCAACCCGAATCATCACCCGACGCGTAGCGTCGATAGAATTTAGGCCGGCCTTTCAAGGCCGCGGGAAACAATAAGTGAACGCAGCAAGGTCCGTCGCGTCCCGACGGAATGAATTCGCTGACATTTATCTTCACTGCTTCGCTGACGCGACGCGTGGTTAAAGCGACGACCTGATCTGTGACCCTTCCAGGGTCAAATATGATTGCCTTCTGATCCGGGGGTATCGCTCTGCTCAACCCCCGGCTATTATCTCGCAGCCTTACGGGCTGCCTCGGTCTTATCTCGGAGCGGGTACTTGATTCGTCAAGTATGTCATTGCCCTTGAAAGGAGGGCTAAGTTCACACCGACGCGAAGCGTCGCGATCCTTTGAGCATTGTTCGCAGAACGAAGTAATTGAGAGTTCTCTACTACTCAACCTCGTAGTCTTGTCATCAATTCATAACAATTAACTGCAAGATTTTTATTACCAACCTCGCTGTGTCTTTGGTAAGCTGTGCCGCCCCTCGACAACGACGGCAACGACCTGCCGCCAAACTGGACAACTGACCAAACTCAGTGGCTACACGGTATTCGAAGCGATCGAATGTCAGGTCAGCTATTGCGTGCAAAGGTGGGCCTACGCGCCGAAGCTGTTCTTCCGTTCTTGAACGAATGAGCATTCGCTTTATGGCGTACAGGTTGCGCGCAAGCCAACGCTAAGGCAATTTCTCAACTGGGTCAAAAACCGCAAGGTGCCTCAATTTATAATGAGTCTCCCCCACACCCGCGGCATTACTGGACGACGTTGCCTTACCTCAACTGAAAAATTAATGGAGGCAAAGAATGCGTAAGACTCTATTCGTGGGAGTGCTGGGTACTCTTCTGCTAGCGGTTGCGATGTTCCCTTTTTTCAAGTCAGACGCGTCGTACGCGCCTGACAAATCCAATGCTCTCGGTGTGGGACGGCAGCTTCCCCCGGGGCCTCTTCCTAACTATGACGTCAGGCTGGTCGGCAAAGGCGAATTCGCTGATTACGATCTCAACGCGGGCGACGGCGTTCAAAGCGCAGCTAAGAATGTTGCGACCCAGGCGCGCGTTTCGGCGGTGGACCAATTCCGTTCAAGTCTAAAATCCGCAGATGCAGCCAACCTTCGCGCAACTGTGAATGAAACGGGCGCGATGAAAAACTTCTTCATCGACGGAGCCACCCTCTCGGCGCCGCAGTCTGACACTGCGGACAACATTGCGCGCCGCTTCTTAAGGCAAAACGCTTCCGTATTTGCATTGTCAGGCGCCGATGTTACCAATCTGGCGATGACCGGTGAGGATGTAGACCAAGGCACTACTTTTCTGAAATATGTGCAAACGGTCAACGGAATCAAAGTATTCGAGGGCGGAGTGCAGGTCGTTGTTAACAAAAGCGGCGAAGTGCTTTCCGTTCGCGAAGGATTTCTCGTCTCCGGCGAAACGCTAAAGCTAAAGACAGCGGTCAGCGAAAGCCAGGCGATCGCCCGGGCCTTCGAGTATTCCGGAGCAACGGTGGATCCTTCCTTTGTTGAGACCTACACGCGCGCGTCCAAGAGTGAAATGTCGCACTTTGCGAATCCTATTTCTAACGGGAACGAGGAAGTGCTTTCGGAGTTGAACGTCCTAAGAGTTGGCGACACAGCGCGCCTCGCCTGGCACATTTACGCCGATGTCGGTCCGAATGCCTGGTATGAAACTCTGGTAGATGCGCAAACCGGTGAGCTATTGCTGCGTTACAACCTCTACCTCGATGCGGCGCAAGGCACGGTCTACACTGAAGACCCTGACGCCGGTGGCCGCACGCTGGTTTCGTTTGTTGGCGACACGACGATCAATACTGCCGCCGGTTGGATGGGCACGTCGACCGTGACGACCGGCAACAACGTCGAAGCTTATCTCGACACTGATGCTAATAATGCACCGGATAACAATAACGGCAGTGGGTTGTCTACCGGTCATGCTTCGGCTGCGAATCAGGATTTCACTTTCCCGTTCTCGACCGCGGTCGATCCACGCACGCAACAAGCAGCCGTCGTAACCAATCTTTTCTATTACAACAACATCATGCACGACTTCTCCTACGGCCTCGGCTTCACGGAAACGTCGGGCAACTTCCAGACAAACAATTTCGGGCGCGGCGGCACCGGTAACGACTCCGTCCGAGCGGAAGCGCAAGACGGCTCGGGCACGAACAATGCCAACTTCGCCACCCCACCCGAAGGTCAGCGTCCGCGCATGCAGCAGTATCTCTTCACTGCGCCGAATCCTGATCGCGATAGTTCTGTAGATAGCGACGTTGTGTTCCATGAATATGGACACGGCATTTCCAATCGTTTGATTGGAAACGGCAGCACGGCGCTCAGCGGCACGCAATCCGGAGCAATGGGCGAAGGCTGGTCAGACTATTGGGCCACCACGCTCAATAACGATGGCGTGATGGGCGAGTACGTCACGCAAAACAACACTACGGGTATACGCCGTGCGGCTTACACCGTGCCGGCGGCTGCCGTTCACAACTCCTACGCCGATGTTTGCGCGGGCGGATGCGAAGTTCACAACGACGGCGAAGTCTGGGCCTCAGCTCTGTGGGATCTGCGCACACAACTGGGCAAGACCATCACAGATCGGATCGTGCTCAACGGCATGAAGTTCACACCGACACGCCCATCAATGCTGAATGCGCGCGACGGCATCCTGCAGGCCGATCAGAACTTGAACGGCGGAGCTAACAATTGCGCGATTTGGACGGTGTTCGCGCGTCACGGCATGGGCGTTTCGGCAGTCGGCAACGACGGCACGACGCACACCGCCGCCACTGATGTGCCTGCCAGTTGTGGTGGCACCTGCACCTTCTCGATCAATCCAACCAGCGCCAGCTATGCCGCAGCCGGTGGCACAGGCAGCGTGACAGTCACGGCGGGCGCGGGCTGCGCCTGGACCGCGGTCAGCAATGCGACCTTCATCACAATCACTTCCGGCAGCAGTGGTTCGGGTAACGGCACGGTTAATTACTCTGTCGCCGCCAACGGCGGAACCGGCTCACGCAATGGAACCATGACCATCGCCGGTCAAACCTTCACGGTTACGCAGGCGGGCACTGGAGGCGGTGGCACTAACGTAATTGTTAATCCGGGATTTGAGAGCGGTACAACTCCGTGGGTCATCAGCGGATCAACCCAACGCAGCACCGGGACTTTCCCACACGGCGGTGTGGCCTACATGATTCTCGGTATCAACGACAGCAGCACGAGTACGCTCTACCAGACGGTGACGGTTCCAAGCGGTGGCAACCTTAACTTCTGGTTGAATATCACCACCGGCGAGGCGCCGGGTACAATTTTTGACCGGCTCTTCATTGAAGTGCGGAGCACATCGGGCACGCTTCTGGCAACGCTGGCGACGTTTAGCAACACGAACAGCGGCACTGCCGGAGTCTACGTGCTAAGAGGACCATACAGCCTTAGTGCTTTCGCCGGACAAACAGTGCGGATTCAATTCCGTGCTACCAACGACATTACACTGCCCACGTCGTTCCGCGTGGATGATGTAGCAGTCCAATAAATAAACGTAGGACAGACCGGTCTTGTCTGTCCGTTCTTCTAAACACAGGGACAGGCAGGAATGCCTGTCCTACTAACCGAACCGGGCTTGGTGGTTATGCCACTGGGCCCGGTTCTTTTCATGGCCCGGCGCAGCGAGTAGGACAGACCGGTCTTGTCTGTCGCTTCTTCAACTCAGTGAGACGGAACATTCCTCGAAACGGATCGTATGAACGAAGAGCCAGCACGATCCGACCAGTTAATGCACCAGCCCAGAAGGAGAAATCCATGAAGTCTCGATTAGTAATTTCAATTGCCGCGCTTTGTTTATGTCTCTCGGCCATCTCGGTTCCGTCTTCCGCCAAAATAAATACTGCGGGTTCCGACTGGCCACAGTGGCGTGGCCCGGGGCGTGACGGTATCTCGCGAGAGAGCGGACTTCTTAAGGAGTGGCCCGCAGGCGGTCCCAAACTACTTTGGCAAGTGAACGACATCGGAGACGGCTATTCAACGCCGTCGGTTGTCGGCGAGCGGATCTACCTCATGAGCAATCGCGGTTTGCAGAATGAGTTTGTGCAGGCGCTAGCAACCAAGAATGGAAAAGTTATCTGGACCACGCGCGTCGGTAACGTCGGCAATCCTGATCAGAATCCGTCTTACCCGAAGGCGCGCTCAACTCCGACAGTCGATGGAAACTATCTCTACGCGCTTGGCTCTGACGGCGACCTTGTTTGTCTCGACGCAAAGAGCGGAAAGATTCGCTGGCAAAAAAGCATCCGGAAAGACTTTGACGGTCAACCAGGTGAATGGGCCTACGCAGAGTCGCCATTGGTTGATGGTGATGTCGTCCTGGTAACTCCCGGCGGCGCACAAGCCACGATGGTTGCGCTTAACAAAAAGACGGGGGCGGTAATCTGGAAATCGGCGATTCCCGGCGGCGATCAGGCTGGCTATGCATCGGCGATCGTTGTTCAAAGCGGCGGACGCAAACAATACGTGCAGTGCTTGAGCAAGGGCATGGTGGGCGTCGATGCCAAGACCGGTGAGTTCCTCTGGCGCAACAAAGAGGTTGCCAAGGGACCAGCGCAGTATTTCACGCCCGTCGCAAGTAGCGAGCATGTATACGGCGGAGCGCTTGGCGTTGGTGGTGTGCTTGTCCGAGTAAAGTCGGACGGCAGCGGGATCGCAGAGCAGGTCTATCTCACGCGTGGACTTCCAAATGGTATTGGTGGAGCGGTGGTGGTTGGTGAAAATATTTACGGCACCGAAGTCGGGGCGACGTTAGTCGCGGCCGATCTCAAAACGGGCAAGATAAAATGGAGCGGCAAGAGTGTCGGCTGGGCTTCGATCGCCTACGCTGATGGCCTTCTCTATCTTCACGGCATCAATGGCGAAGTCGCGTTAGTGGAAGCGACGCCGGCGGCGTTTCGGGCGAAGGGTCAATTCACCCCGCCTAATCAACCGAAAAAGAAACAGGCCGGGCCATTTCCGGAGGGAGCGTTTGCATATCCGGTGATTGCGAACGGCCGACTCTATATTCGCGACCTCGAAACGTTGTGGGCCTTCGACATCAAGGCCAGCCGTTAACAATTGATGCAGGTCGAGTGAAATTTCGTAGAGCGAGTTGTTTTGCGGAGGCAGGAAACGATGTATTGTTCAGCTTGCGGAGTGGCCATCGCGCAGGGCTTGACCTACTGCAATTATTGCGGCGCAAAGTTGAGCGGGACCACACCGGAACGCGCCACCAAGTCATCAGAAGCCAATCCGCAATTCCTGCTGTCGTCAATGATTGCACTCTTCGTCTTCGGCTTGGTCGCAATCACGATGCTCATGGGTGTGATGAAAGTCATGCTTGGCTTGCCTTCCGAACAAGTTCTCACAGCAGCACTCTTGCCCTTTCTGGTAATGCTCTTGCTCGAAGGCTTGTGTTTTAAGCTTTTGTTGCAGCGCAATCAAACTGCGAAGCAAACAGGCGCAGTTCCGCAATTAAAAGATCAGACCACGAAAGAACTTGCCGGCGCGGCAGAGCGATTACTTCCGGAACCAATACCGAGCGTGACAGACCACACCACTCGCACACTCGAGCCAGTTCACAACCAGCGAAATTCCAAATAGCCAAGCGACCCAAGCCGCGAGGGCAGCGACCAAATCCGAAAAGTTGGATTTACGCGCCTAAAAAACCACAACTCACTTCACTCAAGCCCGAACAATTACTCTCCGATAAAAGCATCGTGGTGATATTATTCCGCGATGATCCGAGTCTAATTCCAAAGTCGCTTTGCGCCTTGTTTGCGCTTGCCATCTATGACTATGAAACCCAAAGAACTCACAGTACGCAGCCTCGTCCTGGGCGCGCTCATCACGACGATCTTTACGGCGGCAAACATCTACCTTGGACTCAAGGTGGGCCTTACTTTCGCTTCATCGATCCCTGCAGCTGTGATCTCGATGGCGATTCTGAGCTTCGTTAAGGATTCGTCAATCCTGGAAAACAATATCGTGCAAACCGTTGCGTCTGCGGCCGGCACGCTCTCAGCGATCATCTTCGTTCTACCTGGACTCGTTATCGTTGGCTGGTGGACCGGATTCCCGTTCTGGCAATCGTTTCTCATCTGCTTGAGCGGTGGCGTGCTTGGTGTGGTATTCACCATTCCGTTGCGACGCGCACTGGTAACGAATTCTGACTTGCCCTATCCGGAAGGCGTAGCTGCGGCGGAGGTATTGAAAGTCGGGTCGGGTGCGCGAGGGGAAACAAAAGACGACACGGGCGAAGCGCGAGAAGGCCTGATCGCAGTGATCCTTGGTTCCGTAGCCTCGGCCGGACTCGCCATCGTGACAGCCACGCGCATCGCTACCGCTCAAGTCACCGGTTTCTTTCGTCTCGGCGTCTTCGCCTCAAGCGGTTACGACGTCGCCTTTTCGCTTGCGCTCGTTGGCGCTGGTCACCTGGTTGGTTTGTCGGTAGGGATCGCGATGCTCACTGGTCTGGTGATCGCGTGGGGTGTGGCGGTGCCGATCCTGACATCAATGCAGCCCGCAGCGGATGGCGTCGCACTCGGTGCGCACACAGCGGCCATCTGGCGTACTCAGGTCCGGTTCATCGGCGCCGGCGCGATCGCAATAGCCGCGATCTTCACGTTGGCAAAACTTGCTAAGCCGGTAGTGGGTGGACTCGTAAGCACGCTTGCCAGTTCACGCGCCAAAGGCCTGCGAGACGATCGTGATCGCGATCTTTCACCGCCGTGGATTATTGCGCTCACGGCCGCGTGCCTGCTTATCACTGGCTGGCTGGCCTTCACGTTTGTGCGCTCGACGGTGCTGGCGCCCAGCGCGGTTACACTTACACTGATCGCAATTCCCTTCGTGCTGATCGGTGGCTTTCTTATCGCCGGAATTTGCGGCTACATGGCCGGACTGATCGGCGCATCCAACAGCCCGATCTCGGGAGTCGGCATTCTCTCGATCGTGCTTTGCGCTTCGGTGCTGGTAGTTGCAATTTCACCGACCGCTGAGACACGGCCCGCGTTGGTGGCGTTCGCACTCTTTGTAACGGCGATTGTCTTTGCCTGCGCAACGATCTCAAATGACAACTTGCAGGATCTGAAAACCGGACAACTAGTTGGGGCCTCGCCGATGCGCCAGCAAATCGCGCTCATTGTTGGCGTCGCCGCCGGCGCGTCGGTAATTCCGTTTGTGCTCAACCTGCTGACGCATGCTTACGGGTTCGCGGGCGCGGCGAACGTCGGCGTAGTTGCGCCCAATCCGCTGCCTGCGCCCCAGGCAACGCTCATCTCGGCGCTCGCTCAAGGCGTGATCGGTGGGAATCTTGACTGGAAAATGATCGGCATCGGCGCGCTCGTCGGCGTCGGCCTGATTGTGCTCGACATCGCATTGGGCGCGATGAAGAAACTGCGCATCCCACCACTGGCGGTTGGCATTGGCATCTATCTACCAATGTCGGCGACGTTTGCTGTTGTTGTCGGCGCAGTCGTCTCGCATTGGTACCACCGGCGCACTAAATCCCTCGCGAATCCTGAACGCGCTGAACGGCTCGGCACGTTGGTAGCATCTGGATTAATCGTTGGCGAAAGTTTGTGGGGTGTGATGAATGCCGGCCTTATCGTCGGTTTCTCGAAGGATGCGCCGATCGGGCTCGTTGCCGAAGACTTTTTGCTCGGCCCCTGGCTCGGAATCATTGGTTTCGTCGGCGTGATCGCGTGGCTCTATTCCTGGATGTTGCGCCGGTCTAAAGCGGTGTAGTAACTACTACAACAACCCTGATTAGTTGCGAATCGGCTTTGCCCTAAAAATCGCTAACAGGTATTGCGACGCGTAGCGTCGGTGTGAATTTAGCCCAGCCTTTCAAGGCTGGGATCACGTAGTCCGGTTAACCGCGCGTCGCGTCAGCGACGCAATGAAGATTTTCAACAATGTCATTCCGTCGCAACGCGACGGAGGCGGTTGGGCTCATTATTGTTTCCCGGCCTTGAAAGGCCGGGCCAAATTCATATCGACGCTACGCGTCGAACTTTTGCTGACAACGACTTTTGAGGCAACCTATCATTCACCCTGGAGTGTCTATGAAGGCCTATCTCGTTACTACTGCCGTCATCTTTGGCTTGATCACTATCGCGCATATTTTACGAATGATCACAGAGGGCTCGCATTTACTTACCGAGCCGCTGTTCATTTTGCTTACCGTGTTGTCAGCTGCACTATGTATTTGGGCGGTGCAACTGCTGCGACGCTGAACCCTACGGCTGCATTTGCTACGATCTACCTGCGAAACAAGAAGGAGACTGCTTTGATCACGGAAATCAAACCCCTGACAATGGACGAGCTCGAAGCGGGGCTCGATGAAATCCGCCGGTCCCCCAAGGACGAAGGCGTTCTGCACTTGATAGTGCGGCGTCCGGAGATCGACGAGCGTGAATTACTCGAAGAAGCTGAACTCCATCTGCAGGAAGGCCTCGTCGGAGACAGTTGGATAAGGCGTGCGAGTTCGAAGACTCCGGACGGATCGCCGCATCCGGATATGCAGATCAATGTTATGAATGCGCGAGTGACCGCGCTGGTAGCGCAGGAAAAAAGTCGCTGGCATCTGGCCGGCGATCAACTTTACCTGGACATGGACTTAAGCGCGGAGAATTTGCCGGCCGGGACCCAACTGGCTATTGGCGAGGCCGTGATTGAGGTAACAGCACCACCACACAACGGCTGCCACAAATTCGTAGCGCGTTTCGGTTTTGACGCGATGAAGTTTGTAAATTCGCCGGTGGGAAAAGAGCTGCACCTGCGTGGCATAAACGCGAAGGTGGTGCAACCTGGCACGATTCGCGTCGGCAACTTAGCTAAGAAATTATCGGGAAACAGAATCGAATAGACATGAAAACGGACGTGATCATTGTCGGCGCCGGCCCCACCGGACTTTCGCTCGCCTGTCAACTTATCCGCCACGGAATTGATTTCGTGGTTGTTGAAAAAAACGAAAGCATCACGCCGTTTTCCAAAGCCCTCGGTGTTCATGCGCGCACGCTTGAAATCTACGAACAACTCGAACTGGCGCCGCAAGCGGTAGCGCAAGGCACGATTGCCGGAAAGGTCCGGCTGCTTGAGAGCGGCGAAATCGTCGGCGAAGTCGATCTGTCGAACTTCGGAGAAGGTTTGAGCGCCTACCCTTACCTGCTCGTTTTGGAACAAAGCGAAAATGAGCGCTTGCTTTATGATTACGTAGAGAAACACGGGCATGATGTTCTCTGGCAACACGAACTGCAAAGTTTCTCGCAGGACCAGGACGGCGTCATCGCCTCAGTAAAGAACGGCAACGGCGACATTCAAAACATCGAAGGCAAATATATTGTCGGTTGCGACGGGCCTAAGAGTCTGGTAAGACACGGCCTGGGACTCTCCTTCGAAGGCAGCACCTTCGAACGCCTGTTCTACGTGGCCGACGTGCGCATTGATTGGAAGTACGATCACGACGCGCTGCATGTTTGCATCACCGAGCACGGCGTGGTTGCGTTTTTCCCCATGCCGGGTGAGCAGCGTTGGCGCATCGTCGGTTCATTTCCCGAAGGCCACAATAAGGACGAGGGCGAAGTTGACTACGAAGAGATTGAAGCGCGCATCAAGGACGAAGCGGCACTCGAACTCGACATCACGCGTGTCGACTGGTTTTCAACTTACAAAGTTCACACTCGTCACGTCGAAAAGTTTTCCGCGGGGCGAGGTTTTCTTGCCGGTGACTCGGCCCACATTCACACGCCCGCCGGCGGACAAGGAATGAACACTGGAATCCAGGACGCTTACAACCTCGCCTGGAAACTGGCGCTGGTTCTCAAAGGCGCCGCGGCGGAAAAAATCCTCCAGACTTACAACGAAGAGCGGCTGCCCAATGCCAAACGTTTACTGCAAACCACCGATCGCCTGTTCAATCTGGCCGCCGGAACGGATTGGTTAGTAAACGTGATCCGCACCACAATATTTCCTCCGATGGCGAAATTCATTCTCAGTATTGATGCCGTCAAGAAGAAGTTTTTTCCGCTGGTTTCGCAAATCGGTATTACTTATCGCGATAGCTCCCTGAGCCGGCACGACGGCGATAGCGCTTTTGAGGTTAAGGCCGGTGATCGCCTGCCGTATTTTCTGGTTGACGGCAAGAGCGTCTATGACAAATTGCGCGCGCCCAAATTCCATTTGTTGACTTTCTCAGATGGCCAAAGTGACGACCAAAGTGTTCGTGATGCAATCGAAGCCAACTACCCCCTCTTGATTGACGACTTCGTTATCCCTCTTTACCCACAAGTCGCGGAGATATTCGGTACGGACAAATCCTTCCAGGTGTTCTTACGACCAGACAACTACATCGCGTTTATTTCTCCGGAAATCTCGGCGAGCCAGTTGGCGCCCTATCTAAAGGAAGTCATCGGGCAATAGGGTACTTTTCAAAGCATGGGACGTTGAATCCGTTTTGCATCCCAGCGCCAAAGGCGCGAAGTGTTGTTACCCATGTCTCCGGTCTATACAACACTACGCGCCTTTGGCGCTTTCAAAGCCGCCGTCCGCATCAAAGCGACTTTTTTTGTGCAAAGCAGTAATTTGAGTTCAATTCGCAACGCGACGTTGGACTTTCAACCTTGGACTTCGGACAATCTCTCTATGAAACGTTCCGGAGTCGCAGATCTCCCTCTCCACGGCGGTCACGTTCCCCAGTGGCTCGCCCAACGGATGACGAGATTGGGCACTGCAATCACCGAAGCAATCGTTTACGACTACGGCACGTCTGCCTTTCTGTCCCGACTCAGCGATCCTTTCTGGTTCCAGGCATTAGGTGCAGTGATGGGAATGGATTGGCATTCTTCAGGGATTACCACCTCAGTGATGGGTGCCCTCAAGCGCGGCCTTGGTCCACGCGCTGATGAAATTGGAATCTACGTATGTGGCGGTCGTGGCAAGTTCTCGCGAAACACGCCGAGCGAATTGCGGGTGATTTCTGAACGGCGCGGTTTTGATGGCGAAGACCTGGTTCGCACCAGCCGGCTCACAGCGCGCGTCGACAACAACGCTATCGCGGATGGTTTTCAAATCTACCTGCACAACTTCGTGGTAACGAATGAAGGTGAATGGGCGGTGGTGCAACAGGGGTTGAACGATCAAAGCGGAATGGCCCGGCGTTATCACTGGCATTCAACAGCGGTGAAGGATTTCGTTGTCGAGCCTCACACCGGAATAGTTGGCGAGCACCAGGGCCGCATCATGAATCTCGTTGATGTGAATGCGAAGCCGGCGCAAAGCGCAATGCTCGAGATTGCGTGCCAGAATCCAGATAAGCTGCTCGGCGAAATACGACACCTGCAACTACCCCGGCATCACGAAGTTCGTTCAGAGAATGTGGATCTCAAACGCCTCGGCGCCGTCCTGGCCGTCGCTTACGAGCGCGATCTTCATAACTTCGCTGAACTTCTTTTGGTTGAGAAGCTCGGTCCACGAACGCTTCAATCTCTCGCTTTGGTTGCTGAAGTCGTGCACGGCGCCCCGACTCGTTTTGACGACCCGGCGCGCTTTTCGTTTGCACACGGCGGCAAGGATGGTCATCCCTTTCCCGTTCCGCTTAAGACCTACGACGAATCTCTCAACTTCCTTCGCAATGCGCTCGACCGCGCCAAGCTTGGCAGTGCGAGTGGAACTGATCGACTGATCGCGAAGGAAAAGCTGGAAGGGTTTCACCGTCTAGAAAAGTTCGCGCGCTTGATTGAGACACAACTTCGACCGCAGACAGACTTCGACGCGATCATCGCACATGAAAAGAAAATCTCACCGTCGCTCGGAGGGCGAACAGTTTTCGATAATAGGCCGAGGCGCATACAACAGACAGGCGAAGACAAACGTGGACGATCGCCCAGACCCAATCCGCGACAGCGTTCGCTTTTTTGAATCTCATCGTGACGCCTTCAGCCGAAACAGATAATTCACGGTCCGAATCTGAATGAGCACGGATCAAACATTTGATGTCGCGGTAATAGGGGCGGGCGCCTTTGGCGCCTGGACAGCCTACCAACTCAAACTCGCCGGAGCCCAGGTCTTACTATTGGATGGCTATGGAGCAGCGAACAGTCGCGCAAGTTCGGGTGGTGAGTCGCGCATAATTCGCATGGGCTATGGGCCGGACGTGATCTATACGCGCATGACCCAGTGCTCTTTTACGATCTGGCAGGAGCTTTTCGCGCGGCTTAACAAACCTCAACTGTTCCAACCCACGGGCGTCTTGTGGCTGGCCAAAGATAACGATGCTTACTGCGACGCTACTGTCAAAACTTTCGCGCAGTGTAAAGTAAAATTCGAAACGCTCGGTCGCGCGGAGTTGGATCGACGTTATCCCCAACTGGAGCTCGGCACGATTTCGTGGGGCATCCTGGAACCTGACAGCGGGATATTGATGGCGCGTCAGGCCGTGCAGGCCCTCGTCACGGAAGCTCAAACGGCAGGTGTCACTTATCTTGAGGCGACAATCCAACCGCCGCGCCAAAATAATTTAAGACTTGAAAACATCGCGACAACTTCGGGGCAGAAATTTGTCGCGAACAAATTTATCTTCGCTTGCGGACCATGGTTGCCAAAGCTTTTTCCCGAGTTGCTGGGAGAGTTGATTTACGTCACCCGCCAGGAAGTCTTGTTCCTTGGTGTTCCTCCCGGCGACGATCGATTTAGTTCAACTCAAATGCCAACCTGGATGGACATCAATGAACTTACATACTGCCTTCCCGCTCTCGAAAATCGTGGTGTGAAGATCGCGATCGATGACCACGGACCGCATTTTGATCCGGACACCGGCGACAGAATGGTTTCTTCAGAAAGCGTGAACGCAGTACGCGCGTATCTGGCAAAGCGCATCCCGCTGCTCGCGAACGCACCGGTGGTTGAATCTAGAGTTTGTCAGTACGAAAACACTTCGAACGGTGATTTCTTGATTGATCGTCACCCACAATTTGAAAACGTTTGGCTTGTTGGTGGTGGTTCCGGTCACGGATTCAAACACGGTCCGGCAGTTGGTGAACATGTTGCGGCTTTGATTTCAGGTAATGCGGAAGTTGAAGCGCGGTTTGCGCTCGCCACAAAGGGAAAAGCCCAACAGCGAAAAGTGTTTTAAGTGGATGGCGAAGTATCTCCACGCCTACAGCCTTGGAATCCGCTAAGGTTTGCATTTCCGCGGTTTACGTCTTCACTCATTCATTTACTAGCGAACCATCGCTCATTTGCAACAAAACTCCGCCACGAATCGGGCAGAATTTCAAGTTCGTCTTTCTCCCGCTGGACCTGTTATCGCGAGAGGCAGAGCCGGGAAGTTTGATTGCGGACCCAAACAATTTCAAAGGAGTGAAAATGAGGACTAATACGGCTAAGAAGTTTCGACTACCTAAAGTGATTTGCGGGCTGGCTCTGCTGCTGGTCATGACACCATTGGCTTTTGGGCAAGACTCGACTACTCAAACAATTCGAACGACCACCGCTGACCACAACATCCAATCTATTCCAAACGGCGCGAAGTTGAAGTTTAAAGGAGTGGTAATCGCACGCGAGGGCGACACCTTTAGAATACGCGACCGGAACCGAACCGACTATCAAGTCTCAATTACAGATCGCACCAGCATCAAGACCCATGGCGGCTTTCTTCGCAGCGGCAAGAAGTATCCAGTTACAGAGATCTTGCGGGGACTGATTGTGGAAGTTGAGGGCCGCGGTGATTCCCAGGGTCAGCTCGCTGCCGAGAAGATCCGTTTCGAAGAGTCGGACATGAGGGCTGCGATTACCTCTGATACGCGCGTCACTCCGGTTGAAGAGAATCAACAGCGCATGGCCGGACAGATGGACGAGCTCTACGCTGTCGCAGCTGAAGCAAGAAATGAAGCAACCGCGGCGAACCAGCGGATTGACTCCCTGGACGACTACGAGGTGCAGGAAACGGTTGCGGTAACTTTCAGGGTGAATAGCGCGCTACTCTCGCCTGAAGCAAAAAGCCAACTCGATGACTTTGCAGCCAAGACCACTGACGCCAAGGCCTACACCATCGAGGTTGCTGGTCATACAGATTCAACCGGCAGCGAGGCCAAAAACTTCCGCCTGAGCCAGCAGCGCGCGGAAGCAGTGGTGCAGTACCTGGCTGTACAGCATAAGATTCCGCTTCGTCGTATTGTGACGCCGATGGGTTACGGCAAGACTGAAGCCGTCGCCGACAACTCGACTGCGACAGGCCGTGCGCAGAACCGGCGCGTGGAAGTCAAGATGATGCTCAATCGTGGCATGAGCCAGAACAATCGACCGGCGGCGGGTTCAACGACTCCCTAGTGGTCGAACGTAACAGGCAGGAATGCCAGTCGTTCGAAGAGGGCACGGGTGACCGTGCCCTTTCTGCGTTGTGGTCAGGACTACTCGTTTATTCGCCCTACTAATTTCGCAATCGACCGAGCCAAGTCGGTGAGGGTTACGGGCTTTGCAAGGTGCTCCTGAAAGCCGGCCTCCAAAGCCAACCGGCGATCTTCAGTACGGGCATGCGCGGTCAGTGCAATCGCCGGCACAGTCGACTGACTACTGCCATTCCTTACCTTCCGAATGAATTCATAGCCATCAACTTCGGGCATCGAGATATCAGAGACTACTATGTCAGGTCGCCGATCCATCAGAAGACCGAACCCGACCGACGCCGATTCCGCCGCAAGCACTTCCGCGTCGCACGCTGATAACATTTCGACCAGCAACTCTCGAGTGTCCGCCTCATCGTCAATCAGCAAAACCTTTAGGCCACTTAAGAGCAGCTTGGCGGCGATGCTCTCCTGGAGCGCGCCGGTCTCTTGAGGAACTTCCGCTCCGACGTTCATCATCGGCAGTTTGACAGTGAAAGTTGCGCCCTTCCCTTCACCTTCGCTTTCCACGGTGATCGAACCCCCATGCATCTCAACCAGGTGACGAACGATCGCCAGGCCCAGACCGAGACCGCCAAACTTCCTGGTGGTACTGGCATCCGCCTGACGAAAACGTTCAAACACGTGTGGTAGAAAATCCGGGCTGATTCCCTGCCCTCGATCTTTCACTTCGATCTGCACATCATCCGCGACGGCTCTGAGTTGCACATCGATCTCGGTGCCTGCAGGACTAAACTTCACGGCGTTTGTAAGTAAGTTCCAAACAACTTGTTGCAAGCGATTAAAGTCGCCGGACACAGGCGTGACGTTTGCGCTCACGTGCATACGCACGCCAATGTTTTTCGCATCGGCTGACGGTCTCATCGAATCAACCGCGGCTTCCACCACCTTGGTCATATCCACCGGACGCAAATCGAACTGTAACTTTCCAGATACGATTCGGGAGACGTCGAGCACGCTTTCAATCAGCTGCGTTTGTGCCTTTGCATTGCGGTTGATGATCTCGATCGCGCGCTGAGTGTCTTCCGGATTGAGCTTATTATTTCGCAGCATGCCTGCCCAACCAACGATCGCGTTTAGCGGCGTCCGGAGTTCGTGAGAGAGCGTCGCGAGGAACTCATCCTTCACCCGATTTGCGACTTCGGCTTCCGCGCGCGCCTCATGCTCGCGTCTGAGCGATTCTTCACGCTCAACCTCGATGCGCCGGCGTTCGGTAATGTCCCGCGCGATCTTCGACGCGCCTACCACTTCACCCTCGTCGTTTTCGATGGGAGAGATCGTCAGCGAAACGTCTATTCGGTCTCCATTCCTGGCCATTCTTACTGTTTCGTAATGCACTAGCCGTTCGCCTCTGCGAATCTTCCTGAGGATTTGCTGCTCCTCCTGGAATTGTTCCGGAGGAATCAGAATGGAAACGTTATTGCCAATTACTTCTTCAGCGGAATAACCGTATAAGTCGCTCGCTGCGTTGTTCCAGCCAGTAATTATTCCCGACAGATCCATGCCTATGATCGCATCGTCAGTGGATTCCACGATCGCGGCGAACTGGCGCAGAGCGTCTTCAGTGAATTTGCGGTCTGACACATCGCTGATTGATGCCACCCAACCAACGACGGCGCCATCTCTCGCCCATTCAGGGCGGTAAGCAGCTCGAAGGTGTCGCGGCCCGATGGTTTTGAACATTACTTCCTGTTCGTATTCAACTGGTTGTCCCTCCAGCACCTGCTCCACGTAGGGACGAATCGCTTCGAACGCATCCTCTCCAACGATCTCAACAATGGGGAAGCCAATGATTTCGTGCAGCTCGAGTCCCAGCATGGTGGCATAGGCGCGATTCACATAGACGTAGCGCAGATCTTTGCTGCAACGAATCAGCATCAACGGAGTTGTGTCAGTAATTACTTCCAACTCCGCTTCACGGGTCCGCAACGCATCTTCCGCCCGTCGCCTTTCCATGAACTGTCCGATTTGACTGCCAATGCTCCCAAACATTGCGAGCAAGGCGTCGTCGGGCTGGCGAATTTCACGACTGAAAAACTCCATGACACCGACAAACTTTTCGCCGCCAACAATCGGAAAGGCAAACGCGGCGCAAAGGTCTTCCTGCAGCGCAATCGGAGCACGCGGAAAGTTGTCGTCCTTAGCCAGGTCCGGAATCCAGCAAGGTTTCAGTAGCTGCCAAACGCGTCCTGGTAAGCCGATGCCCGCCGGGAAGGCTTGTTCGCGAGAGGCCGTTTCGAAGTTCTTGACACTATCGGAACGTGCGCTCCAGAAACTATGACAGTTCAGCGCGGTCGCGCCGGGATCCAGGGACCACATTGCTCCGACGTCCCAACGAAGAGTGATGCCGATTGTCTTGAGGATGCGCGGCGTCGCCGCAGTTAACGCAGGTGATTCCGCCAGGATTTGCGTAATGGCGAGGTTGACAGCAACGCGTAGCTCATTCTCCAGCCGGCTTTCTTCGGAAACACGCCGCTCTTCCACAACCGCCACGAGAAAGAGGAAGCTCACCGCGTTTGAAGCAACGAAGAGCTGTAGCACTATTAATGATTCGTTTGCGGTGCCGCCAATAAATGGACCCAAACCACGCAGTGTTCCCCAAACAGCAAAACCTGACAGTAAGGCGATGGCCAGCGTCACTCCGCGGTCGCCAAGCCTGAATGCTGCCCAAAGCAGGAACGGCACAATGAAACAAGTCAAAACGTAGTAACGAATGGAAAGCGGCGTCGAACTCCCAAAAGTTACGACAGCAGTGACCGAAAGCAGCAGCATAAGCAAAGCTGCTTCAAGAGATCGGCCCACGCTCAACCACTTTCGCGATTTGGCGAACCAGGTTAACAGCAGCGGGGCCACGATCAGCGCGCCAGTGAGATCTCCGAGCCACCAGGTGCGCCACAGCAATCTGAAATCTTCCCAACGCCCCAGGCCAGTCAGGCAAAGACTAAGATTGCCGATTGCAGAACTGATTGTCGTGCACAACACCACTGCGATCACAAACTTGAAAACGTCCCTCGCGCGATCAAACTGCTGATGAAATCCCAGCGTGCGAAGCAGGAAGAGTGTGGCCACGCTTTCAGTCGTATTTCCTACTGCGATCGCCGCCGCTGCCCCGATTGGTAGTGGAGTCAAAAGGTTAACGAGAAACGCGCCCAGGAAAATGCCGAGCCAGCTCCGGTAACCCAACATCAAGACCGCAGCGATCGCGACACCCGTGGGTGGCCAAACGGGTGACACACTAGCGTTAATGTAGGCGAAGGAGAGTCCAATTTTGGCGGCCGCGAAATAGAACGCGGCCACTGCGAGAACTTCAATTGAGAGCCGGAGATAATGAGAGGATTGCTTTGGATCGACGGAGCCCGCAATTGGCGCCCGAGTTAGTCCGCCAGTGCTACTTCCCGATTGTGCCATCCGATCCATATTTGTCCGCAAACGCCCAGAATTGGCTTCGAGCCGGCAACGACGGCTGCCAGCGAAGAGAGATCACTCGACTTTGGGGGATGGGAGAAAGGCAAAGCAGTTTACCACGAAAGGTTCGGCAACTATCATGACATGCATTCAGATGGTAGTTCGCTGCAGAGCCGCAATGAGAAGGTAGCCAGACGTGGAACGTCTGGTAACGTAAATCGACAAAGATTTTTTGCGCGTTGGAGACGCGCAAAGGGATCGAGAGGTTGCACGCTCTGGCTACCTGCGTCGCGCATCTCCGATGCGCCATCGCTTACAAAATTATTAGAAAGGTTGACCAATGAGCTTCCTACCTTCGCGCGTGCGAGTTGCCTTCTTACTTTTGATTACATTAAGCGCCGGAGCAGATGTTGTAACTTTGTCGCTGGTTCAGGGTCAAACCCACCGCAGTTCGAAAGTTCCGAATCTCTACGAAGCTCGACGCCAGGTCGAAGAATATGTCGATTCGGGTAGGTACGATCGAGATATTGAGAAAGTGATTGTGTCGGCGCGAGTTTGGTTGGACAAACGCGTGAAGACTGCGAGGAAACCGGCGATCGTGCTCGACATCGACGAGACTTCGCTTTCCAACTGGCCGGAGATGCGATTGAACGGTTGGGCCCGTATTGTTAACGGTCCTTGCGATCTGGAAAAGGGCCCGTGTGGTCATCGTGCCTGGCAGGCCATGGCTAAGGCAAAGGCCATCGCGCCGACCCTGGCGTTGGCCCAACACGCGCGCGAAATCGGAGTGGCTGTGTTTTTCATAACCGGCCGGC
This sequence comes from Pyrinomonadaceae bacterium, assembly GCA_036009765.1. Taxonomy (GTDB): domain Bacteria; phylum Acidobacteriota; class Blastocatellia; order Pyrinomonadales; family Pyrinomonadaceae; genus PSRF01. The sequence goes on along the minus strand of DASYLB010000053.1, from coordinate 188,099 downwards.
CGGAGCGACTGCGCGATTCAACAGAACGAAACCTTCGTGAGCAAGGCTACGAATGGAGTGGGCTGATGTTGGAGCCCGAAGGTACAACTTTCGCAAGCGCAGTCGACTTCAAAGCACCCGAACGGCGGAAGATCGAAGCGCAGGGTTACACGATTATCTTGAATGTCGGAGATCAACAGAGCGACTTAACTGGCGTCTACGCGGAGCGGACATTCAAACTTCCCAACCCCGTCTACTTCGTGAAGTAAGACGAAGGCCCGACGGCAGGAGCAGGAGCAGGAGCAGAAATATCGGTTCGCGAAGCACTAGTCAAGGGCTCATTGAACCTTAGTAAGAATCGAATTGCCTCCTGCTCCTGCTCCTGCTCCTGCTCCTGCTCCCGCTCCTGCTCCTGCCCCTGCCCCTGCTCCTGCTCCTGCTCCTGCTCCCGGTCCCTGCTATAGTTCTTCCATGCCAAAGTCCTTTCCCGAGTGGATTCAGCCGATGGCCGCGACGCTCACGCAGGAGCGCTTCACCGGGCCGGCGTGGATTTTTGAACGGAAGTTCGACGGCATTCGGCTGCTTGCTTACAAGCAAGGTCCCCGGGTCGAACTGTTCTCGCGCAATCGTTTGCCGCAAAACATTCCCGCGCTCGCCAGCGCGATTGCCAAACTACCGCAAAAGGATTTGATTCTCGATGGCGAAATCGACTGGCACGGGCCATGTGCCTATCACGTCTTCGACATCATGTGGCTCGATGGTCGCGATTTGACGAACCAGCCGCTCGAAGAACGCCGCGCCCTGTTGCGCCAGCTGCCGCTCGCTCCGCCGCTGCATCGTGTGCGAGAGCTACACGAGGAAGCGCCGTGGGACCGCGCGCAGAAACACGGCTGGGAGGGTGTAATCGCGAAACGGCGCGATTCAGTTTACGAACAGCGGCGCTCGCCAAACTGGCTGAAGATGAAGTGCGAGCTGGCGCAGGAGTTTGTGGTCGGCGGCTTCACCGAACCACGGGGCAAACGCCAGGGACTGGGCGCGCTTCTGGTTGGTTACTACGAAGGAGATGAGTTTGTATTCGCCGGCAAAATCGGCACCGGCTTCAATACAAAGCTGCTGCTCGATCTCCGCGCCCAGCTCGATGACCTGGAAATTGAGACGCCGCCGTTTACTAAAGCCGTCGGCCTCCCGCGAAGCAAAGTCGGCGACAGCCTGCGCGCCCACTGGGTCCGGCCGCAGATTGTTGTGCAAGTCGGTTTCATCCAATGGACCAAGCACAACAAACTCCGCCATCCGCGACTCCTCGGCATGCGTGACGACAAGGAGGCACGGGACGTGGTGCGGGAGTGAACTTTATTTACTGCGGAGCCGCGAGGTTATAGATAGTGAAGAATGCGCAACACACTCAAGTGAATGTCTGGGACGCGGGCGTCCCGCCCGCAATGAGCGCGAAGCGCGAAAGGCTTTGTCAGGGCAACTCCCAAAACTCCGCGCCGGACGGCGCGTTGCGGGCGGGACGCCCGCGGTCCCAGCAAATCACTTGACTGATCCGCGATGTTTCCCATTCCCAGACGGATTCACACCTCCGCGACGCGTCGCAAGCCACGGTGGAGTTAGTTGCCGCCTCCTACAGTGATTACTACATTCCCTTTCTTGTGCCCTTTGTCTACATACCGGTGAGCGTCGGCCATCTGTTCCAGCGTGAAGGTCCTGTCGATCACTGGTCTAAACTTGCCTGCCTCAATTAGCTGTTTCAGCTGCACCAGATATTCAGCGCGCGGCCGCGGTGCGCCACCATCGACTGACATGTACTTGCCGCCGGGGGTTAGTGCGTGCTTGCACTGAACTTTTAGTTTTGAGGTTTTCCTTTTGCCAACCGCGTCGAAAATAAAATCATAAAGTTCGTCACTACCAAGAGAATCCTGTGCGGTGTAGTCGATCACTTTATCCGCGCCCAAAGATTTCACTAGTGCCAGGTTCGTCGTGCTGCAAATGCCCGTGACCTCTGCGCCGGCGTACTTCGCGAGTTGCACCGCGGCTGTTCCTATCGCTCCGGAAGCTCCATAGACCAGCACTTTTTTCCGCGTCGAAATATTTCCTTTCTTGAGAAAGTGCGAGGCGATCATCGCACCGTAGGGCACGGCGGCTGCCTCCTCATAGCTGATCGTTGCCGGTTTGATAGCCAGACAGCCAGTCATCGTCCCTGCCTCCGACAGGCACGCGTACTCGGCATATGCGCCCATCCTAAGACCGGCGGAGCCATAAACTTGATCGCCTAGCTTGAAGAGCTTAACGTCTTTGCCTACTGCTTCAACTTCTCCCGCCAGCACAAAGCCGGTTATGGGTTTTCGCGGTCTGAAAAGACCCACTCCCAGCCGCCTCATGAGCGAAAACATCACAGGCAAGTCAGAGCGGCGCATGAGGGAGTCGCTTGCGGTTACAGCGGTGGCATGGATTTTTATGAGTACTTCATTATTTTTGGGCGTAGGTTTTTCTACTTCTTTGAGCTGAAGAACCTCGGGCGGCCCATACTTTGAACATAGAATGGCTTTCATGAGTGTTTATACGGTGGGCGGCGCTGGTGGGTTCTCGGAGGTGACCTGTCACCGCTTGGTCTGGTCTTGTTTCGAGTCCGATAGGCAGGCAAAAGCGCCGACAAGTCGGCGCACTCCAAGGCGAGGCCCCTTACAATGAGACGCACACTTCCTCACGGTCCGAAGCGCTGACGATATTCACTCGAAATAATGAAGGCCTTGACCATGTCGGCGTTGACGAAGTTGCCGTTGAACTCATTGAGTTTTCCCAACCAGAAGTTATAGCCGGCGTAGTCCAGTGTGTGTTCCGGGGGATCGTAAGGATTTCTGCGCAGGTAGCCGAAGTATTGCATCAGCACAAACGCCTTGTTCTTTTCGGCGTTCTTCAAGTCAGCATCTTCGGCAACCGACCGCATCACTGATGCTCGCTTCGTCAGATCGGCAGGAGTCGCGCCTAGCAGTGCTACCAAGCTCGCCTTCTCGCTGGTTGATAAAACTCCTCCAGCGTTCGTGTCGAGTTGCGTTACAAACTGATCGGCCGTTAACGAATTTGGAAACGCCGCCAGAAAATCTGACCGACTAACGAACGCGAGTTCATAGGCCTGCTTGTTTGCTTCCAACTGCGTTTGCCACTCTCCAATTCCCACCTGCACTCCGCGCGCAATTTCCTGAGCATCCCGCAGAAAGTCTGTGAACTTCACCGGGACAGGTGCACCAGGCGGAGTCGCAAGGTTACCGAAAGACGCCTTGTAAGTCCGATACGCCAGGTAGCCAGTTTCCTGAAACTCTATCGCCAGAAAGAACGCCGCCGAAACATTTATTCGCTTCAGCTCTATGCAAGCTGCATCTGCGCCACACTGTGTGATCTGGTTCGTCCAGAAGGCGAGCCCGTCCGCGTCAGGCTCGCGGTTCAGGAAATCGATGTAGTGTTGACGAACAAAAAAGCCCGCCTGATCGATCGGATTAGCGCCGTTTACTGTCTCGTTATCGTGGAGCGTTATCATTGCGCCACTCGTCCCGAGGAACCCGCCCTTCACATTGCTTAGATTAATGAAGAACGTTTCATCACCCTCTGCATAGGCATCGTCAACGATGGGGATCGATATGGTCTTCGAGACTTCACCCGCGGCAAAATGCAATGTTCCCAGCGTCGTCAGATAGTCACAGCGGGAGGAAGCGACGCCGCCTACTACGTTACAGTTGTTCGCTCCGGCAGAGTCGGCTGTCGCGTAGTCAACGCTCACCGCAACCGCCGTGTTGTTGATTGCGCGAGTAACCTGCACGCTCAGGGTGTTGGCGCCTTCCGTGGTTGTATAGGTCGCGCTACTCAATTGCACGATTGGAGGATTCACTACCAACGTAGTCGAGGCACTACTGGCAGCAAACACAGTGTCTGAAACGTAGGTCGCCGTGATCACGTGACTACCATCCGAGAGGGCGGCTGTCTCTATGGTGGCACCGCCATTCGCGTCGATTGACAACTGTCCGATGGCGGTTGCTCCATCGCTAAAAGTCACCATCCCTGTCGGCGTTTCTCCCGCGTTGGTAATTCCATCTACTGTCGCCTCTAACGAAACTATTTGTCCTGGGCCGGAGGGGTTCGGCGTAGCTTTGAGGGTAGTGGTCGTGGCCTTCGCATGGACTTTTTGCATCATCGTCGCAAAAGTGGAAGCGTGGTTTCCGTCGCCGTTGTAAATTGCCACGATGAAGTGATTGCCGAGATAACTACCGCCTGCAGCCAGCGACGATGTCGTCACTGTCGCCTGGCCGCTCGCGTTTAGCGGAACATTGCTCGCTAAAGTTACCGACTCTGGAGTCAATCCGTTGTAGGTGTTGTCGAAAAACGTAACGGTACCGGTCGGTGGAATCGTGCCGGTCACTGTTGCCGTGAAGGTGATCGGACTACCAACAACCGTCGTCCGCAGATCTGGAGAGGATGAAGCAATCGCAACGTTGACCTCGGCGTTTGCGCCGATAGCATAGATGGTCCCGCCATTCAGCGTGTAGACGGTACCGTCTGGTCCGATAACAGTCGGAACATAGGGTTGACCGATGCCGGTGTTAAGCGTGATCGCTTGATCCAGTGAGTTCGTTGCGAGATTCCACCGATAGGCGCGACCGTCTTCGTTATTGAAATAGATACTTTTGGTGGCCGGGTTGATCGCTGGAGCGTTGATACACCACTCCCTCACCGCATAAACAGATTCCGTTTGGTGCTCCGCGTCCGGCGTTGGACCGATAACCGTAAGCACCTCGCGCATTTCTATCAATCCCGGTGATGAGGAATGCGGGTCGATTTGCGTGGCGTTGGGATCGAGCAGCGCAACTCTGTTGACGCCGCTGCCGTCCTGGAAGGCGTAGTCGTTGTATTTGCAAAACAACAAATACGAAGACGAACCTGTGTACGATGGAACGGAACTCGCCGGTACGATACCCGCCGTATAGTCCCAACCAAATCCACCAGGCGTCTTCGTAGTCGACAGATCTCCGCTGAAGCGCAACAAGAAACCGCGCGAGCCATTGTCTGCCGGCGTTCCCTGGACTCCGAAATAGACATCCCCGTCTGGCGCAACCATGGGAGACGCCGTGCCATCTTCCGGGACTGCAGCTGAGCCATCGCTACGCGGATCTTTCAGAAACGCCCGATACTTTGTCGTTAGTGTCGTCGGATTCAGGCCCAGCAGATAGCAGTAGCGAGCGTTGGTCGCCCACTTGACGACGACATACAGCGTGCTCTCGTCATTGCTCAAAGCGGGTGCAACGTTGTGGCTGTCGCGCTCAATCATGGGATCGGCGGCAGCCGTTCCGGCGAGCACGAAGGTCCCAATTCCGTTTGGATCAATTCGCGCGAAGCCGCTCTGCATCGTGTTCAGCGGCGCCGGCGCTGTTCCCTGCACCCGAAAACCAAAATAAATATTGCCTTGAGAGTCTGCGGTGATAGGTGTGTTAACGAAGATGGAATTGTTGAAAGCGGTAGCGTTCGCGTTGTAGTTGGACAGTGACGTATAGAAAACCTCACGAACCGGAACGCCCGGCGTGTTTGAGTCAGGGTTATTGACATGCAGAATAGTGCCGCCGGCGCCAGCATAGTAAAGACGCGTTCCAAACGATCCCGTGGCGATAGTGGGGTTGTATGCCGGGATCCAGTTGTGCGCGGGAAGAATGTAATCAGTGGCGAGAGTGTATTTTGCCGCGCCGTTTGCGCCGTTGAAAGCGCTCACCTGGAAGCCGCCGGTAGCGCCTGTCTTGACCGGCACCAGAACGGTGTTGGCGGCGGTAACGAGCGGCGCTCCGTAGTGGATGAGACCGCCCGTGTTGTTGAGGTCGACACTGGCAATCCACTTAAAGGTATTCAAATTCTGCGCGGGCGCCGGATAGCTTGAGGTGTGCTGCGCATTGCCGGCGAAAGTGGTGGCTTGAGCGAACAGAACTCCAGAGGCGAAGACAAGCAGGCAGCAGCAACCGAGAGCAAGCACTATGGAACGGTAACACCGCGTTCGCAGGCAATGGGCGAACGATGGGAATGCAGGATTATTCATGAGCTCAAACTATTCGAGCCACTAAGGCGATTAACGGAGGGGCCTTAACAGAGATAGAGATCAAGCGGGGAAGACAGCCTCAGGATACTCCACGCGAACGGCTTTACTCAATGAAATCTTCTCGCGGTAGTGTCTTAATTTGGGTAATAATATAGTTGGCTAACTTGGGAATCACTCAGAAGTCGGCTTAGCAGGTTCTGCATCGCCATCCGGCTTGCCATGGCGCCATCACGCTTTCAGAGACTAGCAAAGTAGCTTATCTCCTTCCCGAAAAGTGAGATAGATAAGCGACAGGCAGAATACGAGAAAAAGAAGGCCGCTAAGAAACGGAAGTTTGCTTGAAACGCAACTACGGATTTAGCCACCAAATCTGGCGGCAGAGTTTCCCCCACTTTTGGTGTCCACTATAATGTTCGGCGGCTGCGCGGCTTGGTTGCGCGTCATAAAGGTAAACTGAGAGCTATGAAAAACACACATACCTGTCCTAAATGCAAATCACAGGAGATTATGCGCATCGAAGGGCGAATTGGTGGTTATTCAGGCGGTAACGATATTGCTGGTACTGCGGGCTCATGGAGCTTCAGAACAGTTAAAGTCACCCGATACCTGTGTGGCTCCTGTGGCTTCAGTGAAGAATGGATTGACGCACCAGAAGATTTGCACAAGCTCAAAGAAAAATACGGCTCTTCTTAATCAACAGCCGCCGGCGGTAGCGAAGGTTAGCCAAGTCCTCCGTGCTAAATTCTCAGCATGGAAACGCCAAAGACCCACGGAATTGAAAACTTCTGGAGTCTGTTAAAGCGGACGCTTGGCGGCACCTATATCAGCGAGGCTTTCAGATTCAATCGACGCAAAGGTACAGATGCCGATAGGTTTGCTGAAATAGTTTCCTTGATTACTGGGAAGCGTTTAGAGTACAAGCAGCTTATCGGCAAACCCTCATGCTAAGGACGGAGGGAAACCTCGACAGAAACGCGGAAAACGAATGAGGAAATGACGAAGGCCATGAGCTACTACTCACGGCCTTCAGAATACGATTGCTTTACTGGCTTGGACTGCTCGCATGATGCTGGACACATTATGTGCGGGCGGCTCGCTATCTGTGTATCACGGGAGGCGAGATAATGGCAAGGATCACGGTCACAATTCAAGGCACTGAGCAAGACAAAGGACTTGTACGTCTAACCGAGTTCATCAAGCAGCTCGAAGCCGTAAAGTCTTCCCTAAAACAGACTGAACGCCTCATTACGAATGAAGAACCTGCGCTCTACTATCAGATCGTAGCACTTACTTATTCCAGTCCGGCGACAGTGGTTATTGAACCCGTGTCTGTAAGTCCAAATGGAGCGGGTGATCGCACCGCAAAGCAATTCGTTACTAATCTTCGCCAAGTAGCGCGCGGACGCAGACCAGCCAACAGCGATCTTGCTGCACTTCAGTCTTACCAAAATCTCACTTCCATGTTGAAGCAACACGTTGGCAAAGTTGAAATCAAAAATGGTGGCAAGAATCCGGTCGTGATTGACCAAAAATTTGCCAGCAAGATAGCGAAGATCATTGGACCGGACGAATTGGCCGAAGGTTCCATATTCGGCACGCTTGAGTGGCTGAATTTACACCACAATATAAACCGATTTCATATCTATCCAACTGTTGGTCCGAGGAAACTCGATTGCGACTTCCCGTCTGAACTCAAACCGCAGGTAATTGCTGCAATCGACAGGTACGTTCAGGTTTCTGGGCAACTCCGCTACAAACATCTAGAAAAGTTTCCATACGCCGTTAATGTATCGCACATCGAGATACTTCCACCTGAAAGCGATCTGCCAACGCTTTATGATCTGCGAGGCATTGCGCCTAACGCGACGGGTAATCTAAGCGCGGCTGATTTTGTACGGGCATTGAGAAATGAAAACCGGTAGAGAAATCATTTATTGGGATGCTTGTATCTTTCTCGCGTGGTTGCAGAACGAGCCGTGCGAACCAGGGGTGATGGAAGGGATCGAGGAAACGGTCCGACAGGTTAACGATAACGAAGCGGTCTTAGTTACATCGGTTATGACCCAAACCGAAGTATTGGAAAGCAAGATGTCCAGAGACGCGCAAACAAAGTTTGAGAACCTCTTCAAGCGAAGAAACGTTGTTTGGATCAATCACGATACACGGATAGGAAAGTTAAGCCATGATATTCGGGATTACTACGATCAGCGATCTGTGAAACTATCGTCGCCTGACAGCATTCACCTCGCTAGTGCGATTCTCTATGACGTAAGCGTCCTATACACGCTTGACGGAAGCGGTAAGAAGAAGCGCGGGTACCTTCTGCCGTTGAACGGCAACGTTGCAGGTCATCCGCTTAAGATCGCGAAGCCATACAAAAGCCAGCTAAGTTTACGGTTAGTTCCGGAAGAGCCAAAGCAGAAGGGAAAACAGGATGAAAAGACCAAAGCCAAGTAAACCACCATCAGAGGAGTACCAACGCTTTGAGAGACTAGCAAAGGCTCTGATTGCAGTTCCGAAAGGTGAGATAGATAAGCGACAGGCAGAGTACGAGAAAAAGAAGGCCGCGAAGAAAAGAAAAGCCGCATGATTGGAGATTTCCTCAAACCCCCCACCGACAATCTCTACAAGTTCCTTGCCATCTCAGGTTTGATCTTGCAGTTAATATTCCTCCTCTTTATTCCTTGGAACTTATATAGGTTGATCCGAGCATCCACTGAGGCAGAAAGCACTGCTGAGATACTGAAAATCGATTCGGCGGAAGAGAGAAGAAAGACCGAAGAATACAACTCAGAGAGAGATCGCTGGTACAGCGAACGGGAAGTCGTAGACAACAAGATTGCTGCCCTCCAAAGCCAACTGGACAATACGTCGCGCCTTCCACGTTCAGAGCGAACTGCTATCGTAGCAGAACTAAAGCAAGCTAAAGCAGAGCGTGACGAACGCGTTAGAAAGGCGAAGGACCTCTACAATACCGCAAACGCCGCATATATCGATGCGCTAAAAAAGAGGGCGGAACTTAGCGCGAGACTGAGGTTGGAGCGATTGGAAGCGAGAGTTGGTATCGCCATTACGATTTTCTTGTTTCTATTATGCATAGTCGGACTCGCAATAACCATCAGGGGCTTCGATCTTTGGTTTTATCGGGTGCAACTATTGCAAGACACAATCCTAAAAAGGCAAGCGGCAACACTAGAATCAACAAGCCAATATGAAGCACCACCCGAAGCGATCTAAATGGTTCAGCTAGCCGGGTTAGCCAAGTATATTATTCCCCAAATTAGGACACTACATTCTCGCCGGATTGCCTTAATTTGGATTGCCTCAGAGGTTGGGGCTTTCTTGATTGTATTCCTTCTCAGATCGGTTTGTGAGCATGCCCCAGCTATCGTTCCCGTGCGTGTCCTTCCTCGGTAAGAGAGAACAAAGTATAGGCAAAGTCATCCTTGAAACCGTCTTGATAGGCTTTGCCTTAAAGAGTCGTGTCGATAGCAAAAGCTCGACGCCTAGGGTCGATACGAATTTAGCCTGGCCTTGAAAGACTAGGCTAAATTCAAACCGACACTACTCGCAATCACTGTTTGCGACTATCAATGTCAGGGCGCCGCCGGGGGCTTATTGCCTTTGCGTGTGAGTCCGGATTTACGGTCGCTCTTACGGGTATAACCCATTGCCTCGATCAGCGCGCTATCTGGCCCCTCGGTCGGATCGCCCAGAACGCTGTTTACAACTAGCTGGCTCTTAGAAAGAGCGATGGCGTCAGCACCATCGCGTGCTGCCAGAATCTGTGTACGTTGATCGTCCAGGTCCTCTAACTGTTCGCGAGTTGTTGTAGACGCCGCAGTGTCGGCCTTGAATTGAGTCAAGGTCATTCCGCCGAATGTCTTTGTGGAAGCCAGAGTCTCCCAAGCATTGGTTATCTGTTGCAACTTTTCATAATTGTTTTTGGGTGTATTTCTCATGAAGTGAGCATCCTTTCTTAAGCCCGATAGCGGGTCGGAGACGTTAAGTTGAATGTGCTTTTGTGAGGCACATTTGGGAACTGGTGATCAGGGCGTCGGTACAGGCTTTGAGAAGACGCCGTTCACATCACTTAACACGAAGCGAGAGGCAACAACGCAATTTCGTTAGCAAAAACGTGCTCATCCCTCGCTTCGGGCCGCATTCTGCCATTGGGAATTCAATTACTCAAGCACTAACTTGCAAGTCCCACGATGAGACTTCCATGTCCCGACTTGGGGTGGGCACATCCCAGCGTGGGGTGTTGAGAGTCCCACGCTGGGGTGTGCGTGTCCCGCTTTGAGACTTGCGACTCTTGCCTCCTCGGAGGATGGCCCCAGCCTCAGAAGTGCGATCCCCAATGGGGGACTTCAATGTAAGAGCCTGGGACTTCGCAGACTCACATGGAGAGCTGCATGTCCCGTCTTATTACTCACCTGCTCAGGGCTGTGACATTCTAAACCGGCGCCCAGTCGCAATTAGTCGCGGAAGTTCGCCGGCTTGTTCAGGGATCCAATGCCACTTGAGCACCTTCCAACCCTCTTACATGGCTGTGCACGAAAGGCACGAAGAGCGGGGGCGAGCCCACCTTCCTCACCCGGAGCTGATTAGCGTTGAGATTGTGATCTCACCTTGAACAGCTTTCAATATGAAGCAATCGAGAAAGTTTAGGAGTCTCAGGGTCGGGCAGGCGGGCTCGCCCCCGCTCTTTTACGTGAGGTCGAACACTTTTTGTGCAAAGCCCTCTTACATCAATTCGAAATAAAACACTGCCGTTCTCGATTTCTGAGTTCAACTTCGCGTCGTTCTGTCCTGATATCACGGCGATGGTACAATTTCGCCTTCAACAAGTTCATCTGGTAACGCTCCGGTCGCACAAGTCATGAAGCCTATTCGCAAACGAAACTCACCCGCACTATTAGTTTTGATCCTGCTTTGCCTCTCCATTGCAAACGCCCAGGAGCAGAAACCTCAGCAGCCAACCCAGCCTCTCTCCGGTGGCGGTCAAGCCGCCGACTCAGGGATTCGAGTAGTACGGTCAGTCTCGGGCAGTAAAGTAATCGATAATGGCGGCCGTTACTCGATCGAGGATCCGCGCTCAGTCTTTTATGTCCCCGGCGACAAAGAGGTCGTGGTGTATTTCACCTGGGAAGGGCCGATTGGGCCACATCACTTCGAAGGCCTTTGGAAGAAGCCTGACGGCAAGCTGCTGATGATTTCGGATTTTGATTACAAGGCTGCACAGCCACGCTTTGGTGGTTACTTCCGTATGCTACTCGGCGAAACTCCACCGACCGGCATGTGGACTTTGGAAGCACGTATCGACGGCGAGATGGTCGGTGCACACAACTTTCAGATTGTCGCGAGCGCCCGGCCGGACACGCCCGCACCGTCACGAAGAGCGCTGGCTCCGGCAGAAATTTACAAGCGCGCCGCTGCCGGAAGCGTCTTTGTCGAAAACCTCAATCAGCTTGGTGAACGCCGGAGCTTTGGTTCAGGCTTTTTCATCGGACCCGAGCGCCTGGTGACAGCTTTCCAGGTGGTAGACGGAGCCAGCAAGGTTCGCATAGTTATGCCTGACGGCCGACGCACTGAGGCAAACGAGGTTGTTGCCTGGAATCGACGCCAGGATTGGATCATTCTCGGCATAGAGACCGGTCAGATTCCGACGATGCAACTTGCCGCAACCGAAGCCTGGGGCGTTGGCGATCTCGTCTACGTTCTGGACGTCCCGGCGGAAGCGAACCGGATCCTCATCGAAACATCGATCGTAGGGAAACAAAGCCTAAGCGGCGCCGGCGATCGCATAAGCATCAGCGACAATCTCAGCCGCCGTTCCGCGGGTTCTCCGTTACTCAATGAATATGGCGAGGTGATCGGGATGATTGGCGGCAGTCTGATTCCCGGCGCCGCATTCCTTGAAGACCTGGCTTTCTCGGCACGCAGCCTCGCTGGTGCATCAAAGGGAACTTTGGCGGTGCCGGCAGGTCTGATTGGGCAGGCAACGTCGGGCAGTTTGCCAACTACGCTTCAGAATCTGGCGGACTCCGGACAATTCATGCCGCCGCTTATCGGCAACGACAACGTCTTAAGTGGCACGCTCTCACGCAACCTGAATCGCAAAACCGATCCGCCGCAAACCATCGAAGAACGCTCAGAGTTTTCTCGCCAGGATGTACGTGCGATGGTGTTAGTAACCTGGCTGCCCAGAGAAAAGCGCAAAGGCATTCCTTCGCTGCGTTTATTTAATCTGGACAATCACCTCTTGAGTGAAAATCCCGGCAAGAAAAAGATCAGCGTTAGTCCACAGAAGCTTTCTTATTCCGGTTGGGAACTTCCGCTGGGGAATTTGCCGGCGGGAATCTACCGGCTTGATGTGGCGCTCAATACTGACACCGTGTGGCGCAGCTTCTTTCGCATCGTTGATTGAAGTACCGAGCTCCTGTTGGATGTCATCTCCATGTTGATGCAGCAAAACATCGCCCAATCGTTCCATTCGCCAATCGTACTCATACTGCTTGGCGCGATTGCTTGCGGGCTGCTCTACGTGCTTTGGCGCGAGGTGCGGAAGATTCCCGCACGACTCTTCACACTAATGGCCACTGCGTTCATCGACATGCTGGGTCTGTTGATGATCATTCCGCTGTTGCCGTTTTATGTGAAGACCCTTAGCGGCTCGGGAATCGACCTTTGGGGACGGCACATTGGCATTGGCACCATCATGGGTTTCATCGTTGCTTCCTTCACCCTGGCGCAACTTTTGAGCGCGCCAATGTGGGGCAAGTTTTCTGATCGAGTCGGACGACGACCAACGCTAATCATCGCCCTGGGTGCGTCCGCGATCGCTTACCTGATCTTCGGCTTCGCGAATTCGCTGCTGCTGTTGTTTCTCTCGCGGCTGGTGCAGGGCGCAGGCGGTGGGACGGTCGGCGTCATTCAGGCGTACGTTGCCGACACGACCGATCCCAAGGACCGAGCCCGCGCGCTCGGATGGCTTTCAGCCACAACCAACCTTGGCGTAGCCTTTGGACCGGCGCTCGGTTCATTTGCGATTGCGCTGGGCAAGTATGACCTGCTGCCTGGTCCAACTACGGTACGGATGGGGCACGCGGCGCCGGGCATTCTCGCAGCCGCACTCTGCGTAATTAACATAGCGTTCGCGTCGCGCTTCCTGACTGAATCGCGCGTCGTGAACGAACCTCCAAAAGAAGGCGAAGAAAATCGCACCTCGCTTCAGGCGACCTGGCGTGTGATTTCTCATTCGAGCGAACCGGCGTCGCGTCTCATCTGGATCTATGCGATCGCGATCGGCGCTTTCCAGGGAACCTATACCGTGCTGGCGCTTTTCCTTAATGTGCGCTTCCAGGTAAACGAACAAACTATCGGTTACTTTTTTACTTACGTCGGAGCTATTTCGGTTTTCGCGCGCGTACTGTTGCTCGGGCGCATGGTCGACTGGTTGGGTGAAGCAAATCTCTCGCGTCTCGGTCTTGTGCTCCTGACCGCGGGCGTTGCCGGGATGCCACTTTCACGAAATCTATGGATGCTGGCAATTGCAGTGGCGCTCCTTCCGCTGGGGACGGCTTTCACTTTTCCCTGCGTGACGGCGCTTCTTTCGCGAGTAATTAGTCAACGGGAACGCGGCCTTTATATGGGAATGCAACAGACGTACGGCGGCATCGCGCGCATCATCGCTCCCCTCTTCTTCGGCTGGTCGTTCGACCACCTCGGCCCGTCGTCCCCGTACTTCTTCTCGGCTGCTTTTATCCTGGCAACTATTTTCCTTGGCTTCGGGTTGGATCAATACGCGCGGCCGAAAGTTCCAATCGCGCCGGATCCGGTTACAACTGGTGAAGCCGAAGCTTGAGTGGCTCAGGTAGTCCGGCTAAACTGTGACGTCAACTGACGTCTTAACTTTCTCGCAATTACGATCTCCCGAAGCCACACATGGAGGGCACTCTGCATTTGCGCTTACAGCAATCGCTACGATTCTTAGCACTCGTCTCCGCTTTGATTTTCATATCGGCTTTCACGCTACAAGGTCTGGTGAAATCAGCCGCGAGTAAGGGACCGCGTCCTTCCGGCGCGCCGCAGGCATCACCCTCACCGACAGCACAACTATCACCATCGCCAACACCCACGCCGGCGCCGTTGCCTCCACCAACCGTCAATGCTGCCGATTACCGCGCGCCCGCTGCGCGAATCATCGGCGCGGCGCTGACCAGCGAACGAGCGTATGACCGGCTCGCCTACTTGACCGATCACATCGGTAATCGTCTCAGCGGTTCAGCCAATCTCGAGCGCGCAATCACCTGGGCCGTCGCCGAAATGAAGAAAGATGGCTTGGACAACGTGCGTGCCGAGAAAGTCATGGTGCCACACTGGGTGCGCGGAGCGGAGAGCCTCGAAATGATCAAACCCGAGCCACGCAAGCTGTCGCTGCTGGGTTTAGGGAATAGCATCAACACGCCATCAGAAGGCGTCGCCGCCGAAGCGATCGTGGTTCGCAGTTTCGACGAACTCGAAGCTTTGGGCGAGCAGGTGCGCGGCAAGATTGTCGTCTATAACGCGCCTTTTGTTAGTTATGGTGAAACAGTTAAGTATCGCGGGTCTGGTGCGTCTCGCGCCGCTCGCTATGGCGCGGTCGCCGCACTGGTGCGTTCGATCACACCGGTGGCACTTCAACTCCCGCACACTGGGGCGATGAATTACGACGAGAAGCAACCGAAGATTCCGACGGCTGCGATCACTATCGAAAGCGCGGAATTGTTACAGCGAATGAATGATCGCGGCGAGCATCCGACCTTGCGCTTAAAGATGGAAGCGAAGTTTCTTCCAGACGCTGAGTCGGCGAATGTCGTTGGCGAGATTAGAGGTTCGGAGAAGCCGGACGAGGTAGTGGTGATTGGCGGGCACCTTGACTCCTGGGACGTGGGCCAGGGTGCACAGGATGATGGCGGCGGTGTTGTCGCCTGCTGGGAAGCAGTGAGACTGCTCAAAGAACTCGGGCTTAGACCACGCCGAACAATACGTGTGGTGCTTTTTACGAACGAAGAAAACGGCTCGCACGGTGGCGATGGATATCGTGACGCCCATCGGGCGGAAATCTCAAAACACATCCTGGCAATCGAGTCCGACTCCGGCGTCTTCCGTCCTGAAGGTTTTGGGCTGGGCATTGCCGCGCCGCCACAGGCTCGCGCCAACTTCATAGAGATCGCGAAACTGCTGGCCGGGATTCGTGCAGATCATATTGCGGCTAACGGCGGCGGCACTGACATCAATCCAATTGTGAAGGAAGGAGTCGTAGGCGCGAGTCTCAATGTGGATGGGACACACTACTTCGATATTCATCACACCCAGGCTGACACGCTCGACAAGGTGAATCCACAGGAACTCGCCCTTTGCGTAGCGACGATGGCGGTCATGGCCTACACGGTTGCAGACATGCCCCAACCGTTGAGCGGGCCCAAACCGGCAGCCCCATGATCGCGTGGGTCGTGAGTCAGTTTCAAAGGGAAGGCTTCTCCTTTGGAGTGCGGCGACCTGTCGCCGCTTTGGCCCACAGTGACCGAAAGACGCCATTATTCAAGTAAGAATTCAAATACAAGCTGTCTTGGATGGAGTCGTAGCCTACTAAAGCGGCGACAGGTCGCCGCACTCTCAGGCGGGGTTAGGTTGAAACTGACCGAGTGCCGTCGCGTGATCTCAATTTACCGAATTTGCAATCAATGATACCTTGACCTCCCATTAGTCGCTCTGGATAACGGGCCGGTATGCTTCGTGGCTTCATGGCGCTTGCCATCGGGCAGGATAATCTCTTTACACGCCGTTAGTTAAGCCGTAGCGCCCGCGAGTCAAAAAAGACAGCTATTCGATTTCTTCTCTTGTTTTTCAATCTTTTGCGTGTGAATTTGCATCTGGCCGGCTCCCGCCAGAGGCTTTATTTGCCGTGGCAAACTTTGCCTAGTAGAACGTGAGGATGAATACGAACCTAAGATTGCCGCTTATTCAGCGTTTTCTCTCCACAGCCGCGATTTGCTCCGGACTGTTTATTTTCGGCTTCGGTGGAATGAGTGGCTGCAAGCGAGATGCGCCGGCGGGTCGGAATCTCGAAGCGAATGCGCACGAACGCGGCGAACAAGTAGTCGCTGAATATCTAAAGCGCGATGCGGCGCCTTATCGCAAGCTTCGCGTGCGCCTGACAATTGAAGACCTTGACGCCAAGCTTCGTTCGCCGGGCGCCTCCGAGGCGCGGAAAATTTACGAACTGGAGATTTGGCGCAAACAGACTGAAGGCGAAACGTTGACGCTGACGCACGTCGTGCTGCCAGCTGACGAAAACGACCTGGCTGCGTTCAGTGTTGAACGAAAGGGTCAGCCAACAGTTAATGTTACCTATGTCTCATCCACCGATCAGTTTCGTGAAACCGGCACGAACAAGATGTTCTTCGGCGGCTTGACCGCGCAAGAACTTCTCGGCGAGTGGGAAAAGTATGACTACAGTCTGCTCGCTGAAAAAGAGCTGAACGGCGTGAAAGCTTATGAAGTCGAGGGCACGCTGAAGTCAGGTGCGGAGTCGGCCCTGGCGCGAACGCGCACACTATTTCGGGCAGACACATATCTCCCGGTTGAAATGCACTTGTTCGACTCCGGTGGACAGGAAGTGCGGACTTTTCAGGCCAGGAGCTATCGCAATGTTGCCGGACGAGAGTTAGTCTGGCTCACCGAGATCCAGAACCATGTTCGGCCCACGCAAGTTACTGTCGAAACGCTGAGTGCGGAGTTTCCCGATAAAGCTGACGACGCAATCTTCACTCGGGACCGCTTGAAACAATTAGCACGGAAGTAACTCTCGGATCTGAGATCTCGATTTGAGATCTGAAATTTGAAACTTGAAATTTTGAGATCTGACATTGAGATTTGAGATCCGAAGCTTGAGATTCGAGATCTGAAATCCGACGCGAACGGAAAGAAACTAATGACTGAACCGGAAAGCGTGGTACGCCTGGAAAAAATCTCCAAGGCTTACACCGACGGCCAAACATTCTTCGCGCTTAACGAGGTTGACCTCCAGGTCAACCGCGGCGAGAGAGTCGCGATCATGGGACCCTCAGGATCCGGCAAGTCGACCATGCTGAATCTGATTTGTGGTCTCGACGTTCCGACTTCCGGACACGTTTGGGTGAGTGACACCGAGTTATCACAACTAAGCGACGACCAGCGCACGCGCCTCCGCCGCGAAAAGGTGGGGATGATCTTTCAGTCGTTCAACCTGCTTCCCACCCTCTCTGCTGTCGAAAACGTCTCGCTGCCTTTACGTCTGCGAAATCGCTCGCGTCGTGAGGCAGAAAAACGGGCGCTCGCGCTGCTTGAACGCGTGGGCCTGCACCGGCAAGCCACTCACCGCCCCGATCAAATGTCAGGCGGAGAGTGCCAGCGAGTAGCCATTGCCCGGGCTTTGATTTTTGATCCGCCGCTGCTTTTGGCAGACGAACCCACCGGCAATCTCGATTCTGCCAGCGGCGAAGAAATCCTGAAGTTACTTGAGGAACTGCATCGAGAACTAAACTCCACCATTCTTATGGTGACTCACGATGAACACACTGCCGCTACTTGCGAACGCATGCTGATCCTGCGCGACGGCCGCATAGCGGAAGATCGTCAGTCGCTGAATAGCTCGTCAACGGAGGCCGGATAGATGTGGGGTGCCTTAACTCTGGTCACCATCCGGCAGTGGGGCTTGCACAAGCTTCGCTTTGCTCTCACCCTTTCAGGTATTGCCCTCGGAGTCGCAGTCTTCTTCGCGGTACGCACCGCCAACACAACTCTGGTCGGTTCACTGGCAACGACGGTTGAAAAACTGGCAGGCCAGGCGACGCTTCAGGTTTCGGCTGGCGAGGCAAGTTTTTCTCAGGACGTTGTGCGCAGCGTGCGCACCACACCGGGTGTGAAGCTGGCTGAACCGGTGATGGAAAGAGTGGTTCAGACCGCATTGCCGGATGGCACCAATCTGCTGGTGTTGGGAATGGACACCGGCAGCAATCTAAAACTCTACGAAGGCGAGTTTGATCAAAAGGGTCTCGAAATCAGTAACCCTTTGGCTTTTGCCGAACGGGCTGATTCCATTGCTGTCTCCCGACCCTTTGCTGAACGCTACGGTCTCGCGGAAGGATCTCAGCTGCCGGTTTATACGCAGCGAGGACGGCAGAATCTCACCGTACGCGGCTTCTTCAGAACCACTGGCGCCAGCGTAGTGTTTGGCGGCAACATCGCCTTAATGGATCTTTCATCAGCGCAGTTAGCGTTTGACAAAGCCGATCGAATTGATCGCATCGACATCATGACTGACCCAGCCGTGGCAGTTGCGACAGTGGAGCAAAGTCTGAAGGCGCGTCTACCCGCCGGATTGGAAGTCGCCCCACCCGATCGTCGCGGCCAGGGTCTCGAAAAGGCAGTTTCCGCAATGCGTCTCGGACTTTTCATAATGAGTCTGCTCGCCTTGATGGTCGGCGTCTTTATTATTTTCAACTCGCTGAGCGTCAGCGTAAATCAGCGCTGGAAAGAGATTGGTGTGCTGCGCGCTATCGGTGTTGAAGGTACTCATATTCAACAAATGTTTTTGATCGAAGCTACGTTGATGGGGCTGGTCGGCTCAGCGTTGGGAGTCGGCATCGGCTTCTTAATGGCGCGCGGAGCGACTCGAATCATGAGCGCGGTGGTGACCTCAATGTATGGCCTGGTCGCGACTCCCGAGCGCCCTTCTTTTCATTGGGACTACGCCATAACTGCTTTCGCTGTCGGCGCCTTCGCTTCGCTGCTTGCCACCTGGTTGCCGGCCCGCGCGGCTTCGCGCCTACATCCGGTCATGGCCTTACGTAACATCGAACTGCAACGACGCGAAGGAGTCCTCGGTTGGTCGCGGTTTATTCTCGGGCTCGTGTTCATCTTCGGCGGCCTGGGGCTCACGTTCTTTTCGCCGCCGGGCGTGGGTCTGATGATTCACTTCTCCTACTCGATCATGGTTCAGTTTGGCATGGTGCTGCTATTGCCGAAATTGGTGGTGTGGGGCTCACGCATCCTGCGCCCGTTGATGGGTCGGTTGTTTGGCGCCGTCGGCGTGATTGCTGTTGACGCCACCGTCCGGATGCCGCGACGCACGTCGGCGACAGTCGGATCGTTGATGCTCGGACTTTCGTTTGTCTTCTCAGTGGGTGCTTTCATTCACAGTCACAAGGCAGCGTTGAGCCGAATGGTAGACCGTTGCGTCAACGCGGATTTGATGGTTGCCACTTCTGACCAGCTCCGTTCGCGCACTTATCATTTCAGTGAGGAACAGGAGCGGCGCGTCGCATCGCTGCCGGGCGTCAAGGATCTCGACGGCTTACGCGTGACGGGTCTGGCTTACGGCAATGACGATCTAATCGTGATCGCGCGTAACATGGAATTATGGTTCAGCAATTCAGCCGGACTGCTTGATGAAGGCGACGAGCAGAAGGCACGCGAACTGTCGAGTCGCGGAGAAGGATTTGTCATCTCGCAAAATCAGGCGGTGCGTAGTGGCGTTGGGCTTGGTCAGCAGTTGCGGCTGGAAACTCCAGCCGGGCCACTAATCCGCCCGGTCGTTGGTATCCTCGAGTTCTATTACGTGGAAAAAGGCACGGTCTTTATGGACCGCGAACTCTACCGGAAATACTGGGGTGACAACGCGGTAGATCTCATGTTGCTAAATCTCGCACCGGGTACGGATCGATCCGCGTTCAAAGCTGAGATTAATCGTGCCATGGCGGGCGAGCAGCGCGCCTTCATTTACACCAGCGAAGAATATAAGGAATGGAGCTCACGGCTGACCGATCAGTTCTTTACCTTAACTTACCTGGAGATGCTGATCGCAATCTTTGTCGCCGCAATGGGTTTGATTAACATGCTGGTGATTTCGGTGTCGGAGCGGCAACGCGAGTTAGGTATCCTGCGGGCCATCGGCGGACTGCGCGGTCAGGTGCGTCGCATCGTATTGCTCGAGGCCGCCTGCATCGCCTTGCTCGGGTTCGCTACAGGCGTGATAGCAGGCGTTTTCAATGCATACTTCCTGGTGCGCACCGCCGCGCGAATCATTGCCGGCTTTAACCTGCGATTCCAATTTCCCTTGAGCGTTGTGTTGGCAACGTTGCCGGTCGTGTTGCTGGTCGCGCTCGCTGCCGCCTGGTGGACCGCACAACGGGCGTTGCGTTTGCCGGTGGTTGAAGCGATCGGCTACGAGTAATAGAGTTTTCGACCACGACACAGTTTCAGATTAGTTCCGTGGAAATTCGAGAAAACTCCAGCCTTATACCGTCGCCGTTATGACAACCTTACAAGCAGGTAGACTCCGGTCGCGAGCTCTTGCGAGTGCGCGGCCTTCATCTTTTTCGGGACAGCGATCGTCACTTTCGACTGTCGCAACCCTGGGTTTCGCGGTGTTGCTGTGAAGAATGAGAAGATTGAGAAACTACCTTTATCCGAAGCGGTCACCCATCTGCTCGAAGAGTGTCGCATGGTGCTGCCTGGTATCCAGGCCCTGTTTGGCTTCCAACTGATCGTCGTATTCAATCCAACTTTTCAGGAGAAACTGACCTCAACTGAGCACCTGTTACACCTGGCAGCAATCGTCCTGGTCGTTGCTTCGATCGCGATGATCATGGCGCCCGCCGCTTACCACCGGCAAAAAGATCCGGAGGCTGTGACTGAAGGTTTCATCGCGATAGCGACGCGCCTACTGCTCTGTTCGATGTTTCCGTTGATGTTGGCAATCGGGCTCGAATGTTTCCTGGTCACCCGGGTGATCACTAACAGACTTTCAGTAGGATTGGCATTGGCAGGCTTGCTTGTATGCGTCTGTTTCATGTTGTGGTTCGTCTTGCCGCGTAGCCGGAGACTCGAAGGCTTGTTGAGCAGTCGCAGGTGAGGACCAGGAAGAAGATGATGATCGAAGTAACTGCAATAACCGACGCAGCAACTAGATTCGTTGTTCTATTCGCGTCAACGAACAACTAAACCCTCCCCCGGCGTCTTGAACTAATCTTCAGCAAAATTCGGATCGCCGTCGAGCGTTACGACTACGTTCCGCACGTTCGGAAATTGCTTGAGAGTCAACTCGACTGCTTTCTTGAATCTGATTGGCGCAGTGTCGCCGGGAAATCCCGCCCATGTTTTACTAACAACAAAATTGACGCGCGCCGTTCCGTCGTTGATTTTTAATGAGCCGATTCTGAAATCACTTGCACTCGCTAATCCGTCGAAACCTCGCTTCCGCTCTGATACGGTGGGGCCGCCCAGCAATGCGGCGATGGCGGCGCGTGCCGGCGACGCTAAACTCACCGAGCGCTTCACCGGCGAGAGGTCAATGTATTCTCCCGGCTCATGATAGAAGTAGACCTTCACCAACTTCCGTCGCTGACCTTTGGCTGCCGCCGGACACGCGCTTGAAATCACTATCAACATCAGACAGACAAGCGTGCTGATTGAAACGAAAGCTTTCGCGAATCTCACCGCGTCTCTCCTTTGACTACGTTTGTAGCGTCCACTTTTGTGTTAGCAAGTCAGATTTCTCTGGTCATAAAAACGCTATACGGATCCTCAACATAATCTGCAAAAGGACCGCAGTCTGTAAAACCAAAAGCAGTATATAGCCTGCGCGCCGGCTCAAAGGCGTTCATCGATCCTGTTTCTAAACTCAAGCGGCTGTAACCGCGGCTTCTGGCTCCTTCAATAATGTGTTGCAGCATACTCCTCGCTACGCCTTTTCTAAGATGTGGCGTGGCTGTCCGCATAGATTTTATTTCGCCATGCTGGGCGCTGAGTTCTTTCAGCGCGCCGCAGCCCAGCAACTCGGCGTCGTCCCAGGCGGCCCAGAATGTAACTTCCGGCTGGCGCAGTCCTGCAACATCCAGGGCATGCACGCTCTCTGGCGGCGAGTGAAGCAACGCGTTCGCGAGGTGTTCCTGCAACAGTCCGCGGATTTCAGAACCGCTTAGATCGTCGAGCTTAATTTGCATACTTAGAGACTCCTCTGGCAGGCAAAGGGAAAAAGGGAACGGGGAACGGGTAATGAGAAGGGCCAAACCAAACCTTCCGATCTCAAACTCATTCCCTTTACCCTTTACAACTTACCCCTTCCCCTCTTTCCCTTCTCGTGCATCCGCGCCCGGTTCTGTATCTGATCATTCGCGACCTTGACCCGCAAACCACGAATCAACTACAAGTACTCCTTGTATTCCCACGCACGAATTTCCAGACTCTCGGAACCAGTTCCAGAACAGCTTCAAGTTTGTCGAGCTTCCGGAACTTCAGCTAAAGGCTCCCGTAATTAGCACCGACATTTCGCCCAGATTTCAAACTCAGTTCTTCTACCCCCAACCAACCGGAACATTCCGGCTCAGAGGAGAAAAAATGCGCAAACTGCTTTTGCTTCCCCTAACGATACTATTACTCTGTTGGGCCGCCGCTGCACAACAACCGGCAGCGCAACTCCAACCACTCACTTTCTTCTACGACTATTCCGTAAGGCCCGGCCAGGAGGAAGAGTTTACGAAACTGGTCCAGACTGTGGGCGCGCCGGTTCGCGACAAGTTAATGGCAGACGGTGTCGTGCTGGCCTGGGGCATTGAAACTCCGATTCTGCGCTACCCCGGCGGTACCACGCATCTCATCTGGTTTACCGTCGCCGGCTACGACGGCGTTGACAGAGTTCTAAAGGCAATGGAAGCGCAGCTCGCGAAGTTGGCGACCGAAGATGCCAAGGCCGTTGATGCGGCGCGCGCCAGGAAACAGCAGCCGGCGCCAACTACAGCAGAGCGCACTCGGGAAGTTTTTGATATGAGCAAGACCCGCGACTGGCTGTCGCGCGATCTCATTTCAAACTATGGCCCGCCGCCGGGAGCCAGTGCCTTGCCCTTCACCCGCTATAACTTTATCAAGGCAAAACCGGGAAAGGGCGGCGACTACCGCAGCGCCTGGGAAAAATACAACAAACCCGTTTACGACAAACTTGTTGCCGACGGCGTCGTCCTGGCATATGGTTTTGCCGCCGAAGAGATTAAGACTGATGGCAACTTCACTCACTTCATTTGGTTTGCGACGGCAAACATGGGAGACATGGATAAGATTGGTCCGGCCTTTAACGCTGATCGAGCACGACGTTCGGAAGAGGAACGCAATGCTATAAACGACACTTTCCTCGAGGTAACGGAACCGGATATGGCCAGATCGATTGTGACGCGATCCAGGATTTTCAAAGTTGCGGGAATGAAGTAGTCGACCCGGAGACAATGTCCAGACAAAAAAGGCCAGTCCGCAAGGACGGGCCTTTTCGTTTCGCCAATAAACCTACTTGACTCACCAGGGCAGTTTGATAGTTGCCGAGTGCTGCAGCAAAAGTTTTCTTCGAAGCCTGTCGATTTCGAGAAACTCGCGCGTCGTACTGTTGGAGTGAAGATCACATTGATAAAGTGGAGGACTGAGGCATGAAATACTTGCTATTGATTTACGACAACGAACAAGAATGGGGAGCAATTCCTGAGGCCGAAAAACAGAAGATCTACATGGAATACGGGAAGCTAAGGGAGGAACTACTTGCTAGCGGGCAGTTCTTAGCAGGCTCGCAACTCGCACCGACCTCGACGGCAACCAGCGTGCGCGTGCGTGACGACAAACAAATGGTGACAGACGGGCCCTTCGCCGAAACGCATGAGCAGTTAGGCGGCTACTTCCTGATCGAGGCCAAAGATCTGGACGAAGCGATTTCCATCGCCGGACGCGTGCCGTCGGCGCTGATGGGAACGATCGAGGTCAGGCCACTCATCTAAATCCACGGGCAACCAGGCAAGTGAGGTAAAGGGTAAGGGTAGGGCCCAAGACGAAACCATTCAATCCCGAACTCTTCCCCTTTACCCTTTTCTCCTTTTCCTCCGTTGCTTTTTCCCTGTACGCTTTGCGGATGCCGCAAGCCAGCGAAATTCTCGAACATGTATTTCGCGAAGAGTACGGAAGGATCATTGCTACTTTGATTCGTTTGTCCGGATCTTTCGATCTGGCAGAAGAGTCACTTCAGGAAGCTTTCGCAGTTGCGGTTACGGCTTGGAAGCGCGATGGCGTTCCTCGTAATCCCGGAGCCTGGCTCACAACCGTAGCCCATCGCAAACTCCTCGATGCGGTGCGTCGCGAGCAAACCAAAACGGAAAAACAGTCTGAGCTTGAATACGAAACCTGGAGACTGCAACCAGAAAGTGCGTCGCTCTCTACGCCCAATGACGACGCGGCACTCCAGAGCAATTACCCAAACGGGCATTCGGAAACATATTCGGATGAACGGCTGCGTTTGATTTTCACCTGCTGCCATCCTTCGCTGAATCAGGAATCACAGGTTGCCCTCACATTGCGGACTTTGGGTGGACTAACAACGGGAGAGATCGCCCGCGCCTTCCTGTTACCCGAACCCACTCTGGCCCAACGTCTGGTGCGGGCCAAAAGCAAAATCCGACTTGCCGGAATTCCCTACGAAGTGCCGCCGCGTGAACTCCTGCCCGAGCGACTTGCTTCAGTCCGCGCCGTTGTCTATCTGATTTTCAATGAAGGCTATTCCGCGACCACCGGCCACAATTTGATCCGCACCGACTTGTGCGCGGAGTCGATCCGCCTAAGTCGCATGCTCTCGGAACTGGTTCCTGACGACCCGGAGAATGTTGGTTTGCTCGCCCTGTTGTTGTTGCAGGATTCGCGCCGCCACGCCCGCATCGATCAAAACGGTGAGCTGGTTACTTTGGAGGAACAGGACCGCGCGCTCTGGGACCAGAAGGAGATCGAAGAAGGACTCCGACTAATACAACAGGCTCTGACTCTGCGGCCCACTCGCAGCCGAGTCGGCGCTTATCAGTTGCAAGCTGCGATTGCTGCGTTACACGCTGAGGCCCGGACGGCAGCGGAAACTGATTGGCGACAGATCGTTGGGGTATACGTCGAACTGAGGCGAATCAATCCCTCGCCGGTAGTGGCGCTGAATCACGCGGCGGCGGTCGCCATGAGCGAAGGTTTCGCGAAAGGTTTGAACTTGATCGAGGCTGCGGGCGCGTCCGGAAAACTGGATCACTACTATCTATTCCACGCTGCGCGCGCTGATTTGCTTAATCGACTCGGACGTACGCAGGAGGCGCAGCAGGCTTACGCTCGCGCGCTTGAGTTGACGACAAATCAGGTTGAGCAAAAGTATGTTCGCCGAAAGCTGCGCGAACTAGGGGAATAAGAAGGATCAGCGTACGTAAACAGCGTCCCCCTTTCCTCTTCCCCTTTTCCCCTATTCCGTCCTTCCGTGTACTCTGTCGGCAATGATCGTTCATCTAGTTGACGGCACCTACGAACTCTTTCGGCACTTCTACGGGATCCGGCGTTTTCGCAAAACCGATCCTCCTTTCGGAGCTGTGTCCGGCGTCCTTGCCGCGGTCCTAAAGATGATGGAAGACGGCGCGACGCATATCGGCGTCGCAACCGATCACATCATCGAATCGTTTCGCAACAAGTTGTGGGCCGACTACAAAACAGGAGCCGGCATTGAGCCTGTCCTACGCGCGCAATTTCAGCCGCTTGAAGAGGCGCTGTTGGCGATGGGCGTCATCGTGTGGCCCATGATTGAACTCGAAGCTGACGACGCGCTTGCCTCTGCGGCCCATATCGCAGCACGGGATAAACGCGTGGAGAAGGTTTGTATCTGGACGCCGGACAAGGACCTGGCGCAGTGCGTGGTCGCTGATCGCGTGGTGCAGGTTGATGGCAGGCGCGGAATAATTCGTGACGCTGAAGCTGTGCGCGTTAAGTTTGGGGTGATGCCGGAGTACATTCCGGACTACCTCGCGCTGGTGGGCGACGCCGCGGATGGTTATCCCGGAATCCCCGGTTACGGACCGAAGACAGCCGCCTCGCTAATCAATCTCCATGGTGCAATCGAAAAATTTCCTCGCGACCTGTTGAAAGAAAACCGCAAGAACGCGCTGCTTTTCAAAAAGCTGGCAACGCTGAAAACCAACGCGCCGCTGTTCGACGATGTCGAAGAACTGCGCTGGCGCGGACCAATGGCTTCGTTTGCGTCCATGGCTGAGAAGATTGGCAACGCACGGCTAGCCTCCCGCGTTACTAAGTTGGAGAAGCAGCTCTCAAAGAGCCGGGCAAAGTGACTCGAATGTCGCGACACATTGGAAGAGGTAGAACGGTTTTGCCTTAAAAAAGTCGTTGTCTACAGCAAAGTTCGACGCGTAGCGTCGGTATGAATTTAGCCCGGCCTTTCAAGGCCGGGAAACAACAATTAATCCCAGCCTTGAAAGGCTGGGCTAAATTCACATCGACGCTACGCGTCGTAATCCCCGTTTGCGATTTTTGTGACAAAGCCAGTCAAGACAAAACTGTGCCGCTTCGTTATAGAAGTGTGACACCTTCAAGGTATTCCTGCGCATCGATGTAGTCATCATCGTAAAGTTAAGGAGAGACCTATGAAACTCACCGAGTTTTTCCGCGCCGAACTAGACCGCGAGGTGGAACGTTCTCGCAAGGCCTTGCAGGAAGTGCCTGAGGGCAAGTACGACTGGAAGCCGCACGAGAAGTCGATGATATTCGGCTATCTGGTGAACATGGTGGCAACGATTCCGATGTGGATCACGATGCAGGTGGACCAGGAGGAACTGGACGTGGCGCCGGCTGAGGGTTCGAAGATGGAGCAAAAGAAACTCGACACGAGCGAAGCCCTGATTGAGGCGCTCGATAAAGCGGCTGCTGATGCGCGTTCGGCGTTTGAGAAAACCAGCGACGAACACTTAAAGACGTCATGGCGGTTGCTCGCTCGAGGCAAGGTTGTCATGGAGGCGCCGCGCTACGAGATGATTCAGGACACCATCAATCACTGGGCGCATCATCGTGGGCAAATGACTGTCTACCTCCGATTGATGGGAGCGAAGGTGCCTGCGATCTTTGGGCCGTCGGCTGACGACAATTCCTTCTCGTAACACACGAAGCTTGCTTTCGTAGCTCAAAAGAAGAACCTGACGCGTGCTCTTGTCGTACCTTGTTACAGCGGTCTAAGGAGCGGGCTAATGTTCTGTCCACGATGTGGTTCTAGTCAAAGCGAAGAGTTGAAGTTCTGCAAGGTTTGCGGCGCAAATCTTTACGCCGTCCGACAGGCGGTTGATGCCAGGGAAACTGAAGGCAAGTTTAACTGGAGTACCTGGATTACCGACCTGAAGCTATCCGGGGAAGAAGCCCAGAGGCGAAAAGCCGCGCTCGAGCATCACGCGGGTCTTACGCCAGCGGTAAAACGCTACAACGAAATCAAGTCCGGAGTGATCACTGGCAGCGTCGGCATCGCCTTGATGGCCTTTCTGCATGTCTTCATGCAGGGCATTGTACTGGGCGGCAAGATCCCCGCTGACACTGCCGAAATTCTCTCCCGCGTCTGGTTTGTCGGCATCATTCCCATCTTCGTCGGATTGGCACTGATAGTGAACGGGCTGTTTGTAAGCAAAAAGATTGTAGAGCTTACGCAACACCCCGGCTCTAACGAATTGAACCCGCTCGGCCAGGAGCAGGAACCGCGTGCCCTTCGTGCTGCCGACACAAGCGAATTCACCCCGTCCAGATTTAGCGTGACCGAACAAACCACCAAACACTTGAGGAGCCCGGACAGCCACTAATGGGTCTGGTCCACCTTGACGCCTCCCTTAAACTGCACCAGCGTTTTAGCTCTTTATCTGATGAGCGTCTGCTGTTCTGACTTGATCTGCCAGCCACCATCACGTCTCACGAAGGTATCGATAACACGCGCGCGCGCTGTGCGTCCGTTTCTGCCGTTGACAGTTTGCAGGTAATTCAGCACCGCGGATTCCTCATCAAGGCTGACCAACTGGGCCTCGGTGATAGTCCACGACCGAATATTCTTTTCCGGCTTCGTAGCGCCGAGCAACTGGTTCTTGTTTTGGCTCCGGCCATCGATGCCCGCTCCCGAATAGTCGTCAGCGATGTAGGGAGCGAGGGTCGAAATATCTCCGTTTAGACTGGCGTCAGTCATTATTTTCTCGATCTTCAACAACTCTGCTAAGACTGCATTGCGATCTGTCGAGGCGGTGGTTGTTTTCTCCGGACTCGGCTTCGCTTCCGGCTTTAGTTTGTCGGAAAGATTGCACAAAGACACCATTGCCATCAGAGTGGCGACTGCTAGAATTGATTTCATTGTTATCACTTGTCCCGGCGGAGATAGAACGACCGTTTGGTTTGTATGCTAAAGATGCGAGCAAGTCAATAAACTGCGCGCGGCTTCGCCTTAAAGTCGTTGTCGACAGCAAAATTTCAAAGCGTAGCGTCGATATGAATTTGGCCCGGCCTTTCAAGGCCGGGAAACAATAAATAACCGAAGCAACGTCCGTCGCATCGCGACGGAATGAAATTGATGAGATTTATCATCATTGCGTCGCTGACGCGACGCGTGGTTTAGCGGATGATGTGATCCCAGCCTTGAAAGGCAATGACATACTTGACGAGTCAACCGGATTCGCAAGCCGAAGGGTTTACCAGGCGAGAAGAGGGTAGCCCGACGTGAAACGTCTGGACCACATCTGCAAACATGATTCCGCGCGTCGGAGAAGCGCCAAAAATCTCCGCGCGCCTCCAGCGCACAATTGAAATCGACGCATTGATCCGGAGGTTTCACCTCTGGCTACCTGCTACCCGCATCTCCGATGCGCCATTTCTTCCGGGACAACCTGCCGGCTAAATTATTTGACAGCGTCAGCCCCCGCGACGTATCTTGCGTTTTCGTTCGCAGCTAACTCGCCTTCGTGCCCGTTGGCTTCTTAGTCAGCCCTTTTATCAGACAACCGCTCACATTGGTTAACCTTCGCGTTTCCAATTCACCTTGGAGGAGAATTTACATGGTCACCGACGACGAACTCAGACAGATTATGCCTAACTGCGCGGCTGCCAAGCGCGCCGATTATCTTCCCTTTATTCAACAGGCGATGGCAGAGTTTGATATCACTTCCTACCTGCGGGAGACGGCTTTCCTGGCCCAGCTGGCGCATGAATCGGGCGAACTTCGCTACATGGAAGAGATTGCTTCCGGCGCCGCTTATGAAGGGCGCGCCAACCTCGGTAACACTCAACCTGGCGATGGAAAACGCTTCAAAGGACGCGGCCCAATTCAACTTACCGGCCGCGCAAACTACAAGCGCTACGGCGACCTGCTTGGACTCGATCTGGTGAATGACCCGACGATAGCCGCCACCAAAGAAGTTGGCTTTCGCATCGCTGGTCAGTATTGGAAATTGAACGGCCTTAACGAACTCGCCGATCAACAACAGTTCAAGGCCATCACCAAAAAAATCAACGGTGGCTATAACGGCCTCGACGACCGCATCAAGTACTACGAGCGAGCAAAGAAAGTCATGAGCAGTGACGACACGGAAACTATTGCCACGCCAGTCGCAACTCCGCCAACTTCGAGCGGTCAAGCACCGCCATACCCCGGTGCTGTTTTGCGCCAGGGAAGCAAGGGTGACAACGTACGCGTCGTTCAACAACGACTCAGCGATCTTGGTTACTCGCTGGGCGTTGACGGCAATTTCGGTCCGGGTACGGCCAAGGCAGTGGTTGCGTTCCAACAAAAGCAGAGTCTCGGAAACGACGGTATTGTGGGCCCGAATACCTGGAAAGCTTTGTGGGCCTGACGGTTGATGCGAGGCAACGAAGTGAGAACCGGTAACCAAAATAGTCACCAGCATGGCGGAGCCAAAAACAAAAGAGACCGCGGAGAGCGTGTCTGCGTTTCTTAAGAGAATTCCGGATACAGGCCGCCGCGCAGACTGTCAGGCCGTAGTCGACCTCATGCGCGCGGTGACGAAAGAAGAACCGAGGATGTGGGGCCGTAGTATCGTCGGCTTCGGTCGCTATACGCTCAAGTACGCAGGTGGGCGAGAAGCCGAATGGCCGATCACGGGTTTCTCGCCACGCAAAAGTGATCTGACCCTCTACATCATGGGTGGCTTCGAAGAGTCCTCCGATCTGATGAAGAGTCTCGGGAAGTGCAAAACGGGAAAATCCTGCCTCTACATCAAGAAGCTGTCCGACGTCGACGTTGCGGTCTTACGCAAGCTGGTGACTAGATCAGTTAAGTTCATGGCTCCCACGCGAATTCTTAAATAGCGAACCGTAGCAACCGAAAAACTAAATCTCAAAAAGCAAGATGCCCGCGCACGAGTCGCGGGCATCTTGTTGCTGAACGGCCTTGATTTCAGGGAGGTTAACAGGGTCCTCGAGTTTGGGCGCCGCCGTCGCATAACGCTGGCTTAATGACTGCCCAGGTAATCGCGGCGCCTGCCGCGGCTGCACCTATGATGATCCAGGTTTTTGCTGAAATGCCACTGCCGGCTTTTTTCACCGATGAAGTATCTGCATACGACACGGTTTTGCTTGAGCCTGTTCCGCTCTGCACGACAGTGAACGAATCGTCGTTAGCGTCACTGATGTAACCTTTAAACTGGCTATTGTCTTTCAGCTTAACTTCGACGCGAGCGTTTACGCCCACGCCCATCCTTTGAACCTTCGTTCTAACTTTTTCAGTTGCTTGTTGATCGCCGAAAGACTGAGCGCCGGCGCCTTGATATCCGAATGCTGTTAGCAGGAGGAATCCCGAGAGCATTATTGCGAACGTACGTCTAAACATCTAAATCTCCTCGAATCGTAAAATGCGGACGCACTTGTTTGGCAATAGCCGTTCCTTTACGGCATAAGACGCAAAATACTTGCTGACAACAAGCGATCAGGAATTTGAAGGCCTTGAATAGCTCTAAGTAAGGCAATGTTCTTCCGTCAGTTGTTGGATTTTGTTGCGCCAGTGAGTGAAATCTGAGGATAATGCCGCGGCCTTCCAAACAAACTAAATCAGAAGGAGCTGCAAATGCCGCAACGGATTGGCCGGGCTCTGGCCTACGCACTGTTGATTTGGTTCACAGGTTTTGTTTGGGGCATGGTCGTGTTTATGACTCCGGCAATGAAGGAGGTTCCGGGCATACCTTACGTGTCGCGCTATCCGCTCATCAGTTTTCCCGTGTTAGTCCTTTGGCTCTTGATTACGCCTATGCTGGCGCGAATACATCTGCGGTCAACCAGCGCTAAGGCAAATGAAGGTTTCAGACTTGGTGTTTTGTTTGCGCTGGTGAATTTCGTTCTTGACCTGCTGGTCCTGGTCATACTTTTCAAGAGTGGCCCGGCTTATTTCGCCTCCGTGACCGTGTGGCTCGCCTATCTCATCTTGCTGACTGTGCCCTGGTTTACCGGACGCTCGTTAGCTACCGCGAACAGCGAATAACTGAAAGCCCTGATGTCCCTGAATAAACGAAGCAGGCGCGTGATTTTCCTTTTTCTTCTCCTGCTCGGCTTTCTGTTTCGTTTGGGATTCGGCCTTTGTTCTTCGTTCCACGATGAAGACATCAAACAGATCTATCTGCTGGGGTTGAAGTTTTACACTACCAATGCGTGGCCATATTTTGGTCCGGACGTAACGGCCACGATTCAAATACCTGGCGCCTTACAAGCTCTGGTTGTCGGCTTACCCTTTCATCTCCTGCCCATTCCTGAAGCGCCCTACCTGCTCGTAAATCTCTTGTCATTTCTCAGTCTCTGTTTCTTCGCCTGGTATTGCACGCGCCGGCTACCGGAGATTCCCAAATGGTTCGTCTGGTCGTGGCTGTTAACCGCACCCTGGACGCTTTATGTGTCGACACAACCTTACAACCCCTCATATGTCTTGCCTGCTGCCATTCTGTTCTTCGTCGGCGCAACTGAAACCTATCCATTTCTCAGCCGCGATCTGGTGCCGCGCCACTGGGCAAACTTGATGATGGGAATCTCGTTGTTCTGGATCATGCAGTTTCACTTGTCATGGGTAGTGCTCGTTCCCTTCGTCGCTCTTTCCTTTTACCTACAGTTTAGAAAGCTGGGTCGAGGGGCATTTTCCTCAATCGCATGGTTCGTCGCAGGCGCGATCATCCCTTTCAGTTTTTTGGTTCCAACCTTCATCAAGTATGGATTCGCAGCCGGACTGGGAAGCACCAACGAAGCGGCGCAGTTTAACTATCAGAACCTGTTGCGAAATCTGAATCCTGTTGAAGGTGTGCTTGGACGTTTCTTATCGTTCGCGAGTTTTGAGCTGCCACGATTCATCGGTGCAAACACGGCCGCTCGACTCGCCTTCATGAAGCAAAATCCCTGGTTGATTCCGCTAGTCGTTCTGCTTACGCCGGTGGGAATTCTTCAAAGCGTGGCACTACTCGTCCTGTGGTTCAGAAAAAAGCATACGCAAAAGGATTGGCAGGCTGTTCGTTTCTTTACGCTGGCAACCGTGCTGCTGCTGTATTTCTGTTTTTTCTTTTCCATGAAACTGCCGGTGTCCCACACTTTTTACATCACGCTTCCGGTGGCAATGCTGTACAGCTTCTACTGCTGGAACGAATATCTCCAGAAACGTGGCTGGCAAACGGTTGCGAAGGTTTTCATTGTTTGTGGACTGCTATTCGATATCGGATTGGCGGCGAACAACTACAGACAAGTTTCCATCCTTCGGGAGCGCAGCAAAATCCAGGAGGCGATTAAGGCTAAGGATTATCGACTGGTGGGTGAAAGACGCGATGGAGCGCGCTACTAGGTGATCCCTGCCGGGCCGCAGATGATTGAAGGTGGCAAACGACGATTCAGTTTAGCCGCAGACTTGCGAGCGTTGGCGGGGTAGTCTCTTAAATCCATTTTCTCTGCGAAACCTCTGTGTGCTCGGCACTGTGGTGGATAGACTCGGGCAAAAACTCACCAACGAGACACAACTAACACGGAGGCGGCGACAGAGAACTTCAAAATTAGGGCCTACTTAAACCTGGGCGCACTTTTCAAGATCGTTTCCGCAGTCTAGAATCGCAACAAAAGAAAACGAAAGAGAAAAAGACTTGCCCAACTCTGAGCAACGACCGTCGCGACGCGGTTACCTGAACCCAAGCCTGGTCAGAAGTGTTTCCTTCTGGATAACCAGCGTCTGCATTCTGGTCGCGGTGGTGGCTTCGCTATTAGCGATTTGGAAATTTGCCGGGACTGACATTCTCTGGCGCACGGTGGCAACGTGTGCAGTAATTGGCAGCGGTACGGTAGCTTTTTATTGGGTTAACGTACTCTTCGGAACAACCTCGGAATAGCTCATGGGCCTGGCGAGGCGGCCGGCGCCGGCGGTTTGTGGAATTTGGTTTCGTCCACGGGAACGTTGAGCTTGATCTCGGTAAACGTCCGCGTCGAACTATAGAACGAATCGATCGACATGATCCGAATTGTAAACGGCAACTTGAGCCCGCCCACGTCGCGATAGTCTGCGAAGTCAACCTGTTCGGGAATTAGCCCCACCATTGTTCGCATAGATGTGACCCGGCGCAGCAACAGTCCGGTCTTCGTATCGAAGTAGAGCCGTTCCCCCTTTCCATCGGTCCCAAGTCCACTCAACACGTAGACTTCGTTTCCGTCAATCGTGTCTTTGCGACTAAAACTCATTCTGGTGAATTGTCCTTGAAGTTTTATGTCCTTGAAGAGATCAGGATAACGCACCAAAAGAAAGACTTCTCGATCCTGAAGATCGCGCAGGCCGCGCTGACTCTTCTCCCAGCCGACATGACCATCGAATCCTCTTTCAATCTTGCCCTGCTTGGGTGTGTTAAGCACTGTATAGATCCGGTCGGGCGCAGTCTGGTAGACCTCATAACCAAGTGTGATTCCGGTTGACGTGAGCCAGCTGCCCTTCATCGATCGAGTTTTCAGTTTTTCAATTGCAGCGGCTCCGCCGAGGGCTTCGGTGTATTTAGTTAAGATTTGGTCCGCAGTAGGATTGGTCTCTTTGGGAGTGGTTGTGGTCACCGGGCCATCCGCAAAAGGCGTGGGTTCCGCCATCGGCAACTGCGGAACGCGAATCGGTTCAGCTTTTCCGCGATGACAGGTGTAGCAACTCACCGCCGGATTGCCTTTGAAGTTTGCCTTGTTGATGGCTTGCACCATCTTAATCATCTCGCGCGCTTGACCCTTTTCAGGCTTCTCGTCAGACGGAAAGTCCCATTTGTCATCTTTGTTTACATGGCAATAGGTACACTTAACGCCCAGCGACGAGCCGATGTAGTTCATCACCGGACCGAGTTCCGACGCCGGCAAGCCGTTCAAAACCTGAATATTTTTCTGTGTCTGCTCTACGGTTTTCTCTGCCGGCGGAGTTTGCACCGCAGGTGCTGGCTTCGTTTGCGGAGCGCGCCCGGTCATGAATCCAACCGCCGTAGAAATATTTGTGCCAACCAGACTCACGCAAACAACAAACAGAAACGAAACTACGACGACCAGGAGGCGAATTCGTGGTCGATGCGCGACAATACTATTTCTCATTAGAACCCTTTCGATAAGCGGGAAGCCGTAGAAGAGAACTGATCGCACCATCCCGTTCGGGCTGTGTCCTCTGAACAATTTCAAACCCAAGGTAACCGCTGAGCACGGCGACCATGGGTTAGTGGTAGCCGCTTTCCGGCCAGAAATCATCCTTCAAATGCGCATCGGAGCTGCGCTAACGAAGGTAGCCCGAGGTGAAACCTCTGGATTGTGCGTCGTTTCAAATTCGCGGTGGAACCGCGCTCAGAATCTTTGCGCGTCTTCAACGCGCATTCCATTTATCGATTCTCGTCACCAAACGTTTCACGTCTGGCTACCCTCTTCTCGGCGCTCCGCGGCGAACGTCGGGCTTCAACCCTTCGCAGTTGAAGGATCGAAAACTCCAAACTCTGAATCATTGACGTTGACTATAGCGAGTCGCCAGCCGCCCTACGCGCAGAGTTATCTCGATTTTGTTTGGCGCTAGTGGTCGAATGGGACTTCTGCGGAACCAGGGCTTCAAGCGTTTTATAAATTTGCAGATAAATCTGGGTTTCACGCGGAATCAAAGTTTTCCAGGAAGCGCCACCGCGACGGATATAGAGTGGCAAACGAGCGGCGTTTGAGTTGTACCCGGCGGCCAGCAGTTCGGTTTGTGTTGCCAACTTTGCATCGAGTGCATACTGAACATCTTCATTGGCCCCAAGCTCGTTCCAGGTGTCCTGCATATACAAGAGCATTGCCTGCAGCGCGTTTCCGTGATTACGCATGCCCACGACGAAGTCTGGCGTGAGTCCGACGCCCGGATGTCGTTGTCGCACCAGGTTGTAAGCCCACGGAATCATCTGCACCATTCCACCGGCGCCTGCCGTGCTCACCGAGTAACGATAAGTATCTGGTTCATTCAAGGCGAATAGAGAATAGATTTCATCAAACAACGCGAGCCGATTCTCAAGGCGAAAGCGATCGTGATCCACGTGTTCCACAAGACAGAGCCGCTCGGCCACGTCGACGATCTGAGGAGAAATGAAAACACCCTTTTCCTTTAGACGCTTGAGCGCCAAATCGATCATCCGGTGTACATAGGCCCGGCCCGAACGCGATAAGTCAGGTGACAGCAAGGCGGGATGCGCGGAGGTGTAGTAGGCCATTTCACGAAAGACACCGCGCTTCTCAATCGGGAACTCAACCACCAGCGGAACCAGCGACCGGCCCTCGGCATCAAAGATTGCGACTGCGGTATTGACACCGTTGGCTCGTATCACGCGAATAGTCACCGTAGTACCCAAAGAACTGGGAGATGTGACCTCGGAACCTTTAGTCAGAAAGACGTCTTTATAGATCGTGATCAGGTGGATACGCGAGGTGTTGCGATCCAATGCCGCTAGTGTAACCAAATCAACTGCCGGCGAAGTTTTCGCGGTTTGTAATGGTCGTGATTTCAGCAAGCGTTCAGCTTCAGCGATCCGCGATTGGATCTGCGGCGGCGACAGGAGTTTCGATCCCGCTTCCAACGGATCGCCGTGTCGCTCGGTCGCCGCCGGCCCCGCCGCCTCCGGACGGCTATCAGGCGTGGTTCCCACCACTACGCCCTGCGGCGTCGTCGGCTCGTTGTCGTCGGATTCTGGTTCGGCCGGGGGATTGGGTCGCGGCGCCGGCGTCGTTTTCACTCGTGGGTCAGGACTTGCCGAAGGGCTTTTCCCTGGTGAAGTTTGCGCCTGCGTGCCGACTAAAGAGACAGCAACGACCAGTAATAATCCTGCGAGGGATGTGCTTTTCATAATTATTCCGAGCGGACCTTCAAGACTTGTCGAGGGGGGACAAGTGCCGCTTAGATTCGCCGATGCCCGACACGGTTGTCAATAGGGTTTTCGGCTGGTGTGTGCGGATTTGTAAAGCAGACTGTTAGTTTGGGATAAATGTGTGGTATTCAGCGCGGACGCAAACTGATAGTTTGCGTTACGAAAATCAAACGGGGCATGTGAGCCCCGGGAGTGGGCGACAGAGTTTACGGCGCTGCCGCCCGCTCGGCGGGCTTATGATTCTCACTATCGTGGGCTAGTTCGACTTAGCGGCTCGCTTGCGTTCCACTGAGCACAAGGTTTTCGTCAGAGCCACCGAAGGCAACGCTGGTGAGCTGGATATCGTCGCCAGTGCCGCTCGTTCTGAATTCCAGCGTGTGCGCTTTACGATCACGTTTGGCAGTACTCGTAGTTGCGCGGGCAATCACTTTGCCGCTCTTGATGATGCTGAGCTCGCCCGTCTTGTCGTCAAAGCTCAGATCGTACACACCCTGCTTGACTAACGTGCCGTTGACCTTGATGTTAGTCAGGAAATTGATAGTTTCTTTTTTGGTCTTCGGAAAAACCGAGAGACTTGCGAGGGCTGTGATTAATAGCGCGAAGGCGATGCGATTCAATAGAGATTTCATTTCCTGGACTCCTCGTTATTTTGGGTACACATCTACTGGGGAGTAGTGCCTATACAACGATGAATCGCAGCGTAAGTTCCAAAACTAAATTCGGGGAAAACATCACCATCAGCTACGAGATTACGATCTTCAAAATTGTGGATCAGCGTCTTCCAGCCAATCACGCGTCACGTCGCACCAAAGGGCCAGTCCGCGCCACTCTTTGAAGCGCGAGTAGTAGCGCGCGATCTTTTTGTCAGTCGTCTTTCGTCCATTATTTCGTAGCGAAAAAAACTTCGCCCGCGTCCAGGAATCCAACGCAAGGCCCTCGTAACGTCCGAGAAGCTTAAGAACGTTTTCCGCGGCATATGGCCCCACGCCTTTTACGCTTCTCATCTCCTTCATCAGATCCGGGCTGGACAACGGACTCGTCAACCAGGCTTCAACGTTCAGTTCACCCGATGCAACGCGATCAGCCAGTAACTTCAAGTACTCAGAACGGTAACCTGCCCGCACTTCGTTCTCGTAAAACTTAACGGGTTTTAGTGCCATCGCTTCGGGAGTTGGAAACGTTCGCTGACCCGCGCTAGATTCGCGTCCCAGGTTTTCGACGAGTCCGGTAACCATTTTTTTAGTCAGCGCCCAGGAGCAGTTTGTGGTGCAGATCATTTTCACCAGGTCTTCAAAAACTGTCGGCGCGCGCAGCAGGCGCCCGGCCCCTTGCGCAGGTATCCAGTTGAAATCAGCGTCCGCCGCCAGTAGCCGGTAAAACTCGGCGATATTGTCGTCGAGCCGGAGGATATGGCGAACATCGGCGACGACTTTTTTGGTTGCATTTTGGCCTAGCCGCCGAGAGGTGTTGATGATTACGGCGTGGCTGTTGGCGCTGATGGTGACTGTCACGGGTTTCGCGTCTTTCAGGTCAAGAGTGCGGGCAAGCTGCCACTTTTCGTCATCAATTTTGAACGGAAGTAGCTGTGACCATCCGTGGCTGATTACGGTTCGCTTAAAACTGAAATCGCGCGGCGTAGTTATAGTGATTTCCATAATTTCTTTAACGTGTGATAGCAAACAACTTGAAAGATTTTTGAGCGCTCGACGCAAGATTAGGTGGATTGGAACCGACGAGCAATGTAAGACAATCATTCCCGTCGGTCCATCTTTTGGCTAGTTGAGGAGCGAAACAAATCTCGCTCCCTGACTCCCGTACGCTTCGGCTACAGTCAAGCTGATTCTTGACATGACTGCAAGCGGAAGCCTAGACTGACTGCACTTGAAAACGGAATAAGGAAGGCTGTACTGGCCACCCCCTAACACTTGGGGATACGGTCAGAGAAGAATCCAAACACAGTGATTCTCTACAGCGAATACGGTGAACTTAAGCACCGCTTCCAACGATAAGTGGAATTCGGAGCTTTCCGGTTCTCGCCCCACTCGGCCTACATTAACCCTGTGGGGCATTGTCGTGTTTAGACTCATTTTCTCTGTGAAACCTTTGTGTGCTCTGTGTCTCTGTGGTGGATAAACTCTAAACAAGAACTCCACCACGGAGACACAGAGGACGCGGAGGACGCACAGAGAAGTTCAAATTGAGACACTGCCGAAAATTGTCCGGCCTACCTGATGTAGATCGGATTGGATATGATCCACGGTTGATCACTAGCCGGCTTCGGCAGTTGCGGCAGGTAAACCTCGACGCGAAAGCTTCCCTTCTCCCTGGTCCCAAACTCCAACTTGTTAACTCCGCTAACGTCCTGGACCACCACCCCGTCTTTGAGCAAAACGATCCGACCGGTAACCGGAACACTTACACTCAACTTCACCTCATCATTGAGCTTGATCTCATCGCCCATTAGTCGCTGTTCGTCCCGATCGCGAGCGCTGTAACGAAAGCCGGTCGTGTCACCAAACAGATCGAAGCCAATGAAGCAATTCCCTGCAGAAATTGCGGCAAGCAGGTTGCTCCCAACCAACGAAAACGCCACGTCGCCGTCGAACGGATGTGAGACGAGCACATGCAAACGGACCAAACGAAAACTTCTTTCATACGGGTCGAGTTTGAAACCAAGCACGGTGTTTCCAGACGAATCATTCAGGCTGAGGCCGATGTTTGCATGCGCATCGTTTCCGGCAGTTCCTACTAATATCTTGCCCTGTTTGATTTGTTCGTCCCAGAGTTTGAGATTGCCGGCCGGCCTTTCGTAGAAGTTTGCGAAAAGCAAATCGGGATAACTGCGGTAAGACCAGAGGCCGTCGAAGAACATCAGCACCGGATTGATCTTGCGCGCGTTTGTGTAGAGGTTGTAAACCTCGACACCGCCGTAACCGCTTGCCTCCCAACTGTTGAACTCTTGCGGGTAGGCTACGATGGCCAGGCCTTTAGGGCGCCGAGAGAGAACCTCCTGAGTGGTCCACTTGTGGTCATCAGCGGTCGACGCATCGCCGGGTATCACCAACAGGCGATCTCCGGTGGCCGTTCTTACTTCGTTGCCGTTAAGGAACAAAACGCCGCCGTGTTCGCCGTTGAGTGTCAGCTGAGCAGTATCAATGTTCGCCGACGGATGTTCCGTCATCACTACGAAATCGAGTTGGTTGGATTGGGCGGCGGCGATGATGTCTGAAAACGTGCCGGCGCTGTGCCCGCCGAGCGAGGAATGAACGTGGACGACACCCATGACTTCAGTGAGGGTGCCGATGTCTTCAGGCTGAGAGCGTTGGGAGTTAACCTGTTGAATCGCCGCGTAAAGGCGCCCGAGTCGGTAACGGCGATAGGCAAACGGAATCTGCGAGAGAACAATAAGGACCAGGAGCAACAGTAAGAGTTTCTTCCAACGCTTCATTACTGGCTTAACTCTCAAAATCAACTGAGGCCGCCTGTTCGCTGATCGTCTTGCCGAAAGCGACAACCTTCAGGTGTTCAGGATGCACACTGTAAGCATCAAGGGCCGCACGATCGCGAAACGTCGCGACGAGCCCGGAATCGAAGGAACGCGGCAGCTTCAATACGTCGGCACCAACTGACAGGCTCTCCAGTTCTTCGATGACCGATCCTAACGCGCGAAGCAATCGCACATGTTCTTCACGAACTTCAGGCTCTACGTCCGACTTATATTTCCAAATCACAATATGGGTAAGCATATGAAAGTAGTGGGCAGTGTGCGGTGGGCAGCATAATCAGAACCAGCGCAGCCGGCGCGAACTCTTTGTTCTTACTGCAGACTGCCCACCGCCCACTGATTAGGCCCACTTTCCTCCTCCTTCGCACCAGTGGCGCGTGACCTCGTGACGGTAATCGAAAAGTTTTTGTAGCCGCTTCTGAACAATCATCGGCGCGAGCGCGCGCCCCAGAAAAGCCAGCGGTGGTTCGTAGTCTATTTGATCTCGTAAAACGGCGCCCTCAGCGTTGGGCTCAATGATATGCCGGTGACACCAACTGCGAAACGGCCCTTTAACCTGCACATCTTCAAACAACCAGGGTGGTTCATAACGAGTGTGTTCAGCTATCCATCTCGTTTTGATTGGTCCGCCGATCCGCGTCTCAATTATTGCCTGCCCGCCCAGTTCCGAAATACTGGCAGCTTGAATCACGCGGGCGCTTTCCCAGGGCGGCATAAGCAAAGTCAAAACGTCAGACTGCTCGTGAAATGCAAACACGCGTTCTGGACTTGCGCGAATAACACTCTCTTTTACAAACCGCATCCTTGCTGCCATCGTTAATCATGAGCGCAGTAAAATCAACAGCGGGAGCAAGCCCGCCTTCCTGACCCAGAGCTGCTCGCTCTTGAGCCAATATCCGAGCGTGAAAGGCCTTCAATCTGAGGTAATCGCTGCACATGAGTAGCCTCTCGGCTCAGGAAGGTGGGCTCGCCCCCGCTCTTTATCTTCCTGCTCTATCCAGCTACTTCAGAAACCGATCAAACCACGCCAGCGTCCGCTCCAAAGCATCAACACGATGGTTCGGCTCGCGCAGGCCGTGACCTTCTCGCGGATAACGTACCAGCTCGCTTTCAACTCCGCGACGCTTCAGCGCAGTGTACATCTCTTCCGCCTGCGTGATGTGAACGTCGTTGTCTTGTTCTCCGTGAATCAAGAGCGTTGGCGTTTGCGCCTGCTTGATGTAACGAAGCGGCGACCACTGCCACAGCTGATCGTAGTTGTCCCAGGGAAAACCGCCAAACTCAGCGTGAATCAAATCCTGATAAAGCGAGGTCGAATAAAAGCTAACCAAATTGCTGAGACTGGCGACGGCGACCGCAGCTCTAAAGCGCGGCGTCTGCGTAATGATCCAGTTAGTCATGAACCCGCCGTAAGATCCGCCAGTGACGCCCAAACGATTCTGATCGATCCAGGGATACTTACGTAGTGCGTAGTCAACGCCGAGCATCAAGTCTTTGTAGTCGCCGCCGCCCCACTCGTTCAAGGTGCCATCACTAAACTTCTGCCCGTAGCCGTTCGACCCGCGCGGATTGATATAAAGAACGGCATACCCCCGCGCCGCATAGGCCTGCAGGCTGGAGTTAAAGGCCCAACCAGACATCCCATGTGGCCCACCATGGATGCTGAGGATCAGAGGATACTTGCGATCCTCACGCCAACCGGCGGGCTGGATCAGCCAACCCTGGATTCGATTGCCGTCAAAACTCTGAAATTCAATCTCGTCCGGCTGAACAAGATCGTGAGCCCGGGGAAAATCGACGTTATGCGCAGTTACACGATGAGCATCACCGTGAACTCCCGGGTAAAACCAAATCTCGCTCGGCTGTACCGGAGAACTGAGCGAGACGGCGACGGCCCAACCTTCGCGCGAAGCGGATTCGGGACCAAGCGTTCCAGCATCGCGTTTCTGGGCGACACTAAAGTCACTAACTTGATATCGGTTTCGCGGCAGGTTCGCACCGTTCCGATCGACGTCCAGGAAAAAGAAGCGATCTCCATACAGTGCGTTCGGCAACACTTGCTCCGATTTGGCGCGCCTTGGATCCACGCTGAACACAGTGGTGCACCCTCGATCTCCCGCCAGATAGAAAACTAATCGACTATCTCCCGACCATTGCGGATCGCGTGCGCGGCGATCCTGGGCGCCGCTCAATTCTTTTCTCTCTCGTCCGGCCGCGTCAGTCACCCAGACGTGCGTATCTTCAGCAACGCTGTCGATTGTAGTTATGTCACGTTTCGTCGCGGTGTAAGCAATCCACCTGCCGTCAGGAGACCAGGCCGGTTCGTATTCGCAGCCTCTGGTTGCAGTGATCTGACGCACCTCTCCATGCAGATCAACAGCGAAGATGTCGGAATTGTTGTTAGCGTCGGGGTCCGGTTCGTGATTGGAAACAAATGCAATCTCGTCCCCGTTTGGACTAAAGCTAATCGCATGATCGTAGTTGGATCCGGTCGTCAGCTGGCGCGGATCCGGTTTCTCTACAGAAGTGATCCAGATGTGGGTGCGGCGCAAATCGGAGAACGACGTGCGC
Organism: Pyrinomonadaceae bacterium; assembly: GCA_036009765.1. Classification (GTDB taxonomy): domain Bacteria; phylum Acidobacteriota; class Blastocatellia; order Pyrinomonadales; family Pyrinomonadaceae; genus PSRF01. The sequence continues at coordinate 145,732 of DASYLB010000053.1, read as the reverse complement.
GACTTATATTGGATACGATCGATTACACGGGGGTCGACGACAGACGAAAAAGTCTCAGGCGTGTCGCTTGAGTCTTCGGTGGCGGAAATGTAGGCGATGCGTTTCGAGTCCGGAGCCCAGGCGATGGACTCACCCGCATAGGTTATGAAAAAGTTTGTGTTCTGAACTTTAGCTACGAAGCGCGGCTCGCGAGACTGCAGACTCACAACCCACAGTCCGCGTTGCATATTGTTTTCCCCAATAAAGGCGATCGTAGAACCATCCGGTGACCAGCGTGGGTTGGAAGCGCTCCAGCCCGGCGCAAGCAGTGGGGCGGATGTAGTTCGGTCAGTTGACCAATTCGTCGTCGGGCGGCGTTGGCTGGTTGGCGGTGGCGTGTTCGTAGGTACGTTAACGAAGTCTGTGCCGACCCGAACCAGCCACAGCGAGGTTATCGTTTCTTTACCTGCGTTTGTCGCGACTGTGTAAACAACCCATTGCCCGTTCGGAGAAATTTGCGCATCGCTGACATTGTCAATGCGCAGGATGTCTGCCGGCGACATAGCGGTTGTCGCCTTGGGCTGCTGGGCCAGCGTCAGGGAGCACGACATCAAGATCAGCAGCAGCGTTGAGATAAGCAACAGCGAAAAAAAAGCCGGGGCAAGGCAGGGTTCCCCTCGGGGCAACCCCGATCCGGGGCTAGGCCCACCTTCCTGACCTCGAGATTCTTCAACTGCCTCGATTGCTTTCACGTTGAATGGCCTATGCGGATGAGATCACAACTCAACCCCAATCAGTCACGGCTTGGGGCTGGCCGCAGGTTGGGGAGTCGCCTTGGGTTGCGGCGCCGCAATCTTGATGCTGTTGCGTATTGTGTCCCACGCCGGTGTTGCTTTTTTCAAAGCCGGATCAGGCCCGAACAAGGTGAGAACAACCAGACGCTCACCGATAAATGCCCATTCGATGTCAGCCATTCCTGGTACGCCACCAAGCGATGCGCGAATTTTCACGCCCTCCGAGGCTATACCGCCAATCTCTGAAGTTGCGGGCGCGCTCGTGGTTTTCGGATCCTCAACCTGAAACGACTTCAGCGTGTTTGCCACATACTTATCTACGAGCACCTTCTTGACTTCAGCCATGTGCTCCGGTTTAGTTGTGTGGTCACGATCGACAAAAACTGTAATCTGCGCTTCGCTATCAGGTCGACCAAGGGTCAAGTTTTGCGCGTCTTTATCGCTGTTGTCGTTAAAAGCCCAACCGTCCGGATAATTGAAGCTGAGACCGTCTTTATTAAACTCTTTATCGCTTGGCGCAGTCAGCGCTGAGACAGACAGGCCGCAGAGCAATACGAAAACTGTTAATAACAGAGAGTTTCTTTTCATGTTTCCTCCTGGAAAACCAAGTAACTCGTGCGGAGTTTCTACGTTAGGTCGAGGCGACTCCTTGGAGTGCGGTGACCTGTCACCGCTTTGGCCCAGAGCGCTTGACGCCCAATTCTGAAATTGTTTGAAGCCAAGTGCTGCCGCCCACAGGTCGCGATGGGACAAAGCGGCGACAGCTCGCCGCACTCCAAAGACTTGACGCCAACTCTCAGGTTCTTGGTCTATTCGAATTCTAGGGCCGCAGTAACTCTAATTGCTCTTTCAATAATTCCCAAACCTGCCGCACATGTTTTTCAGTCGTGCGGATGTTGCCGACCGATAGCCGCAGCGTGAGCTTTTCGTTTAGCTTCGTATGCGAAAGCAAAGCTTTACCAGTCGCGGTTACGCCATGCATGACAGCTTCGTTCAAAACGTTCAGGCGACCGTTGCGAGTTGCTTCGTCCACACCGTCCATTTGTGGGCAAGCGCGAAAGCAGACCAACCCCAACGGCACTGGCGCGAGTAATTCCCAATTGAGATCAGCTTCAACCCAGGAAGCGAACAGCTTTGCCAGTCGACAGTGCTCGCGTATGCGCGCGGCCAGGCCTTCGTGACCGAAGTAACGTATCACCATCCACAACTTCAACGCGCGAAAGCGGCGACCCAGTTGCACGCCATAGTCAGATCCGCTTCGCACTTGTTCCTGCTCTGGCGCGCGCAGGTATTCCGGAACGAGCGAGAAGGCGCGTCGCAAGAGATCGAGGTGACGGCAATAGAGCACCGAAAGATCAAATGGCGTGAACAACCACTTGTGCGGGTTCACCACCAGCGAATCCGCTCGCTCACAACCCTTGAGAATATGCCGCAACTCGGGCACGACGGCGGCCGAGCCCGCGTAAGCAGCGTCCACGTGGAGCCATAAGCAGTGCTCCTCGCCAATCGGAATGATCTCTGAAATTGGATCGATGCTTGAGGTCGAGGTCGTGCCAACCGTCGCCACAATGCAGAAGGGGATGATCCCGTTTCGCTTGTCTTCCTCTATCGCTTTGGCGAGCGCTTTGGCGTCCATGCGAAATTCGCTGTCGGTTGGAATTTTCCTGATCGCGCGCTGGCCCAAACCCAGCGTTATCACGCCCTTCTCAATTGAAGAATGCGCCTGTTCGGAAATATAGATCCGCAGCAGCGGCAAATCCGGGCGCCCGCTCATTCCTTCCTCGCGAATGCGCAACTCCACGCCTTCGCGCGCGGCGGCAATCGCGTGCATGCTCGAGACAGAAGCGGTGTCGTAGATGATTCCGGTCATCCCGGAATCCAGGCCCATCATCTGGCGCAGCCAATCAAGCGTAACTTCTTCCAGCTCGGTTGAGGCTGGAGAGGTGCGCCACAACATCGCCTTGTTATCGAAGGCAGCGCTTAAAAATTCGCCAAAAATTCCGGGCGCTGAAGTCGAAGTTGCGAAGTAGGCGAAGAATGAAGGATGACTCCAATGGGTGAGCGCAGGAACAATTAAGCGATCTACATCAGCAATAATCTGCTCCATCGGCTCGCCTTGTTCTGGAGGAGTGGCGGGAAGTTGCGACTTGAGATCTCCCGGCTCGATCTGCGCCAGCACCGGTAAGTCTTCAACATGCTCGAGGTATTCCGCAACCCAGTCAACCAACTCGTGGCCAAACCGACGGAAGTCTTCCTTGCTCATGTCGCCCAGCGCTGGGCCGGGCTTGGGCTGCGGTTCAGTCATTGCGCGCGATTGTAACGCAAACTGTTAGTTTGCGTCGTAGCGTAAAAGGGCCCGGTGAATATCGCTGGCGACTCTTGCGAACGCGCCGCAAACTAACAGTTTGCGTTATAAGCCAGTTATAGTTTGCGTCAGTAACCGTCTCAAAGTATTATTCAGCCTCGATTCTGAGCTAACAGTAATTATCTCCCGATAAGTGCGACGGCAATCCGGTACACCTGTCGCCTGTTTGACTACTAAAACAAAATTTAGCCTAGCGATAAAACGTGAGGAAACTATGAAAAGACTTCTGCTTTCGCTGCTTTTGATTGCCTCTATGGTTTTTACTTTTGCCTGTGAGCGCAAGGGTGGGCCAGGGGCCGGTAGTACAACCGGACCAATCATGGTTGGTTACTACGGAGATCTTACCGGGCGCACGTCAAACTTCGGGCAGTCAACCAAACGCGGGGTCGAGATGGCGGCTGACGAAATCAACAAAGCGGGCGGAATAAACGGCAGGCAAATTACCATTCTTTCCGAGGACGACGAAGGCCGGCCGGAAAAAGCAGCGACGGTAGTAACAAAACTCATCAATCAGGATCGCGTCATTGCCTTACTTGGCGAAGTAGCTTCAGGAAACACACTCGCGGCCGCGCCCAAAGCACAGGCTGCGCAGGTTCCCATGATCTCGCCGTCGTCGACTAATCAAACAGTGACCCAGGTTGGTGATTACATCTCGCGTGTTTGTTTCATCGATCCATTCCAGGGCGAGGTGATGGCCAAGTTTGCGGCCAACACCTTGAAGGCGAAAAAAGCAGCTATCATGCTCGACTTCAATTCGCCTTACAGTCGGGGCCTAACAGAATTCTTCGAAGCCAGCTTTAAGAAGCTCGGCGGCGAGATTGTTGATAAGCAGTCGTACACCCAGGGTGATCGCGATTACAAAGGACAGCTTACCGCCATCCGCTCGAAGAATCCGGATGTGATTTACGTTCCAGGCTATTACGGCGAAGTCGGCGTAATTGCCAAACAAGCCAAGCAACTCGATATCAAAGCCCCGATGCTGGGCGGCGATGGTTGGGACTCAACGCAGCTTTGGGATCTGGGCGGAGACTCGTTGAATGGCGATTTCATTTCCAACCACTACTCGGTTGACGATCCCTCCCCGGCAATCCAAAAGTTTGTCGCTGACTACAAAGCGCGCAATGGGCAGGTGCCTGACGCGCTGGCGGCCCTCGGTTACGACGCAATGAAAGTGCTGGCCGATGCGATCAAACGCGCCGGAACCACCGAAGGACCGAAACTTAAGGACGCCATCAATGCCACGAAAGACTTCGTGGGCGTCACCGGGACCATCTCACTCGACAAGGATCGGAACGCAGTGAAGCCGGCAGTCGTGCTCAAACTTCAGGACAAGAAATACATTTACCAGGAGACGATTTATCCTGAAGGCATGACCGCACAAACGGCTCCGGCAGCCAAATAGCTCCGGCGAATCAATCAATGGACACCTTCGTTCAGCAACTGATTAACGGCCTGACGATAGGCGCGATCTATGCGCTTCTCGCTCTCGGCTACACGATGGTCTATGGCATTCTTCGCCTGATCAATTTTGCCCACGGCGACATCTACATGGTCGGAGCTTTTGTGGGCTACTTCATGGCGTACCAACTTGGCTTTGCGACCGGACCTTCGCTAGTGGGCCTGAGCGTTGTGCTGGTGGGATCGATGATTGCGGCGGCGCTCGTAGGTATGGCAATCGAGCGCTTCGCGTATCGACCGCTTAGAAAATACGCGCGTATGACTACGCTGATTGCGGCAATCGGTGTCTCGCTGCTCATTGAGAACTCGTTTGTTGCCAGGCTTGGTGCTGCGCCGCGCGCGTTTCCACAATTGCTTAGGGAGCAGAGCTACACGCTCTTTGGTAACGCCGCGATCTCCAAGTCACAAATCCTAATCTTTGCAGTTTCAATCGCTCTGATGCTGTTGCTGCAGTGGGTTATTTTCAAAACCAAAGTCGGCACCGCGATGCGCGCCGTTTCTTTCAATCTCAACTCCGCAAAGTTGATGGGCATCAACACTGACTTTATTATCTCGTTCACCTTTGCCCTGGGTTCGGCGTTAGCTGCCGCGGGCGGCGTGCTGACCGCCCAATACAATCCGCAGATTGATCCGCTGATGGGGATTCTGACCGGTCTCAAAGCTTTCGTCGCTGCTGTGCTGGGAGGAATCGGCAACATTCCCGGCGCCGTTCTGGGTGGGTTGCTCATCGGCATTGCGGAAACTTTCGTGGTGGGCTACGGACAAAATGTCGGGATTCCCTCAACGTTTCGTGACGCCGTCGCCTTCGCGATCTTGATCCTGGTGTTGCTGGTGCGTCCCTCAGGTCTACTGGGATCGACTGTTCAGGAAAAAGTTTAGACCACGCAAGCGCTTTCGTTCGGGTGATGAGCTAAAAAGGATGCCAACGCTTAAGAGAGTTATTGCGACCATCGTCATTGTTATAGCCCTCGTTCTCGTGAATGCCTTCATGAGCAAAGAGGGCCTTTTTGGTTTTGGAATTGGTGCGTACCCCGCCGACGTTTTGATGACTCTCACCATCAACATCATCCTCGCGGTTTCACTGAACTTGATTACCGGCTTCACCGGGCAATTCTCGATCGGCCATGCAGGTTTCATGGCCATCGGCGCTTATTCCTCCGCCTATCTGGTTGTGTACCACGCGCAGTTTTGGGAACGCTCACTGTCCGGAACGGTTGGGTCCACGGTTGCACACGCGCTGATCTTCTTAGTTGCGATTGCGTTCGGATGCCTGGTCGCAGCCCTGGCAGGTTTGCTCGTCGGTATTCCCTCGCTGCGCCTGCGCGGTGACTATCTGGCGATTGTCACGCTTGGCTTCGCCGAAATTATTCGCATCGTGATTTTGAACATCGACAAGGTCGGCGGCGCGACCGGCTTCTCAGTTCCCGGATACAGTAACTTCATTTGGGTAGGCGGCTTCGCAATTATCTCAATCGTAATTGTCCACAATATCATTCACTCGGACATCGGTCGCGCGCTGGTTTCGATCCGCGAAGACGAGTTGGCTGCGGAAGCCATGGGTATCAATACTACGCGCTACAAAGTTCTCGCTTTCGTTATTAGCTCTGCGCTTGCCGGATTGGCCGGCGTTCTTTTCGGACACTACCGACAGTTTTTGAGCACCAACGACTTTCAGTTCATTCGCTCGTTTGAAGTCATCATCATGATCGTGCTGGGTGGCATGGGCTCGCTAACCGGCGCAGTTCTCGGGGCCATCGTCATCACGATAATGCCCGAGCTGCTGCGAAAACTGCCCGGCGATTTTTCACGCTATCGCCTGGTCGTCTATGCCGCGATGTTAATCATTATCATTCTGACGCGGCCGCAGGGAATTCTGGGTACTCGTGAATTTAGCCTGTCCTGGTTGAAGCGCGCTCGCAAGCGACCCGAGGGAGCGCAAGTGGTCGGCGGCACTAGCGGCGTTTCGATAGCCGAGCAGGGACCACCTTCGGCAATCGACAAAGAGAAGGACAGGGAAAACTTATGAGCGGCACGTCGGAACAAGATGCCGTGATGACCGAAGCTGCCCGCGTGATTGGCCGGCACCAGGCCCGTCCACTCGCGGAAGATCCGCCCCTGCGCGCTGTGAAGTGCACCATACAGTTTGGCGGTCTGGTCGCCGTCAACTCGTTGGACATGAACGTCGAACGCGGCCAGATTTACGGACTCATCGGCCCAAACGGCGCCGGCAAAACCACAGTCTTCAATCTCCTTACCGGGGTCTACAAACCAACTTCCGGCGAGATTTATTTTCAGGGGAAACGAATTGACGGTCTTAGGTCCTACGAGATTTCACGGCGCGGCGTGTCGCGAACGTTTCAAAATATCCGCCTGTTTCCCAGTATGTCGGTGCTGGAAAACGTGATGACTGCCTGTCATCGACACGCGCAACAATCGCTGGTTGACGCGATTTTCCGGCTGCCGCGTTTCGTGCGCGATGAACGAGAGCATCGTGAGTTTGCCCTCGAGCTGCTCGAGATTTTTGACCTGGCCCGCATGAAAGATGAAGGCGGAACAAGTTTGCCCTACGGTAGCCAGCGGCGCCTGGAGATTGTGCGGGCGTTGGCAACGCGTCCCCAACTTTTGCTACTGGACGAGCCTGCCGCCGGGATGAATCCTTCGGAACAGGAAGATCTGATGCGCCTGATTCAACGCATCAGAGATCGCTTCTCGCTGACCATATTGCTCGTGGAGCACAACATGAAGGTGGTGATGGGCGTTTGCGAGAAAATCCAGGTGCTCGATTATGGCAAGTCAATCGCGCTGGGACTTCCTGAGCAAATAAGAAATGATCCTAAGGTGATCGAAGCGTATCTTGGCGACTAAAGGCTTGGGCCTTGGGCCTTGGGTCTTTGGTCTTTGTACTTAGAACTTGACTCGTTATTCAACCTTGTGCTGAATCGGTAACCTTTCGATAGAAGTGCAAAGTACAAAGTTCCAAGTACAAAGCTCAAAAAACAAAGACCCAAGACCAATTCAGTACATCATGCTTACTCTAAACAACGTCTCAGTTAATTACGGCGCCATTGAAGCGTTGACGGGCATTTCGATGCGCGTGGAGACGGGCGAGGTGGTTACGCTTATCGGGGCGAACGGCGCCGGCAAGACCACCACGCTGCGGACTATCACCGGATTGCTCAGCCCCCGAGAAGGACAAATAACTTTTGAAGGCGAAGACATAAGCGGTCGCGCAACTCACAAGTTAGTCGCGAAAGGCATATCGATGTCACCCGAAGGCCGCGGCGTTTTCGCAAATCTATCGGTGCGAGAAAACCTCCACATGGGCGCGTATCTTAAAAAAGACAAACGCGCAATCGCTGCCGACATGGAGCGCGCCTTCGTGATGTTTCCGCGTTTGAAAGAACGCGAATCGCAAAAGGCCGGAACACTTTCCGGAGGCGAACAACAAATGCTCGCGATCGGCCGCGCGTTGATGTCGCAGCCGCGCCTTTTGTTATTGGACGAACCCTCTTTGGGACTGGCGCCACTGGTTGTTCACACAATCTTCGAAGCGATTGACGAAATAAAAAGTAAGGGAACGACCATCCTGCTCGTAGAACAGAACGCGCACGCCGCACTAAAACATTCTGATCGCGCCTATGTTTTGGAGACGGGAAGAATCGTGATGGAAGGCCCATCCGCAGAGCTCGCCGCCGATCCGAGAATTAAAGAAGCCTACCTTGGTGAGTAGATCACGACACTCATGCGCGCAATTCACTTGAACCTTTACTTCGTCTAGAGCTGGCGACGAGCGGTTGCAAGAGCTTCCGCAACTCGTTCTGGCGCAGTTCCCCCGGCGATTGATTTCGAGCCCAGCGTCTTCTCCAAAGTCAGCGAGTCGAACACGTCGTCTCCAATTGCAGCCGAGAATGAACGCAGTTCGTCCAGTGGTAAATCGCCCAACTCGACCTCGTGCGCCATCGCTTTGAGGACGATTCGTCCCACCGTTTCATGCGCTTCGCGAAATGAAACGCCTTTGCGCACCAGATAGTCGGCGAGTTCGGTGGCATTCATCATGCCCTGCGATGCAGCAGCCCGCATCCGCTCAACGTTGAGGTTCACATTGCGGAGCACCAGTGCGGAGACCTCAAGACACGCCCGGGTAGTATCAAAGGCATCGAAGACAGCTTCTTTGTCCTCTTGCATGTCCTTGTTGTAAGCGAGCGGCAGGCCCTTAAGCATCGTCAACAGCGAGATCGTATGACCAAAAACGCGCCCTGCTTTCCCACGCACTAGCTCCATCGAGTCGGGATTTTTCTTCTGCGGCATCAAACTCGAACCGGTGGCAACTGCATCACTCAACTCAAAAAAACCAAACTCGGTCGTCGAATAAAGTATTACTTCCTCAGCCAGCCGCGAGAGGTGAAGCATGATGAGCGCGCAGTCGCTCACGAATTCGACGCAGAAGTCGCGATCACTAACTGCATCCACACTGTTTCGCGACACGGCGTCAAAGCCAAGTTCGCGAGCGACGGATTCGCGGTCGATTGGAAAAGAAGAACCCGCCAGCGCTGCCGAACCGAGTGGTAAAACGTTCACTCGCAGGCGAGTTTCCCGAAGCCGCTCGCGATCGCGCGCCAGCATTTCAAAATACGCCAGACACCAATGGGCAAAGAGTATAGGCTGGGCGCGTTGCAGGTGTGTGTAACCCGGCAGCACAGAATCGAGATGCGCTTCGGCAAGATCGAGCAGGGACTCCTGCGTTAACTGAGCCTGACTCAACAGTTGATCAATCGCTTCTCTTAACCACAACCTAAAGTCAGTCGCTACCTGATCATTCCGGCTGCGGCCCGTGTGCAACTTGCGTCCGGCATCACCTACAATGTCCACCAGCCGGGCTTCCACGAAGGAATGAACATCTTCTGCGGCGAGTTCATCAAAGTAGTTGTCGCTCGCCGCTCCGCGCTCCAGGACAGTTCGCAGTCCGGCGTTAATCTGCGCCGCTTCCGCAGCGGTGAGAACGCCGGCGGCAGCAAGCCCGTTGCAATGAGCGACGCTCGCGCGAACATCAACCGCAAATAGCCTACGATCAAACGCAAATGAATTATTAAACTTCGCAAACGACGGATCCGCTTCCTGCGCAAATCTACCGCCCCATAAATTTTGGCTCTTTGTCATTCGTTTGTCGTCGCTTATTGAATATCGAAAGTGTATTCAACCTTGACATAGGTAGAGACAGGCTGACCAGCCTTTTGCGCCGGCGCAAACTTGATTTTGCGGGCTACTCTCATGGACTCCTCGGTTAAGCCATCAGGCTGCCGGGAAACGAATAATGCTTCGTGGTGAGTTCTTCTTCACCTATCTTCGGTCGAAACACTGGAAAAACTATTTGCGCTGCAGACAATGCTTTGGCAGCCGCCGCTTCACTTTCGGCTCTCTCAGCAGCTTCGAAAGCACGACTTGATTTTGCGATATCCAACACGTAGACGTGGCAAGCATCTCCCGGCTGTGCAGCTATTCCCTCCGCCAAGAAAACCAGGAACCCCGATGCGAGCAGTATCTTAAGGAAAAATCTCATTTGCTTCCAATCATTTGGAGTTTTCACGAACCACCGCCGAGTTTTGCCGTCAGACGTGCTTTTACCTCAGGCCACTCTTCGCTGATGATGCTAAAACAAACGGAATCGCGCACGCGACCGTTCGGCATAATCAGGTGATTGCGAAGCGTGCCTTCCTCCTTCGCGCCTAACCGCAGAATGGCCGCGCGTGACTGCTGATTGAGGACGTCAGTTATGAACTCGATTCGGTTGCAGCGCCAATATTCGAACGCGTGGGTGAGCAGCAACAACTTTGCTTCGGTGTTGACCGGAGTGCGTTGAGCGCTCGCTGCAACCCAGGTGTAGCCAATCGCGGCGCGTTTTTGAAGCGGTTGAATCTCATAAAAGCGAGTGGTGCCAACCACCCGGTTCGTCGCTTGCTGGACAATTACGAAAGGTAGTTCACTTCCCTGTTGCTGCGCGGTGAGGGCCTCGCCAATATATTCGACTACCGTTTCACGCGACGGCACCACGGTGACGATGGAATTCCAGAGCTCGCCATCAGCGGCAGCCGCGACTAACGCTTCCTGGTGCGCGAGCGATAGCGGCTCGAGGCGCGTGTGTTCACCTTCGAGCGTGACCGGAGAGATTTCCATTGGGTTGAATACGCGACCCGATCACTCGTTCAGCTTCGCTCGCACCTTCTTGCTGTGCTCAGCTGTCTGGGCGCCGTTAGCCTCGGATGCGCGCAAAAGCTTTTCGATCTCAGGCCGGTTTTGCTTCAAGATCGCGGGGTCCGCGTTTTCGAGATAGACGAGCGTGTTGACAACACCGCTCTTGTTGTCCGGATTTTCAAGCGCCAGGTTGGTCGATTGCTTGACGGTGGCGGCGTCATTTTTCTTTTCAATGATCAAGCGCGTGGTCGCGCCGATGCGTGTGGACTTATCCGCCGCGAATATCTCCTTAACCTCAGGGTGGACTTGATTGCCCGGAGTAGGTGTTGGGTTCGGTGAACTAGGTACGTGCTGGTTCACGTTCGTGTCGGTGTTCGCGTTCCCTGGCGTCGAGGTGGGCATTGGCGTAGGACGCGGGGCTTCTAGATCAGTAACGAACTTTTGCGCTTGCTGACGCTGATCAGAATCGGAAGTTAGTTCCACCACTTTCTTGAAGTCCGCAATCGCTCTTTCGTTTAGCTGTAGAGCGACAAACGACTGGCCTCGCCAGAAGTAGGCATCGGGATAGCTGGGACATTCGCTGATGGCTTCGTTGAATTGCAGGACCGCGGCAGCCTGATTCCCGCCCGGGTCGATGCTGATTAAGCCCCGGCCGGTAAGATCCGCCGCTTTGTGGCGCGAGTCAGACTCGCAAGGCGTAGCGCTTCCCTTCCGGTCGTCTTTGCTGCCGGAGGGAGAGGGACTTCCGAATTGATTTTGATTGTTTGAAGTGCCGCCACCGAAAAACTTGAGGCCGGCGAAGCCCAAAACGATCACAAGAACAGCCGCGACCACAACGATCGGAATCAGGCGCTTTCGCGATCTGTCCTGAGCATTTGAAGCAACGACGTCCGATACCGATTTATTGATAAGGGCGCCAACACTACGCAGCACCCGTTGCAGTTCAGGATCTTCAGGCGAGCCATCCCATTCTGAGAGGTCTGCAGTTTGGACTTGTCTGAATCCGTAAGGCGGGCTCACTTTATCCATCAGTATGGGAACAAGGATATGACGATTCCCGCCTTCCTGCGCCTCATCTTTCACCCAGTCAGACGCAACCGACACGCGCGACCAGAGCACAATTACCGCCTTCGCGGCTGCGAGTTGGGCGGCAATAACATCGCCGAACTTCTCGCCGGGAGGGATTACCTTGTCCCACCAAACGTCCCATTTCTGTTGCTCGAAAACATGGGCCAGAAGTTCAGCCTTGTCTCGATCTTCGCGTGCGTAACTAATGAAGATGTCGCTCATGAGGGTTCAGATCTCTTGTTTGAAACTTTCCGGAGGTTCGGGATGAACTACAAGGCGAGGTTACGCCAGATATTTTTGCATGTCCAGATTTCAATGAGTTGGGTAGTGTCTGGTTTGGTTCTGGTAACGCAAACTGTTAGCTTGCGCACGCGCTGAATGGCATTCATTCATTGCAAACTAACAGTTTGCGTTACAAACGAATGAGCCGCTGATAGACCTCAACATACTGCCGCGTCATGCGTGCGGCATCGAAGCGATCCTCAAATACTTGCCGGCAGGTTTGCCTGCTAAGACCGGAAACTTGGCCCACTGCCCATACGGCCTCTTCCTGACTCTCGACGATGAATCCAGTGCTGCCGCTGTCGATCACTTCGGGCACTGATCCATTGCGCCAGGCAATGACAGGCGTGCCGCAAGCGAGCGATTCGATCATTACCAGGCCAAACGGCTCCGCCCAATCAATCGGGAACAGCAGGGCGTGAGCATTACCCAGGAACTCGTCCTTTTTGTTGTCTCCTACCTGGCCGATGAATTCCACCCAGTCTCGTGCTTGTTCAAGCTGGGGCTCGATGGCTTGCTTAAAGTGATGTTCCTCCAAATTGATTTTGCATGCGACTTTAAGTTTCATCCCTGCCTGGTACGCTATGGCAATGGCGCGATCGAGCCGCTTGGGGTGAGAAGCGCGTCCGAGGAACGCGAGGTAATCACCCGGACCGTTGCGAAAAGTGTACAAGTCGCGCGGTAGCCCGTGGTGGATGGTCGCCTGCCAGTTGGCATCTGCGAATAGCAGCCGTTGATTATCGGAGATCGAAACCAATGGCGGATTGTATTCATCGAACACCTGTCTCATATGAGGGCCCACCTCTCCGTGTAACGTCGTGACGTTCGGGCACGGGTAGCGCCGGAGCCATGGGTGCTGGATGTCCTCGGTGTGGAAGTGTATGACGTCAAAGCGCGAGACATCTGCAAATACCAACTCCATCATACGAACGTAACAAGGCAATCGGTCTTCAGGGTCCTCAACCAGCGACAGCGCCTGTGGGCAGGCAGCCACAAGCTTCGCACTAGTCTCTGAGTCGCCGCTGGCAAACAGCGTAACCTCGTGTCCCTGCGTTACCAGTTCTTCAGTAAGGTACGAGACAACACGTTCGATGCCTCCGTAGAGTTTGGGCGGCACGCGGAAATTTAGCGTAGCAACCTGGGCAATTCGCATGACGTGATCACTCCTGCAACGTGCTTCTTTTGTAATGCAAACTGTCAGTTTGCGCGTGCATTGAATGCCATTCGTTCATCGCAAACTAACAGTTTGCGTTACAGACCTAAACAGTTTGCGTTACAAACTAACTAACCGCCGATAGACTTCAACATAGTCCCGGGCCATACGTTCAGCATCGAAACGCTCCTCGAAAACTTGCCGGCAGGTTTGGCGGCTGAGACTGGAAACCTTATCTACTGCAAGCACTGCCTCTTCCAGGCTCTCCACGATGAATCCGGTGCGTCCTTCGTCGATCACTTCCGGGACCGATCCGTTGCGCCAGGCAATCACGGGTGTGCCGCAGGCCATGGCTTCGATCATCACCAGGCCGAAAGACTCTGGCCCGCCTATGGGAAACAGCAGCGCGTGTGCGTTGCCCAAAAACTCGTCCTTCTCATGTCCAGTGACTTCGCCAATAAACTCCACGTCGTCTTGCCCGGCAGCAAGCAGAGGCTTGATGTCTCGTTGGAAATGTTCTTCCCAAGGGTTTAGCTGGGCTGCGACTTTGAGTTTCATCCCTGCTTGCCGAGCGATCCGAATGGCCCGATCCAGCCGTTTTTGCGGGTCGATGCGTCCAAGGAAAGCGAGGTAGTCACCTGGTTCTTTCCGAAAAGTATGCAAATCGCGCGGTAACCCATGGTAGACAGTCGCCAGCCAGTTGGCCGCGGGTATTGGTATTCGTTGACTGTCAGAGATCGAAACCAACGGGGGCTCGTATTCATCAAGAAACGGCTGCAAGCGTGGCACGTCAAGCGGGACGTGCAGGGTGGTCACGTTCGCGCATGGCTGGGTCCGCAGTAGTGGATACTGAATGTTTTGGGTGTGGAAGTGAATGACATCGAAGCGCGAGACGTCGGCAAACAACAGCTCCATCATGCGGACGAAATAGGTCCGTGCCTCTCCATAGTTCTCGATCTCACACAGCGCCTGCGGACAAGCAGCGACCAGGTTTGCCTCGGTCTCTGAGTCACCACCGGCGAACAGCGTAACCTCGTGTCCCTGCCTTACCAGCTCCTCTGTTAAATAAGAGACCGCGCGCTCGGTGCCGCCATAGAGTTTGGGCGGCACGCTAAAGTAGAGTGGGGCAACCTGTGCGATTCGCATGTTCGTCGCTTTGCGTTCCGGATGATGTTAGCCAGTGATGTAACGTTAGCTCGCCGCGACCGGGAGAGACTGAAAAGTCTGGCCTACTTGTTCGCGCCTTCTTTGTCGATCGCGCCTGCTGGAGGCGCAGGCTCGTCTTGCGTGATTCTCTCACCCATTACAACACGAACCTCGTGGGTGCGGCCGTCATCTGTCAACAGAATCTCGTCGCCGCTTTGAACAGCGCCATCCAATTCGACAACCGCAACGCCCTGGCTGAATGCGTGTGGATTCTCGACTTTAATGTTATACGTCGTCCGACCGCGTCGGTAGGTAATCTCAAAGTCGCGCCACCATCTCGGGATGCAGGGATCGACCCGGAGTTGTTCACCCTGTAACTTGAAACCCAATATCGATTCGAGTCCGGCGCGATACATCCAACCGGCTGAACCCGTGTACCACGTCCAACCGCCGCGACCTGTATGTGGCGGCACCGCATAGACGTCGCCCACGGCTACGTATGGTTCCACTTTGTACTTGTGCAGACCGGCGCGCGTTGAAGAGTGGTTTACCGGATTCAAGAGTGAGAAGAGTTCGCCGGCGCGTTCACCATCGCCCAGCATCGCAAACGCAATCACCGTCCAGAGTGCCGCGTGCGTATACTGTCCGCCATTCTCGCGCACGCCCGGCAGGTATCCTTTGATGTAGCCAACGTCCAGCTTGCCCTTGTCAAACGGCGGGGTAAAAAGTATTACCAACCCGTCGCCGCGTTGTATCAAATACTCTTCGACTGCGGCCATCGCGCGCTGCGCTCGATAGCTTTCGGCCGCGCCGGAGATTACGGACCACGACTGGACAATCGAATCGATGCGACACTCATCGTTTTGCACTGAGCCAAGCGGCGTTCCGTCATCGAAGTAGGCACGACGATACCAATCACCGTCCCAACCTTTGTCTGCCAACGCCTGCTTTAGTTTCTCGAGATGTTCACGGTAGCGATCGCCGCGCTGCTTCTCGTTTCGCAGATCGCACCACGGTGCAAAAGCAGCCAGCGTCGTATAAAGAAACCAGCCGACCCAAACGCTCTCGCCCTTGCCGAGATGGCCGACGCGATTCATGCCGTCGTTCCAATCGCCGCCACCCATCAGTGGTAAGCCGTGTTCACCAACCGCCAAACTACGATCCAGCGCCCGCAGGCAATGCTCGAACACCGTGGCCGACTCAGTCGAGATTGACGGCTGCATATAAACTTCCTGTTGGCCCGCCTCGAGTTCTGCCTGGTCGAGAAAGGTAACGACCTCGTCGAACACGGAAGCGTCGCCCGTTACATTTGCATAGAACGTCGCGACAAACGGCAACCACAAAAGGTCATCCGAAAAACGTGTGCGCACGCCCCGTCCGCTGGGCGGATGCCACCAGTGTTGCACGTCGCCTTCTTTGAACTGATGAGCAGCGGCAAGAACGATCTGCTGGCGCGCGATCGCCGGACTGCTGTAGACAAGCGCCATCACGTCCTGCAACTGATCGCGAAATCCAAACGCTCCGCCCGATTGATAGAAAGCCGAACGGGCCCAGATGCGACAGGCCAGTGTTTGATACAGCAGCCAGCGATTGAGCATGATGTCCATTGCGAGATCCGGTGTCTTCACTTCCACCGCTCGCAACAGCGAGTCCCAATGCGTTACCACGTCTTCAAACGCGTTGTTAACATTCGCGGCGTGAGCAAACTCTGCGATCAGGGACTGCGCTTCTTCACGTGACACCGCTTCCCCCAAAAGGAAATGGATCTCGCGCGCTTCATGCGGCGCAAGCTCAATCGTGACCTGGAGAGCTGCGCATGGATCGAGTCCCGCGCCATCGCGCCCGGCAAGATTTACGCGGCGCAGCGCCGCTGGTTGTGACAACGTCCCATTGCGACCAAGAAACTCCTTGCGATCGCAAGTAGCACTCGATAGCCGTTCGCTGGTGGCCGCAAACGTGACCCGTCCGGCAAATTCGTTGTTGAAAGGATTGTGCGCGAAGATTGAACCAGCTGTCTGATCGATCTCGGTGATGACGTAGGGCGCCGAAGTATTGCGCTGCACGCCAAGCACTAATTCGTTATACAACGTGACAGTTAGTTTTCGTTTCCGGCCGGTGCGATTGCGTAAACGCAACAGCGAAATCTTGACCGAAGATTCCAACGGCGCAAACAGCAACAGCTCTTGTGAAATTCCATGGCTGGTGTGTTCGAAGACGGTGTAGCCCTGTCCATGTCTGACGATGTAGGGCTCGGGCTCACGAATCGGCAGCGGCGTGGCTGACCAAACCGTGCCAGTTTCTTCATCACGCAGATAAACAATCTCACCGGGAGGATCGCTGATCGCATCGTTTGACCATGGGGTCAAACGGTTTTCACGACTATTGACCGACCAGGTATATCCGGAGCCGGTTTCAGTAACCTGGAATCCGAAGTCGTTCTTGTTCGCGATAATGTTTGACCAGGGCGCCGGTGTCCACTGATCTGCGCCAAGCAGGATTACATACTCGCGTCCGCCCTGATGAAAGCCGCCCAGACCGTTGAAGAAGTCTAACTCCGGCCGCGCGACAGTTAGTTCGGGATATGTTTGCGAGGGCAATCGCGGGGTAAACGCGGCGGGCAACGGCTCGGTAACCTCAGGTCGCTCCAGTTGATCCTCGAGCGGGCCGCGCTCGCAAACGATCACCACCCTGGCTACGGAGTGCAACAGAATACGATCCGGTTCAGACATTTGATCGGTGCGGCGCAAGAAGGTGCCACCCGGTTTGTCTTGCAGACCACCAAGCCCACTGGTGCGGAGCAACGTATCCAACTCTTTGTGCAGCAACTGCAAATAGGTAGTGGGATTGTCGTTGAGAATGACCAAATCAATCTTGAGTCCCTTGAAGTGTAAGTATTCGTGACCACGCACCAGCTTGCGCACCATCGGCAGTTCAGCTTCGTCGGCAATTCTGACAACCAGAATCGGCAAGTCACCGCTGATGCCGTGGGCCCACAGGCTCGATTGCGCGAGCGTGTTCAGTGCAAGCACGTGGGGCCGCGGTCGCAGCGAGGGATCAGAATAGACAATGCGCGACGCCAGGCGTTGAAACAGGTGTGCTTCATCCGCGTCGATGCCGAGGTGGCTCATCTCGACCTGTGCCTTGGTCCAGGCCAATCGCAACTCGCGCTCGAAGGTACTCGGATCGTGATATTTGTCCGCTAGCATCATCGCCTGCTCGCGCGAGTGCGCCACGATGGTGCTGAACGAACAGCGCACGGTTTGTCCCGGTGGAATTCTTACCCGTCGCCTCAAACTAAAAACCGGATCCAGAACCGCGCCCGTTGTGTTCGATAACGGACGATCTTCCATTACCGCAATCGGATCGGCCGGCGTGTGCCCGCGGCCGAGAAACCGTCCGCGATCAGTCTCGTATTGCACTGTGCCGACCGAATCGCCTTCAACTACTACAACATGCGCTGCCCAGATGGGTTCGTCTTCACTCGAGCGTTGCCGGCGATGCGCCAAAATTGCGTTTTCCGCCGCAAAGAATTCAGTTTCAATGAAGAGATTGCTGAAAGCTGGATGAGCAATGTCGGCTTGCGGCGTGTTTAGCACCACCTCCGCATAACTAGTCAGTTCGATCTCGCGCGTTCGGGTCGAGGTGTTGGTTAACGAAACGCGACGCACTTCCGCGTTGTCTTCTGCAGACACCACTACTTCCATGTGCGTCTTGATTCCGGCGTCGGTGCGCCGGAAGTCTGCCTTGTCCTCGGCAAAAGCCACCTCGTATGACTGCGGCTGTTTACGAATGGGCTGGTAACCTGCCGACCAAACTGCGCCGCTACGCACATCACGCACATAAACAAACGTGCCCCAGTTATCTCGGGTTACGTCTTCACGCCAGCGCGTAACCGCATTCGCGCCGGAATTGGAATAGCCACCCCCGGCAACCGTAACCATGACGTTGTAAGTCCCATTCGAGAGCAATTGCGTTCGCGGCGATTCAGTGTCCACGTTGTGGTAAACGCGTGTGATCAAGCCTTCCGCGGTTTTCGTGACGCGACCGGTAAGCACGTCCTCAGCGCGCGGACGCGCTGTCGGCACGCCCACCGGAATGCGTTCTTGTAAAAGCAACTCCGTTGCCTGCACCGAAGGGTCGGCATGAAAGCGCTTCTCCATGCACTCGTCGTGGAGCACGTTGTTGAGCGCGACCAGACTCATGCCCTGGTGGTGGGCCATGAAAGCGCGAATCAAAGTTCGGGACTGGGCCTGAGGGAGGCGCTCGGTGGTGTAGTCAATCGCTTCATAGAAGCCATACGCTCCCAGCGCTCCCTCTTTCTCAAGGCGCCGCAGGTTTTTCATCGCCGCTCTTGGATTGATCGGCGCCGCCAGCATGGTCGCGTAAGGGGCTACAACCAGATCTTCAATCAGCCCGCGCTTCAACCCAAGACCAGGAACGCCAAAAGGTCCGTATTGATAGTTCAAGTGAAGGTCACGAACGTTAAAGGCGGATTCAGAGATTCCCCAGGGCACGCGACGTTCGTCACCATATTCGATTTGTCTGTTAACGACCGTGCGGTAGGTTTCGTTGAGGAGCGTGCCTTGATAGTCGCGCATTACGAGCAATGGCATCAGGTATTCGAACATGGTGCCAGTCCAGGAAATCAACGCCCGCCCGCGATCGACTGACGTTAGCTGACGTCCCAGCCTGAACCAATGTTCCTGCGGCACATCACCTTTCGCGATCGCGACGAAGCTGGCGACTCGCGCTTCGGAAGCAAGCAGATCGTAATAAGAGTTGTCAGCCATTTGGGCGGACACGTTGTAACCAATCGTAAATACCTTGCGTTCAGGATCGAGCAGAAACTTGAAGTCCATCTCTTCCTTGGTCTGCTCGGCGGCATGCGCCAGGCTGCTGAGGCGGGACAAGAGATCGCCCGCGGCTACGGCCCCTTGCTCGATCGCTCTTGTAAGTTTGTCGAAAGCCGCCACTGGCTGGCCAGGAAGGTTTCCGCGCAGTGCCGCCAGTTGTACCAGCGCGACGTCGGTGAATTGTGGCAGTTCGGCAAGCGTTGGCACGTTGTAAAGGACAACCGCAAGCTGACTAAGAGCGTTTGCCGTTTCTGGGTCGGGATTTGCGGTTATTGCTTGCAGTTCTGATAACAGCCGGCCCCACGGAACCAACGTATCCGCATCGCGGCGACAGGAACTCACCTGATGCTGCAACGCGCCCAACCACCAGCGCAGTTCCTTAAAGTTGGTTTCTCCATGCTCGTGCGCCAGCGCGTTGATGATGTCTTCAATCTCGGAAGTTCTTTGCTGCAACGCTTCAAAAAGCAGAAACCAGGAAGGTAGACTGTCGCTGTCAACGCCCAAAATTAATTCCTGACAGCCTTCAATTTCGTCGCGCAACTGGCTGACGGTGACCACGTCAGTGCGCTGGCGAAAGCTGCCAAGCTGGTCCAATTCAACGGCAACCGCAGCGAGCGTATCGCCGATGCCTTTGACATTGCGCGCGCCGAAGAGTTTGGTGTCGGGGAAATCGATGCACGCTTCTTTCAACGCAATGGCATGCCCTGCCAGATTGCCGCTATCGACAGTCGAGATGTATTCCGGTTGCAGCGGCTGCAGGCTTTTGGTGTCGTACCAGTTAAAAAAATGGCCGTGAAACTTTCCCAGCTTTTCCAGCGTGGAAAAAGTGAGTTCAATCCGTTCGACAAATTCCAAAGAAGCAACGTAGCCCAAATCATGCGCGGAGACAGTTGCGAGGAAGAGCAGGCCAATATTTGTCGGCGAAGTTCGATGCGCCATGACCGGGGCCGGGTCTTCCTGAAAATTATCTGGAGGCAGCCAGTTATCATCAGCGCTTACAAAGGCTTCAAAGAAGCGCCAGGTGCGGCGCGCGATCTGCCGGGCAAACTGAGCATCTTCGACACTAATCAGCTTTCGTTCCGGCGGTCGCAAAGAACTGATCCAGTGGGCGATGAAAGGTGAAACTGCCCACGCCGCCACAAACACAGTCATCACACCGTATGCCGCCGGTTTGAAAATGAGCGTGAGCGCGAATGCAAGCAGCGCCAGCAATTCAGCCGGCAACATGAACCAAAGGAACGCGACTAGATCTCCGCGCGCATTTTTTTCAGCGTCCGCCGCAGTAACCCACTCGAGCAACTTCTTGTGAGAAAAAAGCTTGCGGTAAATCGTGCGAACGATCGCGTCGGTCATCAGATACGCTTGGTGCGGCAGAAAGATCAGCGATAACGCAACCTGGGCGGTGTTTGTTCGTACGTCGCCCCAGACACTCCAGAAGTGGCTGGTCCAGGGAATGCCGCGCGGGTGGATCAGTAAGCTCGTGGTGACGTGAAGATAAACCGGAAAGGCAATGGTGACGACTACAAACAGACTCCAGGGTAGTGGCGAACCGGGCAAGACCGTCCAGGCTGCAAGCAACCACAGGAACATGAACGGCGCTACCAGGCTGCGGCGCAGATTGTCGAAAATTTTCCAACGCGAAATCAATGGTAACGGGTTGGGAACCTTGCGCCCGCCAGCATCCGGGACTGTGGGAAAAAGCCAACGCAGAATCTGCCAATCGCCACGCGTCCAGCGATGTTGACGTTTCGCGTACGCGTCATATGACGCCGGATAGTCGTCCAGTAGTTCAATATCGGTCGCCAGGGCCGCGCGCGCGAAGAGGGACTCAAACAGATCGTGACTAAGCAGTTTGTTTTCGCCGACGCGATCGCGGAGGGCCGCTTGGAACGCGTCAACATCGTAGAGACCTTTACCGGTAAAGTTTCCTTCAGAAAACAAATCCTGGTACGCGTCGGACACGGCGGTCGTATAGGGATCAATACCGGTATTGCCGGAAAAGACTCGCGCAAACCTTGAACGCGAAGCGCTCACCAGGGAAATACTCACGCGCGGCTGCACGATGCCGTAGCCACCGGTAACAAATCTCAGCGCCGGATCCAAATGCGGGCGGTTAAGCGGATGAATTGCGGCCCCCACTAGTTTTCGCGCCGCGTCGCGCGGGAGCTGCGTGTCCGTGTCGAGCGTTATCACGTAGCGGACTTTTCGTAACAACGCAGCGTCGGCCCGGTTGCCAACGAAGCTCGTATCTGTTGCGCCCCGCAACAGGCGGTTAAACTCTTCAAGCTTTCCTCGCTTGCGTTCCCAGCCTATCCATCTGCCCTCTCCGGGATTCCACTGCCGGCGGCGGTAAAACAAATAAAAGTGCGGCGACTCGCCCTGGCTTTGCCGATGATTAAGTTCCGCGATTGCAGCCTCCGCCAGTTCAATCAGCAAAGAGTCGCTGGGTGTCTCTTCCGTATCAGCGTCGCGAAAGTCGCCCAGTAAGGCGAAATAAATGTGCTTCGTTTGGTTAGCAAGAAAGTGAACTTCGAGTCGCTCGACTAACGCCTGTACTTGCGACTCACTCGAGAAGATCGTCGGCACTACAACCATCGTGCAGGCTTCTTCAGGAATTCCCGCGGCGGTTTCCATTCGCGGCACCAGGCGCGGCGGAAAGAAGTGGGTCACGTCCCAGTTCAACACGCTAACGGCAAGATCGCTCGCGGGAATAAGCGCCAGTAAGGTTGCTATGACCAGCAGCGCCCAACTCGAAATCGAGTTTGCGGAAACCGAGCTGACATAGACACCGACCACGAGCAGCGTCACCACCAACCAGGTAAGAAAAGCGAGCGTTCCCAGATAAAAACCAGTCGCGTGTCGCAGGACAGAGCGACGCAGTCGTTCAATCAACTTGGGGCGATATGCAAAGCTCGCTTCCAGCTGCCTCGAGCCCTCGCCAACCAGATAAAAGCCAACATGCGATTCCGGATGTTGGTGCAGATAGGATTCACCCGGGTTTTCTGTTTTGGCCAAGGCGCCGTCTGTTTCAGTCTTCGCTGCCTCGCCGGCAAGTCCCACCGCCGTCCGAGCAACCTCGAGCTCGTTGGAGCGTGTTCTTTTACTGATTCGCTCAATTACGTGTCGATAGCGATCCCTGGTCGCGAATTCCATCTTCGCGTAGGCACCCGCCGGATCTGCGCCCAGCATGGGTTCAATGAGGCTGACGCTTTCGAAGAAGTCGCGCCAGTCCAGGGTGGATAGCAGGCGCATGCTGGTAATGATGTTGCCGACTGTAACCTGAGTCGCGGCCTGACGTTGGTGTTCGGCATGAATGACCTGCTCGATATTGGTAGACTGCCAGGCAAGTTGTTTTTCCAACCACTCGATTACCGGCATCACCGCTGGATCTTGTTCGCGCAGGCGTTGAGTAAGTTGGACAACAAACGATTGCGGAATCTTCTCGCGCTTTCCGAAACGTTCAGAAACGAGCGACACCAACTCATTAGGCCGGCGCGTCGCCAGCTCGAGCAATTTATCGGCGAGTTTGTCAGCCTGTTCGCGGTCCTCGCGCGCGCGCACAATCAACACCGCTAGTCTGCGGAGGTTCTCAACCAGGGCCAGCCGCAGGGTGATCGCAACTGCCCATAGTTCACCGATCGAGAGCGGAGCTACGATTTGATAAGCAGCGATGAATCGACGAAGAGTGGTTGTGTCGAGCCGACAGTCGGTATGGGCAATAAGCGCAAGCGCAACGATGTAGATCCTTGGATAGTCTTTCAGTTCACCTTCAGCGAGCTTCGGCAATTCGTTGTAGTAACTCTTTGGCAGGTCTTCGCGGATCTCGCGAAGCTGTTCTTCAACGATGTGAAAATTATCAACCAGCCACTCGGCAGCCGGTGAGATTGATCGTCCGTTGCGAATTGCTTCGACGAGCGTGCGGTACGCTAAGACCAGTTTGCGGCCATTGTCCTCGAGCCGCGGCAGCAGTTGAGCGCGCCCCTTCCGCGTGACTGTCTTATGCACGGCGGCGAGACTCTGAGCGTATTGCTCAAGACGTTCGACGCTGTAGATTTCAGCCCTAACCGGCTGCTCATCGGCGCCCCCGGAAGCTCTCCCAATTGTTCCCGACAAAGATCCGAAAAACTCACTCATAGCGATTTGAGTATTTTCCTCTCCCGCTGGCCATTGGTCGTCAATGCGCGGAAATATCCCACCCTGTCGCATCTTCGTTTGCGACCAGCTTGAACCATTTCGGACTCGGTTACGAAGGGGGACCCTCAGAATATCATGATTCGAATTGGTGGCTAGAACGACAACGACGTTTGCTTATCTGCAGCTAATCAATTCGTCCTGGCTCTAAGCTCCGAAAGGCTTCCGTCAATTTGAAAAAGCTGACTCAGAATGACAGGTGGCCTGACCGAGCAGGGTCCTTTGCTGACAAAACGAGCTGAGTTCGGTTGGCTAAATTCGCATTCCTCGGTCAACGAGTTAAGGAACACGACTTGCGAAGCGCAGCTAGCGCGGAGGTGGGGATTCCCCTACCTGAGGAATAACCGGTAATCGAAAAATTAAGATGGTAGACAAGCAAAAACTTAGAAAGAGATACCTGTTGACGGTAGCCCTGATTGGTGCCGTCGTCGCAGCGTTTTGTGTCTACCGTATGCCCTTCGCATTGCTTGGCTCGAAATTCGCGGCCCTGGCGCTGATAACTTTGCTGGTTGGTTCGCAAATCACTATTAAGATTCCGGGCGCGCGCGGTCAGATCGCTGTTTCCGATACCTTTATCTTTCTCGCCATTCTGCTTTTCGGCGTCGAAGCCGCGGTTGTCCTTGCATTCGCCGAGGCATTTTGTTCGTCGGTACGTTTCAGCAAAAAACCCGCCGTTCTCTTCTTCAACGCCGGAGTGATGGCGCTCGCGACATTCATCACCGCCTCAACTTATTACGCCGCATTCCCTGACGCTAACCTGCATGCCGGGTTTTCGCCCAACCTATTCGTTGGTCTCTGCGTCATGGCTTTGATGCAATACGTCCTGAACACCGGGCCCATTGCGGTGGGAGTTGCGCTTCGGGCTAATCAGAGTGTATGGCAAAGTTGGCGCGCCAATTTCTTGTGGAGTTCACTCACATACTTTGCAGGCGTCGTCGGCGCAGCTATTGTTGGGAGATTGAGCGAGAACCTGGGCCTTTTCGGCTTTGCCGCCTTCGCACCCATCATCGTAATCGTTTATTTCACTTACAGAACGTACCTTACAAACGTAGAAACCTCGGCCGCTCAAGCAGAACAAGCAAAACTGCACGTTGAAGAACTAAACAAATATATTGCTGAGCAGGAGCGCATCAGCCAGGCATTGGTCGAGAGTGAAGAACACTTTCGCAATGCGTTTGACCATGCCGCGATTGGCATGGCGCTCGTGTCGCCTGACGGAGCATGGCTGCGCGTAAATCGATCTCTCTGCGAAATCGTCGGCTACTCTGAAGCCGAATTGCTGGCCTCAGACTTCCAGGCGATTACACATCGCGAAGATCTGGGCAGCGATTTGGCTGAGATTTATCGTATGATTTCCGGTGAGATTCTCACGTGTCAGGTAGAGAAGCGTTATATTCACAAGCAAGGTCATTATGTCTGGGCGTCCACCAACGCTTCGCTCGTCCGCGATGCACCGGGCCAACCGCTTCACTTCATCTTTCAAATCCAGGACATCACTGAACGCAAACGTGCGGAAGCCGCAATTCGAACTTTGTCTCTCGCGGACGAATTAACCGGTCTCTACAACCGTCGTGGGTTCCTGGCGTTTTCCAAACAGCACCTTAGCTCCCTCCATCGCAGCAATAAGGACGTGATCGTGGTCTACGCCGATCTTGACGGCTTGAAAGTAATCAACGATTCGTTTGGCCATAAGGAGGGTGATCGCGCCTTGGTGAAAACCGCCGAACTAATGAAGGAAACCTTCCGGCCTTCCGACGTACTCGCCCGCCTTGGCGGTGACGAGTTTACGGCGTTAGCCGTCGTGGATCGTGAAGGTGGCGCAGAGAAACTGGTTGCACGCCTGCAGCAACGATTTAACGACTACAACGCTTTGCGATCAGTGCCTTATGAACTTTCGATAAGCATTGGCGTGGTTCAGCGCGACGACGATGGCACGCAGTCAATGGAAGACTTGATGGCCCTGGCCGACCTTGTTATGTACAAGAACAAGCGAAGCAAGCAGAACCGTGATACTAGCCTGCGTCTGGCGGGACAGCCTGAAGTCAATGTAGCGATGGCAGTGGCCTAGTATTCCAAAGCAGTCTGAAAATAATTCTCCGATGCGGCAGGCGACCCAAACTGCCGTTTTGCTTTTGTAGTATTCTCTGCGCTCGTTCATGAGCGCCTTCAACCAACAAAATGCGAACGAGTTGACACTGCCGGCGCCAACTGCTGGTCGCTGGCGGGTGCTGCGATTGTTCCAGTCAGACTTCTTCGTTTGCTAACTGACTTATGAAATGCGACACGGTGAGAACTTCGACTCCGAGCGCGCGCATCTGTCCGGTGAGATCACTGTATTGTCTCGCTCATCTCGACACAGCTTGACTTGGCCACTGATAGCTACCAGGACAGCCCGGCGCAATAACAACTCGATGAATTCGCTGATTTCGTCTTCGACGAGGCCGTATTTGTCTTTGATCCTTGGACGGTGCAGGACTTCGCTGATCTCCTGTAAGAATGCGGACGACAAGACGATTTCAAACTCGCCATTTACCCACGCATCTTTGATTCGCGCCGGAAAGCCTTTTCGGTTGAGAAAGGCGGAAACCCAGACGTTCGTGTCAATGACGACGAGTCTCATCGCAAGTTGTTGAACTAGTTTTGCTGGGTTGCGGCCGTGATGTCGGCCTCGATTTCATCCGTCGTGAAGCGATCTGTCTTACTCTGAACTTGCTCCAGCAGAGCAGCAAACTTGCGCTGCCATTCCGCCTCGGAGGTAACAATGAGGCGCACCCGCTCATGTTCCTGCAGGCCCAGATCTTCGCTGGGTCTCAAGACACCATCCTCAACAACTGCCTGAACTGATCGGACTTCCATTGTTAGTGCCTCACCTTCCTTAGAGGCTATTGTCTGCTCGGATTGTAGCGGCCGATAGTTGCCAAGTCGAGTTCTGAGTCCGCCGCTAGAGTTTCTCTTTCACCCCAAGTTATCGAGATCGATCCCAGTTTTCTTCTGGCCAAAGTGAACTCTCGAACCGAATCCACCGGGTCTGAGG
Organism: Pyrinomonadaceae bacterium; assembly: GCA_036009765.1. Classification (GTDB taxonomy): domain Bacteria; phylum Acidobacteriota; class Blastocatellia; order Pyrinomonadales; family Pyrinomonadaceae; genus PSRF01. The sequence continues at coordinate 119,220 of DASYLB010000053.1, read as the reverse complement.
GCGGATCCGTCAGATCGAAGGGTTGCTTTTTCAGCCCTGATTCTGCAACGAGATCTGAGCACGAGTTCATGGCTCTCAACTGATTCAAATCCGGCCCCGGGATGCGCTCGGCAAATAACCGACAACGGATCGAGTTACGCGCGCGATCAATTGTCACGACGTTTAGCGACGTACGTGTGCCCGCTCGATGAAGTCTCAACTTTTCCAACGGTTGATCCACAACCGCTGTTGGTTGGAGAATGTGAGCGAGCCAATTCGCATGCTCAATGGAGAACCTAAATCCCATGCCCTCCGTCCTCCCTTCTGTTCTCTCGGCTTTTGCCGTTGAGTAGCCGCGAGTATAGACCACCTTCGCTTGGTCGTCTCCGTATGAGTTGGTACCTCAGGAGAAGTTGACTGGGATTTGTAGTATTCTTTGCGGTCATTAATGGACTTCACCGACAGACCTAGGAAAGCCCAAACGGAGCGAACCCTCGCCTCAGGTCGCTGGCGGGCGCTAGTCTTGTTGTCTCTCGCGGAACTTCTCGCAATGTCACTGTGGTTCAGTGCGTCGGCGGTTGTTCCTGCACTTCGCGTTGAATGGAATCTGAGCGAATCGAGCGCCGGTTGGTTAACAATTGCCGTGCAGCTGGGTTTTGTTTGCGGCACTTTGCTAAGCGCGTTTCTAAACCTTCCCGACGTGCTTAGAGTTCGTTATCTTTTCGCCGCGTCCGCTCTCGCCGGCGCCCTGACCAACGCTGCCTTTGGCGCTTACTGTCATGATCCCCAGACCGGAATCGCCCTTCGTTTCCTGACTGGCTTGTTTCTCGCCGGCGTTTATCCACCCGGTATGAAGATCATGGCCAGCTGGTTTCAGCGCTCGCGTGGTATGGCGCTGGGTGTGTTTGTGGGCGCCTTAACACTCGGCAAAGCGTCGCCGTATCTCGTCAATGGTTTGGGTAGCGCAAACTGGCGTCAGAATATTTTCTTCATTTCGTTGCTCGCAGTAGTAGGCGGCTTGATTGTGCTTTTGTTTGTCGGCGACGGACCGCACGCGCTGCCGGCAGCCAAATTTGATTGGCGACAAGCAACTGGTGTTTTTCGCAATCGTGGTGTGCGACTCGCCAGCTTCGGCTATTTCGGACACATGTGGGAACTCTACGCGATGTGGGTCTGGATTCCGGTGATGATTCGCGCGAGCTTCGTGGCCAGCAAGGAGTCGCCCATCCTGGCTGAAATTGCTTCGTTCCTCATCATCGGGTGTGGCGCAGTGGGTTGTGTTGCAGCCGGGTTGGTTGCGGATCGCGTCGGGCGCACGGTGGTGACCTCGTGGGCAATGGCGATCAGCGGCAGCTGCTGTCTACTTGTCGGTTTCTTGTTTGGAGGAAACCCCTTCCTGCTGTTGCTGGTCGCAGCGATTTGGGGCGCAACGGTCGTCGCGGATTCAGCCCAGTTCTCTGCATGCGTAACTGAACTTGGGGATCTTCGGTACGTAGGAACAGCGCTGACGATGCAGACCTGCGTGGGATTTCTACTGACTACGATCTCTATCGAGCTGATACCCTACTTCGTAAATTCGGTTGGCTGGCGATACGCATTCGCGATACTGGCGCCAGGTCCTGCGCTTGGTGTGCTTGCGATGCTGCGTTTGCGCTCGTTGCCGGAAGCAGTGAAGATCGCACACGGCAGAAGATAACTTATGCGCTGGTTTGGCGTGAGCGACAACTCTTGGAGTGCGGTGACCTGTCACCGCTTTTCTCCTCAATGGGTTGACTCAGTGTTTCTTCAAACATTTGTGCGTCAGTTCGCGACGAACCAAAGCGGTGACAGGTCACCGCACTCCAAAGAGTAGACCGTGCCGAAAATGACCAAGACTACGATAGCAGACCTCAAAGCGCGCGTTCGCAAAGTTATCAGCAAGCTGAAGCGTGCTTATCCAGACGCGAAGTGTTCGCTGAATCACTCCAACGCTTTTGAGTTGTTGATTGCGACGATTCTTTCAGCGCAATGCACTGACGCGCGCGTGAATATTGTTACCCAGGATCTCTTTCGCAAGTATCGCAAGCCCGAAGACTACCTTAAAGTTTCGCCGGCGGAGTTACAGCAGGATATTCGCACCACTGGCTTTTTTCGCAACAAGACGACTTCAATCCAGGGCGCCGCCAAAGTTCTGCACGAACAATATGGCGATGAAGTCCCACAGACAATGGACGAACTGCTGGAGTTGCCCGGTGTCGCCCGTAAGACTGCAAACGTAGTGCTGGGCAATGCGTTTGGAATCAGCGCGGGAGTTGTGGTTGATACACACGTCACGAGACTCTCACACCGCTTGGAATTTTCAGAAGAGAAGACCGCAGAAAAAATCGAGCAGAACTTGATCGCGATCGTCCCGAAGAAGGAGTGGGTGATGTTTCCACACCTGATGATCGCGCACGGCCGCGCGACCTGCAAAGCGCGCAACCCCCTCTGCGACGAATGCGCAATCGAAAAGCTTTGCCCTTCTTCGTTCTTGAAGACAGGTGTGGCGCCGGGAAGTTAATCTGAGCTGCAGACTGTTTGGCGCTAATACTCCCTGCGGCTTTGCACAAAACGAAAAGAAGAGCGGGGGCACTCACTACGAAAACAACCCTGCTAGCGGATCGCCGCGAACGTCGTTACAATGAGCCCGCTCCGCTTATCCTGTTGGGAAATAGTCATCCCCGCGCCGCACCATGCCTGTCGCTTTTTGCCGAAAAGTCGGCCAAATTTCGTCGTTTCCGGACTCCGCGCCTATTCCCAGCCGAACTGCGATTGAGGTAATCGGGGGAGTTGCAGCGTGAGCTATCGCGTTCCCTGGCATCGCCTGACTGACGAGCATCTGCTCGATCTGCGCATCTGCGACCTGACGCTTAAGATCAAAGGCTCTTTTCTTGAGCCACACATCAAACGCCTTTACAGCGAACTAAACGAACGCGGCATTCGCTTCAAGCCGCACGTATGGCTCTCCGAAGAGTGGTTTTCGCCTGACGGCGTGCCCGGCATCGCCATTCCGTTTTATCTCGCTCATCCGCGATTGATGAAACTCGAGCGCAAGCAAATGCTGGAAGTAGAAGGCGGCACTGACCCGGAGTGCATGCGCATTCTTCGCCATGAGTCGGGTCACGCCCTCGACACCGCGTTTCGCCTGCACTTCAAAAGGCAATGGCGTGAACTCTTCGGCTCATTCGCGCAGCGCTATCCAGATTTCTACAAACCAAAACCGAAGAGTCGCAAGTTTGTTCTGCACCTGCCGGCCTGGTATGCGCAGGCGCATCCAGCCGAGGACTTTGCCGAGACATTTGCGGTTTGGCTAACGCCCCGTTCACGTTGGCGCCGGCGCTACAAGGGTTGGCCCGCGTTGCAAAAGTTGGAATACATCGACGAACTGATGCAGGATCTGGCCGGAACTAAACCGCGAAACCGCACTCGCACCAAGGTAGAACCAATCTCGGAGCTACGGACCACATTGCGTGAACACTACCGGCGCAAACGAGAGAAATACAATTTTTACTGGCCCGCGAATTACGATCGCGATCTGCTGCGGATCTTTTCAGACGATCCGCGCCACAACTCGAAACCAAGCGCCGCGAGTTTTCTGCGTACCGTTCGCCGAGACGTCCGGCAAATTGTTGCTGAAGGCACTGGTGTGCACCAGTACACTATCGATCACGTGCTGGAAAACATGATCGACCGTTGCAAGGATCTGAAGTTGCGCGTAGCCACACCGGCAAGAGAAGCACGCCGTCGCGTCATGATTGTGTTGACTGTTCAAGTCATGAACGTGTTGCATTCGGGTTATCATCGTATCGCCCTTTGATCGCTATGAAACGCCCTAAGACTTTTGAGCCGAAAAAAAAGCTGCGCATCATTGTGCTGGTGCATCAGGATCTTGTGCCTCCTGATTCGCTGGAAGGGTTGAGCGACAAAGAAAAGGCCGAGGTCAAAACTGAGTTTGACGTCATCTCGACGCTCAAGAAGATGGGCCACGAGGTCTATCCAGTCGGTCTTTACAATCAGTTGAATGTGATTGGCGATGCGTTGCTGGAACACAAGCCGCACATCGCCTTCAATCTGCTTGAAGAGTTTCATGGATATCCGCTTTACGATCAGCACGTCGTCAGTTATTTGGAGTTGATGCGGCAGGCATACACCGGCTGCAACCCGCGCGGAATGACGCTGGCGCACGACAAAGCGCTAACCAAAATGATCCTCGCCTATCACCGCCTGCAGGTGCCAAACTTCGCGGTCTTTCCCATGAATCGAAAAGTGAAGCGGCCGAAACGTTTGAAGTTTCCCCTGCTGGTGAAGTCGATTAGTGAAGAGGGCTCGGTGGGAATCTCGCAGGCTTCAGTCGTTCATGATGATGAAAAACTCACGCAGCGAGTGGAATTTATTCACCGTCAAAACAAGACGACGGCGATCGCCGAGCAGTACATCAAAGGACGCGAGATTTATGTTGGCGTGATTGGCACCCAAAACATTCAAACCTACGCGCCCTGGGAGCTGGTGATGGAAAAACTTCCGGAAGGCTCCGAAAATATTGCCACGCTGAAGGTCAAATGGGATCCGGCATACCAGGAAAAAGTTGGCGTGAAAACGCGCGCCGCAGAACTCACGCCTGAGCAACACAAGACACTCGAACGTCTTTCCAAGCGAATCTATCGTTATCTTTTTCTCAGCGGCTATGCGCGCTTGGACTATCGCCTGACTGAAGAAGGACAATTTTACCTGCTGGAGGCGAATCCTAATCCTCAGATCGCAGCCGGCGAAGACTTCGCTGACTCCGCCGCGCACAGCGGACTGCCTTACGATCAGCTGTTACAGAAAATCATGTCTGTCGGGCTGAACTATCACGCCGCATCACACGGCAGCTGAAGCACCACTCTCAACTAACCTCTAGCAGGCTGCAAAGCTTAAGGAGTACGGTGGCAAGCGCAGCGCGACACCGCTTTGGATTCGCTGTTGCAGAACTGCTAAGAAAGCCAAAGCGCCGCCGATGTCGGCGCACTCCAAATTTGTTCCGGTAGGGCTGTAAGTCTGTGGATTTACAGCACTACCTAATTACCAGAGTTGTTGACACCGGCCGTCTCTGTAGTTAAAAATCTCGAACCGAAGCAGGCCAGCACAAGTTTCCTCGACTTTTCTGCGTGCTTTATCGTGAACGGAATTCGCTGCGCCTGCCGCGAACGCCAAACACGCCCAGCTGGGCTCAACTCTAATCCGGCCCGCCCCGGCCACTCACACAGGAGGACACTCATGCCTTACCAAAATATCGAAGCCACCGTTTCAGCAGCCGACTTACAGGCAATTAGAGACGCCTTTGAGCTGATCGCAAGTAAGCTCCCGTTTCTCGTCAGCCTGACAGTTGAGGAACGCAAAGCGACGTTCAAAGCCGGACCGGACAGCTTGTCATTTCTTACGAACGCGGCCACTGCAGTCAGGAATAATCCGAATATCTTCCCCGCCACTTTCGACGCCGCCGGGTTCCTGAAAGATGTGGAACTGCTTGCTCAGCTTACCGAAGTCGGCAGCGCCGTCGCTTCGATTTCATCGCAGGTCGACGATACGCGAGTGGCGGTGGGCGGCGAGGCAATGCAGGGCGGAAGTCAGGTGTACAAATACGTCACGACCGCGGCGAAAATCACGCCCGGTCTGAAACCGGTTGCGGAACAGTTGGGCGAGCGCTTCAAGAAGCTTGGTAAACGGAAGAGTACTGATAGCCCGAGACCCTAGTCGTGCCCGTACCAATTAAGACGAGGCAGCCCGAAGGGCTGCGAGATAGTAGCCGGGGGTCGAAGCGTAGCGCAGACCCCCGGAGCCGATCGATTCAAGGATGCGCCCCGAAGGGGTGCCAGCCAACTCTGTGACCCTTTCAGGGTAAAAATACAATTGTCTTCTGCTCCGGGGGTATCGCTACGCTCAACCCCCGGCTACTTTCTGGCAACCCTTCGGGTTTGCGAACCCCGTTGATCCCTCAGGTATGTTATTGCTGATTTTAGCCTGGTCGTTGAGTGGTCAAGAGTCGCCGACTACTTCTTATCACTCAACGACTAGTGTTTAGAACTAGACGAGTAATAATCATGAGTAGCTAACTAATGTTGAGGACTAGACGACTAAGCTTCATGACTAGCTGACTAGTATTTACCACTAGACGATTACTGTTCATCACTAGACGATTACTGTTCACCACTACACGACTACTGTTCACCACTAAACGACTATTGTTCATCGCTAAGCGACTATTATTTATCATTAGACGATTAGTATTGAGGACTACCCCACCTGGGGTAAAGAGCGGGGGAAAGCCCTCCTTCCCGACCCTGAGACTCCAAAACGTTCTCGATTGCTTCACATTGAAAGCCGTTCAGATGAGATCACCATCTCAAGGCTAATCAGCTTGAGGTGAGGAAGGTGGGCTTGCCCCCGCTCTTCTTGGCTTTTTGCGCAAAGCCTTGTTCTTCAGCACCGCAGATTTTACGGCACTAACCCCGGACTGATGTTTCCTTTAATCCACGTTTTCTTGCCGAGTCCGCCAGAGGCTTTCGCAAATATTTCAAGTACCGCGGGATTGTGCGCGAATTGAGTATCTTCCTTATTCACAACCAACGAAGAACGAAGGGAACTTGCCCGATGACTCTCGCACTCACTCTGCTTTTCGCACTCAATCTCTCTAGAAGTTTGCTCAAACATCGTCGCAATCTGCCTTCACATTGACTGATTGTGTTTGAAGATAAAACATTTTCATCCGTTCCCACCTTTAGAAATCGACTTTCTCGACAAATCCGCCTGACCTCTTTTGGTTCGCATCTTCCAGATCTAGTGTGATACGTCACGAAACAGTCACATTGCCCCTTGTTCCAGAGCTGTCGCGTCTCTAGAATCGGTCTTGCCTTCAGGTGTTACCCCCCCTCACGACGAAAAAACTTAAGGAGAGCTTGACCCCTTTGCTGTTGAAAAAACTGTTCCCCTATGCGCTCGCGGCCTGCTTTGCCCTCGCGCTTCCGTTAACGGCCGCCGCGCAAGATGGCGAAACTCGCCAGCGCCACGTCCAACCAACAATCAAAACTTACAATCCTCCGACTGCGGACAGAAGCTCCAATCCTCCAACGCTGGAGACTGAACCGGTAATCATCTCGCTTGCTTCGCCTGAAGACATTAAGGCAGCAAAGCCATTAACCACTACCAGGAGCGGCGCCAGTCTTCAAATCCACGACCTGCTTACTTCAGCGATAGAGCAACGGCTCGGCTCACCCTACCGTTGGGGAGCCACTGGCCCATCGTCGTTCGACTGTTCAGGTTTTGTCTGGAGCATTTACCAATCCGCGGGAATGCCGTTCGAGCGCGGTAGTGCCCGAAACCTGTGGGGTCGCTTCGCCGCGCCGGCACCCGAAGAACAATACAAGTTTGGCACGCTGGTCTTCTTCAGCAATCTTGCGCATGTCGGCGTCGTTGTTGACGAACACGGCTTCTATCACGCATCCCGCCATCATGGCGTTGTCTATTCACCTTTCAACGATTACTGGCTGTCGCGTATCGACGGTTTTCGTAAGGTTCCCGCGGCAGAGCCGTTGGCCGCTGAAACTGCAACGTCGAAGGCTGAATAGCACAGCAACAGTTCGCCCCAAAATGAAAACGCCGGCGCTGCAAAGCGACGGCGTTTTTGTTTCGACTTGATTGACTCTCTAAGGAGTCGAAGACACAAAACCGGCGCGATGTTCCTCATCTCTGGCTTCCCACACGACCATGATTTTGTCTATGGCGACATAACACGTTTTGTCGTCGCTATCCTTCAGGTGCAGCACTCCTTCTTCAATTTTTAGTACCTCACCACGCAGGCTCGAGGCGCCGCCGCAGTAGACGTCGATCTTCTTGCCCAACATTTTTACTAGCAATGACTCCATGGTTGTTTCGCTCCGTTCGTCGATCTACTTGCTGCCGTCCTTGAACGTAATCTTCACGAGCGGGATCGCGTCCGGATCGTTCTGTTGCTCGCGTTCAAATTCTATTAAGTCAAAATAAGCACAGCGCGAAGTGGTTGGGAACTCGCGACAAACCAGCGGTCGCGCATCGTAAATAGTGCACTTCCGCGTGTTCTGATCCAGAAAGGTGCAGGCCTGGCCAAACAGTGGATCCGCTTTGCGCCGCAGAATTCTTTCTTTGCCAAACACCTTGGTAAAACGCTGAGTTGCCACTTCGGGCACTACACTGAAATGCGCCGCCAATCTGCGAATATCCCGCGGTGTCACCTGGACCCGGTCGTAAATCGAGCAACAGTAGGCGATGCACTTGTCGCAGTCATACTTCAGCTTTGTTTGTCCCGTTGCCGCAGTTGATCCCATATTGCCTGTTATCAGTCTTGTGTTTCCGTTTAGCGTCGCTTTGATTTTCGGTACTCGGAACGCAGCAGCTTCATAAACTCTTCGCGACGTTCATAAAGTCGCTTTGGTTCTCGGGGAGCGTGTGTGGCTAGAGCATAAGCCGTAATGATCGGAAGCGCCACTGTGGAATCAACATAACAGACGACTGCGTCCGGTAACCGTTCCGGGTCGACTTTGCCCCAGGAGACAGCTTCGCCTGGAGTGGCGCCTGACAACCCGCCAGTGTCGGGTCGCGCGTCGGTCACTTGCAGAAAATAATCGTGGCCGCGTTCGTCGATGCCCAACACTTCCTGAATCTGTGGTTCAGTTTGCAGCAGGAAGTTCTTGGGCGAACCGCCACCAAGAATGAAGCACGCCGAAAGGCCTGGCCTCTTTTCACCACCACCTTTGCCGCGCTTGGCTTTTTTGCTTTCGGCATTGCGCTTAGCCGCCAACACTATCGCAGCCGTTTCATTCACATCCAACGACGGATCAAACGCGAGTTTGTTACCTTGCAACGCCTTTGCGGCGACGTTCATGCCAATCGAAGAATCGCCAGGCGATGACGTATAAATCGGCAGGCCATACTCGTAGGCAACGGCGAGGAGTGACTTGTCCTTCAAGCCCAGCGCTCGTTCGCGTTCGTGTACATAGCGGCCTGCCAGATAATGAAACTCCGCCGTGGACATAGTCTTCTGAAACTCTTTTCCGGCAATGATCTTGCGAAAGAAAGCGTCGGTGTCTAACAAGACTGAATAATCGAAAAAGATATCGTAGATGCGAACGACTTCCTCTGCTCGCAGGGTGATATCTGAGATTTGTGCATTGCCTTCACGCATTACGAGGCCAATGCCGAAGTGAGTGTCGTGATACAGATTGGCGCCGGTTGAGATTATCCAATCCACAAAGCCGGCTTTGATCAGTGGAATGAGCGCCGACATCCCCAGACCTGCGGGAGTCAAGGCGCCGGTGATCGACATACCAACAGTGACTTCAGGCTCGAGCATTTTTACCGCGAAGAGCTGACAGGCTTCCCGCAGGCGCGCGCCGTTGTAGGCACGAAATGATTCGTTAACCAGTTCCACGATGGTTGTGTTCGCGGTTATTGGCGCCGGATCTATTCTTCGCCCTTGTAAAAACTTGCTGGTTCGTTTTGCCATTAACTTAGGTCACCTGGGAAAGTTCTGGATTTAGGTTGCGTGACTTATTCCATTTGAATTCTCGCCGCCAGCTCGCTTCACACGGAGGCGGCCAATGCGTCGCTCATCAGCTTCCAATACTTCAAGCTCGAGCCCACGAAAGGTTAGTTGGTCGCCAGGTTGGGGAACTTTGCCTGACTCATTGATTACCAGGCCGGCTATTGTCGTGAAGTCGTCGGCCTCGATTTCCATGTCAAACAGGCGTTCGATTTTCCCGATTTCGGTAGAGCCAAGCACTTCATAGCAGCCGGCGGATTGTTCGACAATATCGTTCAGTTCTTCACCGGCGATGTCTTCATCCTCAATCTCACCGACAATCTCCTCGAGTATGTCCTCGACTGTGACCAGTCCCGAAACGCCGCCATATTCATCTATGACCATCGAGAGCTGCACGTGAGCTTTCTGCATCTCCTCCAACAAGTCGGCCACAGGTTTAGTTTCGGGAATAAAGTAAACCGGTCGCACCAGCGGCGAAATTGATCCGTCTTCATTTCCCTCTGCCCAACGCTGCAGCAAATCGCGCACGTAGATCAGTCCTTCGACGTTGTCGATCTGCTCCCGGTAAACCGGCAGGCGTGAATACTTTGATTCGACCATGATATCGCGGGCTTCACGCACCGTAGCCGCGGCCGATATCGCAACAATATCTGGTCTTGGAGTCATCACTTCGTTAACACGTGTATCGCCAAATTCGATGATCGAATGAATCAGTTCGCCTTCTTCTTCTTCGAGTATTCCTTCGGCCTCACCGACATCAATCAAGGCCTGGATGTCGTCGCCCGCGTCCTGCTCTTCATCATCTTCACCATTCTCCAGCTCCTCATCCTTTCGACGTGAGCGATCAAACAATCGGTGGAAAGGATCGGCAGCGAAGGCCATCAAGGGCAGCAGCGGACGGATAACGGGTAATAGAAAAAGCAGCGTCCCTTCGGGATCACGCGTGGAAATGAAGAGCGGGATTATTTGGCGGAAAATACCGGCGAGCATCAGCCCACCCAACAGGCCGAACAATACAAAACGATCCTGCTGAAACGAATTCAGGGAAATTGAGGTGACGAGCACTGCGATCACTACCAACAGAATCTGAATCGTCGCAGAAATAGCAAAGCTGAACCTGGGTCGATTCTCCAGCACCTGCTTGAGGAAGGCTGATGATCTGAGCTTGCTTCGTTCCTCGGCTTCCGTGATCAAGCGACGCAGGCCGACGTCGCTCAACTGACCGAAAGCCATATCGACTGTCGCGAGCAGTGACAACCCGATCAGCAGCAGGAAGGTTAGCGTGAGCTCAATCTGATTCTGCATTTGGATAGTGAATAGTAACTTAGGTGAGGGTGAATGCTAAATAGGGAGAGGCAAAGGTCAAACCGATTTCCATATATCATTTGACAATTTCTCATTTGTCATTTGAAGCGTTACCAGCTACTTGCTGTGGTTGGTAAAGAGGTCTGGATTCGCAATGACCAATGAAAAATGACAAATGAGAAATGGAAGATCTTCCTGGTTTTCATATGCCAAGCCGCCTTCGTAACCGAAGTTCCAGCCGATTCATTTCACCATCATCCGTTGAATGATCGTATCCGCACAGGTGGAGCAGTCCATGCAAAATTAGCTGCGCGATTTCTTCATCAAGTGTCAATCCGTTCTCCTTGGCCTGTCGCGCTGCCTGCTCCACTGAAACCACAACGTCTCCCAGACTCGAGCCTTCCGCCTTTTCAAACTCATCCTGCTCTACGGGAAATGACAACACGTCTGTCGTCCCCTGTTTGTGTCGCCAGAGACGATTCAGTTCGCGCATCGCTCGATCTGAAACAAAGGCAATGGTCACACCCTGAGCCTCGCCCGGAATAACCGGCCACGCTTTTTCTACAAACGCCTGCCAGCGTTCACAATCAATGGTTAACTTGCGCTGGCGGTTAACAACTTCAATCATGCTAATCACAGTTTGCGCAGATTACATCGATTTGGGAATGCCAGTCTGTGAGGATCGATGCGGGGTCACTTATTATCAAGTTTATGATTTCAGTCCGCAGCTACAGTCTAGATGTGGTTCTTATGGTTGGAATGTTCTTCGTAAGCCTTGATGATCATCTGCACCAGCTTATGACGCACCACATCTTTCTCGGTGAAATAGACAAACTCGATCCCGTTAAGATTCTTGAGGACGCGTTCAGCTTCAATTAGTCCGCTGCGCTTTCCGGAAGGCAGATCGACTTGCGTGACGTCGCCAGTGATTACCGCTTTCGACCCAAATCCTATGCGCGTCAGAAACATTTTCATCTGTTCGCTGGTGGTGTTTTGCGCTTCGTCAAGAATGATGAAAGCGTCGGCAAGTGTGCGGCCGCGCATGAACGCCAGCGGCGCTACTTCAATCACTTGTTTCTCGAGTAACTTCGTCACGCGCTCGTAGTCGATCAAATCAAATAACGCGTCATAGAGTGGCCGCAGATAGGGATCAACTTTTTCCTGCAAGTCACCGGGAAGAAATCCCAACTTCTCGCCTGCCTCAACCGCAGGCCGCGCCAGCACAATCCGGTTGACCTGCTTTTGCATCAACGCCTGCACCGCCAACGCGACGGCCAGGTAAGTCTTTCCAGTGCCGGCTACGCCGATTCCGAAGACGACGTCCTGCTCCTGAATTGCCTGAATGTACTTCCGTTGATTGGATGACTTAGGTGCAACTTGTTTCTTACCAGCGGGATTGAATCGCGCCTTGGTGAAATAGTCGCGCAAACTAAAAGCGCGATCTTCGGCAATCTGCGCGAAGGCTTCGCGGAGCTCTTTGTCTGTGAAGGAACGGCCTTCACGAAAAAGTTCTGAGAAATCTTCGAGGATGCTTTGTGCCGTCGCGACATCTTCCGGGTCGCCGTCTATTGAGACGTCCTGACCGCGCGCGTTAATGCGCACATCAAGCAAAGACTCCAGGTATTTGATGTTTTGATCGTGAACACCAAAGAGAGTTTCCAAGCCACGCGGAGGAAGTTCGATTTGCTTCAAATCCTGTCGCACTCTCTTTCTGCCGGCGACAAACTCAGAGATGACGTGTGAACAAAGGTGCGTGAGCGTGCTGGAATTGCTGGCATATGCTGTAGGCTTCGACGCTACTACACACCGCAATTGCTGTCAAATATTCGTTCGACGAAGGAGTTGAGCGCCTCGCGTCCGCGCCTTGACAGTCAATGAGGTCGTCCTTATACTCCGTCACTTGCGCAACGGCCGTCATCGTGTAAACTGGTTACGCTAAAGACTGCCAAAGCACGAGTTAGCTGTAGTAGACACGGAGAATTGAATGCCTAATCATAAGTCAGCGGAAAAGAGAATGCGCCAGAGCGAGGCGCGCCGGAAGATTAATCGCGGCAATCGCAGCCGCTTGAGAACATCAATAAAGAACCTGCGCGGGGCGATCGGCAGTGGCGATGCCAAGCAGATTCAAGAGCTTTTGCCGGCGACGATTTCAACGATCGATAAGGCAGTACAAAATGGAGCATTGCATAAGAATGCGGCGGCGCGATACAAGTCACGCCTGACCGCGCGTTCGAACGCAGTAGCAGCCAAGTAGCTCTAGACTAAAAACAATTTCCAGGGCGAGGCGGATCGATTTATTCGGTCCGCCTCGTTTTTTGTCGGACCGACATTCTTGTTGGTCCTTTTCTCGTTGAAGCAGAATTAAACCCGCGGACAGACAGGAATGTCTGTTCTACTAAGAAAGGAGCGCGATGACCGAACATTACCAAACAGAACAAGAAATCGCGGCTGTTGTTGCCGGTTTCGAAAACTGCACTACCGGCAAGGAAGATTTCACTCACCTCAGCCATTTAACCGTTGCCGCCTACTATCTTCGTGATTCAACCCCGGACGAGGCGTTCGAGAAGATGCGCAGCGGCCTTTTTCGCTTTCTTGATCATCACGCGGTCGCTCCAGGAAAGTATAACGAGCAACTAACGCGCAGATGGCTCACACTGGTCCAGGATGTCCTCACGCAAACGAATTCCGCCGCCACACTGCTCGAAGTTACCAATATTGTGCTTGAACGCTTGGGCGACTCACGAATGGTTGTTGCCGAGGAGGATGAAACGAAATAAACCGGCTGTTGCGATTCCCACCCTTGTTCGCATTGGAGTTGTTTGGTAATTTTCGTTTGGAGATTAAACCCCCTATGAAAATTCATTTGCTCATCGCAGCCGCGTTTCTGCCGCTGATTCCCTCGACCAGTTTTGCGCAACTCAAACCCGAGCAGACCCTGAACCGCCGTCCAATTTCCGAAGTCCGTTTTTCGCCTAACGCCGAGCGGGTAGCTTTCACGGTAAGCGAACCAGCGAAAGGGACGACTCGCAGCCGGCATGTGTGGATTCTGGACGTGGGAACGCGCGAGTCGCGCCGGTTTACCAATTCCGCTAAATCTGAATTTGCTCCGCGCTGGTCACCCGATGGCCGTCGCTTCGCTTTTCTATCGGATCGTGAAGAGACGACGCAGATCTATTTGCTGCCACCCGATGGGGGCGATGCGATTCGCTTGACTGAAGGAAAGAACAGCGTGCGCGCTTTTGAGTGGTCGCCTGACGGAAAACAGATCGCCTTTCTGGCTTCAGAACCAAAGGGCGAAGCTCAAGAGAAAAAAGAAAAGGACAAAGACGACGCACGTGTGGTTGACCGAGATGACAAACCTGCTCGCCTCTGGCTAATCGACGTCGAAAGCAAGAAGGTTCGTCAACTAACCGCTGGAAGCTGGCAAATCCAGGAAGCGAAGTGGACGCCGCAGGGCGATCGCTTGATTATTTCCACCACGGATCATCCGGAAGTCGATCAGGACAACAATCGCATTTTCTCAGTGGCAACCGCCGATGGTCAGATGAAGGAGATTGCAGCGCCGCGCGGACCTTTTGGGCAGTTAAGTATTTCGCCGGACGGCTCCTCAGTCGCCTATCTCGCAGCGCGCTTAGATGGTCCCTCGCCGCATGATCTCTACCTGCAGCCGCTTGCAGGTGGACCGGCGCGCAATCTGACGGCAGGCAGTATCGATCGCCCTATCGCTAACGTAGCGTGGCGTGCAAACGGAACAATTCTGGCCCTCGCAGTCAACGGCTTTCATACTCAGTTCTACGTGATCACTCCCGACGGAAAGGCCGTGGCGCAATCAGAGTTTAAAGTGAACCCCGGTTCGTTTGACGCTGCGAAAGACGTCGTCGCCTTCGCGGGTGAAACGACGACTGATGCGCCCGAAGTGTGGCTTTCAACTCCAGCGGGAACGGCAGAAGCGGTCACTCATTTGAATGAAAGTTGGAAACAGATTGCGCTCATCAAGCCGGAGTTTCTTCGCTACAAGAGTTTTGACGGCACGGAGATCGAGGCGGCGGTGTTGAAGCCGGCGGGATACCAGGCAGGAACGAAGGTGCCGCTAATCGTTCTTGTTCACGGCGGTCCGACGGGTCGTTGGGCTGATTCGTTTCAGTCGTGGGGACAACTGTTGGCTGCGCGTGGTTACGCAGTCGTCTATCCCAACGTTCGCGGTTCTACCGGCTACGGCCACAGCTTCCTCGAAAAGAATCGCGCGGACTGGGGCGGCGGAGACTTCAAAGATGTAATGGCAGGAGTCGATTTCCTGATTGCGCGCGGCCTTGCCGATCCTGATCGGTTAGGAATAGCGGGATGGTCCTATGGTGGTTACATGGCATCGTGGGCAATTACGCAAACGAATCGCTTCAAGGCTGCGATGACCGGAGCGGGCTTGAGCGATCTTGCGAGTGAGTTTGGCACCGAGGATGGATCAAGTTATGACGAGTGGTTCTTTGGGACGCCTTACGAAAAGCCGCAAGAGTTCATTGATAGTTCGCCAATCACGTTTATCAAGAATGCCCGCACGCCGACCTTAATCCTGCAAGGCGAAGCCGATGTTACGGATCCGATGGGACAGAGCCAGCAACTCTATCGCGGATTGAAACGTTACAACGTGGAAACGCAATTCGTGCTCTATCCGCGTGAAGGTCACGGCTTCCGCGAAGAAAAACATCAGGTCGACGTACTCAATCGAATAGTCGAGTGGTTTGATAGTCATCTAAGGAAATAGCTTCAACTCAAAGAATATGCGCTCAGAGATCAACGACCGATGAATTATGAACTTATTGAACGCACGCCCACCGTCGTCGAATATAACGAAGTGCGACGCGCCGCAGGCTTAAGCGTCAAGGACAGCGTTGCCGCCGAGCGGGGGCTCAGCAATAGTCTATTCGCCGTTTGTATCGTATATGACGACGAAGTAGTTGGAATTGGGCGGGTGATTGGAGACGGCGGTCTGTTTTACGACCTGGTAGACATTGCCGTTGTCGCCCGGCATCAGCGCCAGGGTATCGGCAAAATGATCATGGATGCATTGATGAGTTATGTTAGCCGCAATGCCCCTCGCAGTTCCCTCATCTGTTTGATGGCCAATAAAGGGATCGCGCCTTTCTATGAGAAGTATGGCTTCAAAGCCAGAGAGCCTGACATGCCGGGAATGATTATCAGGAAGTGACTCTCCTTAGACTCCGGGGACGGTTACGGCTTTTGACCGGTCACCAGCAACACTTGCCCGGGAAAAACCATGCCGCCTGTTTTGAAATAATTTCGGACCTTCTTCTGCACCGTATGCTGAATTGCCTCAACCTGAATGGGCACCAGCCTGGCCAGCTTCTTCCGAAACGTGTCTGACATCTCGGTGCGCAACTCCCAAAACTGCTCGACAGTAATCGGCGCCTCGATTGAGAAATCAAACGCACGCTCAGTTACCGATATCGCTCCAGCCTCCTCAAGAAGTTTGGCGAGTTTTCCCGGCGCCGCAAATCGAAAGGCCGTCGGCGCGTCTTCATCTTCAACCTCGGCTGGTACAAACCGATCGAGGATTTCGGTGACGACGCTGAAGAAAGGATTAGCCTCTCGGCTGGACCAAACGAGAAATGAAACGCGGCCGCCAGGTTTTACTACGCGTAGTATCTCGCGGAGTCCTGCAACTACATCAGGAAAAAACATCGCTGACATGCGACCGACGGCGACATCAAACGTCTCGTCAGCAAACGGCAGCCGTTCCGCCGGACACTGTTGAAATTGGAGGTTTCGGACTCCGCGTCGCGCCGCCTCTTCTTGCGCCGCTTTGACCATCCCGGCAGCGGGATCCGTGTAGGTCACCGACCCTGAGTCTCCGACGACAGGCGCGATCGTCAACGAAGGTTCGCCGCTGCCGCCACCCACATCGAGCACAGCTTGCCCTGAGACAATCCGGGCTTCTTCAATCAGAGCACGCGAAAGCGGCGTGTACATCTGTTCAATCAAAGCCTGATGCTTGTTCCAGTATTGAGAGGAGGTCTCCCAGGCTGCGAGCACTTCGCTGGCGTTTTCAGTCATAAAGTTACTCTTCAGTGGATAGACATTCTTGTCTGTCCGTCTTTCTTTCTGGTATTAGCGTCGGCCTTGTGTAAAACCAGCTACGCCCGAGGCCGCCAGCCAATATCCCCATTACTTGAGATCAAATAACAAAACTTCCGCTGCTTCTTTCGCGGCGATGCGTAGACTCGATTCCTGACTGACAGCTGCGCCGTCGCCTTGCTTGAGCGCAACGTCATTCAGGTTAACCGAACCCGCCGCTACTTGCAGCCAGGCGCTTCGCCCGTTTTCTAAACTGTGAACTACTTCCTGTCGATTATCGAGGAGTGATGCGTAGAGCTTCGCGTCTTGATGAATTTTCACCGAGCCATCGCTGCCATCAGGCGAAACAATTAGTCGCAGCCGATTACGTTTCTCGTCATCCGAAAATCTCTTCTCTTCGTATTCCGGCCGCATGTCCTGTTCGCTAGGAAAGATCCAGATTTGTAAGAGGTGAACCGGCTCATCCGGCGAAGGATTGGCCTCGCTGTGAGTAACGCCGGTGCCGGCGCTCATCCGTTGCGCATCGCCGCGGCGAATAATCGAGCCGGAGCCCATACTGTCGCGATGTTCAAGGGCTCCCTGCAGAATGTAGGTCACGATTTCCATGTCGCGATGCCCATGTGTGGGAAAACCATGGCCGGGCTGAACGAAATCTTCGTTGATTACGCGAAGCGTTCGAAAGCGCGTGTGTCTAGGGTCGTGGTAATCGCCGAAAGAGAAAGTGTGATAGGTGTTGAGCCAGCCAAAGTCGAAATGGCCGCGCTCTTCAGCTTTGCGAATCGTGATCATAGAGTTTCTTGGTTAGTTCAAGTAGTCCAGAGTTCAATCTTTAGGTTGCTGCTTTTTGACGCCGTCAAGCTAAAGCTTGAACCCTGAACTATTTGAATTCCGAACTGACTTCAAGAAATATCTCCGCCAACTCATTCAAGCCCTTCGCATCCTCGTCGTCAAACCTTGCCAACAACGGGCTATCGAGATCGAGAACGCCGATCAGCTTTTCCTGTGCCAGCAACGGAACCACGATCTCAGAATTTGAGGCACTATCGCAGGCGATGTGGCCGGGAAACTCATTCACGTTATCAACCAGAATCGTCTGTCGCTGTTCAGCCGCCGTGCCGCAAACGCCTTTGCCTAGCGGAATGCGTACGCACGCCGGTTGTCCTTGAAACGGACCGAGTACGAGTTCGCTACCCTTACGCAAATAGAGTCCGGCCCAATTTAAATCCGGAACAGCATGGTACAGAAGCGCGGCAAAGTTAGCAGCATTGGCGATGAAGTCACGCTCGCCCTCGAGTAAGCTGCGAAGCTGTAACTGCAAATTTGCATAAAGCTCGGACTTTGAACTCACGTCAGGTTTTGCGATTTGAAAAGTCATATCTATTCGTTTTCGGCTGAGGGTCGAACGCTGATCACAACCGATTTCGATGCCGGCGTGTTGCTCTTCTCAGCCACGCTTCTAATCGGCACCAACACGTTTGCCTCGGGAAAGTAAGTCGCCGCACAACGCCGGGGAATACTGTAACTTACGACCACAAAGCGGCGCGCCAGGCGTTCCTCACCTTCGAAGTGGCTGAACAGATCCACGATTTGACCTTCGCGCAAACCTGCGGAGGCGATGTCATCAGCGTTGAGAAAAACGACGCGCCGCCCATCGTAAATGCCTCGATAGCGATCGTCCAGCCCGTAAATCGAAGTATTGAATTGATCATGACTGCGAATCGTCATCATCAAATATTGATCTGGCGCGAGATCATGATGCGGCAACGAATGAACCGTAAAAGCCGCGCGACCAGCCGGTGTTTTGAAAACACGCTGTCGCGGCAGATTGGGCAGATGAAAGCCGCTCGGCTGACGCACGCGTAAATTGTAATCATCAAAACCTGGTACGACTCGCTCGATATGATCCCGGATCAAATCGTAGTCAGCAACGAGCGCTTCCCAATCGATCTTCACTCGATCACCGAACGTCGCAAGCGCGAGACGGGCGACGATTGCCGGCTCGCTCATCAGATCGTCCGCGGCAGGCTCGAGAAAACCACGTGACGCCTGTACGACCGCCATCGAATTTTCTGTGGTCACGAATTGCGGCCCGGAACCCTGCACATCCATTTCCGTTCGGCCCAGGCAGGGAAGAATCAAAGCCTGTTCGCCGGTAATCAAGTGCGCGCGATTGAGTTTCGTCGAGACGTGTACAGTCAAACTGCAACGCCGCAAGGCTTCGGCTGTGTATTCTGTGTCCGGAGTTGCAGAAAGAAAGTTGCCGCCGAGCGCGAAGAAAACACTCGCCTTTTTTGCGTGCATCGCCTCAATCGCATTTACTGTGTCGTAACCGTGGCGGCGCGGTGGCTCGAAATTGAATTCACTGCCAAGGCTGTCGAGAAAGGCATCGGCGGGCCTTTCCCAAATTCCCATCGTTCGATCACCCTGCACGTTACTGTGCCCTCTAACTGGACAAAGCCCGGCGCCGGGCTTCCCAATCTGCCCACGACACAGCATTAGGTTCACAATCTCTTGAATGTTGGCAACGGCATTCTTGTGCTGCGTTAGCCCCATCGCCCAGCAAAAAATGGTCCGGTCGGATTCAATGAATATCCTGGCGGCCTCTGCGATTTGTTCACGCGAAATCCCGCTCTGCTCCACGATCGCTTCCCACGATGCACTACGGATCGCAGCTGCAAATTCTTGAAAGCCGCTTGTGAAACCCTTAATGAACTCGCGATCGAGCACCTTTCCCTGTCGCTTTTCGTCTTCCTCAAGAACGGTTTTGCTAATTCCCTGAAGCAGCGCCACATCACCATTTATTCGCACCTGTAGAAACAGATCTGCGAGTGTGGTGCCCTCCCCCACCCAACCGAGGACATCCTGCGGATGCTTAAATCGCGTCATGCCGACTTCCGGAAGTGGGTTGATGTGGACGAGTTTGCAGCCATTCAGTTTGGCCTTTTGCAGCGCCGTCAGCATGCGAGGATGATTTGTGCCGGGGTTCTGTCCAATGACGAAAATCGCCTGAGCCTGATCGAAGTCTTCAAGTGTGACTGTTCCTTTGCCGGCGCCAATCGTTTCACTCAAGGCCGACCCACTCGATTCGTGACACATGTTTGAGCAGTCGGGAAGATTGTTAGTGCCAAACAACCGCACAAACAGTTGGTAGAGGAAAGCGGCTTCGTTGCTGGTCCGTCCCGAGGTGTAAAAAATTGCCTGATCGGGGTGGTTCAGTGAGTTCAACTCACCGGCGATCAATCCAAATGCGTCGTCCCAACCGATCGCTTTGTAGTTTGTGGCGCCGCGGCGCAGCACCATCGGGTGCGTAATGCGCCCCTGCTTGCCGAGCCAAAGATCTGACTGTTCGGCCAGATCGGCAACGCTCCATTCGCTGAAGAACTGGGGCGTTACTCGTTTGGTTGTCGCCTCGTCAGCGACATGCTTGGCGCCATTCTCACAAAACTCAGCCTGCGAGCGTTTGCCATCCGGTTCAGGCCAGGCGCACCCGGGGCAGTCGAACCCGGTCTTCTGATTGAGCTTCAATAGGGTGCTCACGCCACGCGCCACGCCCATCTCGTTCCAAACTGCTTTTGCAGTTGCGATTATCGAAGGAACGCCGCCGGCGACTTTGCTTACGCGCTCAATCTGAACCAGAGAACTCTCTTCCGGCGGTTGGGCCCTTGGCGTCGATGCTTTGGCTTCCTGCTTAGACATTCATTCTTTGACTTAACGAGTTGGGTTTACCAACTGATTCTAGTTGACCCATCGCGGGGGTTCAACAGAGCCCTGACTTCCGGTTCCCAAAATCAGCCTGACTTCCGGCTGACGGTGGCCCAGTCAAAACGCTTGGCCTCCGCAAACTGACCGTTCAAATCGGTCAACTTAGAACTGTGCGGCGGAGAACATCAGGAAAACCCTTAGATACCGCAGTTAAATGCGGCAGTTCGCCGCGGCACAGCGTTCGCAAAACCAGCATCGCCAAGGGTGGCGAAAGAAAAATATTCAGATAGGGTAAAGACAGCAAAATGAGATCAACATTTCATCCTCCAGCAATCAGAAAAGTGATAACTCTTGCGCTGCTTGTTTCGATGTCGGCTGGCATTGTGCTAAGTGGCGGCAACGCTAGCGCGCGTGTCGATCGGAACTCGCCGGCGCAGCCAACGAAGCGTGTGGTGATCAGTTATCCAAACCTGCAACGCTTTGCCGTCGACCTTACGAAGCTTGCGCGCCTCGGCAAGCTTCAAGCTGTCACCGGTTACGACAACGAAATTGAACGCGTCCTCGACAGGTTGGCGAGTGCTACAACTAATCCGGTGCTGGTTGGCGAATCGAATCTGGACCGAGCTTCCATCGCACGCGGTCTGGCACTCAGGATCGCCTCCGGAAATGTTCCTGCCCAACTGCGCCAAAAACAAATTTTAAGTCTTAGCCTCGACTCCATAGCTGCCGAAGCAAAAACGAGTCAGGAGTTTGAGAGCCGAGTTCAGGCGATTATCTCTGAGACGGAAAAAGCGAACGGACAAATCATTCTCTTCATAGACGAACTACAGGAATTTGCTGGAAAACGCGCAACTTACGTCGCCTCGACAATCCTCAAGGAAGCGCTGCAAAACAAAAGTGTGCGAGTGATCGGCGCCGCATCGCCCGCGTCATACGATCAATACATCGCGGCCGACGAAAGTATTGCCGGTTTCTTCGAATCCGTCGTGATTGGTGAAACTGTCAAGACGGCAGCCGACGATCGACAGCAGTCATCGACTTCCGCTGAAGCATTCGAGGGAGACAAGGTCTCAACCGACATGCGCGAGCTAATGCAGTCAGCTTCTGGCGACGGGCGGGTGAGTGCGATCCTTCAAGTTGATAATGTGCGTAGTAGTAAGTTGAGATCACTGCTTAACCGCCACGGAGTTGTAGTAGATGAGAGCATGGCACAATTGGGAACGTTGAAAGTCCAGCTTCCTGTCAGTGCCGTCGAAGAACTGGCCGCCAGCGGTTTGACTAACTACATCTCACCCGATGTCACGCTTGAGTCCTTCGGTCATATTACTAACACCACCGGCACGGAACTCGTGCGACCCAAGTCTTCACTTCTGGGACTGATCACCACCTCCAAACTTGAGGGCACAGGGATCGGCATCGCAGTGCTCGACTCGGGCGTTGATACGAGCCATAGGGCGTTTGGCAGCAATATCAAATACAGCAAAGACTTCACCGGCGAAAATCTGCCAACCGTCGATCCTTATGGTCACGGAACTCACGTCGCCTCCGCGGCTGCCGGCACCAGCTCAAGCAACGGCAACAGCTATGACGGCATTGCCCCTGACGCAAGCCTCATCAATCTTCGCGTGCTGAATTCCCAGGGCATCGGCAGCACTTCGGCACTCTTAAACGCAATGAATTGGATCCTCAGTCCCGCGGATCCAACCAGAGCCGTGAGCTCCAGCAACCCGCGCAACAAAGAGAAATACAACATTCGCGTTGTTAACATGAGCCTGGGCGCTCCGGCGATAAGTTCCTACAAAAACGATCCAATTTGCCGCGCTGCGCGTGCCCTAGTTGATTCGGGAATCGTGGTGGTGGCCGCTGCCGGCAACAACGGCAAGAGCGCCAATGGCACGAAGCTCTACGGACAGATCCACTCACCAGGCAACGACCCCTCGGTCATCACGGTAGGCGCAGTCAACACGCTTGGCACTGACCGAAGAGACGATGACACGATTGCAAGTTACAGTTCACGTGGTCCAACGCGCAGTTCAGTGACAGACGAGAACGGCGTAAAGCACTACGACAACCTTCTCAAGCCTGACCTAGTCGCTCCTGGGAATAAAATAATTTACGCCGAATCCGACATGAGCAGCGGCGGCCTGCTTGGCCTTGGAGCTACCAACACACTCAACCTGCTCGTCCGGCAGCATCCTGAACTCGACACGGACATTAGAGATGATGATAACCGGCGTTTGATGTTCCTAAGCGGAACCTCGATGGCGACGCCGATTGTTTCAGGGGCCGCTGCCCTCCTGTTGCAACTGAATCCAAGGCTCACGCCAAACATGGTCAAAATGATCCTCACTTACACGGCGCAACCGATGCCAGGCTACAACATGTTGGAGCAGGGCACCGGCCAGCTGAACGTGGAGGGCGCGGTCCGGCTAGCGAAATACGTCCGCCAGGATCTGACGGCGACAACGCCGCAAGGCAGTCCCTTGCTGACTACCAGCACGGCGCCGACCCCGCAAACAACCATCTCTGGACAGACCTTTAACTGGTCGAAAGGCGTTTTCTTCAAACATCAATACGCTACCGGCACAAGCTTAATCACCAAATATCAACCGTATTACGGACTCGGAATAGTCCTGGGTGACGGCATTGTGCTTGGCGACGGGATTGTACTCGGCGACGGGATTGTTCTCGGCGACGGAATCGTGCTGGGCGATGGCATCGTGCTTGGCGACAGCATCTGGACGAGTGCCGGCATTGTGCTCGGTGACGGCTCAGTTTTCTGCAGCGGTATTGTGCTTGGCGACGGGATTGTACTCGGCGACGGGATTGTTCTCGGCGACGGAATCGTGCTCGGTGATGGCATCGTGCTAGGCGATGGCATCGTGCTTGGCGACAACGCGGTGCAGGCGATGTCAGCCACGATAGGCGGCGATCCCGGTCCCACGATGCACTGAGTCACATTCAACCTTTTCTCGGAGGCGGGCCCACCACCGGCCTCCGACTCCCAATCGTTCGACTTCGACTGCTCCGGCGACAACAAAAATGGCCGTAACAATAATCAGAAATGAGGTCCAGCCTGAAGTTGCGCGCAGTTATTACGCTGGTGAGCAGGCTCTACCCCTCCGGCAGACGGAGGAAGGTGAAGCCCTTTCGTTTTTGGCACAACGTCCGCTTCACACGGTGTACATGGCCGGTCTGATTCGGGACAACGGCGTGGAAAGTATCTTCAATCGGGGACGATTTTATAGTTATCGTGACTCTCAAGGACGACTTGAGGGTATTGCACTGCTCGGTCATGCAACTTTGATCGAAGCTCACACTGAATCTGCGTTAAATGCTTTCGCAAACCTGGCTAAGGAGAGCAGCCTTCCGCACCTAATCCGAGGTGAGGAGGACGTCGTTAAGAGATTTTGGAATCAGTACGGTGAGCCCGGACAAATTGTTAGGTCCATTAGCCGCGAGTTATTGATGGAACAGGTTGACGTTCCCGCTGGTCCGGAAGTAACTGGTCTGCGACTGGCAACGCTCGCAGATCTTGAAGACGTAACCAAAGTAAACTCAGAGATGGCCCAGGCTGAAAGCGGAAGCGATCCGCTGGAAAGAGATCCAAAGGGTTTTCGCTATCGAATCGCTCGCCGAATCGCGCTCGGCCGAAATTGGATTTGGACGGACGGAGGCAAATTGCTTTTTAAGGCTGATATCATTGCCGACACTCCGCAGGCAATCTACCTTGAAGGCATCTACGTCGAACCCAGTGAACGAGACAGAGGCTATGGCTCGATGTGCTTGGCGCAGCTGGGAAGAATTCTCTTGCGACGAACCTGTTCGCTCTGCCTGACGCTTAACGCAAGCCAGGAAAAAACGAAGAATTTCTACATCAACGCTGGTTACACCCCGCGCAGCTACTACGACACTATCTATCTACAACCCGCTCAGTAATCTCTCCACAGTCTGTGAGCCAAAGTGCGATGGCAAAGCAAAAACATTATTTGTGGTCGGTAATACTCATCGGCGCAGGAGTCACTCTTGTCGCCCTGACGCGAGTGGCGTGGGGCAGCCTTGGATTACGTTTTCTGCTTTTGGCCTCAATCACCGTAGGCATTAGCTCAGGCTTGTCAGTAAGAATTCCGCGCTCCAACATCAATGTTACTGTTTCCGACACTTTCATCTTCCTGATCATGCTGGTATTCGGCGGACCCGCAGCGATTGTCGTGGCTGCTGCGGAGGGCATCGCCTCCGGCGCTCGAATAAGTAGGACGCCCGCGATCGTCCTGTTCAACTCTGCCGTGATGGCTTGTGCTACTTCGGCCAGCGCGGTCGTGCTGTCAGTCTTTCACGTTGATCCAAATACCAGCGTGAGAGCCACCGTGATCGCGGTGTCGCTGATGGCAGTGGTCCAGTACGTTTCAAGCACTGCTTTGGTAGGCGTAGGCCTTGCACTCAAGCTAAATGCGCGTTTCTGGCCCACGTGGAAGAAGCACTGCACCTGGACAACGATCACCTACCTTGGTGGAGCAACGGCCGCAGCCGTGATTTTTCGTTCATTCAGCATCGTGGGGTTTTACGCGGTGCTGTTGACTGTTCCGATAATCTGGATAATTTACCTGACCTATAACAAGTATCTGGAAGATATTCGGCAAACCGCAGCTCAGGCTGAAAAGGCGGAACGCGAGCGCGCTGAATTGGAACGGGAACGCGCCGAACTAGCGGAACGTCACGTTGAAGAACTAAGTCGCCACATCGCTGAACAGGAACGTATCAGCCAGGCGCTGGAGGAAAACAAAGAACACTTCCGCCATGCAGCTTTCCACGATGCGTTGACTGGCCTGCCGAACCGGAGTCTATTCATCGACCACCTGAAACTTGCGATCGAGCGATCAAAAGTGAGTCACGATCATTTGTTCGCAGTTCTCTTCATCGATCTCGATCGATTCAAGAACATAAACGATAGCCTTGGTCATAACACCGGAGATCAACTTCTCATCGCCATTGCGGAAAGAGTCGGTTCGTGCTTGCGTCCAACGGACACTATCGCCCGGCTGGGAGGCGATGAATTCGCAATTCTGCTTGACGGTCTGGAAAAGTGGACGATCGCAACTGAGGTTGCCGAAAGAATTCTGGGCGAATTACTAAAGCCCTTCAGCTTGAACGGACATGAAGTGTATACAACCGCAAGCATCGGAATCCGCTTGAGCATGGATGGACGTGAGGATGCCGAGAATATGTTGCGCGACGCGGACACCGCCATGTATCGCGCGAAAGACAGCGGCAAAGCGCGGCACGAACTGTTTCATAGCACTATGCACGCTCGCGCAGTAGCTTTGCTCAAACTTGAAAGCGATTTGCGGCGCGCTATCGAGCGAGACGAGTTTAGCGTCCACTATCAGCCAATCATTTCTCTTGAGACTCAGCTGCTGGCCGGCTTCGAAGCGCTAGTGAGATGGAATCATCCCGAACGCGGCCTGGTGTCACCCGACGAATTCATACCGCTGGCTGAAGAAACCGGATTGATTACAGAGATCGGCGAGTGGGTCCTAAGACAAGCTTGTACGCAAATGCGCGCCTGGCACTCGACCCTGGGCCGGGAAGCTCTCACGATGAGCGTAAACCTGTCCGGCAAGCAACTCACACAAACGAGTCTCATCGAACAAATACAGACGACGCTCACGGAAACTGGGCTCAATCCAACCTGCCTGCGGCTTGAGATTACTGAGACGGTTGTAATGGAAAATGCTGAACTGGCAACTAACACCCTGCTCCAACTCCGCAAGCTTGGAGTGCACTTAAGCATTGACGACTTTGGCACCGGATACTCATCTCTGAGTTACCTACACAGATTTCCAGTTAACACGCTCAAGATTGATCGCTCGTTCATTGGCAGGATGGCAAAAGGCGACGAGAATGCCGAGATCGTAAGAACGATTTGCACGCTCGCGAATAATCTGGGAATGGAAGTCGTCGCAGAAGGCGTTGAAACTCGCGAGCAGCTGGAATTGCTTCGATCGCTTAAGTGTGAATATGGTCAAGGCTATTTGTTCTCTAGACCCGTTGATGCCGACAAGGCAACCGAATTGATCTTTAACCAACCCGATCAAGGTTATCTGTCCATCGATGCGCTCACCTCAATAGAGACGACCACTTCATTTGTTAACTAGCAATTTTCCGCGCCGCAGCCTGCAGTTCCTTCCTCACATTCTTACCTGGTCCCGAACAAACTAATTTTTCCCGACAGATCAATCCTGATTTGCAGGTGCGGACGGATCCGAGTGCCTGTTTGTTGAATAGGGTATTACGCCGGGGACTTTTGACCCTGTGCCCTTTTCTTATCCGTTCGATTCGTGCGGGATTAACCCAAGCAATTCCTGTTTCCCAATGAAACTGACGGTGTAATGTTCATTCATTGATGGCATGACGGTCGCAGTGCAACTGCAGCGAAGGTGTCGTAAAAAATTCAAGGCAGGGAGACCTACATGAAATCAATGGCTCAGTTTCCAGCATTCAGAAAGCTAGTGACCCTTGTAGTGGTTACCTCGATGTGCGCCGTCGTTTTACTCAGCGGCCACACCAGCGCGCAGGTCAATCGCATCGATCAGAATCCAGGGCAACGGGTTAAGAGTGCTGCCACCTATTTAAACTTGCAACGCTTTGCCACTAACCTGACAAAGCTCGCCCGCCTGGGAAAAATTCAGACCGTGTCCGGCTATGACACTGAGATTGCGCAGGTAGTAAAGACGTTGAGCAATTCGACACTGACTCCGGTGCTGGTTGGTGAATCAAATCTCGACCGTTCGGTCATCGCTCGCGGATTAGCACTTCTGATTGTGTCGGGCAATGTCCCGGCCGCGCTGCGAAACAAGCAGATCCTCAGTCTGAACCTTGACGCAATTGCAGCTGGCGTGAAAACCCGCGATGAGTTTGAGCTTCTCCTCCGCAACATAGTTGCCGAGACCGAACAGGCCAACGGAAGGATTATTCTATTCATCGACGAGTTGCAGGAGTTTGCCGGAAAGCACACCACCTACAGCGCTTCAGCGATCATTGGCGACGCAATACGAAACAATAGTTTCCCTGTGATTGGTGCAACTTCGCCCGAAGCTTTAAGCGAATACATCACCCCCGACGAGGCTCTTAAGGGACACCTTGAGTCAATCTTCATCGATCGGACTGTCGAAACCGCGGCAAACTCAAGCGGTGGTGGGGAACAGTCGACTGCTCAGCTCTCTGAGGCGTTTGAGGGCGACAAGATTTCTCCAGACATGCGCGAACTAATGCACTCGGCATCTTCTGATGGACAGGTAAGCGCAATTCTTCAGGTGAATGATGTGCGCAGTAATGATCTGAGAAGACTCCTCAAACGCTACGGCGTGCAAGTCAACGCGACCATGGCCCAGCTTCGCACTTTAAGAGTCCAGCTGCCAATGCCGGCAATCGAAGAGCTCGCGGTGAGCGGCTTGACCAACTACATTTCGCCGGACGTAGCAATCGAATCGTTCGGTCACGTTACCACAACAACGGGCAGCGATCTGGTGCGCGGACAAGGCTCCTCCAGGTTGGAAGGTCACGGCATAGGCATCGCTATCCTTGATTCCGGTCTCGATATAGACCATAAAGCGTTCTCCGGTAATATTAAGTTCAGCAAAGATTTCACGACTGAGAACACCTCGACCATCGATCCTTATGGTCATGGCACGCACGTCGGTGCAATCGCCGCCGGCACCACTCCAATCAACGGTACCGACTACGAAGGCATTGCGCCCGCGGCCAGCATCATCAACTTGCGTGTTTTGAACAGTCAAGGAGTTGGCAGTGCCTCGGTATTGTTGAGTGCTCTCAATTGGATTCTCAGCCCGGCAGATCCAACACAGCCGGTGGGCGCCAACAACCCAATCAACAAAGACAAGTTCAACATTCGCGTCGTCAACTTGAGCCTTGGCGCACCCGCTGTCAGCTCATACAAAAACGATCCGATCTGTCGCGCCGCGCGCGCTTTGGTTGACGCTGGAATTGTCGTTGTCGCGGCCGCCGGCAACAACGGCAAAGCTGCTGATGGCACGAAGCTCTACGGACAAATTCATTCACCAGGTAACGAGCCGTCCGTGATCACCGTCGGCGCAGTCAATACGTTTGGCACAGATGGACGCGAGGACGATGGCGTCACCTCCTACAGCTCGCGCGGTCCTACTCGCGGTGCGCTTACGGATACGAATGGAGTCAAACATTACGACAACCTTTTGAAACCTGATTTAGTAGCGCCGGGCAACAAATTGATCTATGCCGAATCAGATCTGACTACAGGTCCGCTCGGTCAAAATCTCCTTGTTACGCAACATCCGGAGTTGGAATCCGGCCTCAGCAGCGTCAACAACCGGAAACTTATGTACTTGAGCGGCACTTCAATGGCCACTCCCGTGGTTGCCGGCGCCGCGGCTCTCTTGTTACAAGCCAATCCAAACCTGACACCAAACATGGTTAAGTTGATCCTGATGTACACGACGCAGCCGCTGGCTCGTTACAACATGCTGGAGCAAGGCACCGGCGAACTCAACGTCGAAGGCGCAGTACGATTGGCTAACTTGGTTCGCGGTGATCTCAGTTCAAACACTGCGCAGGACGCTCCTCTGCTTACTACCGGCACGCCACCAACTCCGCAAACTACGATCGCTGGGCAAACGTTCAGTTGGTCGCAGGGAATTTTCTTCGGCCGTCGATATGCAACTGGAAGCAGTCTTATCACGAAGTATCAAACCTATTATGGGCTTGGAATTGTCCTCGGCGATGGCATCGTTCTTGGTGACGGCATTGTCCTCGGTGATGGCATCGTCCTTGGCGATGGCATTGTCCTCGGTGATGGTGTCGTCCTTGGCGACAGCATCTGGACGAGCGATGGGATCATACTGGGGGATGGCACACTCTTTTGCAGCGGCGTACTCATTGCTGATGGCATCGTTCTCGGGGACGGCATAGTCCTCGGCGATGGAATTGTTCTGGGAGACGGAATTGTTCTCGGCGACGGTATTGTTCTGGGCGACGCAGTTACGCAGGCCCAGTCCGCAATGATCAACGGCGACGGCCTGCGGATGCGCTAGGCCCCCGAACCGGATTGCCGGCGTGTTCCACCGCACGCCTCCAACCCTTCACGCAAAACATAATCTCAACCACCATCTATTTGTAACGCAAACTGTTAGTTTGCGATTGGTGAATGGCTCAACGAACCCGCAAACAAACAGTTTGCGTTACAAGAACCAAATTAGGGCACTACCCCGAGCTTCCGAAAATTTGACTTGCCTCAACGATTAGCTTAAAAACTTTCTCTCCGCTCGAGTAAGCTAAATCGTTGATGCAAAGGTGAAACCGGATGACTCGTCGACACTTGTATTGCCTGATTGCGTTTTTACTTTTCGTGGCCAGCGGTGTGACCGCGAGCGGCCAGGTAAAACCCGGCCGCGATCCCAATCAGCCGATTGATGAGGAATACACCAAGAAAATTCGTGAATACACGACCGAGCCATTCTTTAATTCCCCGTTGACAGACTATTTGCCGGCGTCAGCAAACGTGCCGACGCCAAAATCTGTATTGGGTGACGTGGCCGGGGCGCCCGGCAAACTGCC
This sequence comes from Pyrinomonadaceae bacterium, assembly GCA_036009765.1. GTDB lineage: Bacteria > Acidobacteriota > Blastocatellia > Pyrinomonadales > Pyrinomonadaceae > PSRF01. The sequence continues at coordinate 88,964 of DASYLB010000053.1, read as the reverse complement.
CTATGCGGAAGAGGTCTATCGCTACATGCGCATGCTGGAGAAGGCGACTCCGCGCGTGAAGGTTTATTCAATCGGAACGACGGAAGAAGGTCGCGAGATGATCGCCGTCGCAGTTGCCTCGGAGCAACTACTGGCTCGCCTTGATGAAAACCGTGCGCGCTTAACGAAGCTTGCCGATCCGCGCACAATTAATCTCAACGACGACGAAGCGGACAAACTCGTTGCGGCTTCGTTTCCGATTTACTACATCACCGGGACTATCCATTCCACCGAGACCGGTTCCCCGACAGCTCTGATGGAGTTGGCTTACCGGCTCGCGGTAGACGACAGTGCTTACGTCAAGTCGATTCGGGAAAACGTTGTGACTTTGATCACGCCCGTCGTAGAAGTCGACGGGCGCAATCGCATGGTTGATATCTACAACTGGCACCTCGCTCATCCAAACGAGAGCGCACCGCCGTTAATCTACTGGGGCCACTACGTTGCTCACGACAACAATCGCGACGCGATCGGCCTCTCGCTTAAGCTCACCCGCAATGTGCTCAACACTTTTACTGGTTGGAAGGCGCAAGTGCTTCACGATCTGCACGAGTCAGTTCCCTATCTTTACGACAATACGATTGGTGATGGTCCTTACAATGCCTGGGTCGATCCGATCCTGACGGACGAATGGCAAATAATCGGCTGGAACAACGTTTCGGAAATGACGAAGTTTGGCATGCCTGGCGTGTTTGCCCATGGCGATTTCGACACTTGGTCGCCCGGCTACCTGATGTTCATCGCCGCGACGCACAATGGCATCAGCCGTCTTTACGAGACCTTCGGCAATGGCGGAGCCGATACCATGGAGCGAGCGACGTCGCCGGGCGAATATCAACGCACCTGGTATCGCCAGAACCCGCCACTGCCGAAAGCAAAATGGTCACAGCGCAATAACAATAACTACGAGCAAACCGGGCTCCTGACGTCGCTTTATTTCTTCGGAAACAACAGCAAGCTTTTCCTCAAAAATTTTTACCTGAAGAGCAAACGCTCGATCCTCAAGCCGAAGAACGAAGGACCGGCCGCTTATGTATTGCCCGGCGACGACTCGCATCCAGCAAATCAGGCCGAACTGCTGCGCACGCTACAAGCACAAGGTGTCGAGATCCATCGAGCGACCGCGCCCTTCACGGTTTTGACAAAGTCAGCACCGAAGGAGCAAGCAAAGGCGTCACCCCCACCGGCCTCCAGCCCGTCACCAACATCAGGGAAATCCGAACCAACGCAACGCACTTTTCCAGCCGGTTCTTACATCGTTCGCATGGATCAGCCGTACAGTCGCATCGCCGACGCGCTGCTCGATTACCAGTATTGGGCGCCAAACGATCCGCAGACAGAAGTTTATGACGATACGGCTTGGACAATGGGCGAGTTGGCAAACCTGGAAGTGGTGCGAATTACCGACACTAAGGCTTTGGACACACCCGCCGATCGCGTGACGGGTGAAGTTCGCTCGAACGGCAGCGTCGTTGGCGCCGGTTCGATCTACCTTGTCAATCACAATGCCGACAACGTACTCGTGACGCTGCGCTTTAAGCTGAAAGACGCAACCTTTGACGCCGCCGAGGAACCTTTTGAGGCCGCTGGCCAAAAGTTCAATCGCGGTTCTTTCATTGTTCGGAAGGCTTCTGCGGACGAGCTTCAGAAAGCTGCAGCCGAACTCGGGATTCGCGTCTACGCGGTCGCCGATGCGCCTGCGGTCAAGACCCATTCGCTCAAACCCGCGCGCATAGCGCTAATGCACACCTGGGCCGGAACGCAGGATGAAGGTTGGTGGCGAATTGCATTCGATCAAATGCAAGTGCCCTATTACTACATCAGCACCCAGGACGTAGCTCGCGAGGACGAACTCAAATCGAAGTATGATGTGATCGTCTTCGGTCCCGTCGGGCGCGACCCGGGTGTGATTGTGAATGGCATGCCGATGTACGGCAATCCCCTGCCGTGGAAGACAACTACGTTGACACCCAACCTCGGCAAGATTGATTCAACTGAAGACATGCGGCCCGGACTCGGTTACAAGGGACTTACGAACCTGCAAAAGTTTGTGCAGCAAGGCGGAGTTATTGTAACGGTAGACGACACTTCCAGTTTTGCGGTGAACTACGGCTTCACACCAGGCGTTTCAATTGCTCGGCCTAATCGGCTAAGAGCTGTGGGCGACATCCTGCGAATGAAAACTATCGACGCCGCAAGTCCGATCGCCTATGGCTATTCGGAGTCGCTCGCGATGTATTGTGCAAACGGGCCAATCTTCAATCTCAGCAACCTCGCCGGTGGCGGCGGTGGTCGTCGCCGTTCCGAGGGCCGCACTACCGGCCGCGGCTCGCCCAGCGATCCGGATACGGTGCAGGGTCGACCGCCCGCCGAAGTTCCGGAATCGCCGAAGGCAGAAACCTGGGAAGCGATGCCCTTGACCGACGAACAGCGTCGCTACAACGGCGGCTCAATTATTCCGCCGAACGAACGCCCACGCGTCGTGCTGCGTTATGCCGACATGAAAGATCTGTTTGTTTCCGGATTGCTTGACGGCGGAGATGAGATCGCCGAACACGCTGCGGTGATTGACGTGTCATCAGGTCGCGGCCACGTCGTACTCTTCTCAACTAACCCGATGTGGCGCGGCCAAACCAAAGGCAGCTACATGCTCGTCTTCAACGCGATCTTGAATTTCGACAACTTGAACGCAGGCCGGAAACTGGACGAGAAGTGAGTCGACGACCGCTGGCGTTGGAGAAAAAGCAACAATTAAATTGAAATTAGGTGGTTTGAATCTAAAAGCGCGCTTCTGAGTTCGATTGACTGACAAGTTCTTCAAAGAGTCGATTAATGTATTTATCTTTACCCCCCGACAACTGATGCGCTTCTTCGACATACTTACGCGCTCTCGGTAGATCCCCGATTGCTCTAAACGATATAGCCAATTGATACAGAGTCTTGTACATGAAGCGATCTCGCATTCTCCGATTGAGTTTTAATACTTGCTCCAAATAATCGATCGCTTGTTCCCAGCTCCGCTGCCTGAAATAAATCGATCCCAGCCCCCCGAGCGCCCTCGCTTGACCTTTGAGATCTCCTGTCCTTTGGTTGATTTCCTGAGCCCTCAAATAATACTCGATTGCTTTCTCAGATTCCCCCTGCTTTTGATAAGCCCCGGCCAAGGCACCATACGCCTTCGCCTTTCCCCAGGGGTTATTGTTTTTCTCGTTAATTTTTAGAGCTCTCAACTGGTATTCAATTGATTTGTCCAATTTACCCAGGTGCGAGTAGCCAAAGGCAATACCACCGATCGCCTTTTCCTGGCCCATGTTGTCGTCTAATTCCTCGCTAATTGTCAAAGCTTCTTCTTGGTAATGGATAACCTTGAGCCAATTCTTACTTTGCGCATAGATAGAAGCCAACCCCCCAAGTGCTCTAGCCTGTCCATAAAGATCCCCAATTTCTCTGTTCAAGCTTAACGCTTCTTCATAGTAGAAGACAGCCTCTGTCCACATACCCCGTTGCGCAAACGCCGACGCCAGTCCTCCTAACGAACTTGCCTGACCCGCTCGGTTCCCTATCTCTCTACTCAACGCAATGGATTGCTCATTGTAGGCAATGGCCTTGTCCAACTCTCCCTTCTGCGCAAACGCCGACGCCAGTCCTCCTAACGAACTTGCCTGACCCGCTCGATTCCCTATCTCTCTACTCAACGCAATGGATTGCTCATAGTGCTCAATCGCCTTGTCCAACTCTCCCTTCTGCGCAAACGCCGACGCCAGTCCTCCTAACGCGCTTGCCTGACCCGCTCGGTTCCCTATCTCTCTACTCAATGCAAGGGATTGCTCATTGTAGGCAATGGCCTTGTCCAACTCTCCCTTCTGCGCAAACGCCGACGCCAGTCCTCCTAACGCGCTTGCTTGACCCGCAAGGTTCCCTATCTCTCTGTTCAGCAATTGCGCCTGCTCATAGTATTCAATTGCCCTATCCAACTCTCCCTTCTGCGCAAACGCCGACGCCAGCCCTCCTAACGAACTCGCTTGGCCGTTGCGAAGTTGAATCTGGAGGCTGATTTCTTGTGCTTGTACATATAACTCAATTGCGCCATCGAGATTTCCATTCCTTGCCTGGATAGTTGCTTCGGAACCCAAAGCTCGAGCCTGCCTTACTCGAAGAGAATATTCGACCAACCTTGCCCGAGCGACGTTACCCTCGGATTCGGAAAGATCGCTTAAGAAGGTCTCCTCAGAAAACAAAAACAAGAGGTCATGCAGGTGATAGCCGCCAAGTTGAGATCTTAATAGCAAGGACAAGGAGACGAGTTCTTCAAGCTGATCGATTGCAGATCGTTTGTCAGTATCCAATAAGGCTACCAGTCCCGAAGATCCAAAGTTCCGGTGGCCAAAAAGCGAAATCAAACTGAAAGTTCTCTTTTGGTCATCGCGAAGAGAGTCATAGCTCACGGAAAAAACAGCGCGGAGATCGCGCTCCTTGGTCGCCCCGGCAAACTCGTCTAGCCGGCGATGTTCTTCTTGTAACCTCTCAACAAATCTTTGCAGCATTGGCCACCTTTTGGCATCCGACAACCGCGCAGCAGCAATTGATATTGCCAATGGTAACTGTCCCGATAGTTCGCAAATCATCCTGGTGGCGTCAGCCTCAACGTCCGAACGTGCTCCCAGTCGCTTTTTCAAGAGACTGATGGCATCGCTTGGTGAAAAGACATCCAGATCCTTGATTAGGGCTGAATACTCCGTCAGCCCGAGTAACTGTTTACGACTGGTGACAACGATGGATACAGTGGGTTCATTTACAAGGAAAGGGAGCACCTGCTCCTCGGTTAAGATATTGTCCAGGATCATCAACACGTTCTTGCTTTGTAGAATACTTCGCAAAAGGCCAATCCGATCGTCCCGGTAAGGCGGGACCTGATCTTCATCAAGACCAAACGCTCGGATGAACCCCACCAAGACGTCATCGATAGTCGAGGCTCCCAGATTTGCCCAGAGGACACCGTCTTTAAACTCACCTTGCTGGTGGAGTCGATGTGCGAGGTGAATGGCAAGCGCGCTCTTTCCCACCCCACCCATACCCCAAAGACTGCATATTGCGACAACGGCACCACGATTTCTTAACACCGCCTCGACTTCGGCAATATCGTTCTGGCGACCGGTAAAAAAGGATAAATCAGGAGGGAGATAGTTAGGCGTAGGAATCGATCTCGTCTCAGCCATGTTGAGCATTTCAATATGCTCAGCTATGACAACTTTTTCTGAGTCAACGCTGGTAACGAGAGGTTTGGCAGGTTCGTAGTCAGGGCACATTTGAAAGTTTGACTACATATTCACAATACCAATGTCATTCGCAACGACGACCTTCTCGGCTGTAATGGACCCGACCAATTGTCCCACGTTCTTGCTTTGACTCGACTTAAGTAAGTCCAAAACCTGCAACGTGATTTCGGGGTTGCCTTCCAGTTGTGCTGCAACATCGTTCTGTCCGCTGTCCAAACCTTCTTGCGGCCTTGAGCCGAGGAGTACCTTGATCTTTTCCCAAGCGCTCTTTCCCGCCTCCCCAGCGATGCCTTTAGCAACCTCTGTCGAGAGAACTGCCAAAGCTCCAGTGATGGCGGCCAAGACTGTAGGATCCATGGTTTTCCTCCTGGAAGACTCGAAAGAAGAGAGATTCCTGGTGAGGAATCCAGCATCGACCGCTTTCTATCACACGCCATGAGCTCAGAGCAAGGAAATCCGCTGTATCGCATCGCAACGTCACAGAATCCAAGAAGCCCACTGGCAAGAGTGAGAAGCCGGAGCAGGTTAAAGCGTCCAGTATTTCGATAACTTGAAAAGGAACGGAAGGACATGAAGGCGGCGGGTAAAGATAGACTTCGCCCTCATTGACTTGAGCGCGGTGGCGCCGGATGCTGGAGTCAACGAAGAACGGATGGCGTTTGAGGACAAATATCCAACATTCTAAGGAGCAGATACACCTGTACCTTACGAAGTTGCTTCTAGCATCCGGCGCTACCGCGCTCGGTTCTGTAACCGCCGCAGATCCACTGGGATCAAACCGACCCTTTACCGCAACTCTCAAAACTTTACTTAGACTTAAGCGGCGCGATGAAGTCCTGGTCACTTGCGCCCTGATGACAAACGACGCAGGATTCCTGACCACGCTGATCAAGATCGGATACAAGGGCATAGGTTAGTCCGCGATCCGACCAGGTGATTACCATCAGTCCCTGAATCGAATCGTAGTGAAAGGTCAGGCCTCTTGCTTTGATCTCTTCACCACCCGACGGCTGCGCTATCTTATCGGAAGTAATCACCAGGCTAATCGGCCTCGTTCTCATCTGATAGTCGACGTAAGCTGCGTAGTCGTCTTTGTATCCCACCCAGGCGGGCGCCCGGCGCCAAAACTGAATGTCAAAGGCCGCCTCAATCGAGCCAAGGCGAGTGAAAGCGAAGTTCGCGGCGAGGCGCTTTTCTCTGGCAAGGCCAACTGCAGCGGTTGTCACGACCCGCCTTTCTACACCGACAACCTGATGCACGACCTGGATGTGGAGCGCTTTTACAAACCACGAATGGAATCAGGGCTTTTGATGACGGCACAGGGAGCGATTAAGACCTTTCCGCTGCGCGGGATCAAAGAGTCGCCTCCCTATCTTCATGACAGTCGATCGCTTACCCTGGAGGACACAGTCGAATTTTTCAATCTTATGCTCGCGCTTAATTTGAACGCGCAGTAGAAGACCGACCTAGTGACGTTCTTGCGAGCGCTCTGAAAAAACCCGAAAGCTCGATTCAATTATTGAGGAACAACTCGCGTTATCGCGTTGTGGGCCGAGTCTTCGCCAGCTGCGGACTGACAAACTTGTAGCGCAGTAGACGCCAAGCCTTCACCGGCTTGCCGTTGCAGGTGGCAGGTTCGAACTTAGCCTGGTAAGCGGCTGCAACTGCCGGGTCGTCGAGAAATGTAATAGACGTGTTAGCGTGTGCGGTAACGACGCGGCCATTCTCGTCAACAATCACCGAGACTACAACCGTGTTGCCGAAGCCGCCCGTGTCAACGTCAGCAGGAAAAATCGGATCAGGCTGCGAGCTGGCACTGACCTCGCGACTCTTATCAGAAACAGGAAGTTCCTCGATTACCGGAAAGTCTGGTCCACTAAGACTCGCCGCTTCAGGCTCCCCCATAGACACGGCTGTCGGCTCTTCCACAATCCTACGGCCATCGTCGTAAGTGTAGACCCGTTTGAAAGGTATCCCTCCTCCCAATTCCGGCACAAACGAGGTCTCCTCGACAACATCACCGCCGGGAAATCGTCGGCTAAGGAAGTAGGCTTCGAATCCGAGAATCCTCTCAGTACGCACAAACTTCGGATCGTTGAATAATTGTTCCGCTGTTCTCAACGGACAGCCTGGCGCATTAGCTGACGCCTTGATGGTTAACTCGGTGCGTGAGTCAGCGAAATATGCGGCCCGACCAACGTGATAGAGAGTTGCGATTTCGTAGCCGGCAACATTTCTCACGTAACGCCAATCACCACTGGCCGAGTCATAGCGCGTGGCGCTGAAACTGGAGATGGCTTGTCCGCTCGCATCATACGCCGTCGTTTGAATTGTCATCGTAAACGCGGGATATGTTCGCTTCGGTTGCGCGCCAATCTCCGGAGCGCAGATTAGTCCGGCGAAGATGCAAACTCCAACCAGGTTACGAATGAGTTGAAACGGTTGTTCTGGGAAGACCCTCACTAGAGGCCCTTTCTTTGATAATGTTCGCAGCCGGGACGGCAAGCGTGCGGTCAAGCCGCTCGCGACAATGCCCGCTCAATCTCTTGAGGCAAGTCGAGGAACATAAAATACTCGGCAGGATAAAGATAATCTTCACCCTCATTGTCCAAAACGCGGACATGGTTTGATTTTGCCGCGCTCTTGTCGGGCAGCACCTGATAGATCATTCGGGGGGTAAGTAGGTCAGTGTCGTCGCTCTGGATGCAGACGGCGAACTTCAGAGAATTTTGACTTGGACATTACTTCTAATCCAGATAGCGCTTAATTCTGAATTTTCTCTTCCCAATTCCGTGGGCCTCGAACCAATGTACCTCGCCAGGCGAATCGTACCATCATTGAGGCGAACATTGGCAACCCCTTTTAGCTTCCGCCAGCGGCCTTTCCCGTAACGCTTTTGAAGGAACGCCAGGATTCGTATGCTCCGATTGACCGCAATCGGCTCGATATTCGAGAGTGCGCCTATGATTTCAAAAGCCACGGGGTTTTGAAAAAGCGATTCTTCAGCGTTGGAAGAGCGCTGCGATCTTAACCCGGACTTTTACGGCCGCTCGAATGCGTTTGAAAAAGTAAGTCTCGAACGCCTAACAAGATATTTTGCAAGCAGGCATTGTCTACTTCCTGACCTGCACATAAGCAAAACTTTGTGACTTGGTACCTTCGCCGCCATCAATGCTCGCGAGCAGCGAGCCATCAGACTGCTTTCGATAGATGACACGCTTCGGAAAATCGTGTTCAGGATTCTCAAACACTGCTTCCTGTCCGCTGAGTCGAGTAAGTTTGAAGTCGGTCTGGGGACATTGCGCATTTGGATTCGCGACGTAGAAGATATCGTCGCCACGTTGCTCGATTCGCAGGAACTCAAACTCAACAGTCTTGTCGCCGGCAATTGTTCGCCCGACGCCGATCATCGTGCCGCCGGCAGGACGCGTCCAGTGTTCTTCAATCTGCGCACGTCCTCCTGGCCTCGTCTGCCAATTACCTGACATCCAGCCAAGGTCTATAATCTTTGGCGGCGCGCCGGCTGCTGAAGTTTGCTTCAATGCGTTCGCGCTCAAAACGAACATTAGCGTCGCAACCAAAGCAAATGTGACAACCGCGCGAAATCGAATGATTAATTTCATAGTTCAACTCTACCTCGGCTTCTTTAGGTGTGGACCAGAGTTCAACTCTCGTTCAATGACGGCCCGGGTTGAATACTCTAAGTGAATGTCAGGTGGGCGTATTGGAAAAATGCGACACGCGGTTCTTGCGGGTGAAGGATTCGGTCAGCGCGCTTGATTCTTCAAAGAGCGCGACCGGCGTCTGTCGTGTAAACTCGCGGAAATCGCGAATGAGATGGGCCTGATCGTAATAGCCACAGTCAGCCGCCACGGCTGCCCAACCTTCGTCGTTGCGCTCCACCGCGCGAAAGATCTGCTGGAAACGCAGGATCCGGCAGAGCAGCTTCGGGCCAATTCCAACTTCCAACAAGAACCTGCGCTCCAATTGGCGACTGCTAACGCCTGCGGCAATAGCCAACTGGTCTACCGACACCTGACCACGCCTTTGAACGATTCTCGCAGCCAGGCCGACCACGCGAGAATCTGGCTGACAACGACTCGCGCGCTCTGCAAGCAGTCGCTCGACCGCCGCAACTTTTAACGGCAGCGTTGGAGACGCGTCTACCGAGCGAACCAGGTCATGCTGAAACTCCTTCGCCAGAGCCTCGAGATCCACAACCTGGTTGGTGAGTTCCCTCATCGGAATGCGAAAAAATGGGAACGTGCCGCCGGGATGGAAACGAATACCCAGCAACTCGACCGAACCGGTAGCCGAGATCAAAACCGGCTGCGTCATCTGCCCGACGAGCAAATGCCGAGGCTGATGCTCCTGTCGTCCGTCCTTTTTATGCTCTCGAAAGCGTTCACCAAAGTTCAAAATCAATTCGACGCAGCCATCTGGAAGTAAACGCTCCGGCTGAGCCGGCTCGGCGCCGGCGTCGCTCTCAAGCGTCCAGAAGCATTCGACGAATGCGGCCAGGAACGGAATTGGTTGGATCTCGCGATAGTACATGGAGCCGGTGGACTCTTCGACGCGCAACGTCGATTTAGGGCTTGGCGGAACGGATCGACTCAGACAGTTTCTGCACGTCGATCGGCGTCGGACTGAATTTCAAAGTAGCGATTGTGTCCAACAAAAACTTGCGTCCGTCAGCGTCTGAGACAGCGGCGCCCGTTTCGCTATTGAGCATTAAGACGTAGTCCTTCGCCACCAGCGTCAGGTACAACTGCTTCTGCGCCGCGGCATTCATTCCTTCAGGCATATCAAACTGCCACATTGAGGCGTCGCTACCAGTGCTGAGTTTGGCATTGAAAGTTCGCAGCGTCAGTTTGCTGTGTACCAGTTGCTCAATGTATTTCGACTCCCACTCACGATGAGCTGCGAGTATGGCTTTATCGTCGAGTCGCTTCTCTTTTGCGTCCGGAGCAAAGTTTTTGATTGCGGCCAATTGAATTTGCAAGACCCGGCCATCAACGCTCAGGAAAATGTGTTCCGGATCGTCCAGTGGCTTGATCTCAGCCCCCTTCAGCGCCAGCGAAAAATAAACACCACTCGCGTTCCAGACGAAAAGGGCGCCGTCGGCTGTTTTGATCACGGCCCAGCCATCGTCCGGTTGTTGCGCAACGAGCGAGCAAGCGCTGGTTGGCGCCGGCAGAAGACTGAGGGCGAGCAACAAGGCCGCTGCAACGATCGCTCTGGTCAGCGCACGGTGGTGTGCTTTCGGGAACATTAATGACTCTCTGATCACAATCTGAAACTTATGCCTACGATCTCGGCAACATGGCTGCCAGCATCTCAAAGGAATCATGGACCGCGCTATATGATGCTTCGAGTTGGGTGTCCGTTCCATGCTTCGCGTCTGAGCGGTATTTCGTCAAGGCCTTATTAAACTTGCTTAATTCATTAATAAACTCAGGACGATTCTCTTTACTGGTGCCGCGAGGGACGCCAAGCTTCACGATCGCCCGGCCATGGCGAATGAGCAGCGCCGACTTCGCCCTGATTTCCTTGAAGTCTTTATTAGGCAATGCTTCATGCTGCAATGGATGCAGTACAGCGTGAAAATCTTCGTATTGCTTAAAGTGCAAGCCATGTTTGTCGCCGTGGCCTTCCTGGGAAACGGCAACGTTTGACCATCCAATTGACGGAAGACTTAACAAACAAATTGTCGCAAACGCAAACACCAATAGCAGACGAGATAGTTTCAAGCTTGTTCCTCCGGTGATTTCAGCAAGTTCTCAAAAGGTCGCGTCGTGGCCTAATTTGTAACGCAAACTGTTAGTTTGCGATGACTGGATGACAATTGGCTGGTCGCAAACTGACAGTTTGCTTTACAAAAATCAAATAAGGTCGCCACGAAGCTGGAAAAGATGGGCTCGAAGATTATAATCCGAAACCGTCGCGTTTCGCTTGATTCATCCCAACATCAATGAACCTCTTCGACGCAATCTTCAAACAAACCTCAGCCAATCACACGGCTATTCTCTACGAGCAAAGGAAGATTACTTACGCCGAATTGCGCGATCAAACGCTCGCAGTCGCGCGTGGACTGCGCGCGCTGGGAGTTGGTCGCGGCGATCGTGTGGCGTTAATGCTCAACGATTCGCCGGAGTTCATCGCAGCGTTCATCGCCGTTTGTTCCTGCGGCGCGATTGCGGTACCTATCAACATGGCGCTTCGACTCGAAGAACAATTCGCAATTTTGAACGACTGCACTGCGAGTGTGGCGATTATGGAGCAGGATGTCGTTGAACTCCTGCTGTCAGACAGGAACATACCGAACCAGCTTCGCGAAATCGTGATCGTCGATCGCGGGATAGGGTCCGCCAGGGAAACAAAGCGGAAGCATAGGCTGCAAAGCGCGGCCATAACAATACGATTCCTGGCCGACCTAATGGATGCATCGAAACAGTCAACGCCTAACTTCCCTGCCCCAGAAGTCAACCAACCGGCATTTATTCTTTACACCTCCGGCAGCACCGGTGAGCCGAAAGGCGCAGTTCATCGACAGGCAGATATCTTCTACACAAACGAAACGTATTGCCGCGAAGTCCTGCAGCTACGAGATGGCGACCGGCTTTTCTCCTCTTCGCGTCTGCCATTTGCTTATGGTCTTGGGAACGCTTTCACGTTTCCTTTGTTCAATGGCTGCACGACAATTCTCTGCCGTGCAAAGCCCACACCGGAAGTTGTCGCCAAAGTTTTCGCTGACTACAAACCAACGATCTTCTTTGGCGTTCCTGTTGTTTACCGCTTGTTGCTGGACGAATTCAAAAAACATTCCGGCGCCTCAACACTCGATTGCTCAGAGCTGCGTCTGTGTGTTTCTGCCGGTGAGGCGCTGCCGGCACAACTCAGCCAGGAGTGGGAACAGACTTTCGGCGTACCGGTGCTCGACGGGATTGGGTCCACCGAAATGTTGCACATGTGGATGTCGAATCATGAAGGCGATGTGGTCCACGGCAGCAGCGGCAAACTCCTAAAAGGTTATGAGGCGCGTCTGCTCGATCCGGAAGGTGAGCCGACGCCGCCTGGCGCCGCAGGAAATCTTTGGGTAAAAGGTGGAAGTGCTGCTATCGGCTATTGGCAGCGTCCGGAGACAACCGCCAACACTTTCATTGATGGCTGGGTATGCACCGGCGATCTCTACCGCCAGGACGCTGACGGCTATTGGTTTCACATGGGCCGCTCGGACGACTGTTTCAAGTCAAGTGGTCAATGGGTTTCGCCAGTTGAAGTGGAAGGAGTTCTGCTGCGCGATCAGGAAGTGAATCGAGTCGCTGTGGTTGAAGACTTCAACGACGATCGGCTGCCCTGCGCCTGCGCGTTCATCGTGCGCTCTAATGCCGCCCCTGATAACGCTGAACTTGAAGAACGTTTGCGCAAACTCGCGCGTACCTCATTACCCAGATTCAAACAGCCGCACCGGTATGTATTTATAGAGGAGTTGCCTTACACAGCAACCGGGAAAGTTCAGCGATTCAAACTTCGCGACCAACTGCGTCTGGCTGCCGTAGAAACGGACCAGCCGTTCGCGAGACGGATCAATTAGCAAAAGGCCACTTACTTCGGAGTTCTTCAATCGTGCCGTTATAGACATCAACGTCCATGTCGTATTCAGTGCCTGGAACTGTATAGAGACAAGCGCTTCGATCAGCCGCGTTACAATTTAGTTCACTCGAGAATTGCCAGACCGTATAAGTCTTCCAGGTGCCTGAGGGAAAATCTATCACGCTCCGCTTGAAGCGCGCATACCACAACCGTGTCTTTGAGAAAACTTCATCCTCGCCGTACTGATCTGAAATCGCCTGCGCGACCTCCCGGTTGGCGTAGACCAGTGGGTAGCGTCCAGTTTTTTCCTTGATTCGTTTGATGAAAATACGCGCGTCGTCGAAACTCATGTGCTTGGTTACGTCATCACTTTCGAGATCCAAAGCGATCAGGTCGTCAGCCAGGGGCTTAACGGTTTCGAGAAAGAAATCAGCTTGCTTGATTGGGTCGCCGGGTTTTCCAAAGTGATAGGCGCCCCACTTGTAGCCCCGTTTCTTCGCTTCATCGCGACGTTCGCCGTATTTCCTGTCAGCCCGATCGCCAGTGGTGGCGCGATGTATGATAGCGACCACACGCCTGTCGGTCGCCAGTTTCTCCCAATCGATAGCGTTGCCTTCAAAAGGGTCAATCACCAATGCGGCTGTGGGATTCTTCCATGGCTCGCTGAACTCGGGCGACTGGGCAGACCCTGCGAGCGCCGAAGCCAGAAGCAGGGCTATCGATCCAATTGTCTTGAACACGTAGATTCTCAAACGAGCTTCGTCTGGTACTGAAGCAATGCAAGGCCGGCAGTTCAGAGTTCAGCCTTTAGGCTGTCGAGTGCCAGTCAAAAACACAAGCTAAAGCTTGAACTCTGAACTACGGGCCTCAAACCGCACCAGTGCTTCGTCTCCTTCACTGCTGATGCTAGCGCTATCTGAGTTAAACTGGAAAGTGTTAGAACAGAGACCAAAGCACGTTAGGCAACGTCGAGGCAGCGAACAACGCAATGACTGATAAGAGTATTCAGGACACATACGCCCCAAATCTCAAGTGCTTCGGGTGTGGACCAGCAAACGAACAAGGCCTACACATTCGCAGTTTTCCAGCCGGAGAAGAAGTTGTCGCTGACTGGCAACCCGAGTCTTACCAGGAAGCATTTCCGGGCATGCTGAGCGGAGGCATTACCGGGACTGTGCTCGACTGCCACTGCAACTGGACTGCCGCTTACCACTTGATGAAGCGCAACGGTCTTGATCACCCACCGTGCACAGTCACTGCTGACTACACCATCAAACTCCTGCGTCCGACGCCGACCGATAAGCCACTTCACCTGGTGGCGCGCGTTGTTGAATCAAGCGACGACCGTGCGATAGTCGAAGGCGAATTAATTGCTCACGGCAAAGTTACAGCCACCTGCCGCGGAACCTTCGTCGCCGTTAAGCCCGGCCATCCTGCATATCACCGCTGGTAGTAGGACAGACATTCCTGTCTGTCCCAGTGTTGATAGCTCAGAAGACTTTGCGAAGAAATCCAGTCTTTTGCCTTCGCCCCATTCGGGGCGAGATGTTTATAGATAACGCTATGAATCCGAGAACTCGCGCTCCGGAGGAACGCAATGTTTCCGGTAAGGGTCGCTACGCTGACCTATGTTTCGCTCCGCTGCAGCGAGGAGAAGTCTTCCCGGATGTCGCGGTTCTATAAATATCTCGCCCCGAATGGGGCGAAGGCAAAAACACTTCTATTGCACTTGGTTGAATCTGCGAATGCCACATGACAAATGGAAAATGGAAAATGCCTTTTTCCTTTGCGCTGATGTGTTAGCTCTCCACCAGGACAGACAGGAATGTCTGTCCAACCGTGAAACCCACAGTCCTCTGCTGTGGCTTGCTCACGTGTAAGCCTTCACTCTTACAACTAAACTCTCCATCGCGTCGTCCAAGAACTTCGGTTCACGAAGAAATGATTACCCAAATCCGATTGGAGTTTTTGAAACTAGTGCGCTCGAAAGGCTTCTATCTTTCGTTTGCAGCCCTGTCCGTATTCGTTCTGCTGATGTTGTGGGGTTTCTATACCTACGCGGAAAAGAAGACCAGCGGACTGGCGACCGAGCAATTCAAATACACTTACGAGTCGAGGTCCTACTTCAACGGACTAACCTTCACTCTCTATTCCCTCTTGTTCGCTTTCAGCCTTGTGATACCTATCTTCGTGGCCATGACTGCGGGGGGACAGATCGCGGGCGAACGCAGTACGGGCACGTTGCGCATGATGTGCGTTCGTCCAGTGTCGCGCGCGTCGATTGTGATGGCGAAGTTTTTGGTAGTCGCAATCCACACGTATCTCCTGTTGGCTTTCTTCATTACGCTCAATCTGCTGGTGGGTCTGCTCTTTGTGGGTTGGGGAAATCTTGAGTTATATCCAGGGCCACTCAATCTCGTCGATGCGCCGGGCCAGATCCTTCGCGACGACGCGCTCTGGCGTTTTGCTTATGCGAGTTTCTCCGGCACCTGGGCGTTGCTGGTCGTTGCCGCGATCGCGACGCTGTTTTCCGTCATCTTTCGGAATCCGGTAACCGCAGTAGCAGCAACAATCGCGATCTATTTGATGCTCTATATCGTTGGTCGTATTGAGTTTTTTGTGGACTTGCGGCCGCTCTTCTTCACCACCGATATGGATTTCTGGCGTGACGTTCTGAAACCGGAAATTCCCTGGCACGAGCTTTATCATTATGCGGCTACTTGCGGCGCCTACATCTTTGGATTGTTGCTGACCTCAATAATTATTTTTGAACACAAGGACATCACTACCTGAAATGTGGCTCAAGTCTCTAATCGGCCTGTTGTTCGTGCTATCACTCCTGGGCGCCTTTATCGTTAAGCCGGCTCGCGAGCGCGAAATGACCGACAGCAGCGGCGCGGAAGAATCGCGGGACAGCAAGCACCTGCGAATCCTGACCTGGAACATCGGCAATGGAAATCTTGAATCCGAAACACGCGCCCATGCTGAAGATCTACCAGCTGTTGCCGTGGTAATCCTGGAGAACGAACCCGACGCCGTCGCGCTTCAGGAACTAACCGGCGAAAGCCAACTGAAACTTTTGTTGACCCACTTAGAGAACCGTTATCGCGGATACGTCACCAGCAAGGGCAACAGCGACCGCTTCGACGCGGTTTTAGTTACGACTCGTAGCGAGGGCAACGCAATCTTCGAGGATGTTCCCGCGGGTGACCACTTTGCGGCGGCGGCAACCTTTCGTTTGCAAAAGGACTCGCTTGAGATCTACCTCGTTAGCGCGCACGCCGATGCCTTCAGCGCGTCGCGGCGGCGCGGGTTTTCAGAGGATGTTACTGACTTCGTTCGTAATCGGGGCAAAAGTGGGTTGACTTTTATCACCGGTGATTTCAATTTCGACGTTAGCACCCGAAACAAGAACAACCTCTTCACGGACGACGCAAAGCAGGACAGCGAATCCTATGCTTATCTTCTGAAGTATTTCCGCGACCTCGGCCGCAGTGCCGGCGAGACTGCAATCAACAACCGGCGGATTGATTATGTGTTCGGCCCGACGAAAACTGTTTCAGTTCGTCGGGCGGAAGTGTTGCGAGACGCAGCGGTCGGTGCGATGGATCATTGGCCGTTGCTGGTGGAAGTCGGGTTTTGATTTTTGCACCGCAGAGTCACAGAGAACACTGAGGACGTACAGAGAGGATCATTCTTGAGTGAACCTGTTCTCAAAACTGAATCGCTAACGAAGCGTTACGGCCGCCACGTGGCCGTGGACAATCTCAAACTGTCAGTTGAGCGTGGTGATATCTTTGGCTTTCTTGGTCAGAACGGCGCCGGCAAGTCTACCGTCATTCGCATGTCGCTGGGATTGATCAGGCCGACAGCCGGACGTGTGGAGCTATTCGGCCACGACATGGCCCGACATCCACTGCGCGCGCTCGGCAGAGTTGGAGCCATCGTGGAAGCGCCGGCTTTCTATGAAAACTTTTCCGGCTACGCCAACCTTCGCATGCTCGCGGCGCTATCGGGCGGCGCGAAGCGAAAGCAGATCGAAGAAACACTCGAACTGGTTGGTTTGCTGGAGCGGGCCCAGGATCCGGTGCGCGCTTACTCTCACGGAATGCGGCAACGGCTGGGTATTGCTCAAGCGCTCTTGCCTCGTCCAGAGTTCATAATCCTGGACGAGCCGACTGATGGGCTCGATCCACAAGGCATCCACGAAATCCGTTTGCTATTACCACGTTTGCGCGATGAACTCGGCCTCACGATCATGCTGTCCAGTCATCTCCTCGCTGAAGTTGAGCGCGTCTGCAACCGGATTGCGATTATCGATAAGGGAAGGCTGCTGTATCAGGGCGCCATCGGAAATCTCCTGACCGAAGAAACGGTGGTTAAGATAACGGTCGAACCGCTCGAGGCCGCTCATCAACTGCTCAGCCGCGATCCCTCGCTTACGGTGAGCCGGAATGGTTCCAACTCAATTTATGTCAGGATGCAACGAGAGCGCATACCTCGGATAAATGAGTTGTTGGTCGTCAACAAAATTGAGGTGCTTGATCTTGTCGTGCACCAACCAACGCTCGAAGAAGTTTTTTTGACTCTTACAGCATCTACAGCATCGCCTGCGGACACTACCTGATCCGAAAGAGACGGCTGCGCGGTTTCTTCAGCGCTGCGCCTTCTTTCCGCTCATCGTCCGAACTCTTTTTTCTAAATTGCAGAATGTTCGACGAACTTCGCTCAACCGCCCGCGCCTGATCCATCAAGAGTACGGATTCATTACGTTTGTGAAGTGCTTCGGTGCGTAAGCGAGCAGCCTCCCGCTGATTCCCCTGTTTTAACAAGTCCTTCGCCACCCTTAACATCGTGTCAGAAGCCTCAAAAGCGGAGTCTGCCCGGTAGCGGAGGGCCAATCCCAATTTGTTATTCATTGTTCCCTCCTGTTTCCATTCATTCCCGTAGACGCTGCAGACAAACTCGCAATGAGTGTGCCCCTTAAACCAAGTATCTGATCGTTTTGTTGTAAATTTCTGCTAGTTGACTTGTAAAGCAAACTGTCATTTTGCGTTTGAACGAGTGGCCATCAGGGCACCCGCAAACTGGCAGTTTGCGTTACGAAAAATCAAAGTAGTTTGCCTAAGTAATTCTTTGACGGGTATGATTCCTCTCCCAACAAACCCCTTATTCGAGGAAACTAATTTGTCCGATCTGCTTCATCGTCCCCGTCGCCTGCGAAGAACCGAAAATCTGCGAGCGCTCGTGCGTGAAGTGCGTCTCGCTCCAGAGGACTTTATCCTGCCGCTCTTTGCCTGCGCCGGCGAAAAAGTGCGGCGCGAGATCGCCTCGATGCCGGGGGTCCACAATCTCTCTGTCGATGAAATCGCGAGGGAAGCGGCGGCCGCCAGCGAGATTGGCGTTAAGGGCGTAATACTGTTCGGTCTGCCGGAAGCAAAAGATGAAACGGGCTCGGGTGCTTATCACGAAGCTGGAATTGTGCAACAGGCCGTCCGTGCTATTCGCGCGTCGGCGCCGGAACTAGTGATCATGACCGACACCTGTCTCTGCGAGTACACCTCGCACGGACATTGTGGTGTGGTGCGCGATGGCGAAGTCTTAAACGATCCCTCGCTGGAGTTACTGGCGCGAACAGCCGTTAGCCAGGCAGCAGCCGGTGCGGATGTGGTCGCACCTTCAGCGATGATGGACGGGCAGGTGGGCATCATTCGCGATGCACTTGATGACGCCGGTTTCGAGCAAGTTGCGATTATGGCTTATGCGGTGAAATACGCGTCGGGATTTTTCGGACCCTTCCGGGAAGCTGCCGATAGTGCGCCCGCGTTTGGCGATCGACGCGCCTACCAGATGGACGCCGCAAACGCGCGGGAAGCGCTGCACGAAGCAGAACTTGACTACGCCGAGGGCGCCGACATTTTGCTGGTGAAACCCGCAACTTGTTACCTGGACATCGTGAAGACACTCCGCGACGAGTTTGATCTCCCGATAGCCGCTTATCACGTCTCCGGCGAGTACGCGATGATCAAGGCCGCAGCTCGAAATGGCTGGATTGATGAAGAGCGCGTGATGATCGAAACGTTGACAAGCATCAAACGCGCCGGCGCGGATATTATTCTCACCTACTACGCGCGCGACGCGATCAAGCTGCTGAAGAATTCGAACTGAGCCCGCGAAGCGTGGTGATAGCGCAAAGCCTGGGGGTGAAGCTCAGCGGAACCCCGCGACAGTTCATTCCCCCGCAGTCGGTTTTACGTTTTGGTCCGCGGGCTTTGGATCTAAATCCAATACCTAGGAATATGAAAACACTTTCTTCATTTCTTCTCCTCGTCATCTCACTGATCGCTGCTTCGAGCGTCTTAGGACAAACAAGCGCCGACTCCCAACTAGTTTTTGCGATCGCAAAAATCAAAGCCATTGATAATCACGCGCACCCGTTGCGCTACGTGGCGCCGGGCGACAAACCGGATGACGAGTTTGACGCTCTACCGCTTGATGCGATCGGGCCGATTCCCTTGCCGGTGCGCTTGAGCCCCGGCAATCTTGAGTTTGTCGAGGCGTGGCGCGATCTTTATGGCTACAAGCATGACGACATGAGCGAAGCGCACCTGCGCGAACTGCTCGAAACAAAGCAACGCGTGGCGCGGGAGCAAGGTGAGAAGTTTCCCGCCTGGGCGCTGGACCAGGTTGGCATTGAAACAATGTTTGCTAATCGAGTGGCGATGGGTCGCGGCCTCGGGAGTCCACGTTTTCGCTGGGTATCGTTTGTCGATCCGCTACTGTTCCCCTTAAGCAACGAAGCAGCGAAGAGATCGAATGCTGATTATCGCGGGTTCTATCCCAGCGAGGAGCGATTGCTGAAACGCTACCTGGCAAGCGCAGGACTGCGAGCGTTGCCCGCTACGCTCGATGCCTACCTTGCGAAAGTTGTGACCGCGACGCTCGAGACGGAAAAGCGAGACGGCGCGATCGCGGTCAAGTTTGAAGCCGCCTATTTGCGTAAACTGGATTTCGCTGAAGCCGACGCTCTCTTCGCACGACGCGTCTATGCGCGTTACGTCAGAGGCGGTCAACCCTCTGCTTCCGATTACAAAACACTACAGGACTACTTATTTCGCTACATCGCACGCGAAGCCGGGCGGCTCGGCCTCGCCGTGCATATCCACGCGATTGATGGCGCCGGCGCCTTCTATAAACAGAGCGGCAGCAATCCCCTGTTGCTCGAGTCGGTCTTCAACGACGAGTCGCTGCGAAAGACTAATTTCGTAATCATTCACGGCGGTTATCCGTTTACCAAAGAGACGGCCTCGCTTATCAGCAAGCCAAATGTCTATGCTGACTTTTCCGCTCAGACGTTTCTTATCTATCCGCGCGAGCTAAGCGAAGTGTTGCGCAATTGGCTGGAGGCTTATCCGGACAAGATTCTGTTCGGCACAGACGCTTTCTCGTTTGGACCAGAGGTTGACTGGCCGGAAGTTGCATGGCTCTCAACAATGAGCGCGCGCCAGGGACTGGCCTTGGCGCTTACCGGCATGATGAATGACAAAGAAATTACGCGCGAGCAGGCTGTGGTGCTGGCGAAAATGGCGCTCCGCGACAACGCTATTAAGCTCTATCACCTGAGGTAGTGCTCCGTTAGTGTGTTGCTGGATTAGAACCAAAAAAGCCGCGCCAGGGAAAGAACCCAAGCGCGGCATTTAGCTCTTCGAAGACCAGGCGCGCAAAGCAAAAGCAGTGGCTGCGCAACGACCCGTACACCTGATGGTTTGGTGTGCAAACCACAAATGTGAGTACGACCCAAAGATAATGAGAGTTGATCGATCTAGTGGTTGTTGCTCAGCGGAGTCTTGTGCTGCGTAGGCTTGATTGTTTGATCTGTACCGTGAGATTGGGCGACCGGCAACCGGCGACTTAGCCCTAGAAAACTCGGGGCCGGAGTTACGGTATGTGCTTTAGGCTTGAAGCGAAATTCGATGTTCTGGTGGGGCAGGAAGAAGGTACGGCATTGCAAAATTCCGCCTTCCTCGAGTGGAAACACCTCATTCTTAACATTCACCTCCAGTTCGATTCCGTCAGAAATCTTATGAAGATGAATGGTCAGTTCACCAGTTAGTTCTCCCATAATCAGATGATAAGCGCCCGGAACATAGACTATCTCATGCCTGGAAACCATAATTGGAATCGGCTTTCCTTCGCGCCCTTCAAGGTCAAGCTCTTTCTGGAAGATTCCCCGGTCGACGCAGGACGCTAGCTCGTCATCTTTAAGCACCTCTTCGTTAATTACAATTCTATCGAACCGAGGTAGATCCAACTTCGAAAAACTCATGAAGGAATCCAGAAAATGTCTCAGTATGACTTTGCGAAGCGTGCTTCTGAGTCCACAAAGGTCATATTCAAATTCGGCCCAAAGGATGTGTTGATTAGCAGGCAAGGACGGGTGTTCTTCAAGTCCGATCGTAATTCGCCCTCTTTTCCGAACAACCTCCTTATCTAGAATTTGGCTCCATATCTCACCTGACACTCTGCCATCCACAAAATCGTTATAGATCGAACCAAGCACGCCCCGCAGGGTCTCTCGGTCAAAACGAGCTCTCGCGTGTAGTTCGTATATCGCAGCAATGATTGCTGCTACAACAAATGCAATACCTACATCTCGAAAAAGGTCATGCCTTAGTCTGGCGGGTTCGATGAGAAATCCTCCTGACGACCAATAGAGGAGACCGATACCGGTTAATGCCGCCAGCCACGTGAGTGTCCAAAGAGACTGACCGAACCTATTTGAAACAAAACGTTTGAACTGCCTAGAAAAAGACATGGCTACTCCATCAGAGGTTTGAGATAATATTTACCTGAGGAACAGGGCTCAGGGAAATTTCGCAAAGGAGCGAGGATAACCTGGCAACTAGCCTTAGAGGCCACGGAGTCTAGTTTAACCCCACGCTCCAAGTCAACGGATCAAACTCAAATGATCCGGACTGGCGAATCTTGGCACGCAACCTTCTGTGACCTACACAGCTTCTAAGCGTCATCCACTGAAGTTGAAGGCTTATTTTATGTGACTCAGGCGAATGGCCCACCTGTTTCCGGACAGAAGCATAATGAGCTTATTCCCCCACTCGATTCCCCGAACCCGCAGGCATTGGGGCTTGACGCTTCTGCTGCTGTTATTTGGTTTTGCACTGGAAGCAACCGAGGCGGAGACGCAGTCCGGACGCCGCGCCGTCAAACCCTCAACGCCGGCTGCTCCCGTCGTCACTCCCGAGCCAACACCTGAAGTAGAGAAACTGCTCGCACCCGGTGAACTTCCCGCGAAGGTCCGCCTCCTGGTAGCACGGCAGCCAACCTCAAAACACCTAAGTTCGGAAGATCAGATTTTCGTCAGTTTCATCAAACAACTTAATCGCTATGAAAACATTGAAGCGATCTCGCTTGGCGATCTCAAGGAGAGTAGGGCGGTCGAACGGGCAAAGACGGAGTCGGAGGCGTTCGTAATATTGATGAAGTTTGACATCGACAGTTTCCAGAACGGAACGATCATCACGAATTCGCAGGACATGGATATCGAGTACTACGTGCTGGCGCCTCACACCGGCAAAAAGCAGACGACTGGCAAGGTCTACTTTCAATCGATTGGCGGTGGCAGAATGCGCAAAGATGGATGGCCAAATGGCACGCCCATCAGGATTACACCGGAAGGAACCGGCATCGAAGCTGCTGACGGCTTGTACTTCTGGCTGAAGTTGGCGGCGGCGAGGAAAAGGGTGAAGAGTGAAAAGTAAAAAGTCGAAATAAGATTGCTCTTCACTTTTCACTCTTCACTTTTCACGGCTTCTTCAGTTCATCCAACGCCTGGCCCAAGCGATCAAGACCCTCGATAAACGCTTCAGAATCTCCACCCATACCAATGCGAAAATGAGCGGGCAGCTCAAAGAACCTTCCCGGAACCACGGACATTTCATACTTCTCGCGCAAAAGTGCACAGAGTTTTTCAGAGCTTTGCTCGCGCACCCGCGGAAACATGATCGAGCCC
The DNA here is from genome assembly GCA_036009765.1 of Pyrinomonadaceae bacterium. Taxonomy (GTDB): domain Bacteria; phylum Acidobacteriota; class Blastocatellia; order Pyrinomonadales; family Pyrinomonadaceae; genus PSRF01. The sequence goes on along the minus strand of DASYLB010000053.1, from coordinate 66,026 downwards.
AGCGGCGGTCTGACTGCTTCCAGATCATCCCGGCTATCGAGGAACTGATTTAACAGTTCCCGATGTTTGTCGAGCCGGGCCTGTGCCAGCGTCGCAATCCCGGGGAGCTGTTGAAGCGCGACCACACTCAATCGTTCGCCCGCATGCACCGGGCTCGCTGCAAAAAAATCATTCAGTCGCCACATCCGTTCTACGAGCTCCGGCTCTGCCAGAATCCAGCCACAGCGTAGTCCACTCAGTCCAAATGCTTTTGTCAGACTACCAGTCACGACGAATTGGTCCCCAAGATGGAAGGCCGTCTGCGGCGACTCCGCGAAAAGCATCTCGAGATAAACTTCATCAACGAGCACGCGCGCGTTATTTCGTTTGGCCAGTTCGCCCACTGCCTTCATCGTTTGATTGTCTGTCAGCACGCCGCTGGGATTATGAAAGTTAGTGATCACAATCAGCCGCGTTTGTGGGCCCAGGTTTCGCTCGATCTCCTGCGTTGAAACGACGAAACCATCATCAAACCGTCTTTGAAAGCGCTTCACCCTGGCGCCAAGATATTCAGCGGTTCGGAGCATTGGCTCATAAGCGGGAGACTCAAAAAGTATTTCGTCACCCGGATTGATCAGCGCGGCCAGCGCCAGGTGATTGGCAAAACTGGTTCCGGCGGCTGTCACGACTGACGATTCTTCAACGCGAAACCTTGCGGCGATCATCTGTAGCAATGGCTGGTAACCGTAGCCGCCCTCGCCGGTAATCTCCAGATCGTCAAGTGAAACATCCAGCTCCTGCAGCGTGAGATTCGCGATCCCGCTGGTCGCAAGATTAAAACGCGCGCGTGAACGGGTCTTGGCCCAATTCATGTATTCCGACGCTCTTACTCGCTTCTTGTCTTCAGCAGCGCTCATTTCGAATTTCTCCAACGCCAAAAAAAGAAAACCGGAATGCCCGCCATCAGAATGGCCAGACCTATCAGAGTATTTTCCGGATAGTGATAGACGGTATTTATTACGACTAGCCAGCAGATAGCTACAAACAGCGTAGTCGTTACCGGATGGCCCGGAGTGCGGGCGATCCCGCTCTTTGTAGTTTGAGAGTCAGTCACTTTCCTTCGCCGGCGAAAAACAAAGATGCACAACCCGGTGGCGCCGAAGAATATGAAGTCTACCGAAACTACGTAGTTGAGTATCTGGCCATACTTTCCCCAAAGAGCAATCGCGATCGCCATTAACCCCTGCAGCGCGATGGCGAGAATAGGTACATTCGTCCGGGGATGCAGCCGGCCGACGCTCTTGAAGAAGAGACCATCTTCCGCCATCGCGAAATAGACACGCGGGGCGGTCAACATTCCCTGACTAAGAAAACCCAGGGTTGATATTGCAATGCCGGCGGCGATTGCGCGAGCGCCAACCGGACCCCACGCGAGTCGCATTACATCAGAAGCTGGTGTGGACGTTTGCGCCAGGCCGCCTGCTCCAAGCACGCCAACGCACACGAAGTTAACCGCCAGGTAAAGCAGCACAACGCCAGACACGCCGATGATGAGTGCGCGCGGCAAATTCTTTTTCGGTTCGCGAATCTCACCGGAAACAAAGCTGGAAGTTTGCCAGCCGCCATAAGCAAACAGCACCGGCACCATCGCCGCGCCTATCATTGTCAGTAAACCAAATGAGGGTGGACCAAAACCGCCCGCGAACGCCCCGATGCCACCGTTCGGTTTGATTGTCTGGGGCACGATGAGAGAAAGGCCAAAAGCGATGAGCGCTATGATCGCAAAGATCTTGAGCACCATCAAGAGACTCTGTACTGTGCCGCCGGCGCGAACACCCAAACAGTTGATCACGGTCAATCCAGCGAGCGCTACAACGGCAACGATCCAGTCGTCGATGCGAAGATTGGTCAACTCAAGAAAGTAGCGGGCAAAGGTAACCGCTACTGCCGCCATGCCGCCGCTTTGTATCACCAGCAGCAATCCCCAACCGTATAAAAACGCAGCCAGGGGATGATAAGCGTCGCGAAGATAGGCGTATTGGCCGCCGACTTCTGGTCGCAGTGCCGCCAGCTCGGCCCAGATAAACGCCGCAACGAGGGCGACGAGGCCCCCCAAAGCCCAGACAAAGAGTATTAGGAATGGGGTGGTGACTTTGCGGGCGACTTCCGCTGGATTCATGAAGATGCCGGAACCGATGATGCCGCCCATTACGATCATCGTGGCATCAAACAAACCCAGACGGCGCGACAATGCCGGGGCCGCTTGATTCCCTGCCATTGAATCGTGACTTGAGTCCATCAGGGTCCTTTTTGGAGTGCGGCGACCTGTCGCCGCCTTTGATTTCAGATCGTCGATGGCCTGTGGGCCAAAGCGGTGACAGGTCACCGCACTCCAAAGAGTTGACACCTCTGATATAACAGTCACGCTCGCTCATGACAATCCTGAACTTGCGTCGTAGCTTCAAGCGCGAATCTTAATAAATGAACACTGAAGAAAACTTTCCGCTGGGAATCTACGGTCGGCGAACAATTCTTTGGTCGTGGCTCTTTCCGCTTAGTTACCTGGTCCACATCGCCGAAGAATACTGGGGAGGCGAAGGTTATCCGGCGTACATCCTGCGGCTAAGAGGCGTGCACATGTCGACGGCGCGTTTTCTTGCGGCGCAGAGCGTGGGATTTATTCTGGTAACAATCGCAATCGTGTTGGCGCGTCGACTCAAGTTTTTGCCGATGATGCTTATCATCCTGGGGGCGCTGATAGCGGGTAACGCACTCACACACACAGTGACTGCACTAAGCATCCTTAGTTATGGACCCGGTTTGATTTCCTCAATCTTCGTCTGGGGACCGCTGGGAATCGTCACCATCGTTCGCTATAAGAGCGCGATCGACGACCAACGCCAGTATTGGATCGCGATCGCGATCGGCGTCGGCATCAATGTGATTGTAGGCATCCTGACGATGAGGGGTGGACGAGTCGTCTAATCAATGCAAAAGTTTCAGCGGCACAAGTTGCACGCCACGCAAATAGTCCAGAGTTCAACCTTTAGGTTGTGCGGTCGCAAGCAGCAATAAGCTAAAGCTTGAACTCTGAACTCCTTGAGTGCCGCTTGCCTAGAAAAAAAACCGGAGCCACTGTGGTAGTGACTCCGGTTTGCTGTTTACTGTTGGCTGTTTACTGTTCTTTAGAAGCCGTTGCTTGCTCCCTTGAAGCCATGCAGCGCCTGCTTAAGTCCCCAGCTAATCACGCGCATGTTGTCGTAGCAGTAACCGAGAATGTAGTTGCAGGTCGAGAGACAATGCTTGGTGCATTCAACCTTCATCTCGTCCAACTGCTTCACATCAAACTTGTCGTTGCCGACGGTGCCCCAGTCATGCGTCGCCGAATACATCGGGAAACATGGCGCCAGCGAACCGTCCGTACGAATGATCAATGAATTCTGACCGGCGCGGCATTGCCAGGGTGGAACCTGACCGCGCATCAAGAGCTTCATGTCTTCCATATGCTGCGTCGGGTTTGCCATCTTGTAACCCTTGTTGACGCGCAGGTCCTGCAGGTAGTCAAGCAGCGCATCGACCTTCGGCCAGTCGTCGGGCGTCAGATAGGTCTGATTTTCGTTGAGATGTTTGAAGTGGGTCTGCTCCATCATCGGCGTTTCGTTCACGTGGTAGTCCGTGGCAATGCCGTTGTCGTGAGCAATCTCGGTCAGTTCCTTAACATCGTCCATGTTGTTATGGCAGATGTTGATATTGAACATTACCGAGTAACCATAGTGGTGCTGACGCTTGACGAGATAGTCGAAGTAAGGACGAATTGGGTCGAGCGCCTTTGGCAGCGATTTGCGTTCTTTAACGGAATCAACTGCCAGATTAAACGTCGCAATACCAGCATCGCCGAGACGATCTATTACGTCGGGTTTCATCAAACGACCGTTGGTCGGCAGATAAACGAAAATGTCTCGCTTCGCGCTGTAGTCAACAATCTTGTGGATAAACTTGGGACGCAGCAGCGGTTCCCCACCCATTAGCGCCAGCACGCGCGAGCCGATTGAATGCAGCCAATCGATCGAGCGCTTGGCGACATCTTCAGTCATGCCCTTGACGGCGTTGTTGTAGGACCAGCAGTAGTGGCAATCAAGGTTACACTTCCATTCAGTAAACAGATACGGAATGATTGGGCGCAACGTATTGCTGTGCCAGCGCGACTTGAAATACGGAGAGCCCCAACTCTTCCAGGTGCGAATGGCATTAAACTTCTGGTATTCCTTCCGCGTCATCTGGACCGGATCTGGCTTCTGCGGATAGACCGGCTCCGGCAATACTTCCTCGGGCATCGGTTCCAACTTGGGCGCCGCTTCCGATTTGTAAAGTATTTGATGGAGCTTTTGATCTATGCGGAATGGTTGGGCGGAACTTCCTGCCTCAAGGTTCTCCTGAATCTCTGCCATGTTGCTTCCTCTCTCTGAATCAATCAAGCGCACAGAAAATTGCTACTTGGAAAATCAACCACAACTGTGGAATGAATTGTTGCGAACCGTCTTCGCTCTGCTGAACCGACCAGCCTCCAGCTAGAGGACGCCAGCCGCTGCGTTCTAAGGTAACAAACGTCGCGAATATTCGCTGATTTTGCAACGGATTGCAAGCCTTGAAGCACATTTGTCACAGGTTTTTTGGCCTCAGGTTGCGCCGCGGTTTGAATCGCGTTACGCTTTCCGCTTTTGTTGGACGCCAATGCCCGGCCAAGCTGGGCGCAAACGAAAACTGAGGGGCTAAACCATTGTCGGCCGGCACTTGTTCCATCGTCACTGCAGCTTCCCGTCCGGAACTATTCGCAGAGCGCGGGATCGTTTCCATAAACAGAACTGTCTTGTTTGTCCTGCTGTGCGTGCTTGTTCTGGCGGGCTTCGGTTTTCGCGTCTCGGGCTTGAGCGCCGAAGGCCTGAGTGAAGATGAATTGAATAAGCTCCAGGCCGTTACGGAGTACCGCGAGCGAGGACTTACATCCGCTAACGGTGAGCATCCTTTGTTGATGAAAGCGCTGCTCACCGGCAGCGTCGTGTTCGCTGATAAATGGAACAGCATTCCCGCGCTAGGCGGCCAGATGCCGATTGCACCCGAGACGGCGTTGCGCTTCCCTGCCGCACTATTTGGTGCTCTTAGCATAGTGTTAATTTACCTGCTGGGCGCTGAACTATTTGGCGCGGAAGTCGGATTGATTGCTGCCGCGCTCTGGGCTTTCGATCCCATGGCCATTGGCTTCAATCGCATTGCCAAAGAAGATACGTTCCTGGTGTTCTTTTTTTTACTAGGCAACATACTTTGGATTCGTGCCCAACGCATTGCCGAAACCCGGTCGCCCAGTCAGGCCGAAAGATATTACTGGGCTGCGGCCGCAGCATTCGGCGCGATGATGGCGTCGAAATACTTGCCACAGCTCGTCGTAGTCGCAATCACCTACTACTACATTTTTCAGAGAGTCCCTGCCACGCGCTGGCGGCTCGGTAAAATTCGCTTGCTAAAATTCTATGGGCTCATGTTCCTGGTGTTCCTGTTACTCAATCTGACTATTTTGTTTCCAGCCACCTGGCATGAAATGACTCAGTTCGCGGGACAAAAGCGAATCGGACACGACGCCTACGAATTTATGGGCACTCTTTATACCCACCGCTTCACCGATTGGTTACAGGGAATTCCCTGGTATTTTTACCACCTCTTCATAATTGTCAAACTGCCGGTGTTAACCGTCATCGCGTTTCTCGCGGGACTGCCGCTTATTTTCCGGCGCAAGCTGGGCGATGGGCGCTACTTCCTTATGTTGTGGTTTTTTCTATGGATGATGACGTTTAGTCCGGGAGGCGGAAAGTTCACACGTTACTTCACAACGGTGCTGCCGGCCGTACTCATCACTGCAGCAATAGGAGTGCAGGCTGTTGGGAGTTGGCTTGGCAAGAGGCTTTCAACGCTCCTTCTTACCGAGTGGCCGGGGGTTTATGTGCGCCCGGTGCTGGCGCTAATTGTGATCGCAGCCTCGCTGGGTACGCTGAGTAAAGCTGCGCCACACTTCCGGCTTTATACCAACGCTTTCGGTGGCGGCGCCGCGAACGCAGGCTATTACTTTCCTCACGACGAGTTTTACGACGCCAGCATGCGCGAAGCAGTTTTTGAAATAGCTAAGCGAGCTGCCCCGGGCGCTAGAGTGGCCAGCGAGAGTCAGACCTTATGTTCATATTACGCGCAACGCTCCGGGCGTTCCGATCTAGTTTGCGTTTTCCTTTCCGACCCCAACGAGCTGCGACAGATGCGCGAAGGCGACTTCATCATCGATGCGCGTGGACGTCGTTATTTCAGTAACGAAGCGACTCTCGCTGCGCTTCACCAAGCTGCGGAACCGGCATTTCGGCTTTCGATGGGGACTGTGCCGTCGGCGGTGATATACGAGTTGGATCGGAAGTCGCTGGACGCGATTGGCGAACCTGTCCGCCAGATGCCGCCGCTTTCAAAAATCATGAATCCATTGTCCGGCGGATCTTGATGACCGAGCAGTGAAGTGCTGGGACCGCGGGCGTCCCGCCCGCAATGAGCGGGAAGCGCGACCGATCTTAAGCTCAATATATGTGCCATCGTAGACATGCGGGCGGGACGCCCGCGGTCCCAGTAGAGCGGGCTCGCTGTTCCTGTCTCCGAATCAAGTTACCTAAGAAAACTGGAGGGAACGTTTTGAAAAAGCTGTTCATCGCCATACTGTTTCTTTGTTTCGCCGTCGGCTTGCCAATCGCTCAAGCTCAACAGCAGTTCACACTTGAGCAAGTAATGAGCGCCCCGTTCCCTTCCAGTCTGGTAGCTGCGCCGGCGGGTGGCCACATTGCCTGGCTGCAAATCGCGAAAGGCTCGCGGAACATCTGGGTTGCGAGTCCCCCTGAGTACAAAGGAAGGCAGATAACTTCATACGTCGGTGACGATGGCGAGGAAATTGGTGAACTAGTTTGGACGCCAGACGCGCAGGCAATCATTTACACACGTGGCGGCGATCTTGATAACTTTGGCGAAAGCCCCAACCCTCAAAGTGCGCCCGAAGAGCCAAAGCAACAATTATGGATCGTCGCGCTCGACGGAAAGCCGCCGCGACAGTTGGCTGAAGGGCATTCCGCCGCCGTCTCCCCGAAAGGCCATCTTGTCGCCTTTATTTCCAAGCGAAACATCTGGTCCCTAAAGCTCGACTCAACCGACAAGCCTGCAGCGCTAATCGAAGCGAAGGGTCAAAGCGATTCGCTTAGATGGTCACCCGATGGCGCTAAGATCGTATTCGTCAACAACCGCCGCGAGCACAACTTCGTGGGCGTCTACGATCTTGCTGCGAAAACAGTTCGCTACCTCGATCCGAGCGTGGATCGCGACAGCGATCCGGTCTGGTCACGAGATAGTAAACAAGTAGCGTTCATCCGTATCCCGGCATCGCGAGAAGCTGGGGCCTTCGCGCCAAAACGAAGCGCCGAGCCGTGGTCAATTTACGTCGCGAATGTTGATACCGGCGAAGGGCGTGAAATTTGGAAAGCAGACAAGAGCACGGGCAGCGTGTTTCGAAATATTGTCGCCGACAATCAGTTAATCTGGTCGTCTGATGACCGCATTGTTTTTCCCTGGGAGAAAGACGGCTGGACGCATTTGTATTCAGTCTCTTCTGTTGCAAACTCGCGTAGTGCAAAAACAATTCTGCTGACGCCGGGCGAGTTTGAAGTTGAGCATGTGTCGGCAAGCGCCGATGGCAGGGAGATAATCTACTCCTCCAATCAAACCCAAATCGATCGTCGTTACATCTGGCGCGTTCCCACGGCTGGCGGAAAGCAACCCACCGCCGTAACCGCCGCAATCATCGCCGGCGAAAGCATCGAGTGGGCGCCGGTTGCGACCAGCGATGGTAAAGGCGTGGCCTTCTTTCACTCGAATGCGCGCCGGCCCGGCCGCGCAGCAGTTCAAATTGGCTCGCAAACGATTCGCGATCTGGCGCCCGAGTCTATTCCTGCTGAGTTTCCCGAGAACTCTCTCGTCGAACCACAACAAGTAATCTTCCCCAGCGCCGACGGCATAAAGATTCATGGGCAACTGTTTCTGCCGCCAAATCTCGACAAGACAAAGCGTCATCCCGCAGTTCTATTTTTCCATGGCGGCTCGCGGCGCCAGATGCTTTTGGGTTGGCATTACATGTACTACTACCGCAACGCCTATGCGATGAATCAGTATCTTGCTAATCACGGTTACATCGTTCTTTCGGTGAACTACCGCAGCGGGATCGGCTATGGCATGGAGTTTCGGGAAGCGTTGAATTACGGCGCAACCGGAGGCAGCGAATTCAATGACGTGATGGGCGCGGGTGTCTACATGCGCAATCGCGCCGATGTCGATCCACAGCGGATTGGTTTGTGGGGCGGATCTTACGGCGGTTACTTGACGGCGATGGGCCTTGCGCGTGCTTCAGATCTTTTTGCCGCCGGAGTTGACATGCACGGAGTTCACGATTGGAACCTGGCGATCCGCAACTTTGTGCCGACCTACGATCCGCAAGCAAAGCCAGATGCCGCGAGACTTGCGTTTGAATCATCTCCGCTGGCCTCGGTGAAGACCTGGCGCTCTCCAGTGTTACTGATTCACGGCGACGACGATCGCAACGTGCCGTTCACTGAAACAGTGCATTTGGTCGAGGCCTTGCGGAATCAAGGAGTGGAGTTTGAGCAACTGATCTTTCCGGATGAGATACATGACTTTCTCCGACACGAGGATTGGTTAAGAGCGTATCGCGCATCGGCCGATTTTTTGGATCGTCACTTGAAGCATTGAGTTGTCAGGTTTCCGCTCGGCGAGAAGGATCTAATCTCCTTTTCGAAGTTCATACTAGGCAGGATCGTGAAGCAACGCCGTTCGTTTTTCTAGCCATTTTCTGAAGGAGGCTTCACTCTCGCCTGAAGGTTTTCCCCGCAACAGGCTCTCGACGCTGACGTCCTCATCCAGATCAGGCCAACGAATACCCTCAGCATTTCCTATCAGGCGCCAATTGTTTCGCTCTTTAAGCGTGCCATGCAAGAGGCGCGGATACCAGGTGAGAGGCACCGAGATCGAACGGCCGTCACTCAAGTCGACTGTGAGACTGTCGTTTATGATAACGATTTGCTGTGCCCTAACATCAGTCGTTGAAGTACTCATCCCAACTCCTTACAAACGCTTCTCTGTGTTCTTCAACAAGACTTTGAATCCGGCTAAGATCACTTCTGCCAAAGCCTCCGCTCGTTTGCAATCTCACCGGATCAAGCCAGAACTTAGCAAGATTTTGATCGCGTTCAACGTGCACGTGCTGCGGTTCGTCCCTGTCACCTGCGTAAAAAAAGAACCTGTAAGCTCCTATTCGCAATACCGTCGGCATATCAGCACGGTATTGCTACATTAACAGGATAGTCCAGCGCTGGCCTTCTTGCCAGTAGTTGAGGCAAATGCAAGAACACTTGCTCGCGGTGCAGACGTCAAAGCTACCAAACTAGTGCCGCACTTCTACCTCAACCGGCTTTGCGTCGTGTGATTCGTAACCTTCCGGCCAGTTGGAAATATTCACACCGCAGAGCCAATCAGACTCGGGCGTGACTGCGAACCGAATCGTGATAGGTTTGCCGCGCATCGCCGCCAAGCGCGTTAGATAGCTGTTAACTCGCCACTCTTGAATGAATGTTTGTTTACCGGGTTCGACCGAGATCAGCCGTGAACCACAGTCCTTGCCATTCACAAAAAGCGTGACGCGCGTTTTGATGTTCTCTGGTTTAGCATCGGTTGGCAGCACCGGTTGAATGTGTGCCCGAACAACGATCTCGCTAACGCGACGACGATCCGCGCGCTCCGGCACTGTGTACTCGAGATAGCCAACTCCAAATCCCCAGATGTATCCCGGGCCGCCGCCAATCTTTTCGAAGCGCTCGCTCGACGCCGTTTGAGGCTTGAAGCGATAAAGGATCGACTTGTCTTCGTTAACGATCATCAAGGGCAACGAAGGTGGATCATTGGCTGGACGCGCCCAGGCAAATTGCCTCGGCACCAGGTGGCGAGCCGGGTCGAGCAAACGTTCAGGAGGATCAGCATCGGCGAGCGAAGAAAACATCTGCGACGCGCGCGTAACTTCAGCAAGAACGCCGCGGTCGCGATCAGCGACATAGGTAACACCGTAACCGCGCGCCGGATCTGGCGTCAGAATCCAAAACATCGCGCCGCTCGCCCCCGCTGCTACACTGCCTTCAAGGTACGCGCGGTACCAATCCAGCTGCGAAAAACCTTTGTAGCCCTCAACGCCCATTCCAAACTCGCCGAAGACCAACGGCTTCTTGATTGAGAAAGCTGCTGCCGCGCGATTCTCGATAAACTCGCGCAGCGCGGTGGGCGAATCGACGGAGACATCGGCGTCAGGCACCGGATAGTGATGGACGTCGCAGTAGTCGATGTTTGGCAACTGATGGTCAGCAAGCCACTCGCGCCGCTCCGCGGCGGTGCGGTATCCCCAGTCGCCTGGCGTGATCATGTGATTCGGATCGAGCGACTTCAAATAAGCACTCATCTCGGCAATCCAGGCGCGGCGTTCGGACCAACGACTCGTCACTGCCTGAGCTTCATTCATCAATTCCCAACCAAAAATGTTCGGGTCGTCGCGGTAGAGCACGCCGGTAACAGTGTTTCGCCTGGTTGCAATTTTCTCCATATGTTCGCGATAGAGACGGCGCGTTTCATCATTGGTGAAGAAGACCATCGCGCGTTCCGGGTTAATGCCAACAGGAAATTTTTCATCAGCAGCATCCATGATGCCCGCCCAACGCAAATACTGCGTGACGCCGCCGGTGTCTCGCCACCAGTTTACAAGACAGAGCTGCACCAACAGTTTGTTGCGAGCAGCTTCGGCCATCACCTTGTCGAGATGGACCAGCGCTTCTTCATTCCATTTGCCCGGGGCCCAGCGCAATGGGTGCGTGCGTGGCCAGTCGGCATAATCAGCCACCGGCCCAATATCACCCGGGCCGCCTTCACCTGAGGCCCAAACGCGAACAACGCGAATTCCGGCCTGAGCAGCCTGGCGCAGAGTTTCGGGCATTTGCGCGCGATCTTCATCGCGATACATGACCGAAACGTTGGCGCCGACAAAGCGAAATGGTTTTTCGGCGATAACGAACCGGCTCCCGCGCGCGCGCGCGAAAGCGCTTGCGGGAGAGTGGTCGCCGCCATGGCGTTGCTCGCGAATGAACAGAAACGCCGCGCCCACAATGAGTGCGAGCGCGGCGATTACAAAAACTTTCTTCAGCATCAAGCTAATTCGAATTGTCTCATGAACTGAGAGGTTGTCGTTTGTTTGCTAACGGTTCTGTAGCTGCAGCAGACGGCAAGCTCAACGGACACTACCGCGGGTTGGTAAGTCTGACGAAACCCATTATTGCGCAGACGGCCGCAAGAATAATAAAAATATTGAAAAACGCCACCACATTGGAAGCAAAATTCGTGTCGTTGCTGATCGCCCCAAAACCGATAGCCAGGAGTTGAATGTGAAATAACAGCAAGCAAACAGCCGAATAGGAAAACCACTTCGCGGATGGGCCAAACGCGCGCGCCCGAGCGAAACCCAGCACCGCTGCAACCAAAGTTGCAACGATGCCAAGCAGAAACATTCCCACAAAAACGGGAATAAAGTAGGTGGCTTTGTAAAAGGTTGTATTGACTTGGGCCAGCATCAAAAACGACATCATTAAGATTCGTCTCCTGAAAAAATTTTCGGTCGCCCTGACAAACTAAGCGCCGTTTGCGCACGGGGCAAGCCGCAACTGTGCACAAACGGCGTCAATTCAGATTTGAGCAATAAATACAGCGAAGCCAAGCGGCTTGTCGGTGAAACTGACGACCACGCGAGCGAACAACCCCTCAGAGCTTATTGCGTGATGTGAATCTCTTCTTCCTGATTGACGTGACCCAGGAAATAGATTAACCCACACACGAAAGCAATGGCTGCAAGGCCCAGGGCAATCCACCCCTGGGTATGACCGCCTGCGGGATCCGCCGACGTCACGAACTTGTAGAAGAAATAGATCGCGCCAACGGCTGAAGCTAAACCCACGAGCGCTGCCAATAACTCTTTGATTTTCATTGTTACCCTCCGGCAATCGAGTCGCTTATGAAGGTTTAAAGGGAAAAAGCCGAATAGCTTATGTGGCCAGCATGTTAACGCCACGCATCGCGGAACGCAAGTGCTTCAAACGGACGGCAGCGGACCAGATCGATGATCCATCGGCTTTACACAACCGATCACAGTAGCGCCGGATGCTGAATTTAGCGCGAAGAGGCGAGGAGTTCTGACGCCCTGCAAGATCGCAGTTGAGTGTCAGGATCGGGCAGCTACCGCGCTCAGTTCTGTAATTAGCTCTTCAAGATAATGCGTTTGTCCCCCGCTCGTTGGGTAATCCGTTCGCGGTCGAAATACTCCAACAAGGGAATGGCATACTTGCGCGAAACTCCGGCGAGGTCTTTGAACGCGGGAACGTCGATCAAACGGCCTGGCTCATGTTCAGTTGCATAACGGCGTAAAAGTGCTTTCAGATTCTCGAGCGCATGGGAATGAAAAAACATCTCGCCTTGCACGCGCACCAGCGTTCCGTCGTCGATTAGCAGTTGGAGAATTTTCCTCGCATGCGCACGCCGCGCAGCAGGTATTCCGGCTTCGACTAAGGCCTGGTCGAGTGTTGGCGCCTCGAGGGCGGCCTTTTCGTAAGCTTGAGCAATTTGTTTGCGTAACTCCTCGTCGACTGCAGACAGTTGCTGCCCGTGTTCACTAGCTCGCACAATGTCCTTTTCCGAAACCAAACTACCCGCATGTTCCAGCCGTGCCAATACGGCGCGAAATATTTCCGGGGCCTCATGAGCGAAAAGGCGCTCCCGTAAGGTTTCTCGCGCCAGGCCTCGAGCCAGCGGCTCGCGCTGATGGTGACGATTAACTTCCTCGACTGCCAATCGTGAGAGCCTTTCAAAGTTTTCCTTCGCAACAAAAACTCCTTCAGCCTCTGTAGTCGTCGCCTCCAGGGCCTGCTTTGCAACTTGAGCGACAACTTCATCACTCCATCCGGTTCGTGCTGCAATATCAGCGAGTCGCAGTCCCTGATCTCCGGAAGCGGCCACAAACATGGCTACTTTTCCGGGCCGATCGGCCTCGAGCAACGCCCGCAACCGCTCATCAGTCTTGGCCATTTCGCGACCGCGATGTTTTGTAGCTTGCGGATCGAGGATCAATCCTCCGCCTACCGTCTCAGCCGGCGAATAAGATCGAATAATGAAGCGCTCGTCATGCACGGCCACCACCGGAGTCTCGAATCGTAGTTGGGCGAAGCCAGTTTCCCCGGGCGGGATTTCTGCGCGTGCGTTGAGGACGCGAACACGCGCGAGCACCTCCGCTGCGGCGACATGAACGCGCACGCGTGAACGCGTACGAATGGCCCGTGGCGCTCCGGGTAATACGCTCAACTGCACATCTATGATTTGGGTCTGCAGCAAACGACCGATCGGAGCGAGCGTCATTCCGCGTTCGATCTCGCTTACGTCCACGCCAGCCAGGTTCACTGCCGTTCGCTGTCCGGCTTGCGCTTGCGAAACTGACGCGCCGTGCACTTGAACTCCACGAGCACGCACGCGCCGACCGAGCGGCAACAACTCGAGTTCATCGCCCGCGGCAATTTCTCCAGCTACGAGTGTACCTGTAACGACCGCGCCAAAGCCTTTCATCGTAAAGGCTCGATCGATTGGCAAGCGGGTAACGAAGTCAGCGGATCGCTCTGGAATATCCCTGGCGATTTGCAGCAGAATTGCGCGTAGCTCGTCTAAGCCAACACCCGACCGCACGCTGACGGCAACAACGGGAGCGCCTTCCAGAAAGGAGCCAGCCACCAGCTCTTCGGCTTCAGCGCGGACGAGGGAAAGTAGTTCTTCGTCAACCAGATCCGTTTTGGTGAGCACCACCAGACCCTTCTGCACATCCAGCAGCCGGCAGATTTCAAAGTGTTCGCGGGTTTGCGGCATCACCCCTTCATCCGCCGCAATTACCAGCGCAACCGCATCGATTCCGTGAACTCCCGCAAGCATATTCTTAACGAACCGCTCGTGACCCGGCACATCAACGAAGCCTACCCGCACGTCGCCAAGATCTAGGTCTGCAAAACCAAGATCGATAGTGATGCCGCGTCGTTTTTCTTCGGGTAAGCGATCTGGATCTTTGCCGGTGAGAGCCTGAACGAGTGAACTTTTTCCGTGATCAATGTGGCCGGCGGTGCCTATGATTATCGAGGGCATTTGGATACGGGGACGGGAACGTGGGCTTTGGACTTAGGTCTTTGGACTTTGAACTTTGAACTTCGCTTGGGCGAGGAACAGGTTAACAACAAAGTACCAAGTTCAGAGACCAAAGACCCAAGGCCTAAGTCCAGCTTTATCGGACTATCTCAAAATCGATCCATTGCGTCGCCACGCGATGTTTCTCGTCAGCCAGTGGATCGGTGACCGTTATCTGCAAAACATATTCGCCCGGGACAAGTGCGGCGCCCAACTTCACTCCGCCCGCCATGCCAATTCGCTTAAGATCGGACTGGTTAACTGTGTCTACTGCGCTCTCTTTACCGGTAAAGATCAGTTGACCATCACGAAACAGCTGCAATTGCGTACTCAGCTGCGGTTGGCCGGTCGCCTTATCTAAGCGCGCGTTGTACACAAAAACGGACCACGCCAGGACCTCGTCCCGCCTAAACTGCCGCGTGGCTGCGCTGACTGACTGGTTGACGGGATCAGCCTCTTGCTTCGGCGGGTTTTGACCTGACGGCGATTGATTCGCGCCGTCGGCAGCGGCGCCGGAAGGTTTACTTGCAACTGCTGCGTCCGCTGCCGCTATGAGTATCCCGGAAACAACCAGCCGATTCTTTTTTATGTCAGGTACTTCGATGAACTGGCTCGCGGATCCAACATGTTGGGACGCGCGATCGCGCAACGCTGCTCGTAACTGGTAAGCCCCGGCCTTCTTTATCGGCACCGTCAGGAAAAAGACAAAACCGTCGCGACGCTGGCGCGCATAATCGTCTGGTTGGCTACGAAGTATAAAGCCCTGCCCCACCTGGTCAACCACCCTGCCGTTATCACCGAACGTGATTGCGACAACGTCAAATTCTGCTCTATGCGAGCCATCAGGCAGATCAGTAAAGGTGAGATCGTTTGCGTTGATGTGAAGTAAAGAGCGCATATATGAACCGGCTTTTGCGTCGTTGGCAAACAGCGTGGTTAGACGCAGCCGTACTCCAGCCGCACCAAAAGGAGAAGTCAGCGCTTTGATGAGTTGCTGTGCTGGGGTGCTGGCCAACGTTTTCTCATCCTCCTCAGTGATGCCGAAGAAACCATTGCGCATGCGCACGTTAAACTTTCCCGGTCTCGTAACCTTCAAACTCAACTTATGAAATATTCGGCGGCCAGACGTCACGTCGAAAGTAGACTCATCGGGGCGGTAACCGATTAAGTAATAGCTTTTCTGATCTTCCATGACGCGCCGAATGCCGCTGCTCAGGTCATTGTTATTCCGGATAGCGATGCCACCGGTTTCTCTGGCCAGGTAATCCAACCCGTTCTGTGACTCAAAGGCCGCGGTGCGCCGATCGCCCAACTGCTGCTCGACATCTTCGGAACTCATGCCGGCAACTGAATCGGCAGCAGTGAGACCATAAGTCTGCAGGCCGGTCGCGTTCATCGTGTAGATCACAACTGTCGCCCGGTTCGCCTGATCGATCAGGCGGCGCAGGGCGAACAGGGTGCGGCTATTGCGCTCAGGATCGCCCGCGCTGTAAATCTTGAAACCATCAGAAATCAACAAAATCGACTTGCGCCCGGGTAGCTCGCGCATTCCCTTCACCACATAGCCAACCGCGCCGAGTGTGCCGACGGAAAAGACGTCTTCTCGAAATTGATCGAGGTCTTCGTTGGGTTTAGGTTGTCCGTTGTCGTTTACAGGTCTACCCCCCAACGGCGCAAAGGCGCCGATCTGCGAGCGGCCATTGAGATACCACTTCACGCGGTCGATGGCCGCGTAGAGTTGCCGCTTGTCCGCTGTGAACTGCTGCAAAGCTCCCATGCCGCCGCTGGTGCGTATGATCGCTACCAAATCGCCGGGACGCATCTGTTCGTCAACAAACTTCTTCAACGCGCGGCGCGTGTAGTAAGTGCTTTCAAAGGACAGGCCAAGGTCATCAACTACCAGTGCGATGGTGCGGCGCACGTCGTCCGGGTGCAGTCTCACCGGCGGCAGCGGCGGCGCGGACTTATCGACCTGAGCAACCGGAGCCGGCCGCGGTATTGATCCTTCCACGGTCACCAATGAGAAGTTCGTAATCTTTTGCTGATGTCCATCTTCAAAGATCTGGACTTCATCTGACCGCAGATCTCCTACTAGTTTCCCATTCTTATCAGTGACGGTGGCATCAACCTGAACCAGGTTGGTGGTGATCTTGACAACGTCATCGTCGCCTGACCGCGACGGCTGTTGCAGTTCGGTTGGCGTGGGTGTCGGTTGGGGTTTCGTGCTGTCGGGCTGCTGCGCGGGAATCCCGAGGGAGAGCAGCAATCCAAATAAGAAGATTAGAGGAATCCTTCTCATCGCTTATTCCTTGTTTACTTTCCTTTTTCTGCAATCACCTGATTGTAGAATTCGATGTACTGCGGGATCACAAGGTCGGTGCGATAGCGCTCCACCGCAGACTCGCGCGCGCGTTTGCCCATTGCGCGCCGCAGACCAGGATCAGTCAGAAGTTTGACGGCGTCCTCGGCCATCTTGTCGACGTCACCTACTTCACTAAGAAATCCAGTTACGCCATCGTCGACAACTTCCGGCAAACCACCGACGCGGGAGGCGATCACGGGAACCTGGACAGCCATTGCTTCCAACGCCGCCAGCCCAAACGATTCCTGCTCCGACGGCAACAGCAATACATCGGCGGCGCAAAGGTAGTCGACGATGCGCGGTTGTTTGCCAACGAACGCACACTTGTCATAAACGCCCAGGCACTTGGCGCGATGGATAACGCTGGTGCGTTCGCTGCCATCGCCCACCATCACCAGGCGAGCGTTAGTTTTCTTGAGTACTCGCGCGAAAATCTCGACACAATCGAGCGGCCTTTTGACCGGGCGAAAGTTTGAGACGTGAACCAGGATCGGCTCGTCGTCCGGCGACAGCGTCTTGCGCAAGTCACAATCAATTTTCGGCTTGTATTCGGACGGGCAAACAAAGTTTGGGATCACTTTGATGCGATCAAATTGAAAGGTCTCCACGGTCGCCTGCTTCAGATAGTTTGAAATCGCGGTCACGCCATCTGATTGCTCGAGGGCATAGCGCGTGATCGGCAGATACGAGCGATCGGCGCCGACGAGGGTGATGTCCGTTCCGTGTAGCGTCGTGATGACCGGCAGATAGCGTTTGGGCTTGAGAGACTCGCGCGCAAGAATGGCGCTAATTGAATGTGGAATTGCGTAGTGAACATGCAGCAAGTCCAAATTCTCTGTCTCCGCAACCGTGGCCATTTTGGTGGCCAGCGCCAAAGTGTAAGGCTGATGCTCAAACAGCGGATAGGACATCATTTCAACTTCATGAAAACGCACGCGTTCGTTTAGTTCGGTGAGCCGCGTCGGCAATGAAGATGAAATGAAGTGGACCGTGTGGCCGCGCTCCGCCAGTTCTTTTCCGAGTTCCGAACCAACGATGCCGCTGCCGCCGTAGGTCGGATAAACCGTGATGCCGATGTTCATAAGAAAGCGGTCTTGGTTCTTAGGTCTTTGAAGCTTCCTTCCGTTGCCACATAACGTGCATAGGATCAAGTATTCTTTGCGAAAGATCAAAGACCGAAGACCAAAGGCCAAAGACCTTGGCCTCAAAAGGAGAGGCAAGCGACCCTCGCAATCGCTTGCCTCTAGCTCAACTTGGCTCACCTTAATTGTAAGGGGGGGCAAGTGAGGGCACGGAGTATATTCCCGCTCCTCCGCTTTGGCAATAGCTGATTGCGCGTGAGTGGACCACCTGGTTTTTAGACTCCAAAACAGCCTTTCCCTTCGAGGCGGAAGGTTTTGAAGTACTGGGTAGCTAGCGCTTTCGGTGTCGTAATGCGTCTCGAGTCGTCAGAGTTTCAGCTCCTCGTTGGACATCTCCTCGTCTCAACTGCGCTTCGCCCCCAAACCAGCTATAATGTCGCTGAACATAACGATTGTTTAACTAGATTTGTTTTTGAATACCCGGAGATTTAGCGATGCCTAAAATTAGCGACATAGAAGAGACTCCTAATCCAAACGCGGTCAAATTCATACTGAGGGAAGCTGTGAGTAACGGCACGGTCCATCAGTATGGTTCCCGAGAGCAGGCGGAAAACAATCCGCTCGCCAAAGCGCTATTCGATGTTGGTCATGTTGTATCTGTTTTTTACATGGATCGGATGATCACAGTAGAGAAAGAAGACGAAGGCGACTGGGACGACCTTCTTCCGCTTCTAGCGGTGCCAATTCGCGCCACCGAGGCGGTGAACTCCGCCGCCGCCGCCGGGGTAGCGGTCGGTGGCGCAATTGCAGCGGTCACCAGCGACGATCCGCGCCTGCTACAAATAAATGAGATCCTGGATGAAAAAGTGCGACCCGCTCTGATGGGCGATGGTGGCTACCTCGAAGTTCTGGGCCTCAAAGATCACACGCTCAGCATTCGTTACCAGGGAGCCTGCGGCAGCTGCCCCAGTTCACTCACCGGCACTCTAATGGCAATCGAGGGCATGCTGAAACAGGAAGTCGATCCGGAGATGGAAGTAATCGCGGTCTGACTTAGTCCATCGCCTGCTGCAAAATTACTTTTTGGAACTAAAACTCGCCCTGCACGTTTGATCGGTCGGCTTCATCCGTCTGAATACCCTTCCTGGAGAATCAACATGGCCCGCCGCGATCTGTCTTCAAGTTTGCCTTCCCTATTTGTGTTTCCTTTGCTGTTATCGCTGGCCTCCATAGTTCCGGCCCAGGATGCCGCCGCGAAAATTACTGAACAACCGCAGGCGATGGCGCCGGCTCCCAAAACCGCCGCGAATAACAAAGAGACATCCGCGGCAGCTAAGGCTAAGGTCGAGCAACGGAAAGCATTGGGCGTTTCGTTATTGGTCTCGTTGGCCAATGATGCCCGCAACTACCAGGATCAAAAACTTCGTGCTCGTACACTATCTCGGATCGCCGACGCTCTTTGGGAGCCTGATCCGGAACAAGGACGAGCGCTCTTCCGCAAAGCGTGGGACGCCGCTGAAGCCTCCGACCAGGACGCGGCGCGGCGGATGGACGAAGAACGCCAACGTCAGCAGCGAGAAAATCCGAACGCGCCCGGACCATTCACGGGTGCGCCAGATTTGCGTTCCGAGGTTTTGCGACTGGCAGCCAAACACGATCGCGCGCTTGGCGAAGAGCTTCTTGACAAACTTAAGGACGCGCGTGAGCGGGAAGCAACTGACACGCCAGCGCAAGCGACATTGCTCCAGGACACTCCGGCTGCAATCCGGCAGCGGCTGCGTCTCGCGAGTCAGCTGCTCGAAAGCAATGTCGAGCGCGCGTTACAGTTTGCCGATCCGGCCCTGGGAACAGTGACGATGGACGGCCTCGACTTCCTCTCGTCTTTGCGAGACAAAAATCCTGCAGCCGCTGACCAACGTTACGCTCGCTTCCTGACAAATGCAGAGACGGACGTAAAGGCTGACGCAAATACAGTTTCATTGCTCTCGTCTTATCTATTCACGCCGCACTTGTTTATTTCCTTCGGCGCCGATGGCGGCCAGTCATCTTCGTCAATGAGCCGGCCCGCACCACCGCCTGAAGTCGCTACGGAGTTAAGGAACCTTTTCTTCCGCGTCGCAGCGGGAGTACTGCTACGCCCCTCGCCCTTAAAGGAACAGGACCGAAGTTCTTCAGGCATACAGGGAAAGTATCTTGTGATCAGGCGCTTGCTGCCAGTCTTTCAGCAGTACGCACCGAAGGAAGTCGCCGAGCAATTGCGTAGTGAAATGTCCGTGTTGGCCCAGGGTATTGACGGCGATGTGCGCGAACTCGACGAGGACAATCCGATACAGCCGGTTAATACTCCGGAACGGAAAGCGGAAGATGTTGAGAAAGCGCTGCTTGATCGTATCGAGCGTGCTAAGACATCGGAAGAGCGTGACGCGCTCTACCTGCAACTCGCGTCTCGAACCGCTGCCAAAGGCGATATGCGCGCGCGCGACTTCACGGAGAAAGTCGAGGATAGCGAATTGCGGAAGCAGTTGAAGCCCTACGTCGATATGAACCTGGCGATGAAGATTGCCGAGAAAAAGGACGTCGAAACGGCATTGATGCTCGCGAGCAAAGGCGAACTCTCGCATCTTCAGCGAGTCTGGTTGTTGACTGAGGCCGCGAGTGCGATGCCGCCGGCGGATCGCGAGAAAGCGTTGGAAACAATCGCGGATGCTTTGGAGGAAGCGCGGCGGATTGACGTTTCGGAGGCTGACCGGCCACGAGCGTTGATTGCCGTTGCCAATGCGATCCTGCCGTTTGATCGGGCGCGCACCTGGGAGCTGATGCTGGAAATCGCGAAAGCTTCTAACTCCGCCGAAGGGTTCAACGGCGAAGACGGCCGGCTGACGATGCAACTGCGAACCAAGAATATGAGCTCAATGCATGCTAGTACGGTGGACGAATTCAACTTGCCGGGAGTGTTCCGCAAACTGTCGCAGGAGAATCCAACTCAGGCGGTCGAAATAGCACGCAGCTTCGAGCGTGAGGCGCCGCGGGCTACGGCGTTGATTGCCGTGGCGCGCGCGTTGATAAGTAACAAAGCAAACTGAATGATGGAACGAGCGGGGGCAAGCCCCCTTCCCGACCTGAGAGACTTCCAAGTTGAGCTTGCAAATTCCACTGCAGGCCTCTCAACATGCATTTCGCACTCAGGAAAGTGAAGCTCCCGGTTGGGAAGGGGCTTGCCCCCGCTCTTCTTACCTTTAAGAATAAATATTCATCGGCCGAGTCAGTAAGGCGATAGGATCATCAACATTCAAAGCCTCACGCACGTAAAACGGCTCACCGACCGCCACTCCAATAAGCGAGCCAAAGTAACGCATGCGATCTTCGATCTGGACCAGAAAGGTTGGATCGCTAATCCGCGTATTCGGTTCCTGCGATTCGGCGCGATAAAACTGCGAGGCGTGGGCCCTGATTGCCGCCATCTTCTCCTCAACAAAGTCTGACACATCAACGATGAACGACGGGACCACATGACGCGAAAAAAGAGAGTGCATGATCGCGGGCATCGGCACCGGCTGTTGCTTGCCATCTTCGTCATAGCGAGTCATGGTCGCGAGCCGCGCCGCGTCACGCACGATGCGACAGGTATTTGCATGATCGGGATGCGGATCGTCCCAGTGTGTGGTGAGCAAAACTTTCGGCTTGTGTGAACGAATCACTCGCACAACCGCGGTGCGAGCTTCCTCGGTGAGCCAGATGTGCCCATCGGGCAGTCCCAGGTTAAGTCGCAAGTCCAACTTCATAAGCCGGGAGGCTTCAACGGCTTCCTGAGCGCGCAATTCCGGTGTGCCCCGCGTTCCCATCTCGCCGCGCGACATGTCTAGCACGCCGGTGCGATACCCGAGGCCCTTAAGTCGAAGCAGTGTGCCGGAAACTGAAAGTTCAGCGTCGTCCGGATGAGAGAAGATTGCGAGCGCGTCCAGTTCGAATTGTGTTTCGTCCATTTGGACTTGAGGTTTAACTGAGCCGGCGGCTTTGGTCAAGTGTGTCTTGTCAGCCACGCTCAAAAATCGCCGGCCCAAGCGACGCTGCAAATTTGACGGGTGACGTCTGGCATACATTGTTTGGGTGATTGCGTGATGTGTTAGAGTACCGCGAACCAAGAGAGCTGGTTGTTTTCCAAAAAACGAAATCGGGGAAAATCGTATGACGTGTTCGAACTGTGGCAGATCCGCCGGCTGGGCGAGAACGAGATGTCCGGCGTGTCAAACCAGACTGCTTGCGTGGTATGTCCTGGCAGCGGTGATTGTCGCTGGAGCGTGCTTTGGAGGATTCATGATCCTCGAGAAGATCGGTTGACGATCCAGAATCTCAAATCTGAGACCTCAACTCGGAAAACCTCGATCTCACTCTGAACCTATCTAACACCCCATTCCCAAATTCCGTAGAGAATCTTTTTGTCCAGAACCTTTCCGGCCTGCTTCAGCGAAAGTACTATTTGGCCGCGATGGTGCGATTCGTGTGAAACCAGGTAACCGAGGAAAGCGGTGACGTGAGGCTTAAAGCCCTTAACCTTACCTGCGTTTTGCAAACTCTGACTTAGCAGCGACTTAATCGCGTCTCCCGATGCCAACAGGCTCTGGCGCAAAAGTTTTTTATCAACCGCCTGCTCCTTCTCAATCTTCAGCAAACCCGTTAACAAATCAGGAGCTGCCGATTTCAGCCACATGAGTCTGACGTTGTGGATGTGCGCGAATTGTTCGCCAACGGTGCGTCCTTTGGAGGCGGACAGGCTCGTCAGTGAAGCGGGCTCGACCGCATCGAGGAGATAAAGATTGATCCGATTGTGAATCTGCCAGGTTTCAAGAAATTGTTTTTCGTCCATCGATGGCTCCCTGTGTAACCCAAACTGTTAGTTTGCGGTTTTACCTTGGCCTGGATTTGCTTGCACAAGTAAGACACAAACTAACAGTTTGCGTTACAAAGAACGAAGGCGGTGAGCTCGCCCCCGATACTCACCGCCTTCTCGCGTACGGTGCTGCCTTCTATTCGGAGACGTGAATCAGCGCACACGCACCACGATGTTGTTAGTTGTCAACGCATTGCCCGTTGCTCGCTGCAACTCGGCGATCGCCTTGTTAAGGTCGGTTTGTGCACGCAGTTCGTTGCCGCGAGCAGTAGTTAGAGCAGTTTGACGCTCGAGCACGAGGAACACAGTTGATTGGCCGGCGTCGAGTTTTCGCTGTTCACTTTGATACTGCTGCTCGCCCGCCTGCCGCGCGATACCCGCAGCTCGCAATCTCGCTTCGGCGCTCCGCACAGCCTGTAAAGCGTTTCGTACGTCGACCTGGATCGTCTGCTGGAGTTGTTCGCGTTGGGTCGCGATGCGTTGGCCCTCGACCAGCGAGCGTCCTAACTGTGCTTCCGCGGTACGGTTTCGTAGCGGCAGATTTACTTGCACGCCGACGCGAAAATTATTGAAGCGATTACTGAACAGATTTTGCAGCGACTGGACGTAACCGCCAATCAAAAACGGCGACAAGGCTTGCGGCGGCAGTGCCGTTAAAAGCGGCAGTCCGGCTTGCGTCAAAAGCTGGTTAACTCGGTCGCGCAGTTCCTGATTCGAAACGCTGGTAAACGGGTTGCCGGCGTTGCTTTGTGTGCCAGCTAAACCGACGAGACCATAACTGCCAACCAGATCGATCGCCGGTTTTGTTTGTTCGCGAAAATACTTCTGATCGATTTGATTTATCTCGCGCACAACGTTTGACTGCTGCAATTCCGGACGGTTGTCCATTGCAGCTTGCAGTGCCTCTGGCAAAGAAATCTCCGGCGGAGCCAGATCCACTGAATCAGTGGGAATGATCGAAATCCCCCAGAGGTCGGCCTGATGGTTCACCGCGATTAGGTTCTTCAAGTTGTTTTCGTTGCGCGAAACATCTTCAAGGGAACTGAAAAGCGTTTGCTCGAAGCCCGCCACTTGCGCTTCAGCCGCAACCACGTCGATCGGCGCCAAAGAGCCTTCGGTCACGAGACGCTTGTTGTGTTCGAGTTGCGCGCGCGAGTCACGCACTGCATCTCGCTGCACTTGTAAGTTTCTGAGCGCGAAGACGAGGTCCCAATAAGCACGCTGCACACTGGTGATCGTTTCGATCGCTCGTTGACGAAACTGCGCGTCAGTCAACGACAGGTTCTTTTTACCAATCTCAATCTGACGACGGTTGTTGTCAAACTTTCGTCCGCGGAACAATGGCTGTGTGTAGCCGAAGGTCAATGACGTCGGATACTGCGGACTAAGCGCCGTGAACTGGTTGTTACTCGTGAACCTAAGGGACGAAAAATCCAGGTGGTAACTGCCGCCAAGCCTCGGCGTCAAACCTTCAACTCGCACAGTGCCGGTGTAATCGGATTGCGTGGTAGCTCCGTTTGCACCGCCGCTCAAGAAACTGGAAATCGGACTTGAAATACGTTCGTAGTAAGCAGACGAACTAAAGCGCGGATCGTAGGCGCCGTGTGCAGCAGTCAGATCAAACTCGGCGATCTTGACGTTTTGCCTTGCAACCTCGATGTCTTTGTTGTTCTCCAAAGCCATCGTCAGCGCCTCGCGCAGCGAAAGCGGGCGCTGGCGATCCATATCCACGCCAACCCGGCCGAGATCCGGTAAAGGCTTTTGTGCCGGGTGAAAATCCGGCGCAATGGCCGGCACCTGAAGCTCCTGAGGCGATGGCGCGGGAGCCGGAGTTACTTCCTGAGCGGAAACGCTCGCCGCTCCGATCACGGAAACCACAATCAGCCCCCACAGTCTTGAATTTACTAACCTGATCATTTAGTGCCTCGAAATCAAACTCATGAGCGACGCGGCTGCGCCGGCAGCTTTGCGTCGGACGCGGCCAGACAAACGGGTTACTCCGGTACCGATAGCGCCCCAAACTCTGCTCCTGCCGAGATCGTCGAAGAGTGAATAGAAAACTGGAACGGCCAGCAGCGTGAGCAACAAACAAAGCGACTGTCCGCCGACTACCAATACACCGATTGAACGGTTCGTGCCCGAACCCGGCCCACTCGAAATTGTCAGTGGCAACATTCCCGCGACCAGAGCGATCGTCGTCATCAGGATTGGTCGCAAGCGATCGCGATTTGCGCGGATGATCGCCTCGAGCCGTTCCATGCCGTGCTCGCGCAACTGGTTCGTGTGATCGATCTGGAGAATCGCGTTCTTCTTAACCACACCGAAAAGCAATAACAATCCCAGTCCGGAGAAAATGTTTATGGTCTGTCCGGTCAGCAACAGCGCCAGAATGCCAAAAGGTATGGCCAGCGGCAGTGTCAGCAGGATGGTTATCGGGTGAATGAACGATTCAAACTGCGCCGCCAACACCATGTACATGAAGACAAACGACAACACGAACGCCAACATGAAGTAGTAACCGGCGCGGCCCAGTTCCTTTGAACGTCCTGCCAGGCCGGTTTTGTAAGCCGGATCGATCCCCACTTCTTTCGCAAATTGATTCATCTTTTGAATCACTGCGGCTTGCGATCCGCCCGGTCTTACATTGGCTAACAACGTAACCTGTCGCTCACGGTTTAGCCGGTCGATTGCCGAAGGGCCGGTTCCTTCTTCAATGCGCACCAGACTGTCGAGACTTACCCAACCAACCTTCGACGACGAAACGATCATCTGCTGCAGGCCTTCGATGCTGGCGCGGGATTGCCCAATCGCGCGCACGCGCACGTCATATTGATCGGTACCGGCATTAAACGTCGAAACTTTTTGGCCCGCGACGAGTGTGTTCAGCGCTTGCGCAATGTCGGCGACGCGGACACCCAGGTCAGCCGCGCGTGCACGATCTATCACCACACGCACTTCAGGCTTGCCGGTCACCAGCGACGAATCAGCGTCGACCACATCCGGAATCGTTTTCATCTTGGCAAGCAGCGCATCCGAATACTTAGTCAGCTTATCGAGATCAGGTCCCCCAATGACGTATTGGATATCGGCGTTGCGGTTGCCGCCACCCGAAATCGCGGCGACCGGTTGCACGCTGGTTCGCAGTTGTCCCGGAAACTCTTTCAAATACTTCGGCAAAATCTCCGAGCGCGACTTAACCATTAGATCACTTTGCGAAACGCTGCGTTCTTCCAGCGGTTTCAGCTTCACGTAGATCGAGGCGACGTTTACCTGCTCCTGCTGGCCGCCGCCGATGGTCGTCAGCGTGTCGCCAACGCCCGGCATTTTTCGGACGTCTGCTGAAATCCGCTCGGCGAGCGTTGACGTTGTGACCAGCGTCGAGCCTTCCGGCGCGCGCACGCTGATTTCAAATTGCGACTGGTCATCGACCGGCAGGAAGTTCTTACCAACGAACATGAACAACGGCGCAATGCTTACAATCACGATCAGACAAGCAACGACAACTACCCAGCGATGTGCCATCGACCAGGTCAACATTCGGGTGTAGCTGCGATCGATCGGGCCGTAGAAGCGCGACTGTTTTGAACCGTGGTCGGCGGGTTCAGTATGGCGCTCAAACGTTCCCTCTTCAGCATCGTTACTGCGCTTGATGAGGCGCGCTGCGAGCATCGGAGTAAGCGTGAACGAAACCAACAGCGACACCGCGATTGCAAACGACGACGTCAAACCAAATGACGACATGAAGCGGCCTACAATGCCGCCCATGAACCCGACCGGCAGGAAGACTGCCAGCAGCGATAGAGTGGTAGCGGTTACCGCGAGACCAATCTCCTTCGTTCCTTCAATCGCCGCCTGAAACGAAGGCATTCCCTTCTCTTCAATGAACCGGAAAATGTTTTCCAGCACCACGATCGCGTCGTCGATCACAATACCCACCATCAACGTCAGCGACAGCATCGTGATTTGATTCAACGTGAATCCCATGGCCGCCATCAAGCCAAAGGTAGCTATCAGCGAGGTCGGAATCGCGAGCGCTGCAATCACGGTGGAGCGGAAACTCCAGAGAAAGATGAATACTACGATGGCCGCGAGTATGCTGCCTTCGATCAAGTGTTTTTGAATTGACTCAATTGAGGCTTTGATGAAGATCGACTGATCGCCGACAACCTCGGTTTTGAAGCCTGCCGGCAAAGTCCGTTGAATTTCGGTCAGGCGATCCTTAACTGCCTCAGCCACCGCAACCGTGTTTTGTCCCGACTGTTTCGAGACCACCAGAGTTACCGCGGGCTGGCCGTTCAAACGCGCTTCCGTTCGCGGCTCTTCCGCCCCGTCTTCGGCGTAGCCAACATCGCTGAGCTTGACCGAGTAAGTGCCGCGATTGCCGACCACGAGACTATTAAAGTCCGAGGGCTGAACGATGCGGCCCATCGTTCGCACCGTCAGTTCGCGCGTGCCTTCGTCGATGCGGCCACCGGGAACTTCCAAATTTTGCGCGCGCACTGCATCCGCCACCTGCGCAACGGTTACGTTAAAGGCGCGCAGTTTGTCGGGATCGACCCAGACCTGAATTTCGCGCGTGCGACCGCCGATGATCGTCACTTGGCCCACGCCGTTGATCGATTCGATCTGTTGCTTGATTTTCTTGTCAGCTACGTCGGTGACCTCGCGCGGCGAACGCGGAGCTGAGACGGCAATGCGTACCACCGGCGCAGCATCAGTATCAAGCTTTTGAACAATAGGCTGTTCAGCTGTGACCGGCAGATCGTTAACAATGAGGTCAACCTTGTTGCGAACTTCCTGCGCCGCAACATCCGGACTTTTCTCGAGTAGGAATGTAATGAAGACCTGGGAAACTCCCTCGACAGAAGTGGAACGCAGCTCATCGATACCGCTTACGGTATTGACCGCGCCTTCAATCTTGTCGGTGATCTCGGTTTCGATTTCCTGCGGCGATGCGCCCGGATTGACAACGGTGACTGTGATTGTCGGCAGATCGATCTTGGGAAAGAGATCCACGCCCAGCGACTTGTAGGAGAAGAGTCCGACAACTGTCAGACTCAGGATCAGCATGGTCGCAAACACTGGACGCCGGACACAGATTTCAGCTAGTTTTTGCATAACAACTGGACTTTAGTCTTGGGACTTTGGACTTTGGTCCTTGATGTCTCTCTCAACGTTGAGTTGCGCTACCGCAAAGACCTAAGACCAAAGGCCAAAGACTATTGCTTTACTGCCATCCCATCACTTAACTGTTCAACATTGCTGGTTGCCACGATTTCGTTTTCCGCGACCCCGCTCTTGATCTCAACCAGGTCACCTTCGGTTTGTCCTAACTGCACCTGCCGCTCCTGCGCTTTGCCATCCTTGATGACAAACACTCGGCTGACGCCCGACTCAGTGCGCACTGCTCGGCTGGGAACGAGCGTTGCCGGCGCGGCGCGCGATTGCAGTATTCGCACGGTGGCAAACTGTCCCGGCTTCAACACACCACTGCGGTTTTCAATTTCCGCTTCGACCGTTAACGTTCGCGAAGTGGGCGTAACGTTCGGTGAGATGCGCGCAACCCGCCCGTTAAAATTCTTGTCGGGCCAGGCACTTGTAGTCACAGAAACAGATTGGCCGACGCTTACTGAAGGAATTGCCTGTTCCGGAATATCAATGCGCACTCGCAAAGGATTGATCTTTACGACTGTCGCAACTTTCGTAGTCGTCGAAACATATTCACCAAGGTCCGCCGAACGCTCTGAGATGTAACCGTCAATCGGTGAATAGACGTTGGCGTACGATTGACTGCGGACGGCCAGATTAAGTTGACTCTCCGCGTTCGCTACATTTGCACCGGCCGTCATCACGGCAGCGTTGTTTTGCCGCGCCAACGAGAGTGCCGATTCATATTGCTCCTTCAATTGATCGCGCTGCGCTTTCTGCTGATCGTAAACGGACCGGGAGACGTCGCCGGATTCAATCAGTTTTTCGGAACGCCGCAGGTTCTTCTCGGCAAGCTCAAGCGCTACGCGCGCGTTTCCGACTTCGGGAAGTTTGTTTATGTCGAACGACTGGCCTGGGCGTATTCCCACCTTCTCTTCGGCCTGGCGCAATGAAGCTTTGGCCTGATCGACCTGGGCCCGAGCCTGTTCCACACGAAGTTTCGAGTCCACGTCATCGAGCCGCACAATCGTCTGCCCGCGCCTGACAAAGCTGCCGAGGTCCACTGCGACTAATACGACCTTGCCCGCGATGGAAGGCGCCACATCCGTTTGCTCGTCGCCCGTCAAGCTGCCGGTAGCTTCAAAGAATCTCGGCAACTCCCGGACGATCGCCGTGGCAGTAGTCACTTCAACCGCCGCGGGTTGGACCGGGCCGCCGGCTTCATTTCGCACATTTGCCTTCGAACCGCCGCAGGAAACTGCCAGCAGGAGTACACCGCACAAAGCAACTGCCAAAGCGCACAGTTGAATCGTCCGAGTGGTTAATCTGGGAATAGACATTGATTCTGGTTCCTTAGGAAATCCCGTTTCCTGCCGTTCGTTTAGGCGACTCGTGCTTGACGCTGATTCCATGCAGGAGAATCTCGGTAAAATGTTTTGCTGCGTCCTGATTGGAAATCTTTAGCAAACGACGGTTGGGATCCCACAGATTGTTATTAAGTGAATGGTGAATGATCATTCCTATGAACGAACGTATGACGATCGCGGGATCCACCTTAACCATCGCGCCGTCGCGTTGACGCTCGACAATGTAGTCGCCGAGGAGTTCGTAAACGCGACGTATGAACTTCTCAAAAAACATTTCCGCCAGTTCGTGACCTTCAAGAGCGGCGTGCAGTAACAGTCGCTGAAACTCCGGATCGGACTCGTGGTGATCGAGCGCGCCAAAAGCCAACCGTTCAAAAACTGCCCGATCATTCTTTTGCTTTAGCGCCTCGGCGACCATCGATTCGGGATTCATGGAATCACCGGAACAAGCTTTGTGGTCGAGAATGGCAGAATAGAGTTCCTGCTTGGTGGCGAAATGACGAAATACCATCGCCTCAGAAACGCCGGCGGCCTGGGCGATTTCGCGGGTAGTTGTGCCGCCAAATCCCTTTTGCGAAAAGAGGCTCACCGCCACCCGCAGTATCTGGAGCTTCCGCTCTTCGGCGCTCATGCGGGCATTTGCGGCCGGCTGAGGCGGGAGGGCCGCTGGAAGCTTGGGGGCGCTGATTTCCTTACTCAAATAAAGGCCTTTCTATCTGGACGAAGCAAAGTAAGTACTTACTTACCATCCGGGGGAGGGCTTGTCAAGATAAGAGAGGCGGGCGTATTGACGCAGTTTCGAAAGGTTGAAATGATTTTCGCGGCAGCGCCGCGATGAGAAGGTAGCCAGACGTGGAACGTCTGGTAACCGAAATCGATAATGATGCTTTGCGCGTTGGAGCGGCCTTGCACGAAAAGGCAAGAAGAGCGGGGAGCAAGGCGGGGCAGCTGGGTGCTAGGCCCACCTTTCTCACCCCCGAGCTGATTAACGTTGGAGATTATGATCTCACAATGAACGGCTTTCAATGTGAAGCAATCGAGAAAGTTTAGGAGTCTCAGGGTCGGGAAGGGGGCTCGCCCCCGCTCTTTACGTGAGGTCAAAACACTTTTTGTGCAAAGCACGTTGGAGACGCGCAAAGATTCTATGCGCGGCTCCACCGCGCCGAATTTGAAATAACGCGTGATCCAGAGGTTGCACCTCTGGCTACCTTCGTCGCGCATCTCCGATGCGCCCGCAAACGCGATGGGCTCGCCTCTCTATTTACTCCACAAGCGCTGGGCCAATTTTAACTGCTAATGGCTTGCGCCCGGCGCCGGTTTTCGCGGCAGCTTCTCGTCTCGCATCGCCGCGTTGTAGATGAACGCCGCCATGATCGTCGCCGCCTGTTTCAAGTCGTCACCCTGAATGCGATCAAACACATCCTCGTTGGAATGGTGCGTGCGCGTGTCGTATTCGATCTCGTCCTGGATGAACTGGAAGCCGGGCAAGCCAATCGCGTCGAACGAAAGGTGATCGGTCCCGCCGGTGTTTGAAATTGAGAGTGTCGTCGCGCCCCACACCGGTCCGGTCTTGTCTTCCGGACGATCACGAAACGGCATGAGCCACTGGCGAAACAGAGGCCGGACCGCCTCGTTGCCCTGGAGATAGACGCCGCGGATTTTCCCAGTGCCGTTGTCGAGATTGAAGTAGGAACTGAACTTGTCATACTCAGGCTTGGTAACCAGCACGCCTGGAGCAGGACTCGGCGCCGGAGAAGCGCTGGCTGCCGGCGTACCAGCAGGCGCTGTGGGAGTTTCCATGTTGCCGAAGTGCTCGGCAACGTAAGCTTTCGATCCCAGCAAGCCTTGCTCTTCGCCGGTCCATAGCGCCACGCGAATCGTGCGTCGTGGTTTGAGATTCAAGGCCTTGAGAATTCGCATTGCCTCCATCGCGACGGCAACACCCGCTCCGTTATCAGTGGCGCCGGTGCCTGAATGCCAGGAGTCCATGTGCCCTCCCAACATGACGATCTCATCCTTTAGATCACTGCCCGGAATTTCAGCGACGGTGTTGTAACCCATCGGATCTTTGTCTTGCCATTCGACCGCGAGGTCCACAGTCATCTTCACCGGTTCACCGGCCTCGATCATGCGGGCGATCCGGTTGTAGTGTTCCACTGCCACCACCAACTGCGGAATAATCTGCGGCGCAGTCTTTTCGTAAGGTTGAATTTGCTTCGGAGCTCCCGGGCCGAATGGATTTTCAACACAAGGCTGCGGCACTGATGCTGACTGAACAAAAATGGTGCCGCCGTCACCTCCACGACTCGCGTCAACCAGTAATGCCGCACCTTCATCATGGAAGAAGCGATTCTTCTGACAGGCAAAAAACTGGGCCGCACGTTGTTCCGGCGAACCTCTGCGGCCCGGTCCCGGGGTCGGCATTGGTGAATCCGCAAGGGCCAGCAGGTCCTTTTCATCACGGCGCGTGCCCAGCGCTTCGAAGTGTGCTTTTACTTCGCGCATCTTCGCGGTCAGCACAATCTTGCCTTTTAGTTTGCCCTTGAACCGTTGCAGATCTGCTTCGTCCTTGGCGTCGAAGTAAACCACTTCTCCGGTCATCGGTCCCGCAGCCGGCGACCACGCTTTCGGATAAGCGATCAGCGGAATAGTGAGTGGTTCCGAAACCTGAGCTGAAAATCGTTTGAGCGTCCAGCCACGACCAAAGGGTCCCCACGCTTCAAGGTGAGCGTTATCGAGACCCCATTTGGTAAGTTGATCGCGCGTCCATTCGTTTGATCTTTTCATTCCCGGCGAGGCGGTCAAGCGCGGACCGATAACATCGCTGAGATAGCTCAAGGTTTGCATCACCTGCGACCGGTTCATGCCCTCGTCTTTTATTCGTTCTATCGGATCGTTTGGATCTCGCGCCGGGGGGCCTTGAGTGCGTGCAGAAGTCGGCGACGGCGCAGGTTGTTGAGCAAAAATTGTGCTTGGCGAAATAAGGAAAATGAAAAGCAGCACGACGGTCGCATTGCGTCTGAACATTCTTCTCTCCTCTGGTTTGTAGGACAGATATTCCTGTCTGTCCGTCTCCATGCGTTTGAATTGCGGTTGGAAAAATTGGCGAGAGAATTCTAACTCACAACTTAATAGTTGTTACAGCGACTGGACAATCTGGTAGGGACCTAATTTCAGTTCTTCTCTGTGCACCCTCCGTGTTCTCTGTGTCTCGGTGGTGGGAAAATCCAGGCAAACCCTCACCACCGAGACACAGAGAACACGGAGGGTGCACAGAGGATTTCAAATTAGGTCACTACCGACAATCTCATTATGATCGCTCTCTAGTCGAACAGCGAACCGGTTGCCTGATTCTCGTAGTCAAAGTAAGAACTCAAGTACCAGCTCGCTCCGTTCGCAACGACGGGAAATAAAATCGGTAGCGGGTATACTTATCTCAAACAAGGCTTTGCACAAAAAGGCAAGAAGAGCGGGGGCAAGCCCACCTTCCTCACCCCGAGCTGATTGGCGTTGAGATTGTGATCTCACGTTGAACGGCTTCAATGTGAAGCAATCGAGAAAGTTTAGGAGTCTCCGGGTCGGGAAGGTGGGCTTGCCCCCGCTCTTTCCGTGAGGTCAAAACACTTTTTGTGCAAAGCTCTCAAACAACAATCACATCAACGACTTGGATGTACCGCTTTGACTGCATCGCTGCCAACTAACAACATTCCCTGACGGAGCAATACCCGGTTTCTATTGAGCAAATTCCCAGGTTTCGACGATGTTTCGGCCTTGGCTGAGGCCGTTTGGAAGTACCCCGGAATTGATTTTGGGTACCCCGGAACTAATTTTGGGTACCCCGCAATTGATTTTAGGCACCCCGGAATTGATTTTGGGTACCTCGGAATTGATTCGAGAAACCCTGGAATTGATTGGGGGCGCTCAGGAGTTAATTGGAGGTAAGACAAATTAGTCTTGAGGTACGCGTGAAGAAATTCGCAGTAGCTGAAGATTAATTACGCTTGCTCGGAAGTTGTTTGCGAGTAGGGCTGATCTTGTTGGCGGCGCCGGTTGAGAACCAGACCTGGCAGCGCAATCCGCGGTTAGCAATTGGTAGTGGCCAAATGTCTGTCCTGTTATTTCCGAGCCTTGGTTTTCGCGGGGGTTTTCTCAGCCGCACCTTCAATTGAACTGTAGTCACAGTCTTCGTTAGCGCAATGACGAAACGTGCCTTGCTTCTTTGTAGTCTTCTCGAGCAGAAACGGCGCATTGCATTTGGGGCAGACTTCGGCAACAGGTTTGTCCCAATAGACGCGATCACAGTCGGGATATGTGCCGCAGCCGTAGAAGACCTTGCCGCGCTTCGATTTCTTTACTACCAATTCGCCTTTGCAGCCAGGCCGGGCACAATGAACGCCGGTGGATTCCTGTTTGATGTATTTGCACTTCGGATAATTCGAGCAGGAGATGAATTCGCCGAACCGTCCAAAACGTCTCACCAGTTGCGCGTCATCAACTGGACATTTTTCATCCAGAGGCACCGGCGCCGGTGCAGCCACGCCGCTCTTGGCGATCTTGCGAATGTTGCGGCACTCGGGATAACCAGTGCAGCCAAGAAACGGACCAAAGCGACCGCGTTTCAATTGCATTGGCTTATCGCAGAGTTCGCAAATTTCCGGTTCCGCAGGCGCCTCGCCCGCCGCACCAGCGCTTCCGTTGGCGCCATTCGAGCTGGCTTTCGGCTCCGCATCGCGCGTCGCCTCGCAATTCAAACACTTGAGATACTTACCGAAGCGGCCCCACTTCAGCACCATCCCCTTGGTTTCGCATTTGAGACAAACCTCATCAGTCGGCTTCTCGGCATCCTTTATGTCTTTCGTGTACTTGGTGAACTTAACCAGGTCGCTCGAAAACTTGTTGTAGAACTCGTGAAGCGCGTCAGTCCATTTGAGTTTGCCTTCCTCAACGCT
Source organism: Pyrinomonadaceae bacterium (assembly GCA_036009765.1). Classification (GTDB taxonomy): domain Bacteria; phylum Acidobacteriota; class Blastocatellia; order Pyrinomonadales; family Pyrinomonadaceae; genus PSRF01. The sequence goes on along the minus strand of DASYLB010000053.1, from coordinate 31,869 downwards.
GTCGAGCTCTTCTTCCATCCGCGCCGTATAAGTCTCGTTGAAGAGATCGCCAAACCCGCCATCGATCAACAGGTCGTTGACAGTCTTCCCCAGATCGGTGGGATGGAAACGACCTTCGCGCTTTTCAACATATTCTCGCGCCAGAATCGTCGTCATGATCGCGGCGTAGGTTGACGGCCGGCCAATGCCCTTTTCTTCAAGGACTTTCACGAGCGTAGCTTCAGTGAATCGCGGTGGCGGATCGGTAAAGTGTTGCTCAGGTGTAATCTGGTTGAGCGTAAGCGCCTCGCCTTTTTCCACCAGCGGCAGACTGCGTTCAGCTTCTTCATCTTCCTCGGTCTTTTCGTCGCGGCCCTCCTGATAGATTTTCAGGAAGCCGTCAAACTTTTGTACCGAACCGGAGGCGCGGAATATGAAACGTCCGGCGCCGATGTCGATCGTGGTTTGATCGAATAGCGCTGGGGTCATCTGCGAAGCAACCGAACGTTGCCAGATCAATCGATAGAGTCGCAGCTCGTCGTTATTCAAGTAACTCGAAAGCGAGTCTGGAGTACGGGCCACGTCGGTAGGACGAATCGCTTCGTGCGCATCCTGCGCGTCCTTCTTCGAGCGATAGTGAATCGCTTTCTCCGGCAAGTATGGGGCTCCATACTGCTGGCTGATGAAATCCCGAACTTCTTGTAACGCCGCATCCGAAACGCGCGTCGAGTCGGTTCGCATGTACGTAATCAACCCGACTGAACCCTCGCTGCCGATCTCGATGCCTTCGTAGAGCTTCTGCGCCACCATCATCGTCCGCTTCACCGCCCAGCCCAGTTTGCGCGCCGCCTCTTGCTGTAGTTTTGAAGTGATGAAAGGCGGTACCGGATTCCGCTTGCGCTCCTTCTTCGTTACTTCATTAACGACAAAACTCTGCTGGTTTGCTTCAGCGACAATCTCGGTGGCCTTCGTTTCGTCGCCCAGCAGGATCTCGTTGGCCTTTATGTCCTGATCAAAAGCGCCGGTCTTTACCGTCTTCTCAGCGATCTTGAACAGCCTGGCATCGAAAGCCGGCGGTAGGTGGGCGCCAAGATTTGCGGCTATCGTCCAGTACTCCGTCTTGATGAATTTTTCGATTTCCCGTTCGCGCTCAACCACCATCCTGAGCGCAACTGATTGCACGCGGCCGGCGCTTAGTTTTCCGCCCACGGTGCGACAAAGCAGCGGCGAAACTTTGTAACCCACCAAACGATCGAGCACGCGCCGCGCCTGTTGCGAATCGACCAGGTTCTGATCGATCTGCTTCGGATGTTCAAAAGCTTCATTGACCGCACGCTTAGTGATCTCATTAAACATCACGCGAAAAGTAGCTTTCTGAGGGCGCTTGGGCACGATCTCTTCCGCCAGGTGCTGGCAAATAGCTTCACCTTCGCGATCGGGGTCAGCCGCGAAATAGATAGTGTCAGCCGCTTTCGCGGCAGCCTTTAGTTCCGAGACGATCTTCTTGTTGTTTCGCTTTTTGGAATCGGGGATTACTTCATAGGTCGGTTTGAAATCGTCGTCGACGTCAACTCCTAAACCCTTGGAGGGCAGATCCTTGATGTGGCCTATCGAGGCCTTAACCAGATAGTCCTTTCCCAGATACTTGTTTATCGTTTTCGCCTTCGCCGGCGATTCAACTATTACTAAATTTTTTGCCATTTTCTTCTCGTAAATAGTAAATCGTGAATCGTAAATAGTGGTTGACGTTGCGCCGCTTGAGTCGTTCGCGATTTCAAACGTCCCGGAAGGCAAACATCTATTTACTATTTACGATTCACCCTCTCTACATCTTCCGCCTTGTCTCGTTCGCGTCGGGCCAGAATCCCGAAATACAAAAAATACTGCCGCAAGTCAGATGGATGATTGAACTCAGGAGGCTCATTGTCGAGTTCATCACATATCATTTCCCTCAACCGCGTCAGCTCTCTGAGTCGATGATTCTTCCATCGCGGGTCGGCAACCGTCAGATCAAGCAACTCCAAAAGTCGGGCAAAAGCATGTTCGAATCGAGTCTTATCACCACGCTTTTTCCATTGCAACGCTCGCTCGTATTCGCTGCCGGCATTCCCCAACTGGGCAGCGAGCGATAACGCAAACCATCGACCTGCTGCTAATTCCGGATGATATGTTGTCATTCCTTTTTAACGCACTAATTTCCGGACTATCTCCACAATGCGACTTTGCAGCTTCGGATCTTCAACCCCGCGCGACCGATTGTTTTGGCGCGGTCGAATGTTAATCATTGAATCGAACTCGATCATTTCGGGCAACACCCGCTCAGTATATAAATTGATTCCCCACAGATTCTCTTGACGTGCATTTCGTTCGAGCAGAAAAGCTTCTTCATCAGCGTGCAGTTCTGCTCCAGCGGCTATGACCTCCTGCTCAACGTCAACAACAGCTTTGACCATGTCGCCAAATAATTCTTCGCCAGCTTGACGGAGCTCTTTAAGTGAGATCGGTTCACTTACTAAGATTATTCCCATCAGCAATTCACATCTTCCGCACAAAACATTTCCCCGGCAACGCCCTCACCAGATCGCGCATTTCCAAAGTCAGCAGTGCCGCGGTCAGATCCGGGATCGCCAGCCGGCTTTGGTTCACAAGCATATCAATGTGCGCCGGATTGTCAGCCGAAAGCAACTTGAAAACCGATTGCTCGAAGCCGGTTAGTCCCTGAGGAACCAACGAAAGCTGATCCGCAAGAGACTTCTCCTTCTTGCGATCGACCAGCGGTGGCGGCAAAAGCTTCGCTGCTATTTGCGGCGGCAACTCAGCTGCTACATCCTGCCATTGCTGTATCAACTTCGCTCCTGCTCCCTTGATCAGATAGTTGGTGCCGAACGAGTTGCGCGAAGTAATGTTGCCGGGCACCGCAAAGACTTCGCGATTTTGTTCGATCGCCAATCTGGCTGTTATCAATGAGCCGGAGTTTTCCGCCGCTTCAACCACGATCACTCCCAAACTCAAACCGCTAATGATGCGGTTTCGGTACGGAAAGTTTTCCGACACTGGCGGCGTGGCTAAAGGAAACTGCGATACGATCGCGCCGTTTGCCGCAAGAACTTCGTCCGCCAACTTCTTATGATCGCGCGGATAAACTTGATCGAGGCCGGTACCGATTACCGCCACCGTGCGGCCGCCACCTTCAATCGCGCCGCGATGCGCCGCAGCGTCGATACCCCGCGCAAACCCGGAAACAATCGTTACCCCGCGTTGTGCCAGATCGCGGGCCAACATGGTTGCTGCATTCTGCCCGTAGGTCGAACCTCTTCGCGAACCAACTATGGCAACGCAAGGCTGCTCAAGACATTCAGACCACGCACCTTTAACGTAAAGCGTGATTGGCGGATCGTATATTTCTCTCAAGAGCGGCGGGTAAACACCGTCATCCAGAATCAGGATGTCGCCGCCCAGTCTTCTAACCGCTTCAATCTCAACTTCCGCCTTATCATGTTGGTCTCGAGCAATAATGCTATCGACCGCCTCCGGCAGTAGCCGAACCTTTTCCAACTCCGCCCGCGTAGCTCGATAAACCGCTTCTGCTGAACCAAAACGTTCGAGCAGCTTGGCAGCGGCCCGAGGACCGATGCCGGGCGTCATATTTAAAGCAACCCACTCACGCATACGATTTCTGATTGCTGATTGCGGACTGCGGAGTTGTTCGGCTTCCTCTCGCCGTTTTGATGGAGGAAATCACAATCGACAGAATCTGATTGGCCTCATCGAGCAAGTCCGCTATTCGAGATCTCTTCACAATTGCCGCGTCAATCAACAACTCCATCCAATAAATTGTTTCGTCGGCTTCTTCTTCAACAATTCCCATCTTCGAAACAAAATCCGCTCGTGATCTCGCTCGACAGGCGGCTCGGTAATTTGCACCAACTGACGAGCCACACCGGATCAACTGACTTCTAATCACTTTCCCAGTCGGAGTTTCCGGCAAGCTTTCAGCCAAGCGAATAATGCGAAGAGCAAATCCTCGAGTTCGAGTTTTCAGTTCCTCCGGATTCACAGGTCTACTCCGCAATCTGAAATCCGCAACCCGCAATCATCTGGCGGAGGCGTGTAGGAATCGAACCTACCTGAGCCTGTTCTCACAGTCTCACTGACGGTTTTGAAGACCGCGCCGTTCACCAGAACAGATTCGCCTCCACGTCTTCGTTCTGATTTCTAATCTGAAATCTCAGTTCTCAAATTCAGCTTCCAGTCTGAAATCTCAGATTTCAAATTCAGCTTGACGCCACTGCAAACTACAATCGAAAGCTCCTGGGAGCAGTCGGAGCGCAACCCTACGCGCCAAACTGCGAGCCTGTCAAGCAAGGCCCAACTGACCCCCTCTCGCGAACGATGCCAGAAATTATGGGGCATTGTCGTCTGCAAACTTGACTGAATTCGGCCCCTGCAGCTATCCTAACAAACTCGAACGAACGTTCGAACGAGCCGTCTTACGGGACCGAAGATGGCCATATTTCCTAAAAGAAGTGCAGCCGGGAGCGGCCAGCGACTGCATGAGGAGCGCATGATCAACTTTCAAACGTCACCCGACCAATACAAACACTGGAAACTGAAGGTGGAGGGCGCGGTGGCGACCCTGTCCATGGACGTTGCCGAAGACGTGACGCTCGCTGAAGGCTACAAGCTCAAACTCAATTCTTATGATCTCGGCGTAGACATCGAACTCGCGGATGCGGTGCAGCGGCTGCGCTTCGAGCACAGCCAGGTAAAGGTCGTCGTTATCAGCAGCTTGAAACCCAGAATCTTTTGCGCGGGTGCGAACATCTACATGCTAGGCACATCATCCCACGCGTTCAAAGTTAACTTTTGCAAGTTTACCAACGAGACCCGCTGCGCTATTGAAGACGACTCGCAACACTCCGGTCGACGTTACATCGCAGCGCTAAACGGCACGGCGTCCGGCGGCGGCTACGAACTCGCGATCGCCTGTGACGAAATCTATCTGGTTGACGACGGCAACTCTGCTATTTCCCTGCCCGAGGTTCCGTTGCTCGGTGTATTGCCTGGAACGGGCGGTCTTACACGCCTAGTGGACAAGCGAAAGATTCGTCGCGATCGCGCCGATGTCTTTTCAACGCTGGCGGAGGGGTTGAAAGGAAAACGCGCGAAGGAGTGGGGACTGATCGACGACTACTTCCCAACCAGTAAGTTTCAGGAGTCGATCGACGCGCGCGTCAGCGAAGTCGTTGACGGTGTAACGCAAGCTGTTAGTTTGCGTCGTGAAACACAGCCCGACAGTGAGCCATCGCAAACTAACGGTTTGCTTTACAAAGGCATCAAGCTCAATCCGCTGCAAAAGGAAGTAAAGCCTGCCGGCCTTGAGTACGAGTATGTCACTGTCGTTTTGAATCGCGAACAGCGCTATGCGGATCTAACCGTGCGAGGCCCTGAACGCATGCCACAAAAGTCTCCGGAGGAAATTGAGAACGCGGGAGATTCTTATTGGCCGCTGCAAGCTTACCGAGAATTGGATGACGCGCTACTTCACCTGCGAGTCAACGAGCCCGAGATTGGCCTAGTTTGCCTGCGAACCCAGGGCGATATCTCGAACGTGGCAGCGATCGACGAGACGCTGGCGGCCAATCAGGATCACTGGCTGGTGCGCGAGATACTGCTTTACATGGCGCGCGTCTTGCGCCGTCTTGATCTTACCGCCAAGAGCTTCTTCGCGATTGTTGAGCCGGGCAGTTGTTTTGGAGGCAATCTGCTGGAGCTGTTGTTGGCTTCTGACCGCAGTTACATGCTGAACAACCCCGATGAGATAGTCGAAATAAGAGCGAGTCAACTGAATGCTGACGCCTTGCCTATGAGCAATGGGCTGACGCGTCTGCAATCGCGCTTTCTGGCTGAGCCCGAAAAAGTTCACGAGGTTCTCGCCCGAAAAGAATCCGATTCTTATCTTACGGAGGAGGCGGAGGCCGTTGGTCTGGTTACCTTCGCGCCGGACGATCTGGATTGGGAAGACGAGATTCGCGTGGCGATCGAGGAACGGACATCGCTGTCACCAGACGCGCTTACGGGCATGGAAGCCTCATTACGTTTCGCCGGTCCGGAAACAACGGACACAAAAATCTACGGTCGTTTGACCGCGTGGCAGAATTGGATTTTCCAGCGACCAAACGCTGTCGGTCCCGAAGGCGCACTAACAAATTATGGGAAGCCAACGCAGGCGCATTTTGATTTCAAGCGGACTTAAGAAAAGTAAATCGTGAATAGTAAATCGTAAATAGAATTGAAAACCCGCTAACTATTTACGATTTACGAGGTCATCTATGAACTTATACGAACGCATTCCTAACAACGTTAACTTGTCGGAAGACAAGAAACTTCAGCGTGCGCTGGAAAAATGGTTGCCAAACTATCTCGACTGGTGGCAGCAAATGGGTCCCGACGGCTTCCAGCAAAAGGATGTTTACCTGCGCACCGCCATCAGTGTCGAACCGGATGGTTGGGCCAACTTTGATTTTGTGAAGATGCCCGACTATCGCTGGGGCATCTTTCTAAAGCCTGCTGAAGCGGACGCCAAAATTGGCTTTGGCGACAACCACGGTCAACCGGCCTACCAGGAAGTGCCGGGTGAGTTTCGCAATTCACTGCGTCGCATCATTGTCACGCAAGGCGACACCGAGCCCGCGTCAGTCGAGCAGCAGCGCGAGCTCGGCAAGACCTGTCCTTCACTTTACGACCTGCGAAACTTGTTTCAGGTAAACGTCGAGGAAGGCCGGCATCTGTGGGCGATGGTCTACTTATTACAGCGCTACTTCGGCCGCGATGGTCGCGACGAAGCCGATGCGTTGCTCGAACGCCGCAGCGGCAATCCTGATAAGCCGCGCATTCTCGAGGCCTTCAATCAACCCTGCGACGATTGGCTCAACTTTTTCTGCTTCACAATGTTTACCGACCGCGACGGCAAGTATCAGCTTTCGGCGCTCGCCGAATCCGGCTTCGAGCCGCTGGCGCGCACCTGCCAGTTCATGCTGACGGAAGAGGCGCACCACATGTTTGTCGGCGACACTGGTCTCAATCGGGTGGTCAAGCGTACCGCGCAGTTGATGAAGCAAGGAGATGTGCGCGAGTTAGGTGGCATTCCGCTCGATATCATTCAAAGGCACGTTAATTTCTGGTTCAGTTATTCGCTGGATCTCTTTGGTGGCGAGATTAGTTCAAACTCCGCGGACTTTTTCGCCGCAGGTTTGAAGGGGCGCTACAAAGAACAGGAGCAATACGAGGACCACGTTGTCGCGGAACAGAACTTCACGATGAAGGTTGTCGAAGATGGACAACTCAAGGAACGCGAGGTCGCGATGCGAAATGCGCTCAATGAAGTATTGCGCACCGAATATGTGAAAGACTGCGAAAAAGGACTGGCGCGCTGGAACAAGACGCTGGCCGAGGAAGGCATGAGCGAGAGATTGTTTTTACCGGGTTCGCGTTTCCACCGCCACCTCGGCGAATATGCCGGTCATCATTTCGATATCGAGGGAAACATCATCACCGCAGAAGAGTTTGAACGAAGCAAAGCCGAGTGGCTACCAACGATCGAAGATCGCGAATATGTACGCAGCTTGATGCACCCGGTGGTTGAGCCGGGAAAGATTGCGAACTGGATCGCGCCGCCGGCAACAGGAATCAAGGGCAAGCCGTTTGAGTTTGAATATGTTCGGCTCTAGGAATGGACTTTGGTCTTGGGTCTTTGAATTTTGTGCTTTGTACTTCGAGCTTTGAACTTTGAGCTTTGAGCTTTGCTCTTAGGTCAACCTTGATAAGGCACAACCAAGCACAAAGTTCAAAGTACAAAGCTCAAAGGCCTAAGACCAAAGTCCCAAGACCGTTTTGAATCATGCAACATTTTTCACGCCACGATCAAAAGTTAGAATTTATCCTGCGCAATGCTGCGCAGATCTTTGCCGAGAAGAATTACCATTCCACGACCATGCGCGACATCTCGCGGGTGACTGGCGTTAGTCTTGCCGGTCTCTATCACTACTGCAAATCCAAAGAGGAATTGCTCTTTCTTATTCAGGACAATTGCTTTGGCCACGTGCTCGAGCGCCTCGAGGAGCGGCTTCAGAATGTCAGCGACCCGCTAAACAAGCTGCGCATCTTTATTGAAAACCATCTTTCGTTTTTTGCGGCAAACATGGCCGAAATGAAAGTGTTATCACATGAAGCGGAGTCTCTCGCCGGCGATTTGCACGCACACGTTTCCAGCAAGAAGGACAAATACACCAAACTCGCGCGCAAGATTCTCAAAGAGATTCAGCAGCGATCAGGCGCCGACGCTCGAGTAGATCTCACCGTCGCTACCTATGCTCTCTTCGGGATGATGAACTGGATCTACAACTGGTATGACCCGCGCGGCAAACTGAAGGTCTCGGAACTGGTTGATAATCTGACGCGCTTGTTTCTGCGCGGATTTGTTGCTGGATTACCAACTGAGGAACTAGACTTCGCTCCGGGCGCCGGCGTTGGCCAATTGAGCGTTTGGCGCGGTTCGGGTACCGAGGTTAGCTGATGAACATCGCACAGAACCTAAAACTTTTTGATGAGGGACTGGGTAAGAATAAGGGCAGGCACGCTGATGAGCGGTCCGCTTCGTTTGACTACTCCTTTAACTACTTTCAATCCTTCCGTGAAAAGGACAAGATCGAAGAGCTTGCGGAACCGAGCCAGATGGAAGTGAGCTGTCTTCAGCTTGGCTTTTACTTAGCGAGCTGGGGAATGCTACGCGGCTCATCATTCTTATTACAGAAGAGTCTCAGATTTTATCAACCACTCATCCGCACCCTAGCCACGTTTGATAAGCGAGTTTGGGCTATCGATGCCGATTCCTACGACAACGAAAATATCGAGATGTTGCTTCACTGCCGGGATGAGATTGTCGACGCACTCGGCAGAGCGTACAAACCATCAGACACCTTGGCTACCAAGATCATGCTGGGAGTGTTCGGCAACGTTCCGGCCTTTGACGACTTCTTTCGTAAAGGACTTCGAGTTCGTTCTTTTGGCAAAGCATCCTTAGAGCACATCGCCAATTTCTACAAAGACAATGAGTCCGAAATCGATAACGCCGAGTGTTTTACTATTGATTATGTGACTGCCGAGATGACGCAGCGTAAGTATACGAAGGCAAAAATAATCGACATGGTTGGTAATATTGAGGGAGTGAATAAGACGCTACAGAAACAAGGTGTAAGACAGGCTTAACTGCTGCACAGAGGGAATCAAACATGGAGTCCGATCTCGTTAGATATGAAGTCAACGGTGGTGTCGCTCTATTAACGCTCAACGATCCGCCCGCGAATACCTACACGCACGAGATGATGCTGGCCCTCGACAGCGCCATCCTCAAGGCGCGCATGGATGAAGCGGTCCAGGTGATCGTATTGACCGGCCAGGGCGAAAAGTTTTTCTGTGCCGGAGCTAACATCAACATGCTCGCCGACGTCACACCCACTTTCAAATACTATTTCTGCCTGCACGCGAATGAGACCCTCTCGCGCCTGGAGCAGACGCCGAAGCTCGTCATCGCGGCGATCAATGGTCACTGTGTTGGTGGCGGCCTCGAGGTGGCGCTGGCTGCAGACATTCGCATCGCGCGGCGCAAGGCAGGCAAGATGGGACTACCGGAAGTTTCACTTGGCGTGCTGCCCGGTACCGGCGGCACACAGCGTCTGTCGCGTATCGTCGGCAAGTCCCGGGCAATCGAGTTGATGGCGACGGGTGAATTGTTTCCTTTTGAACGCGGACTCGAACTGGGGCTCGTCAACCAAATCTTTGACGCTGAAACGGGTGGACTGTTTATGCAGCAGGTCATGGATTACGCGCGCCAGTTTACGACGCCAAACAAAGCGGCTGGAGCTATTGGCAGAATCAAGCGCAGCGTACAAACCGGCGCTGAGATTCCTTTGGAATCAGCTTTGGCGCTCGAGCGTGAACTGCAGCAGCAATTGTTTCAGGCGGCAGACGCAAAAGAAGGAATGGACGCTTACGTCGAAAAGCGCAAGCCGAACTTTACTGGGAAGTAATCAGCGGTCAGCAGTCAGCGTTCAGCTGGAATCAACTACTTGATGGCTGCCTACTGATTACTGATAGCTGATTGCTGAATACTTATGTACGAACAAATCGACATCAGCGAAGACTCCGGCATAACCACGATCACGCTGAACCGGCCGGAGAAACTGAACTCGCTCGCGGGGCATATGCGACGCGACCTCGCGGAAGCTCTCGAAGCAACGGGGGCCGAACGCAGTGCGCATGTTGTCGTCATCACTGGTGCGGGACGAGCATTCTGCGCCGGTGGTGATGTGGCCGCGATGTCGGAATTGATCGAGCGACAGGACTCCGAAGAGTTTGCTCGTTTGCTCGGTGCTGCGCGTCGCGTGGTTACAGCCATCCGGCAGATGACAAAACCAGTGCTCGCTTCCGTCAACGGCCCTGCGTTCGGCGCCGGTTGCAACCTCGCGCTGGCTTGCGACCTGCGCATCGCATCAACGACCGCCAGCTTCAGCCAATCGTTTGCGAAAGTTGGCCTCCATCCTGACTGGGGTGGAACTTATTTTTTGCCGCGCCTGGTGACGCCAAATAAAGCCTGCGAAATGTTCTTTCTGGGCGAAGTGATGGATGCTGCCGAGGCTTTGCGTTTGGGCGTCGTGAACAAAGTCGTGGCGCCGGAAGAGCTGGAAGCAGAAACGCGCAAACTAGCGGAGCGTTTACGCGACGCGCCCGCGCTTTCACTCGCGGCGGCAAAGCAAGCGGTCTACCGGAGTCAGGCGGCCGAGCTTGAAGAGATGTTACGCTTTGAAACGGAAGCCCAGATGAGGTGTTTTGAATCGCACGACGGCGCCGAGGGCTGCCGAGCATTTCTCGAGAAGCGCGAGCCGAAATTTACGGGAAGGTAGGGGGGAGTGCTGAGTTCTGAGTTCTGAATGCTGAGATCAGTCCTAATCCCGGAACGGAGTGCGCAGAACTCAGCACTCAGCACTAATTGTTATGAACCTTCAAAACAAGATTGCGCTAATCACGGGTGGCGGTCGCGGCATTGGCCGCGCGATCGGCTTGAAGTTTGCCACTGAAGGCGCGCAAGTGATCCTTGCAGCACGCAGTGTAGACCAGGTGAAACAGGCCGCGAGCGACATAGCCGGCAAAGCTTCAACGCGCATATTGCCGTTGGTTGCCGACGTCACCGAAGTCGCTAGTGTTGAGTGGCTTTTCAAGGCGGTCATTGAATACTTCGGTCGTGGTCCGGACATTGTGGTCAATAACGCCGGCATCGCCGAGAGCGCGCCCATAACAAAAACGGATGATGCCCTCTGGCAGAAGCACCTCGCGGTAAATTTGAGCGGCACGTTCTACTGCATGCGAGCGGCGCTTCCGGAAATGATTGAGCGCGGCTGGGGACGCATCATCAACATCGCTTCCATTGCCGGGAAAACCGGCGGACCTTACATCGCAGCTTACTCCGCTTCGAAACACGGCGTGCTTGGATTAACACGATCGGCCGCTTTGGAAGTTGCCGCGAAAGGCATAACCGTCAATGCAATCTGTCCGGGTTACGTCGACACTGAGATGACGACGCGTGGAATAGAAAACATCACAAAGAAAACGCGGTTGTCGGCGGACGAGGCCATGGAATCAATCAAGAAAATGAGCCCGCAGAATCGGATTGTTGAACCGGAGGAAGTTGCAGCGTTGGCGGTGTTGCTGGCATCTGACGAGGGACGCGGGATCAACGGCCAGGCGATAAACGTTGACGGCGGCACGGTAATGTTCTAGCTGCGGTCAACTCCTTGGAGTGCGGCGACCTGTCGCCGCTTTGGTCCACTCCAAATCAGATCCGGCGCGACAACTCAAACACCAGGCGCACGGGCAGTCCCACCACATTGAAATACTCTCCTTGAATCTCTTTGATGAAGAGTGCAGCGCTGCCCTGAATGCCGTAAGCGCCGGCCTTCCCTCGCGGCTCGCCGGTAGAAACGTACCAGTCAATTTCTTCTGAGGACATCTCAGCAAAAAGCACTCGCGTGGTTGCGTGCGCAACGGCCGTCGCGCCTTCACGCACCAAGGCAACGCCCGTCATTACGTCGTGCCACTTGCCGCTCAACAGCCGCAACATTCGTTGCGCCTCTTCGTCATCGCATGGCTGACCGAGAATTTCACCGGCAATGACAACCACAGTGTCTGCACCAATCACCAGACAGTCCGAAAATCTCTTCGCTATGGTCTCCGCCTTGGTGCGCGCGAGCCGCTCGACATAGGTAACCGCATCTTCCTGGGCCAGCCGGGTCTCGTCGATGTTTGCGGCCGCCACTTCAAACGCCCAGCCGACGGCGCTCAGTATCTCTGCGCGGCGCGGGCTCTGCGAAGCTAATAGAATCTTTTCTTTGATCATGAGTTATTTTTCGTAATGCAAACTGTCAGTTTCCGGTCGCGCTGAATGCCACTCATTCACCGCGAGCTAACAGTTTGCATTACAAATTAGAGAACCTACTAATCTGCGGATGATTTGAATTTACACCATCCAACTTATACACTCACGATTCTAGATTGAGTCGGTGAAATTTCGAAAACTGCCGCGAACAACGATGGACAGAGTTATCAAAACTTTGCCGGCGATACTCAAAGCGTCGGGCGACTCCGAGGAAGTCGCCGAGGCTGCCTGCGTTGCCGCGTGGAAACACGCTGTCGGCGAAGGCTTGAGCAGTCACGCCGTTCCGGTTCAAATGCAAGGACAGGCGCTCGTTGTAGCCGTCGCTGATAAGGTCTGGCAAAAGCAGCTGCAACACATGCGTGGACAGTTGTTGTTTCGCTTGAACTCGGTACTAGGTCAGCCGCTGGTGAAATCTATTGAGTTTCGCGTTGATCCTAAAAGGGTAGAACTCATGCGCCGCCCAACCGATGCAAATACAAGCAGGGGTCTGGACGTGAGTTACAAAATCCCCGCTGAGTTATTGAACGCGGCCGCGGGTATTGAAGATGCTGACTTGCGGCGGGCGTTTCTCGGCGCGGCCACAAGTTGTGTGCGACGGCTCGAAAACTCTGAAACATGATCTGATCTGAAATCCGCATTCCGAAATCTGTAGTCCGAAATCGAAGAACATGCCGATAACTGAAGCCGATGTTGAAAAGGTCGCGCAACTAGCGCACCTGGAAATCACGAAAGAAGAACTGAAGATTTTTGCACCGCAGATGTCGGATATCGTGGCCTATGTCGAGCAACTGGAGGCGCTCGATACCAGCAACGTTGAGCCGGCTCTCGGTGGGTTGACGCCGGAAGGCGAGGCAACCGATGCGGCTCGCGATGACGTGACGATGCCGTCGCTCGGCCAGAAGACCGCACTCGCGGAAGCACCTGATGGCGCAGCTGGACATTTTCGCGTACCGAAGGTGTTGTGAGCAGTGAACTACGAGAGATCGCGACCAAAGTTGTGTGAAGCAAATGATTGAGACAAGCAACAGCATTGAAGGGTTAAGGAAAAACATCACGAGCGGCGCGACGAATGCGCGTGCGATCGCGGAGTCGGCTGTTAATGCGGCTGAGAAGTTGAATGAGTCGCTAAACGCCTTCCTGGAAATTGATCGCGCCGGAGCGCTCAAGCGAGCAGAATCACTTCACGACAATCAAGGCGCACTCACCGGAATACCCGTCGCCGTCAAAGACAACATCTGCGTGGAGGGAATGCAAACGTCCTGCGGTTCTCGCATTCTTGGTAACTACCACCCGCCCTACAACGCGACTGTGATCGAACGCCTGCTTAGCGCCGGCGCCGTGGTGATGGGCAAAACGAACTGCGACGAGTTTGCCATGGGTTCATCAAACGAGAACTCCGCATTTGGTCCGGTAACAAATCCCTGGGACATCACGCGCGTGCCCGGCGGTTCTTCTGGAGGTTCGGCAGCAGCGCTTGCCGCCGGCATTGTCCCGGTCGCCCTTGGTTCTGATACCGGCGGTTCGGTACGATTGCCCGCATCGCTCTGCGGAGTATTTGGTTTGAAGCCGACTTACGGACGCAACTCCCGCTACGGGCTGGTAGCATTTGGATCATCACTCGATCAAGTTGGGATTTTTGCGCGAACTGCCGTCGACGTCGCGCAGGTTTTGGGAGTGATTGCGGGACGCGATCCGCATGACGCTACTACCGCAGATGTTCCGGTGCCCGACTACCTAGCGGAGTTATCGAACGACGTTAAAGGCGCGCGCCTCGGTTTGCCGCGGTCGCTATTTGGCAAAGGACTCGATCCTGAAGTGCGAGCTTCTGTTGAAGCAGCGGTGGATGTTTATCGAGATCTTGGTGCGGAAATCGTTGATGTCGAACTGCCAAACGCTCAGTACAGCATCGCCGTCTATTACATCATCGCTACGGCTGAAGCTTCTTCAAACCTCGCGCGCTTCGATGGCGTCCGTTATGGCTTTCGCGCCGAAGATGCGCCGGCATTGCGTCAAATGTACCGCAAGACGCGTGAGGAAGGTTTTGGGCCAGAGGTTAAGCGACGCATCATGTTGGGCACCTATGTGCTCTCCGCCGGTTACTACGAAGCCTACTACGGCAAAGCCCAGCAAGTTCGCGCGCTCATCAAACAAGATTTTCAAAAAGCGTTTGAGAGTTGCGACGCGATCATTACGCCAACTTCGCCGACGCCTGCGTTTGCCATTGGGGAAAAAGTTGATAATCCGCTGGCGATGTATCTGAACGACATCTACACGGTAACTGCAAACCTGGCCGGGATTCCGGGAATCAGTGTTCCCTGCGGTCTCTCATCAAATCGACTGCCGATCGGTTTCCAACTTCTCGGCGCAAATTGGTCAGAAGCCACGCTTCTCAAACTCGCGCATGCTTACGAGACGGCACAACCCTTCACCGAGCGCCCGCCGATCTACGCCAATTGAGAACTGGCTTAGCGAACTTTAGAGAAGATGGTCGAGAAGAGCGGGGGCAAGCCCGCCTTCCTGACCGATGAGACTTCCGACTCGCTCGATTGATCTTATCTTGAAACTCATTCGACGAGGAATCAGAATCGACTCTGATCAGCTCGTGGTCGGGAAGGTGGGCTTGCCCCCGCTCTTAAGTTTTGGAGTTGCCGAGCCGCCGGATGCCGGCGCCTTTGGAGGCTTATCCGGTATCCAATCGCCGGTCACAATCTCGACTACATTCTTGGCCGTCCCCACGACGGGAATCACATCCAATCCCACATGCACCGCCCCGGGGACAAGTCCTTTTTTCTTGATGTCGTGTCCGGCAAAGCCGACGGAAAAGAGGGTCCCGACGACGGGAATTGCTTTGAGCAGTTTCTTAATCACCGCCCAACCTACTCGGCCTTTGACCGTCTTCGCCATACTCAGGATCAAACCACATCGCCCAGTTCTTTGCCAACCCTGACGGTATGAGGTACTGGTTCACTTTCAAAAACAAGCATCTCCTTGGAGTGCGGCGACCTGTCGCCGCTTTGGTCTGCGATGAACTAGCGGCTTTTCCATCCGCCGCATGCAAAAGCGGCGACAGGTCGCCGCACTCCAAGGAGGTACGCGCTATAACAGTACCCGGTGAGCGAGCAGTAATAAGATGTGCTAGCATGCAGCGTTTTCTGAGACCAATCCCGTGAAGCGTTGTTGATGCGCGACAAACTTTTTCTTTCAGTAGTTTTCTTTTGCTTGCTGGCGCTTGTCGTCTCGTGCAATCGTTCCCGAACTCCGTCTCACAAACTACTCATCTACACTCCACACGGTCAGGATTTGTTGCGCGACTTTATCGCGCAATACAAGGCAATTCATCCGGAAGTTGACGTGCAGTTTCTCGACATGGGCTCGCGCGAAGTCCTTGAACGCGTGCGCGCGGAACGCAATCGGCCGCAAGCTGATTTGTGGTGGGGCGCGGCGCACACCACTTTTCAAACCGCGGCTGAAGAAAATCTGCTCGCGCCTTACAAGCCTACCTGGGCTGACAAAGTCCCGGCTTCGAGTCGAGACAATCAGGACCGCTGGTACGGCACCTACCAGACTCCGGAAGTGATCGTTTACAACAGCGAGGTGATCAAGGCGGAAGAGGCGCCCAGGGATTGGGATGACGTCCTCGATCCGAAGTGGCGTGATAAAGTTCTGATTAGGAATCCCAACCCCTCAGATTCAATGCGCGCGATCTTTGGCGCCATGATCTGGCGCTTCTATAAGGACACGGGTTCGCCGGAACAGGGTTATGATTGGCTGCGCAAACTTGATGCGAATGTCCATGAGTACACCGCTGACGGCACGCTGTTAATGCAGAAGCTGGTGCGTCGCGAGGGACTCATCACCTTGTGGAACCTCCCCGACGTTTGGCTCTACAAGGAGCAAAAAGGATTTCCGATCGGTTATGTGTTTCCTGCCGGGGGCACGCCCGTGATAACAGACGGCATTGCAATTGTTCGCGGTGGCCCGAATGAAGCCGACGCCCGCGCGTTTTATGAGTTTGTGACCACGCAAGAGAGTTTGGTGCTGGCGGCGGAAAAATATTATCGAATTCCGGTGCGTACCGACATCGATCGCGCGCAGCTACCGCAGTGGATGAATGAACGCGTGAATGAGATGCCGCTCGATTGGGATTTACTCCGGAAACAAAGCAGCGACTGGTTGCGGTACTGGGACACGCAGATTCGCGGCCGCAGCAAGAAATGAAAGGTAGTTTCCAGATTAAGAGCGGGGGCAAGCCCCCTCCCGACCTGCGAGACTTTCCACATAGTCTTATCAGCTTCCCTGAAAGCTTTTCACAGTTGAGTTAGTCACTCAACTGAGTGAAGCTCGCGGTTGGGAAGGGGGCTTGCCCCCGCTCTTGATTTCTTCCCTCTGCTAACGCGTACTCGTTGACCATTAATTCCGAAGATGGCACTGCTTTCTCTTAAAACTCTTTCCAAGCGGTTCGACAAAACCACCGCGGTGGCTGACGTCTCGCTTGCCGTCGAGCGTGGCGAATTCTTTGGTTTGCTCGGCCCCTCAGGCTGTGGCAAGACGACGACGCTAAGGATGATTGCGGGACTCGAACAACCAGACTCGGGCGCGATCGAGTTTGACGGTAACGACATTACCAACTTGCCCGCCGAGCGTCGCGGCTTCGGCATGGTCTTCCAAAACTACGCGCTCTTTCCACATCTTAACGTTCTCGAGAACGTCGCCTTTGGCCTGCGCGCGCGTCATAAGACGAAGGCTGAAATCACCGAACGTGTCAAAGGCGCTCTGGAACTGGTGCAGTTACCCGGTTATGAGAAGCGCAGGGTGGACGAACTCTCCGGCGGCCAGCAACAGCGCGTAGCAATCGCGCGCGCCATCGCAATCGAACCGGCGCTGTTACTTTTTGATGAACCGCTTTCGAATCTTGACGTGACTTTGCGCGAAGAGACTCGCGGCGAATTGCGCGAACTGGTTACGCGTTTGGGCTTGACCGCAGTTTACGTTACGCACGATCAGGAAGAAGCTTTCGCGCTCTGCGATCGCATCAGCGTGATGGCCGGCGGTCGTTTGCTGCAAACCGGGCGACCCCGCGATCTCTATGAACATCCGGCGCTACTCTCGGTAGGAAAGTTTTTGGGCAGAAATAATTTGCTAAGAGTGATGCGCCTAAGTTCCAGCAAGTCGGAAGTCGGCGAATTCAAAACTTTAGATGGTGGTCACCTAATTCGCATTCCAGTTGACGGCAAGGACCTTGTGCCGCTAAACCAGCCTTGCATCCTGGCAATCCGGCCGGAGCACGTTGTACTTACAGAGCGGAGCGAGAAACTGGAGAACGCATTGCCGGCGATCGTGCGGGAAATCAACTTTGCCGGCGCGACTTCCAGCATAAAGCTGGACGCCAATGGTCTGGTGCTTGAAGCGTTGGCGCTCGATGCTACCGGACTGGCCATTGGAGATACGCGGACCGTGGTCTTGCCTCCGGAACGAATTGCGCTGCTCGTAGAGAAATGAACCGGGCGAAGAAACCAATCAACTAGAGCATGCGGCTTTGCCGTCAGATGTGCGGTGGTGGCTCCGCAACACCGTCAGAGTGCCCACGGCGATTTTGGGGCTATGCCCCTGTCAGGGCGCAGCCCTTATGAGTAACGATGGATTAGCTCCGGTGGGGCATAGCCGCCACCGCACATCAGGCGGCAAAGCCGCGTTCGTCTCGCCTCGCGTTATCCTGATCCTCATCGTTGCGCTCGTTCTCCTCTACGGCGTCATCTATCCAAACATTCACGTCATCGTTGCCTCACTCCAGCAGAACGGAACCTGGTCAATCGCTAACTATGTTCAGGCCCTTTCGCAGGCGATTGTGCTGGAGTCGATCTTAGCGAGTGTCGGGGTCTCGGTCTTGACAGTGCTCCTGTGCGCCGCTGTCGGCGTCCCTCTTGCTTTTCTTTTCGAACGCTACACCTTTCCCGCTCGACGGTTGTTTGCCATGCTCGCCGCCCTACCGTTGGTCCTACCTCCCCTGGTTGGGACAGTCGCTTTTATTTTTCTCTGCGGCGAGTCAGGCATTCTTGCGCGCCTGGTGCAGTCAGCATTTCATCTGGAACAGTCGCCATGGTCACTACGCGGCTGGCCTGCGTTGCTGCTGTTTCATACTTACACGATGTACCCGTTCTTTTACGTCTTGACGGGTGCGGGTTTGACCAGAATCGATGCGGCACTTGCCGAGGCGGCCCGCAGCCTGGGGGCCAGCCGCACGCGCGTCGTGACGCGGATCCTTTTGCCGCAGCTGACACCATCTTTGATTGCCGCGGGCTTGTTGACGTTCATGACTTCTATGGCTTCATTCAGCGCTCCACTACTTTTTGGCGGCGGCGTACGCGTGCTCACGCTCGAGATTTACACGGCGCGCCAACGCGGCGACACCGCCCTCGCAATAACCGAGACAGTCATTCTCGCGGCGATCTCGCTAAGCGCGCTCTTCTTTTTTCAGCGCTACGAAGGAACGCGAAAATTCGCTGCCGCCGCAATGAAAGGTTCAGCCCGCAAGCGACTGGCAATCGCCACTGGCCGCGCGCGAGCAATCGCCATGGCTTGCGGGATCTTGTTTTCGCTAATACTTGTCCTGCCGGTAGCCACGCTGGTTTTGGTCAGCTTTGCACTCGAGGGAAACTGGACGACGCAAACCTTCCCAACTGCATACACGTTTGCCAACTACGTGAAAATATTTTCCGACTCGCGCGCCAGCGAAGTTTTCCTAAACAGTCTATCGATGTCGGCGATTGCTGCAGCCGCGGCGCTGGTTTGGAGTTTCTGTGTGGCGGCATTGTTGGCGCGAAAAGGAAGCAGTAAATGGAAGCGACTGCTGTCCTGGCTAATACTCGTGCCCTGGGCGCTCCCGGGCACGGTCGTGGCCGTTTCAATGGCGGAGTCGTATGGGCAGCCTTCGTTGTTGCTGGGTTCCTTCATACTCGTAGGAACGTTTTGGATTCTGCCGGTAGTTTACTTTCTTCGCTTCATGCCGCTTGTGGTGCGTGCTCTGCAGGCAAGCATGGAACAACTAGATCAGAGTCTTCATGAAGCAGCTGCAAGTTTAGGCGCAGGTTGGTGGCAAAGGTTCACACGCGTTACGCTGCCACTTGTCTGGCCTGGCGCGATTGCCGGTACCCTGCTGGCTTTTGTTATTGCGCTGGGAGAATATGTGGCTTCGGTGTTGGTGTTTGTGCCGAGGAATCGCCCAATCTCGATCGCCATCGCTTCCGAGTTGCGCGATTTCAATTTAGGCAGCGCGGCGGCCTATGGCGTAGTGCTGATGCTAATGATCGGGATACTAATGACCATAGCTACGCGCTTGGAGCGGTTACGCGGCTGACAGAGTTCTTCGTAACGCAAACTGTTAGTTTGCGCTGCTGGTTGATACTCATAAATCGGTTCGCAAACTAACAGTTTGCGTTATCCAGAAAGCCATCATGAAACTTCGCACTACTTATCAAACTCTGATCTCGATTCTCTGTGCCTGCGCGATCCTCTGTTCCTGGATTGCGCCGCCCGCGCTGGCGCAAGAGGCCACCGCTCCACCGGCAACGGCAGCACAGTCAATCAACAAAGCCGACCTGCATCAGGCGCTCGTTGATCTTGCCAACACCTGGACAGTCATGTGCGTTGCGGCACACCCTGACGACGAAGACGGCACCACGTTGACGACGCTGAGACGCCGGGATGGCGTGCACACCGTCAGTTTGTTTTCAACCTATGGCGAGGGCGGACAGAACGCGGTTGGGCCAGAACTCTACGAAGAACTGGGCGTAATCAGGGCGCATGAGACCATGAACGCTGCCAAAATCCAGGGCTCGCAACCTTACTTTCTGGGTCTGCAGGATTTTGGGTTTTCCAAATCCGCTGACGAAGCCTTTAAGGTTTGGGGCCATGATGAAGCGCTGCGACGAATGGTGTTGAAGATTCGCGAGCTGCACCCGGACGTTGTCATCACCAATCACGACACCAGCAGCGGCCACGGACATCACCAGGCGACTGGCCGTCTAATAATAGAAGCCTTCGATGCGGCCGCGGATCCCAAACGCTTTCCTGAGCAACTCACTCAAGTCAAACCCTGGCAGATACAAAGATTGTTTGTGCGCGGCTTCGGCGGCGCAAACGCGCAGAAGCCCGCAGGCGCAAGCGACAAGATTTTTGCGACAGATCCTAATCAGATTGATCCCGTGCGTGGAACTTCTTTCGCTGAACAAGCGCTGGCGGCGTTGCAACAACACGCTACTCAGGGACCCTGGCCAAAATCGATTACAGAAATGATGCGCACGCGACGACTCGAAGGCGGCAAGCTGCCTTTGATTCGTTATCGTCTCATTCGCGAAGCGGCAGGCGCGCCGGCGTTTCCAGAGAACGCTACTACGCCCCTCGCCGGAATGGAGTCGATGGACCTCGCCCTGCCAAAGATCGACGGGCGTCCGTTGACTGACTTTCTCGATCAACCAGATCGTATTCGCGCGGCCTTAGTAGATTGGCGCGCAAGCCAAACCCCATCTGACCAGCCACCGCTGGAGCGGCACCGGGCGCAATTGTTTGAGGCACGCGCTAACCAGGCGCTGGCAGTCGCTACCGGCGTTTCTCTGACGCTCAGTTCGAATGCCGCTGTGCTGGTGCCGAGTGCTCCAGCTACTTTTTCTATCAACATCGCTAACAAAGGGACTGATGGCGTTCACGTCGACGATCTCAAATTCAAAGCCTGGGACAGCGAAACCCATTTGCAAACTGCGGACATCCTGCTGTCAGACACGGAAACTATTGTGACCAGCGATAGCACCGCGCCGAAGGACGCAAAGCTAACCGTACCAGAGGAGACACATCTCTATGATGGACTTTTCCTGGGAAAGCCTTTCGTGGCCAGCGCCAATCTGGAAATCGACGGCGCCAGGTTTTCGGTCTACACGGAATTATCGCTCGCCGTTGCTCCGGCAGTTGAAATAAGAAAAGCATCGCCGGCGCCACTAGTGTGGACGCCCGGTCGCAGCGATCAGCCCGTGAACTTCACTACCGTGATTAGAAACAATCTGGCCACGCCGTTTCGCGGCGCGCTGGAACTCAGTAGCGGCGTACTCGGTATTTCGGCGGTGGGATCGAATCTCGCTTTGCAGGGAAATGAAACGCGCTCAGTCGACCTGCGATCGAATGCAGGCGGCTCTGCGAGAGCACGCACGCTAAAGGGGCATCGAGAGAATTCGAATTACGCTACCCTGATGGTTGAAGATTCAGGCGCCGCGATTATTAGCAACAGCGTGGTGCCGGTAATTTTCAGCGATGCGCGGGTCGCTCCCCGCTTAAACGTAGGTTACGTTCCGAGCTTCGACCAAACATTGGAGCATTCACTCGCCGCGCTCGGCGTCAAATCCAAAGCGTTGACGATCGACGAAATCAAAAGCGCCGATCTCTCAAGCTACAACACGATCATCATTGACAATCGCGGCTATGAAGCACATCCGGAATTGATCGCGGCGAATTCCCGTTTACTCGAGTTCGCTCAGGCAGGCGGGACGCTGATAGTCTTCTACCACAAAGACAACGAATGGAACCCTGACGAGAAGAAGAATCGTCCGCAGCTCGCGCCTTACCCAATCATCCTTGATGACAAACGCGTAACCGACGAAACCGCGCCCATTACGTTGCTCCAACCGCGCCATCGCCTGTTGAATTTCCCCAATCGGATTACTCAAGCCGACTTTGGAAACTGGATTCAGGAGCGCGGACTCTACTATCCCAAACAATGGGACGATCACTACACCGCCCTCTTCTCAACGCACGATCCAGGCGAGGCGCCCTTGACCAGTGGCCTGCTGGTGGCGGATTACGGCAAGGGAAACTACATCTATACGAGCATGGTTTGGTATCGAGAATTGCGGGCGGGCGTGCCGGGGGCTTATCGCATGTTCGCGAATATGATTTCTTACGGTCACAAGTAGGACAGGCATTCCTGCCTGTCCATGCATTTGGTTAGGCATTCCTGCCTGTCCATGCACTTGGTCGCACACCAACCGCAGATTTTTCATTTTCTTGATCAGTTGATCGTGAGGGCATCTGAACCTGGACAGGCAGGAATGACTGTCCTACGAAGTTGCTTCTTGTTCCAGCGCTGTCTCGCCTTCGAGCTTCGCCTGAGCGCGCTCGAGGAAAGTCCTAATCATCTCGCCAACGCGCTTCTGCATTTCTGAGCTGATCGCGCCCTCGCCAACCAAAGCCGCCAGCCGATGCAACTCCCTGGCGTGAGCGCGGCGGAGTTCCACATGCTGTGAGATCTTGATCAAGACGTTGTGGCCGCGCACTTCAAAAGCTGCTGCATAGCGCAGGTAGTTTTTCATCTCTGAACCGGCGGGGGACCACTCGAGTCGCTCCGGGCCGTCTTCTGTCTTGCGGACCGCGAAGCTCGCCTGCACCGAACCAATCACCGGCACTTCGGCGCGCACTTTCCAGCGCATGATGCCGCCGGATTCACTGCGGATACCTTCGATGCCCGGCATCAAATCGGCAAAGTTTCGCAACTCGCCGAAGAACTCGCGCGCGCGTTCCAGAGTAGTTTTCAATTCCAGTTGACCGGTGTATGAAGCTTTGATGCGAAACATTCTCTGTCCTTAATCCCGTTTCTCTGGCCGCCGAATAGTGGGCCTGATTTTGTTGATGCTCCAGGTTGACATTCCGTTGTAAACACCAGAACCTAAAGCTAAGTTACACGATTAAGAATTCTACGTAAACAGTCAATTTGTTGTAGCCTGGCTCTATAGTTGTAATCACGCAGTTAGCTTGTGTTTAGGGAAGGAAGTGTCGAAGTGAAGACCGAAAGAAGTTGTCCTCGTTGTCATGAAGGGGATATGCAGACCTGGGATGAACTGAACGACGAGGAGTGCGAAGTAGTCAAGCGCTTGCCGGGTTCAGCAGACTACACTGCGGCGGAGCGGCAAGGATCGCATCAATGGTGTACGCGCTGTTGGTATGAAGCAACCGGCAGCAATGAACAGAGCGCTTAGTGCGTCAACTCTTTGGAGTGCGGCGACCTGTCGCCGCTTTGGTCCAGCCAGCTTGGAGGTTCAACAGAACGAAAGCGGCGACAAGTCGCCGCACTCTAAAAGTTAGCGAAACACTAATTTGATCCGGCCGCTCCACCGTCGCGGGTAGCCAAAGTGCGTCCCGGAAAACGGGTTGCCGAAGTTGTAAACAAATCTTCGGTTGGCAAGGTTCTCCACACTGAATTGTGTTTGGACAGTTACCCTCTCTTTGCGAAAAAGATCAAAACCCGTCGACACGTCAAACAAGCTCCAGGGCTTCACGCGACCGCGATCAAAGTTAACTAAATCAGCGCCGGGTCGGCCACGCAGTTCATCAATGCTGTCCTCGTCAACCTCCAGCGGCATGCCGCTCTCATGCCTTCCCAGAAACGACGCCCAAAGCCCTTTGCTCCGCAGATTGTAAGTTGCCGCAAACGAGACTGTGTTTCGCTCATCGTGATCGGGAACGAAACGTGTGCCCGGAGTGATATCGATAAAGTCGTCCGTTAAGAACAGTCCGCCGTTGATCGGCCCGGTCTGCAGAATGCGCGCATTCCCATAACTGACATAGCCAGACCAACCTCGAAACTCAGGCACATCGATTCGCGCGTCCACGCCGCGCGCAAAACCTCCAGCTACGCTGTTGGGAAAGACGATGGTGGTGTTGAAGAAGACATTGGGGTCGTCGTAGTTGCGAAACGAACGATGCCAGTAAGCGGCGTCGAGCTTGAAGAAACCAAAGACGTCCTGTGCGAAGCCGACCTCATAAGCCGAAACTTTTTCCGGATGCGCCACCGCGCCGCCGCCGCCTGATGGCGTGGCAAATGGCGAAAGCTGGCGCGCTTCCTCTGACGAAGCCAGTAACAGGTTCTCGACTTGTGGTGGCATGTAGAGCCGGTTGAATGAACCGCGGATCGCGGTCTTCGTCTTTTCGATAAAGTAGACGGCCCCGATCCGCGGACTAAACTGCTGATCGGAAACCAGAAGATTGGAATGATCGTAGCGCAGGCCGGCGCTGAGGCTAAAATTCTTGAACGGCATAAATGCATCTTGAAGGTAGGCGGCGAAGTTAGATCGCCTGATCCGCCCGTTGAACACAAACGGATTATCTCGGTCAAACTCCAATGCAGCATCGCTGATTTGATGCTCCTCAGCTTCGTCTTCATCCGTCACGGCAAATGTAAAGAGCTCGCGCAGCGAAACTCGTGATGCTTCCATTCCGACTTTGATCGTGTGTCGCCCGAGCGCATGCGTGAGACCGGCACCCATTCCCAGCCGCGTGTTTCCGCGATCCTGGGCTGCGGAAAGAGGCGTATCAAACTCGCTGCCAATCAATCGCGCCACGTAAGACTGACGATAGAACGCGAAGTCGCTAACGGTTGTCGGGGACCAAACGCGTTGCCAGCGGACCGACTGGCTGTTGTCTCTTAACTCCTGCCGCTGGCGCTGCCCCGCTAGTTCTTGTTCCGAATCGTTGGTGACGTGAAAGTCTGTGCCGTTAGTCGTGAAGGCAAACAACAGCAGATCATTTGCGCTCGGGCGCCAGTCTGATCTGAGATTTAGCCTGAGGGCGCCACCGCGATTGTTGAAATTTCCGGGCTCAACGGGATCAAGAAAACGATCAGAACGATTGCCCGCTATGCTCGCCAGGAGGCCAAAGTTTTTGCGGCCGCCGCCGAGTTTCCCGCTGAACTCGTTAGCGTGAAAGCTTCCCGTGCCCAGAGCGACAGTTCCGGTTAGCGGCGTGCCGATCGTCGCTTTCGATTGCACCGTCACAATCGCGCCGGAACGACCCCCAAACTCAGCCGGAATGCTTCCGGTAATGACATCGAGCGAGCGAATCATGTCGGTGTCGTAGGAGTTGCCGGAAGTCACATCCTGCCGATCAGTTACCGGAACGCCGTCAACAACGTAGAGCACACCATCGTCTACTCCACGAACATGAAGCAGTCCGTCATTCTCGGTTCTCCAGCCGGGTGTGGTGGCGATTACGTTTTGCAGTTGCCGCCCGCCGGCGCTGCCCGGCTGAATTCGGATGAAGCTTTCATCGAGGGTGGTTTCAGTGCTCGCGGTATCGGGTTGCACGAGTGGTTCATCAGCCACAATACTTATCGATTCACTGATATTGGCTACGCTGAGCTTGAGGTTAATGATGATCGGAATGTTCGAACGGACACTCAAATTCCAGGTTGCGTTGGCAAAGCCGGCGTCAGTTGCGCGCAACAAGTAATTGCCGAAGGGAACGTTGTCGAAGAGGTACTCACCCTGTTGAGCGGTAACCGTAGTGGCATGAAAACCGGTGATCGAATTATCAAGCGTGACTTCGGCCCCCGCGAGAAGTGCATTAGCCGGATCCGATACGGCGCCCTTCACTGTGCCGATTTGAATTTGAGCAGACGCGACACTGGTCTGCGCCAGGAGTAATAGGGTCAAGCTCAAAAGAAATGTAATTCTACGCATCGTCCAGGGTTCCGAGGGACCGGCAAACTCATTCACTTCGAAGACGGATGTTCCATATATGATTTCAAAATGATCAATTGTCATCAACGATTAGCTTAGCTTTTGAGTGCTGACCGCGCAGTTTTTAATGACGCTCAGCGGCCAGTGGTTTTAAGCGGAAATCGTGAATGCCAAATGATAATTGAAAAATGAGAATTGAGAAATCCCGTCAACTCTTCGGCGTAATCTCCCCTTCTCTCGTGCGAACCTGCCGACTAGGCCAGTGTTATTCGATCGTACGCCGCGCGTATCCCATGCATCCGTTCACGCAACTTGTCACCAAGCTCTTCAGGTGTTGCGAAGTCCAACTTCCGCGCAATTTCCTTAAACGCAGGGTAATCGATTGCCGGCAGGGCCGCGACTTTGCCGACGATCAAACGAAGGTGATGATCGACGGACCGGAGTAGCTCATACCCCTGGCTCAGCGCTTCGTAGTCGCGAGTTTCCAGCGAACCGTTGGCTTCGAGCCGCGCCAATGTCGCCAGCGTCGAACGATCTTCGCCTTCGTCAGCGACATCATCTCGAAGCTGCAGATAGCGCGCGGCAAAATAAACATCAAGCATGCCACCCGCTGAGTATTTGATATCGATGCCATGGCGTTTGCTGCGTCCACCATGACGCCCATTACGGGCCATGCCCATTCCCTTCTCTTGCTCGAGACGCTCGCGCACCCGGCGTGTCTCCTCCTTCAACTCATCCGGATTGTGCGCGCGGGCCTTTTCGTGAATTGCATGTCGAGCATGAGTTTCGATCATTCTGCCAAGTTCCAAATCGCCGGCGACGGCGCGGAGTTTAACGTAGGCGAGCCACTCCCAAATCGCGCTGTGCTGTTTTATGTATTCAAGAAAGCCTTCCGAGCTGGTGACCAGTGGTCCATTTTTCCCGTTCGGTCGCAGTCGTAAATCCACCCGGTAAAGGTAACCCTCACGCGTAACGCTCGAGAGTGCGGCAATCATCAGTTCAACCAGGCGGGCATACGCTTCATCCGGTGTCAGTGAAGCGACTGGCGACGAAACCAGCGAATCGTAAACAATGGCAATGTCGAGATCCGATCCATAGTCCACACCACCGCTCGCCAGCCGGCCCAACGCCAGCACACTCAAACGCGGGGCGCCAGCCAGGCGGCCATAACGGCGCGCCATTTCGCGCCGGGCAATCAGATAGGCAACATTGATACTTGCCACCGCCAGCTCAGTCTGAAGTTCATTTGAATGAAGCAGGTGCGGCTCGCCACTCGCGTCTTCAGCGCCGATTTCAATGAGCAGCCTCGACCATTCTCGACGCACCGCAGAAAGTTCCGCTGAAAAGCTTGTCTCCGGGTCAATAACTGCTCGCAACTGCGCGCGGTAATCACGACGACGCAAACGAGATTTTTCCGCACCCAGGGAACTAATCAACGCAGGATTGCTCGCAATCATTTCACCAAAAAACTCCGAGGCGCCGCACAAACGCACCAAGCCAATCAGGTTGTCGTCTGACAGATCCAGCTGGCCCTCGAATTTCTCTAACGATGCCGCCACCCGCGAGGTGAAGATCATCGCCCTTTGCGGATGCGTTGCCTGGGCCGCCGCTTCTCGCAAGCGTTGCGAGGTTGATTCAACGGTCGCCGGCTGCGTCCCCGGTGCGGTAGTCAGATGAGAACTGAAGACCTTCGCTGCGTTTGCGATTCGGGTGTCGTCAAGGAATGCATCACGACATGCTGCGCCGGACGATACGTCTGCAGCCACATCGCCCGTTGACAATTCGCGCGGCTGCAGCAGCTCGCTATCATGATCGGCGAAAACGCGATCGTAGGCTTTGCGCACGTTTGCAGTGTGCAGCTTGAGGGCGTCTTCGAAATCCCCAAGCGCCTTCGCAAAGGGAAAACCCATGCGCCTGGCAATCAACAATCGTTGCGGTTCACCATGCGGCACTGTGTGCGTCTGCAGTCCGTGCTCCATCTGTAGTCGATGCTCGAGCATGCGCAGAAACTTGTAGGCCTCGGACAAATCCGATCGCTCCTGTTCCGAAATGAGATCGCGATCTGCAAGCCTGCCGAGACTGATCACTGTGTGGGCAACGCGCAACCATTCGTCTTGAGCGCCGTGCGCCAACTGCAGCGCCTGCGCGATGAACTCAATTTCCCTGATTCCGCCACGTTGGAGTTTCACATTGAAGCCCGCATTCTTACTCGCGACTTTCGTATCAATCTTCTGCTTCGCCAAACGAACACTTGCGAGTGCGTCGTGGACTGAAATATCAGAACGATAAATGTAGGGTTGGACGGCAAGTGCAAAACTGGAAAAGAGTGCCGCAGAACCTGCGGCGGCGCGGCTACGAATCAACGCCTGTCGCTCCCAGGCCTGGGCCGACTTGCCGTAGTACTTCAGCGCTTCGGCCAGCGAACAGGCGAGGGCGCCGTCGCGTCCGTAGGGACGCAGGCGCAAATCGACGCGATAAGCAGCGCCCTCACCGGCAGGATGGCCCACCAGCTTGCTGATCGTCTCGGACAATTTGATGAAATATTCGCGGTTGCCCAATCTATCTCGCTTTTCTTGTTCACCAGCACCGGCAGTGGTTCCGTCGTCAGAGTAAATGAAAAGCAGATCGATATCGGAAGCGTAGTTAAGTTCCCATGAGCCGAGCTTGCCTAAGGCAACGACGCAAAACTCAGCGGTCGCCGTGCGCCCGCCTTCCTCGTGCTGCGGCGCTCCGTATCGGTTGTCGAGATCCTGTCGCGCCAGACTCAGCGCGTAGTCGAGAATGGCATCGGCGAGGTTTGACAACTCTTCCGTCGTCTCAACCAACGTGTGCGCGCGGCGGACGTCGTGCAGATAAATGCGCAGCAGTTCGCGACGACGAAAGCGCGCAAACAGAATTTGCGGATTCAAGATTGAATGAGTAAGCGCGAAACGCGCCAGAGATTCTTTTAACTGATCGCGAGTTCTGACTCGAACATCCGCGCGTTCGCGCTTGAGCCAGGAAACATAGTCCGGGTTTTGTTCCAGCGTGGTAGCAAGCAAAGGACTCCAGGCCGCAAGGGCCATAGTGTCGGACAGCAACGCGGGATCGTGGAGGAGTTTCTGAAATGTGCGGGGTTGCTCGCTGGCGACGCGTTCGAGAAAGAGCCGGGCGGCCGTTTCGTCGGGTAGATCACGAATCAGCGATTCAACTTTCGCGTCGAGATTTTGCACGCGGACATCTTACGCCAGAAAGTCCGGAGTCATGAGTGTCTCAGGTCGCAGACTAATGTCCTAATTTTGAAACTCTGTGCGTCCTCCGCGTCCTCTATGTCTCGGTGGTGAGTTTTTGCTTGACGTCTATCCACCACCGAGACACAGAGCACACGAAGGTTTCACAGAGAAAATGAAAAGAAGAAACTACGGGATCGCGGACTAGACTGTTACGAATCTAAGAGTTGGCAACGTCGCGGTAAAGAAACGCACCCGCGATAGCGGCGACAATCGACGTGATCAATTGAAACGCGCCAACCTTGATCCACAATGCATGTGAAAAAAATCCCAGCGGAATGAATTGAGCCGGGCCGGTGAGCGAAAAAGCAATCCAGGCTACTAGTCCCGCTAGTGCCGCGGTCTTTGGTCCGGGTCCGCAACACGATCGCATCAACGAGTAGAGATAAATTGAGATCAGCCCGCGACCAAGTTCAAAGATCGCAAAGTAAACAAGGCCGAAGGCACTGTGTTGTGGCGGCGGCATGCTTCCTAAGCCGTCGTAAACCGCCTTCCAGTCTGCAGCAACCACACGCTCGTGAAAAAATCCGTCAGTGACAAAAAGAATGACGGCGGCGATCAAGCCACCAATGATGAGTCGCGGCCAATTGATCTTGTTCATTGCTCAGTCCTTTGGTTACTTCCTCCCGCACCCCTCTCTGCTCGCGGAGAGGGGCGAAGGCCGACTCTTAATCGGGAGTTTAGATGTCGAAATAAAGTGAAAACTCCAGCGGATGCGGACGCATGCGCAGCGGAGTGATTTCCTTATCACGCTTGTAGCTAATCCAGCGTTCAATCAGTTGCTGACTGAAGACGTCGCCTTTGAGAAGAAACTCGTGGTCGTTCTCCAGCGCTTTCAACGACTCGTCAAGCGAACCGGGTAAAGTTGGAACGTCCTTGAGTTCTTCCGGCGAGAGATCATAGATGTCTTTTTCCAGCGGATCACCCGGATCAATCCGATTTTGTATTCCGTCAATGCCCGCCAGCAACATCGCCGAGAAAGCCAGATACGCATTGCACGAAGGATCGGGCGGACGAAATTCCAAACGCTTTAGCTTCGGATTGGTTGAAAACATCGGAATACGAATGGCAGCGGAACGGTTTCTCGCCGAGTAGGCAAGATTGACTGGAGCTTCAAAGCCGGGCACCAAACGCTTGTAGCTATTTGTTGTCGGAGCTGCAAAAGCAACGACCGCCGCAGCGTGTTTCAGGAGGCCGCCAATATAAAAGCGTGCCATCTCTGAAAGTCCGGCATAGCCATCACCTGCGAATAGCGGCTTGTCGCCTTTCCACAATGATTGGTGACAGTGCATGCCCGATCCGTTATCGCCAAAAAGTGGCTTCGGCATAAACGTCGCCGCTTTACCATATTGGAACGCAGTATTGCGGACAATGTATTTGAAGATTTGCAGGTTGTCAGCGGTGCCCAGCAGCGTTGAAAACCGGAAGTCAATTTCACACTGGCCGGCAGTCGCGACTTCGTGATGATGACATTCAACCGTGATACCACACTTCCCCAGCGTCAGTGAAATCTCTGAGCGCAAATCGCTAAGCGTGTCGGTCGGCGGAACCGGGACGTACCCTTCTTTTGGTCGAATGCGGTAACCAAGGTTTGATCCCTGAAACTCGTTCGCGTCGCGCCCGGTATTCCAGTGGCCCTCATCCGAATCCAACGAGTAGCCTGCCGACTGTTGTTCGTTGTGAAACTTCACCGAGTCGAAGACAAAAAATTCAGCTTCTGGGCCAAAGTTAGCGACGTCGGCAAGTCCTGAGAACTTCAGATAGTTTTCCGCCCGAACGGCTACTGAGCGCGGGTCGAAGGGATAGCCTTCTTTGGTGATTGGATCGACGGCGTTGCCTATCAGGCAGAGGGTTGGATGGTCGGCGAACGGATCCATCCACATGCGCGTGGCATCGGGAACCAGCAGCATGTCTGACTCATGGATTGCGGCCCAGCCGCGAATTGAGGAGGCGTCAAACCCGAAGCCATCTTCAAACTTGGACTCGTCCAGTTCGCCGATGGGAAAGGTTAAGTGCTGCCACGAACCCGGCAGATCGGTGAAACGAACGGACACAAATTTCGCCCCCTGGTCAGAGGCATACTTCAAGACAGTCTTTGCATTCATGAGTTCTCCTGGTTGAAAAAGGGAGTAGCGTGATTAGTTGTTCTTTGTGCAACCTATTTGCTCTCTGTGTCTCAGTGGTGAAAATCTCGCGCAGTCTTTCCACCACAGAAGCACAGAGGATACTAAGGTTGCCCAGAGCACAAACCGAAACGAGCCAAGAAAAAGGGAGTGTTAGGGGTGCTCTTCGCCCCGATGTAATCGTTGGTGCGAAGTGTTGCTGAAGCCCGAAGTTGCTAAGGAAGGGGCCGAACGTCATAGCGCCCTGGCGCGTAAAAAAGAATGCATTATAGTGACGCGGATTTGAATGTCAACTACTTTGATGGGCGTGAGCGGAACAGAAGTCTTGACTAGCGCCCAGCTTAGGAATATAAATCGCTTGGCCTTCCCCCGCCTCCCCGGCTTCCCCCGCTTCCTCGAGAAAGGAGAAACCTCATGAACATCGAAGATAGAAGATTCAATTCACTCAAGGTGCTACTCCTGTTGGCAGTCTTCACGATTGTTTCAGTTACCTTTTGCTTCAAGATCCTTGCTCC
>DASYLB010000052.1:0-55463 GCA_036009765.1 Pyrinomonadaceae bacterium | reverse complement strand
TCGTAACGCTTGTGCACCGCACGTGCTTCCTTGTCGATATCCTTCGCCAGGTCGATCATCGGATCGTTAGAGTTTTCGATTCCCTTTCGACCAGCAGCGGCAAGCTGTTTGCGATAGTCGACGTCCTTAAGTTTTGTGCCGTCGATCAACTCGGCCGCACGAGCCTCGGGCGTTTTGCTCTTCAGTATCCTCTTCGCCATCGGACTGTTTGCGCCGTACTCACTCTGCAAGAACGCCAGTGAACCCGCGAGGTTTGCCTTTTCGAGATCGTCATAGATAGGCGCGGTTGAATAGAGGGCGCCTTCGATGGCATTCCGTCGAGCATTAACAAATTCCGGCAGGCGTTTCGCGTCCGGCTTCTCATTTTCATCCGCCAGACGAACGAGTATGCGTGCAAAGGTGAATAACGAAGTGTTAAAGCCCGCGGCGAGATCAAGGAAGCGTCGTTCGCGTTCATACTGCGCGAGGTCCCTTCGTCCCTTAGCAATCGCGTCCCAGGCATCGCCGTATTCTTTCTTCTTTCGCGCGTCGGCGTTGATCGAATTTCTCAGTGACTGCTCCGCGAGACGTTTCTTCGTCATTAACTTCGGATCTCTGAGGCCGGCAATCTGTCCTCTATAAACCTTGAGAGAATTCTCGGCTGAGTTCAACTCGTTTTGGCCGCGGCGCGTCTGCTCTTCACCCTGCGCCATGTAAGCCTTCAGCGTTCGTTGTCGCGATTCCAAAAGCCGGATCAAAAGTGGAATGCTAACATCGCGCAACGCTTCGAGATGGGCCACGGTATTTAGTCGCTGCGTAGAACCGGGATGCCCGGTAACAAAAACCAGCTCGCCGTCTTTCGTACCCGTCTTCGACCACTTCAGATAGTTTTCAACTTTTAGCGGCTGGTCATTTTCATAAACTCTGACCAGCGCCATATCAATATTGAAACGGGGAAAGTTGAAGTTATCGGGGTCGCCGCCAAAAAACGCCGCTTGAAACTCCGGGGCAAAAACGAGGCGCACATCGTTGTAGCGTTTGTAACGATAGAGATTGTATTGACCGCCCTGGTAGAGCGCGACCACATCGCTCTTCAATCCCGTCTGCTGCATTGATTGCGTTTCAATGGTGGTAATCTGCGCACGTCGCGCGGCATTTGCTTCCGCCGCAGACATGTCGCTTTTCACCGTGCTGTTAACAATCGCGGTAACGTCTTCAATGCTGACGAGTTGATCAAGCGACAACCCCTCAGCTTTCATCTCCTCCGACTGTTTGCGCGCGACAAAGCCTTCTTTGGCATAATCTTTCGTCGCGGTGCTCAGTTCGCCGACAACCTCTTCGACGATGTGATAATTTGTGAGCACCAGACCGTTTGGCGAGACAAATGAACCCGAGCCGCCGGGGAAGCGCACTGAGGCCAGCTGAAGTTTATGAAGCCAGTCGTCAGTAACGTCGAACCCGTATTTTTGTTTGATGTCTTCCTTGGGAACGTTATTAAACGTCCACATGCCTTCGTCGAACGCGGAGACAGGAATTGTTTGGAAGCTCAGGAGCGCCACGATTAGCGCGCACAGCAGCAGGCTGCGATTCAGAGATGTACTCGGTTTCATTATTAACCTCGCGAAGATTTTTACGGGAGAACTGTTAGAACGCCGCATGGGATGCGTGAATTAGTAGCGTTTGGGACCAGCGCTTGTCAAGCTCTTCCCCGGGGACCGCGGGCGGGCGGGGTCCCAGTGAAGAGCTTGAGTCTAACGACAGCAGCTAGCCTAAGTATGAACCACCACAAAGCGCGCAAACCCAAGCTCTCCGCCTTCGCCGCCAACTTGCTCGAGCAGTGGCGACGACTGGCGCTGCCAACTTCAGAAGCGAACATCGTTGTCGCCGTTTCCGGCGGCGCCGATTCAACCGCTCTTCTGCTTGGCCTGGACGAGTTAGTCAAAAAAGAGAAGCTGGCCGTGAATTTGATCGTTGCACATCTCGACCACGGCTTGCGGCCCGCTAGTCGGAAGGACGCGCTTTGGGTCAAGCAGTTAGCGAGTGAACTGGGCTACGAGGTTGTCTCAGGTCGCGCCAATCTGAAATCAGAAAGCCGGAAATCCGAAAATCTTGAACAGGCGGCACGCGATGCACGCTATAAATTCTTGCTAAAGACCGCCGGAACGCGCGCCGTTCATGTATTGACTGCCCACACTCTCGACGATCAAGCGGAAACAGTCTTGTTGAGACTTCTCCGCGGTAGTGCTGCAGAAGGATTGAGTGGCACGCCGGCCATCAGGGAACTTAAACGAGGCTCGGAGGTTTTGCTCGTGCGCCCGCTGTTGGCCTGGGCACACCGAAGCGACACTGAAGACTATTGCCGCCAGCGGCAGATCGAATTCCGCGTTGACGAAATGAACGAAGATGAGGCGTTCTCGCGAGTTAGGGTTCGAAAGCAACTCCTGCCGCTGATGAAGTCGTTCAATAATCGCGTAGTTGAAGCCCTGAGCCGAACAGCTAGTCTCCTCAATGAAGATGCGGCGGCTCTTGCCGAGGAAGCCGACCGACTTCTGGAGTTGGCGCAGGTGCCGCAAAAGAATAGTGAAACCAGGTCGCCGTCTTTGAGCGTAAGTGTTCTTTTGCAAAAACCGCCGGCGGTGCGACGCCGTGCGCTACGAGAATGGATTTTGCGCTCGCGTGGGAATCTGAAACGCCTTGAAATGGTGCACCTCGTTGCCGTGGAGAAACTGCTAACCGGAGAGCGCGGCGGCAGGATCGCAGAATTACCTGACGGCATGAAGGTGACCCGAAAACAGGGAATGCTGCAGTTATCAACTAAAAAGAGGTTGAAAATGCCTGCGGCGCCCTCTAAAATTCGACGCGGTTGACACCGCCATGCAGTAGCCGGCGGTTTTCGCGTTTTATCCCGCGGCTTCAGGGAACTTGAAAGCCCTGAGACGTTTCTAATAAGTGGTTTCAGCCGCAACCCGCTTTCCGCTGGACGGCATCAAATGACTTCCACTTCCGAAGTCCGCTCGAAGGCAAGGCGCGAAGCGACAAAGGAAGTCCCGATAGGTTATGATCGAGGTCGGAGGGGTTTAATGACTTTGAGTTCTACAGCACGGCAAATAATTTTTTGGTTACTAATCGTCGCGGGAGCAGTGCTCCTTTATAGGCTGGTTAACCCGGGCGGCAAGACCTGGCAGCCGACCGATGTGGGATCTCTTTCCGCACGAATCGATGCGCTTGAGATCAAATCAGTGACGCTCAACCAAAACGACGCGGTTGCCATAGACACGCGCGGACAGGAATACCACGTCAAGCTCACCAGCGATCAGATTAGAAACACTGTCTTCGTCGCAGCTACTGCCAAACGGCCTGATGGCAAACCAAAAGTTGAAACGTTTGTAGACGACTCAGGCACCAGCAATATCTGGCCAATGCTGTTAACCTGGGCGCCGCTGCTGTTTATTATCGGCATCTGGGTTTTCATGCTGCGGCAAATGCAGTCGGGTGGAAACAAAGCTCTCTCGTTTGGTAAATCCCGCGCCAAACTTCTTAACAACCAACAGAAGCGCGTAACGTTTAAGGACGTCGCCGGCGTTGAAGAAGCCAAGGAAGAGCTGCAGGAAATTATTGAGTTTCTAAAGGAGCCGCAGAAGTTTCAAAAACTCGGCGGACGAATTCCCAAGGGCGTTCTGATGATGGGCCCGCCGGGAACCGGCAAGACTTTACTCGCGCGCGCCATCGCCGGCGAAGCAAACGTTCCCTTCTTCTCTATTTCCGGTTCCGACTTCGTCGAGATGTTCGTTGGCGTCGGCGCGTCGCGCGTTCGCGACTTGTTTGAGCAGGGCAAGAAGAATGCGCCTTGCATAATCTTCATCGATGAGATCGATGCGGTCGGTCGGCACCGCGGCGCCGGACTTGGCGGCGGACATGACGAGCGCGAACAAACGCTGAACCAGTTGCTGGTTGAAATGGACGGCTTTGAGTCTAACGATGGCGTGATCTTGATCGCCTCAACGAACCGTCCGGACGTGCTCGATCCGGCGTTACTTAGACCAGGGCGTTTCGATCGGCGCGTGGTTGTATCAAGACCTGACGTGCGTGGGCGTGAAGGGATTTTGAAAGTTCACACGCGCAAGATTCCGCTGGGTGAAGACGTTGACATCAGCGTCATCGCGCGCGGGACTCCAGGTTTCACCGGCGCCGATCTCGCCAACCTTGTTAACGAAGCGGCGCTCAACGCTGCGCGTTACAACAAGAAGTTGGTGGCGATGGGCGACTTCGAATTGGCGAAAGACAAAGTGTTGATGGGCGCCGAGCGCAAGAGCATGGTGATCTCAAATGAGGAGAAGCGCGTCACCGCCTATCACGAAGCCGGCCATACATTGGTTGGTTTGAAAGTCCCCAACGCCGATCCGGTGCACAAGGTAACAATCATTCCCCGCGGTATGGCGCTGGGCGTCACGCAGCAACTGCCCGAGGGCGATCGTCATAACTACAGCGAAGAATACCTGCTGGGTCAGATCGCAATCCTGATGGGCGGACGAATTGCTGAAGACACTTTCCTCGGCAGCATAACCACCGGCGCTTCAAACGATATCGAACGCGCAACTGAACTGGCGCGCGCGATGGTTTGTGAGTATGGCATGTCGGAAATGGGACCGTTGACCTTCGGCAAGAAGGAAGAGCAGATCTTTCTCGGTCGCGAGATTGCACAGCATCGCGACTTCTCGGAAGAGACAGCCATCAGAATCGACGAGCAAGTAAAGAAAATCGTTACGGCCCAGTATGAACGTGCCAAAGCAATCATCCAGGAGAATCGCGACACTATGGTGCGATTGGCTGAGTGCCTGCTCGAGCGTGAATCGCTGGACGGCGTTGAGATTCGCCGCATCGTTGCCGGCCTGACGCTCGATGAAGTATCGCCGGTTGCTGATCCGGGAGGCGACGATCGTCCGCAACTGAAGGAACCAACCAAACCGATGAAGCCGTTGCTGCCGCCGATTACCGGTGGCAATCCTGCGCCGGCATAAGTAGGACAGACATTCTTGTCTGTCTATGACGAAGTAAAGGGGAACGGGCCAACGCCTGTTCCCCTTTTTGTTTTATCCGCAGATTACACAGATTACGCTGATTCGATATCAACAGAACTGATCGTAATTTTAATCTGTGGAATCTGCGTAATCTGCGGATTACTTTTCAGGTATCATCCCCTCATGCGCGAATTGCACATCGCAGGCGGCCGCAGACTTCCGATCGGCCAACGCACCCTGGTGATGGGAATCTTGAACGTCACACCAGATAGCTTCAGCGACGGCGGTGAATTTTTCTCGCTTGATAAAGCGCTCGCACATGCGGAACAGATGATCGCGGAAGGTGCGGATATTATCGACGTCGGTGGCGAATCAACTCGCCCCGGCGAAGCGGCGATCGTTTCTGCCGCGGAAGAATTAGCGCGCGTCTTGCCAGTCATTGAAAAATTGGCGACGCGATTCACCGTTCCGATCTCTATTGATACGACGAAAGCTTCAGTCGCGCGCGCGGCACTGGACGCCGGTGCTGCAATAGTCAACGACATCTCCGCGTTGCGCTTTGAACCTGCGATTGCAAACGAGGTCGCGAAATCCGGCGCTGGGCTGGTGCTGATGCATTCTCGCGGTACACCCGGGGCGCTTCACTTGTTGGAACCTGTCGCGAATATTATCGAGGAAGTGACAAGCAGTTTGCGCAGCAGTATTGAGATAGCATTGAATCGCGGCGTGAAGCAGGAATCAATCGTCATCGATCCCGGCATCGGCTTCGGCAAGAGTCAGGAACAGAACATTGAACTAATCGCCAAATTCGATCAGCTCATCGCCGCCTTCCCTGACTTCCCTCTTCTGATCGGCACCTCGCGCAAGTCATTCCTCGGCCGCATCCTCCCGGAGGAGAACGGAAACCCCGCACCCGTCGAAGATCGCCTCTACGCCAGCCTCACCACTATGACGATCGCCATCCTAAAAGGCGCGCACATCGTTCGGGTACATGATGTGAAAGCAACGGTCGAGACGATCAAAGTTGTGTGTGAAGTAAAAGCGGAAAGAATATGACAAGCTAAGGAGAGACTTGCCTGAGTTTTTCAGGATTTCACTTTCTGCATCACGCGAAGCGTAGTGATGTTAGTCGAACCGGTCGCTACTCGGGACAATATTCGAAATCAGAGTAGGCGTCAATAATTAGTGAGCTTATCGATCGAAGGACCAACTCAAGTGAATTGCTGGGACCGCGGGCGTCCCGCCCGCAATGAGCGCGAAGCGCGAAAATGGATTGGAAAGCGAAGAACTGCGCGCCTGCGGCGCGTTGCGGGCGGGACGCCCGCGGTCCCAGCCAATCACTTGAGTGGTGACGGTGCAACTTGCGCAAGCGTGCGCTGTGCGAGAGAATCGCACCTCGGATTTCAAAATTTCGGCTCTCAGATTCAACCGCTTTCTTAAAAGAATCCCTAATGCGAAAACTTCTACGTCTATCTGCATTCGCCGTGATGCTCTTCTTCGTATCCGGCTTTGCCGAGTGCTACAAACCGGTCACTAAGAACCAGATTCCCGCACACATCAAGACTGTCGCGGTGCCGGCGTTCCAGAACAACGCGTTGCGCTACAAGGTTGAATCGCGTTTCACTGAAGCGGTGGTTAATGAGCTGATTCACCGTGGTCGAGGACTACGCGTGCAAGGCTCGCGCGAAGGCGCAGACGCGGTAATCGAAGGCGTGATCAAGAGTTTCAGTTACGGCGGCGTGTTGCTCGACGACAACGGCCGCGCGAGAATTTTCGAAGTAACTATCGAAGCCGCGGTGACGGTCCGCGATCAAACGGAAAATCGCGTGCTCTACGACAATCAGAATTTCGTGTTTCGCGGCGAGTATGAATTCGCGAACGACCCGCGCAATTTCTTCAATGAAGAAGACCCGGCAGTGCAGCGCATGGCGCGAAACTTCGCCGAGAGTATTGTTTCCACCCTGACCAACGCCATTCAGATTTCGAAATGACCGCCCTCACGCGCATTGAACTCGATCGCTCGCTTGTCGCCGGTCGCGTTCAACCTCTCTACCTGCTGGTCGGTTGCGAAGGCTACCTGCGTGACGTTGCCGCCGTGAGCATCGCAAATGCCGCCCTCGTCGGAACATTGCTGCGCGAGTTTAACGAGTCCCACTTCAGCCTTTTGACTGACTCCGCCATATCGGCCATTGCCGCCGCCGAACAACTTCCCATGATGTCTGAACGGCGGGTTGTCAGAATCAAAGACTTTGCCAAAGTGCGCGAGACGGACGAACAAATCATCGTCCGCTATTTGGAACGCCCGGCTGAATCAACCGTGATGATTTTTGTAGCCGACGATCTCGATAAGCGCAAGACGCTGACCAAAGTCCTGCTCGCGAATTGTGCGGTGGTCGAGTTTGCGGCGGTCAAAGACGCAGAAGCAAAAGCCTGGGCCCGCACACGTTTGAAGGATCTCAAAACTACCGCCGACGACCGCGTGCTGACGGATATCATTCGACTGGTAGGTACGAACCTGCAAACACTCGCTTCGGAGCTGGATAAATTAGCCGCAGCGGCGGTTGAAACCCGGCAAATCACTGCGGAGTTAGTCGACGAGTTGATCGATCGTTCGCGTGAACTTTCAAATTTCGATTTAGGAGATCAGTTGATTGCCGGCGATCGACGGCGAGCGCTGGAGACACTGCACCGCTTACTTGAAGACGATGTGCCTCCGGTAATGCTGGTTGGTCTGATTGCCAGTAACTATCACCGGTTGGCCTTAGCAAAGGAAATGTTGAAACGCGGGGCCCGCGACGAAGTTAACCGGCTCATCTACGGACCGCCGGCTAAACGCGATGCCTTCATGAATACTCTGCAGCGTAGCGACGCGAGCAAAATCGCCCGCGGCATTCAACTTATCGCTGCCGCCGATTTGGCACTGAAAACTTCGCTTGGCGGGAGTGGCGCGAAAGGCGCGCGACTGCAATTGGAAGTGTTGGTTTGCGAGTTGGCAGGTTAACTGACAGTAGTCAGTAGTCAGTAGAAACTCACTGGCCACCACCACCTCGCGCCGCGCGCTTGCCACCGCGCTCCACAAGATGAGGGGTTCAGGTTGTTAGTGTTTCTAACTCTGAAGGTAATTCCACACCGTAGGCAAGCACCAGCAACCAGCGGCCATCGCGTCGCACAAAAACATCCGTGAAGGCAACCACACTTTCTTCCTTCTCACCTTCGGGTGGTCGAGCCTCGGCGATTTGCACCCCGGTGAGGACGGCCGTGTCGCCATAGATGTTCACGTTCAACTCCTCGCCGTGGAGGGAGAGAATTTCGAACGGTGACGAAGTGACGCTTTGTAGAAACCCAGCTTTGTCGGTTTCGGCGCCAAAGTGAGTGCGATAGCAGAAGTCACCTGCAAGCATGGGTTGGAGCACTGCGGCATCCTTGAGCCGAATCGCGGCCATGATCTCGCGCTCAATCGCGAGGACTTCCTCGTCAGCTACTTCATCATTGGTAGGATCTGTCATCAGCCGCCTGCCGCCTCCTGCGCTCGTTTTTTCATTTCATCGATCGATATATCTTCCTTATGCGTCGCTATGTGCCAGACATGTCCGAAAGGATCGATGACTGTTCCCATACGATCGCCGTAGAATTTGTCTGAGACAGCTTCCTTGACCGTTGCCCCGGCCTCCACCGCTCCATTGAAAACAGTATCGACGTCGTCAACGTAGATCATCAAACTTACTGGAGACCCGCTCAGCGACTTGGGATCGTTATATCCCATGTGTGGATATGCATCAGCAAGCATGACCGGTGAGTCACCAATCTTAATCTCAGCGTGCCCGATCTTTCCATCCGGCGTCGGAAAGCGGAAAAGTTCTGTAGCGCCAAACGCTTTCTTGTAATACTCGATCGCTTCCGCCGCTCCGTCAATGATCAAATAAGACGTTACGGTGTGGTAGCCCTCGGGAATTGGTTTGACTGGCATTTCTGATTCCTCCTCTCAGGAAATTGGCGTAGCGACTATCGGCGCGAACTAAGGCGTAGTCACCAACGGCAATTCGATAAAGCTCTGCAGTTTTGCCTCGCCGGCAGTGTGATAGATCCTCTGGTTGGCTTTCTGAAAATCACCGGGCTTGGCCCAGAAAATATTGGGAACAAACGTTTGCGGGTTGCGATCGTAAAGCGGGAACCAGCTTGACTGCACTTGCACCATGATCCGGTGTCCCGGCAAGAAGACGTGATTTGCAGTTGGCAACGCGAAGCGATAAAGCAGTGGCATGTTGGCAGCGATGGGTTTTGCCTCGGAAAGACTCTCGCGATAACGGCCACGCAGGATGTCCGCCGAGATCATTAACTGGTAGCCACCCATGTTTGGTTGGCCCGCCACCTCATCCGGATAGAGATCGATCACTTTCACGACCCAGTCTGAGTCGGTCCCGCTCGTTGACGCGACGAGGTTGACCATCGGTTCACCACTAATCTTTATTGGCGCCGTTAAGACTTCGGAGGTAAACACAGCAACGTCCGGGCGACCTGATGCTTCGCGCTGATCATCGACCAGCCAGCGCCGCCAACTGGCGCCATCGATGGGCCGGGCGCGATATGGAACGGGCTTGGCAGGATCGGAGATGTATTCGGCGTAAGCGCCCTCACCTGATTTCGCTTTGTCGAAGCTCGCCTTTGAAGCGGCGCGCAGGTAAAACGGCGTCGGGTGGATTATGCACCCGCTCGTACAGCCGGCCGGCCACGAATTCAACCTTCGCCATTTGTTCGTTCCGGTTTCGAAAGCCATCACCGGACTGATATCCGCTTTGGGCGCGTCCTTAAGATAGTGATCGAGGAAGGGTCGCAAAATGTCTCGTCGAAAAGTCAGCGCTGTATCGCTGTCAAACTTAATCTCGCCGAGCATACTGCCTTCACCAATTTCCTGACCGTGATGCCAGGGACCCAACACGAGAAACACCTTGTCGTTGTTTGAGTCTTTCGGTTTGATTGCTTTGTAGACGGAGATGTCGCCATAGATATCTTCCTGGTCCCAAAGACTGTGGACCAGCATCACCGGAACCTTCAACGGTTGCGCCCCGAGAATCTTGTCGACTGCCTGCTCTTGCCACCACGAGTCGTAGGCCGGATGCGCAAGCAGCTGGCGCCAAAAGCCAACTTGTTCGAGACCGCGGAGCTTTCCGAGTTCACCCGCCGAACCCGCTTCCATAAACATATCGTAGTCGTCGAAGTGACTCGTCCACCACTTAACGTCATTCGCGCGCGTGGCCTCTTGATCGTAAATGTAGCTCATGCCCTGCTGGCGAAAAGCGCCGTTGTGAAACCAGTCGTCGCCGCGCCAACCATCGACCATCGGATTCATCGGCACCGAGACTTTGAGCGCCGGATGCGGATTGACCAGCGCCATCAAGGGCAAGAAACCGTCGTAAGAAATTCCCAGGATGCCGACTTTGCCATTGCTCTCAGGAATGTTCTTCACCAACCAATCAATTGAGTCGTAAGTATCTGTGGCGTGATCCACTGGGGTTGGGTTCAGTGGACCATGCAACGGACGATTCATCACGTAATCGCCCTCGGAGCCATACTTGCCGCGGATGTCCTGGACCACGCGAATGTAGCCACCTTCGACGATCACGTCAGTAGCGTTATCGTAGCCGTAAAGACTTGGGCCGAGGTGCGAGCTGTTGGTATGCGAGGTGAGTCCATTCGCATCGTATGGCGTACGCGTTAGGAGAATTGGCGCGCCCTTCGCGCCCTTGGGAATAAGGATGACTGTGTGGAGCTTCACGCCGTCGCGCATGGGGATCATGACTTCTTTGCGCGTGTAGTCAAAGCCGTAGTTCGTCGGCTCTATCTTGTCTGGTCTCTCGCTCGGCAGCGTCGGGACCTGGGCGAACGCTGACGCCATCAGGAGCACCAGTGTCGCGAACGCCAGCTCAATCAAGCTCACCAGTGAAAAACGCTTTGTCATCGATTATTCCTCCATCGGTCCTTCTAATTCCTGACTAGTTCACCGCTTTGGCTGTTGAGCCGTCTCTTTTGCTGCGGGGTTAACCTTCGAACTTATTACCGCTTTAGTTCGGCCTTCCAGGATCTTGATCACCTGGTCTCGCACGTTTTCGCGCTGCTCACCGCTCACTGCTCACTGATTGAATACATTATCGCTTCGCACCAGGAGTCGCTCAAGGGCGGTGCGAATCGGCGCCGGCACTGCGACTGGCTTTTGCGTCGCACGATCCACGAAGACGTGTACGAAGTAGCCGGCTGCTGCGGCAAGGTTGTCGCCTTGCTTGAAGATCGCCAACTCGTAACGAACGCTTGAATTGCCAAGCTTGCCAAGCCTCAGCCCAATCTCGATCACGCCGGGAAACGCCAGCGGTCGAAAATACTGACATTGCGACTCAGCCGCGAACGCCACTACCGCGCCGGCGTTGATGTCGAGCCCGCCCTCGGCGATCAGATATTCGTTAATCGCCGTATCGAAGAAGCTATAGTAAAGCGCATTGTTGACGTGACCGTAGATGTCGTTGTCCATCCAACGCGTCGGGAGCGCCAGGTAATGGGGATACTCTGCTCGGGAGATTTGTGGTTTCGCTGACATTGCTTCTAACCGTTAGCGAAGCAGCGGGGGCAGCCGCCCTTCGCGACCGCGAGACTTCGATCTCGCACGCTTGGTTTCAGCTTGAAAGTCTTTCGAGGCAAAAACCAAAACTCAACCCTGATCAGCTCGTGGTCAGAAAGGGTAGCTTGCCCCCGCTTCTTAACTGCTGAAGTCGATGATCTGCCGCACGGCCTGGCCCTGTGCGAGGCGATCGAAACCGAGGTTAATTTCATCGAGTCGCAACGTATGCGTGCGCAGCTTGTCTATGGGCAGCAGTCCGGCTTGATACATCCCAATGAAACGGGGGATGTCGCGGCGCGGAATGCATGATCCCATGTACGATCCTTTGATTGTTCGTTCTTCCGCGGTAATGCTGATGGCGGGAATCGAGAACATCTTGTTCGGAGCCGGCAAACCAACCGTGACGGTTGTGCCGCCGCATTTGGTCGCTTCATAGGCCTGGATCAAAACCTGTTCATTGCCGACGCTCTCAAACGCGTAGTCTGCGCCGCCCGCTGTTAATTCCTTGATCGCGGCAATCGGGTCATCTTTCTCAACATTGATCAAATGTGTCGCACCCAGCTCGCTTGCAAGCGTCAGTTTGTCGTCAAATCTATCGACGGCGATGATCGCACTTGCGCCGGCAACGCGCGCGCCCATGATGGCGCTCAAACCCACTCCACCCATACCAAAGACCGCTACTGAGCTGCCTGGCGTAACGCGGGCGGTATTGACCACAGCGCCGACACCTGTAACCACTGCACAGCCGAACAGCGCAGCGATATCAAGCTCGACAGAAGCGTCAATTTTTACCAACGACTCCTGCG
The DNA here is from genome assembly GCA_036009765.1 of Pyrinomonadaceae bacterium. GTDB lineage: Bacteria > Acidobacteriota > Blastocatellia > Pyrinomonadales > Pyrinomonadaceae > PSRF01. The sequence continues at coordinate 43,053 of DASYLB010000052.1, read as the reverse complement.
CGGCAACAGTAAATTGTGAAAACGCGGAAACACCGAGGTGGTGGTTGCAGATGGTAGCTTTGGAATCGGCAAAATGGCGCGCGCCGGAAAGTAACGTGCCTGCGATGTTTGCCGCATTGCCGGGCGCGCAAAGTGCGCCCCTCGCGGAAATACAAAAGTGACAACGTCCACAACAAGCCACCCAACTAAAGACTACGTGATCATTCGGCGCAAACTCGCTCACGCCGGCGCCAACCTCGCGAACGATGCCACTGGCTTCGTGTCCCATCACCATCGGCATCACGCGCGGACGTGAACCGTCCACTACCGAAAGATCCGAATGGCACAAACCCGCGCCGGCAACTTCAACCAACACTTCGCCCAGGCCGGGCCCAGCAAGCGAGATTTCATCTACGACAAACGGCTGGCTCTCAACATAGGGTGTGGATGCCCCCATTTCGTAGAGCACCGCGGCTTTGGTTTTCATTTGGTCGATCGAGGCTGAGCCCATCAAGCAGTCGGCAGCATAGACTTAGCAGCAGCAGTTTCCGGCAGCCCACTTAATTCCGGAGGCGGCGTTCGTAAGTCCCAAACTATTCCCACCCACGACAAAGCCTTTAGCGTGTAGTGAGACATATCAATCTCCCACCAGTAGAAACCCTGTCGCTCAGACGAAGCATAGTGATGATGATTGTTATGCCAACCTTCGCCGAGTGTGATCAACGCCACCAGCCAATTGTTCCGGCTGTTGTCTTCGGTCTCAAAACGGCGCTTGCCAAAAATGTGCGCCAAAGAATTCACGGTGAACGTGCCGTGATACAAAACCACGGTGCTGATGAAGAAGGCCCACACCAGCATTTGGAATCCGGAGGTCCCCAAACCAGGCGCATACCGCGCGAGCACGGAACCAAAGGCGAAGGCCGCTGCTGCCAAAATGATCGGCGGCAACGAATAGTAGCGATCCAAAAAGCGCAACTCCGGATATTTGGTCAAGTTGGCGATCAGCTTCCAATGTGTTTCCTGGCTATCCTGGGAAAGAAACCAGCCGAAGTGTGCGCGCCAAAACCTGCGCGTCAAAGGTGAATGGAAATCCAGATCTGTGTCCGCAACCAGGTGATGATGACGGTGATGAGCCGACCACCAGAGTGGCCCTTTCTGGTACGACGCGGTTCCAGTGAACGCAATCAGGAACTGAAAAACTCGGCTGGTGCGGTAAGTTCTATGCGCCAGTAAACGATGAAATCCCGCCGTGATCGCAAACATGCGCACGACATACAACGCCAGACACGTAATCACTGCGACCCAACTTACGCCCGCCCATAACACCAACAGGCAGGCGACGTGCATGAAAAGGAATTGAGCGCAGATGGAATAATGAAGTTTGTCGTGATCAAACGTGCGATTGCTAGTGATTAAGTCTGACAATGGGGGATCCTGCTCTCTGAATGATTACTTAATGTAAATCTGAAGTGGGTCGGGTTCTGTTTACGACTCGAGTTTCGCATCCATCGTAATCTCGGCTTTGAGAAGTTTAGACACGGGACAGCCTGCCTTCGCATTGTTTGCCGCCGTCTCAAACGCCTGATTGTCGGCGCCCGGCACTTTTGCGGTCACGTCGAGGTGGACTTTGGTAATCGCAAAGCCGCTGTCAGTTTTCTCCAAAGTCACAGACGCAGTCGTGTGGATGCTGTCCGCAGTCAAACCTGCCTGGCCAAGTTGTCCTGAAAGCGCCATCGAGAAACAGCCGGCATGCGCTGCCGCGATCAATTCTTCCGGATTAGTCCCGATGCCGTCCTCAAAGCGGGTGCTGAATGAGTATTGGCTGTTGGCGAGCACGCCGCTGTCCGTCGAGATTGTTCCCTTACCATCTTTGAGACCGCCGTTCCAGACAGCCGATGCGTTACGTTTCATTTGTTCTCCTGGTGAATTAATCTGATCAGAATAAGGATGATAGCCTATTTCAAAGCCGAACAAGAATCGACTAGGCAATGGTTCCAAACAACCTGACTTCCTCCTGGTCGTCCCCCAGTTTAATCAGGCGCTCGAAGCGAAGGCCGACTTTTTCGAGCAGCCTAATTGAGGCGGCATTGTCCAGGGATGTAATCGCCACGATGCGCTTTAACTGGAAGACTTCTCGCCCATACGTCATCACCGCGCCGGCTGCCTCAAACGCATAGCCCTGCGACCAGTAGCCGGGAAGAAAAGCAAAGCCGACATCCACGTCCGGCAGTGAATCTCGTTTGAGCAGTCCGCACATGCCGATCGAAACTCCGGATTCTTTTAACTCCACCAGGTAGAGCCCGAAACCGAAGCGGACATAGCTCGCTTGCGGACCCGTTTCAATATAACGAACCGCGTCTTCAGTAGTTCTGACTCCTTTGTCGCCGATGTAGCGCAGAAACGACGGCTGATTGAGAAGCTCAACAATGAACTCGGCATCGTCAGCTGAGAGCTTGCGCAAGACCAGGCGATCTGTTTCAAGCACAGTCATTGGGACCCTTTGAGTTCAATGTAAATACTGACGGCAGATGACTCGCTCCACTCAGGCGATTTTCTGGGACCGCGGGCGTCCCGCCCGCAATGAGAGCGAAGTTCGAACAGGTTCTTGTCCATTCTCATTGAATTGGCGGTGACGGTTAATCATTCCTCACTTGTCTTTCGCTTGCGGAATAACTTCGCCGCCGTATAAATCAACAATGCAGGGAGCCATACCCAGATGACTTCGCTGGCCAACACTTCCAAACCTCGTTCACTAAAGAATCGCATTCCGATGGGCGAGACTTCAATCGGTCGCCACGGAAAGAAGTAACGCACCGCGCTGAACGGCGCAAAGAGCGCTACACCCAAACCACCATTTGTCAGCGCATCGAGCAAAGGATGCGACAAAGTGATTAACGCGAAATAGAGAACTAGCTTTAGTCGGCGTATCGCTGTTGGCTCTTTCTCGAAGGCCAACGTCCCTACTACCAATCCAACCAGCACGGCGAACGCGATTGAGTGAGTCAGCCCGCGATGACCCAACATACTGCCGTACCTGACACCAAACGCGAAGCCGACGGCATCGGCGTCAGGCAACATGGCGCAGGTTGCAGTCAACACCCAAAAACGCAACTGCTGTGTTTCCGGAACGTATGCCTTACCGATCGCCGAAGCAAAAATTGCGTGCGAGAAAATGGTGGGCATGGATCAGGTTGTGGCGCCGTCTTTATGTGCAACCGCTTCGCACCACGCGGCGGCAAAGAGAGCCCCGGGAAATGAGGCGAATCTCAGCCACGCTTCTCGCATGGATTGAATGTCGTCTGCCGTCGCCCAACCTCGACTCGTGAATTCATCGCTCCAGGTTTCCGCCAGTAAGCCGATGAAAACTTGCGCCGCGCCCTGCAGGACTTTCGGATCAGAAAGAATTTCATAAGACGCTGTCATCGCCAGTTCCCCAAAGCCCGCTTCAAGCAACAAAGCACCAATCATCCGGCCACTCTCGCCATTGTGGCCGTTTTCCGCACGCAGCTTGATGTACAACTCGTCATACTTCGCCATTGCCGGCTCGAGCGGATACGTAATATCGCCGCCGTGGTCAAATTCTTTGACGCCGATCACGCCTCCGGGTTTCAGTACGCGATAAGCCTCGCGCAGTCCGCGAATTGGTTCACGCAGATTGCCGATCAAGGCGGACATGAAGACGGCGTCAAAAGATGAATCCGGAAACGGAAGCTCGTAGATGTTCGCGGCCTCGAAGCGCACGTTTCGGATACCACGCCTGGCCGCAGTCTCCGTCGCCAGCGCCGTTTGCGATGCCTCGATGTCTGTGCCAACAACTTCTCCCGGTGCGACAAGTTCAGCAAACCCGAGGGTGACTGAGCCTGGACCACAGCCGCAGTCGAGCACCTTCATTCCCGACTTCAGGTGCGGCACAAAAAACGCTGCGTGGCTTTGCGCCTTACGCGCTCCCATCAAGGCGACTGCCGCCGGACCGTAGCCCATGGTGTATTCTTCGCGGTCCTCAGTCATGATCTGACTCTCTCAACTTTCGACGACGACGCTTCGTTGTCCTGCATCGAGTATTTGGCCGCAAGCTTTTTCACCGTGGTTACGTTTCGCATAGTCGCCTGCAGACCCAGCGTTTTCTCCAGTCGCGCCCCGGAAAACTCAGAATCGCTGAAGCTGGCGCCGCGCAACCAATAAATTTCGCGCCCGTTCAGTTGGAACTCATCCATTTTCAGATCAAGCGCAAGTAACTTCTGCTGCGCGGCGTCGCTGGGAGTTGCCGCCATAAAGCCGATGTAAAGCGCGTGCGCGGAGTTGAGCTTCGCGTCCGAGAACGGCGTGTAACTGGCAACTTCGGCAAGTTCGGATGTCGAGCGAATGAAAGTAGCAACAGCGTAACCGAGTGTTAGTTCGAGGGAAGCCTCTATTCTCTTTTCGAGCGCCTTGCTGCTGCGAGAAGGTGAATCGAATATGACGTTGCCACTCGCGATGAACGTTTCAACGTTGGTGAAGCCGAGCGCTTCGAACAGTGTCCGCAGGTAGTCCATCTTTACGGTGTGGCCGCCAACATTGATGGCGCGCAGGAAGGCGACGTATTTTGGCATGCTGTTGTTAAGCCTTAAGCGACAAGTGATTGCCTTACTGCAAAGTTGCTGGAGCCTTCGAAACAAAGGAGTCATACGATGCTCGAGCGATGTCGGCAATCAACTTCTCCTGCGCCTCCGTCGACAACTTCGAACGCGTGATAAGCACCGCGATTGCCAGGTGGCCTTTTTCTTCCGGCAACGTGATCAGCCCAACGTCGTTTGTGGTGTCGTCGCCCGTGCCAGTTTTCTCAGCCACCTGCGTGCCGGCGGGTAGGGTGGCACGCAAGCGTCGCTCGCCCCCAGTCCGTGCTCGTTCCATGAATCCCAGCAACAGCGAGACCTGTGGCGGTTGCAACAACTCGCCCTTTTGAAGTTTGGCGAGTAGTAGTGCGAGATCAGATGCGGTGGCCGTATTTGGTTTGTCGCGATGCGCAGCGAATTCTCGAGATGAATACTTGATGTCGATGTTAGAGAAGCCCAGCGCGCGCATTTGGGCCGTAACAGCCTCGGGACCACCGATTAATGGCAGCAGTTTATCTGTTGCCGTGTTGTCGCTGCGCACGATCGAAAACTCCAATAGCTCGGCAACCGTTTTGTCGACGGGCCGGCGCCAAAGATCGGCATTGAACTGCGAACCTGGTGCGACGTCGTCGGGTGTAACCTTCACCTTTTTGTCCAGCGAGAGACTCTTCTTTTCAACTTCCCTGAGCAGGGTGATCGCCACCGCCAGCTTATAGACGCTGTACAGTGGCATGACCTTCGCGCCCTCGACCGCAATCGATCGGCCCGACTCAACATGCACCACGGCCACACCAAGGTCGCCGTTCGCGCCATTGCTGAGCGCCTTTAGACGTTCCGTCAACGCCGCGTCTGCCGAAGCCGGTCTTTCTGCAGCAGCAGACACATTCGGCGTCGCCGGACTTTGACCTGCAGCCGCGCGTTCGTCACGACCGCAGGCGCAAACGCCCAGCACCAGAACAAGAGCTACAATTACAATCTGAAATTTGAAGAGTGGCGGCGAGTCTCGTCGTTTTCGTTCAGCAAAATTTTTCACGGCTTCGGAAATGATCTTCATTTTTGCGAATCCATCCGGTTCACTATCGTCGCGCCTTCATTCAAGGCTTCCCGCGCTTCGGCAAACGTGAGCACTTGCCGGGCGGCGCTCTCATTTTCCCAACGAATAGTCCGGTTTTCGCTTGAGTCTGTAGTACCCGTTTCGCGCACCAGGAAAAACTGCACTCGAGCTGCCTTACCGGTCTTGACGAAATCTCTTGCGGACAAGGAAGCGACGATCTCTCCTAACACTCCTGCTTCTTCCGCCAACTCTCGCAGCGCCGCTATCTCCGGAGTCTCGCCGGGATCAATATGACCTTTGGGCACTACCCAATTGATGCCGTCCGAAGACGAAACAATCAGATACTGGACTTGAGTGCCACGCTTGCGAAACACAACAGCGCCCGCATGTGTAGGTTGGTTCGTCATCGTCGGGAGTTTGCCTCGGGCGGACGTCAGCTCAGGGTAGCCGCGGACGAACCGAAGCGGCTCGCACTTCTAAGGCGGGCCTTCTCAGCTTCCGTCTCACGATCGCGCGGCGGAGCGTTGCTAACGAGGGAGTCGAGCAGTTCGGTGGCCGCTGCTGCAACTTGATCGATCGCGCGATTGAAGGCAACTTCATTCGCCTTTGAAGGCTTAGTAAAACCGCTGAGCTTGCGTACGAATTGCACTGACGAGGCGTGGATTTCTTCTTTTGTCGCCGGCGGTTTGAAATTATGTAGGGTTTTAATATTTCGACACATGATGACTAGCAAACACCTCCATTCAAATTCACAGACAATATAACTCGCCTCTTCGCCGGCAGCCAATGAGGCCGTCCACAGCCGGCACCGCTTGGGTCTGCGAACCTTCGCGCTTGACTGCCGGCCATCCATCCTGCTAGTTTATGCATCTATGCATTAGTTATGCGTGAAATCTGCATAGCGGGGACCACGATGCAGAAGACGGTGAGACAGAAGAGGCTTCTGAGTCTGATCAAGGCGAAACCTTTCGGCACGCAGGCTGAGCTGCGCGATTCCCTCGAGCGCGCCGGTGTTCCGACAACCCAATCAAGCTTGTCGCGAGACATGGAAGAGTTGGGAGTTGTAAAGCATCGCGGGCACTACACGATGCCAAAAGCAAACGGGGCGGCCGCGCGCGGACTGCTGAGTCTGGACCTTTCCGGAGACAATCTGGTGATCGCGCGCACTGAAGCAGGGCATGCGTCCGCAGTTGCAGTGGAAATCGATAGCGCCGCTCTTGATGAGATCGTCGGGACGCTCGCAGGGGAAGACACGATCTTCGTCGCGGTACGTGACCAGAAAGCGCAGCGCGTCGCGATGAAAAGAATCTGGGAGTTGTTTCAATGAGATGAACTTTGTTCTTTGTACTTTGATCTTTGAGACTTTGGACTTTGGACTTTGGACTTTGGACTTTGCAGAGCCACGATTCGCGGTTGAATGCGGTTCCATAAATACACATCAAAGTACCAAGTTCAAAGCTCAAAGTTCCAAACATAACCATGGAAACCAAAAACAAAATTAATAAGATAGTGCTTGCTTACTCGGGCGGCCTCGACACTTCGGTGATGCTGCATTGGTTGAAAGAGCAATACGCCTGCGAGGTGGTTTGCTACTGCGCCGATGTTGGTCAGGGAGACGAGCTGAGCGGGCTTGAAGAGAAAGCGCTGGCCACCGGCGGCTCGAAACTCTACGTCGAAGACCTGCGTGAAGAGTTCGTCCGTGAATACGTTTGGACTGCCGTCAAGGCTAATGCAATTTACGAAGGTGTTTACCTGCTTGGCACTTCCCTCGCCCGTCCGGTAATCGCGAAACGTCAGATTGAAATCGCGCAGCGCGAGGGAGCGGACGCAGTTGCGCATGGAGCTACAGGCAAAGGCAACGATCAAGTGCGATTCGAGCTGACCTGCTACGCCCTGCAACCGGACATCAAGGTGATCGCGCCCTGGCGCGAGTGGGAGTTTAGCGGTCGGAGCGACTTGATCGCTTACGCGAAGACTCACGGAATCCCCATCACTGCGACTACGGAGAAACCATACTCAACTGATCGCAACCTGATGCATGTGTCTTACGAAGGTGGAATACTCGAAGACCCGTGGGCTGAGCCGCCTGAGGATATTTTTCAGCTGACGCGGTCACTGGAAAATGCCAAACCTGAAGCCGAGTACGTTGAGATATCGTTCGCGAAGGGCGAGCCGGTGGCGATTAACGGCGAGAAACTTGGGCCCGTAGCCTTGTTGGAGAGTCTAAACAAAATAGCCGGCGAGCACGGTATCGGCCGCGTTGATTTGGTTGAAAATCGTTTCGTCGGCATGAAGTCACGCGGCGTTTATGAAACTCCCGGAGTCACGATCTTGCAAATAGCGCATCGCGCGCTGGAATCAATCACGCTCGATCGCGAGGTAATGCACTTGCGCGATTCGCTGGGCGTGAAGTTTGCTGAAAGCATCTACTACGGATTCTGGTTCGCACCAGAGTTTGAGTTGATGCGCAAAATGGTGGACGAGACGCAAACCAACGTCACGGGCGACGTGCGTTTGAAACTCTTCCGGGGCAACACGATTGTGGTTGGGCGGCGCTCGCCGTATTCGCTCTACGACGAAAAGATCGCGACGTTTGAGGCCGACACAGTCTACAACCAGCGCGACGCCGAGGGTTTCATCAAGCTCAATGCACTGCGCTTGCGATTGAGAGGTGGACAAAGTGGAGCGGGCAGGCCCCCTTCCCAACCCTGAGGAGGAGAAACGATGGAAACAACGATTAATGTTATCGACGCTGATAAGATCGGCTCAGCGACATCGCCGTTGAATCTCGGACGGTCTAACGCCACAGTTCTCTCCTCCGAAGCGCCACGCGCCGGCGACGTCGTCGTGGTGCGGGCCTTAACTGACAGCGCCACCTACAACATGCTCGAACTGCCAACCGGTCGGCTCGCGAAGATCAATCCCGGCGATGTGTTAATCGGTGTTCTCGGTCGCAGGCGCGCGTTAAAAGGTTTCGTCGGCGACGTCCCGGCCACAGTCAATGCCGGCGATCAGTTGCACCTGCTGAACATGGGTGGGGTAATCGGGAGCTGCACCGGTCATCACTCGAGTTTGAGTGATGCAATTCAAGTTGAAGTCATTGGTCTCGCGAGCGACGAACAAGGGCGGGTGATGAATATTGCCGACGCAGCCCTGCCGCCGCGCACCAGTTTAGGCGCGACCGCGCCGCTGGTAATCATCGCCGGCACTTGCATGAACAGCGGCAAGACTTACGCTGCCACAGAGCTCATCAAACAGGCCACGCGAAACGGCTTGCGTGTCGCTGCTGCCAAACTTTCGGGCATCGCCTGCCTGCGCGATACGCTCAACATGGCCGACCACGGGGCCGTCGCGATTGCGAGTTTTCTTGATTGCGGATTGCCCTCGACCGTTGGCGCTACGAATCTGGCGTCGGTTGCGAAAACAATCATTGCGCGTTTGAACGAGAGTTCGCCTGACTTAATTGTCATTGAACTGGGCGACGGGCTGCTGGGCGGTTATTCGGTCGAATCAGTTTTTGCCGATATGGAACTTCGCGAGGCAACGGCCGGGCTCGTTTTCTGCGCGTCAGATTACGTGGGCGCCTGGGGCGGAATTGAGCTGCTGCGGCAGCGAGGAATTGAAATAGACGTAATAGCCGGCTCAGTTACCGACTCGCAGATGGGTGAAGATTTTATCGAAAAAGAATTTGGCGTGCCGGCGGCGAATGCGCGACGAAATGGCGAGCGACTATTCGAACTAATACAGTCCAAAGTCCAAGGTTCAATGTCCAAATCGCTTCAAGCAGTTTAGCGTTCAACCTACTTTCGAGACGTATCCAAGCTAAAGCTTGTACCACCTATGAAGATCAAGGTTGCGATATTTGGCGGCTCCGGCTACGGCGGATCTGAATTGCTGCGTATTCTGCTGTTCCATCCGAACGTCGAGATCGTTTTTGTCACCGCGAACGAGCAGGCCGGTAAGCCGGTCGGCGAAGTGCACCGAAATCTTCAAGGCCTAACGGATCTCTCTTTCAGCGTGGCACCGGAGGACCCGGCAGTGATGACTGATCTCGACTGCGTATTCCTGGCGTTGCCACATGGTCAAGCGATGGACGTTGTTCCGCGTTTGCCGGAAAACGTGAAGGCCATTGATTTGTCAGGAGATTTTCGCCTGCGCGATCAGGAAATTTTCGAACAACACTATGGCCGGCCGCATACCGCGATGCAGTCACAATCGGGTTTTGTTTACGGCTTGACGGAAACAAATCGCGAAGCGATCAAGACGGCGCGATTGATTGCAAATCCTGGTTGTTTCGCCACCGCTACGCTGCTGGGATTGGCGCCGCTGGTTGCGAACGGAATGATTAACGGACGCGTAATTGTTGATGCAAAAACCGGTTCATCCGGCTCCGGCGCGAAGGCGGCGGCGAATACGCATCATCCGCAGCGCATGAATTCGTTTTACGCTTACAAGCCGTTCACGCATCAACACGTGCCGGAGATTGAACAGGAACTTGGACGGGTCGGCGATTGGAATAGTGAGTTCGTTTTCATGGCGCACTCGCTTCCAGTTTCAAGAGGGATCTTCTCGTCAATCTACGTTGAAACAAAAGAAGCGTTGAGCGAAGAACAACTCCGTTCAGTTGTTGCAGATTATTATCGCGACTCTTTCTTTGTGCGACTGGTGAAAGGTTCTCCGGACATCAACTGGGTGAAGACGACGAATTTTTGCGATCTTGGTTTTGCAACTCGCGGACAGCAAGTGGTGATCTTTTCCGCACTCGATAATCTGGTGAAAGGCGCTGCGGGCCAGGCAGTGCAAAATATGAACCTGATGTTTGGCCTGGACGAGAAGACCGGATTGATGTTGGTCGGAACGAATCCCTGAGCAAGTTACGCAGTCTCGAGGTCAGGAAGGGCGGCTTGCCCACGCTCTTTCGCTGATGGTTGCCAACCCTGAGCTAAATTGCACTGAAACCAATGGAAACTATTACCTCCAAACTGCAACAGACTATAGCTCTTGAAGAGCGCTACCAACTGGCAACTTACAAGAAGATGCCGATAGTCGCTGAACGTGGCGACGGGGTTTGGATCTACACAAGCGAGGGCGAGAAGTATCTTGATCTCTACGGCGGCCATGCGGTCGCCGGCACTGGCCATTCGCATCCGCACGTCGTCGCTGCAATCCGAGCGCAAGCCGACAAGCTTCTCTTCTACTCAAACCTCGTCTATTCAGAAATGCGCGCCCACGCGGCTGAGAAACTCGTTTCGATCGCACCGCCGGAACTAACCAAAGCATTCTTTTGTAATTCAGGAACGGAAGCAAACGAAAATGCGATGCGCATGGCTCGTATGGCGACCGGGCGCCAAAACATCATTACCTTCTCCGGCGGTTTCCATGGACGCACCGCAGACTCGATCAGCGCCACGTTCTTGGGTAAGTATCGCGAAATCGGCAAGCCAAATGTGCCCGGTCACTACGAAGCAGAGTTTGGCAACATCGAATCAGTTCGTGTACTCGCAGACAAAAACGTCGCCGCGATCATGCTCGAACCAATTCAGTCAATGGCCGGAGTGCGCACGGCGGCTCCTGAGTTTTTTGTCCAACTGCGATCGCTTTGCGATGAACGCGGCATCGTTTTGATTTATGACGAAGTGCAAACTGGTGTGGGCCGCACCGGAGATTGGTTTTTCGCCGGCAGTGAGGCCGGCGCTCAAGTGGTGCCGGAGATAGTGTCGCTGGCAAAAGCACTGGGCAGCGGCATACCGGTTGGTGCTTGTCTGGTTACTGAAACAATTAGCGCAAGCATCAGGGAGAATGATTTGGGAACGACGTTTGGCGGGGGGATGATTGCGATGGCGGCGGTTACCGCAACGCTCGAGGCTATCGAACAAGACGCGATGCTCGCGAATGTGAAAGCAACGGAAGCTCACCTGCGCCGGCGACTCGAAGAAGTAGCGCAGGTTTCCGCGGTCCACGGGCGCGGGTTTTTGCTCGGCATCGAGTTTGAATCTGTCGCCGCTCCGATTCACAAAGCATTGCTCGAGCGAAAGATTATTACCGGCACAGCAAGCAGCCCAAACGTTCTGAGATTATTGCCACCGCTGTGCCTGCAGCGCGAAGAAGTTGATCTGTTCGTCGCGGCACTGCACTCGTTACCGAATCAGCCATAGCGGTCGGCCAAGTATTCCTGCGGAGGTAAACAAGGTGCAGTACAGTTGGTTTGATCTGATCGGGAATGTCGGCGTATTGCTGATGGTAGTTGCTTACCTGCTTTTGCAGCTTGAGAAGTTATCCAGCTCCGCTGTCAGTTACTTGTTCTTGAATGCCGTGGGGGCCACGCTCGTAATCATTTCATTGAAGTATCGTTTTAATTTTTCAGCGTTTCTGATGGAAGCGTTTTGGCTGCTAATCAGTTTGTTTGGGCTGACTAAGTCGTTGCTGGGGAAGCGGCAAGCCTCGACGCCGGGCTCGTAGTTCAATCGCCCACTGCAGATTTAAGATGAAGAACTTTTTGACTACAGCTGATTGGCCGCGCGCGGGGTTGAGTCAACTAATCGACTCGGCGGAGCGATTCAAGACTGGCGAAGACAAATCAAAGCCGCTCGCCGGAAAGTCTGTGGCTTTGGTCTTCTTCAATCCCAGCCTGCGAACGCGCGCTTCGATGCAGGTTGGAATTTTTGAGCTGGGTGGAAATCCAGTTGTACTCGAACCTGGGGGCACAAGTTGGACGCTTGAACATCGCGACGGCGCGGTGATGGACGGTGATAAGACTGAACACGTCGCCGAGTTTGTTCGCGTGCTGGCGCGGTATTGTTCAGCGATTGGGGTGCGAACTTTTGCCACGCTCAACAACTGGGAAGAAGAGCGAACTGACCCGGTGCTGGCGGCGTTCGCTAAGTATTCCGAAGTGCCCGTCATCAATCTCGAATCCGCCATGCATCATCCCTGCCAAGCGCTGGCTGACATGATGACCATTCGCGAAAAGTTTGGTGGTGAACGCAAGCGTGTGGTGCTCACCTGGGCCTGGCATCCCAAGCCTTTGCCGATGGCGGTGCCGAACAGTTTTGCGCTGGCTGCCGCACAAATGGGGCACGAGCTGGTCATCGCGCATCCGAGCGGATATGAACTCGATGAAGAATTAATGAAAACTATCCGCCAACAATCCGCGGCAGCCGGCGGCAAGGTCGAAGTTACTAACAACGTCGAAGCCGCGTATGTGGATGCTAATGTTATTTATGCGAAGAGCTGGGGCGCGAAGCAATTCTACGGGAAGCTGGAGCGAGAAATTGAAGAGCGCGCGCAGTATCGACGGCAATGGATAGTTGACGAGCAAAAGATGGCGCGTACGAGCGACGCGATCTTCATGCACTGCCTGCCGGTGCGGCGTAATGTCATTGTCACAGACGCGGTTCTGGACTCGCCCGCTTCGGTTGTAGTCGATCAAGCGGAAAATCGGTTACACGTGCAGAAGGCGGTTCTAGCGGAATTGCTGACTGCTGATTGCTGATTGCTGATTGCTAAAAGGCTATGACCAACACACACCAAGTCGGCGACCAGTTACGTCTCGATCTTTTGCGCGAGGCGCTGCCATACATACAGCGCTTCCAGGGGCAGACCTTTGTCGTCAAGCTTTCGGGAAAAGCGACCGAGAACCACGAGAACTTAAGCTCGCTGGCGGAAGAACTCGCGTTGCTCCATCAGGTTGGCATACGAATCTGCGTTATCCATGGCGGCGGCAAGCAGTTGAGCGAACTCGCCACCCGCATGGGAGTCGAACAAACGATCATCGAGGGCCGGCGGGTCACCGACGATGCAACGCTCGAGATGGCAAAAATGATTTTCGCCGGCAAGATCAATACCGACATTCTTTCGGCCTTGCGCAATCGTGGCATTGAAGCGGTGGGACTTTCCGGAGTTGATGGAAACATCGTGCACGCCGAGCGGCGGCCGCCTAAAGAAATACTGAATCGTGAAACTGGGGAGCGCTCGCAAGTCGACTTCGGCCATGTCGGAGACGTAGTGAAGATCAACTCACGGCTATTGACGGTGTTGCTCGATCAGGGTTACCTGCCAGTCATTTCTTCGCTGGGCGCAGATGCTGAGGGCACTGTCTTCAACATCAATGCCGACACGATAGCCTCGGAAATCGCGGCGCAGTTGAAAGCGGAAAAACTAATTCTGCTGTCCGACGTCGATGGCCTTTATCTTCGCGCCGGCGAGCCGGAAACGAAACTGTCGCGGTTATCCGCAAACGAAGCGGAAGCGATGATCAACGACGGCTCGGCAACCGGCGGCATGATTCCCAAACTCCAGAGCATTACTCAACTACTCCGACGCGGCGTTCACAGCGCCCACATCCTCAGCGGTACTACGCGTAACGCGCTGCTCAGCGAGGTCTTCACCGATAGCGGCACCGGCACGATGATCGTAGCTTAGATGATTGCTGCCTGAGCGAAGCGGGGCAACGTAACCGTAGGACATTACCCAGGCTGTGCGTCCTTTGATCTACAACTTGCTCTCGACGTAGACTAAGCATTCCGTTTACAGCTTTTCTTAAGACAACTTTCGAGGACGAGTGTGGACAACGCAGCAATCGCGCGCAGATTTCATCGCCTGGCAGCTCTGATGGACATTCGCGGCGACGATCCGTTTCGCCTTCGCTCTTATCGCAACGCAGCCGAAGCCATCGAGACCTGGCCAACGCCAATGGCAAAGATTGCGGCTGAGGATGGGATTGCAGGCTTGCAGTCAATTCCGGGAGTTGGCAAAGCGATCGCCGGCAAAATTGTGGAACTGCTCGAGCGCGGCACGTTTGACGCGTGGGAACGACTGGTGGCGGAAACTCCAGAAAGCGTGCTCGACCTGTTAGAACTCCCGGGCATCGGACCAAAGACGGCGGCCTTGCTTCATCAGAAATACAAAATTTCTTCACTCGAAGCCCTGCGGAAATTTGTTGCGGGCGGCGGTCTTGATCAAGTGGACGGCATCGGTCCGAAAACTGCTGAGCGAATCAAGGAGAGTCTATGACCAAACGAATCAAACGGCGCGACTTCATGCGCAGCAGTGCAGTCGCCGGCCTGACGCTGGTCGGTACAAAGGCGTCGGTGTTGCAGTTTCCCAACATCATCGTCCAGAGTGCGGTAAAGCCGATCGTGGTGGCCTCGTCTAACGGCAATAAGTTCAAACACGATGGCAATGTGACTGCCGTGCAGAAGGCGTTCACCATGATCACGCAAGGCGCTGACGTGCTGGATGCAGTGATTGCCGGTGTGAATATTGTGGAGCTCGATCCGCTTGACGACAGCGTTGGCTACGGCGGCTTGCCAGATGCAGAAGGCGTGGTGCAACTCGACTCCTCGTGTATGCACGGACCGAAGAAACGCGCCGGCGCCGTTGCTTCGCTTGAAGGCGTACGCACCCCGTCACTGGTGGCCAAAGCAGTATTGGAAAACACCGACCATCATTTGATCGTCGGCAAAGGAGCTCAAGAGTTTGCTCGCAGTATGGGTTTCAAAATCGAGGACGACCTGAACACCGAGAATTCGCGTAGTAAGTGGCTCGAGTGGAAACGCAAGATCGACCCGTCGCATTACCTCGATCCCAAGTTGAGATCGGACGCCGGACGTCGCGCCGCGATGGAGATGTTGGCGGAAGGTAAAATCAGAGAAGAAAACCTGCACGGAACAATCAACTGCAACGGCATCAACTCCAAAGGTGAAATCTGCGGCGTCACTACGACCAGCGGCTTGGCATGGAAAATTCCCGGACGGGTTGGTGATTCACCGATACTTGGCGCCGGGTTATACGTCGACGGCGCCGTAGGAGCTGCGGGCTCAACCGGCCGCGGCGAAGCCAACCTCTACAATCTTTGCTCGTTTTTGATTGTCGAAGAGATGCGTCGCGGAAAACATCCGAAAGACGCCGGCATGGAAGCGCTACGTCGCATCAAGGAAAGCACGGTGGAGAAACGGCTGCTAAACAGCAAGGGCAATCCAAACTTCTATGTCAGGTTCTACATCATCAATGCTCGCGGAGAGCATGCGGGCGTCTCAATGTTCGAAAACAATGACGACGGAAGTAAGCCAACGTTTGCGATGTGCAATGAGAATGGTCCGCAGACATTGACTTGCGACACGCTGCTGCCAGGCAAATCATCCGACTAGACCAAGACAGCTCAGAACAGTAAGAGCAGACATGTTATGGATTCATCCTCCCGATCCGCCTCGCTGATTTCCGCACTGTTGTGCCTCCTGCTGCTGGCAGGATGCGCCAAGCTGACGAAATCCTTAGGCGAGCTTTCGCAACTTCAGAACGACATCGCTAAGGAATTCAAAGAAAAAGAAGTCGCCGTCAATCTGAGTAACGGCACTTCGTTGACAATTACTTTTATCAATTCCGTGTTGAATTCTCAGGAAGCTGAGCAGCGGGCCCAACGAGCCCAGCGGACTGCGCAATTCGTAAGTAAGCGCTACCCTGCAATCGCGAACATAGAAGCGATTTGGGTAGTCTTCATGCGCATCGAAACTCGCTACGTGATCGTCAACTACTCCGAAAATATGGGTTACTTTGGTTTTGACCAGAATGCTCAGCCGCTTCGTGAAGAAGCGCCACCCGAAGTGAAACCAGTAGATGAAACTCGGCCAGCCGCAACCTATGATCCCAAGCTCAAGCAAACCGATGTGGTGATCAGGCAAATGCAGTTGGAGGGAGACATAAATAACGGCTTGTCGGTGATTCCGCATTTTACGGTTCCCGGTGACGCCAGCGACCTCAAACGATCAACTTCTTTTCCGGATTCTGTGAGGTTTGATTTCTCGTCGTTCTCAGAGAAGTCTATGTTCCCTGGAGCTCCAACGTTCACTTTCCTCGCGGACGGAAAAGCCGTGTTTGAAACCCCAGAACAATTCTCGACTTCCAAGTTTGGTGAACAGTTTACGGAGTTCGCGTCGGTGGGTGTGCCTTATCAAACTTTTCGCCGAATCGTAGGTGGGAAGACTCTGAAGCTTACAATAGGCGACAGAGAGTATGCGTTCACTGAGAAGCAATTGGACGCACTCCGAGAGATGACGAACTATGTTAAGGAGTGAATCTAATGCTGGGAGGGGAGTTTAGCGCAAGGCACTCGCCGAAAGCTGCCGTGTTTCCGCCTGACGTTTGACGATTACGAGCGTGATGTCATCTGCGGCTTGCGTGCCCTGGGAGAATTTAGTTAGCGCCGACTCAATGCGATCACGAATTCCTGCTGCGGAAGAATCCACGTTGCGCGACACCACTTCATAAAGTCTCGTCGGTCCAAACTCCTCGCCGCTCGGACTGGCCGCTTCAGTAACACCGTCAGAATAAATGACGAGCACATCGCCTGGCTGCAACGTTGTCCGCCCTTCGCGGTATTCAGCGTCCGCCTTGATTCCCAGCGGCAACCCACCTGAAGCCAACTGCTCGACAGTGCCGGCGGCGTGAACGATCAGCGGCGGATTATGGCCCGCGTTTAGGAATGAAACTGCGCCTGATTCCGGATCAAGCTCCGCATAGAAGAGGGTGACAAAACGATTAGAAGGGATATTGTCAGCGAGATACCGGTTGACTGCCGATATCGTTTCCACCAGCGTGTCGTGTGAACCGGTTTGCGCATGGATTGACGCGTGCAGCGACGACATCAGGAGCGCGGCGGCAGTCCCCTTACCCGAAACGTCCCCTAACGCGATAACCAGACGGCCATCTTCGCGCTTAATGAAATCGTAGTAATCACCGCCGATTTCATAACACGGGAAACTGATGCCCTGAAATTCGTAACCTGGCACTACCGGCGGCGCTGTCGGTTGGAAGCGCTGCTGAATCTCCATCGCCAGCTGCAGTTCCCGCTCAAGTCGTTCCTGCTGAAACCGCGCCTCAACAAGTCGCGCATTCTCGACGCGAATGGCGGCGACGGAAGCCAGCGTTGTCAAAACTTTGAGATGGTCCTCGGTAAATCTTCCTTCGGCGATCGGTGAATCGGCGTAAATAATTCCGAAGACTTTATCCGAAACTCCCAGCGGCACAGCCAGCACCGATCTAACGCCTTGCAGCACCACGGTGCCACTGGCAAAACGCGGATCATGTTGCGCGTCAGACGTCAGCACAGACTTTCCGCGGATCACAACTTCATCCATCACGTTGCGGCTGACGCGAATCTCGCCTACCGCGCCGACGCGATCGCGCAAGCGCGCCACCGCCACCTTCATTTCTTCACTGTGCTCATCGCGCATCATAAGCAAGCAACGATCGGCAGGAACGGCCTCGAACACCAGCGAGACGATTTGTTCCAGAGTTTGTTCGAGCGTGGAGGAACTGAGTAGCGTAATACCCACCTTGCTGATCAAGGCAAGCAGATCGCCCTCACGCGCATTGCGAGCAGTGCGCTCAGCCTCGCTAACGTCCGGTTTGCTTCGCGCGCCTTCAATCGCTTCGAGCAGTCCTGAGGTAGTGCGGTCGCCCGAAGCGAGTGCGATAGTCGCTTCCGGCAGCGAAGTTGAAGAGTTGTCGGTGATCATCGTGGCGCCCATGCTCGAGTGATAGGTGCCGTCGTCAAAAACAATTTCGGTTTCGCCGATTTGAATGCGACCGCCAGCGGTCAGGGGTACGGTCCCTTCAACATTGCCGCCGTTGTAAAGCGTGCCGTTGGCTGAACCCAGATCCTGGAGAAAATATTCCTCGCCTTCGCGTCGGACCTCGGCGTGCACTCGCGATGCAAACGGATCGGGAATACAAAGATCGTTGCGAGCAGATCGGCCAAGGGTAATTCGCAATCGTCCCAGGGGAAACCGATCGGGGGCGCGGTCGGGATATTTCACTATTAGCTCAGGCATTTTGTGTTCGTGATTGGGTGTCGTGCTTGTTGCTTTGTTCGTCAGTGGCTTTTTAGCATTGCAGCTTGTTTCTGATCTGAGATTTCAAATTTGAGATCTCAGATAATCTCAGATTTCATTACGCGCTACGGTTTGAAATAGCAATGGCCGGTCCCTCGCGCACCACGATGGTGCCGGCGATCAAATCGTGCAGACCGCGTCCACGTGAAGTGAAAGCGACAATTAGAAAGCCTAACCCCAGAGTAATAAAAGAAAGCGGATAGCCTACGAAATGTCGCAACAGGGCGCGTCCGATTCCGATTTCCAACCCATTCTGCTTAAGGATGCGCAGGCCCGCCGCCCATTTGCCGATGGTAAAACCCGTCAGACCCGGAAGGACGCCAAGATTCAGGCCGGCCACCACAATAGCGATGACGATGCCGACAGTCTCGGTCGAACTGCCCCAGGAGCGCCCGCCGCCACCTAACATCCGGGCCAGGAGTGTACTAAATGCCAGGATTGCTACCAACGTGATGTAGTCGATCAGGATCGCGCCACACCGCAATGCAAAGGGCGCGCGAAATCTGGCAAAAGTCTGAATCGATGCAGGCGACTTTATCCTTGGTCGGGCTGCCTCAGCTGCTGTTGTCATTGATAACTTTCGAAACGGTGGCCTTGGGTCTTTGGTTTTTGGTTTTTGAACTTTTGTACTTTGAACTTGGTGCTTTGTACTTAGTGCTTTGTACTTTATCAATAACCTCTGCTTCCAAACGCCAAGCTCAAAGCTCCAAGTACAAAGTTCAAAGCACAAAGTTCAAAATCAAAGACCAAAGGCCAAAGACCCAAAACCTACCCTAATAAAAAATGCAGCGTTGTTTCACCCAGTCGAAGCTTGTCACCGCTGTCTAAAACTCGCGGCTGGCGCGGTGCGAGTCTGACCGCATCGTTAATGACGGTTCCATTGACAGAGCCCAGATCTTCGACGAGAAACGTTTCGCCTTCGCGCCAGATTCTCGCGTGACGCCGCGATACTTTGGTTTCCGGATCGAAGCGCGAAAGATCGACCTCGGGAAATACATTTGAGTGCGGATCAGTGCGCCCCAGCAGGTTGTTATCTTTCTGCAGGACAAAAGAAGCATCCAGCTCAGTTGTTCCCGCAACCACCAGTTTGGCCGTTGGGCGCGACGCAGTTAACGTCGCGCTGGAACCCAGGCCGGTCATCGGTTGGCGCGCGCCGCAATGCGCACAGAAAATGTCGTCCGCGGCGATTCGCCCGCCGCAGAAACCACAATAAACCGTTTGCACTTGAACTGTCTCGCCACCAATCTGCGTTGAAGCAGCGCCGAAGGTCACTTGTCCGGCGGCTATCCTTTCCAGATGGATCGCGAGGGCGTCGCGCAGCGCGCCGGCAGACAGAAAACGATCTTCCGGTTTGTATTCGACTGAGCGCATTAGAATTTGTTCCATCTCGCTGGAGATGGAGGGCGAGATCTGGCGGGGGCGCGGATTTTTTTGAAAGTCAAAAATCAAGAGCGGGTTATCCTGCGGATCAGACCCGGTTAACAAGTGAAACAAGGTGGCGCCCAGGCTGTAGACATCGGACCGCGGCTCAACTCGTCCGCCAAAAAGTTCCGGCGGGGCATAACCCATAGTGCCGACTGCGGTCACGCCCTTCTCTTCCTGCTTAACCCAACGCGCAATACCGAAGTCGATCAGCATCACGCGACCGCTGTTGCCGTCGATCATCAAGTTTGCCGGTTTGAGATCGCGATAAATGATCGGCTTGGGCCGGCTGTGAAGATATTCAAGCACGTCCGCCGCCTGCATTCCCCAATCGGCTACCGTCTTCTCGTCAATTCGTCCGCCTGGCGCAGTTCGCAAGCGCGAAGCTAGATCGCCACCGGAAATAAACTTCATCACCAAATAGAAACGGCCCAGCGGTTCGTCGTAAAAATAGTCGTAGATGGTGGGAATAGACGGGTGTTCCAACGACGTCAGCAACAGAGACTCGCGTTTGAAGTCTCCAATTGCTTTTTCGTGTTGGGTCGGGTCGAGATGCGACTCGACCATTTCTTTTACAGCGCGCGGCGCATCACCCAGATTTCGATCCTTGGCCAGATAAACGGCGCCCATGCCGCCGCCGCCAATTCGCCGCACAATCTCGTAACGCGAG
Organism: Pyrinomonadaceae bacterium; assembly: GCA_036009765.1. GTDB lineage: Bacteria > Acidobacteriota > Blastocatellia > Pyrinomonadales > Pyrinomonadaceae > PSRF01. The sequence goes on along the minus strand of DASYLB010000052.1, from coordinate 22,446 downwards.
TTGAGCACACTGCTCGGCTCGAGCTGCTTAACGGTGGGTTGATGGCCTCCAGTGTTGCCCTTCTTAACTGTATGTTTGATTGCTGGTACATCGCCGGTAGACTTACCGCCCATTGAGGCTGCAGGTTCGAAGTCGCTAAGACTGACTTCTGCTGGGGCGGCCGGCGCCTCGCTTACTTGTTCAGGAGCTTTTGCTGCCCCCGCAGCGCCGCCGTCGCCATCCCCTTCATCCTCATAAGAAAGTGTGGTCTCCTCAGATTCTTTTGCCGCTATTGAGACAGACGGATTCTTCGTCCCGCAGTTACTGCAGAACGCTTCGCCAGGCACCGTAGCCGTACCACATGTGAGACACTCACTCATTTACTCTGAACCCTTACTGGTTCTAATGTCCTATGAACTTCAGTTTGTCGTCGGGAGTTGCAAGAGGCCAATTTCAAAGTGCTCGATCGGGTTAAAGCCAATCGGACATTCGCGCTGGTCTTACTTAACAACATGGAAACGCAGAAACGTCTTGCCCACAATTATCTCGTCACCATCTTTCAATGGTTGACGCGTTCCCTTTGGCAGTCGCTTCCCTCGGTTTATAAAGGTGCCGTTGGTGGATCCCAAATCTTCCAGCAGGTGCGTACCGTCATTGAACGTAATGCGAGCGTGGCGGCGCGACACCTTCGCTTCTGGATCATCAGAGTCCAGATCGACGTCCGGAAAAATTCCCCCATCGGCATCCCAACGTCCGATGTGAGACTCAGCCGAGCTGAGCAGAAACTGCTTGCCGACCGACTTGCCGCGTTCTATCAGCAGCTTTGCGTGGGCCTTCTCGCCTGCAGCTGCCGCAGGTGAAATGTTCAAGGCCGCGCCTGCCTTCCCGGCTGCCATCTCAGGTTGCGGAACCTCGGCTGGCGAGTGGGAGCCGTTCTGTCCCTCTGGCTTGAGCAAATTTACGGCTGAAGTGGGTCCCGAGTTTGGCCTCAAGGGAGCGCCGCATTCATCGCAATACTGGCCACCATCGAGGTTTGCGGCTTTGCACCTTTCACACGTAATCATGGTTTTTTCGGAAGTTTGCGACCAGCACCCAATCCGCGATAAATTCTCAAGTTGTACGAAATTGCTGAGCTCAGGAACGATAGATCATTCTATCGCGAAAGCATTCGACTAGCCAACGGAACGATCAGGAGCAGTCGCCGGGAGCACGAATTCAATTTCGTTGTCCCTGCCTTTTATTCCTGACGACTGCTCCTGCCTCCTGCTCCTCCGTTAGCTGCCTTTAATTGAAACTGTTTACAGTTTTTTGACGTAAGAGTTACTCGAATCAGATTGGTTCGAAATCCAGGTATTTTCTTGCAAAAGTGGTTTTTATCAGCACTACGCGACGGAGCCGGTGAGAAATAGATTCAGGCCGGAACCAAAGCTTATTCGCAGATTACCGCGTGCGGTATTAACATAAGTCAACATTTGAACGAACGTAAGCACATCAACCCCCCGAATTAAGGAACACGCCATGGCTTTAACGAAGAAGAAAAAGATCATTATCGCGGTCGTCGCCACCGCCCTCCTGGCACTGGTAATCATTATCAGCGTTTTCGCGAGCCGCAAAGACGAGGCGGAGGTAACGACGGTTAAGTTGGAGGTCAAGCCCGAGTTGCGTCAGACCGTAACGGCCTCCGGCGAAGTGAGACCGATCCGTTACATCAAGCTGACCAGCGAAGTACCAGGGCGCATCGAAGAGATTTATGTAAACGCCGGCGACCAGGTTACGCAAGGTAAACCGCTGGTTCGCGTGGATCCAACGCAGCTGCAGTCGACTCAGGAGGCGCAGTGGGCGGCGGCACAACAAGCAATTAACGACATTCAAAGCGCGCGTAATGCCGTGTCAAACGCGCAGCAGGGTTTAGTTGTCGCTGACTCATCAGTGTCCTCAGCACGACAGCAATTGGTCGCTGTACAGACTGCGGTGGACCGGGCGCAAGTGGATTTGAACACCGCCCAGCGAGAATTGAAACGCAACAGCGATCTGATCGAGTCGGGAGTCGCTTCTCGCTTTGACTATGACGCGGCCCGCGACCGTTACGATCAAGCGAAAATAGCTTTGCAAACTGCAAAGTCAAATCTGACGTCTCAGCAAATTGCAGTTAAAGAGGCGACGGAAAGAGCCAACCTACAGAAGGTTGTGGTCCAGGAAGCCAAGACTGGAATCAAATCATCCGAGATGCGCGCTAACCAGCAGCAGGCTTTGTTGCGTGGATCATCAAGTCAACGTTCAAAGGCGACACAACTTTCGCCGCTCAACGGCGTCGTGGCCGACATCCCCACGCGCGTAGGTGAATATGCGGTAGCTGGACTATCGACTACGCCGCTGATGACTATTGCCGACATGTCTACGATCAACGTGGAAGTCAACGTCGATGAAACTGAGATCTCCAACGTCGAAGTGGGCCAACAGGCGAAAGTGAAAGTGGACGCGCTTGGCGACAAAGAAGTCAACGCAGTGGTGACGCAAAAGAATCCACTGGCGGTTTCCAAGTCGGATACGCAAGGCGGACTATCGAACCGCGTGAACGTGCAGGAAGCGAAGGAGTTCAAAGTCACTGTCGAACTGCGCGACATGCCGGATGACGTTCGCAAAGGACTGCGGCCGGGCATGAGCGCCACTGCTACCATTACCACCAAAACCAAGAACAACGTGATCGCAGTGCCGCTCGAGGCAATCGTTGAGAAGGCGCCGCCAGTTCCATCTCCGGGCGCGACGGTTGCCGGCAGTGCACCGACCCCGGCGCCGGCGAGTGGCGAGAAACCCAAGAGTCTCAAAGGTGTCTACCTGCTCGAAGGTAATAAAGTAAGATTTATTGAAATCACGACCGGGATTACAGGTGAGGCCGATATCGAGGTCACCAGCGGTGTCAAATCCGGCATGGAAATCGTTCGCGGACCAAGCCGGGTCTTGAAGACGCTCAAGGACGGCATGACGGTAAAACGCAGTGAACGTAAGCCGGGGGCTAGCGCCAACGCAAACGAGGGCAGCTGATGAGCGACGCAACACTCGTATCACCCGAAGCGCCGGCAGTCTTGCCTGCGGAATCGCAACCAGTGCGCGCGCACGATTCCAACTCGCTCATCTCGATGCGGGAAATCTGGAAAACTTACCAGATGGGTTCGGAGCAAGTTCATGCGCTCCATGGCGTCTCTTTTGACATTCCGCGCGGTGAGTACATCGCCATTATCGGACCTTCCGGTTCGGGTAAGTCAACGCTGATGAATCTCATCGGCTGTCTCGACACACCCAGCAAGGGCGAGTATTGGCTGAATGCCAAGAATGTTTCGGAAATGGACGACGACGAACTGGCACGCATACGCAATCAGGAAGTCGGCTTTGTGTTCCAAACGTTCAACCTGCTGGCTCGCGCCACTGCGCTTCACAACGTAGAGCTACCGCTGATATATGGGGGCATCAGCTCCGCGCAGCGACACGAGATGGCCACCAAGGCGCTCGCGGCGGTTGATCTTGCCGACCGTGTCACCCACCGGCCCAATGAACTATCGGGTGGACAACGCCAGCGCGTCGCCATTGCTCGCGCTCTAGTTAACCATCCTTCAATCCTGCTCGCGGATGAACCGACCGGCGCGCTCGACACGCACACCAGCATGGAAATCATGGACCTCTTCGAGCGATTGCACGGCGAAGGAAACACAATAATCGTCGTTACCCACGAGCCCGATATCGCCGCTCGCGCGCATCGCGTTATTTCTATTCGCGACGGTCTTATTGAGAAGGACGAGAAAATCAGGTAGCGACCTGCGCCGTTACTTATTAACTATTAGGGCGGGTCTTTGTACCCGCCCATTTTTGTTTCATGCCGCCACTCATCACCAACGAACCTTCCCATACTAGAAAACGCTCGTCATCGTTTCTTCGGGTGACGGCGTTATGGGATGCTTTTCTTGTCGCGCTCGGCAGTTTGCGCCAGAACAAGCTGCGCACTGCGCTGACGCTGGTGGGGATTGTCGTTGGCGTGGCGGCGGTGATAGCAGTTGTGACAATCATTCAGGGCCTCGACAACAAAGTCGCAACTACGTTCTCTTCGCAAGGCTCCACCGTATTCTCGATTTCGAAACGCCCGCAAATCATCAGGTCGCGCGAAGAGTTTGTAAAATTCAACAAGCGCAAAGACGTCACGCATGAAGATGCCGAGGCCATCGCTCGGCTGTGTAGTGCGTGTTGGCGCGTGGGCGTGGCTGCGAACGTGCGGGAGACCGTCAAGCACGCAGATCAGAAATTTGAGAATGTAAATATTCGCGGAGTTACGCCAACGACTATGTTCGACATTGACGGTCGTGGCATCGACGCGGGCCGCTTGTGGACGGATGCTGAAGGAGTTTCAGGTCGCGAGATCTGTGTGGTGGGCCCGGACGTGCTGACGAATCTTTTCGGCGGCGCCTCAGCGGATCGAGTAATTGGTCAGGAAGTCAGAATTGCGGGTCGCCCATTTCAAATCATCGGCGTCCTCGAACCGCTCGGCTCAATATTTGGCGCTTCGCGAGACAGCGTCGCCTACATTCCCTATTCGACTTACCAAAAAATCTACGGCGCGCGCGATTCGATTGTTACTTTCATCCAGGTTCCAACGGCACAACAACTTGAACTCGCGGAAGATCAAGTGCGGACGATTATGCGCAATCGTCGCGGCGGAGTTTTCAATCAGGACGACGACGAAGGGTTCGCCCTGGAAACCCAGGACGTGTTCCTCGAGCTCTACGGCAAAGCGACTGCGAACATTTATCTCGTCACCGTCGGTGTCGCTGCAATCTCGCTGGTAGTTGGCGGGATCGTGGTCATGAATATCATGCTCGTTTCCGTCACGGAGCGGACAAAAGAAATTGGAATACGGAAAGCGATCGGCGCGCGACGGAAGGACATTCTGACGCAGTTTCTGATCGAAGCCGTAATGGTCACTGCGCTTGGCGGCGCGATCGGTGTCGGCACCGGTTTTGGTCTGGCCTATCTGATCGCGGCGTTGATAGGCTTCCCCCTCTTGATCAGCGTGGCTTCAGCGGTGCTGGGGGTAGGCGTTTCTTCGGTGGTGGGAATCGTCAGCGGCCTTTGGCCGGCCTGGCGCGCCGCGAAACTTGATCCAATTGAAGCGCTGAGATCGGAATAGGAGGCAGGTGCAGGTACACGAAAATGCAAGACGATACTGTAGTCGCAGCAAACGAAAGGTTTTACCTGCGCCTGCTCCTGCCTCCTGCCCCTCTTACTAACCCATGCGCCTTGACGACATCAAAGAATCCGCCCTGATGGCTTTCGACACGCTGCGTGCAAACAAGCTGCGTTCGTCTTTGACCATACTGGGCGTCAGCGTTGGCGTGATCACCGTGATCTTCATGGTCTCGATCATCCAGGGGTTGAACAAAGCGTTTGCCGATCAGGTGGAGTCGCTGGGTTCGAATACGATCTTCGTCTCGAAGTTCGATCCGAGTTTTGGTCGTCCGCCCGGACCGGAAGAAATTCACCGTAAAGATCTAACCATGGACGACGCTGAAGCGCTGCGCAAAGAAGCGCCTTCAATCGCCGGCGTTTCGCCAATCCATCGCATGATCGCCGCGACCGCTCGTTATCAGGAAAAGCAAACGGATACTCCAATCCTCCTCGGCGTTACGCCTTACTACGAGTTTGTTCAGACTCAGTATGTCGCGCGCGGTCGCTTCATCAAGGATTTCGACATGGACAATCGCGACAACGTCTGCATTATTGGCGTTGACGTGGTTCACGCATTATTCCCGTATGAAGATCCTGTCGATAAAGATATACGGATTAACGGAAATCCATATCGCATCATCGGCGTGATGGAACCACTTGGAAGTTTCTTCGGACAGTCGCGTGACAATTCGATATTTATTCCAATCACCACCTTTGATAAATATTATCCCGACCGCCCGTTTCCCGAGGTCGTTTTCTTCCTAATCATTCGCCCGCAATCGCGCGCTTATGTGAAATCAGGGGTCGACGAAATTACGGATATTCTGCGTCGACGGCGTCACGTGCCTCTGGGCGCGCCGAACAATTTCGGCATCTCGTCGCAGGACTCTTTGCTGGACATTTACAATCAACTCACCGGCGCGACCGCGCTCGTACTCACAGCGATTTCTTTTGTGGCGTTGATGATTGGCGGCATTGGCGTGATGAACATAATGCTGGTCTCCGTGACGGAGCGAACCAAAGAAATCGGCGTGCGTAAAGCAGTGGGCGCAACGCGTTTGAACATCCTGACGCAGTTCTTGATAGAGGCGGTGGTGTTAACCGGGCTCGGCGGACTAGCTGGCCTTATAGTGGGCGAATTGTTCGCCTTTCTGATCAACAAATACTCGCCCTTGCCCGCATATGTGCCGCTCTGGGCTGTCGCAGTCGGCATTGGCATTTCAGCCGGCGTCGGGATAGTCTTCGGTTTGTGGCCTGCGTGGAAAGCTGCGCGACTCGATCCGATCGAAGCGCTCCGCTGGGAATAGCGATTCAGTGGTCAGTGATCGGTGGTCAGTGACCAGAGTCACTGATCAGGAAGACAGTAGTCACCCGGCAAGTAGATGAACCCGTGCAATTTTGGATTCAACGCTTTTGAAAACTGGTCACTGACCACTGGCCACTGCGCTTGGTATGCAACCAAAATGACCTGCCTGCCGTAATATCTGAGCCGTGAAATTTATTGAGACTCTCAAACTTGCGATCGCCGCAATCTGGGCGCACAAACTGCGCTCGGCGCTAACGCTTTTGGGCATGGTTATTGGCGTAATGGCCTTTGTGGTAGTGGTGTCGCTAATCCAGGGCTTCAATGTTTACGTAGACGAGAAGATTGCCGGAATCGGCGCGAAGTCGTTCAACGTTCAGCGCTTCAATCCGTTTGAAGATTTCAAGGACACGGACACCATTGCGGCCGCGCAGCGGCGGAACAAAGAGCTTACGATGGATGATTACGACTATCTGCTCCAGCGCGCGACCTTGATTGGCAAGCTGGGCGCCAAGGCGCGGGCGACGCCATCAGAGGTTAAGCGCGACACCAATGTCCTAGAAGACGTGTTTGTAATTGGCGCTACTGCAAACACCGTTGACATTGAGAACCGCGATATCGCCAACGGACGTTTTTTCAGCAACAGCGAGAATGATGCGGCCGCGCGCGTGGCCTATATCGGAGCCGATGTGGCAACGAAACTGTTCCCTGCAGGCAATTCTCTCAACAGCGAAATCACCATCAGCGGTTTGCCCTATCGGGTAATCGGGGTTGAAGTCGCGAAGGGTACTGTCTTCGGTATTCCCCAGGACACCTTCATTGTGCTGCCACTAAAAACGTACTCCAATAACTTTGGCGGCCTGGTGCGCCAGCGCTCGCTGTATTTTCTGGCAACATCCAAGACGGACAAACAGTTTTCAGACGCGGTTGAAGAAACCCGTTTTCTAATGCGCTCGCGCCGCAAACTGGCAGTCGGCGAAAAGGACAACTTCGGCATCGTTACGCCCGATGCGATTACCGGCCTAAGAGATCGAATTTTTGGTTCGATCTTCCTGGTCGCAATGTTGGTACCCGGCATTGCCCTGATTGTCGGCGCTATCGTTATCATGAACATCATGCTGGTCTCAGTTACAGAGCGCACAAAAGAGATCGGCATTCGCAAATCACTCGGCGCGCGGAAAGCCGACATCCTGAAACAATTCCTGGTCGAAGCGGTCGCGCTGGCGACGATGGGTGGAGCGGTCGGGATTTTCCTGGCGTGGATCATCGGTCGCGTTGTAACGGCTCTAATTTTCCCAACCTACTTGTCCTTTTTCGCCATCCTTGGCGCACTGGCTGCATCGGGCGCTGCCGGTACTGTCTCCGGACTCTTTCCGGCGTGGAAGGCCGCGAGGTTGGATCCAATCGAAGCCCTGCGAGTAGAGTCATAAGATCAGGTCAAAGCAATGAAGATTCTTCGCAACGACATCTACGAAAACCTGCGAATGGCGCTATCGACGCTGGTCGCAAACAAGCTGCGTTCTTTCCTAACTGTCTTCGGCGTGGTGATCGGGATCATCACGGTGATGTTGATTGCCTCGATCATCAGCGGCATCGATGTGTCGGTTAAGAAAGAAGTCGAATCGTTCGGCACGCGGTCGATGTACATTAGTAAGTACAACCCGGGAATTCACATCGGCCGGCTCTCGCGTGAAGAACGCATGCGCAAAGAACTGACCTACGACGACTCGGTGGCCTTGGCAGGCCTGCCAACCGTCGAACTTTCCGTACCCTTCCTGGACATCACTAACAATTTTTTCGGGCAGAAGCTACTCGTCTCCGGCGGCGGGAAAACGACTGCAGGAGTGGCTTTGCAAGGCACGCTTCCTGAGTTTGAGAAAGCGGGCACGCAGGTAATTTCTGAGGGCCGCTTCTTCTCGCAGTTTGAAAGTGACAACCGCGAGAACGTCTGCGTGATTGGTTCGAAAGTGGCGGACGATTTCTTTCCTTATAACGCGCCGGTAAACCAGGAGATCAAGATCGGCGCCGACCAGTTTCGGATTGTCGGGGTGCTGCAAAAACGCGAGCAGTTCCTTTTCAGCGGCGGCAGCGACGATCAAAACAACGTCATTTACCTTCCCTTCTCAGTCGCGAAAAAGTTGAAACCAAACGCTGACGATGTGTACGTCCTCGCGGTTGCGAAGGCCGGCATGATGGACGAAGCGAAGGATCAGGTGCGGGACCTTTTACGGATACGACGTCAGGTTCCCTTTGCGGCGCCGGACAACTTCGGAATGGAAACTTCGGAAAGTATTCTCGACAACTTCCGCTCCATCACTTCCGGTTTGGCGATCGCGATGGTAGTCATCTCTTCTGTTGGACTCATGGTGGGCGGCATCGGCGTGATGAACATCATGCTCGTTTCTGTTACCGAACGCACCCGGGAGATCGGCGTGCGCAAAGCGATTGGCGCGCGTCGGAGCGACATCATGTGGCAATTCCTGATCGAGGCCGCGACATTGACCGCAATAGGCGGCCTGGTGGGACTCTCAATTGGCTGGCTACTGACATTGCTGTTGCGCCTTCTTATGCCGTCTTATGTCCCGCTCTGGGCGCCTATCGGGGGCTTCGTTGCGAGCGTGGGCATTGGTTTGATTTTCGGAATCTGGCCGGCATGGAAAGCAGCGCGGCTTGATCCGATTGAATCGCTCCGCTACGAATAGTCCATGACGCAAACTGTTGGTTTGCGTCCGTGTCAACAAACAACTGACTAGAAGAAGAGGGCTTCCAGCTTTTGCTGAAGGCCCTCTTTTCTTTAGTTAACTTGTGGAATCTGACGACTTCGCAAACTAACAGTTTGCGTTGCAGTCTACGACATGAAGCTGGAGAACAGCGTCGCGAAGATCATCCCAACAATCAATGCCAGGACAAACAACGTTATCGCAACTCCCCAGGCCGTGCTCGAGCTTACCTTGGTTCCCGCATGCTGCAATCCCTTCACGCGTAACCACAGACCGTAAAACGATAAAACGCCGATCACGCTTCCGACTACGAAGAGCGCCGGATGCTCTGCGGGTGAAAACAATATCCCCAGATTGTCCTGCAACAACGTCTCGGCGTTTAGAACGGGATGGATGTCCTCCGGGGCCTTGATATAAAGAATGACCAAACTCACCAGCTTCGTAATTAGTATCACCGGCAAGTAACCCCACATCACGGCCGCGAATGACTGCCAGTAATTGATGCGACCGCCAAACGCAAGCACACCCAGCAGACACAGGCCGGCAACTAACGCAGCAAAGACAAACACGCCGACAAAACCTTTCGCTGCGGTCTGCGCTCGCTGCACCGGTTGCTTTGCAGCCTGAAGGGCTTCCTGTTTCGCCTGCTCCATCTTGTCTGCCGGCGGCTTTATTGGACTGTCCGCGAGCTTTTCAAAAGTGAACTCCACGATGCGTTCTGGAGTTAAGCGCTGAACAAACGCGAAGGAGTAGATGGCGTTGGCAGCCCCGATTACCAAAAATGCGGCGAGCCAGGTCGGATGATTGCGGAGGTTTCTGAAAACTCGCGTCGGCGCATAAAAAATGGCCCCCAACTTTTCTACCGCCGACATCGGGGGTTCGCCCTCGCCGCTCGCCTGCGGCAGACGAATGAAGCTGAAGACAAACAGCACGATGCCAAAGAATGCGAAGGCGGCCCCGGTACCAACTCCTCCGGGAAGAATCTTGGCGATGCCGGCGACTAACATGATCAGACCGAGCACAAACAAAACAATCGCAGGAATGCGAAGTTTGTTCGCACGCGGGGCCTTAACTTCAGCGACGGGTTGGGCCGGTGGCGGTGGTGGTTCAAATCCTTGATTCGGATCGCTCATTGAAATTTCCTCCTAAAGAAATGAAGGACGGGGAGACTACTCCGTCCGAACAAGAAAATTATTCGGTTGCAGATACGCTGGTGCGCAGATGTTTGTTTCATCCACAACGAAACCTAAGAGATGAGCGGGTAAGCAGTTAACACTTTCCCGTTGTCGACCGCTTCATGTCCTTAACCCGGTGGAGCGGCTTCTTTCCAGCCGGGCACGCGAATGCACGCAACCTCGTGACCCGGCATGACTTCGCGCAATTCAGGATCAACTCGCGCGCATTCATCAATAGCTATCGGGCAACGCGTGCGAAAGCGACAGCCTGATGGCGGATTGATCGGCGTCGGCACGTCGCCTTGTAAGACGATCCGGTCGCGCTTCTGTTTCGGGTCAGGAATTGGTATCGCCGACAACAAGGCCTTCGTATACGGATGCAGCGGCATCGCGTAAAGCTCGGCTGCGGTTGCCACCTCCACAATTCGCCCCAGATACATCACAGCCACGCGCGAAGAGATGTGCTCAACAACGGCGAGCCCGTGGGAGATGAAAAGATACGCGAGGCCAAACTCCTTTTGTAGATCCTGTAGCAGGTTAACGACCTGCGCCTGCACCGAAACATCCAGAGCGGAGACTGGTTCGTCCGCGACAATAAGTTTGGGATTGAGCGCGAGCGTGCGGGCGACGCCAATGCGTTGCCGCTGACCACCGGAAAACTCGTGAGCGTAACGGTTTCGGTAATCCGGATCAAGACCAACCTTGCGCAACAACTCTGCGACGCGATCACGCCGCTCTTTTCTCGTTCCCACCTTATGAATCACCAGCGGCTCGCCAACGATGTCACCAACTTTCATACGCGGATTTAGCGACGCAAAAGGGTCCTGAAAAACTATCTGCATCTGACGGCGGATCGCGCGCAGCTCCGACTTGCCTAACGAAAGGACATCGCGTCCTTCAAACTCGATCTCTCCCGCCGTTGGTTCGATCAAACGCAGCAGACAACGGCCCACTGTCGACTTGCCGCAGCCGGATTCACCCACGAGTCCGAGCGTTTCGCCGTGAAAGATCCCAAACGAAACGCCATCAACCGCGCGCACGACATCGTCGCTGTTCTCGACAGCGAAATGCTTTACCAGCCCGCGCACCTCTACAAGTTTGTTGTTGTGGTTCGTCAAGGGCTAACGGTCGTCCTCAAACCCCGTCGTCGATCGGCAGGCCCCGATCGACCTGGTGATCCGCAGCAACCGCCGCTGCTAGATCAAACAGCACGCAACGCACCTTAACGTCACCTTCAAGTTCGTAAAACGGAATCTGTTCAGTGGTGCAACGCGGCATCACCTGCGGACAGCGCGGCGCGAAGTGACAACCCGGAGGCAGCTCAGTTGGACTCGGCACCGTGCCCTCGATCGTCTCGAGTCGTGCTGCCTTTGCGACTGCGGCGCTGGACAACTTTGGCACCGATCGCAGCAACCCTTCGGTGTATGGATGCTTCGGCCGCGCAAACAATTCTTCTACCGGCGACTCTTCAACTACGCGTCCGGTGTACATCACCGCTACGCGATCAGCAACTTCCGCAACCACGCCGAGGTCATGCGTAATTAACAACACCGCCAGCTCGCGATTTCGTCGCAACTCATTCAGCAATTCCAGGATTTGTGCCTGAATCGTGACGTCGAGCGCGGTGGTTGGTTCATCGGCAATCAGGAGTTTGGGATCGCAGGCCAGGGCCATCGCAATCATGACGCGTTGGCGCATACCACCGGAAAGTTGGTGCGGATAGTCATCGATGCGCCGTCCCGGATCGGGAATCGAAACTTCGCGCATCGCCTCGATTGCGGCCGCGCGCGCTGCTTTGCGGGAAAGATTACGATGCAGCCGGAGCGCCTCGGCAATTTGTTCGCCCACCGTGTAAACCGGATTGAGTGAGGTCATCGGATCCTGAAAAATCATCGCGATATCGTCACCACGAATCTGGCGCATCTCGGCGTCAGACAACTTCAAAAGATTCTTGCCATCGAAGTTGATCTCGCCGCCAACTATCTTTCCGGGAGGCGCGATCAGTCGCATCACTGACAGCGCAGTTATTGATTTGCCGCAGCCCGATTCGCCAACGAGTCCCAACAATTCGCCGGAGTCCAGATAGAAACTGACACCATTGACCGCGCGCACCAGTCCGGCGCGCGTCGGAAAATGGGTTTCAAGATTTTTGACTTCTAGCAGATGCGACATACGAGTTAGATTCTAGATTTTCCGGCTAGATCCGTTTGGGACTTCCGTGTGCACTGCATCTCTTCTACCAGCGATTTCCATACAAACGTTGTAAGTGCAACGCCGCGTTAACGGTTAACTGGATCTGATGTGGCGGCTGCCGGTAATTCTGTTGGAAAATAAAAAGCTGATTCCCGCCGCCGTCAGCGCTAAGTCCCAGATTCGTCTCATAAAAGCTAAGCAGCGCGTCATTGAAAAGGTTGCGCACTCCCTGCTCATCCGGGCCGCGCAACAAGTATTTGCTTGAAAAGGTCGGATGATTGCCGAAGTCAATGTCCTGGTAGCCAAACGCTTCAATTAGTTTATGAAGAAAATTCTCCGGCCGTAACGAGAAGAACGGGAGGTTGAGATTGGGCATCTCAAAATATACGACTGACTGTGTGAAAGTCTGCGAGTTCTTCCCGCCACCAACGGTGTAGCGATAATCAAAAACTGCCGCCTTCACTCCCTCGATCTCGCCGTACATTGCATTCGTGATGCTCTTGCTGTGACCTTGGTTGAAGAGCGCAAACGTTTCCAGCTTCGGAATCCAGGTGATGGCCGCGACTGGACTAAACTGCCAGCCCAGCAAAGTTGCAACGCTCGTGAGTTGTCGCGTTCGCTCCTGCGCGCGCTTTCGGCTGACAATTACGGCCACAATAATCACGGCGATGATAAAAACAATAAAGCTGACGATCACCAGGACGGTTAGGATTGTAGAGAGTTGATCTTGATTCACAGTATGGCTTATTGAAGTTGTGTGTAAGTGAAAGCTCTGCGGTCCGTTAACTAAACTGTCGAGGTCTCCTTGTACTCACCCCAGACTTTGCGGAAGCGATTGCTGATCTCTCCAACCGTCGCCTGCGCCTCAACGCATTCGAGAATGAGCGGCACCAGGTTTTCTGAACCACCTGCAGCTGCCTCAAGTTTCGCGAGCGTGGCAGCGGTTGCCATCGAATCTCTGCGACTTCGTACGGCGCGAACGCGGTCGATCTGTTGCTGCTCAATCGCCGGATCGATCCGCAAGGTGGGCACCGAAGTTTGCTGTTCATTTTGGAAACGATTGACGCCGACAACAACGGCCTCGTCACTCTCAATCTCCTTTTGATAGCGATATGCCGATTCCTGTATTTCCTTCTGCACGTAGCCTGTCTCAATCGCGCGCAGCATGCCACCGAGTGCGTCAATCCGCTCGAGATAGTTGCTGGCGCGATCTTCAATCTCGTCGGTCAAGTGCTCGATCGCATAAGAGCCGCCCAAAGGATCGGCGATATCAGCCACACCGGATTCGTGCGCGATCACTTGTTGCGTGCGCAGGGCCAATCGCGCGGCTTCTTCCGTTGGCAGCGCAAGCGCTTCGTCCATCGCGTTGGTGTGCAGTGATTGCGTTCCGCCTAACACAGCGGCGAGCGCCTGGATCGTGGTGCGCACGACGTTAACTTCCGGCTGCTGAGCGGTCAGCGAAGATCCGGCGGTTTGAGTATGAAATCTCAACATTGCCGAACGCGGATCGCGGGCCTTGAAGCGCTCACGCATAATGCGCGACCAGAGGCGTCGCGCGGCGCGATACTTGGCAATCTCCTCGAACAGATTGTTGTGTGCGTTGAAGAAAAAGGAAATGCGCGGTGCAAAGTCATCGACATCAAGACCTGCCTGCAGCGCTGCTTCAACGTAAGTGATACCGTCCGCCAACGTGAACGCGACTTCCTGCACCGCGGTCGACCCTGCTTCGCGAATGTGATAACCGCTGATCGAGATCGTGTTCCAATTTGGCACTTCGCGCGCGCAGTACGCGAACACGTCGGTAACCAGACGCAACGAGGGCCGCGGCGGATAGATGTAGGTGCCGCGCGCGATGTACTCCTTAAGAATGTCGTTTTGCAGCGTGCCCTTTACTTTGTCGAACGAAACATTCTGCTTACGCGCCACGGCAAGGTAGAGACACAGCAACATCGCAGCGGTCGCGTTGATGGTCATTGACGTAGAAACTCCGTCAAGCGGAATCCCCTCAAACAAGCGCAACATGTCGTCCAAAGAATCAATTGCTACGCCGACTTTTCCGACTTCGCCGGCGGCCAACGAATCGTCGGAATCAAGACCAATTTGCGTGGGGAGATCAAAGGCCACGGATAATCCGGTGGTGCCTTGCGCGAGTAGATACTTGTAGCGCGCATTCGATTCTTCGGCGGTGGCGTAACCGGCGTATTGCCGCATCGTCCAGAGACGGCCGCGATACATGTTTGAGTAAATGCCGCGCGTGTAAGGAAAGTCGCCGGGAGAATTCAGATCTTTGTCGTAGTCGATCGGTTCAGTATTCGACGGATTGAAATCGGCGGGCAGATCGATTCCGGAAGACGTTTCGAAACGCTTGCGGCGTTCAGCTTGTGACTTGGTTGTCATGATTGGCTGGAAGCTGTGAATTCAACTCATAAGAGCGGGGGTACACCACCCTTCCTTACTGCAATTACTCTTAGAAGCTCGTTTAGATTACTCTAAGTGTCCACGTTTGGCACAAGCCGGATAAGCTCGCGGTCAGGAAAGGGCTTGCCCCCGCTCAAAAGAAAATGACCTTTGACGATTTATGAACACGGTAACAGTAAACAAGCGCGGCGCCGATCGCATTCGCGGCGGGCATCTTTGGATCTACCGCAGCGACGTCTTGCAAACACACGACGCCGCCGGTGGCTCAATTGTCGTCGTGCGCGATCAGCAGCGAAACTTCGTTGGCCAGGCGTTCTTTAGCGATAGTTCCCAGATCGCTTTGCGATTCCTTAGCCAGACGGAAGAGCCAATCGAGCCCGAATGGTGGCGACGCCGGCTTCGTGAAGCTGCCGATCGTCGCGCGAACACTCCACAAACAAACGCTTACCGGCTCGTTTATTCAGAAGGCGACTTGCTCTCGTCAATTATCATCGATCGCTACAACGACGTGCTAGTCCTGCAAACTCTTTCGCAGGGCTCGGATGCCATCAAGCCACTCCTGGTCGAACTACTCGTGGAACAATTCGCACCGCGTGCAATCATTGAACGCAACGACGTGCGCGTGCGCCAGCACGAGGGTTTGGAGTTAAGCGCCGGAACACTTTACGGCGAGGCGCCGGCAGAGGTTGAAATCATTCAGGAGGGTATTCGTTTCCTGGTGGCCCCGCTTTCAGGTCAGAAGACGGGTTCGTTTCTCGATCAGCGCGAGAATCGCCTGGCCGCTCGCGCCGTGGCCCATGGCCGCGCGCTCGATTGCTTTACGTTCGCCGGAGCGTTTGCGCTGGACCTCGCGGCGTCATGCGAGAGCGTTGCCGGCATCGATATCTCCGCTGACGCAATCGCGGCAGCACGCAAAAACGCACAGTTGAACAAGATCAGTAACGTTGAATTTCGTGAGGCAAATGTTTTCGACGCTTTGCGCGAAATGGAAGCTGGTGGCGAACGTTTTGACACCATCGTGCTGGATCCACCGGCCTTTGCGAAGAACCGCGCCAGCGTCAAAGCGGCCGCGCGTGGCTACAAGGAAATAAATCTACGCGCAATCAAACTGTTGAACCCGGGCGGTATTCTCGTGAGTTGCACCTGTTCGTATCACATGCCCGAAGATTTGTTTCTCGGGATAATTCGGGACGCCGGCAATGATGCCCATCGTCAGCTACAACTCGTCGAGAAGCGAACGCAGGCGAGCGACCACCCGATACTTTTCGGCGTGCCGGAAACTTATTATTTGAAGTGTGTGATTGCTCGAGTGATCGATTGAAGAAAGCTCTAAAGGCGCGGCCTTTAGACGTCGTAGTAATTGTCAGAAACTACTTCGCGCTTTCAGGGCTATATAAGGTAAGGCTCAGTTTCCTCGGGCGCTGCCCCGGGCTGTTGCATTTCGCGCCTTTGGCGCTGGGGACCTAGCTTGGTGGGGGTCCAGCTTCGTATTTCTTCGTTGCGAACGCTTTCGGCAAGTCGCTTCGCGTCCGGAAGCGCTTCGAGCGCGCGCAGTACCTGTGGGTCGCTATCGAGTAGCACGCGGGCGCCGGCATCGTTGGAATAAGCTGCCGTGATGATCTCTTCTCGCAAACGCAACTTCATGAAATCCAGTTCCTCATCAAGCTGCGCCGGAGTAAGTTGCGACGCAGTATCGGTATGCACAAAACTGCGAAAAGCTTCCAGTACGCGATCATTGATCGGGAAGTCAGTAGCTTTCGGATTTTTTCCGTACTGAACTTTTTCGACTTTATACGACTCCAAACCAGCGACCTCTCCGGCAGCAAGTTGACGCGTAAACTGGAATGCTGCTTCGGCGATTCGATTCCTCAATGGTGAGAAGGCGAAAGGTTTCACATCGATATCGGGGGTAATTCCGCCGCCGCCGTAAAGGGTTCGACCCGCGGCCGTCTTCACTGCAGGACCGCTCTGCGGATGCGGTGTTGCGGTTGGCTGCGCTACTGGAGATGGCGCATTTCTGGTTGACGGCGAAGCCGTGGCGGCAGGCGCACCGGTCCGGGTATCGTCGTCATCATGCCGCGTGTAATAGTCGTAGAGCGAACCACTCGAATAATCGCGCTGCAACGATCGCCCGAACGGCGTGTAATAGCGCGCGGTCGTCAGCGTCAGGCCAGTATTGAATGGCAGCACGAATACGTGCTGGACCAGTCCTTTTCCAAAACTCGTTTCGCCGACAATCAACCCGCGATCGTGATCCTGGATCGCACCGGCAACGATCTCGGACGCGGAGGCGGTGCCGCGATTGATTAACACGACCAGCGGCACGTCCTCAGGATCCGAACCCGTCGATTTGTAAACTATTGGGTCGGTGTATTCGGTGCGACCTTTGACTGAAACAACCACTTGACCCCGCGGCAGAAATTCGCTCGCCACATCAATCGCCTGGTTCAGCAATCCGCCGGGATTGCCGCGCATATCCAGAATCACTTGGCGCATTCCCTGGGCCTTCAACTTGTTCAAAGCCTCGCGCAGTTCTTCGTCACTCGTCGTCTGAAAACCACCAGTCAAACCGATGTAACCGGTGCCGGGGCGCAGCATGTAAGCGTTGCGTAGCGAGGGCAGCGGAACAGCGCCGCGAATGATCGTGAAATCCAGCGGCGCTTCAGAGCCTGCACGTTCAACTTTGAGCTTAACCGGCTCGCCCTTGCCGCCGCGCACTCGCTTCGAAACCTGTTCGCTGGACCAATCGCGCGCGTCCTGTCCATCCACTTCCATAATGCGATCGCCATAACGCAGGCCCAGCCGGCCCGCGGGCGTGCCTTCCACCGTCGACTGGATATACACACCATCACGATGCTGAACGATCGTTACCCCAATCCCGTAAAACTGAGAATCCTGATCTTCCCTGAGCTTCTTGAATTCGTTGTAAGGAAAATACATCGAGTGGGGATCGAGCGTGGAGAGCATCCCCTGGATCGCCGCCTGAGTCGCCTTCTCATAATCGATATCGCCGGCGTATTCAACCTGGATCGCGGCAATCGCTTCGTTGTAGTCCTTCTCAATGTCTTCCGCTTCAGTGTAGGGAGCGGCGCCATTTGTCGGGGCGGTGTGACGAAACCGGCGCGAGCGTCCGATGGTGCCGCCGACCACGGCCGCGATCAGAATAAGCGTGCAGGCAATAATGATAGATCGTCTGGTCATACTGAAATTTACTAACTACCCACCAGGAAGCGATGACTTCCCGCAATTACCGTAGGAATATTAACACAAGCAGCTTTTTTCCTCAGAAAGGCGCAGCGTCGTGGCTGTGGTATATTCGCGGGAATAAGATGACGCATTCGCTGTCAATCGTTGTTCCTGCGTATAACGAAGGTGCGCGGCTGGGTAAGTCGCTGCGCGCGATGGTGACGTATCTAAACGAATACGCGCCGCAATCGGAATTAATCATCGTTGACGATGGTTCGACTGACGACACCGCAGACATGGCGCGGGCTGAATTGGCCAACGCGCAAAACGTCCTAACGTCGGTAATCAGTTACAAATCTAATTTAGGTAAAGGACGGGCAGTGAGACTTGGGCTCCTCGCCACTCGTGGTGATATCGCACTCTTCACGGACGCCGATCTCTCAACGCCAATCACGGAAACTCCCAAACTGGTCGACCCAATAGTGCGCGGCGAATGCGACCTCGCGTTTGGTTCGCGGGCACTTGATCGCAGTTTGATTGGAGTTCATCAATCGTGGCGGAGGGAACAGGGCGGGCGCATTTTCAACCTCGCTGTGAGGCTGGCGACTGGTCTTCCGTTTTGGGACACGCAGTGTGGCTTCAAGGCGTTTCGCATGAACGTCTGTCGACCGATTATCGCCGGATCTACCATCGATCGTTTTGGTTTTGATGTGGAACTTCTTTACGTCGCTCACCGCGCCGGTTTGCAGCTAAAGGAGGTTCCGGTGCGCTGGGACCACGCTGAAGGAAGCAAAGTGAACTTAGGCAGCGATAGTCTGAAGATGCTCAGCGAGGTTGGTCGTATTCGGCAGCAGGCGCGTCGCGGCGTTTACGATCGCGCGATCAAGGCAGTGGACGATACACAAACGTAACTCAAAGGGTCTTTGGACTTAGGTCTTTGGCCTTTGGGCTTTGGACTTTGAGCTTTGGACTTTGAGCTTTGTATTTCGAAGTAAGGGCAGGAGCCAAGTGGCAAAAGATCAAAGTACCAAGCACTAAAGTTCAAAGACCAAAACCCAAAGACCAAAGACCAAATAAAAAACAAATGACAGCACGCCTTAACGTCAATATCGATCATGTCGCGACAGTCCGGCAGGCGCGACGCGCCCCTGAACCCAGCGTCGTTGCCGCGGCGATGCTCTGTGAACAGGCCGGAGCCGATGGCATCACGGTGCACCTACGCGGCGATCGCCGTCATATTCAGGACGCTGATCTTCCCGCTCTGCGCGGAAGCGTCACCACTTATTTAAACTTGGAGATGGCCGCCAGCGAGGAGATGCTGAGCGTTGCGTTGGCCGTACGTCCCGATGCTGTATCACTTGTTCCTGAGAACCCAAATGAGATAACGACCGAAGGGGGCCTCGACGTACTTGGCAATATCGCCATTGTACGCGCCTGTGTAAGCCGCCTGCGCGAAGCCGGCATACTCGCGAGTCTATTTATCGATCCGGATCCGAAACAGATTGAAGCTGCGCATGAGATCGGCGCGCAACAAATCGAGATGTGTACGGCGCCTTACGCAGACGCAACGTTAGGCGCTGCCGGTTTTCATGGCGAGGGTGCGTTGCGGGTGGGACAAGAGCTGCGACGGTTGCGCGAAGGAGCTGCGCTTGGAACGCAGTACGGATTACTGATCGCCGCCGGTCATGGACTGACTTACCGGAACGTTGGCGCGGTCGCAGCGTTTCCGGAGGTCGCCGAATTTAATATCGGACACAACGTCATCGCGCGCGCAATCTTCATCGGGCTGGAACGTGCAATTACGGAAATGCGTGAAGCGATCAGGATGGGAAGCGTCAGTTAATTTTTGGAGTGCGGTGACTTGTCACCGCTTTGGTCAGTCGCGACCTGTCGCGACTATCGTTCGCAAAGTCATTTAGGAATTTGGGCGTCAAGTCGCCAAAGACAAAAAGCGTGACAAGTCACCGCACTCCAAAGAGTTAGTGCTTCGCGCCGCCGGCAAGTTGCAGGCGAACGACTGAACGCTCCAACTTAGCGCGCGCTTGTTCGAAATCTTCCTCAGTCCCACTCCACGAGGTCAACTCTTTCTCTACATGTTCACGCGCAAGGCGCGCCCGCGCGGCGTCAATTTCTTCCGGACGCTCTGCAACTTCTGCCAGCACCGAAACAACATCGTCCTTAACTTCTACGAAACCACCGGAGACGTGAAGTTGCAGCGTCTTGCCGGCAGTCGTGTAGGAAAGAACGCCGGTTTGTAATTGAGAGATCAGCGGCGTGTGGCCCGGCAGAATGCCAAGCTCACCACCCATGCCAGGTGCAACTACTGCATCCACCGATTCAGAAAGCACGCGGCGTTCGGGTGTTACTACTTCGAGTTGGAGTGTAGCCATAATTCAAGCAAGGGGGAAAATGGGTAAGAGGGGAACGGGGAAAAAGGGAAGGACAATCGAACGCTCGTTAATCTTCCTTCCCCTTTTTCATCGTTACTGCGCGATCGTTGTTCCCTTTTGTATGGCTTCTTCGATCGTGCCTACCATGTAGAACGCCTGCTCGGGCAAGTCGTCGTGCTTGCCGTCGACAATTTCGCGGAAGCCTTTGATTGTATCTTCCAGCTTCACATACTTCCCTTCGAGGCCGGTAAACTGTGCCGCCACGAAGAACGGTTGCGAGAAGAAACGCTGCACCTTGCGCGCGCGCGAGACAATCAGCTTGTCTTCATCAGACAACTCGTCCAGACCCAGAATCGCGATGATGTCCTGCAAATCCTTGTAACGTTGCAGCACCAGCTTCACATCCTGGGCCGTCTTATAATGTTCTTCACCGATGATGCGCGGATCGAGAATGCGCGACGACGAGGTCAGCGGATCGACCGCGGGATAGATTCCTAGTTCCACGATCTGTCGCGAAAGAGCAGTTACCGCGTCAAGGTGAGCAAACGTTGTTGCCGGCGCCGGATCGGTGTAGTCGTCAGCAGGTACGTACACTGCCTGGATCGAGGTAATCGATCCGGTCTTCGTCGAAGTGATACGTTCCTGCATTTCGCCCATTTCCGAGGCGAGGTTCGGCTGGTAACCCACGGCCGAAGGCATGCGGCCCAACAGCGCGGACACTTCAGAACCCGCTTGTGTGAAACGGAAGATGTTGTCAATAAACAACAGCACATCCAGACCCTTGTCGCGGAAATACTCGGCTACCGTCAAACCCGACAGCGCCACACGCAGACGCGCGCCCGGCGGCTCCGTCATCTGCCCGTAAATGAGCGCCACTTTCGACTGCCCGATCGCCTCCATGTCGACCTTCGTCATGTCAAACTCGCCGGTGTCATGGAAGTGTTTATTAAACTCATCGCCAAATTGAATAACCTGAGACTCAACCATCTCGCGCAGCAGGTCGTTTCCTTCGCGCGTTCGTTCGCCAACGCCGGCAAACACCGAGAACCCGGAACGCGCCTTCGCGATGTTATTGATCAACTCCATCACGATAACGGTCTTGCCCACGCCGGCGCCGCCAAACAGGCCAATCTTGCCGCCGCGTACAAAGGGCTGAATCAAGTCGATGACCTTAATGCCGGTTTCAAACATCTGCAGTTCGGTTGACTGCTCTTCAAAGCTCGGCGCATGGCGGTGAATCGGATAGCGCTCGGTGTGTTTGACGGCGCCGAGGTTATCTACAGGCTGGCCGATCACGTTGAGCACGCGACCTAGGGTACCCTCACCAACAGGCATCGTAATCGGACCGCCAGTGTCGATCGCCTTCATGCCGCGCACCATGCCATCAGTAGGCAACATCGAAACGGTGCGGACGCGGCCCTCGCCAAGGTGCTGTTGCACTTCAGCGATTAGATCGATTGGGGTTGGGACATCAAAACCCTCGGAGACGATGCGAAGCGCCTGATAAATAGGCGGCAGATCCTGCGCCGCAAACTCGACGTCTACTACCGGGCCAATAATTTGCACCACGCGGCCGACTCCGCCGCCGTTGGAAGTGGTATTTGCGCTGGACGTAGCCATACTTTCGTTCTGCTCCTCTTTGCTGCCTGTGAAGACGAAAAAACCTGAAGGATTAAAAGCCAGTCAAGATACCACAGGGGCGAAAGTTGGCCAAGCGACCGCTGTATCGGGTGTCGTTAGCACATGATATGTCCGGTTCCATTAGCACATGAAGTGTCCGATCTGAGCGGTGGGTGTCAGAGCAGCATGACAGGATGCTGTTATGAAGCAAATGACAGTGACCGCAGTGGAGCGGGCGATGAAACTACAAG
>DASYLB010000051.1:0-190586 GCA_036009765.1 Pyrinomonadaceae bacterium | reverse complement strand
GGTTTGTCTGCTTTTTGCCCTGGTGATGGGCGTGGGACCCTTGCTCTTCCTCAAGGATGCCGGGAAGTTGCCAATGCCATTCATGAAAAAGGCACTCTCCGGGAGTGCGGCGCCCGAGCAATTGGGAACCGGAGCGACTCTCGCCGCGGAACACGCTGCGAGTGAAGCCCCGGAGCAGCACCACTTCGCCGGCAGCAACAAGCTATTCACGTCTATTTGGCTCTGGCTGGTGGTGCTGACCCTCATAGAGATCGGTCTGGCATACAAGCCCATGTCGCTGCATTTGATGCTGACAATTCTGCTCGGACTCTCGATTATTAAGGCGGCTCTGATCGTGGCTTACTTCATGCATTTGAAGTTTGAGCGGGTGAGCCTTATTTTGACCGTGGTGCCGATGCTGGTAATCTGTATCTGTTTGCTATTTGTGTTTTTCCCCGATAGCTTCAGATCAGCGGGCCTGCGTTACCAGTTCAAGGAAGTACCGCCGCCGCCACCGGCCGAGAGCACGGAACATTGATGAGCGTTCGTTCAAAACTAAAACCAGCGTTGCTGGTTGTCGTAACCTTCGCGTTGCTGTTGCTGTTCAGCACTTCTGCATGGGCGCAATGTTCCATGTGCCGGTCGGCGTTGGCAGGCTCAAACAACGCGTTCTTTATCAGAAACTTCAATATTGGAGTGCTGGTGCTTTTGGTGCCGCCGGTTACGATTTTTTGTTCAATCTTCATGGTGTTAAAGCGTTACCGCGCCGCGGACGCTAATGAGTCGACGGCGGAGGCAGAAAGCGGCGAAGACCTTGAGCCGCGGAGTTTCTGACAGTCTTCTTTATGGCCGAGGAAAATCTCTTACGTATCGACGTTGAACGGCGGACCACTCGCGGGCGCGTTTGTCCCCGTTGTGGTGGGAAAATAATCCCTTCCGATCGCGCGGTGTATCAGAGCACGGCCGATCCCGCTGGGGCATACCCAATCTGGCAATGTGAGAAATGTGGCTACGAGGAGATGTCGGAACGCAAAGCTCCGGCAGGGAAGACTAAACACTAACGTAGATGGAAATAAGCGAGACAGGATTCATGAAGCGTGAAGCTGCACTACTTAACCTGGTTTGCGTGGTCGTCGCGCTGGGCTTCGTGGCCCTGGCAGTTGTGAACGCCTTGGTATCCCCAAGTTTTCTGACTACAGACAATCTGTTCGTCACCATGGTTTGCATGTTGATGGCCTTGATGTTTATCGTTAACCCTTTGCTTTATCTCAAAGATGAAGGCCGCCTGCCGATTCCTTTCCTAAAGGGCAAGGCGCTCAAAGGAGCTGCGGTTGGCGCCGGTGGACGAGCGCTGCCGCCGTCCCAGCCGCTACTCGACGCCAAAGGTCGCGCCGTCCCGCCTGACGTGAAATCGATGGTGGCTAACATGGAACGAAAGCAGCCCTAGCCTCGGCTCAACTTTATTCCCGCCGTGAATGAAATAGAAAAACGCGTCTTGAGAAGTTTTGAACTCTGGAAAAGAGACAAGCTTGATCTGCACACTCTCTTTGAAGCCGGTGAAAACGATCCCGAGGCGCGCACCGCAGTCTTCGACGCGGTGGAGCGATTGGTGCAGGAAGGACTACTCAATGAGGAAGGGAACGACTTCTACTCGTTGACCGAAAAGGGAAGGGAAGCGGTGAAAAAGTGAAAGGTGAAAAGTGAAGAGTCGGAAGCCGAACGGCCGCTGCAGGCTGGTTTTGCTTTTCACTTTTTACCCTTCACTTTTTACTATCCAACATGCCTGAATACGTTCCATACCTTCCGCACCTCAACGCGATTCTCAATTCAACCAGCGCCCTGCTTTTGCTCGCGGGATTTAGGTTTATCCGTCTCGGCCGCATCCAGGCGCACCGAACCTGCCAGGTCACGGCAGTCTTGACCTCCACACTGTTCCTGATTTCCTATCTGACTTATCACTGCTATCACGGCGCCACTAAGTTTGCCGGCCAAGGTTTGGTTCGTCCCTTCTATTTCACCATCCTGACTACACATACAATTCTTGCAGTCGTGATCGTGCCGTTGATACTCATAACTCTTTACCGGGCAGCGCGCGGAGATTTTGTGCGTCATCGCCGGATTGCCCGATGGACTTTGCCGCTTTGGCTTTACGTCTCCGTGACGGGTGTCGTGGTCTACCTGATGCTTTACCACTTTTATCCTGCGCGTTAAGAAGTAATGGCGGCTGAACATACAGAACAGAACGGAAACAATCCGGCAGGCGGGCTTGCAAATCCGGCGGCGAAACGCGTGCGCGCATCCGGCCCGATACTGATTCTGGCCATCCTGTTCGTAGTCGCCTCTTTCTTGACCTGGTATTTCACCTGGTTTGGACGCGGACTTTCTGATAGCGAGATCTCAAAGTTTTTGGTCGACGAGAAACATCCCAGGCATGTGCAGCATGCATTGCTGCAAATTCAACAGCATATTGAGCGCGGCGACCCGAACGCAAAACAGTGGTACCCACAAATCATCACGCTTGCCGGCAGTCCGGAAACAGAGTTTCGCTTGACCGTTGCCTGGTTAATGGGCGCGGACAACAAGTCGGACGAATTTCACGCCAGCCTTAAGAAACTGTTGGCCGACCCCGAGGCAATCGTCCGGCGTAACGCGGCGTTGGCGCTGGTAAGGTTTGACGACGCGAGCGGGCGCGCCGAGTTGCTGGCCATGCTCGAGCCCTTCATGGTCAATGCGACTGCCGCCGGCAAACTACAAAGCAGTTTGTCGAGTGGTGCGCAAATCAGTCGCGGCGCGCTGCTTGGTCGCATTCAGCAATCCGACAATGCTGTAACTGAACTACGTTCGCCGCTAATTGGGAAAGTCGATCGCTTATTGGTAGCGAATGGTGCGACCGTTGCTACAGGAGAAGGCGTGCTGACGATGAAGTCTGACGAGCAAAGCATCTGGGAAGGGCTTCGCGGACTTTCAGTGGTGGGCCAGCCTGAAGATCTTCTAGTTGTGGAACGCTACGCCAACGGTTCTGAGCCAGTGAGTGAACGGACAAAACAACAAGCCGCTTTGACGATTGGCGCTATTAAGAACCGTACAGGAGCGGGGGCAAGCCCGCCTTCTTGACCCAGAGCTGACTCAAGTCGACGCGAAACCCAAGTGAGAAAGGCTTTCACCGTGAAAGCAATCGAGCGAATTTGGGAGTCTCGAGGTCGGGAAGGTGGGCTTGCCCCCGCTCTTCAGGTCCTTCTTTCTAATCTTCGGTTGTTGCACCCAGCGCAAGCGCGCTCGGTGCTGTAAGCGGCGCTACGAAATACGCGTAGTTGCTCCCATAAGAATTTCTCGTTTGATTTTAACGCTCCCATAACCTGGATAACCCCCATGCTTACACGTATCAGCGTTTTTCTAATCACTCTCTCTGGTCTGGTCCTAGAGGTCGGACTCACTCGCATCTACTCGGCCAGCATCTGGTACCACTTCGCGTTTGTGGCCATTTCAGTGGCGTTGCTTGGCTGGGGCTTGGGCGGCTTCGCGGTCCAATTGCTGAAGCGTATGTGGGGCTTGTCAATGGGCACAGCAGCCCTGCTAACGTTGCTCTACGCCGGAGCGATTCCGCTCTGTTTGTGGGTGCTGGTCAGGTTTCCCTTCGAGCTGCAACGATTGCCTTTGTACTTTCTGGCCCCGCTGCTCCCGTTTTTCCTCGCAGGTATGGCGCTATCGATGGTGTTTGATATTCATCGTGCGGAGGCGGGTTCGCTGTACTTCGCAGATCTCGTCGGCGCAGCCCTGGGCGCAGTCTTAGTAACGCTTTTGCTCTATGCGTTTGGTGGCGAGGCGGCTTTATTAACCGCAGCTATCGCTCCTGCTGTCGCGGCATTATTGCTTTCGCTTACAAAAGAAAGCACCGAAGCAGTGGACCTCGGAAGCAAAGGCGCCCGAACATTTTTGCGAACTGTCCGTTTGGTTGCTATGGCTACCATTGTCCTGACGGCGTATGCGGTGTTTTCAGCGGTAAAGCATGGAACTTTTCGGGTCGTGCCGGGAACGACGAAAGCGATGCGCAACCAGATGGACGCGAATCCGGCTGCGCACATTGCGCAAACCGGATGGAATGCTTATTCGCGCATCGATGCTGTCGAAGGAGTGGCGGCTCGCCACGTGGCGCGACTGTACATTGACTCAGATGCCTGGACCAGCATTTACGAATGGGATGGGCGGCTCGAAAGCGCGCGCGATCTGCGCGACTCATATCGCGCGCTTCCGTTTCGGCTGACGCCGAATGCAGAGACGCTGGTGATCGGCCCGGGCGGTGGCGCCGATGTTGTCGCCGCGCTCTCATCTGGCAGTCGCAAAGTGACAGCAGTCGAGTTGAATCCGTTGATGCTCAAGTTTGTGCGTAACTACGGAGCACGTGCCGGCAACCTTTACGATCGGCCAGATGTGGAGGCGATTCAAAGCGAGGGTCGAAATTTCATCAGCCGCAGCAACCGAAAGTTTGACATTATTTTTCTAGGGTTCGTTGATTCGTGGGCATCGGTTGCTTCAGGAGGTTTGTCACTTTCGGAAAACTACCTGTACACGAGCGAAGCCTTCCGCGCTTATTACGACCATCTCAGCGATAACGGCATCCTGGTGATCTTGCGTTGGGAAACAGACATTCCCCGGCTGGTATCAAACTCGGTGGCTACACTTGGACACGAGGCGGCTGGACAGCGAATAGTTACGTTGCTGGAAGCGCAGAGCGCGCCGAATGAACCCAAACAAATGCTCTTCATGCTGCGCAAGCGTCCGTTTACTACCGCCGAGACAACCGAGATTTCGGAAAAGTGGACTCAAGCCAAGCCTGTCATTCTACCGGGAGGACCGGCTCCAGCGTTGATTGGCGATGTGTTGGCAGGCAGAAAAACTTTAGCGCAGTATGAAGCAGAGTCGCCGCGATTTGTCGGTCCGGTTTGGGATGACAGTCCCTTCTATTTTGCTATTGAACGTCCCTTCCGTATGCCGGCGGCGATTGCAGAACCATTGCTTAAGTGGTTGCTCGCTCCGAGCGTGGCTATGCTCGCCGTCTTCGCTTTATTTGGACGACCGCGGCGCACTGCTATTGGGCCGTATGCCGGATCGCTCGTTTACTTCTCGGCGCTCGGGTTTGGCTTTATAGCGGTGGAGTTGGCGCTGTTGCAGAATTTGACGCTGCTTGTCGGGCACCCAATCTTCACGCTCTCCGTTTTGCTCTTCACGTTGCTCGCAATGGGCGGAATCGGGAGCGGGTTGAGCGCGCGCGTTTCGATGCGCACAGCGTGTCTTGCTGTCGCCGTAATTGGAGCCATTGAGGCCGTAGCTTTACCAAAGTTAGTCCCGATGCTATTACCCCTTCCGCTTTGGGGACGAATCGGGATTGCAATGTTGTTTATCGCGCCGCTTGGTCTAGCGATGGGTGTGCCTTTCCCGCGCGGACTGCGCGAGACCGGAGCAGGATCATTGCCCTCGCCGCCGTTCTATTGGGGGTTGAACGGCATCATGTCCGTTGTTGGATCGGTTACGACTGTGTTTGTGGCGCTGACGCTCGGTTTCAGGGCTGCAATGCTGATGGGAAGTGCCTGCTACGTGTTGGCCGCATTGGCCTCACGCGTCGCGTTTCGCGCCGTCGAGGAGTGACGTCTCTAAACGAACAACCGGCTCTGATGGTGACAACCATCTAGAGCCGGTGAAATAGTACGAGTCCGTCTTGAGTGAAAGTCTAAGCTGCAGGTGGTGCAGGCGGCAAATCCGGTAGCGTAATCCCGTGCACGGCTTCCCAGTCATCGGTCGGCACCATTTCGATCGCGTCCCACGGACAACCGTCAAGGAATGCGCCGTCGGGTCCTTTGCTGATGCACTTCTGGCAACCAATACAAAGATAAGGATCGACTTCAATGCGTCCGAAGGGTGGGTGATCTTCGTCCGGCACCCAGAACATGCACGCCTCGATTGGACAGTACTCGATGCACGCCGGTGAGCCGGCGCAACCAGTGCAGCAGTCGGTCGTGATCGCCAGAATACGTGGTCGCTTCTTGCGCGCCGCCTTGCCGTCACCCTCTGACATGGGCCGATGCTTTTCTACGATATCGAACATGTTTCTCTGTTGCCGTTCCAGGTAACGTTTACGTTATTAAGGACAGACTAGAAAGTCTATCCTATTTGCTTTGTAGTCCTGACTCTAACATAGCTCTGTTTATTTCCTCAACGATTTGTGTCGTTTAGGTAATTTCCTTGCTGCGCCATGCTTGAAGGGTTACAAGGTAATCCGAAGCCAAAGGAGGATCGAGATGGAAACAGTAGCAGGGATTTTTGCGTCGCGGGCCGCTGCGGAAGATGCTGTCAGAGAAATTCATTCACTGGGAATTCAGACTGACAGAATCGCATTGCTGACACCCGGCATGAGCGACAAACGAGTCGAAGCCGCGGTGCCCACGGAAGACACGGAACAACCCGGCATGGGGGCGGCGATGGGCGGCACGGTAGGCGGCGCCATCGGCCTTGCCGGCGGAGCTGGCTTGGGAGCGGCCGCCGCCAGTCTATTGGTCCCTGGTGTTGGACCAGTTATCGCCGGCGGAATTCTTGGCGCTGCGCTCCTTGGTGCAGGGGGCACCTTAACCGGTATCGCCGCTGGCCAGGCACTCGACAGAGAGTTGGAGGCCGGACTGCCGCACGACGAGTTGTTTCTTTATGAAGACGCGTTACGGCAAGGCCGCTCAGTCGTCGTTGCTTTTGTTGAAGACGAAGGTGCAATCTATACGGTTCGTGGCGCGTTTGCCGGCGCCGGGGCCGAGGGGATCGACGAAGCTCGAGAAAACTGGTGGATCGGATTGCGCGACGCGGAAGAAGCCGAATACCAGGCGACTGGCCGAACTTTCCAGGCCGATGAGTCGAGTTATCGACGAGGTTTTGAAGATGCATTAAAAACTCGCGGCAAAGGTTCCGATGCGCCGCATGAGTTCATCGCTTCGAACGTCGAAGCAGATAACGAAGCTTACCGGCGAGGCTATGAACGCGGACTGGGTCATCACAAGGCGCTCAGGGAAAAATACAAAGCTTGAAGGAACTGCTGCTGAACCTGGGAGTGCTGATTGGCATACTTGGCTTAAGTGCGTTCATCACTTCCTGGTTTGCGCGCACGATGTATCTTCGCTGCGCCCAGTGCGCTACGCTCAATGCCCGACGTCGCGCCCAGTGCCGTTCGTGCCAGAAAGATCTGCGATGAACGGGTCCCGGTTTTCCCGCGCTTTCTTTTCGTTTGCACTCCTGATATTTTTTCACACCAACACCATGTCACAACATCAGAAGCCCCCAGTGGTCGCCGATTGGCTTACACATGCTGAGAAGACTGACTATCGCGAAACTCCGCGTTACTCAGAAACAATCGAATACGCCAGGCGACTCGATCAGGCTTCGTCGCTGATCAAGTATCAAAGCTTCGGCAAGAGCGGTGAAGGAAGGGAACTGCCGCTGCTAATCGCAACTGAAGGTGGAACGTTCACGCCTGAAGCTGCCCGCCATGCGAGTAAAGCGGTAATTCTCATCCAGGCCTGCATTCATGCGGGCGAGCCAGACGGCAAAGACGCCGGCCTTGCGCTGTTGCGCGACATTGCGATTACGAAGACGCATCCCGAGCTGCTCAAGAATCTGGTAGTGTTGTTTATTCCGATCTACAACACCGATGGTCACGAACGCATCAGTCCTTACAACCGCATAAACCAGGACGGTCCCGAAGAAATGGGTTGGCGCACCACCAGCACCTACCAGAATCTCAATCGTGATTACATGAAAGCCGATACTTCGGAGACCCGCTCGTGGTTGTCGCTATGGAACCATTGGCAGCCGGATCTGTTCATAGATTGCCACGTGACCGATGGCGCTGATTATCGTTACAACATCACTTATCAGCACGAGCATCACGCCGGCATCGCAGAGAGCGTGCTCGCCTGGGAACGGAATGTAATTGACAGTCGCGTCGCTCCTGCAACAGAGGCCGCCGGAAATGTCGTCTCGTGGTATTTGGAGTTTATCGATAACCGCGACCTGCCGAAGGGCATTCGCGATTTCAACGGCAGCCCACGGTTCTCAACCGGCTACACACCGCTTAGAAACCGCCCGGGAATTCTGATCGAGACCCACATGTTAAAGCCGTATAAGCCACGCGTCATTGGCACCTACGACTTTTTGCGTTTCGCGTTGGCGGAAGTGAGCCGCGATCCGCAGAGCTTGCTGGCAGCTGTGCGTGAAGCTGATGACAAGACGTTGGTTGATGGTCGAACCTACGATCCGGCCCGACGCTACCCGCTCGATTTTGAGTTAAGTGATAAGAGCAGGCCCTATAACTTGCGGGCCGTTGAATACCAAACGGAGGCCAGCGACCTTTCCGGGGTCCAGCGCGTAATATTCGGAACCAAGCCACTCGACCTGACCGTGCCGATGTATGACGACTTTCGCGTGAAGACCGCCATTGTGCCGCCGTTGTATTACATCGTCCCGGCGCAGTGGCGAGAGGTAATTGAGGTGCTGAAGGCACACGGGTTGATCGTTCAAACTACTAAAGAAGCAACGACGATCGACGTCGAGAGCTATCGCTTTGTAGACGTGAAGTGGGCCGGCGGCCCGTTTGAAGGCAGGCTGATGCCTTCGTTCAAGGCGGAAGTAGTTCGTGAGCACCGAACGTTTCCTGCCGGCTCGGCAATTGTTCCCTTGGCGCAGCAAGCGGCGAAGGTTGCGATCAATTTGCTCGAGCCGGAGGCCCCGGACTCGCTTGTTCACTGGGGGTTCTTTAACGCGACGTTTGAACAGAAGGAATATGGCGAGGACTACGTGGTAGAAAAGCTTGCGCGTGAAATGTTGGCGAACAACCCAGGCCTGCGTGAGGAGTATGAGAAGAAGCTGGCCGGCGACGCCAACTTCGCCGCCAGTCCCCATGCGAGACTACAGTTTTTCTATCGGCGCTCGCCCTACTGGGACCCGCAGATGAACCTCTATCCGGTCGGCCGAATCGTTAAGCCGTTGAAATAATAGTGCGGAGTGCTGAGTACTGAGTGCAGAGTTCGAAAGCAGACAGGCGGGCTTGGTTTTGCAACTTGAAACTCGGGAACTCAAGTTCTCGAAACTCAGTACTCAGTACTCAGCACTTCTTACCTTGTCAGCGCATCCGGATGTTCTGATATCTCCTCAACCGCACGGCTACGACTGCGAATCGTAACCACCGCCACGCCCGCAAAGATCAGCACGCACGCCACAATCGTACGCGAGTTCAAGCTTTCACCAAGGAGCAGGGGCGCAAGCCCGAAGGCCATTAGCGGTTGCAGGTAAATGTAGACCGCTACCACGCTGGGTGACACGCGCGTGATCGCCCAGGAGTTTAAGTAATAAGCGCCGACGGTGGGAACCATGATGATGTATATGACCGCCAAAACCAGACCTGGCGAAGCGACGCTGAGCCCTTGAGTGCTCCAACTATACGCAGCAATGGGTATTGCTATGAGGGCTGCAATTTGAAACATCCAGGTGATCACGCTGAGCGCGCCGTAACGTCGAAATAGATTTCGCGAGACTGCGATGTAGGCGCCATATGAGAACGAGCTGACAATGAGCAACAGATTGCCAAGTGTTGTTTGTCCGGTGAAGTCCGCGCGCCAGGGATCAACGAGGTAGATAACCCCGGCCGCAGCTAACGCAATTCCCAAAAAATGTCGGAGCGAAGCCTTGTCGTATCCAAGCGCGATGCTGCAGACAAGGGTGGAGACCGGAATGGTGGTGATCAGCAAAGTCGCGTTGATTGCAGTGGTAAGCGAGAGTCCCTTAACAAACACAAATTGATTGATGGTGATACCGAGCAAGCTCGAAACCAGTAACCAGGCCAGAACGCGCCATGGTAACTGGCGAAGCTCGCCGAGCTTTCGTTGTAATAATGTGAAGACGATAGCGGCGCCGAAAATGCGGAAGCACACCAGGCTGGTGCTCGACATTGAGCGCAGCACCACCTTTCCAAAGATTGGCCACGTGCCGAACATGATCTGCACCAACACGAGGGCCGCGTGAGGCGCGATTGTGTGATCTTTGAATGACTGATTAGTGGTCATCGGTCGTGATAGAAAGTTCGCGCGTAGCTGGAAAGCAAAAAGGATCGGCTTTACCGATCCTTCCTGGAGTGCCAGCTAAATGTTATTTCGATCTCAGACTACCAGGAAGAGTGGATTCTCAAGAATCTTCTTGAAGGTCTGCAAAAATTTCGCTCCGGTCGCGCCGTCAACGACGCGATGATCGCAGGACATGGTGACGCGCATCATCTGGCGGATTACCAACTCGTTGTTCCGCACTACCGGTTTAGCCGACATCGCGCCCACCGCCAGGATCGCTGCTTCAGGTGGATTGATTATCGCGGTGAATTCGTCGATGCCAAACATTCCCAGGTTGCTCACCGAAAAGCTGGCGCCCAGGTATTCTTCCGGCCGCAGCTTACGCTGTCGAGCGCGATCGGCCAGATCTCGAACCTCCGAGGCGATTTCACTAAGTGATTTCTGATCCGCGCCCCGGACAATCGGAGTGATTAGTCCTTCCTCGATTGCCACGGCAACGCCGATGTCGGCGTGTTCGTAGTACCTGACGACCTTGTCCTGAAAGGAAGCGTTCACCTTTGGATGCTGCATAAGCGCGGCGGCAGCAACCTTGATGATGATATCGTTGATGCTGATCTTCAGTTCCGGATCGAGCTCATTGATACCCTTACGCATTTCCGCAGCTCGATCCATTTCGATCTCTGTTGTAAGAAAGAAATGAGGGACTGGACCCAGCGAAGTCACCAAACGCTTCGCGATCGTGCGACGCATTTCACTGGACGGTTCATCCCGGTAAGCTGAGGCCTGGGCAGTCGCTGATTTTTGAAATGGACTGTCGCCAACTGCTCGTAGATGCCTTTGCGGCGCCTCGTCAGTCGCTGGAGCGGCTGCAGTTTTGCCGCTAATTAGTTCTTCAACGTCACGCTTAATAATTCTTCCGCCAGGTCCGCTGCCGTTCACCGTGCGCAGGTCAATTCCAGACTCCGCCGCCATGCGAGCAGCCAAAGGAGATACGATCAGACGACCCTTGGATGCTGCTGCAATTGGAGCGGCATCGCCGCTGCCATTTCCGGCGCCATTTGCCGAGGACGTGCCCGCGGCCGCGGTTTCCGTAGGAGCAGCCGACTTTGCCTCGGCGGCGGGCTCAACGGCGGCGTCAGCTTTTGGGGCAGGACTCGAGGTTGTCGGCGCTGAAATCGCGGAGATGTCTTCGTCGGGTTCGCCGATGATGGCTATCAACTGCCCCAGCGGCGCCGACTCGCCCTCTTGGATCAGAATCTTGCGTAGCACTCCACTGCCGAGCGCTTGCATCTCCATCGTTGCCTTGTCAGTATCAATCTCGGCGAGTGGTTCGCCCATCGACACCTTGTCGCCCTCTTTCTTTAGCCAGCGAGAGAGCTGCCCCTCTTCCATCGTTGGCGAAAGCTTGGGCATGATTACCTGTGTTGCCATTCAAACCTCATGAGAAGTGAATCGTGAATCGTGAATAGTAAATAGTGAATAGTAAATAGAACACGAGTGCTGCATTCAGCGGTTCGACTAAATCACACCCTCGAGATCACTACACCTTCTATTTACTATTCACGATTCACTGTTTCTAGTCCAGGTACGCAACTTCGCGGACTGCGGCGACAATCTGATCCACGGTAGGGATTGCCAGATCTTCGAGATTCTTGGCGTAGGGCATTGGCACGTCGGCTCCTGAAACGCGTTTGACGGGCGCATCCAGATAGTCGAAAGCCCGCTCGTTGATCTCAGAGCAAATCTCTGCTGCCACGCCGCAGAATGGATGTGACTCTTCCGCGACTACCACGCGATTAGTTTTCTTAACCGACTGAATGATCGTGTCGATATCAAGTGGCCGGATAGTGCGCGGATCGATCACTTCGCAGGAGACGCCGTCCTTCTGGAGAATTTCCGCAGCCTTCAGCGCGATTGGCACCATTAACGAACGAGCCACGATGGTGGCGTCGGTCCCTTCACGTTTGATATCTGCCAAGCCCAAGGGAATAGTCAACTCCGGGTCGTCAGAAACCTCGCCTTTTTGTCCGTACATTCTCTCCTGCTCAATGAAGATCACCGGATCGTCATCACGAATGGCAGACTTCAACAAGCCCTTTGCGTCAGCCGGCGTCGAAGGCATCACTACCTTCAAGCCGGGGAAGTACGCGAACCACGATTCGAGCGCTTGTGAATGCTGCGAGGAGACCTGAAAAGCAGAGCCGCCGGGACCGCGGAACACAATCGGAATTTTGAACTGCCCCCCAGACATGTAAAGCATCTTGGCAGCGGAGTTAATGATTTGGTCGGTCGCGAGAATAGAGAAGTTAAACGTCATGAACTCCACGATTGGTCGTAGTCCAACCATCGCCGCGCCCACGCCGAGTCCGGCAAAACCAAGTTCGGTTATGGGAGTATCGATGACGCGCTTGGGCCCCAGTTCCTCAAGTAATCCTTTGGTAACCTTGTAAGCGCCCTGATACTCGCCCACCTCTTCGCCCATCAGAAAGACGTCCTGGTCGCGTTGCATCTCCTCACGGAGAGCTTGGTTGAGCGCTTCGCGCATGGTTACGACAGCCATTTAATAATCCCTTTGGTGACGATCAGCTCCTGCCGGGCTTAATCGGAGTTGCATAAACGTCGGTGTAAAGTTCTTTTGGATCCGGAAACGGACTCTCTTCCGCAAACCGCACAGCCTTCTCAACCTGTTCTTTAACTTCCGCGTCGATCACTTGCGCCTCGGAATCGGACAACACGCCTGCTTCTTTCAGGCTGGCAGTGAAAAGTTTGATCGGATCGCGTTCCTGATATTTTTCGATTTCGGCGCGAGTGCGATAGTTTCCTGGATCCGACATCGAGTGGCCCATGAAACGATAAGTGCGAACCTCGAGCAGCGTGGGTAAATATTCTTTCCGACCACGCTCGACCGCCCGAAGCGTAGCCTCCCGCACCGCCAATACGTCCATCCCGTCGACAAACTCCGACGCGAGGCCATACGCGCACGCTTTCTCGGAGATGTCATGCGAAGACATTGCGCGGGCGAGCGACGTGCCCATTCCGTATTGATTGTTTTCGCAAATGTAAATGCATGGGAGTTTCCAAAGTTGAGCGATGTTCAGCGACTCGTGAAATGCGCCCTGGTTAACTGCCGCTTCGCCAAAGAAACAGAGTGTCACCTGATCCGTACCTTTGTACTTCGACGCGAAAGCTGCGCCGGTTGCGAGTGGGATTTGTCCGCCAACAATCGCATGCCCGCCAAGAAAGCCTACTTCCTTGTCGAACATGTGCATCGACCCGCCCTTGCCCTTTGAACAGCCGGTTGCTTTGCCATAGAGTTCAGCCATTACTGACTCTGGCGACATGCCCTTCGCGATCGCATGCGCGTGCTCGCGATAGCTGGTGAGCACGTAGTCATCTTTGCGGATGGCGGAGATGGCGCCAATAGCAACTGCCTCTTGACCAATGTACAAATGGCAGAATCCGCCGATCTTTCCGGCGCTATATATTTCAGCTGATTTTTCTTCAAAGCGACGGCACAAAAGCATTTGGTGGTAGATACCAATTAGCGTCTCGCGATCGAGATCACCGAGTCGCTTCTTTTGCGCCTCTTTGATTTCCCGAGGATTGATAATCTCCGAACCGGACGAATCTTGATCCATCACGCCAGTTGCGCTTCCATCTTCAGCACCCGCGCGAGCGGACCCTGGCGTTTGTTTTCTCATCTCGTAGTTTGACTTTGCCACTTGCTGCTTTCGAATATTGAACCGCCTCTGAATGACGGTCTCCACCTGTGAAAACTAGATTTTGTTGCGTCCAAACAGTGTCAGGGATTATACGCGAGGACTGTAATGGCGTGCAAAACTACCCTTACGAGCGCTGATTTACGGCCGCGCCGCAGACAACAAAAAGCGCACAAAGCCGATGGGCGATGTGCGCTTTCGAAACTGACAATTTACCGACTATCTAGACAATTTACCGACTATCTAAAGGCGTCGACAACGTTGATTGGACTATTCGCCAGGGTAATCACAGTCTTGCGCAGGTGTTTGTTCTTTTGCATCTTGCGGGCAGCTGCAGTCAGAAGCTCTTCAGTTGTTTCGCCTTCTTCAGGATAGCAGGCCACCCCGATGCTGATACCCAATTGCACCAGCGTTCCGGTGCGCACTGAAAACTTCTGTTCTTCCACGGCATTTCGGATTCGTTCGCCGATGTCAGCGGCCATGTGAGTGGAAGCCATGGGCATGATGGCAACAAACTCATCACCGGCGTAGCGCGTGAGAATATCCATTTGGCGGAGTTCTTTTCGGATCACCGCTGCAGCACTCGCCAGGACGCGGTCGCCAATGGCATGTCCATACTGGTCATTGATCCCTTTGAAGTCGTCAATGTCCATGCTGACCACTGCGAGCGACTCATTAGACATCCGCTGGCACTCTGCGATCCTCTGTTCGAGCATCATGTAGAATCCGCGCGCATTCGGTAACTCAGTCAGTGGATCGACCAGCGCGCTTTCCTTGGTCTTCTCGAACGTCAGAGCATTGTTAAGCGCGCTCGATGCGTGCTGGCAAACAGATTCGAGTAGCCGGACGTGTTCTGCGGTGTAAGAGGTCCTGCTCTTGGAATAGAGTGTGATCGCACCGAAGGCCCCGTCTTCGCGAAGTAGGGGTGAAACCAGCACGCCGCGATAATTTCTGGCGACCTCTTCTGGTACTCCCACCAGATCAAGCTCGGGCGAGGCGTTACACATGGAGCGGGCGTTTGCGATAACCCAACCTGTAATGCCTTCACCGACAGTCATTCGCCGGTAGCGAAGAACATCTGAATCTTCGCCGGCTGCGTGTATCGCGGCTGCTTTGCCTGACTTTTCGTCGACGACAAAAATGATGCAGGTATCGAAGGGAACAATCGCGCGAAGTTTGTTGGAAACCAGGCTTACCGTGTCGTTAAGATTTAGCGATGAGCCGATCGTCTGGGCGATTTCATGAAGGGCAAACACTTCGCGTTGTGCTTCCGTGATCGATCTGAACCCGGAATCATTGTTAGTCGGCGTGCCCATTTGGTTAGAGGCAAGGCCGGCATCGGGCTTGGTTTTTGTCAAATAATCGTGCGCGGCAGCTTCCGACTCCACTTGCTCCTGAATATCCTCCGCCGCAATCAGGTGGTCGAATTCCTCGACGTGTTCAGTAAAGACTTCCACCACACGAGGATCAAAAGCACTTGTCGACATGCTGGTGAGGAGAGACAGCGATTCCTCGCGAGTCATTCCTTTTCGGTAAGGTCGGTCGCAGCGTGTTGCATCGTAAAAATCCACCACCGAGATAATTCTCGCCACTAGTGGAATCGCTTCGCCTTTCAGTCCTTTCGGGTAACCAGTGCCGTCCCATTTTTCGTGATGGTAGCGGACAATATCTTCAACCGGATACGGGAAGTTAACTCGCCTGAGAATGTCGCCACCTACGGTCGGATGGATTTTCATTTTTGCGAACTCGGCTTCGGTAAGCTTACCGGGCTTGTTGAGAATGTATTCGGGGACGGCGAGTTTGCCAATATCATGCAGCAGCGCCCCGGCAAACAGGGCTTGCAATTCCTTGCCACCGACGTCGAACAACTTACCCATCTCGGAAGCGTAGATTTGTGTTCGGCGAACATGGCCGTGAGTTGTCTGGTCTTTCGCATCAATTGCGATTGCCAACGACTCAATCGTATTCATATGAATCTTCGCCATTTCCTCGATGTGTTTACGCTGTTCCGCTTCGGCGCGACGTACTTCGCTCAGGCGCTTCTCATTGAACCTGTACAACAGGTGGACCAGACCGGTAATCAGCAGGCCAAGGATGATAAACGGCAGCCCCCCGCCGTTTAAAGCAGAATAGAAAAGAACAGCAGAGGCGGCTCCCGCCACCTGAGTGGTTAACGTCCAGACGATGCTTTCTTGAGAGGGAAGCACACGAGGTTTGCCGTCAATAACGTTGAGAAAATAGATGGTGGCCAGCGTAGACAGGAAGTATTGCAGGACCGCGAGTACGCAAAGCGGAACCAGCAGAGCATTGACCGGCAGGGTTTGGCCCGAGGTTGGAAATGAGCCGTTGGCGAAGATCGTGACCAGGTAACTGTAGCAAGATGCCGAGATGAAAGTTGAGATGATTGCTATTGCGGTGGTGAAAAGAGATTCTTTTCTGCTCGAGAGGCCATAGGTTGAGACCAGGCCCACAATCGCCGCCAGCAGCGTTGCTGGGCCGGCAGTGTTGGCCGGTGGGACTGCGTAGAGGATTATTGCCAGGAAGACCAACGCGTCAGCCACTGACTTTCGAGTTTGGCTGACTCCTACTGTATTGGTGATCGAGACCGTGAAGCGGCTGGCCGCAAGTGTGAGACCCAGCAGCACTAACCAAGCGACGAGCCCGGCACTGGTTAGCAGCGGTAGTCTGAGCGTCGAGACGAGGGCCGCACCGAGGAGTAGTGATCCGACTGTCGCCAAGGCAATCAGGAACGCTTTGCTTTTCCAGGATCTTTTGTCATTCATTCGATTTGCTTATCCTCGCTGGCAGGAGTAACGATCCCGGCACTATCAACCTGGCCGATTGGATTTGAGGCTATGGAAACTAGTTTGGAAACCCGGACTTGGGGAACCTGGCAATGCCAGTCATGGTTGGCCGTTGGCCAACATTGTTGGCACTGCTAAAGATAGCTTTTCCAGTAGGTTGCGTCAAGCTCAAATGACTCGGGTTGCAGGTCAGGTTGAAACTCACCGGTAAGGCAAGATTACTCACTTCCGGTCAAGCTGATGAAAACTTACGCCGATCTTGCCTCGGCGCGGTCACTTAGCAATTGTGAGGCCAACTCTCTGGTGTCGGTCGTGGGCTTTTGGCAGGTGAAATGCTCGCAAATATACGCAGTGGCTCTTCCATCGATTACCGGGCGGTTCCGAAGAAGCGGCACAGAATTGATGGTAGGCTCACCGTTATCGCCTGGAGCGCCCTGGGCAATCACCTTATTGGGCAAAAAGTGCCGCCAAATCTCGTCTTTCAGTTCCTTAGTCTCGGGCCTGCCGGGTTCACCAACCAGAGCAATTTCCTTCGGGCTGCCGAGATAGAAGTCGAACGCGCAGAGCAGTCGGCCGAAGCCAGCCGGGTAACGTTCAACCGTGGAAGCCATCAGACGAAGGATTGTGGCGGCGCGTCGCTGGTAGTCAGGATTGTCAGTCAAGAGCCCAATTCGGAGCAGGACCTCGGCGGCCACGGAATTTCCCGATGGCGTTGCGTTATCAAAAAAGTCTTTGGAACGGACGATCAGGTTTTCATGACTGCGGCCGGTGTAGAAGAAGGCGCCCTCTTCGTCGTCCCAGAACTCGTTGATCATGGTCTCTGTTAGCGCGCGTGCTTCATCGAGCCACTTAACTTCGCCGCTGCTCTCAAACAGCGTCACGAGCCCATCAATGAAGAATGCATAGTCTTCCAAGTAAGCGTTCAACTTCGCCTGACCATCTTTGTAAGTTCTGAGCAAAAGCCCATCGCGTCGGAGATTGTCGAGCACAAACTGAGCGTTTCCTTTGGCAATCTCCAGATAGTCATCGCGCTTAAGAATCGCCGCGGCTTCGGCAAAGCTTGCCAGCATCAAGCCATTCCAGGCGGTCAGAATTTTTTCATCCCGGGCAGGCTTCACGCGTAGTTCGCGCGCTGCAAAAAGTAGCTGTCGACTTTTCGCCAGAGTTTCCGTGAGCTGCTCGACAGTTACATTTTCAGCCGCGACTTCAGTGAGAGAGCGCGTAATGTTCAGGATGTTCTCGCCTTCGAAATTGCCGGCGATGGTAACGTTGTAATAGGCTGCAAAAAGAGTCGCGTCTCTTTCGCCAAGTAGTTCCTTAATCTCGTCATTGTCCCAAATGAAAAACTTTCCCTCGACGCCCTCTGAATCTGCATCCTGGGTCGAATAAAAACCGCCGCCAGTGTCGGTCATTTCTCTAACAACGTAATCGAGAATTCCCTCAGCAACATTTCGCACTGTCTCATCACCGCTAACCTGATAGTAATGGAGGTAAAGCCGCGCCAGCAGGGCGTTGTCATACAACATCTTTTCAAAGTGTGGCACCAGCCAACGCGCATCAGTTGCGTAACGATGAAAACCACCGCCAAGTTGATCGTAGATCCCGCCCTCAGCCATCTTCCGACAAGTGTGAGTAACGATTTCGAGTGCACGGGTATCGCCGGTCCGGTAATAAGTGTGTAGCAGAAACTCAAGGTTCATCGCTGGTGGAAACTTCGGGGCACCGCCAAAGCCTCCGTTGGCTGAATCATAATTTTTGCTTAGCCCACGATAGGCGCTATCCAATAGCTCGGGCGCCAGCAATTCGCTCGACTCCGTTCCAGTCGCCGACCGTTTCAGTTCGGTGAGAACTGAGGCGGCAGTCTGTTGAATATCTTCCGGCCGTTCACGATAAGCGTCCGCGACACTAATGAGCACGCGCGGGAAGCCCGGCATGTTGTAGCGATCTTCGGGAGGGAAATAGGTGCCCGCGTAAAATGGAACGCAGTCCGGGGTCAGAAAGACGGTCATGGGCCAACCACCATGATGGGTCATCATTTGTACCGCGCTCATATAGATCTGATCGAGATCTGGTCGCTCCTCGCGATCTACTTTGATGTTCACAAAGTGTTCGTTCATCGATTTAGCAATTGCTTCGTTCTCAAACGACTCATGCTCCATCACATGACACCAATGACACGCCGAATAGCCGATGCTCAGCAGTATTGGTTTCTGATCGCGGCGGGCAATCTCGAGCGCCTCGTCTCCCCACGGAAACCAGTCGACCGGATTGTGCGCGTGTTGCAAGAGGTAGGGACTCGTCTCGTTTATCAGATGATTTGTGAATTTGTGGTCAGTCACTCAAGCGGCTCAACTCTTTTGATTTTTTGCCATTCTACTGTTTCGACTGAGAAACAGCGAAGCCAGCGGTTTTCGGGCACGAATATTTTAACAATCGCTTAACCGCGGCACTCTGCGTCGTGATGTGCACCAGTCAGTCTTTAAACCAATAGGGAGTTTGCCTAGTCCACGTGTTGCCGGGATAGCGGCGATGCAACAGGTCGTAGGCTGCCTTAGACCATTTACCGGTTTGTTTGTCGGTGCACCCGTATCGAGTGGACTTCACCGCAAGATGGAGCGCTTCGGGAACTCGGGGATCGGACGGATGGTTTGTGGCCCATGCAATTACTTCTCGGCAGAGGTAATTTGGCGCTGCCCCAAACGAAGTGAGCGTGGCGTACTCCCTGTTTGCAGCGGCCTTTTGGGCAGCCGTAAGAAAGCTCGGCTGCGGCCTTTTCAATTCAGTTGCCGGCGTCGAGTTGGCGGCGGAACACCACCAGTTGTCCCGATACGACTCCTGTTCGTTGAGCGGGGCCCCGCGCCCGCTTCCAGTGTCGACGATCGGCTCTATTCCGGGAAACTTCAGCCACGCGTAGAGCGCTGAAAAAGTTTTTGCGGCTGGTTCAGACGTGCCGGTGTACTCATTGAGAAGGGGAGCCAACTCCGGAACCATAGTTTTCAACTCAGGCACAAGTGCTGTAGCGGTCGCGTGGTTGCCAACTAACACAGCGCGTAACCAGGCTGCCTGGGTTAGGTCGCGGCGCAAGTCGTCGGGCAAGCGCTTGTTGGCAGCTGCCTCACTGAGTAACGAAAGCGGCAAGCGACGATTTAGGATTTCGCCGCCGTCAAAATCAAATCGAGTTTTGCCGAGAAGTGCGTCCGCCTCGCTGCCGATTTCTTCTTTGTCCGCGGGAAGCTGGCGTCCATCTTCATTCCAGCTGTAACCGGCTGGCCGTCGTTGGGCGTAGGTAAGTAATTCGTCGAGATTGCTTGCGACCAACATGCGTTGTTCCAGCAATAAATTCAGCGACGATGTGTTAAGGGTTGAGCGATGCTTAGTGAGTAAATCGTCTAACTTTGTGCGGGCATTCGCAGCCCGACCGGCGCCGACGTCCAGCCGAATGCTTTGAAACGACGCAGACTGAAACGCGGGCGACGAAGGAGGAATTTTCGCCGCTGCCTGCTGTAGTAGAACTGCCTTTGGGTTTTTCGGATCAATCTTTGATAGTGCGGCTATCAGCCATGGTGTCGAAGCGGTTGCTTCCCATCTAGCCAGCGCGTGATCCCCGGCGTCCGCCTTGTCTGATTGGTAGTTAAGAATCCAATCCGTCAGGTCGTCATCAGAGCTCGGGGATGGCACGGTTGGTTTTTGATGGTGACGGTCACCAGC
This sequence comes from Pyrinomonadaceae bacterium, assembly GCA_036009765.1. GTDB lineage: Bacteria > Acidobacteriota > Blastocatellia > Pyrinomonadales > Pyrinomonadaceae > PSRF01. The sequence goes on along the minus strand of DASYLB010000051.1, from coordinate 170,285 downwards.
GCCTTCAGACTGATCGAGCAAGACGGTGTAATCCCACAGGTCCTGTTTCAAATTGGCAGTGCCGCTCTTGCTTGCCAGGGAAACCGCCAGCTCATGCAGCCTGTCTTCCGGGTGCAGGCGGAGACGCACAATGCTGAGCAGACGCTTGGCGGCAGCGTGAGACGCTTTCAATTCCTTATTTGTCAGAACGTCGTTCAGTTTCTGTTCCGCTTCTGCGAGTGTCCCCTTTTTAGTTTCATCCGGTCCCAGGCTGGCCTTGCGGAGAATCGTGCGGGCGACGAGGTAAGGCGCGTTGGCACGCCAGGGCGATTTCGCATCGGCTGCGATCGATTCGAAAAGTGTTTGCGCTGCAGCGAAGTTTCCCGAATAGAAATTCGCCGCCGCTGTTTGATACTGACGATCGGCTTGGAGTAATGCATCGGTGTCAGCGGCCAACGCCGCTGGAATATGTTGACCCTCGGAGCAGTTGGCAAAAACCTGGTCCTGCGCCGCGACCCAATCTTTGAGCGCGGCCTTGTCAGCGCCAAACCGGCCTATACGCGCCTCGAGAGTGGTTGCGGCGGTCTCAAATGAGTCGTTCTGGCAATTCAAATAACTCTCATACTCGTTCGGTTTTTCCCGATTGCGGAAAACTTCAATCTTCGGGGCTTCGCCAACCCCGTCGATTTTCTGTCGTGCGTCGAGCCATGTTTTCACAGCTTGCTCGTCGCCTGCCTCCCAGCGAAGATCTAAACGGTCATGCCAGAGTTCGACCAGGGCTTCACGCTCAGCCTGACTAAAACCATCGCCGTTTAGGTATCGATACGCGACAACCAAATACGATCGCGCGTAGGTGGGTGGCACTATGCCGAGATCGCCTGCGGCATACTTCTCAAGCGGATATTCAGGATGAACGGAAAAAGAGAAGATGGCCTCGAGTGCAAATGGACCACAGGCTGAAGACGACGGGGCTTGTAATAGCACGGCCAATAACAAGGCGATAACAATCGTTGACCGCTGGAAGTTTCGGCTCATCTATGCCTCATCTCTGATAAGTTTTGAGTATTTCATTTACTGCTTCGGGTGACCAAACATCCGGATTGAAAACGTAAAGGCGCTGGACGTGCGGCAACTGCGCTACGGGCTCATCGGTTGAAATGCCGGCGCTGGCCTGACAAGGTTTTGCGTTGAACGTTTCTGGGGCAGCGAGTTGCGAAAGAAACTGCTCGCGCTCGACTCCCATGCGAAACAACATTGGCACAGCTTCGTCTACGGGTAAGTCTTCCAGCCAGTTGTCACCCTGACACCACGACGCCAGCGCGGTAATCGATAGCGCGGTAGACTGAGGAAGTTTTTCGCGCAGCTGGACCAGCAACTTGCGATAAAACTTACGCTCGCTGGTGGTGGCGTCGAAGTCCACCTGGACCATGACCACGTTCGGAAGACTTCCCAACTCGGAAAGCTCTGCGACGGTTTGTTTGACTTGCTCTGACGAAAGCGTGGTTCGGTTGGCGCGCTCCGATTCGATTCTGGCTACAGCAACCACAGACGCGCCTTTGGGGAGTGTCAATGGCTGAAGCCGGGGCCGACTTACGGTGCGACCGTCGCGCAAATAAATTGTCTTTGCTAAAAATGCAACGCCGATTTTCTGCGGGTCGACAAAATCAAGTTTCTCGGGGCGTTCCCAGGCCCAAAGGATCGTCGCTGGTAGTCGAGAGATTGTGCTTGATTTGAAAACGGTGGCGCGGGAATGGGCGCGCTCCTGCTGCTGAAATCGGAATGCCGCAAGGAAAATGAGCGAAGCGCCGGCTAGGCCGACTAGTAGCACGCGACGTCGCTGTCTGGTAGGTTTGCGCATAAATTGAAGCGACGCAGTTTACCCCAGCTTGTGGTTAAAGTGGGCGACAAAAACTTCGGGTACTGACCTCATTCCCAAACTGCCCACTACTAAACGTCGATAGGTTTTCCGCAAGTTGGCCGCGATTTGCTATACTCCAGACAAAACTGAATGGTCATTCATTTTGGGATGTTCGATGAGCTTTAGCTGCATTGAGGTCAATTGATGGAACGCGAAACGTTGGAAATGGATGTGGTCTTTGTCGGCGCTGGTCCGGCAAACCTGAGCGGTGCTTTTCATCTCGCTCGCTTGATTAAGGACCACAACGCCGCGGTGGCGAGCGGCGAGCGGCAAGGTGAAGCGCTGGGGGAGATCGAAATCGGCGTTATCGAGAAGGGCGCCGCTGTCGGCGCGCACATTCTTTCCGGCGCGGTGATGGATCCGCGCGCGTTGCGCGAGTTGATGCCCGACTTTGTCGAGCAGGGTGCGCCGCTGGAATCACCTGTAAACGAAGACTACTTTCTTTACCTGACAAAGAACCGCGCAATTCGTTCACCGATTACCCCGCCACCGCTAAAGAATCATGGCTATTACATCGTCTCGCTGAATCGTCTAACAGCCTGGCTTGGCGAAAAATGTGAAGAGGCGGGCGTCAACATCTTTCCGGAATTTCCGGGGGCAGAAGTGCTCTACGACGAGAACGATGCGGTGATTGGCGTGCGTACCGGCGACAAAGGGATCGACAAGGAAGGGAAGCGCAAAGCCAACTTCGAACCGGGCGTCGATCTACTGGCGAAGGTTACCGTTCTTGGCGAGGGGCCAAGGGGCTCGCTTACCAAGCAGCTTGTGCAGCGTCTCGGGCTTGATACCGGTCGCGAGCCGCAGGTTTACAGCATCGGCGTGAAGGAGCTGTGGGAGTTACCGGACGATCGTTACCCTGCAGGACGCGTCACGCATACGCTTGGATTTCCCTCCGATTCAAAAACCTACGGCGGTGGTTGGATCTATGGCATGCAGAATCGGATTCTAAACCTCGGCTACGTGACTGGACTCGACTATAAAGATCCGCTGCTCGATCCGCACGCGGAGTTTCAGCGCTTCAAGCAGCATCCGTTTGTTACGAAGTTACTCGAAGGCGCGAAGATGATTCGCTATGGCGCGAAGACGATTGCCGCCGGCGGATATTTCGCTATGCCGCAGCTTTACGCAGACGGCGTATTGCTCGTCGGCGACTGCGCCGGTTTTCTCAACTCGCAGCGGCTCAAGGGAATTCATTCAGCTATCAAGAGCGGAATGCTCGCCGCGGAAACAATTTTTGCGGCGCTGCTGGAGAAGGATTACTCAGCCAGGCAGTTGCAGCGTTACGAGCAGTTAGTTAACGAGAGCTGGATTATTCCGGAGTTGCGCAAGGTGAGAAATTTCCACGCCGGGTTCAAGCATGGCCGCTGGCTGGGAATTGTGAACACCGGATTTCAATTCATCACCGGGGGCCGCGCCTGGGGTTTGTTCGATCGTTCCAAGGCAGAAGCCGGCCATGAGGAAATGAAGAAACTTTCCGAATACGGATATCGCGGCGATAATATCGAGCAGCGCTATCAGGGGCTGAAGTTTGACGGCAAGATCGCCTTTAACAAGTTGACCGATGTCTACCATGCGGCGGTTGGTCACAGCGAGGACCAGCCGAGTCATTTGCACATTCTCGATACAAATATTTGTGCGACGCGCTGTGCTGAGGAATACGGCAATCCCTGCCAGCGATTCTGTCCGGCGGCGGTCTACGAGATGGTTGATGATGCTGCTAACGGCAGGCGCAAGTTGCAGGTGAATTTTTCAAACTGCGTTCACTGCAAGACCTGCGACATCATGGATCCGTATCAGATTATTAACTGGGTAACGCCGGAGGGTGGCGGCGGGCCGGATTACAAGGGAATGTGAGTTTGAGGATCTCAGTTTTGAGATTTGAAATCTGAGATCTGAAATCTCCAAGATGATCCTGCGATCTCACATCTGAGATCTGAATCTGCGATCTTAAATCTTGCGATTGAATGTGAGATCTGAGATCTGAAATCAAAGATCTGATCTCAAAGCTGAAACGAGGAGTCTGGGATGCCCGAATTTTCGCGGAGAAATCCTACGTCGTTTCGTCTTCGCCAGTCTTGTTAAAGTTCACCCGTCCCTGCATCACCTCTTCCAGAGCAATGCGCGTATTTTTGTGTTTTAACGCATCGATGTCGATGCGCGGACGCGCTCCCCGTTGCAGCTGCTTGCTCCGTTTGGCGGCAAGAATAATCAGACGATACTTCGAATCGATCTCCGGTGCTCCAGTCTCTTCGCTGACTGCTTCAGTCTCTTCTATTGACGACATTATGTTTGCTGCTCCTAACGTTGGTTAACCAAATTAGTCATTAAAACAACCATTCTGTTGTATGTCTAGCCGGCTTGCGCGTTTGGCATCTCATCGGTGGCAAAAGCTTCGACGACCTTTCTGACCCTTGCCGCCTGGCGACTGAGCCTGGCCCTTTCGGCGTGGACTATCGCGCTCATCTGATTTGTAGCGCGCTCCAGATCATCGTTTAGGATTACATACTGAAAGGCGGAGTAGTCCTTCATTTCCGTTGGCGCGTTGCGCAAGCGTAGTTCGAGCTCTTCAGGAGAATCGGTTCCCCGAGCCTGCAGGCGTTGTTTCAGGATCTCAAAAGACGGCGGCAGAATGAAAATGCTGACTGAATCCGCGATCAGCGTGCGCACACTTGCCGCACCCTGAACGTCCACCTCGAGAATTATGTCTCTGCCTTCAGCGATCTCGCGCACTACCTGCTGTCGCCCTGTTCCATAAAGTTTGCTATGAACATGGGCCCATTCGAGAAACTCTTTGTTCGCTACCATCTCTTCGAATTTTTCTCTGGAAACAAAGAAATATTCGCGCCCGTCAATCTCTCCGTTTCGCGGCGCGCGGGTGGTGAAGGAAACGGAGTAACTGAGATTTGGCACCTGCTTCAGTACCCGTTGAATGAGCGTGCCTTTGCCGCCGCCAGACGGAGAGCTGACGACAAATAGAATGCCGCGTCCTTCGGTGGTTTCGGTGGCTAAGTTGTTTGGGGTGTCAGACTGGTTTAGTTCACTCGACATTCTGGACCTGCTCGCGAATCTTCTCTACTTCCGCCTTGATCGCCAGTGCCGCTTCCTTAATCGCCAAGTCAGTTGACTTGGACAACGTCGTATTGGCTTCGCGATTAAGTTCCTGTAACAGAAAATCGAGCATCTTGCCGGTTTCGCCAGTTGAATTTAGCGCGTCGCGAAACTGTGCCAGATGACTGTGCAAGCGAACCATCTCCTCGCTTACATCGCTGCGATCCGAGAGATAGGCAACTTCCTGGGCCAGTCTACCCGGATCAATTTCAACTAGTTGACCATTGCGGCTCAATAGTTCGCCGATACGCTTTTGCAGGCGCGCGCGGTAGGCATCGACCAGTCCCGCGGCCGCGTTTTCAATAATCGGAACCAGCTTTTCGATGCGCTCGATTCGTTCCGCCATTTCCTTGCGCAGCGTTTCGCCTTCCTGCGCCCGCATTTTTTCGAGTTGCTCGAGTGCCTCGGCCAGGGCCTTCTCGATACCGACAACGACATCATCGCTGAGCCCCTCGCGTGAGGGTTGGAGTGCGCCCGGCAGACGCGCAATGACGTTGATGTCCAGTTCGCCGCCAATATTGAATTCTTGCTGCATGTTGCGCAGTGCTGTTACGTAGCCGGCAATTAAAGGCCGGTTAATTTCGTACGCGGTCTGCGCGGTCTTTTCAAAATTGACGTTTACGTCAACGCGGCCACGCGAGAGCCGTGTACTGATTTGCCGTTTGATCACTGGCTCAAGCGACGACAGTTCACCACTAAGTCGCAGATGGACGTCGAGAAAGCGATTGTTGACGGTCTTTAAATCGACAGACACTGAGAAGGTCTCGCCGTCTGCCGATCCGCGGCCATATCCGGTCATTGATTTCATAATTAACTTTGTACTTTGAGCTTTGTGCTTTGTGCTTTGAACTTTGCTTGTTTTGGTTTGGGTCTTTGATCTTTGGTCTTAGGTCTTTGGATTTTGTTTTGAGCTAGTCGCTGCTCTCTAGATTTACCTTTGTCGTTCCACCAAAAATACAAAGTACAAAGCTCAAAGTACAATGGTCCAAGGCGATCGTTCAAAGCACAAAATGCAAAGACCAAAGTCCCAAGACCAAAGCCCAACGTTTTTAAGTAACGCTAACTTCTTCTTCCTCATCCGCAAACTGCAACTCATAGAGCCGACGATACTGGCCGTTTTTCGCCAGGAGTTCAGCATGGCTGCCGATTTCCGTTATTTGCCCGCTTTCCATCACTACGATCGTGTTAGCGCGGCGAATCGTTGATAGCCGGTGCGCAATCACAACCGTGGTGCGGTTCCGCACCAGATTCCCGATTGCTTGTTGGACGAAACGCTCCGACTCCGCGTCGAGTGCGGAGGTAGCTTCATCGAGAATCAAGACAGGCGCATCAACCAGTAACGAACGAGCGATGGCGAGTCGCTGTCGCTGACCTCCCGACAAAAAAGTGCCGCGTTCGCCAACGATAGTGTCGTACTGATGCGGTAGCTCCATGATGAAGTCGTGTGCAAAGGCGATGCGCGCAGCCTCTTCGATTTCAGCCTTGGTCGCATCAGGTTTTCCGTAGGCAATATTGTGCCGCACGGTATCGTTGAAGAGCACTGTTTCCTGAGTGACCAAACCGATTTGTCGCCGGAGGCTCGAAAGTTTTGCGTCGCGAAGATCGATGCCGTCCCAGAAGACGCCGCCAGAAACTGGGTCATGAAAACGTGGCAAAAGCTTCGTCAATGTGGACTTGCCACCGCCGGATTCACCTACCAGCGCTACCATCGACCCGGCCGGTATCTGGAGACTGACGTTGCGCAGCACTGAGCGTTCCTCGTTTGCATAGTCAAAGGAAACGCTTCGCAACTCGATCGCCCGTGCGAGCGCAGGAAGCTCGCACGCATCTTTCTTCTCTACCAACTCAGCATGTTCATCCATGATTTCCCAAACATGATGAGCCGCAGCAAGGGCCTGTTCCATGCTGTTCTGCAGCCGCGACAGCTTGCGCATCGGGTCGTAGCTGCGAAACAGGAAAAATAGGAAGGTCGCAAACTGCGCGAGGTTCATACGGCCGGAAACAATCTCGCGTTGACTAAAGAACAGCAGCACGACGATGAAGACGACGCCAATCATTTCAATGGTCGGTGGCGCAAATCCGGAAATTCTCGCGGTACGTAGATTCGCGCGGACAATTCGCTGCGCGACCGTGGTAAAGCGGGCCGACTCACGCGCCTCGCCGCGATAGGCCTTCACAATCGTTTGGTTCGACAACGCTTCCTGCGCGGTATCGGTCAGTTCCTTATTGCCTTCGAAACTTTCGCGCGATAGGTTGCGCAGCGCGGTGCCAAAGCGTGCAGTAAGTATGGCAACTATCGGCGCGATTAGGAGCGATCCGAGCGTCAGTCGCCAACTGTAGTAGAACGAAGCTGTGAGAAACATAATCAGCATAAAACTCTCGCGCAGCATGTCACGCAAGGTGCTGGTTACTGCCACTTCGATGGCGGCGGCGCTAGTGACTAGCCGTGACACCAGGTAATTGGTGCGATGGCGTTCAAAGAAACTTGCCGACTGATTGAGCAAATGGCTATAGAGATCCTGTCGTAGCTTTAGCACCGCTGACTGTCCGACGCGCGCCATCAGGAAAGTTGAAAAGTATTCCGCAACGCCTTTCGTCAGTGTGAATACGATCATCAATAGCGAGATCGTTTTCCAGGCCGCTAGTCCGGAATCAGGAATCAGATGTTGCAGGCCGAAGAGAGTTTGCGTTCGCTGGCCGTGGCCCCTGGTCAAGGCCTGATCGAAGATGGGTACGATCAAGGAGCCGATCGCGATTTCGAGCAGACTCATCAGGAACATCGCAAACGTTGCCAGCGCAAACGTTCCCCGGTAAGGCTTTATGTATCGAAGGAGTCTCTTAAGATCGCGCATCAGCAGTTCGGAAATACTCTTAACGAAGGTTCCCGGGTCGTCCAGTGGAAGGATTGGAAAACGTTGAAAATCTAAAAGAAAACTATACGTACCGGTGCGCGATTGCGTCAAGGATGAGAAGTTTGCATCAGTGCCGAGTCGTAGTGACTTCCGTGCACTGGCGTTTGCGTCGCACCCACTGGGCTCCGCGTTTGGTGATGCGTAGAATATCAATCGGCGGCCCAACATCATCCGGCTCATCGTCAATTTCCATCTGTATCAGACGTTCAACACCAACGACAGGCTTAACTCGAGCCAGATAATCCATGCTGCCTTTCTGCTTACTGAAGTTCGAAATCGCGTCAGTCCTGCCAATAACAAGGTGGGTGCAAGCGTCGCTTGTCGCCCCGCAGGTTCGTATCTCACCAGCCTGGACCAAGACATTCGAGTCAGATTTTCGGTAATGAAAATCAACGCCGAGGATAAGCGGCACGCGATCCTGAATGCCGACAAACAGTAATTGCAGAGCGGTCGGCTTGTTCACATACAGCCGGAGCGCATTCGGGCTTTTGTTCTGCAGAAAGTTATTGAGAGCGTCTTCCACCAGCGGCACAAGAACTTCAACCTTGCGCTGAATGCTGGCTGGACCGCGGGACGCACGAACAATAATCGAGGTGACATCGAGTTCACCGCACGGCCCGCTACAGCCAAAATAAAAGCCGTTGGCTTTTTGAATCTTGCACGCGAGTGTGGAGGTCACGCCCACCAGACGGCCTGTCGGTTCAAACTCTGAAATTTTTCGTTTGCTATCAGCGCCGATCACAACTTCATTTGGTCCGCGTGCCGCCACTATGGAAGTTTGACCGTGGGTGACAGAAGCCGAAAACACCAAGTAAAGCAATACTATTAGCTTTGGGTAAACTGTGGGCCTCATGTGTTCAATTGCGATTTCTGGAGCGAAACAAATTGAAGAACGTTGGGCTTATATCATTGATTTCCGAGCGCACCAAAGTCGCGGCAAAGCCGCGATGAGAAGGTAGCCAGACGTGGAACGTCTGGTAGCGGAAATCGATGATGATTTTGCGCGTTGGTTGGAGCGGCTTTGCACAAAAAGGCAAGAAGAGCGGGGGCAAGCCCACCTTCCTCACCCCCGAGCTGATCAACGTTGAGATTGTGATCTCACAATGAACGGCTTTCAATGTGAAGCAATCGAGAAAGTTTAGGAGTCTCAGGGTCGGGAAGGGGGCTTGCCCCCGCTCTTTAGGTGAGGTCGAAACACCTTTGTGCGAATTTGAAATGACGGGTCATCCAGAAGTTGCACCTCTGGCTACCTTCCTCGCGCATCTCCGATGCGCCCGAACGGACGAATTGGTTATCGATGGGAAGACGCGCCGGCGCCTGAGAGTTCGGCCGCGTACACTTTCCTTAGACCACTTCGTCAAACTAGGCTATACTTCTTTGCGACATCCCCTAATACTGCTAAGGACCGAATAGAACTTGGGACAACCATCACAAGTAGCGAGTAAGTACGCCGGAAAGCGACTCCTGATAGTCGATGACGAGACCGATATGCGGCTTCTGCTGGCAGAGTATTTCCGCCGGCTCGGTTTTCAGGTAGAGGAGCACGAAAGCGGCGCGGCAGCGTTGGAACCCGCCACCAGCGGCAGGTTCGATTGTTTTATCTTTGACGTGTCGATGCCCGGGATTTCGGGTATCGAGTTACTGAAACGTGTTAGAGAGCGAGGGGTGCAAACTCCAGCGCTTTTTTTGACGGCTCACGACGCGCTCGATTATAAAGTGGCGGGCTACGAAGCCGGCGCGGACGACTACCTGGGTAAACCTTTTAGTCCGCGTGAACTGGAGCTCCGGGTCGAAGCTTTGTTAAAGAGGTCCAGCGCCGTTCAGATGGAGCCGGACGGCGAACGCGTACAGGTTGGCGGTCTGGTAATCGATAAGCGCCGTCATGAAGTTATCAGGGAAGGCTCGCGTATCGATTTGACGCCGCTCGAGTTTCAAATTCTGGAGCTACTTGCGTCGGAACCCGGACGCGCCTGGTCGCGCAATGATTTGCTCGACAGAGTTTGGAGCACAGAGTATGAGGGTTACCAGCGCAACATTGACCCGCACATCAATCGTCTGCGTAAGAAACTCGAAACCGATCCGAAGAACCCGCGCTACGTCCTGACGGTTCGCGGCGTTGGCTATAAGTTGAACGAAGCTCCGTGAGCGCTACTACAATTCAAGCAGTGTCATCATCAGAATCCGCCAGAAACTTTGCGCACGTAGGGAAGTTGCGATTCTTACTTCTGCTGGCTGCGACTGGGTTGGTGTCCTGCTTTGTTTTTCCGGCGGCTGCTCAACAAGCGGCCGTTCAGCAAACTGGCGGACGTGAAATTGCTTTTCCGGTCACCATCCGCTGGAATAGACAAAAAGCCGCCAACAAATACCGTTTACAAATTGCTGCCGATGAAAGATTTCAGAATGTGTTTTTCGACCGGCGTGTGACTGGCGACCGTTATGTTGTTAAAGAACTTTCCCCGGGTTATTACTTCTGGCGAGTGGCGCCTGCCGAGTTGCAGGTGGGTGAGTTTTCGCGGCCGATAAGATTTTTCATTTCAGGCGGCGTAGTCATGCCGGTCACGTTCCCAAGTCGTGCGCCCCGGTCGCATTCTTCGCGGACTCCATGATCCACAAAGTTCACACACAAAGTTTATTGGCAGAGAAATAAGATGTGGATTGCTTTCTGGATATTAATGGCGCTTTGGGTCGTCTTTAAGTTCCTTTTGCACAAAGGCGGCTATGTGCATATGTTTATCGTTGCTGCAATTTCAATTGCCGTCGTCCGAATAATCGCCGAACGCAAAGTTCGATATCACAAGACTTCCGGGGATTAGAGGCCGCATCCTGCCAGCTCGCCAATAAACAGGCTTGACCCTTCTCCTACCCGTCGGCAACAATAAAAGCCGTAGTTGCATCAACTAAACGAAGCTCTCTCGGCGCGGACCAGTTATTTAGCTTTAACTTTTCACAAGGAGTTTTTCTTATGTCGTCTCGTCCCGTTTTCACGCGAATTGCAGTCCTGACGTTGTTGGCCTGCGCCTCAGTGTTTGCCGGCACAACCCTGGCGCAAAGCGACGTCCCGCGTCGCACCATTGCCGTCACGTATCCGCTTGATGAGTCGATTGAGGTCAAGTTTCGCGGCACGACGTTGCTGCCGCGGTTGAAAGGCGAAGCGAAAGTGAAGCGCGCCGGTCGCCGAGGGACGCGCGTTGAACTGGCAATCGACAACCTGCCGCGTGCGAACGAGCTGGGAGGAATCTACACCACGTTTCTGCTGTGGGCTATTTCGCCGGATGGTAGCGTTGACAATCTCGGCGAAATTAAACGAGGCGGCAGCGCCTATATCGCTTCCAAGTTAGACGTCACCACGCCGCTGCAAACCTTCGCCTTAATCGTGACTGCCGAGCCACATTTCCTGATGAAGGTGCCGAGCCGTATGGTCGTTCTGGAAAACATCGCACCAGCGCGTCCAGGCAAGAGTCAGATCGAAACTGTAAACGTGCAGTACATCGGAAACTCAAGCGACTATTTCCGCGATCCGCGCGTGCCTGAGATTGCCTCGAGTGATTTGAAAGAGATACCGGTTTCACTACTGGGTGCGCGTCAGGCAGTCAACCTCGCTCGTTTCGCTGGTGGTAAACAGGATGCGCCGCAAGAACTGCAGCAAGCCGAAGACGATCTGCTGGCCGCAGAAAAGGCCTTGAGATTTGATCAACCGAAAGAGGAAGTTGACGTACTAGCGCGCAAAGCCACTTCATCGGGCGCCAAAGCCGAGGAGATGGCAATGACACGTCGGGCATCGCGCTTGCGCCGCGAAGATACTCAACGCCGTGACGACGCGCTCCGCGCTGCTGAGAAAACGGCGGACTCAGCTCAACGCGAGATTGAACAACTCCGAGGCGACCTCGACCGCGAGCAGCGCGCCCGTGAGTCAGCCGAAAGAGATGCGGAGACCGCCAATCAGCAGTTGCGAGAGCAACGCAGCGAAGTGGCACGCCTGCGCGACGAGCTTCAGTCTGTTCGTTCAGAGGGTGAAACAGCCAAGATCAATCTCGCTCGACTTGAAGGAGCGAAACTGGCGGACGATCAGCGTCGCGACGCGGAAGCGCGCGAGCAACAGCGACGTGCCGCCGAAGCGACTTTGAAACAGACGCTGGCTAAGTATGGAACCGTGAAGGAAACCTCGCGAGGGTTTCAACTGTTGTTGCCGGAGTCGATATGGAGTGGTCCACGGACAACAACTCTGGTTTCCGCAGCAGCCGCGAGACTCGAACCACTCGCCGCGCTGGTCGCGAGTAACCCTGATTACCAGATCATGATTGAGGCTTACACTGACAGCAAAGGCGACGAAGTATCGTTGCAACAACTGACGCAGGCGCGCGCGCGTGAGTTATCTGAACGCTTTCAGGCGGCCGGTGTCGATGCCTCACGGGTTCAGGCGAACGGCATGGGTGCTGCCAATCCGTTGGCGGCTAACACGACGTTGAGCGGCCGCGCCAAGAACCGGCGCACTGAGATTACGTTTACCGTCCAAGCGACGTCGGTGAGCAGTCGACAGTGAGAAAGGGGCAGGGGCAGGAGCGGGGCAGAAGCAGGAGCAGCAGACCACTTCCCGCTGCTCTGCAATGACAAATGAGAAATCACAAGTGAGAAATGACAAATGAAATGATAAATCGATTTTCCATTTGTCATTTGGCATTTCTCATTTGTTATTGAAGTGATCGGCATTTAACTGATCGGCAATCGCTTCCCAGTCCTGCTCCTGCCCCTGCTCCTGCCTCCTGATCTTCAATGTCCCCACTAGAAGTCCTACAACTCGTCGGCTACGCAATTGGCGCAACTTTACCGCTGTGGATGGGAGTTCAGCTGATTTCCCGTCGCCGCCGGTTGAGCCCGGTCGAGCGCGTTCTCGTTGCGTTAGCAGTGAGCATGTGCGGCTGGCACAGCAGCAATCTGGTAGTCACGCTGCACGGGCTTTTCGGTTTGGGATATACCCCGGGGATAGTCACCTTCCTGCGAATTGCCGATACGATCGCAGTCATCTCCATTACCTTCTGCTACTCCTTCCTGCTTCACGCTCACATCCACCTCTGGGCCAATGCCGCTGAACGCGCGCTCAAGCGGAGTGAGAAGATCCGGATTTACGCCTCGTATGCCCCGACGCTTTTTCTGCCGCTCGCAATTTACAAAGTTTGGACTCACCAATACGCGCCGATGCTGCAACGGACGCACCTCTTTGTGATTCCGATGGCCATTTGGATTACTTACGTGCTCGGTTTTATTGCCATCACAGAGCTGTTGATTGCGAAGAAGACCAGGAACGTGAGCGAACAACGAATCATGCGGACGCTGGCGGCTTCGTTTGTGTTCATAGGTATTGTGATTCTCGCGGCGCTGGCGCTCGGTCTGGGCGAGGGAACGCAACTCGGTCTTTATCTGAAGACGTTGGCAAATCTGGGATCGCTGCTGCCGTCCGCTTTGCTTGCCTACTACATCTATCGCTACCGCTATTTGGAGTTGATCATCGAAGAGAGTTTGATCGTGGCGACTTTTGCCGCGGTTGTGCTTACGATTTACATCTACGGCATACGAACAATCGGCAACTGGATGACGTCGCATTATGGCGTGCGCGCCGGCGTGGTCGAAGCGCTGCTGATACTTGCCCTGGCGTTGGCTGCAGCGCCGTTGCGAAGCTGGCTGGGTCAGCGTTTCCACCAATTGTTTGAACGCGAAGCCGCGCTATATCGTCAGATCGTTTCTCGAATCAGTTCGCATACCGGCCAGTATCAACAACTGCCGGACTTGCTTGAATTCGTCGAGCAGGAAACTACCATCGCATTAAAACTTCGGCGCGCGCGTATCGTTGTTCGCGATCGCGAGAGCGCGGAAGATGCGCAACTAAATGGAGGGGGCGAGCGATCGAGCGCAGCGATCTTACAGGGCAGAAGCTCCTTTTCCGCAAGCGAAGCCTGGGTCGAGCAAATCCTCGATCTCTCCAGCCGCAATGGGTGGGCGCCTATCGAGCACCATCCCTCGCTGGAGGTTAACGGCTACACGATTGCCTATCCGTTGCGACGCGACGAGAGCGTGTCAGGGGTCTTGCTTATTGACGCTTCCTCAGGAAGTTTGACCGAGGATGTGCGTGCGGTACTTGAAATACTTGCCGCACAGGTAGCGATCGCGATCGAAGACAGTCGCCTGACTGAAGAAAATGTGCGACTCGAAAGAAAGCTGACTGAACGCGAACGCCTCGCGATTCTGGGACAGATGGCGGCGACTGTGGCCCATGAAATTAAGAACCCGCTCTCGGCGATCAAATCCATCGCCCAGGTTATGGGCGAAGATGAAAGTCTGAGCCGCGAGTATTCGCGCGATTTGAGTTTGATTGTTGGCGAAACAGATCGCCTGGGCCGAAGTGTTACGCAGCTCTTGAGCTTTGCGCGAAAGGAGTTGCCTTCGGAACTGCCGTCGCATTCTGAGCAACTCATTCAGTCTGTGGTGCGACTCTTTCAGGTCAACGCTGAAAAGGACGGCATACGGCTGACCACGAAGATCGACAAAGACCGCGAACTCGAAGGCCCAGCCGTCTCTGCGTTGAGAGTCGCGCTTTCAAATCTGTTACTCAACGCTCTGCAAGCCACGCCATCAGGCGGGGAAGTGGCAATCACGCAAGCGACAGATGGCGATGACCTGGTCATCTGCGTGAGCGACGGTGGCGCCGGAATACCTGACGATCTGCGTCAACGAATTTGGGAACCATTCTTTACTACCAAGCAAAGAGGCACCGGCCTGGGTCTGGCGATCGTGCGCAAGCGCATGCAGGAGGCTGGTGGTACTGCCAAACTTGTTGGTCGGGTTAACGGTTCGGGCGCGCGGTTCGAGTTGCGCGTGCCATTGAATGACGCTGCGCAATGACGAGCGGGATTCCTTGACCTGCGCAAGAGACGTCTCCTCATTGGAACTTTCCTTCAATGTCGGCGTGTTAGTACCGATTGCCGGCCCATCGCAATTAATGTTTTGAATTTGCAGAGCCCATCGGCAGCGCGTGCTCCGCACCACGGTTAGCGCACGCCCGCTCTCCTCGGTTCCGAAAACGCCATCAATTTCTTGAAGGAGACACATTTATGAATCTGCGTCGAAGTCTATCAACTATGTTGTTTGCGATCTTGTTTCTTGGTGTAGTTACTTGTGGGCGGCAGGTCTTTGCTCAATCAACTGCCGCCGCGCAAGCCGAAAATCAGGAGGACGAAAACAATCTCGATACTCAACTCTATTTGCTGGTTGGCACCAATCAGGATGTCGATGACTCAAAGATACCCGCGGCGCTCGACGCGGTAGTGAAACAGTTACGCGCTTCGTTGCCGTTTAAGAATTACCGACTCGCCGCCACTTTAGTTAATCGCGTCAAAGACAATGGGCGCCTGAACCTGAAATGGATCGGCGGACCGATGGGGCCGTCCGTTGCTACCGCTGACACCACGCCGAGTTTTAATGAATTCAAAGTAAACAACGTGAAGCGGTTTAAGAATGCTGCCAATCAACAGCTGGTACGAATGGAAGGCTTTGGGTTCGGCGTCAGGATTCCTGTCACCACGCCCGCGATTGCTGCAAACGGCCCGGTTCCGATAGTTAACTATGAAAGCACCGGCCTGAACACAGACATAAGCATGCGCGAAGGAGAAGCGGTGGTTGTCGGCACTCTAAACATCGGTCCCTCAGGCGATGCGATCATCCTGGTCATGTCAGCGAAAAGCACTAAGTGACAGTGGTCAGTGGGCAGTGAGCGGTGGGCAGTCGAGGCCAGGAAATGCAAACTCACTTCTGCCGTCCGACGAACTGCCCACTGCTTTCCTTTGGCACGCGACGCGCTAGGAAAATTCACCCGTAAGGTCCTAAACTGATCGGAAGGTGAAAAGAGACAAGTTGCGACTATTGATTGTTGATGACGAGGAGGCGTCGCGCTACGGCATGCGCCGCGCTCTGACGACGTTTGGTTATAACGTTTCTGAAGCCGATTCCGCCGAGGCAGCTCGCATATTGGTGAAGCAACAGGAACCGGATCTGCTGTTGCTTGACGTCAATCTGCCGGGAATGAGCGGCCTTGATTTTTTGAAAGAGCTGCAGGAAGCAAAAAGTTCGGGCAACGAAAATCCTTCAGGTGACGCAAATGGAAGCGGGCCGCTCGTAATCATCATCACTGCGCATGGCTCAGAGCGCATGGCCGTTGAGGTCGTCAAGACCGGAGCCTACGACTATCTTTCCAAACCGTTTGAACTCGATGAACTGCGGCTGGTCGTCAAGAATGCAGCCGAGACAATCGGGCTTAGGCGCGAGAACGTCACGCTGCGACGCCGCATCGAAGCCGAAGCGTCACAGCGCGGCGCTCTAATAGGTGACTCTAAAGGCATGCAGCGGGTGCGCTCGATGATTGAAAAAGTGGCTGAGACCGATGCGACAGTTCTTGTTCGCGGTGAATCCGGGACTGGCAAGGAACTGGTGGCGCGTGAGGTCCATGAGCGCAACAGCGTGCGGAGCAAGGGACCGTTTGTGGCGGTTAACTGCGCAGCGCTGCCATCCGAACTGATCGAATCCGAGCTGTTTGGCCACGAAAAGGGCGCCTTTACCGGCGCCGCAGGGCAGCGCAAAGGAAAGTTTGAGCAGGCAAACGGCGGTACGTTGTTTCTCGATGAAATTGGCGATATGAGTTCCAACGTGCAGGCGAAATTGCTGCGCGCGTTGGAAGAGAGGCGCATCGAACGGTTGGGTGGAAACGAGTCGATTCCTGTTGACGTGCGTATCGTAAGCGCCACGCATCGTCCGTTGGAACAGGAGATTGCTGCCGGAAATTTTCGCGCCGATCTTTTTTATCGCTTGCGCGTCGTGACGATCGATATTCCACCGTTGCGCGAGCGTCGCGAAGACATACCTCAACTTGCCGAGACGTTTACGCATGCTGCCGCCGAGCGTTATAACCTGCCGCTAAGACAAGTCGGACAAAGCGCCCTGCGCAAGTTGGTTGAGTATGATTGGCCCGGGAATGTTCGGGAACTGAAAAACACGATCGATCGCGCTGCGATTATGGCTGAAGGCGAGGAGTTGCGTTCGCAGGATTGGCCGGATGAAATCACGCCCGGGTTGCAAAAGAGAACAGCGGCCGCTAGCAACGACGGCGAAGATGGACTGGCGGTGCCGTTCACAGCCGACTTTCGTGAAGACCGGCGCGAGTTTGAACGCCGCTACATCAGCCGCTGCCTCGAACATACGCAGGGCAATGTAACCAAGGCCGCAGAGATCTTGGGCATGCACCGGCAGTCGCTACAACACAAACTTCGCCAGCTTGGCCTTGGTCGCCGCTATGTCTCAGTTGCTGCCGACTCCCAGGAAGAATCGATCGACTGAGCGGACGCAGGAGCAGGAGCAGAAGGCAGGAGCAAAGAGATGCAAGGCTAAAGTTCTGTTTCACCGGCCGTCTGCTCGTGCTCCTTGTCCGGCCGCTGCTGGTGCCCCCGCTCTTGATTCCTGATTTCCTCTGCTAAACTTTCATTGATCTCCAACGTTTTTATTTCTTGAGGTAGATTTGATGAAAGCACGCATTGACGCAATCATTCAGCGTAATCAGGCTGAGTATCTCGAACAACTAATCCCACAAACTGATCTACTTCTTCGTGAGATGGAAGAGTATGGCGGCGAGCACGGCGTTCCCAGCGCCGATCCCGAAGTAGCGCTATTTGTCGAGATCACTGCGCGCGCGATAGTCGCGAAAAAATGTTTGGAAATTGGGATGGCAATCGGATACACGTCGCTTCATCTCGCACGCGCGGTGGGCGAGGGCGGGTTAGTTGTAACCATCGACCCGAGCGACGAGATGATTCGAGCGGCGGAAGGTTACCTCACGCGCGCGGGCTTGCGCGAAAGAGTGCGGATCGAACGCGGCAAGGCGCTCGATGTTATTCCGACACTCACAGACACCTTCGATCTGATCTTCATCGATGCACTGAAGGAAGAATATGGCGACTATCTGCGACTGGCTTTACCGCGACTGCGCCGGGGCGGCGTCGTGATTGTCGACAATCTTCTCTGGGGCGGCCAGGTGGCGGGCGAAATTCGTTCGCCAGATCAGGAGAGTTCAACCAACGCCTTACGTGAGTTCAATAAGTATTTCGTCAACCACCCGAAGCTGCGCGCCGAGATTCTTTCGGTTGGTGATGGTTTAGGTTATGCCGTGAAAATTGCCGCGGAAGGCCAACACCGTGGGCACAGCGGACCTCAGAGCGAATAGGCTTCTTTTGGGTGCGCTGATCTGTCAGCGCTTTGAGCCGCGCCGGCTTGATGCTGCTTTGTTGAAATTCAATTGCAATCAGGCTGCGACAGATCGCAGCCGAAAAAGCGCTGACAGCTCAGCGCACTCCAAAAGCATGATCCTTTGGGACAACGCCGACACGCGAACTGAGGCAGCAGGATATATCGCAGCCGGCGGCGTAATTGCTTTCCGCACCGATACCTTCTACGGCCTTGGCGCCGATCCATTCAACGCCCGTGCAATTCGAAAAATAAGACACCTCAAGGGCAGGGAAGACGCGAAGCCCATCCTGCTGTTGATTTCAGATGAGAGCGAGATCGATCGCTTCATTCAGCAGGCTGCATTTTTCAAACTCGTCGCGAGCAAACACTGGCCGGCACCTTTGACCCTGATCGGCGTTTCGCGGCCTGAATTGCCGGCAGCGTTAACTGCGAGTACGCACACCCTTGGTGTGCGCCTGCCTGATGACGCGGACGTTCGCGCTTTTGTGCGCGCCTGCGGTGGCGCGCTGACTGCGACCAGCGCAAATATCTCCGGACAGCCGCCGGCACGTACGGCGAAGGAAGTCGAAAACTATTTTCCGGCGGGGCTTGATTTGATAGTTGACGGAGGCGAAGTGACAGCGATTGATCCGTCGACAGTTCTTGACGTTAGCGCTGGCGACGCGCGTTTAATCCGCGAAGGCGCGATCTCGCGTGAGCAACTGAAGGAGCTGCTGTAGCCGGCCCGATGGCGGAGAATCCTTGAGTTGAGCGATCCGAACTCTCGTAGTAAATCCATTTTCACTAAAGCTGTTTTTTTGTCCTTTCTCAATCAATCCCTAATCAATCTGGCTTAGAATGCTTGTCGCATTCTCCCCGTCTCTGCTTTTCAATTCTTTATTTACGGCGCGTCCGTTTCATTAGCGCCTAACCGGAATCTTTTATGTTACTCATTCGACTGTCGCTGCTTCTGATTGTTCTTGTGTTTCCGCTAACCGTTTCCGCGCAAGCCGGAAACTTTGAAATGGTAAAGGTTGCGGAAGGTGTTTACGCAGCCATTCGCACGGAGCCGCCGGGCCTAACTGTGAACGGCAACAGCGTCTTCATCATCAACGACGAAGATGTGTTCGTGGTTGATACCACGCTGACGCCCGGAACAGCCCGCGAAGAGTTAGCGGCCCTGCGAAAGCTCACGTCGAAGCCGGTGAAATACGTCATCAATACTCACTGGCATGACGATCACATCATGGGCAATCAGGTCTATCGAGACGCGTTTCCCGGCGTTGAGTTTATTGCGCACGCGGCCACTCGTGACTATCTGCCAAACCACCGGTCTCAGCAATCGCAAGGGCGCGATGTCAGAACAGGGCTATCCAGGTTTCATCGCGTTTTTGAAACAAGAGTTGCAGGAAAACAAGAGCGGCTTTGGTGGGCCATTAGACGAGGAAGAGCGTCAGACGATTGCGAGCGACATCAAGATCGCTGAGCGCTACATGGCGGAGAATCCCGGAACCGAGATAGTCCTGCCGACGCTCACACTTGAAGACGGGCTCACTCTGCACCGCGGCAATCGCATCATCAACATACGTTTTCTGGGCCGCGGTCACACCAGCGGCGACATCGTCGTTCACCTTCCCAAAGAGGGAATTGTAATCGCCGGCGACCTGGTGATATGGCCGGTACCTTACGTCGGCAATCCGCAATCACATCCTGGCGACTGGAGCGCGACGCTGGAAAAGCTCATTGCGCTAAAGCCGACAGCTGTTGTCCCCGGGCACGGACCAGTGCTGCATGATGTTTCGTACATCAACCTGATGGCGAGGTTGTTTGCCTCGATGAAGCAACAGGTGGAAGCGGCCGTTGCGCGCGGCGAGAATCTCGAGCAAACGCGCAAGAGCGTTAACCTTGAAGAGTTTCAGAAATTATTTGCCGGCGAGTCGCGAATGAGAAGAGCGATTTTTGGTAACTATGTGAAAGGCTCTGGCCTGGCGGCTGCGTTTAGTGATGCGACCGCGCAAAAGTAGTCATCACAAGAGCTTCGTTGTAAGTGTGGGAATGAAGTCAGTACCGTCCGCGGTAGCGGATGGGAAAGCTGTGGACTTCCGCGACCCACCCGCTACCGCGGATGGTACTGGCCTCATCACGCATGCGAAGCCTAATTGGTAACGGTCAGGTTTTTTACAAAGCCCCAATCGCCGCTCGCGTCAACTTTAATATTGCCGACTTTTTTCTGCGCGATAACGATGTTTGCCTGGTACCAAAGCGGCAGTATGGGCACATCGCGGCTGATGATCTCCTGGATACGCGTGTAGAGCTGCTTGCCTTTTTCATGGTCAAACGTATTTATCGCTTCTTCGATTAATGCGTCGAGTTCCTTGTTGCTATACCGGCTGCGATTTCTCGAGGCGCGTGTCTCGGTTGGTATCTCGGAGGTTGCAAACAGGTCTTTGTAGAAAATTGGATCCTGGTTGCCGCCCACCCACTGTCCATAAAAGATCTGAAAGTTGCCTCGTCGCAATTCGTCAAACAGCGTATTGAGTTCCGCCGTTTCAATACTCATGGGAACTCCGACGTTCTTCAGATAGTTTTGGATTACGCCGGCGTAAGCCTTACCGGATACGTTGCTGCCCGACACCTTGAAGACCAACGGCTTGGCGAACCGCATTTGCGGTCCGTCGCCGTCAGGATCCTTGAGTCCAGCTTCATCGAGTAACTTCTTTGCCATCGCCGGATCGAATGAATACTTTTGTCCGGTAGTGTAGGCCCACGACTCCTCCGGCAAAATTGAATGCGCAATCTTGTCCTGGCCCAAAAGCAGATCGCGAATAATTCCTTCGCGATCAATCGCGTAGGCCAGCGCCTGTCTCACTCGTGCGTCATTAAGCGGTGGCTGGCTGGTGTTTAAGGTCAGCACGTAAATATTTGAACCGTTGAACTGTGCTACTTGCAGTTTGGGATCCTGGCCAAGAAGTTTGACAGCGTCAGGCGAAAGACTCGTCGGGAGGGGGGCGATATCAACCCGCCCGGAGCGCAGTTCAGCCTGCAGCGCATTGGTGTCGGCGATCACGCGCACGCGAACTATCGGAATTTTCGGCGCGCCATCCCAATATTCAGTATTCGCTTGAAGATCGAGGACCTGTTGCGAGCTGTCATAACTGACAAACTTATAGGGGCCGGTGCCGGAGATGCCTTCGCGCGTTAGATCGGTGACGATTTTTCCTGACTGGGCTCTAATTGGTTCGTAGCTGTCTTTAGGAATGATTGCGACCGGCACCAAATTTGGAAGCAAACCGGTCCAGGGTTTTGTCGTAGTCACAACCAGGGTATGCGGGTCAGGAGCGTCAACGCTCTTTATGTAACTCTTTCTGTCGGCGCCAGTGCCTTCGTAAAAACTTGCAGATTTGGCAAAGCTGCTTGCGAAAACCAAATCGAGCGTGTACTTGGCGTCGGCGGAGGTAAACGGCCGGCCGTCGTGAAATTTCACGCCATCGCGCAGAATAAAAGTGAACGTGAGATTGTCTTCCGATCGCGTAATACTTGAAGCTAACTCGCCAACGTAGTCAAACTTCTCATCCTTCTTAACCAGGGAATTAAACATCAAGGTGCGCACGCGCTCGCTAGCCGCATCGACTGAAGGAGAGCCGATCGGATCAATGGTGCGGATGTTATCGCCCAAAGCGATTACGAAGGGACCGCCGCTGCGATTGCGCCGGCAGCTGGAGCCGGAAGTGAATACTGCGATTAAGATTGCCAGAGATAAGTAGCCGAACTTTCGCCTGCTCATTGGATCGTGCCTCCGTACTTGTAGTTCAGCTTCTCATTCAGCGTCGTTGTTTCAACAGAAAGCTTCTGGAATCTTTCAGCGTCAAAAGCCTGGGGCGTTTTTGTGATCGACTTAATCGCGGCGATGCGTTTGAGCGAGGCGCGAATGCGTTCCTTCGGCAGTTTGCCATCGCGAGCGGTGTTGAGCAGCGAGTGATAGCCGCGCCGAATAATGTCAGGGCGGGCGCAGATCAACATCATATCGTTGCCGGCAATAAAAGCGCGCACTGCAGCGGCTTCGATCTCGCAGTGTTTGGCAATCGCGCCCATCTCCAGATCGTCAGTGACCACGAGATGTTGATAGCCCAGTTCGCCCCTCAGCAAGTTAGTGACGATGTTGTGACTCAGTGATGCTGGTTCCAGCAGCCCGCCGGTCAGCCCCTTAGTGATGTCAATGTTAGGAAAGCCGCCGTGACTTACCATTACGCAACGCACGCGATCGTCTTTGCGTTGGAAGAGTTCGATGTAGGGTGCGAGATCCTGCGCCATCAGGTCGTCGTGCGAGAGTCGAACCATGGGCATCTGCTCATGTGAGTCAACTTCGCCGGCCCCAATACCGGGGAAGTGTTTGAGACAACCAACAATTCCAGTTTCCTGCAAACCACGTAGATAGACGGTGGTGTAACCGAGTACTTCGCCAGGCGAGCGTCCGAATGAACGGGAGTAGAGTCCATTGGAGAGCAAGTCACGTTCGTCCGTCATGATCGACATCACTGGCGCAAAATTCATGTTGAAGCCTAAGAGTCGCAGGGCCTCACCAGTAATTCTGCCGAGGGCGCGCGCGCCCGCCAGATCGCCGTGGGCGCGGATGGTGCGCGCCGAGGGCATCGGCGTAAAGATTTTTCGCAGCCGATCAACCAGGCCGCCTTCCTGATCAATGCCGAGCAGCGGTCTGGTGGGCAGGATTTCTCTTACATCATCGAGCAACTTGCGAAGTTGCTCAGGACCCTCAACATTTCGTCCAAAGACAATGATGCCGCCCGGTTGAACTTCCTCGATTAGCGCGCGCGCATCGGCGTCGATCGTCGGGCCGGCAAGACCGATGTAAAAAAATTGTCCAATTTGCTGTTCGAGGGTTAGCGACAGGAATGATTCCAATGACATGTTGAAAGGTGCTCGCAGAGTTAGGCGCAGAAAATTTCAGCAATAGGATGAAATAACAGTTTTTACTATAAGGCAAAACATGCCGGAGCGGCCAACGAAAAAGATTGTGGGTGCGCCTGTAATTTAGAAGGTTGAAATTATTTTCGCGGCAGAGCCGCGATGAGAAGGTAGCCCGACGTAGAACGTCTCGTAACGGCACTCAATAACTATTTTTGCGCGTTGGAGACGCGCAAAGATTCTGGGCGCGGCTCCACCGCGCTAATTTGAACTACGCGTGATCCAGAGGTTGTACCTCTGGCTACCTTCGTCGCGCATCTCCGATGCGCCCGAACGGACGGATGAATGCGAGTGCGTAGTCATTTATCTTTACAACCCGAACGTAGTATAACTCCCGTCATGCCCGGCGAAGTCACCGACAAAGCGGCAATACTCTCTGCACTCAAAGCCCTCGAGCTTACCTCTGAGCTCTTCATCGAGATCAACGGAAAGTTGAAGAACCAGGGTGACCTCGATGTGATTGTTGAAGGCAAGGTAAACGCCACCGGCAAACGTGTTGGCCCATACGTGCGTCTGCTGACTTACGCGAGCGGCGAAACGATCATGCAGCAGGGTGAGTGGGGCGGAAACACGTTTTACTTGTCCGTCGAAGGTGTGCTGGATGTGTACATCGGAGATCGGGACGGAGAACAGCGCAAGATTGGCCGTTTGCCGCCAGGAACCTGCTTTGGCGAAATGGCCGTGCTGGCCGGCGTCGAGCGGAATGCAACCATCAGCGTGCCGCAGCACGAGACTGCTCTCGTGCTTGAAGTCACGCGTCCGGCGCTGCGACTGCTGAGGAAACTTCCGAAGTTTGGTCAGGTGCTTGACGAGACCTATCGCAGACATGGGCTGGGACGCATCCTCGCAGATTTGAGTGAAGAAGGAGGCCGGGCCAACGAAACGATAGTTGCAAAGTTGCGCGACATAGGCAGGTTCATGGTCTACGGCAAGCATCACGTGCTTTGTCAGGAGACCGATCCCATCGAAAACATCGTGCTGATAAAGAGTGGTTGGGTGAGACGCGTGCGTGGCGTTCCGCTCGATCCCGCATCGGCCGGCGTTGCTGTTGGCATGGGTCAGACCATTGGGGTGGACTTCCTTGGCGCCGGAAATTGTCTGGGACTTGAAGGCGACGAAGACGGGAAGTGGAACTACAGCGCATCGGCGATGGCGCGCACCGAGGTGCTGGAGATTCCACTCGCGCCGTTGGCCGATGATCCTAAACTGCGCGAACAGATCGTAGCTGCCTTTGAAGCGTTTTCCACCGCCGATGACTATCCGCCCTCAATTGAGGCTGTTGAAGATCTCCGGGCGATGGCTTCAGCTGAAGCCGAAATAACCACGGGCATTATTGACGGCGCAAACCTGCTGGTCATGGATATGGACCTCTGCGTCAGGTGCGGCAATTGTTCACTCGCCTGTCACAAAGTGCACGGACAATCGCGCCTGCTGCGGCGTGGCATCAGTATTACGCGTCCGGTTTCGATTGGCAGCGAACGTACGCAGCACGTGCTGTCTCCGCAGGTCTGCATGCACTGCAAGGACCCGGAATGTTTGACGGGTTGTCCCACCGGGTCGATATTTCGCGACCCGCGCGGTTATGTGGATATTGATCCTGCCACTTGCATCGGCTGTTTCGATTGCGCCACCCAGTGTCCTTACGATGCGATCACGATGGTGCCGAAAAACGGCGAGCCCGTGGTGACCTTTGACTTGATGGGGACACTGCGAAAAACATTTAGTCTTTCCACGCCTCCGGCGGTTCAACTTACACCCGCGGACGATGTGGTCGCGATCAAATGCAATCTGTGTGAGCACACGCCTCTCAATCCGCCAGGCGCGCCGCGCCAGGCATATTCGTGTGAAGAGAACTGTCCGACCGGAGCGTTGCTGCGTGTCGATCCGGTGAAGTACTTCAGTGAGGTTGAAAAAACCCAGGGGCTCATCTTCCGCGATCAAACGCAGGCCTTCGGCCGCAACATTCACAAGAACGATCCGATTGCCAGGGCTTTTCACATCGGTGGAGCGCTCCTGATATTTCTCGCGGCGGTAGCTGCAATTTGGGGATTAGCCACGCGTGGTTTCGACGGCATTGTGGCGGGATCGTGGCTGACGATGCGCTGGATCACGGGACTGGTGGGACTATTCGGCGTGGCTGCGGTCATGACTTATCCGCTGCGGAAACAGGTTTACCGCCGCCGCGCCGGCGCTCTCCGATATTGGATGCTGTTACACGTATACGTCGGCGCGCTGGCAGGTTTGATACTTCTGTTACACGCCGGCAGCAGTACCGGCGGGCTGCTTACGACGTTGCTCTATATCGCCTTCGATATCGTTATCCTCTCGGGTCTCTTCGGCATAGCCTCCTACATCTTCGCTCCGAGAATGTTGACCAGCATCGAAGGCGAGCCTCTGCTGATTGAAGATCTGCTTGGCCGCCGCGACGAACTGAGACAGGAACTCGAGGAGATCGTGAAAGAAAGCGAGGGCTGGCTGAAAGAAGAAATAGAGGACCGAGTCATCAAGAAGTTCTCACGCTTCTCGTTTCTAATGCGACAGTATCTGAAACGTGAGCCCCTGACTTCTCTGTTAGCGAACGCTCGCCGGGCATTTAGGGAACGACTGACACGACTCACAACTAACGAGGAGCGCGCGCTATTGCTCCGTGCGGTGGAGACGAAAGTTACCATGCGACGTGTCGACGCACTTATCTACCTGCACAAAATGCTCAAGCTCTGGATCGCGCCGCACGTAATTTCGAGCTCCATCATGTTGGCGCTTATGATCGTTCACATTATTCAAGTCGTGTATTTCGCAGTGAAGTAGTAGGCGTTACGTTGGACCAGCGGTCGCTTTAATGGCGCAGGAAAATAAATACATCATCATCCGTGAGGATCTGGTTCAGGATCCGGTAACGATTATTACGGATGGGTTGCTGCTCGGTCGTTTGCAGGAGTGCGAACTGCTGCTTAACCATCCGGCCGTTTCGCGCGCGCAAGCCGGAATCAAATTAGTTAACGACAATTATTTTCTTTTCGGCCTTCGTCCATCCAATCCCGTAAAGATCAACGGCAAACCAGTCGAAGAGAACGAAGCCCTGGCTCCTGGTGATGTGCTTGAGATTGGCCCATTTCTGCTGGAAGTGGATCTCACCGACGAAGCGCTGGTCCTTAAGGTTTCGCTGCAAATTGGGACAGTAATTGACACCAGTAACCTGAGCAGTCCAAGTTTGGGCACCGCTAAACTTGAGCCTGTGCTGGCGCCGGGGGAAAAGAAACCCCACGCGAAAACGCGCGCCGCGCCGATTCAGGGCGACAAGGCGCTCGATATTTTTTGGGACAAGCGCATTCGCGAAGCCGGCAAGATGGTGCGACCTTCGCCGCTGTTTCCCAAGAGTCAGCGACGCGCCGGCAAAGCGGCTGCTAGTTGGACACCTACAACTGATCTGAGATCGCATTGGCCGGTGTCGTATTTTATCTGGGGAGCAATCGGTGTTGGTTTGATTTCGATCGCGGCTGCCTATGCATACGCAAGTGCCTTTGCGCCTGGTCCCGTTGCGCGATCACACACGCAGTCGCAACTGAGTCTATTCCCGCCAATCGCAGTCAAGGCCAACGCCAACTCCTGCACGAACTGTCATTCTCTTTCAGGAACGATGGAGCAAAACTGTGCCCAGTGTCATAACGCGGAAGCTTTTGTAGCGACCGTGATTGAGCCCCACGCCGCTGCGGGCATAGGCTGTCTCGCCTGTCACGCCGAACATCAGGGAACAGAATTTCGGGCTTCACTGGGTGCGCTGGCTTCGTGTACTCAGTGCCACAATAGTGCAAACCCGAATTCTTACCGTGGTCACAAAGTCAGTACGCCGCATGGCGGAACCTTTGGCTATCCGGTTACCAGCGGCAAGTGGAGCTGGAAAGGGTTGAACGAAAGCGAGTGGACGTTAAAACAGATCGCCGTTACACGTTTGCCGGAAGACACTGACGAGAAGTGGCGCAGCAAACAGTTTCACACCATTCACGTCGGGCGAGTTCGCGCCAACGGTTTACCAGCGGATGCGGATGGGAACCTATCGTGTTCGAGTTGCCACAAGTCTTTCAGTCCGCTTGATCGACAGACACCGCGAACAACTTGCGGTAGTTGTCATAACGGTTTCGTGGAGGCCGGAACTAACCGGGTGTTGATTGCCAGGAGCCAACCAAACTGCACTTCTTGTCACGTCCAACACGTCAAAGACAAGCGACAGTAGAGTGCCTCGCTGATGGCGAAGAAGCAATAGTCAGCAATCAGCAATCAGCATTCAGTAGACAGCAGTCGGAAGGCAAACATGCTGAATGCTGACTACTTCTTAGCTTACCGGCTTATGGCAGGGAAGGCAGTCGTTTGACCCGGGAACTTTTCCTTTGAGCACGGGTCGCGCGGCAATGGCTTTGTCGTGGCAGATATTACAGTTGGTGTGATACGCCACTTCATTCGTCAGTTTTGTAGGGGTGGTTTTGCCGGCGTAAGTGACCGCGGGAATCGTAGCGCTGTCGTCTCCTGCCTGTAGGTGACAGGTCCGGCAAGTCTTGACCGGCTTGGCGTCAGCGGCCTCCAGCACTTTCGCTGTGAGGGCAACTTCTCTCTCCGAGGTTTTCAATGGGGCCACGAGAGCAGCCGCCGGTTGATCCGTGTGATGACATTCAACGCAATTCAATACGCTCTTGCCGTCGACACTGTAGTTTTTCGTTGTGTGATTCTCATGATTGAAAGCGACGTCGCCATACTTATCTGATTGGCTATCCTTGGCGAGAGTGACTTCCTTCGGCTGCGTCTTGCTTTCCTTCGGCGGGTCCTGCGTTGCCGCCAGTCCACCGCTCCCAGCAACAACAAAAATTGCCAAACATCCGAGCATCGCGATCAGTAACCAAAGTTTTCTCATCGATTAACCTCGCAGAAGTATTAGACCGAAACAGAGCGTTGGGGAAGAGTAGTCATGGGCCAGCAGGGGAGGGCAGCACAATCTTAATTAGCGATCGTTGGAGTGTCAACGTTAGCGCGAATCTGTACCGTTCACTGACAAAAACAAGCCTCTCCTTGGAGTGCGGCGACCTGTCGCCGCCTTTACCTGCGGCGGCCTGACGCCGCATCGTTGGAGTAAAAGTGTGGAAAAGCGGCGCGGGTTCATCGCAGACCAAAGCGGCGACAGGTCGCCGCACTCCAAGGAGAGGCCCGTTGCAGCGAGTTTCTAATTTCATTGCGGCATCTTGAACGTTGCAGAGGTGTGGCAGCGGCGGCAGTCTTGAAATGCTAAGTCGCCGCCAAACGAACGCCGACCGTTATGACATGTCAGGCAAGTCTTTCCACGGTTGGTAGCGAAATGTTCAAGCGGCGCGGGCGAACTAACCTGGCGAGACTGTGGCAAACCCGCCGTTAGTCCATGGCAATCGGCACAAGCCAGACGTTGCGCGGTTCCATGTTTCGCATGACTGAAGGCATAACGAAAACTGCGAGCGCTGGTTGTTGTGCGCGAGTATCCCTTCTGGTCGTGACAAACTCCGCACGAGGCAATCTCGCGACCCGATTGCGCCTTACTACTCGGCGTGTGACAGGTGTAACACTGGTTGTGTGCGCTGATGCTTGCGGGAATGGCAAGCGCCGCGGCGCGTCCACCGCTCCTTGTATGGCAGGCGGTGCAGCCACTTGCGGGCCGTGCTGCTCCAGTCATGTGTTGCGCGTGGTCGAATTTTACGTTGAAGCTGTCGCTGAAGCGCATCCGAAAACTTTTCAACGGTGGATTGCCGCTATTCACGTCGCTGTGGCAGATGACACACATCGGAACGTTTGCAGTGACAAACTGTCCTGAGTGACAACTGATGCAGGCCTTGTGTCCCGGAAAGCTCGGGGTTGCAGCGTTGTCCTTGCGCTCGTGACATGATGTGCAGGCGAGCGACGCGTGACGCTGGCTAGTGTGTTTGAAGTTTGAATAGTCGAGACCAGGGCCTTGCGGCATTAACGCAAAAACTTCTCTGTGTTGTCTCTGTGTATTCTGTGTCTCTGCGGTAGTGATAACTATCGCAGCACTCACCACCGAGACACAGAGCACCCAGAGGCAACACAGAGACAGGACCAGCCAGCGGCTACGATTTCGAGCCGCACGCTCCTCAACGCTGATTGGTACGCTCGGGCTCACTTGATGTCCCTGCGTTTCATTGCTTCTCGACCAGCAATCAAATAGTGACTGGCAGGTGGATCGTTCCGGCCGACATCTGACGTGTGGCAATAGGTGCAAGTGAAGTCGCGATTTCGATCAATCGCCTCCAACTCCTTAGTTACGTCCTGCCGCAAGCCATCTTTATTGTGACACTCAGTACAGGCTGTAATAGGCACATCCGGTTTCAAGCCGCGCAACGTGGACGATTTTGTGATGTTGATATGACAAGTGGTGCATTCGGCGACGTGTTGTTCGCGCGCGTGGCGAAACTTCATCGAGAGCCGGTTGACGGGCGCTGCCATTTCAATCTTGTAAGGCTTGTCCGCGAGCTTATGGCAACCAGCGCAATTATCTCGAGTAGGTTGTTGTGATTTCCAATGGCAGTTAAAGCATGACGCATGACTTGCCGGCGCGTCTTTGAATGTTCCGGCATCGGGAACAAATCCGTCGCGCCAACCGCCGGGCGGCGCTGTTGGCCCAGTCGTGTGTGGGGAGTGACAGATTTCGCAGTTGTTGTAGTGCTTCGTTTTTTCGTCGGCCGCCGCATATGTGAATGAAGCGCGCGCGAACCGCGGACGCTCTTCCTTCGCCAGACGGTGAAAAACTCGCGCGATTACGTCCTGGTGCCGGTCGTGCGGAAACTCGACTACAAACTGGCCGGGCGCCGCTGGGTTGCGAAACGCAAACCTGGCATCGTCTTTCGGCGACACCTTTGAATGGCAACCGGAACAGATCACCGGTTTCGCGCCTTTGAAAAATTGCTGGCGGTGACAACTTACGCAGGCGTTATGTCCGGGGAAATCGGAGACATCGGGAAAGTCACTAACCTTTTTCCAGTTGCCGGTTGGAACCTTGTGGCAAGTGTTGCACTCGCCCTGATGTTTTTTTGTGGCGTGGGAGAAACGAGAATAATCGATACTTGGTGCAGCAGCTTTTCGAGTTGCCGGCACCCTCTGCACTCGTGACTTTTGCGCGTGAACGATGTGAACAAAGAACGGCACGAGCGCAACTATCAGCAAGGCCGCAACGACTCCGCAAAAAAGCGGAAAGCGCCCGCGAAATAGCCTTTTCGTTTTGAGAGGTGAGCCGTTCATTAGTGTTGCTGTTTTGCCGCTCTAGCGGTCAACTGGTTTGCGCATGACATCGCAAACTGGCAGCGGTGTCTCTACCGCTACGCACTTCACATTCTTGTCTGGTCGATTCGATATTAGATAGGGCTTTTCAAATGCGCGGTCGTCCTGCTTAACCTTGATCTCGCAATTCCAAAGAGCACTGCTGGCTGAAATCTCGGTGGGCAAAATATTTGAAAGGGTGTACACGCCGGGTTCAAGATCCGTGAAGTAAGCGGTGCCGTTTCGATCGGTCATGACGGATAACACTTTTGCGCCCGAAACAGTCTCCGCGTGTGTGATGGTTGCCGCGATCGCGGCCTGCTGGTCCTTGTAATAGCCGTCTCTCAGTTTTTCCGGCAAGTTCGTGGTTAACCATTTTCGCGCCAACTCGCGACTACCGTATTCCTTTTCGCCGGCTGTCAGCGCAGCTTGAAATTCCGGGATCGCCCCGGGGCCTTCCACTTCGTTTGGCAGCAGCTCGCGGCAATAAACCGATTCGCAGTCGTTGTCTCGCAGCCAGTTAATTAGTTGTTCGCTGGCGCCGGAACCGCGGTAATAGCAATCGCGCGAGTTGAACGCTCGTCGCTGGATCTCATCGACTACACTCTTGTTTTGTTCGAGTGAACCCTTGACCAGGAAGAACCGCTTGCGGGAAAGACCCTTCTGGGCGTCGCCAATTTTTACGCGAACCCTTAAACGTAAAATGGTGCCCGCGCCTTGAGGCGCTGAGGAGGTTTGCGCCACGCAAAAACTCGCGAGCAGCAGAAGAACGAGAATATGGCCAGAGGCGCGTAACATAATACTCAAGTGAACTGCTGGGACCGCGGGCGTCTCACCCGCAATGAGCGCAAAGCGCGAAAAGTTGAGATAAACACGACTGATGTCCCTCGCTTGTTCTGGCAAATCAGAGCGGGCGGGACGCCCGCGGTTCCAGCAGTTCACTTGACTCAACTTACAGATTTGGACTGCGTGGAAACTTCAGGAAGGGCAGCCGCACGCCGCGAACGAAAACCTGATCAGAACGAATGGCCGGCGCCGGCGAGAAGCCATTTCCGCCGCCGGCGCTGATCAGGTCGTCTTGATCTACGCCATCGCCGCTGATCCCGATCCCTCCGACCAGCACGCCATTTTTGTAAATAGGAACGCTGCCCGGAAATATTTGGATACCGTTTGGCAAATTCGGAATCGTGCTACACGGAACACTCGCGCCCCCGATCGCAGCCAACAGGTTTGCCTGAATCAAATCCAGTTGCAAGCCAACATTGAAAGGACTCCATTCGCTGATCGTTGTACTAAACGGCCCGGCGGCGGTGTTGTTAATTCCATCAGGAAAGAACGGACGATGTAAAAAGCCGTTTGCGCGATCGGTGAAAGCAACTGAGCCATCGAGTCTCAGACCATCAGCCGCGGCGCGACTAACATAACTGCCGAGCCCGGCGCCGTTCAGCAGCGCCGCAGCGCCGGCGCTGGAGAAGAAAGTGGCAGTTCTTGCCTTTTGTACTGACACGTCGAAACCAAAGACCGGCGCATCGAGTTGACGAAAAACGCCGAGCACTCTCCCGCCTGCATCCACCACCGCGATCGAGACGCGCGCGTTGCTGCCGAGCGGTTGGCGAATCGCCGCGCGCGTAATGTTTGCCTGTTGAGCCGCGTGCGCGATTATTGTTTGTACTTCAGCGGCCGTCAGCGCGTTTGGTCCAGCTGGAAGTGTGCCGGCAACAAATGGAAAGAAACGAGTATCGACCTCACCGCCAATTCCGCCGACATTGGCGGGAACGAAAGCCGAGACTTGCGCACCACGAATCGGAAACGCGCCGGGCACCACTCCGGGTAAGCTGCCAAAGGCGATGGTTGCCGGCGCCGGTGGATTAGTCACATTTGAGTAAGGCAAGCGGATGCCGTCGACAAGAATGTTGTCGCCGCGTATCAGTGGCGGCGCTTCAAATCCTCGAACTGCTGACGCGGCGATCAACTCTTCAAACGGCTGATCGAAGTCAGCAGGGTCACGATCGACCGTGTAGATCCCGTCGCCCTCAATACCGATCCCGCCCACTGCCACGCCGTCTTTGTAAATCGGCAGTCCCCCCGGATCGCCGGAAAGTCCCAAAGGTAACGCCGGTTGCTTGATGTCTGAACACGGCAGCGACGAAAACTGCACACCATAGAGCGGGCCACCCGCACGAAACTGGACGCCGGGCGGGAAGTGTTCCTGAATGATGAAGCCGGCGGTGCGCGTGGTGAAGGCGTTGCCGCTGGTGCTGAAGATCGAACCGGTGCCGGCCTTCGAGATTGCGGCCAGCGATGCCGGCGCCACCGTTCCTTCCAAACCGCGACCGATAGTGCCAACGCTGCGAATTGTCGTGCCGGCAGGTGCGCCAGTCATTACAAAAACGCCCAGCACATTTGCTTCGCGATCGGTTACAGCTACCGTCACGTTTCGATTTAATGAGACCGCCGCCGAAACAGCCTGACTAATTATTGTCTGCACGTCGCCGATAGATAAGTTGCCGGCAGTTGTTGAGACGGCAAGGGGAAACGGCGTCCCGGGTGTTGGCACAGCTCCAGGATCATCAGGCAGACCACCGCCGATATGGCCCATCGCGACACGCACCCGATTGCTCGAGAGTCCGCGATAACTGACGCGCACCAACACGTCGCCCAGGCCGTCCATCGCACTGCTGACGCGAACTACTAGCGACGAAGCCCAGGGTTGATCCGGAACGCTGCCTAGAAACTCAACCGGCAACGGGTAAACATGATGCGCGGCGTCTTCAGCTTCGACCGTGATCGCACTGACGTCGTCGCCGAGCTGCAGGCCCAGATTCATTACGAACAACATGATTCGCGTTTGATTGTCTGTGCCGAATCTGACGGGTGAGGTCACGGAGAAAGGTTCACGATGTTCGGTTACGGATTCGAAGGAAATCGCGCGAGTGGAATCGGCTTGGCTGATTAGAACTGGAGCAATAGTCTGCGCGCCGGCTGTTTGGAAACTCATCAGCGAAGCGCTGATTAAAAAGACGCTCGGGCCGAGCGTGCGCAGAATGTGGAGGAGCAGATGCGAAGCTTTATCCATCGCGGAGATTCAAGCTACTGACATGCGAAAAACTGCCGCCCAATGTATCACAAAGTTTCGAGTTTCGGCTGCGAGGTTCTGGATTCGTTAGCCAGGTTGTCGAACTCGAAACCTAGGACTGCAAACTCGAAACTGTTCAGGGCGATTTCCATTGCCTCGCTGTCGGTCGTGTGTTACAAGGCAAACGAAGAGTTAGTTGCAGATCGAGCGTTGAGATTGATGACGATCCTTTCTTTCGCTTAGAACAAAAGGCCGGGCATCTTGTTCCAAGCGAAAGGGACAGAAACCAGAATGGCTGGTTCTATAAACATTGCGTGCCTGCGGCATGCTTCGCGCCCGGGTTCCTTAGTGGCATACGCAGCTGCCGTCGTGTCGGTAGCGTTGACACTTTGCATTGGTGTATTGGGCCAGGGGTCGGGAAGCATTAGCGGCACGGTGCGCGTCGCCTCGGGCGCGCCGGTGCCTGGCGTAACCGTCATTGTCACTAATCAAGTTACTGGTAAACGGAAACGCGCGCGTAGCGATGCAGCGGGAAAGTACTCCTTCAACTTGAGTGCCGGCGCATATCGCCTGCGCGTTGGCGCTCCGAGCGTCGCGAAGTTTGATAAGGACAAAGACTATGGGCAGTTTGCTCTGCCACGCGGTGAAGTTCTCGAAAATGTCATAGTTGAGCCTGGCAAGGAAACGGTTGTCGACATTCCGCTCGATCAAGTTGAACTCAAGGAAATACCCAGCAGCACGGCCGACAAACCAACCGGCAACGCGGGCAGCGAGACTGTTCCGTCTGAACCTCAAACGGATCCGTCGCGGCGCGAAGCGAGCGATCGTTGGCGCATAGGCTTTCCTGAATATGACCGCTACGGTGATCGTGCCGCGCGCGGCCGCGACATTCCGTTCAAGCGCGGGCGCTGGTGGGATCCGTACAACCAGAGCGTCTTGAAGGGCGACTACCCGATCAAGGGGAACGAGCTCTTCATGATTCTTTCGGCCGTTAGCACCACCGGAGTTGAACAAAGACGCGTGCCGACTTCTTCAGGCGTAAGTGCGGACGACCCCGGCAGCGCCGAGTTTTTTGGTCAACCGGAACAGTTCGCGGCCAGCGAAACTGTGCAACTCAGTTTCGAATTGTTTCACGGCGATTCCACTTTCAGGCCGCGCGATTGGGCGATCAAGATTTCGCCCACCTTCAGCATTCCCAACTATCTCAACGCCCGCGAAAATGGCGTCGTAAACATCGATGTCCGGCGCGGCGCCAACCGCACCGACACCCACATTTCTTTAGAAGAGGCGTTTGCTGAAGTGAAATTGTGGGACGTGAATGCAAACTACGATTTCGTTTCGGTGCGTGCCGGCATCC
This sequence comes from Pyrinomonadaceae bacterium, assembly GCA_036009765.1. Taxonomy (GTDB): domain Bacteria; phylum Acidobacteriota; class Blastocatellia; order Pyrinomonadales; family Pyrinomonadaceae; genus PSRF01. The sequence continues at coordinate 135,405 of DASYLB010000051.1, read as the reverse complement.
AGCCGTTCGTCTCTGACTTTCGCGGCTTCATCTTTTCCGACAACAATCTCGGGCTGCGTTTCTTCGGCGCCGCAGACAACAACCGCATTCAGTTTAATGCGGCTTACTTCTCAATGCTGGAGAAGGACACCAACAGCGGACTCAACCGCTTCGATACGCGTCATCAAAACGTTTACATTGCTAACATCTTTCGTCAGGACTTCATGCGCAAGGGCTACACAATTCAGGGAAGTTTGCATTACAACGATGACCGGCGCACGGTGGAGTACGACCGCAATGGATTTCTGGTGCGACCGTCACTGATTGGAGACGTTCGCCCGCATGCGATCAAGGTGGGCTATCTTGGTATTAGTGGCGATGGCCACTTGGGCAAGCTGAATCTGACCCACTCCTACTTCTACGCGTTTGGACGCGATGATCGAAATCCGATCGCCGGCCGGAGCGTTAGCGTGAGATCAAACATGGGCGCGGTCGAAGCGTCTGTCGATCACGATTACCTTCGTTTCAAAGGCTCGTTCTTCTTTGCGCAGGGCGATTCGAATCCAACCGACAATAAAGGCACTGGCTTCGATGCGATCTTCGACGATCCGAATTTCGCCGGCGGACAATTCTCCTTCTGGAATCGCAACGGCATTCGGCTCACGCAGACTGGTGTTGGATTGACGCAGCCTAACAGTCTGCTGCCGAGTTTGCGTAGTAGTAAGACCCAGGGCCAGGCAAACTTCGTCAATCCCGGAATCTTCATCTACAACGCCGGAGTTGATGTTGAACTCACGCAGCGAATCAAAACGGTTTTCAACGTGAATTATCTGCGCTTTCATCGGACTGAGCCTTTGGAATACGTGCTCTTCCAGAACCGGATTCGCCACGACATTGGCTGGGACTACAGTGTGGGAGTTGCCTACCGGCCGTTTCTGATAAACAACGTGACCGTTACGTTCGGCGCTTCGACACTACAAACCGGAAGTGGCTTTCGCGATATCTTTACCGACCGCTCGCGGAATTGCCCACCGAACGTCGGTGACTTCTGTCAGCCGGATGTGATCGACCCACGGAAGCCGTTGTATTCGTTGTTTGCGCAGTTGAAGCTGGTGTTTTAGTTCTTCATAAAGGAGCCGCTTTGTTTACCGCTTGGTTCTTAACATCTCGAATCCACCACAGAGTCACAGAGTTCACAAAGGTGGCACAGAGAAAAACTAAGCGGAGAACAAACGATGACTTACCAGATAAATCAGTTGACTCACGAGATCATAGGAGCAGCGATTGAGGTACACAGAACACTCGGGCCGGGACTCTTGGAATCGGCATATAGAAGATGTTTGTGTCACGAGTTATTTTTAAGAGGAATTAAGTTCAAGGCCGAGGACCCGCTGCCACTTGAGTACAAAGGAATCCGGCTTAAGCGTGGGTACAGAGTTGACATTGTGGTTGAGGGTTTAGTGGCTGTTGAGGTTAAGTCGGTGGAAAAGCTTGCACCGATTCATGACGCGCAACTCCTGACGTATCTTCGCCTGGGAGGGTGGCGACTAGGCTTGGTGATCAATTTCAATGTTGAGGTCTTGAAGAAGGGCATACACAGAAAGATTCTTGGATACGACAACTAATTCTCTGTGCTGCCTTTGTGTTCTCTGTGCCTCTGTGGTGGATTGTCGGCGTTTGAGTTGAAGTTATGAGCAGAACAATAGTCGTCCTAACTTTGCTTTTCTTTGTTATCAGCATTTCGCTGGGCTGGACGGCTCTCTCAAAAACAGAGTCAGCGAAAACCACTTCTGCGAAACTACGCTCGCGAACCTCGACTCCAGCTCAGACCACCCCAACTCCCAAACTCGAAGGCTGCGTCACCTGTCACGGGCAGATCGAGCCCATGCACAAATACGGCACCACCGAAACGTTCGATTCCCTGAAAGACGGCAAGGATGCTGTTGGCCTGACTTGCACTGGCTGTCATGGTGGTAATCCTGTACCGAGCAAGACCAGCGACGACCTGAAATCGATCCAGCAAATCAAAAACGAAGCCCATGTTCGCGCGAAGTTTCCGGCTGCCTGGCAACGCGACGGCAAATACACCGGCGCGAATCCCGAACGCACCAGCACTTTGCTGGCCCGGGACAGTTGGGAGTTTGTGCGCTTCGTAAATCCCGGCGATCTGCGCGTTGCGGCGAAGACTTGCGGTGGCGGCGCCTGCCACGATCTGGAATCGAAGAACGTCGCGCGCAGCATGATGACGCACGGAGCTATGCTCTGGGGCGCTGCGCTTTACAACAATGGCAGCTTTCCACTTAAGGACGCGCGGTTCGGCGAAAGCTACAGCGAGAGCGGCGCTTCGCAAAGTTTAATTCAAAACCCGCCGCCGACAACCGAAGAGCAGCGCACCAAAGGCGTGCTCGAGTTTCTCGATCCAATTCCGCGTTGGGAAATTTCGCAACCGGGGAATGTGTTGCGCGTCTTTGAGCGGGGCGGGAAGCGGCGCCTCGAAGTGGGTTTGCCGGACAAGGAAGAAGATCCGGGGAAGCCGGACAAGGGACTAAGCGCGCGTGGGTTTGGTAGCGCTCAGCGCACCGATCCGGTTTTTCTTGGCATACAGAAGACGCGCCTCCACGATCCTACGCTGAACTTTCTTGGCAGCAACGATCATCCCGGCGACTATCGCTCGTCAGGTTGTTCAGCTTGCCACGTAATCTACGCAAACGATCGCGACGCTTCACACTCTGCCGCTTATCACGACGCCGGAAACTCCGGCCGTTCGCAGACTGGGGATCAAAACATCCCGAAGAACGAGTCGGGCCATCCGATTAAGCACCAGTTCACAAGCCAGATACCGACTTCGCAGTGCATGACCTGCCACATGCATCCGGGCACAAACATGGTGGCCACCTACCTCGGCATGACCTGGTGGGACAACGAAAGCGACGGCGACAAGTTGTATCCGAAGCAGCAACACAATCCTTCGCACGCTGAGGAACAGGAAAAGTTGCAGCGCAATCCTGAAGGCGCGAGCCTGCGTGGTCTTTGGTCCGACCTCGAATTTTTGGCGGGAACCGGCAGCCCGGAGTTCAATTCACAACTGAAGAACACACAGTTTGGCGACTTTCATGGACACGGTTGGTTGTTTCGCAAAGTCTTCAAGCGTGATCGCAAGGGAAATTTGCTCGACGCCCAGGGCAACCAGGTCTCCTCTGATGACCCGGAAAAGTTTAAGAAGGCGGTCCACTTAAACGACATTCATCTCGACAGAGGGATGCATTGCGTCGACTGTCACTTCCGCCAGGACGCGCATGGCGACGGTACTCTTTATAACGAGCCACGCGCTGCAATTGAGATCACTTGCGAGGATTGTCACGGGTCGATCCGCAGTCGCTCAAACCTGTTCACCTCCGGGCCAGCCGCAGCGACCGCGACCGGGCAAGCTGCCGAGCGCCGCAAGTCGCAGAACCAACCGCTGGCCGGGCAGGACCTTACGCGTGGCATCCGCGTGCGCGACGAAACGGGCGCGAAGATTCCCCTGTTCCAGAAAATTACCCGCGACCGCAAGAAGAAAAACGAAAGCGGCGCCGACGTTGAACTGAAAACCGGCGACATCATTCAAAATTCGATGGTGGTGCCGGGCCGCTGGTGGCGTGTGATTCAAACCGTTGACACGATCACGCCGGGTAGTCGCGATTACAGCGAGAAGTCCCGTTATTCGAAAACAATTCGCAAAGACAACGCCACCTGGGGCGAACTGCCGAAGGACGATCAGGAACTCGCGCATCGTGATTCAGACATGACCTGCGTCGCTTGTCACTCCTCATGGGTGACAAGCTGTTTTGGTTGTCACTTGTCGATGCAGGCAAATCGCAAGATGCCCAATCGACACAACGAAGGAGGCGATTCGCGCAATTTCACGCAATACAATTTCCAGGTGTTGCGCGACGATATCTTCATGTTGGGCCGCGACGGCACCGTCACCGGCAATCGCGTCGCTCCGGTGCGTTCTTCATCTGCGATCCTGGTCAGTTCACAAAACCAAAGCCGGGAGTGGATCTATTCGCAGCAACAGACGACCTCAGCAGAAGGCTTCTCCGGGCAGACGTTCAATACGCATGTGCCGCATACCGTGCGCGCCACCGAAACGAAAAACTGTACCGATTGTCACGTCTCGGCGAAGAACGACAACAACGCGTGGTTGGCACAGTTGCTGTTGCAGGGAACGAACTTTGTGAACTTCATGGGTCGGTACGTCTATGTGGCTGCAGACGACGCGTTGGAAGTTGTAGTCGCGACCGAGCCCAGCGAACCGCAGGCAGTGTTTGGTAGTTCGTTGCAGAAAATTGCTTACCCGGACAATTACGAGAAGTTTGTGAAAAGCGGGAGCAAACTCGAGACGGCTTACGAGCATGTCGGCAACCCGCGCGTGTTGCAGGTGCAGTTGCGCGGCGAGTATGCCTACGTGGCGGCGGGTGAAGGAGGTTTGCGCGTTTATGATGTGGCGCAGATCGATCAGAAAGGTTTTTCCGAACGCATAACCACCGCGCCCGTGTCACGCTTCGGCCAGAAGTTTTGGGTGAAAACAAAATACGCAACGGCGGTGGCGGCGCCGACAACGTTGGCGGTGGATCCGGCGCGTTGGCGAATGAAGACTGACGGCACAATGATCGATCCGCTCAGTGCAAGCAAGTTAACCGGCGACGCGCGCAAGCAGTTGCTCAATGAAGAGCAACCGATACATCCACTCTACGCTTACCTTTACGTCGCCGACAAATACGAAGGGTTGATTTTAGTTAACGCTGCGACGTTGCTCGATGGCGATCCACTCAACAACTATTTGAAGCGCGCGCTCGATCCTGCGAAATATTCCAATGGCGCTTTCAATCCTGGTGGCGCGCTCAACGACGCTAACAACATCGCTATTGCCGGGCACTATGCCTACATAACAACCGCGCACGGATTGGTTGTTGTTGACATTGACGATCCACTAAATCCCCGAATCACGCAGCAGCTCGAAGGGCTTCGTAACCCGCGTGCTGTTGCGGTTCAGTTTCGCTACGGCTTCGTCGTCGATGACGAGGGATTGAAAGTCGTAGACCTCAGTTCACCTGGTTCTCCGAAGCTGGTACCCGGTGCGCTGGTCTCACTTGCAGACGCCAGGGATGTTTATGTTGCGCGAACTTATGCCTACGTTGCGAATGGCAAAGAGGGAATTGCGATCGTCGATGTTGAGGAACCGGAAAAGCCGCGCTTGGATCAAACCTTCAATGCCGGCGGAGCACTCAACGACGCGCATCAGATGAAAGTGGCGATGACCAACGCTAGTCTCTTCGGCTATGTTGCCGACGGCAAGAATGGTCTGCGAATACTACAACTGACCTCGCCGGAAACGATGCCGGAATATGCGGGATTTAGTCCACGACCTAAGCCGGTATTGATTGCGACGTTTAAAACCAAAGGCGACGCGCTCGCGATTTCAAAACCACTCGATCGCGATCGGGCGGTTGATGAGAGTGGAAATCAGATCTCGGTGTTTGGCCGGCGCGGCGCGCGCCCGTTCAACTTCGACGAGATGATGCGCATGGTGCGCACAAACGATGGAAACGGTGATTGGTTTACGGTGACGGACTCGCCGCCGATGCCGCCCGTGAAATAGAGTTGGACTCAACTCCTTGGAGTGCGCCGACTTGTCGGCGCTTTCGCCCGATATCTTACCGACTAGTAGAGCGTGAAAATTCTTGGGTTGGAGAGTCGCTTGGCTGCCATTGGCCAAAGCGCCGACAAGTGGGCGCACTCCAAGGAGTTGAACTACTTTGAGAGTGGCCTGAAACAGCTCACATCATGCGATCGCGGAGCTTTCTGAGCAGCGCCTTTGCTTCTTCAGGAGCCAACGACTCCGGATCGACATCGCGGATTTCTTCAACCACTTTCTGATTCGCAAGATCAAACAACGAAGCCTGCGCGACTGCCTTTCGCCGTCCGGCACGTCGGGCCGCTGCTTCCAACGCATCGCCCGCGGAAACTGATGAGCTGGATTCGAGTTTGTCGCCGCCGGCAGCTCCGGCGCTTTGGGCAGCGGCGTGGGCTTCGGCTGTTCTGACCTCCGCCTGCGCCAGGATCGCATCCTCTTCGGCAAACACGTCCAACTCGTAACGCTCGAGTCGCGCCAACACCTCGCGTGCGTTAGCCAAAACCACCGGAGGCAGTCCAGCCAGGCGCGCGACCTGGATGCCATACGACTTCGACGCGCGACCACGTTCAAAGCGATGAAGAAAAACCACTTCACCTTCACGCTCCGTCGCAGTGATTTGATAATTCTGCGCTCCGGGTAGGCGTTCGGCCAGTTCAGTCAACTCGTGATAGTGCGTTGCAAACAAAGTCTTCGCCGCGTGTTCCGGCGAGTCGTGAAGGTATTCGGCAACTGCCCAGGCGATCGAGAGACCATCAAACGTTGCCGTACCACGGCCAATCTCATCAAGCAGCACGAGTGACCGCGGTGTTGAGCTGTGCAGGATCGCAGCCGTCTCAGTCATCTCGACCATGAAGGTGCTACGCCCGCGCGTCAGATCGTCGGAAGCACCTACGCGCGTCCAAACGCGATCGAGCAACGGCAGTCGCGCCTTCTCGGCCGGAACGAAACTTCCCATTTGCGCCAGGATGCAAATGATCGCTGTCTGGCGCAGCACGGTGCTCTTACCGCCCATGTTGGGTCCGGTGATGATCAGCAGGCGGTCAGTCGAATTGTTCAGGTAGACGCTGTTGGGAACGAAAGGATCTTCGTTGAAGACTTCGATTACCGGATGGCGTCCATGAATAATCTCGATCTCGTCGCCCGCGTGGATGGCGGGTCTTACAAATCGCCGGCGGGCAGCAGTTTCGCCGAGCGCTGCCAACGCATCGAGGGCAGCCAGTGCCCGCGCGGTTCCCTGAATTCGTTTTGTTATCGCCGCGACTTGCCGGCAAACGTCATTGAACAGCTCGGCTTCCAGTTGAATTATTCGTTCTTCGGCGCCTAGAACTTTCTTTTCCCAATCGCGCAGTTCCGGCGTGGTGAATCGTTCGGCGTTGGTGAGCGTTTGTCTTCGTTCGTATTCAACGGGAACGCGCGCCGCGTTGCCCTTCGAGACTTCAATGAAGTAACCGAAGACGTTATTAAACTTGATGCGAAGATTGCTGATGCCGCTGCGAGTGCGCTCAGTCGCTTCCAGCGTCGCGATGATCTGTTTGGCGTTCCGGCTGATTGAGCGCAATTCGTCAAGCTCGCTCGAATAGCCGGCCCGAATCGTATCGCCTTCGCTTATTTTTACCGGCGGCTCGTCGCTGATCGCTTTTACCAACAACGCACAGATCTCCGGCACTTCGTCAGCGCTTTCAGACAAAACCTGCAGCAGAGAAGACGGCAGCGGGGCGAGGTTCTCGCGAATCGCCGGCACCTGGTAAAGCGAACGCAGAATCGCGTTCAAGTCTCGAGGCGAGGCGGAACCGAAACTGATGCGGCCGATCAAACGTTCGAGATCAGAAACTTCCTTGAGCAATGATCGCAACTTGTCTCGCGTAATCTGCGAGGCAAAGAGATCCTGAACGGCTGCGAGCCTCGCTTCAACTTCACCCTGCTTGACGCATGGACGCAATAGCCACGACCGCAACAGTCGCGCGCCCATGCTTGTTACCGTTTCATCGATCACACTGAGCAGAGTTCGACCGCTGGCTCCGCCCAGAGATTCAACCAGTTCCAGATTGCGCACAGTTACCTGGTCGAGCACGAGATGATCCTGTGGTTCGAAATAGGTCAAGCTCGTGATGTGATCGGCGGCGGCGCGTTGCGTTTCCTGTGCATAGCGCAGGCACGCGCCCGCTGCACGAACTGCTTCGTCCTTACGGTCGATTCCATAACCTTCGAGCGATGCCGCTCCGAAGTGATTCAGTAAAAGCTCCGCACAATCCTTCTTTTGCCAGAGCCAATCCTCGATTGGAGTCAGCGTCGCATCGATGAAGGTAGACTTGTTTGCTTCGCCCGGCGTGTTGTAACGCAAACTGTTAGTTTGCGATGAGTTGTTCTCATTCACGTCCGGGGGTTCCGCGGGACGCAAACTAACAGTTTGCGTTACCTCGGCGAGCGGCAATGGTGCGGTCTGAGGTTTTGGTGAAAGACCGGACTTAATCAGGGGCGCAAGTGAAGCGGGGAACAGAAGCTCGCGCGGTGAATACGACTCCAGATCGGCGCGAATCTTTTCCCAGGCATTCACTCCAGACTCCTGCGTAACGCGAAACTCCCCGGTCGAAATGTCCAAAAACGCGGCGCCGACAGTTTCTCCTGAACTGCAAACCGCAGCCAGAAATACAGCTTCACGTGCGTCCAGGAGTTGTGGATCTATCGGAGTTCCGGGAGTGACGATCCTGACGACTTCACGCCGCACCAACTTCTTCGTTTTTGAAGCTTCTTCAGTCTGTTCGCAAATCGCCACGCGGTAACCTTTACGCACCAGTCGCGCGATGTAGTTAGCCGCGGAGTGATGGGGAACGCCACACATCGGCACCGCATCGCCACGTTCTTTATGACGCGCTGTCAGTGTAATTTGTAATTCGCGCGCGCCGGTTACTGCGTCGTCGTAGAAGAGTTCGTAGAAGTCGCCGAGGCGAAAAAAGAGCAAGGTGCCGGGATGTTGCTGCTTCAACTCGTGATACTGGCGCAACATCGGCGTTTGTGCGGAAGTCGTCATATAGAGTTCGTGAATGGTAAATGCGTAACGGGAATTAGTAAATCGGGGAAGGAGAGACTCGTGGAGTTCAAACCTTGCGGAGTCGCTTGCATCAACTACAGAACCGAGCGCGGTAGCGCTGGATGCAGCATACAACCATTCACTGAAGCGGCGGAGCCGCGATGAGAAGGTAGCCAGACGTGGAACCTCTGGTAACAGTAATCTAATGGGTTCGCGCGTTGGAGACACGCAAAGACTCTGGTCGCGGTTCCACCGCGCGAATTTGAAATGACATGTGATTCAGAGGTTGCACCTCTGGGTGCCTTCGTCGCGCATCTCCGATGCGCCCGATTGCCAAGAAAAAACACGAGCGAACGCTTGAACTCCGAACCATGTCCCTCAAGCCGCGGCAGTGTCCACGAATAGCCCGCTTTTGGTCGTATCGGAAACTGTGGTAAGTTCCTGCCCACATTTCAGCATCGGTAATGTTTCCGAATGGCTTTAGCATTCAGGAGTTTCAAAGTGTCCAACGACTCCGAATCAACTGACAAATCGCGTGCGGCGCTCGCGCAGTCCCTACAAGAGCACTTGCAAGCAATACAAGCTTTGTTCGAGTCTCGCCTCTCGGAGATCGAGGCTGCCGGCAACATGATTTGGGAAGCGCTCAAGGCTGGTAACAAAATTCTGCTGTGCGGCAATGGTGGTAGCGCCGCTGACGCGCAACACATCGCTGCCGAACTCGTGGGCCGCTACGAACAACAAAGACGAGCTTTCCCGGCCATCGCGCTAACTACCGACACCTCGGCGCTGACAGCGGTGAGCAATGATTTCGGTTACGAAATAGTCTTCGCGCGACAGGTAGAAGCGCTCGCAGCCGCCGGGGACGTTTTGATTGCAATCAGCACCAGCGGAAAGTCTCCGAGTGTCATCAAGGCCGCCGACAAAGCGCGTGAGCTTGGTTGCCGCACGATCGCGTTGACGGGTGGTGCCGGCGAACCGCTCAGGTCGCATTGTGACCTTGCTGTAGTTGTCCCTTCTGAGCGGACGTCCCGAGTTCAGGAAGCCCACATAACAATTGGGCATTTATGGTGCGAAATGGTCGATCGGGCCCTCCAGGAAGGCCTTTGAGGGGGAAACTACTTGACATCGAATATCGATGCATTTAGGCTCTGGGGCGCATTCAATCAGTCAGTTGTAGCTTCAGTGATTTCCCAGAAGTCACTCCACTTCACAAGTTGTTTCGTAGAGCCGCTCGGGTTGCGGCGTGCTCTGCACGTTTAGATTTTATTCGTTGGAGTTTGGTGAAGTAAGTTCAAGCCTGCTAAGAATCAGAGCTTCCAGGTCAGACCCTGCCGGAATGTCTCGCAGTTTCTTGCATTTATATTAGACACAATCGATGTTTCCCCAAAAAGCCAAAATCATCGGCGGGATCGAACCAAAAACCTACCCTTTAGGTGAGAAGTTCGAACAGCCCGGCGATGCTCCGCGGCTGGCGCTGGTGGCTTTGAGTCATACACCCGTTGAGCGACGGTTGTATACGGCGATGCTTGAGTCGCTCAATGGATCGGCCGGCCCAGCTGAAAACCGAATGAACTTATTTACGGCCAGAAGCTTAATGGATCTCACCGGCATCGTCAGTTTGAGCACGATCAGACGAGGACTGGAGGGACTGGTCACGAAGTTCAGTATCGAGCGCGAGCCGCGGACAAATGGAAACGGAACGCGCGATCACGCCTCCACCTATCGCGTCTTCACTCCCGAAGAAGTCATTGCGCGACGTGAAGAGCGGGGCATGAAATCGTACGAGAAGGAAACTGCGAGCGGAGTCGGCAGTCGCGCTTTCGAGCGAGTTATCCAAAGAGTAGTTGAGAACAAGAATCTGAGTCGCCGTGAGGCCCAGGTAGCGTTGTGTTGTGTTGAGGGATTGACGAACGCGGAGATAGGCCAGCGGTTGCTGGTAACTGAGCAGACGGTGAAGTTTCACTTGCGCCACATCTTCATAAAGTTTGGGGTGAGGCGACGAGCGGAACTGATATCGCGGTTACTGCTGTAGGCGATTGAAAACTTAATGCCGCCTCGCATAAGAGGCTTCCGGGAGTAGGACAGACATTTTTATCTGTCCGTCGATCGAAACAGACGGGAAAGAATGTCTGTCGTACTCCAGGTACCGCGTGTTTTCCAGTTCGAAACTGGAAGAACAGGCCAGGGCAGAAGTGTATCCAGCTCCTGCGGGAACGAGGGGGCGAGTAGTAGCAATGAGCACGAACAAAGACAAGAAGAAAAAGAGAAAAAAGAAGACTGCGCTGGTGATCTGCAAGGATCGGAAAGAATTTTGGACTACGCAGACTCAATTCTGGCAGTGGGTGAGAGAAGGAGTGGTTACCAAGATTGACGATAGCCCGCTGACTGGAACGTTCAAAAGAGAACACGAGGAGTTACTGGTTCTTTTAAGCAATACCGTTTTGAATCTGGCTCACCCGAATCACATGCGCGAAGCGTTGCTGTCACGCCGGGTTGGTTTGGCAAGAAAGTAAAAGAGGAATCTATGAACCAAGAAATATCTGGTTGTCGATTTGTTGTGAGGTTCGTGATGTTGGCGGCGTGTCTCGTCGTCTCGTGGTCCGCTCAGGGTCAACAGCCGGAACCGAGTGCCACCGCTAAAACGGAGGCCCCGGTTGCTACTGACGACTCGAGGAAGACGCCAATGGCGCCGGTTTCAAATGATGAGGACCGCTATCGCATCGGTCCTGGTGACGTTCTGGATATTCGAATTCTCAATCGTCCGAATCTTTCGCGCGAGGCAGTGCGAGTAGAGGGCAATGGTGTGATTCGCATGCCGTTGATCGACGACGAGATTCAAGCTGCTTGCAAAACCGAGGGCGAACTGTCCAGAGAAATTGCCGAGAAGTACACCAAGTTTTATCGCAAGCCGCAGGTGGATGTTTTTATTAAGGAATATCACTCGAGGCAAGTGGCAGTCATCGGCGCGGTAAACGAACAGAGCCGGTTTGAGTTACAGCGGCGTGTTCGTCTGCTCGAACTTCTCAGTTACGCAAAGGGAACGGCGCCCAAAGCTGGTCAGACGATCAATGTTGTTCACTCTCCACGCGCGTACGCCTGTCAAAAAGGCGAAGTGCCGGGAGAAGCGACTGGGTTCTCCAGTTACAAGTTGAGCGACACGTTACTGGGTGACCCGCGCGCCAATCCTTACATCGAACCAGGCGATATCGTCACTGTTCCCGAGGCCAATCTGATTTACGTCGTCGGCAATGTTTATACGCCGCTGACGATTCCGCTGAAGGAACCCATCACCCTTTCGCGGGCGGTTGCTATGGCCGGGGGCGTAAAGCAAGACAGCAAGAAAGACCAGGTCAGAATTGTCAGACAGGAAACAGCTACTGGCACCAGTAGGGAGATATTGGTTGACCTTACAGCGATTGAAAAGAAACGCGCCGAGGACGTCGCGCTTTTACCCAACGACATCATTGACGTACCCACTTCCGGAAGCAAAGCGTTTTTGCGTAGTCTGCTCGGCACGGTTGCGCCTTCGTTAACGCAACTGCCGGTGCGTGTAATTCCCTAAGAAATTTCGAAATGCGAATGTCGGATTTCGGATTTAGCTCGGGTTTAGATCGTATTCGACCAATGGATAAGTTTGAGCTGGAGAAAAGGACGAAGCAATTCGCACTGAAAGTAATTGCTTTCTGCGCGACGCTGCCCCATACAAAAACTGGCTCGATCATTGAACACCAACTGGTTAAGGCCGGAACATCTGTCGGCGCGAACTATCGTGAAGCCAATCGCGCAGAATCGCGAGCGGATTTCATTCACAAGATTGCGATCGTGGAGAAAGAGTCCTCGGAAAGCGGCTTTTGGCTTGAGATAGGTGATGAGGCGAACTTTGGCAACGTAGAGATCCGCAAATGGCTGCTCCAGGAAGGCCGGGAGTTGTTGGCAATTTTTACCAGCATCGGCAGGAGTACAAAGACAAACAGTGCTCGCGTGTAACAACAATATAAATTCGCAATTCGATATCCGAATTTCGAAATTCTAAAAGGTACTACGATGAAACCATCTCGTGAATTAATTAAGACGGAGCCTGGTCTTGACGCGATCGATACGCCGAGAGAGCCGGTTAGTATTCCGCATTCCTACAACTATGGCGTTGATCCGAATGCGGAATCAGAAATACACCTGCTCGATTACTGGCGCGCAGTACGCAAGCGATTATGGCTGGTGATAAGTATCGTGGCGCTGGTTACGATGCTCTCGGTGATTTACGTTGCGCGTAAGCCCGATATCTATCAGGCCGGAGCGCGTGTCCAGGTGGATTTGGAGAACAGCGGCGCGCTGGTTGGCAAAGCGCCTTACGTCTTTGGTCCTACCAACGATCCAGTCTACTTCAACACGCAACTACAAATACTTAACAGCCCAAACTTGATGCGGCGCGTAGTGAAGGCACTCGATCTTGAACACAATCCGGACTTCTTCAAAGGGAACTCAACGCAAAAGAGATCGACGTGGCAGACCATTAAGGGAATGGCCGGGCTTGGCGGTAAGACTCGACCAGCCGATGACGCCAAACCGAGCGATCAACTCCAACTCCGAACTACGGTCGCTGTTGCCACTCCTCATGAAGATCTCGCCGAAGCCAAACGACTCGCGCCCCTTGTTGGGGCCATCCTCGGCGGGCTGAAAGTTGAGCCGGTAAAAGAGACGCGCGGGCTATACAAAGAGACCCGTTTGATCGACATCACGTTTACGCATACCGATCCGGAAGTGGCATCGACGGTAGTAAACGCCATCTCTGAAACCTATGTCTTCAACAATCTCGAAAAGAAGGGCGAGACGAACACGACCACGGCGGTGTTCCTGGAGAAACGCATCGCGGAGCTGCAGCAGAAAGTGCGCACCGATGAGGAGAAGTTGGTTGATTATGCAAAACGCAACGAGATAATTTCGCTCGATCCCACCCAGAATACTGTCGTTGAGAGACTTGCCGGATTAAACAGGCAGGTAATGGAAGCTGAGAATGCGCGCATCCTGGCTGAGTCGGAATACAACGCGGCCAAGGCGCCCGGTAAGGCCAGCGCGCTCGCCGATGTTGACGCGAAACAGGCTGACGACCTGGAAGCGAAACTGGCAGATTTTCGGCAGAAGCGGGCGCAACTGATGGTTGATGCTACTGAGGAGGCGCCGGAAGTAAAAGAAGTCAATCAGCAAATTGCGGAACTTGATCAGCAACTGAAAGATATCCGCAACCGCAAGAGCAACACGATTCTGACCAACCTGGAAACCCACTACAAGCAAACCCTGGCGCGCGAACAGGAGTTGCGCAAGTCGTTCGAAAAACAGCGCGGCGAGACGCTGACGCAAAACGAAGCGGCGATAAACTACCGCATCATTCAACAGGAGATCGAGACCAACAAGACTCTGCTCGACAATTTGTTGCAGCGCGCCAAAGAGAACGACGTGATCATGGCCAGCAAGCCAAACAACATTTCGGTTGTCGATCTCGCCGTCACGCCCGACGGTCCCATCGGGCCAAATCGCAGCCGCACGGTTTTCGTCGCGCTCTTCCTTTCGCTGGGGTTGGGAGTTGGCTTTGCGCTGTTACTCGAATACCTGGACGACACAGTCCATTCAACCGAGGAGGTTGAGCGGCTGTTGCATTTGCCGGCGCTTGCCGTGATTCCATCGGCGCTCACTGGTAGTAAACGTCGCCTGCTGAGCGCACCCGGATCATTGCAGAAGCGAAACGGAAATCCGAGTGACAACCCGGAACTGCTGATGAATGTGGACGGACGGTCGCCGCTGGCGGAAGCTTATCGGCATTTGCGGACGTCAGTCTTGCTTTCGACTGCGGGACGAGCACCGCGATCTTTGTTGGTCACTTCCAGTTTGCCGGGAGAAGGCAAGACTACGACCGCGGTGAACACGGCAGTAAGTCTGGCCCAAACTGGAGCGAGCGTGGTCATCATCGACGCAGACATGCGACGGCCGCGCCTCCGCTCGATCTTTGGCTTGTCCGAGCAGTCAGGATTGAGTTCCATCCTTTCGAGTGAGCTATCGGAAGCTGAGATTGTGGCGCTGGTCCAGAAGGAACCGGTTAGCGGTCTGAATGTGCTGACCGCCGGCCCGATACCTCCGAACCCGGCGGAACTGCTGGGTTCTGACCAAATGCGCCGCTTGGTGTCGATTCTGCAGTCGAAGTTTAACCACGTCGTGGTGGACTCACCGCCGGTGAGTTCTTTTACGGATGGCGTGTTGATCTCATCGATGGTTGACGGCGTGTTGTTGGTGGTCCATGGCGGGAAGAGTTCACGTCACGTAGTAAAGCGTTCGCGCCAACTCTTGCAGGATGTGGGCGCTAAGATTTTTGGCGTGGTGCTGAACAACGTGAACCTGCAATCGCACGACTATTATTACTACCAACGCTACTACGGCTCGAGCTACTACAACGGCAACGGCGAAGAAGAGGTCGACAGCTCCCCTGCGGCTGCAGCCACCGCCGCGCGTTCTGTCGATGCCAGGTAGCAAAAGACGGGAGAAGGGAGACGGACGGCCGTGACATCATGAAACTCGATCAAAGGTGAAGGGAAGCAACTCCTTGGAGTGCGGTGACTTGTCACCGCTTTCGTCGGCCGCGACTTGTCGCGGCCACCGAGTAACTGAAAGACACGGGCGTCAAGCCGCCCCTAGGCCAAAGCGGTGACAAGTCACCGCACTCCAAGGAGTTGCTTCCCGTCCCCCCGTCTCCCGTCTAACCAATGAAAAAAGCCTTAATAACAGGAATCACCGGTCAGGACGGATCTTACCTGGCTGAGCTGCTGCTCGATAAGGGTTACGAAGTTCATGGGATCATTCGTCGTGCGTCGACCTTTAACACCGCGCGCATCGATCATCTCTACCGGGATCCTCACGTCAACGGAGTGCGGCTCTTTCTCCACTATGGCGATATTGGCGATTCAACAAACCTCATCAAGTTGCTCTATCGCATCCAGCCCGAAGAGGTGTATCACCTGGCAGCGCAGAGTCACGTGCGGGTGAGTTTCGACATACCTGAGTACACTGGTGATGTTACTGGACTCAGCACCGTTCGCATCCTTGAAGCGATTCGCGAAACCGGAGTTCAGACAAAGTTTTATCAAGCCAGCAGTTCGGAAATGTTTGGCAAGGTCCAGGAAACACCGCAAAGTGAAACCACTCCATTTTACCCGCGCTCGCCGTATGCGGCCGCCAAGGTTTACGCATATTGGTCGACGGTGAATTACCGCGAGAGCTACGGGCTATTCGCCTGCAATGGAATTCTCTTCAACCATGAGAGCCCCCGGCGCGGGGAAACTTTCGTCACCAGAAAAATTACTCGAGCTGCGGCTCGTATCAAGGCCGGCCTTCAGGAAAAGCTTTTCCTGGGCAACCTCGAGGCGAAACGCGATTGGGGTTATGCGAAGGAATATGTTGAGGCGATGTGGTTGATGTTGCAGCAGGAACAGCCTGACGATTTTGTTATCGCCACCGGTGAAACGCACTCGGTTAAAGACTTTCTCGAAGAAACATTCTCCTACCACGGCCTTGATTGGCACGATTACGTCGAAATTGATCAGAAGTACTATCGCCCCGCTGAGGTCGATGTTCTGGTAGGTGACGCGAGCAAAGCTGAACGGTTGCTCAACTGGGCGCCGCAAACGAAATTCAAAGAGCTTGCTCGCTTGATGGCAGAGGCGGATGCGGCGCCTGTAGTTAATCCGGATCAAGGTAAAGGGAAGCAGCTCCTTGGAGTGCGCTGACTTGTCACCGCTTTGGTCGACCGCGACTTGTGGCGGCAACCGAGCTATTGAAAGAAATGGGCGTCAAGCCGCCCAAGCGAAAGCGGTGACAAGTCACCGCACTCCATGGAGTTGACGCTAACGCTTTCATGACGCAAGAAACCGAAAAGTTTCCCTACAAGAAAATCGTCGTGACCGGCGGCGCAGGATTCTTGGGCCGGCATCTCGTAGCACAACTCAATAAATTTTCCGGCGTCGAAATATTCGTTCCGCGAAGCCGTTCCTATGATCTGGTGAAGATGGCTAACGTGGAACGCCTGCTCGCGGAGACGAAACCTGATTTGATCATTCACCTGGCCGCTGTGGTCGGCGGTATCGGCGCAAATCAACAGAATCCCGGTCGCTTCTTCTACGAGAATCTAATGATGGGCGCGCAGCTCATCGAACAGGCCCGTCTAAGTCAGGTTAGTAAATTCGTCGCAGTCGGAACCGTCTGTGCTTATCCTAAGTTCACCCCGGTGCCTTTCCGCGAAGCGGACGTGTGGAACGGCTATCCTGAAGAGACTAACGCGCCCTACGGACTGGCGAAGAAGATGATGTTGGTGCAATCGCAAAGCTACCGGCAACAGTACGACTTCAACTCAATATTCTTGCTGCCCGCGAACCTCTACGGCCCGGGCGACAATTTCGATCCCGCCAGTTCGCATGTCATACCGGCGCTGATACGCAAGTGTGTTGAAGCTCGCGAGCGCGGCGCTGATCACGTCGACGTCTGGGGGACCGGCAACGCTTCACGCGAGTTCTTGTATGTAGAGGATTGTGCCGAGGCGATCATTCGCGCCGCCGCCAGCTACAACGATGACGAGCCAGTCAATATCGGAACCGGCAGCGAGATCAAAATCTCTGAACTGGTTAACTTGATCGCCAGGCTGACAGGTTTCGAAGGCGAGATTAGATGGCAAACTGACAAGCCCGACGGCCAACCGCGCCGCAGTCTTGACGTCTCGCGCGCGCGTGAAAAATTTGGTTTTGAGGCGCACACGCCGTTTGAAGTGGGATTGGCGCGAACCATTGAGTGGTATGAAGGTAGCTATAGTCCCGAGGCTTCCAACGTTGCGAAGATTCGGCAGTAAATTTGGTCAGGCTTCAGCATGAATTTCTCAGGATTCTCAAATCAAGGTTTGCTTGGCAAAATTCTTCGTCAGCCATTAAAGCTGATCCCCAGCCAAGCCGCGATGCCGATTCTGCAAGGGCCGCTTCGAGGTAAACGATGGATCGCCGGCTCTCACACGCACGGTTGTTGGCTTGGCAGTTATGAGGGCGAGAAACAAAGGGTATTGCAGGAGAGAGTTCGACCAGGTGACACCGTTTATGACATTGGCGCAAATGCAGGCTTCTACTCGTTGCTTTCCTCTGAACTCGTCGGCCCCCAAGGACATGTCTTTGCGTTCGAGCCGCTGCCGCGAAACATTACTTTCCTCAATGAACATTTGCGCTTGAATCATGTGATTAACGTGAAAGTAATCGCAGCAGCAGTTTCAGATAAAGACGGCGAGACATTTTTCGACGAGGGGCCTGGCAGTGCAATGGGCCACATGGATGCCGCGGGAGGCCTCAAAGTCCGCACCGTTTCGATTGACCAGTTAATCGCTGGCGGCGAAATTCTTCCACCGAGCGTGATGAAGATTGACGTCGAGGGAGCTGAGTTCATGGTCCTGTCAGGTGGAAAAAACACCTTAATGAGTCATCACCCGGTGATTTTCCTGGCAACGCATGGCGCAGCTGTTCACGCGCAGTGCTGCGAGCTGTTGGCATCGCTCGGCTTTCGCGTTGAAGAAATTTGCGGGGAGCGTGCAGACCTGTGCGACGAACTCATCGCTTATTGTCCTTAAGGCAACGGCACATGCGATTTAATCGGAAGCTCTATCCACTGCTGATGATGCTGACGCCGATCGTCCTCGATCGGAAACTCTGCCGGACGTGAAGTAGACAGCGGTCTGTGAGTGACATTAGTTCCAAATGGATCATACAAATCCAGCACCAGTTATCGAAACCGATCAACCGCCGTTAGGAGCCCCTGAGACAGCGAAGACTCCCGGCCTCGGCCTGCGGCGACTGTTCATCGGTGGAGCAATCTCACTGGGGTTCGCGGTTGCGCTGCAACGCGCTTTTGGTTTCCTGACAACCGCTTTGGCCGCACGTATCGGTGGTGTTTCAGTCCTCGGCAAATACTCCGTTGCACTCTCGACTGCGGGCCTTGTTAGCGCATTCGTGGGCACTGGCGTTGGCACCATAGCGCTGAGATACATTAGTCAGTTTCCCAGGCACACGCGTGCCTATCGAAAAATCCTGCGGCTGTTAATCCTCATTGCCGCAGTGGCAGGGATCTCGTCTACCGTGATTCTTTTTCTTGGCGCACCCGTGATAGCTCACTTGGTTCTCAAGAACGAAAGTTTAAAGACTGTGTTGCAGATCGCGGCCTTATCGTCTTTGGCTTTCGTCCTGTTCGAAGCTATGAATGGGATTCTCGTCGGCCTTAACAATTTTCGCGGATTGGTCTGTCTCTCTCTGGTATCCGGCGCGGCGATGCTGTTATCGGTAGCTTATGGATCGAGATATGGCGCCTCGGTGATGATAGCTGGACATGCCAGTGCCTTCATTTTCGCGGTGCTGATCACCATCTTGCTGGCGCGAGTGTCGATCCAGCCGAAGCCTGCAGAAGGATCACTTGAGCCCGCAGCGCCAACCACGCGAGAAGTAATTCTTTTTGGTAATACGCAACAGGTCAACACGATCGTAATGACAATTGCCAGTTGGTTGGTGATTGTTTTCGTGACCCGTTTTGACAGCTCGTTCCGTGAAATGGCGTATTACGTCGTCGGAAGTCAAATGAGAGTGCTGGCAACTCAGGCGCCGGCGCTTGTCTCGCAGTTGGTTTTACCAGCGCTGGCGCGCACGGGCCCGGTCGAGACGGAACAAAGTCGCGTCATATCAGCGTCCACATTTCTTTGTGTGGTCATATCCTTCGTGCCTTCCGCTTTCATTGTCATGGCGCTTCCGTGGGTTCTGTCGCTTTATGGACCTACGTTTCAAAGCGCTCTGATAGCCACAGCTCTGTTGGTTGCCACAGCGGTAGCGCAAGTGAGTTATATACCCGCCGCGAACGCCCTGCTCATGTTAAATCTGCGAAAGTCTATGCTTGTTAACGCGGCTTGGGCGACAGTGTTAGTTATTCTGTCGCTTGCGCTCGCGACGCGCTTTGGCGCTGCTGGGGCTGCCGCGGCGTGGCTCGGTTCGCAGCTCTTTTCGCAGGCGATTGTCTTCGGAGTCTTGAAACGAATGGGCCGGTTGCCGGACGGGGTTTGGATGACTTGTGTTGTAGGAGATCTCGGAATAGTTCTGGTTGCCGCGCTGGCGGTGGCGCGTGCAGGAACTGGCATTTCTTCTGTTCCAATCCTGGCAGCTCAGTTACTTACGACTGCTCTGATCAGTGCGGTTCTTTTCAGAGTTGCTCAGCGGCGCGGTTATCTTCCGCGAAATACGCGATCGGCGTTAGCAGAGTTAAGAACCGCTCCCACTATTTTGATGGGCTATCTCGTCACGCCAAAAAGCGCCTGACGATTTATAGGTACGCCTCGAATGCAAGTCCCAACCGTTGCCGGTTCCGATTCTGATGTCCCGGTAGAGTTGGAGAATGGCAGTCGAACGTTACCAGCCGGGAAGCGATGGCTCTACCGAATTATCGCCATCTTGATTGGCATAGTCCTTTCTGTTTTTGCACTCGAGCTGATTCTGAGGATTGCGGGTTGGCCGGCGCCCGGGTTTTACGTAGCAGGCCGCGGACCGATTGTTTTGCGGAAACCGGGGCTGCTGGGCGGTGCTTATCCACCAAATGCAAACGGCCGTCTGAAGAACTACGAATACGACGTGAGTTGGGTGGTTAACGAAGATGGTTTTCGCGAGCGTTCGGCATCAGTTCGGGTCGATAAGGAATGGCGCATAGGAATACTCGGCGACTCGTTTGCTGCAGGTTTTGGGGTCGAGCAGCCGGCCCGATTCGGCGACATCTGGGGAGTCAGACTCCATCAGCAGAACCCAAACATTACGACATGGAATTTGGCGACGCCTAATTGCGGGACAGTTTGCGAAGCTGAGATTCTGGAGACCTACGCGCAACGCTACAGTCTCGATGAAATCCTGTTGGTGTTTTATGGCGGCAACGACCTGCAGGACAACCTTGATGACTATCGGGGGCTGAATGGGGCAGGACTGAATGATCAGTCGCCTGGGACTTATCGGGTTTGGCTGCGCGAGCACTCTCGCCTGGCAAGCTTTGTTTGGGTTAATGCTTTCCGCGCTTTCGCTACAGTGCGTCCTCCGGGAGTCTACTCTGAGAAAAAGCTACAGTCCGATTGGCCTACAACAGCGCTAGCCCTTGATCGATTCAAGAAAGCGGTGGGGGAACGTCGCTTAACAGTCCTTTATGTCCCGAGCCTGCCGGAATGGGAAGATGAAAGTTGGCGAGAGTTGAGCAAGTATCCAGACGTCGAGGCTGATGGCCGGATCCTTGTGAAGAACGCGCTCCAAAAATGGGCTGCCGATAACAAAGTTGGTTTTCTGGACTCAACCTCGTGGCTGTCTGGTTGCAAAACTCGTAAAGACTGCGTCTATCCCGTAGATGGACATTGGACCCCACTGGCCCATCTGATGACTGGGGACGAATTGACACAATATTTAGTGCCTGCCGCGAAATGAAAATAAGAATTGCAAGCTTGTCAGCGGAGCGAGTGACGGCGCTGTTATTTGCAGCCGTTATCGTATTTTCGATCGGCAGATGGCTTCTGATCGGTGGCACCATGCCACTGCTGTGGCCGATCTCGATCGCCACAGTTTCCGCGGCTGTCCTGTTTATTCCGTTCAGGTCCCAGTTGGGACCGCACTTCATGCGGGTTGGGTTTTACGTCGGAATGTTTGCCTTCTTCTTGTCGTATCCGATTCTGTCTCCAGACGAAGTCAATCCCAATATTTCCAGTGAGACTCACAGTATTCTCGGTTGGGCGCTCTTTCTCACGGTGGTTGGCTTTGAGCTGACCTATCGGCTCTTAGCTCGCCTAAAGGACAAGCGGTTGCCAATGGCGGCGATTAAGATAAGTCGGCCTCAGAGATCGTGGCTGCTTGCGTTCGTCTTTCTCGGGATGGCTTGCTGGTTCTTCAGTGTATGGGATTATGCGAATGCGCTAAACGCGCCGTTTAGTTCGGTTTTGCTTACGATGCGGGGAGTGGTGGAGGGAAGCCAACCTGCAGGCCAGAACTATCTGGCCATTGTGCTCGGTGCCGGTATTTTTCTTGCGGCTACAGCCGCAGCGCTACTGTTGAGTAGTGACGGCCTACCGAAACGCGCGGCCATCTTCTGTTGGCCCGTAATTGTTGCCTGTGCTGCGGTGGGTTTCCTCGGTGGCTCCCGGGCGGGCTTCTTGTATTCCTTCGTGCCCCTTGCTGTTGTCGGATGGAAAAAACTTTCAAAGTTACCATTCAGTTTTGTAGTGCGCGCGTTGGGAGCGCTCTGCGCCTTCGCCAGTGTGGTTGTGATTTGGTCAGCGATGAGCGCAATGCGCGGTGCAGACATCCGAGACTACGAGGGCGGGATTGACGACATCTCTCCAGTGATGTACGCACAGGGAGCGCTGGACATTTACTCAATGACGGCTGAGGTGGTTGATACATTCCCGGCAAAAATCCCTTACGTTCAAGGCGAATCACTGCTCCCGCTGGTTTTTGGCCTGGTGCCGAGGCCACTGTGGCCAGACAAGCCCTATCCATTCGGTCTCTATATGAACATCGTAAACGGGGAAAGCCTGCAGGCCCGTTCGGCTAGTCTTGCTGTGGGGTTGACCGGTGAGGGCTATGGGAACTTCGGTTTGTTCGGCGCGTGCCTCTGGGGCGCCATGTTGGGCCTTGGATGTCGATTCGGCGATCGGTATCTCGCTCGCTTTGACGACAAGAGTCCAATGCGTTCGCTACTGGGCCTAATGGCTGCGGTTTGGGTTTCGATGATAGTCCGAGGCGGCGTGCCTGAGATGTTTTATATGGGGCTTCAGGTCATTGCTTTACCGTTGGCCTTAGCCGCCTTTCTATCTCCACGCTGGCATCGAATAAGTATTTCGCTTCGATTTTCTCAGTCAGCGCATGCACAGCACTAATCGCTTGTTCTGCAATTGATCTGGTTTTCCATGCTTTCAATAATTCTGAAGCCTGATTTGCGTTATCCGACAGACTCCGAAGGGTTCTCTCCCAGCGAGACTTTTCCAGAGTACAAGTATCCGCATCTCTCAAGCGTGCGAAATAATTCCTATTCTGCAGTCCGCGAGTGTTTTGCTCAGGCGGGACTGGATGCCAGTCGCTATGGCAGTCCGGAGTGGAACCCGCTCGGCGTTTTTGTAAAGCCTGGCAGCAAAGTCTTTGTGCTTTGTAATTTTGTTCAGCACCGGCGGGCGAACGAGTCAGTCCAGGAGTTCTTTGCCAAGTGTACTCACGGCTCCGTTCTGCGGGCAGTGGTCGACTATTTGTTGCTGGCGACTGGCGACTCCGGCCAAATCACTTTTGGCAATGCTCCGTTGCAGTCGGCCAATTGGAATTCCGTGTTACAGGAAACCGGCGCTCAAGCAGTGTTGGATTTCTATCGTAGCGTTGGCGCTCCCGTGAATCAGAAGGACCTTAGACTTTTGGTTTCGGAGAGGAGCCGGTCGGGAAACATTCGCCATCACGAAGAGCGCGACGCAGAAGACGCGATAACTTTTGATCTGGGAACGCAGAGTCTGCTCGCAGCTCTGACGAATGGACACAAGCCAAACTTTCGCGTCTCAGACTACAACCCGGATCGCACCGAAAACTTCCACGCAAACGGACGGCACGCCTATGCAATCCACAAGGAGATTTTCGCCGCCGATGTCGTCTTCAGTTTGCCAAAACTAAAGACCCACCAAAAAGTCGGGCTGACGTGCGGATTGAAAGGGTTTGTGGGCACGGTAGCTCATAAGGACTGTCTCGCTCATCACCGTTTTGGCCCACCGCAGGCTGGGGGTGACGAGTACCCACAAGATCGCACTGGCATCTTGAGACAGGTGTCGACTTTCCATGATCTGGTGCAACGAACTTCGGCCACCACGTCGCGTGGAAATATATTGAGAGTCATCGATCGCCTGACACGCGGCGCGGCCAATCAAGTGGCGCCGATTACCGCTGGATCATGGCACGGCAACGATACCGCCTGGCGGATGGCTCTCGATGTAGCACGTATCGTCATTAACGGCGACGCCAACGGTGTATTGCACAACGAACCGCAGCGATTGCATCTGAGCCTGATTGACGGAATAGTCGGAGGCGAGGGCGAAGGCCCTCTCAAACCGATGCCGGTAAACGTCGGCGCGCTCGTATTCAGCGACGATGTGGCACTCGGCGATTGGGCGGCCGCCAGCATGATTGGCTTCGATCCTCAAAAGTTACCGATCATCCGAGAAGTATTTCGACAAGCACTTTTGATCTCTCGATCACACCCGGAAAAGGAAGAAGCGGTTCTCAACGGGAGCCAAACTACCTTGAGTTCATTCGCAGATGATCTTGATCTTAGTTTCGCTCCTCCAATCGGGTGGCGTGGATTCGTCGAAAAGGATCAACGAGTCGGCGCTGAGGTCCGCGCGCTATGAGTCGACTGTTCTGGAAGGCGGCAAACGGGAGTTTCCCGGAGTACAGACGAATGAGTCGCTACATCCAGCAATACGTGCAACTCGAGCCTGAAGTGGCGGCGAAGCAAACGCGGCAAGCGCTCTACCAATACCTCGTTTACTGCCGGACGTACTCGCCGTTTTGGCGTGAGCGCTGGCCCACCGAGGCGCGAGATTTTCGCGCCGAGGACGCTGAACACGTACTGGCACTGTTGCCGACGCTCGATAAGGAAGCGCTACGAGAACATCAGCAAGAGCTACGAATACGTCCCGAAGATCGCAAGCCGAATGATGGATTTCCTCCGCTCGGTCGAGAGAAGCAAACGAAAACCGGCGGCACCACAGGCGTACCGGTAGTGATATTTCAAGACGATAAGCACGACCATCGAACTCGTGCGACGATCGATTTCTTCTACAACCTTTGTGGCCTGGTCCCTGGCGATCCGTTTTTTTATGTCTGGGGTTCAAACAACGAACTTTCCGATCTAGCGAAGAGTTGGCGGAAGCGTACGTCCTCTTTTCTGCGAGGCATTCACGCGGTCCCGGCTTTCGGGCTGACGCCAGAGAAGATGGAAGACATTGCCAGACAGATCAACGAGACAACGAACATCAAGTCGGCAATGTTTTTCGTAAGCACTCTGGAAACGCTGCTGTCGTGGGCGACCCAAACGGGTGTTGAACTGCGTCGTCTCGAACGCGTGCTTACTGGTGGCGGCTTGCTCCACCCGGAGTTGCGTTTGCAGGCCCAACAACATTTGGCGGACGAAGTGTTTGACGTCTACGGCACGCGTGAGTTTGGTCTGATCGCCTGCGAAACTGCAGCGCATGACGGACTCAGCATTGCCTCGTGGCTAAACTACGTTGAGGTCCTTGACGCGGAAAAGCGCCGTCAGTCAGCAGGGAACAACGGTGAGATTTTTGTCACCGCCTTTTGGAATTACTCGTTTGCGCTTATTCGCGCCGCCACCGGCGACACCGCACAATTCGTTGCTTCATTTCCCAATGGTGGTCTCCCGGTTCCTAAGCTACGGGACCTTCAGGGCCGTCTGGCCGAACATTTGATCGGTCCCGGCAATACAGTGATCGACCCAAGCGCGGTCATCCACATGATCGGGGTACTCATCGCACCAGCGTGGCTCAAAAAATTTCAGTTAAGGCAAACCGAGATTTCCGACTTCGAGCTTTTGGTGGAATCGTGGGACGTCGGACTATCACCGTCATCATTGGCAGAGTTGGAGAAGAGCGTTTCAGAGGGACTGTCGAAACTGGTCCAAGCGAAGATTCAAGTAACGGTAGTACTCGTCGATGCCATTCCCGCTGCGCCTTCCGGCAAGCATCTCTACTGCGTTAAGAGTGATTCCCTGCAAGGGCAGACGGCCTATCAAGCAATCTAGTTCACTGCCGCGACATGATTCACTTTATAACCTGGCTGCCGTTGCCATATCAGCAAGTTCTTTGTCGAACTCTGCATCAGTACTACGGATCAAACTTTATTGTTTGGTATGGCGAAACTCGCCGTGAGGAATTTCCGTTCGCCGGAGATTTGAGCGGCAGTTTCCAAAAGTACTTCCTTGATCAATGTGGCTACCGGAAATTGGCAGCGAATTTGTTTAGAGATAAGCAGGCGGTGGTGATTCTGGGTGGCTGGCGATCGCCGATGAGCGCACGAGTGCTCGGAATTACAACCTTGCTGGGCAGCTCAGTTTTGCTTTGGGCCGATCATCCACACCCTCGCGAGCGTGGGGCGTCGCTTCGCTTGGTTAGAAATCTCTATCTGAAAACGGTGAACAAAGTTGTCAGCGGATTCCTGGCCTGCGGTAAGCCGACCGTTGAGCATTTGCATTCGCTTGGCTTGACTCGCGAGAAGATCGCTAACTTTCCTTACTGGACGGAGTTGCCAGAGAGTTGGGAACTACCAGCCGGCACTGAGATCAGTGATCCGAGAGCGACGCCGTTGCGGTTAGTCGGGGTCGGCCGATTCGCCGGCGTCAAGGGATTTGATGTGGCGATCGAAGCAGTATCGTTGGCAAATAAGCGCGCTGGATACCGGCAGGTGGAATTGCTTTTGGCCGGTGATGGACCGGAAGGAACGACTCTTCAGGACCTCGCAAAGGCAATGGATTGTGAGGCGCAGGTTCGTTTTGGTGGCTGGCTTGAACCGGAGCAAGTTCAACAGGCTATCCGAGACGCAGACGCGCTTGTGATTCCGAGTAAGTTTGAACCATATGGCGTGGTGGTCCTGGAGGCCATGGCAGCCGGACGTCCGGTGCTGGCGTCTGATGGTGTTATTGCAGCACTCGACCGCGACGACGGCACGGGGGCGATTCTTTTTCATCCAGCCGGCGATGCGGAAACGCTTTCGCGACAGATTGCTTCGTTGGCGGAAAATCGCTCTGGACTTGGACGAGCCTCACTTGCAGCGCGGCTGACTGCTGAGAAATGGCCAACCAGCAGAGCCATCGAAATCCTGGACGAGATGATTGCAAAAACCAGGGCCGGCAAAGACCTCATCAAGCAGCGGACAGTACTGTCAGCGGCCAAGTAGCTATGCGAGTTCTCCACGTTATTCCCAGCGTCGCGCCGGATCACGGTGGTCCAAGCCGCAGTGTGCCATTGTTGGTTACGGCGTTGCGGGCCGAGGGCATTAACGTCAGCCTTGCCGCTGCCGGCGCGGTAGGTGATGAGAAACTGACATTGAATCATCTATCGGTTCGGGGCGAGATTCTGACCAGCGAATCCAAGCAAAAACTTGCGCGGGCAATTTCAAACTCAGATTTGGTAGAGATCCACAGCCTTTGGAACGGCACATCATCGTGGGCCGCAGGCGCCTGCCGGCACGCCGGTGTGCCTTATGTGCTTACACCCCGTGGAATGTTGGATCCGCTTTGTGTTGCGAATCGGTCGATGTCCAAGCGAATTTACCGGGCGGTGATCGATGGTGCAAACATCGCGGAAGCGAGTGGTTTCCACTTTCTTTCGGAAGAGGAAAGAGAGCGCGCGTTACTTGGCCGGAAGCTCGAGAGTGAACAAGTTGCCATCTCGCCAAACGGTGTGCTGCAACCGCCCATAGGCCTTCCCAAAAATTTCCTAACAACTCGTTATCCAGAACTTTCTGGCAAACGCGTCTTACTGCATCTCGGTCGCCTGGATCCGATCAAGAGAATTGAGTTTCAAATCTCCGCGTTGGCGCGAATACCCGAGGCTGAACGGCCGGCGCTGCTGCTGGTTGGTCCTGATTACGGTGAGGAGCGTCGGCTTCGCTCAATAGCTCGGCGCGAAGGAGTAGAAGCGTGGGTTACCTTTGGCGGTTCGGTATTTGGTGACGAACGTTTCGCCCTTTTGGCTGAAGCAGATCTAGTTGTACTTACTTCTCTCTACGACTGCAATCCGGTCGTGGCCACCGAAGCGTTGGCGGTAGGAGGAGCTGTACTCGCAACTGAAGGATGCGGGTTGAGGGAATCAGGGTTATCCGGAGCGGTGATCGTGGTGCCGGCGAATATCGACGATTTTGCGCAGACGGTACGAAGACTGCTGGCAGACCAGGTTTTGACTGATGCACTTCGCAAACGAGGGCGCGCGCATGCTGACGGCTACCTTACCTGGCACAACGTAGTGACGCCGTTGATCAAGTTGTACGAAAACCTGGTCAAGCAGTCGGTTGCGGCGGAGTTCGGATTAGCGATGCCGCTTTCAACGAACGTGGCTTCACCGGCAGAAACTCAATCAGGGATTTCCAACCGGGCTTTGCGAGTCTTGCACGTCTCGCCTTCGTTTTATCCGGCGACGCATCTCGGTGGGACTATCACCTCGGGTCTTGGACTGTGCACCGCATTGGGCAAGATACCTGATTTGAGTCTGCGCGTGGTAACGACGGACACCAACGGACCTAATGGCGGCGAGCGACTGAACATTAAGGAGTTCCCCAAGCGATTGCCTGGGGGCTTCGACGTTTATTACTGCCGCACGCTCATCGAACCCGACATATCAGCTTCAATGTTGCTCATGCTTTGGAAATTGATTGACTGGGCAGACGTGGTGCACCTAAATGCTGTTTATTCCCCACCCACTATCCCCGTCCTCGGAATTAGCAGATTAAGGAAGAAGCCGGTCGTATGGTCAACGCGCGGTAGTTTGCAGCGTTGGCAAGGAACGACGAAGCGAAGACTTAAGTCGGCGTGGGAGCAGGTCTGCAACTTGTTGTGCAGTCCGGGGCGAGTTTTCCTTCACGCAACCAGCGAACAAGAACGTACTGAGAGCCTTGCAAGAATTCCCCGGGCCGCGGCTTTTGTTTTGCCAAATGGTGTGGAAGTCCCTGAGCAGAGCCACTCGTCCGGTAGGCAAAGCGACAGACTGAGTCTGCTTTACCTCGGACGCTTGCACCCGATCAAAGGTATCGAGAATCTCCTGCACGCCGTCGCGTTATCCGATCAGTCTGTCCACTTATCAGTTTTTGGTGACGGTGATAGCGCGTATCGAGAGTCGCTTGAGGCTTTGGTGAGGCAGCTCAAGATTGGCGATCGAGTGACTTTTGGCGGTCAGATCGATCAGGTTGACTTGAAAGCTGAGATGTTCTTCGCCGCGGATATTGTGGTTGCTCCTTCGTTCAGCGAAGCGTTCTGCATGGTTGTTGCCGAGGCCTTAGCTCACGGAGTTCCCGTCATCGCCAGTACCGGCACCCCCTGGCAGGAGGTCTCAGAGTTGGGTTGCGGTTTGTGGGTTGATAACGATCCGGCGACTCTGGCGAAGGCGATCGAAAAGGCAAGGTCGTTACCGTTGCGGGCGATGGGCGATCGGGGAAGGCAGTTGATGAAGGATAAGTATTCGTGGTCGTCGGTTGCAGAGTTGATGGCTGAAAAGTACCGGCTGGCAGCAGCTCAGGCTGTCGCCCAGTTAACTTAAGTTAGCTATGGGAAAAACGTTTTACCAAAGAATCCGGCCCTTCGTCCCAAACTTGCAGCTCAGCATTTCTCATGTTGAGCCCGACAAGAGATTAAACGTGCGACTGCGGCAACACCTGGGACTCGTCGCGAGAGGCGCGCTAAGTTACGAACCACGATATGTGCGGGCGCTGCGCAGTCTTATCTGCGAGGGTCAGAGCATTTTTGACGTTGGCGCGAACATCGGGTTCTATTCCGTGCTCTTCTCCGGTTGGGTGGGAAGCAGTGGCAGAGTAGTGGCGTACGAACCTGATTCCAACAATCTCAAGCTGCTTGAGCGCAACGTTGCGGCAAACAAGTGCGCCAATGTCTCGATCAGAAACAGCGCCCTGGCTGGAAAGCCGGGCACGGCCTCGTTCAGCACGGATCCCGCAACGGGAGCAACTGGTCATCTAGGCGCAGGCGCTACTTATGGTGAGACGCTCTTTGGATCTGGTCGCGAGATCCTCGTCGAAGTAGAAGTTAGCTCTCTCGATCACGAGGTTGAACTTTGGGGCGCGCCCGACTTAGTTAAGATGGACGTGGAAGGCGGGGAGTTTGATGCGCTTTCAGGAGGCACGCAAACGCTACGTCAACATCGACCGCTGGTAGTTTCCGAGTTAAGCAATAACGAAGCGCACGGGCCAGCCACCGCAAATCACGCGCTGAAACTTTTAAGGGAATTGGACTACGTGGCTTGGGATCTTGACTCTGGAGAGAGAGTTAGAGACGGCCAGTTAGTGTGGACAATTCTGGCTGTGCCGGCGGAACGCGCTGCGGAACCCGGAATTCTCTCGAGCTTAAGTGCGTAGGTTTTGCTGAGTCGCAAATGCGGGAATCACTAGAACACATCACGCCGCTGATTCTTACTTACAACGAAGCGCCAAACATTGGGCGCACCCTGTCGCAATTGGGTTGGGCGCGCGACATAGTGGTCGTTGATAGTTTCAGCGATGACGCCACCTTGGAAATCGTCAAAACGTTTCCGCAGGCGCGTGTCTATCAACGCCAGTTTGATACCCACGAAAATCAATGGAACTTCGGCTTAAGAGAAACTGCTATAGACTCGGAGTGGGTGCTGGGATTGGACGCAGATTACGTCTTGACTGATGAGTTTTCAGAGGAACTCCTGACACTTAAGCCGCAACCGGAAATCACAGGCTATCGATCGAGTTTCATTTACTGCGTCAACGGGAAGCGCCTGCGCTGTGGTGTTTATCCACCAGTAACGGTGCTCTATCGCAAGAACAACGCCTCATATGTTCAGGATGGGCATACGCACCGCGTAGTTGTGGCCGGTCGCGTGGAGAATCTGCGCGCGGCGATTCTTCATGATGACCGCAAGCCGCTTGGTCGCTGGCTGGCAGCGCAGTCGAGTTACACGAAACTCGAGGCAGATAAGTTGCTCGCCTCGAGTCCCGACACACTGAGCTGGAATGATCGCATCAGACGATGGCGAGTATTAGCTCCGTCGGCAATGCTTTTTTACTGTCTGATCATTCGCGGCGGAGTCCTTGATGGTTGGGCGGGTGTCTATTACGCGTTTCAACGGTCGTTGGCGGAACTAATGCTGTCGCTTTACCTGATCGAGCATGACCTCGGAATTGGCGATCGTGTTGGGCATAGTTCGGAATTTGAAAAGTTGCGACCGGCTCCCGAAAACACGCCGAACATTGAGGGACAGCCAGCATTTCCGGTCGGTAGTCCAAAGTCGGAAGTCAGGAATTCTTAAGATGTGCGGAATCTGCGGCGTAGTCGATTTGACCTCAGCTGGTGAGGCTTCAGCTCTGGTTCGGCGGATGAACCCGACGATGCTGCATCGTGGACCAGATGATGAAGGGTACTTCGATCACGGGTCGCTCTCGCTTGGGACTCGCCGCCTGAGCATTATCGATATCGACGGTGGACATCAACCCATGTTCAATGAAGACGGAACTGTGGGTGTGGTTCTCAACGGCGAAATCTATAACTTCAAGGAATTGCAGCGGCAGCTCAAGGAACTTGGACACACTTTTCGTACACGCTCAGATTCCGAAGTAGTTGCGCATGCCTATCAGGAATGGGGACCTGCTTGCGTCGGGCGATTTGAAGGGATGTTTGCGATTGCTGTCTACGACGGAAGAAGGCAGCGATCAGCAATCAGCAATCAGCAATCAGCAGGTACGCGATCTCCAGAGGAGGCGGGCGGTACTTTGTTTCTTGCGCGCGACCGGCTGGGAATCAAGCCACTTTACTACACAATAGTCAGCAATCAGCAGTCAGCATTCAGCAAACTTCTTTTTGCTTCTGAGGTCCGTACGTTGCTCGCGAGTGGTGTGGTGGCGCGAAAACTTTCGCGTGCGGCGGTCGAAAGTTATTTGCTGTTTGGTTCCGTCAGCGAACCGATGACATTGATCGAGGGAGTAGTTTCGCTGTCGCCCGGGCATCATCTGACTGTAGCGTTGGGATCGCAATCGGGTTCGATCAGTGTTGAGAGGTATTGGAATCTTGCTTGTGAGCGGCCGCGCAATGGGCACGCAAAAGAAACCGAAATCAGAAGTGCGGCGAAGCAAGTACGCAGCTTGTTGGAGCAGAGCGTGCGAAGTCATTTGATTGCTGATGTCCCCGTGGGCGTGTTTCTGAGTAGTGGTATCGACTCAACTGCACTCGCGGCATTGGCCAGCCGCGAAGTCTCGGGCGTCCATACTTTCACAGTCGATTTTCCCGAGGACGAGTTCAGCGAAGCAATCATCGCGAGACGAACTGCGAAGCGTTTGGGTACGACGCATCAGGAAGTGATGTTGAGCGGTGACGAAATGCTGTCGCGTTTGGGACAAGCGATTGAGGCGTTGGATCTACCGACGATTGACGGCATCAATACTTATTTTGTTTCCGCAGCTGCGCGGCAGGCGGGCCTCAAAGTGGCGCTCTCCGGATTGGGTGGCGACGAAGTGTTTGGAGGTTACAGCACTTTCCGGCGGACGCCGCAGTATCAGCGCCTGGCAAGAGCGGGGAATCATGTGCCCGCTGGCTTGAAAACTGCGATGTCCGTAGCGATGGCTGAAGCCGGCGGGCGTTTCATGCCGGGTGATGCCGCGCGCAAGATTGCCGCCATTTGGCAAGCTTCAGATTCGCTGCCGGATCCTTACTATTTTAGCCGCTTGCTCTTTACCCCGCCTCAGGTTTCGGAACTCATGAATGGGACGGTGCCCGATGGTCGCCGCTCGCTCTGGTGGGATTGGCTTGCCGGAAGTGCCTTGCAGGCCCGGCAGTTGGACTCATTTGGCGCAGTGTCTTACCTTGAGTTGCAGTCGTATCTAGTGAACACGTTGCTACGCGATGCCGACTCGATGAGCATGGCACACTCGCTTGAGGTGCGCGTTCCGTTTCTCGATCACCAGCTGGTGGAGTTTGTTACGCATCTGCCGCAGGAAGTGAAACTCAACAAGGGAACGCCGAAAGCGTTGTTGGTTGCTGCCCTGGAGGATCTTTTGCCGCCGGAGATCGTTCACCAGACGAAGCGGGGGTTCACATTTCCGTGGGAGACGTGGCTGCGCGGACCATTGAAACAGAAGGTTGAGAACGGCTTGTCGGAATTATCGCCGACGTTGGCGGAAACTTTGAACGGCGGGATTGCTCAGGAGATCTGGCAAAGCTATTTGCATGGCAAGACGACGTGGTCGCGGCCGTGGAGTCTGTACGTTTTGAATGAGTGGACCAAAAAACATTTGGACTAACTGCGGATTAACGCGGATCACGCGAATCTGAAAAAAGCGATGACATCAAAAGAAAGTGCCTAATAGTCTCACGTAATCCGCGTGAATCCGCGGCTAGTCATTTCTTTCCAAGGCGAAACTCTAAACTATGTTCATCTTAGGTATCAACGCATATCACGGTGACGCTGCCGCGGCTTTAATCAAAGACGGCAAGATCGTCGCAGCCGTTGAGGAAGAACGCTTCAATCGTGTCAAACACTGCGCCGGATTTCCTTCGGAAGCAGTGCGCTATTGTCTCCGAACCGCGGGCATTGGCATCGAAGATGTTGAGCACATCGGCATCTCTCGCGACCCTTCGGCACACTTGCACAAGAAGATTCTGTTTGCTGCGTCGCGGGCGGCGAAACGCGGTGGGCAGTGGGCAGTGGGCAGTGGGCAGACGGCGACTGCGACCATCGAAAATGGGGAAGAGGGGAAAAGGGAAAAGGGGAGAGGGGAAGTTAGCAGTAACGGTGGGCAAGGGAATGGAAAGAATGGTGGGAAGCGTGGCCCCGGTATATTTGCTCAGGTAAAGGATCGTTTAAGCAACGCGGCGAAGGTGCGCGATCTGAAGGACGATCTGGCGCTGGCGCTGGGCGTTGCGAAAAGCAGTTTGCGCGCGCAGTTTCATAATATCGAACATCACCGCGCCCACCTCGCCAGCTCGTTCTACGTTTCACCGTTCGAACGCGCCGCGCTTTTGTCGATCGATGGCTTCGGAGACTTCATCTCAACGATGTGGGCAGTCGGAGAAGGGAACTCGATCCAGGTGCTTGACCAGGTTGAGTATCCACATTCGACCGGGATCGTCTATACCGCCACGACTCAGTTCATCGGCTTTCCGCATTACGGTGATGAAGGCAAGGTGATGGGCCTTGCGCCCTATGGTAAGCCGCGTTTCATCGAAGAGTTTCGCGACATCATTCGCACGGAAGAACGCGGCCAGTTTCGTTTGAATCTCGATTACTTCCGTCACCATGCCGAAGGTGTCGACATGACCTGGGACCAGGGATCGCCAGTTATCGGTCGCATTTTTTCCGATGAGTTTGCGCAAACGTTCGGACCGGCCCGC
The DNA here is from genome assembly GCA_036009765.1 of Pyrinomonadaceae bacterium. Lineage (GTDB taxonomy): Bacteria > Acidobacteriota > Blastocatellia > Pyrinomonadales > Pyrinomonadaceae > PSRF01. The sequence continues at coordinate 101,527 of DASYLB010000051.1, read as the reverse complement.
GAGCGTGGGGCAGCCTTAACGGATCGCGAGCAGGATATTGCCGCGAGCTTGCAACTGCGTCTTGAGGAAGTCGGCTTTCATGTTTTGAATCACCTACAGGCAGAAACGGGATTAACTGATCTGGGGCTGTCAGGCGGCGTCGCTTACAACTCCGTGATGAACGGCAAGATTCTGCTCAACACGCCGTTCCGTCGCGTGTATGTGCAACCGGCTGCCGGCGACAGCGGCACCGCGTTGGGAGTTTGTTATGAGATCCATAACGGCATTCTCAAGGGCGGGCGCGGCGAGGTGATGTTAGGCGCCTACACCGGGCCGGAGTTTAATAATGAAGAGATTCGAAGAGAGTTGGCGGCTAGCAACCTCGCTTTTGAAAGTTTGACTGATGATGAGGTAACTAAACGCGCCGCGCAGGATATCGCCGACGGACTTGTTGTTGGCTGGTTCCAGGGACGAATGGAGTTTGGGCCGCGCGCGTTGGGCAATCGCTCCATCGTAGTCGATCCGCGTCGCGCGAACATGAAAGACATTCTGAACGACCGCATAAAGAAGCGTGAGCCGTTTCGTCCCTTTGCTCCGTCAATACTCGAAGAACGCACTGCGGACTACTTCGAGCAGAGTCATCCAGCGCCGACGATGCTGATGGTTTACCAGGTGAGAGAAGAGCGCCGCGCCGAGATTCCGGCGGTGACACACGTTGACGGCTCCGGGCGCTTGCAGACGGTTTCGCGCGAAGTCAATGCGCGCTACTACCAACTGATTTCCGATTTCAATGAGTTGACTGGCGTGCCGGTGGTTCTGAATACGTCGTTCAATGAAAACGAGCCGGTCGTTTGCACGCCGCGACACGCGATCGACTGCTTCCTAAAAACGCGAATGGATGTTTTGTATGTTGGTAATAACGTCGTCCGACGTGAGTCAATTCAAGCCGCGTAGTCTCAAGGTTAGGAAGGGCGGCTTGCCCCCGCCCGTCTTGAAAGGCACTCGACCTGAGCGGGGGCAAGCCACCCTTCCCGACCTTGAGGTGATTCGTATTGATTTCTCCTCTTTCAGTATTTTTCGCTCCGAACCTTAACGGGACGGAGCGCACGACAACTCGAAACCGAAAATCTATGCGAATCCTAGTCACCGGCGGCGCCGGCTTCATCGGTTCACATCTTTGTGAACGCTTGCTGGCAGATGGGCACGACGTACTGTGTCTCGACAACTTTTTCACTGGCAGGCGCGGGAACATCTTGGCCTTGCTGGACGATCGTCATTTTGAATTAATTCGCCACGACGTGATTGAGCCGATCCTTCTGGAAGTGGATCAGATTTACAACCTCGCCTGTCCCGCGTCGCCGATTCACTACCAGTACAATCCGGTGAAGACAGTCAAGACCAGTGTGATGGGAATGATAAACATGTTGGGCCTGGCGAAACGCGTGCACGCGCGGATTTTGCAGGCATCGACATCCGAGGTCTACGGCGATCCGCTCGTGCATCCGCAACCGGAAGAGTATTGGGGCAACGTAAATCCGATCGGTTTGCGGTCCTGCTACGACGAAGGCAAGCGCATCGCCGAAACTTTGATGATGGATTATCACCGCCAGAATCGGGTGGATACGCGGATAGCGCGAATTTTCAACACCTACGGGCCGCGCATGCTGGAAGATGATGGCCGCGTGGTCTCGAATTTCATCGTGCAAGCATTGCGAGGCGAGCCGCTCACGCTTTACGGGGGAGGAGGCCAGACGCGTTCGTTTTGTTACGTCGACGATCTGGTTGAGGCGTTGATTAAGCTGATGAATGTGGATGATGCGCATGAACCGATTAACCTGGGTAATCCCGGCGAGTTCACTATCAAACAGCTGGCCGAAGAGGTTGTGAAGATTTGCGGTTCAAATTCAGGCGTAACGTATCTGCCGTTGCCCCAGGACGATCCCAAGCAACGTAAGCCGGACATCTCCCGCGCGCAAAAGCTGCTCAGTTGGAATCCGACAATTCCGTTGAATGAAGGACTGCAGAAGACGGTTGCTTATTTTCGGGAACGAGCGAAGAGTAATCAGCAGTCAGCAGTCAGCAGTCAGCACGCCGCAGGCGAGCGTTGAGCGGATCATTTTTCATTTGTTATTGGAGCCAGCAATGAGCAATCAGCGGAACGCAGTTCAGCATACGGAAACGGAGCGATGCCAGATTTCCTTGTTCAGCTGATTTACTGACTGCTGATTGCTGATTGCTGGCTCCAATGACAAATGAAAAATGTGAAATGCAACATGGAAAATCTCTTGATTCTTAAGCCAGCATGAAGGTCCTCTTACTAAACCAGTGTTTCTACCCCGACGTGATGGCCACCGCGCAGCAGCTGACTGATCTGGCGGTTGGACTGACGAAGGAAGGGCACAGCGTTACGGTTATCACAAGCGATCGTGGTTACGACGATCCCTCGCGACGCTTTGCGCCTCGTGAGACCTGGAACGGAATTAAGATCATCCGCATTTCATCGTTGGCGCTGGGAAAGCAAAAGCGTTGGTATCGAGTCGCAAACTTTGCGAGCTATGTGGCGAACTGTTCTTTTAGGCTATTGCTCAGTCCTCGTTTTGACATAGTTGTAGCTCTGACTTCACCTCCGTTGGTGTCGCTTCTTGGCGCGGCATTCGTACGACTAAAGGGCGGGAAGTTTTTTTCCTGGGTAATGGATTTAAATCCTGACGAAGCTATCGCGGCAGGTTGGCTTAAAGCCGATTCATTGACGACGAAGTTTCTCGGCCGTTTGTTGCGTTACAGTTTGGTCAATGCCGAAAGAGTTGTTGCGCTAGATCATTTCATGAAACGTCGCATCGTTGAGAAAGGCGTGCCCGAGCAGCAGGTCGTTGTTTTACCTCCATGGGCCCACGATGACGACGTCAGATTTGATTTACAAGGGCGTGCAGCATTTCGCCGGCAACACAATCTGGAAGGAAAGTTTGTAGTGATGTATGCGGGGAACCATAGTCCCTGTCATCCGCTCGATACATTGATGGAAGCGGCGCGAAGCCTCGCGAATCGTCAGGAAATTGTGTTCTGTTTTGTGGGTGGCGGGAGTGAACAAGTGAAGGTAAAACAGTTTGCAGCCCAGCATGAGCTAGCAAACGTTTGCTGTCTTCCTTACCAGGATTTTGAGATGTTGTCGGCAACGCTTTCAGCGGCGGACCTGCATGTCGTTGTCATGGGGAATGAGTTTGTGGGAATCGTACACCCAAGCAAGATTTACAACATTTTGACTATTGGCAGTCCCTTTCTTTATATCGGCCCCGAAGAAAACCACGTCAGTGATCTCGCCGCACAAATGCAGGGCGAAGACTACCGCGCATATCTGACCACGCACGGCGATGTTGAGGGCGTGGTCGACTGCATTCAAACGGAAGTCCGACATGATCAGAATAGAGCTCGAAGCGAGTGTCCCGAGATTGCGGCAACATTTTCGCGCGCGACCTTATTGCCGCGGCTAGTGAAAATACTCGAGTGTGAGGTTGAGTTGGAAAATAACTTTTCCAGTCCGCCTAAGCAGACCAGCTATACATCGGTGACTGGTTGATTTCGTGAGGTAGCTAGTTAACGCCCAACTAGAGAGGTAAAGTCTTGAAAACATTCTTCGTTTTGTTTCTTGTCGCAACGTTCGCATCGCTGACCCTTACGCCGCTGATTGGCCGGTTATGCAGGCGATACAAGTTGCTGGACATTCCTTTGGACGGTCGGAGAATGCACAGCAAGGGGGTGCCGCGATTGGGTGGCGTCGCGATTTATCTCTCATGTCTGATTGCGCTGTCTTCGCTAACACTCATCAACAACAATTTGACGCAATCGCTACGGACGTTCGGCCCCGATTTTTTGATAGTGTTAGTGCCTGCCACGCTGGTGCTGATACTCGGCGTGTACGACGACTTACGAGGAACAAATGCGTTAGTAAAGTTTCTCGCGCTCGGTGTCATTGCAGCGCTGTTTTATGCAATGGGCGGAAGAATAGAAACGCTGCCTATACCCTTCTTCGGGTCTATTCATCTGCACCCAATCGTCGGGTTCATGATTACAGTGTTCTGGCTCGTGGGGATCGCCAACGCCTTCAATCTCATTGACGGAATGGATGGGCTTGCGTCCGGTGCGGCACTATTTTCATCGATCGTCATCCTGGTGATCTCGCTGGTGAGTGTGAATCCGTTTTCTATTGTCGTCACCCTGGTGCTTTGCGGCGCCCTGGCGGGCTTTCTTCGCTACAACTTTAATCCGGCGTCAATATTTCTGGGCGACTCGGGCGCCCTCTTTATAGGCTTTCTGCTGGCTGCTCTGTCAGTCGTCGGCGTACAAAAGGCAACGACCGCGGTTGCAGTGATCACTCCAATCCTCGCCTTTGGGTTACCAGTGGTAGACACGGGCGTCACCATGGCGCGAAGAATTGTGAGTGGACGACCAGTATTTCAGGGCGATGGTGAACACATTCATCACATGCTGTTGGCTCGAGGCTGGTCGCAGCGTCGCGTGGTGTTAATACTCTACGCGGTTTGTGCCGTCTTTGGACTTTTAGCGGCGATCTCGCTAAAGACGTCTTCGCCACTGACAGGGTTCGTACTGTTTGTCGTATCCGTAGCGGTAATTATCGCCGTCGGGCAATTGCGTTATCACGAAATGGATGAACTGCGAGCCGGCGTGAAGCGCACCGTCGGTGATCGACGCATGCGGCTTGCTAACAACATCCGGGTACGCCGCGCTGGTTTGGCGCTTTCGAAGTCAACTACCATCGACAGCCTTCTTGATGCCGTCACCCAGATGCTTGAGTTTGAAGAATTCGCTTACGCCAGGTTGCAACTTGGTCAACCGGGCTTGGCAGAAGCAACTGAGCGGGCGTTTGCGGAGGCCGAGCGCCGAAGCATGCGGCCCCTCGAGTTGGTTAACGGCAGAATCGTCTGGTGCTGGAAGCGCGAAGGCGTCGGGGATGACGACGTGATCGGATCGAGTCGTTACTGGTGTTTCCGGCTCCCGCTGGCCACCGAGAGAGGCGACTGGGGTTGGATGAATCTCTATCGTCCACTGAACAGTCCGCCTTTGCTTCTCGATATGAACTACCTGTCGGGATTCCTACGGGTCGAGCTCTCGCAAGCCGCGGAACGTGTCGTCTGTTCGTTTGCAGAGCGGACCAGCGCTACCAAAGTGCAGTTGAGTTTGACTGCCGGAAAGATTGCTGGTTAATGGCACGGTCAGCTTCGTTTGAAGTCGGGATCGTTGCAGCCGCAGATCGGCCTGCAGTCAGTGTACGAGTCGCGAGAATTCTCGGGACAACAATCTATGTCGTCCTGCTGTGCCAGATCGTCCTAACCGCCATACCTTACGGGACCTCACAACCCTGGTGGATTGCTGCGTTCGTGGCTATCGTCTTCGCGCTTGCGATTCTCTGGTTGGTGGAAGGGACTATCAGCCAGTCGTGGTTTGCAGATAGTTGGCCATTGATACTTCCGGCGGCAGCTCTCGCCCTTTTTTCATTTTTGCAAACAGTGCCATTCGGAAACCGAAACGACACCCCCGCAGGAATTAGTTATCCGCCCTGGAACGCGATTAGTAGTGATCCCTATCAGACCAGATTCTTCGCGCTCTTGTTACTGGCGCTAACACTTTCCGGAATCATGCTTGCTCGCTACGCTGCCAGCGAAAAACGACTTCGCATAGTGATCGATGTCGTAATAGGCGTAGCCGTGGCCAGTGCTCTTTTCGGTATTTTGCGCCAAACCACGCAAACGGGTCACGAAGGATTCGGCTTGCCGTTGCTCTTCCCCTGGACTGGTTATGGTCAATTCATCAATAGGAACCATTTCCCTTATCTGATGGAGATGAGCCTGGGATTGATCCTGGGCCTGATTCTCGGCCACGGAGTAAAACGTGATCGAGGTCTGCTTTATTTTGCTGCTCTGCTGCCAATTTGGACCGGACTGGTACTAAGCGGATCCCGTGGCGGTTTGATAGCGATGTTGGTGCAGTTAGTTGCTGCCGCCTTTCTTTTCAGTTTTGTCAGACGGAGAGACGTCCCAGATGGACCGCCCGCAAGGATCGTTCAGTTAACTCGTTCATTGCCCATCCGGGTCGCATTAGTGCTAACGCTGATCGGCGGAATTGTTTTGGGGACTCTGTGGCTCGGCGGAGATCAATTAGCGACGAGAATCGAGCAATCGCGCAACGAACTTGCAGCCGATACTACCGGCTTGCGTTGGGGCGTCAGCAGAAACGATATCTGGAAAGCAACTTGGCAAATGTTTAAGACCCACCCGGTTTTGGGTGTCGGCATGGGCGGCTACTGGGCAGCCATCCCGGCCTTCCACGATGCGTCAGGAACGATGACCCCACAAGAGGCCCACAACGATTATCTCGAACTGCTGGCTAGCGGCGGCGTCGTTGGGTTTGCCTTGGCGCTTTGGTTTGCGGCCGTCGTCTTTAAGCGCACGCGTGAAAATTTGTCAGCTCCGAATCGCTTTCGACGCGCTGCATGTTTCGGCGCGGCTATTGGCATTGCCGGCGTCGCGGTCCATAGTCTGGTGGATTTTGGTCTACACACAATCGTGAACGCCCTGGTGTTTACAACCTTAATTGTTATAGCCACGTCCAAGCCGCACTGGGGAAACGAGCCAGCAAAACAATATGACTAAGGTCCTCCATTTCAGACGCGTCATCGCTAGCATGTTGGCGATTTCGCTCGGCGCCGCAATGGTGAGCGCGTTGGTGCCCCAAGGCGTCTCCGGTGGTGCCAGCGCCTTTCAGGGACAGGACATCATGGGCGGCGCGGCAATCGTTTTTAAGCGTCCTCAACGCGTAAAGGACATGGTTGGCGGCGCTGCCATGCTGGTCGTGAAGCGTTCGCCGAAACCAGCTGTCAAGCCGACTGAGGTTGCGAGAAACACCCCCGACCACCGCCGCCCTCGACCGAAACCCGGCGAGACGCTAACAGAACCAAAACTTTCAGACGCTGACAAGGGCGAGGCGTTCAAGAACCAGGGAAACACCTACTACGACCTGGGCGATTTTCCGAAAGCCATTGAAGCCTATTTAGGTGCGCTCAAATTCACACCGAAGGATCCGGTTATTTACAACAACCTGGGCGCCGCTTATTTCAGCAGTGGCAAAAACACTGAGGCTGCTGAGGCGTTCAAGAAATCGCTAACGCTCAAACCCAATGATGCTGATGCGTTTTTCAACCTGGGAATTGCCTATAGCTCGATCGAAAACCACGACGCCGCTGTTGATGCATTCAAGGATGCCGTCCGGGTCAAACCGGATTGGGGAGAGGCTTACAACGCTTTGGGCGACAGTTACCTGAGTCTGAATCGTTACGCCGAAGCTGCTAAGGCATACGAGCAGGCAGTTCGTATTCAACCCGACAATGCGGTCGCCTTTAGTAACCTGGGCTTTGCTTACGACAAGCTCGGAATGCTATCGCAATCGATCGATGCGATGCAGAAGACGGTCAAGATCAAAGGCGATGATGCGGTGGCTTTCAATAATCTTGGGGCCAGTCTTTACAAAGCCGGCCGCTATCCAGAAGCGATCGCCGCGTTTACCAATTCCATCAAGCTCAAACCTGGAGACGCTGATGCGCTCAACAACTTAGGCGCCACCTATTACATCACCGAACAATATGCCAAGGCGCTTGAAACGTTTCTTAAAGCCGCCAGTGCCCGGCCGAATTTCGCAGACGCTCAGTACAATCTCGGCAATGCTTATTACATGTCAGCCAGGTATGCTGAGGCTACCACCGCCTATCGAGAGGCGATTCGGCTCAAGCCAGACTACGCCGAGGCGCATACCAATCTCGGCAGTTTGTTGATAGCGCTCAACGAATACAATCCGGCCGTGATCGAACTACAGGAAGCCATTCGACTTAAACCAGACAACCCGGTGTCGCATAACAATCTTGGTTACGCTTATCAGAAGATCGCGGAGACAAGTGATCAGGCTGCGGCTCCCGCGTATTATCAAAAAGCCATCGTCGCTTACAAGGAAGCAATTCGTCTCAAACCCGATTACGCGAAGGCGTTGAACAATCTGGGTGCGGTTTACAACAAGCTGGGAAGTTATCCGGAAGCAATCGAGACGCTCAAGCGCGCAACGAGTTTGAAACCAGACTTTCCTGAAGCGCACTACAATCTCGGAACCGCCTATTACAACCGCGGGCAGTTTGCCGATGCGGTGGCGGCGTTACAAAAAGCAGCTAGTCTGAAGCCTGATTTTGCTGACGCTTACAATAGTCTCGGCTCAGCCCTCTACCAGGCGCAGCAGCCTGATCAGGCGATTGAGGCTTACAAGAAAGCACTCGCGCTCAAACCGAACGCGGACACGCATAACAATCTCGGCAAGGTTTACTATCGAGCGAAGCGCAATCAGGAGGCGGCAAATTCATTCAAAGCTGCTATCGCACTGAGAAAGAATTTCGCTGAGGCACACTTTAATCTTGCCGTTGCTTACGTGGCGTTGGGTGATAAAAAAGGTGTGCTCGAGGAATACAAGATTCTAAAAACTATCGATCCAGCCCTGGCAGAAAAGTTTGCCTCGGCCTTTCTAAAACAAAACTAACGAGCCAGCAGCACTTCAGCGGTGAAAGTTCACAATAATTTTCTTCCAAAAAGCCTGACTTTGACAGAAAAAGCATTGACCTTCTTGCTGAAGCAAAGTAAACTCCGAGCCGCTAAGGGCTCCAAATCTCAAATTTCTACGCGTTAATCTTTGAAGGGACAGGAAAAATATGACCAAACAACGTCGAAATGCCTCCAGAGCAACGGCTACGTTCCTAGCTTTCGCTCTCGTCCAGGTATGTATCCAATTGAGCTTTGCGGCCCCGGCGACGGCACCGGCGGTTGTGCCACAACAATTCATTGCGAGGCTGACGACTACCGGCAATCAGCCGATCACAGTTAATAACGCAAGCGCCGCGAGCGGTGCGAGCCTGCTTACGGGCGCGACGATTGAGACTCCAGCGGCGGTTAGCGCGACTATTGATTTGGGCGCGCTCGGCACAGTTGAACTGCAGCCGAACTCGTCCATCCAACTCGATTTTGACGACGCCGGCAATGTTCGCGTTAAAGTCCTGAGAGGCTGTGTTGTGATTAAGAAGAGCGGCCCTGGCAGCGGCGAGATGTACACAGCTGAAGGCGCTTCCGAGAAGACCAACAGCAACCGCAAAGGAATGGGCTTCTGCTATCTGAATGGCGGTCTCAATCCAATTGGTCAGGCAGCCGCCGCCGCGGGTGGCGCTGGTGGTGAAGGACTCGGCACTGCTGCCCTGGTCGCAATTATCGCTGGCGGTGGCGCCTTAGCTGCCGGTTTGATTTGGGCATTTCATGGCGGCGGTGGAAACCCCAGCCCGCACTAAATCGCTGAACTTAGTTTGACTCAGAAGAACGTGCCCTCCGAAAGGAGCTGGCACGTTTTTCTTTGAGTCGCCATCCGTCCTGCCCATCCATCCGATCTTGAAGCCCAACCGTCCCACTTTGTTTGCAAACCGCTACCTGCGATTGCTCCTTGTCGTCTTAGCGATTGCGAGTTGCCTGCTTGCCATCCGCTCCGCGGTAGCGTTCGGCGTATCACGTTTGCTGGTTACCTATTCGCTGACGGTTGGTAATGCCGCGGCGGCGCAGAAAGCTAGCCAACTAAGTCCTAACGATGCCGAGCCTCATTTGGCAAGTGCCGCAGTATTGAGCATCTCCGGTGCACCGGATCAGGCCGTGATTGAACTCGAGCGAGCAGTAGCCCTGCGCCCAGCCGATTACGTGCTTTGGTCAGAGCTCGGTCTTCTGCGCGATCAGATCGGCAACCCGTCCGGCGCATTGAAGGCTTTCGATGAGTCAATCAAGCGGGCGCCCTATTACGCGCAGCCTCGCTGGAATCGGGGAAATGTTTACCTGAGAAGCGGTCAGTATGAGACTGCTTTCAACGATTTAAATCAGGCTGCGCAAAGCAATCCCGCTTTTGTTCCTAACTTGATCGACCTTGCCTGGGCAATCAGCAGAGGCGATGTTAAGCAGACTGAACAGCTGATCACAGTTAAGGACGATCAAACGCGCATAGCATTCGCAAAGCTCCTGGCTCGGCAAGGGAAGGGGACCGAGGCTCTCGAACAACTTGGCGCTGTTACCCGTGTTCCAGACGCCGTTAGGCGCGAGCTGGTAGATCAGTTGTTGAGCAAAAGCGCTTTCAAAGAAGCATACATTGTTTGGAATGGCGCGGCCGCGCGCGGCAATGTCGAGCCTTCAATTTACGATGGTGGTTTCGAGGGGACCTTATCGTTTGGTGAAACTGGTTTCGGTTGGAGAGTTTCTCGTGACGTGCAAGCTGCGACCATCGAACAGGACACTACCCAGCCTCACAGCGGTGCGAAAAACTTGCGGATCGAATTTAACGGCAACTCAAATCTAAACGTGACCCAACTGCTGCTGCTGCAACCTTCCAAACGCTATCAGATCAACTTCGCCAGCCGATCCCAGGAGGTAGTTACTGGTGGTCTTCCAGTTGTCGTCATCAGTGACAGTGCAGGAGAAGGAAAGCGTTTGGGCCAATCTCAACCGCTCGCGAAGGGCACTACGAATTGGCAGACTTTCAGTTTTGCATTCGCCACAACGCCGACGACCGGCGCCGTAGTGTTGAGTCTGCAGAGGGAAAACTGTAGTACGCAACCTTGCCCAATCTTTGGATCGATTTTTCTCGATAGCTTCTCCGTTCAGGAATTGAAATAGTCGTCTACAAGCCGCGCATCGTTTTTATCGCTAGTTAAGCTGTTCCCCCGGAATCAAATGACGAAAGCAAGTTTGCCCAGGCTTAAGGCCGCTTCCAACCTGATGAAAGAGGTTGATGATCTGGACTGGGTCGTGGGCTTTTCACTGCGGTCTTACGGAGTGCGCGTCGGGATTCGCTCAAACAATGCGGCCGCGCTCGCTTCTGCGTGTGAACATCTGCCGGCAGAATGGGAAAGAGTCGCATCTCCGGTGGTCGATCGTGTCTATTCCATAATGATTGGCAACAAGAACTCGAGTGCCAGGGGAAGAAAACTAAATCAACTTTACGGCGACGATGTTCGGCTCGCGCGTACCTCCGATTTGGGCAGCATGTTTGAGACGCTGGAATCCGATCTGAGGCTCTTCGTCGCCGAGCTGGCAACTCATCGAGTGTTTGTTCACGCGGGCGTGGTTGGTTGGAAGGGCCAGGCGATCGTAATACCCGGACGCAGTTACAGTGGCAAATCTACGTTGGTTGCTGAACTCGTTCGCGCCGGCGCGACCTACTATTCAGACGAATATGCAGTCCTCGATTCGCGCGGTCGCGTCCATCCTTTTTCCAAACCACTTGAACTTCGTGAAGAAGGCAAATTCGCGCAAACCAAGATTACGGTTGCCGAACTCGGTGGCCAATCTGGAATCAAGCCTCTTCCGGTCCGACTGGTCTTGATGACTCAGTTTAAGAATGGTGCGCGCTGGCGCCCGCGCAAGCTCACTGCCGGACGAGGGGTGCTGGAAATGCTATTCAATACCGTCTCCGCCCGGCGTAGTCCCGAACGAGCGCTCGCTACCTTGCAGCGCGTGGCAGCGCAAGCCGATGTCCTGAAGGGCGTCAGAGGTAACGCTAGCGACCTTATTGATGCGTTGCTCAGAAGAGTCGAAAGTCGTTCGAACCGGCAGCGTTAGCGAAAGACCACGCCCTTAGTCGCTCAATGAAATCTAAAAACACGCTGTACAAAGGCGCCTTAGTAGCTCAGGTGCTTGCCGGATCGTGGCGTGGTTCCGATCTTCCAACCCTGAAAATGACAGAGCAGGAGTTGGATGCGGTAACGCCGTTGCTCTACGACTCCGGTACGGCCGCCCTCGGCTGGCGTCGCCTCAAGGGAACTCCACTGCAAACCACCGCCTCTGCAGAATTGCTTCACCAAGCATATCGCCTGCAATCGTTGCAGTCAGAGATTCACGAACGCAACGTCGAAACAATCTTTCGGTTGTTTCGCCAGGCGAAGGTCGAAGGCGTGTTGGCCAAAGGTTGGGCGACCGCGGGGATGTATAGCTCGCGAGCTCTTAGACCTTACGGAGACATGGATATCTGCGTGCGACCGGAACAGTTCAAATTGGCGGAAGAGATCTTGAGCGATCCCGAGGCGAGCGATTGCTGGGTTGATCTGCACAAACACTTTTCTGAAATTGACGACAGAACCCTTGACCAAGTTTTCGAGCGGTCGCGAACGGTTAACCTTGGAGAAGAGCAGATTCGCATACTTGGTGCCGAAGACCAGCTCGCATTAACGTGCATTCACCTGTTGAAGCACGGAGCGTGGCGACCTTTGTGGTTGTGTGATGTCGGGGTAACGATCGAGTCGCTGCCGGCGACGTTCGAATGGAATCTTTGTTTGGGACGGACCTACACGCGCACAAACTGGATCACTTGTGCAATTGGCCTCGCCAAACGATTGCTAGCGGTTAACACGGAGCGGCTGCCGTCCAAACTGAATACCGAACCTCCCGCATGGTTAATCGACAACGTGCTGCGACAATGGCATAGACCGTTTGCGATCCATCAGCCGCCGATGAGTCACCCGATTCCGATGACAGATCTTTTCCGTCATCCTTCGAACCTTTTCGCCGGATTGCGTCAACGATGGCCAAACCCGATCATCGCGACGATTAGCGTCAACGGTGAATTCAACAATTTACCGCGACTTCCATATCAGATGGCAAACTGCCTTTCTCGTCTCGGCCGGCTTCTGGTTGGCACGCCGCATGGGCTTTCAGAACACTGACCCGCTTAGGACAGACATTCCCTGTCTGTCCTTATTTACTCATCAGAAGTCTGAATCGCAGAAGGACAGGCAGGAATGCCGGTCCTACATTTCAATGAGCGCTCCCCTTATTCTCAGTTTAGAAACCGCTACCATGGGCGGCAGTGTCTGGCTGGGATTTGGAGCTGTAGAGTTAGCGACTCGGATCGGCGATCCGGCAGTTTCTCAATCGGCGACTCTCTTGCAGGACATCAACGACTGTTTGGCTGAGGCGGGCGTTAAGCTGGCTGAAGTGGATTTGTTCGCCTGTGCCTCAGGTCCGGGTAGTTTTACCGGGTTGAGAATTGGTATTGCGACTTTGAAAGCTCTGGCAACATCCTTAGGCCGGCCAGCTGTTGGTGTCCCGACACTCCTCGCAGTTGCACATGCTGTTGGAGCGTCACCCGCGACTGTAGCGCTCTTGCCTGCCGGTCGTGGTGAACTGTTTGCGCAAATGTTCTCCGTTTCTGAGGACGGCGTTGTTACTGAGTTGGACGCCGCTGCTCACCTATCGCCGGCAAATTTGATCGCGCGATACGGTGGAAATCGAAATCTCAAGTGGGCGGGAAACGGTGCGCAGGTCCAACGCGAGCTGATTGAGAGTTTTGCGCGGGAGCAGGGAATTGCGTTCGTTGCGGATCTAAGCCGGGAGCAGCTTCCTGCCACTAGAGATACCTGGGAGCTGTCTGCGCCGGAGGCAAATCTCGCGAAGCACGTTAGCGCTATGGCCCTACTCCTTTTCCAAGCCAACGCGATACAATCGCCGCACTCGCTCAAGGCGATCTACGTGCGACCTTCGGACGCGGAATTGAACCAAAAATGTCAATAACCGAACGGGCCATTCCAGCGACGGGCCAGGACATTTCGATCAGCCTCATGACGGAGCACGATCTTCTGGAAGTGGTCGAGATTGAGGAAAGCTCGGGATTGAGCCGTTGGGGTTGGGCAGCCTACTATGCGGAGTTGCAGGGTAACAACCGGCATTTGATGCTGGTCGCGCGGCTACCTAACGAAGAACAAAAACGACGTCGCCACCGGGTAGCAGGATACATTGTCGCGCGCATGGGCGCAGACGAATTGCACATAAATAACGTGGCAGTGCGAGAGCCCTACCGCCGATCGGGGATCGGGCGAGCATTGTTAGATCGCATCCTGACAGAAGGGAAGCGCTCGGCCGTTCCGTGTGCATTTCTCGAGCTGCGGGCCGGAAATGCAGCCGCGCTTGCACTTTATGAAGAATGTGGTTTTCGTGTTACAGCCAGGCGTGGCCGGTATTACTCAGAACCGGTCGAAGACGCGTTGGTTATGATCGTTCAACTGGAGCGAGAGGCTTGATCGATTGCTGCAATTGGGCTACCATTTTTTCGTGTCCCAACATTCCCAGGAGGTTTTCACGCGCCTCCTCAAAACCAATCTTGCCAGTCCCATCGTCTGAAAGGAGACATGCACGAAATGGACATTACAACTGCGGATATGCTTAAGGAAGAGCTGATGAATCGAGATCCTGAATTCCGAGAACTAGCCCGCGAACATACTCGATACGAAGAACGCTTAACTGAACTGACTGCCCTGGCTTATCCGAGCGACGAAGAACAACTGGAAGAGACTACACTCAAGAAAAAGAAATTAGCACTTAAAGATCAGATGTACGCGCTAATAATGCAACACCAGAAAAATCAAAGCGTAAGTCATTAATTTTCCGGGAGACCCTGTTTCTCCCGAATCGGTTTAGGTTGTAGGGGACGTGGAGGTGTGACACGTCCCCTTTCTTGCAAGCCCAGGTTCTTAATAGCAGCGCGCAGCGGAGCGCCAAATCTTTCATCGGTCTGCTGGAAGTAAGGAGTCACAATAGTTCGCGAAGGAATTGTTTATGTGTTGGTACCCGGGGCGATCGCCGCTCTGCTGATAGTTTTGGGTTTCTGGCCGGTGGCCCTGGTGTTCGTTTTCCTGGCGGCCTTCATGGCGTTCTTCTTTCGCGACCCAAGCAGGCAGCCTCCAACTGATCCGACCTTGGTTGTATCGCCGGCTGACGGGCGCGTCACTCGAGTAAAGCCGGTCGGGGAGGCGGGCGACTCTTCTGCGACCGTGGTTAGTATTTTCTTATCGCCGCTTGACGTCCATATTAATCGCGCGCCTATCGCCGGGAAGATCACCGATGTTTCCTACACGCGCGGCAAGTTTCTAATGGCGACTGATGAAAACGCGAGCGTGGTGAACGAACAGAACGCGTTGACGATCGAAGGCGAACAGATCACAGTAGTCTGTAAACAAATAGCCGGCATCCTGGCTCGCCGGATTATTTGCTGGAAAAGAGCTGGCGAGCGCGTTGCCCTTGGTGAGCGATTCGGGTTGATAAAGTTTAGTTCACGGACCGATCTACTACTCCCTGCGAACGTAGAAGTTTTGGTGACTGTGGGTGCTAGAGTGAAGGGCGGCACCACAATCATCGGCAAAATACGCTAGTGATTTGGACCGGCCGCTAATTCGATATGGAAACTAAAAACCCAGAACGGCGCGGGCTGCGCAAGGGCGTGTACCTGATTCCGTCTCTTTTCACTGCCGCCAATATTGCGATGGGATTCTACGCAGTGATGGCGGCTCTGCGTGGTTTTCAGTTCGTGGGTTATGGCACGTCCGCCGATCTCGTGCAAGCTTCCACGTATCTTGACAACGCCGCCAAAGCCATCGGCTGGGCGCTGCTCTTCGATATGTTGGATGGCCGCCTGGCGCGAATTACCAAAACCACCACGGAGATAGGAGTACAACTCGATTCAATTGCTGACGTCGTTACCTTCGGCCTGGCTCCCGCGGTTTTGGCTTACGTGTGGGGATACGGCGCCACGCTGCAAGAGGGAAGTAGCTTGCATAGCCTGGCGTGGTTTCTCTCGTTCATGTATCTGATGTGCGGCGGCTTTCGTCTCGCTCGTTTCAATGTGCAGGCTTCGCGACCGCGTGTCCTCGCCGAGGGCCTGGTGAAGACCGACAAGAAGAGTTTTGTGGGATTGCCGATTCCGGTCGCGGGTGGATTGATAGCGGCGATTATTCACTTTGCGCCGCTTCCTCTGGTGTACTACGGAGCGGAGCGCGCCCAAATATATTCGCTGCTGCTGATGGCAATGGTGGGAACGCTGGGCGTGCTCATGGTTAGCACTTTGAGGTTTTCAAGTTTCAAAACAGTCGGCACTCGCAAACGGGGCATGCGCACAATTATTCTCGCGGGCGCTGCCCTGGGGATGTTGATATTCCTTTACTCTCGTTACGTCCTGCTAATCCTGGTCATTGGCTACATCCTTAATGGCTTGCTTGGTCGCGTTTTCGGAATGTTCCGGCGCCGGCCCGAAATGACCGACGCCAGCGTCCAGACAGACCAACCCTAAGCGGTCACTCAACCTCACCCGTCCCAGCTTTCAACCCCGCTCATAAATGCTTCGCGTCCGCGAGGCCTAATTCTGACCATCTCGCTTTTGTAGTTCGACACCGGATTGCTCGTGACTCGAGAGCATCGCGGTAGTGTTGAACTTGTACGAAGCTTGTGCTTCTAGTCGACATCCATTCGCGCACCACCAACCCGCACAATCTCCCCGTCGACAACTGCATGTTGTCTAACTTCATCCGCACGCCACCCACCTTCGCCAGTATCTTGAATAGCTCCGGGAGCATGCCGTTGAACTGCGCCCGCACGCTCTCAACTGCACGCGCACGCCCTCAAGCTGCACGCGAATGTGGAGGTTTCGAAATGGAAGACCGTCACCATCGCAATCGTGAAATGTTTCTGCGGCTGAAAGCCTTCGCCGCTTCCCATACGGACATTCCGGCCACCACCGTCTGGATCCTGGGGCTTGCGCCCCAGGCTTTATGCTGTCGTGCGCTCCGCGCACTATACTGTCAACGAATCGCAAATTCGCGGACCTTCCAGACCAGGGAGCAGCGCGAGTTGGAATTATTACCTGGCGCATTCAGCCCGTGCGGATATGTACCGCAGGCTCGGCCTGACCGCTGAGGCTCGTCCTCTTATGAGAAAGCTCTGGCGCTGACCCAACAGGAACCAGAGCCGCAATTCCCGCAAGAGCAGATTCGGCAGATATAAAAAAAATGGAGAAAAAGAGAGTTGCCGATTGAACCACCGCCGAATGCTATTGCAGCGGCCGAAGTGATTCAGAAGATTCTCGCTTGGGTTGAACCGACGGAAGAAACTTTTAGGAAAACAAACCAAGACGCCAAGCTCTTTCCCTTTTGGCAGGAAACTCAAATCCTAGGTTTCATTCGGTACGTGGGACTCTATGCGAGTGATCTCAATAAGAGTTACTCGGCAAATCGAGTGGATTCGCTTGCTCAAGTTCTCCGCAACCTAACGGAACTTGATGTCTGGGTAGAATTCTGCGCTGTGTCGGTAGAAAACGCCAAACGATTCTTTGACGATATGGCACGTGATATTCGGGAAGTGATCGAGACGCATAATAAGGTTCATCTTCATAAATACAAAACCCCATACGAAGGGTTTGATGATCTAAAAACAATCCTAACAGAGTCTTCTGCAATGCTGCAGGTCACAAATCTTGAGGGACGTTTTACTCAGGTCAGCCAAGCAGCGAAAGAGATAGGAAGAGACCTTAGATATGCATCAATGTACAAGATAGCCTCGAAATATGCTCACCCAACATCCCTCTTGTTGAGCGGCGCCCGCGAGGAGCAAGTCCTGATGGATCGTTTTTATGATGTTGGGGCTCAGATTGCTCACTCTTGCGCGATCAGCGTTCAAAAGACGATAAGAAAGCGATACTCGAATTTTGAACTGTAACGACAAAAACAAAACCAAATGGGGGCAGGTCTGCGATTTTGCGATTCTCAATCAAAATGAGAGACCAACCCTGTCGGCTTACACGAGAATCGCAGAATCGAAGGCCGGACCCCCGGTCCCGATACATTGAGAAAGCATTGCCAAACTGCAAATTGACATGCAAAGTTCGGCGCATGGCAACGACCTCAGAAAGCCTGGCATTTGATCGCGGTGTGCGGGATGCTGGAGATTGTCTTACCGGAAAAAGCTGATGCTGTGATCGGCTTTCGCGCCGACCCCGAACTACAAGCCCGCATCGCGGAACTCGCTCAAAAAATCAACCGAAGGTGAACTCACCGAAGATGAGCGCGCCGAATACGCTGGCTATGTGCGGGCAAACAAGTTCGTCGCGATTCTCAAGCGACAAGCACAGCAAATCGCCAACTCCCAGTCATAAATGATTAGCGCTCAGGTCAGAGTACAAGTTCGCGAGCGTGCACAAAACGTTTGCGAGGAATATTAATTCCGAAGATCAAGTAACGCTGCGCTCTTCGTAACAAGCTACTCCTCGTATTCCAAAATATCCCCAGGCTGACATGCTAAAGCTCTACAGATCGCGTCCAATGTTGATAGCCGAATTGCCTTCACTTTGCCATTCTTTAGCACGGAGATGTTCGCCATCGTAATGCCGACTTTATCGGCGAGCTCGGTAACGCTCATTTTTCTTTTCGCCAACATGACGTCGATGTTAATGATGATTGCCATGTTCGTTTAGACAGTCAGGTCGTTCTCAGATTTTATCTCCACCGCATTTTGTAAGATCCGCTCAAACACCGCGGCGGCCGTGGCGATGATGGCAGAGACGACAATAATAAAGGCCCCCATCATAACTCCGCCGGCAACATCGTCCGTGCCGCGTACAAATATAAAAATGTAGGCTTCTGCTCCGACAATAAAGAGCGCCGTGGTCAATGCGCAGTACTTAATGATCCGCAAAGCTCGCACCGAACCCGGGAAAAATATTTCGTTTCGTCGCGCATACCCTAATATCTTGAATGCCTGGTAAAGACCGACGAAAAAGGGGACGAAGGCCAGGTATATATACGCCAGGAATGGATCCTTGAAGTAGATCGCAAATTGCGTGGCGTGGACGTTCCTGCCTTCGAGTTGGGGTTCCCAAAGCAGGAAAGCAAAAATGCCTACGCCGAGAAGTGCAATTACTACCTGAAGGAAGATTGTAGAGCCTCGTTTCATAGTTAGTCCTCATGGCTGATTTACGTGGCAACTCTATTTCACCGTTTATCGTTTGTCAATAAACATTTATCGTTATCCAGGAAGAATTCTTCGGGCTCTGACCTACTTTAGCCGCTTACCGCTCAAGAGAAAATTTCTTGGACGATTTGTCGAATTCCCTAGGGCCGTTCGACTATATGGTGAAGGCAGGGCAATCGGCCCGCCCAAAGAATAAAAAAAATACCGTTACAGGAGCAAAGAAAAGTCATGCCACAGTATCTAGTTGCTAACTACCTCCCCGACGACTTCGACCCGTTCGCCGTAACCGAAGCGATGATCGAGGAGATCCACGCGCTCAACCGCGAAATGATCGCTGCCGGCGCCAGGAAGTTCGCTTGCGGAATTTCCCCGGCCAGCAACGCCAAGACACTGCGGAAGCAGCCTGATGGTACGGTGCTCGTCGCCGATGGGCCATACACCGAGACCAAGGAGCACATGGGCGGTTTCTGGATACTGGAAGCTGCCGATATGGACGAGGCGCTGGCGTGGGCGCGCAAGGGTGCTATCGCCTGCGATGTGGCCGGCGAGGTGCGCGAGCTTCTTTTCTACCCCGACCCGAAGGAAGCAACGGAATAGTCGAGTTAGAGGCAGTATCTATAAACATCTCGCTCCCCTGGAGCTAAGACTAATTCCGTTGTTGCACTTAAAAGTTGAATTCACAAGTGGCGCAGTAAAATTGAAGCGAGCGCGATTTGAAAAGGTAAGTAAACAACCCGTAATCTTATGTCCAATACGAACGTAAAAGAACAGGTCCAAAAATATATTACCAGCCAACCCGAACCAAAACGCAGCGACATGCAAGCGTTGCATCGCACCATTCTAGAAGTGATGCCAGCATGTAAATTATGGTTCCTGGATGGTAAAAATAGTGAAAATAAAACTGTTTCTAATCCCAATATCGGCTATGGACTTCAGACCATAAAATATGCGGATGGAACAACCAGAGAGTTTTATGAAATTGGTTTGAGCGCAAACAAAACTGGAATCTCTGTCTATATCCTGGGTATCGAAGATAAGAAATACTTAGCCCAGACATATGGAAAAGAGCTCGGCAAGGCGAGCGTGACCGGGTATTGCATTAGGTTCAAAACTCTAAAAGACATAAACATTGAAATACTCGAAGCGGCAATACGATTTGGGTTTAAGGCTCAGAATGAAAAAGCCGGCCTGATGAAATAAATTTTCGTGTGGTCGATTTCCTTTCGACGACCACTGTTTGTTTCGGCGGCGATCGCGGCTTTCGTCGTAGAGTTCAGGGCAGTGAGAAAAGCTTCCCGGACGGTTTGTAAAATTCGAATCAGGACTCGGAGGAACGTTGACTATGAGAAAAATTACCGTACTTGAGCACATTACCCTTGATGGCGTCATACAAGCAGGAGGCGGGCCGGATGAAGATACCAGTGGCGGCTTTGCGTATGGCGGATGGTGCGCGCCCTTTGACGACGACGCGATCGGGGCGGCCGTGAAAAGGATGTTGGATATGCCGATCGACCTGTTGCTGGGGCGCAAAACTTTCGATATCTGGGCATCGTTCTGGCCGCAACATGGCGACATTTGGCCCAACGTCAACACGGCCACCAAATACGTCGTCTCGAACACCATGACTTCTTCCGATTGGAAACCTTCGGTGTTTTTAAGCGGGGATGTTGCTAAAAAAGTCGCCGAACTCAAGCAAGGAGAAGGACCCGATCTGCACATTTGGGGAAGCGGTAATCTGCTCCAGACGCTTATGAAGCATGATCTGGTCGATAATTTCTGTTTGATGATCTATCCGATAACTTTGGGCGAGGGGAAAAAGCTGTTTGCCGAGGGCACGATCCCGGCGGCGTTTAAGTTGACGGAAAGCATTGTCGGTTCGACTGGCGTCATTCTCGTGAAGTACGAACGTGGCGGCGCAGTCCAAACCGGAACAATCTCGGAATAACAACCTGGAGTCGCCCTCGATTTTCGGTCTCCCGGACGACTATCTAATAACAGAAAGATGGACGACGGTTCTTCGGAGCCAGGAAAAGGCAGGAACCGATGAAATATATCTGCTTGGGATACATCGAGCCAGGAAAATTCGAAGGGATGACCGAGGACGAGCGAGACGCAACGTTCGACGAATGCTTTGAGTACAACGAGCATCTGCGCGCCAACGGACATCTTATTGCCGAAGTACCTCTTCAGCCTCCGGAGACCGCGTTGACCCTGTACTGGAAAGACGGCAAAGTCGCGACGACCGATGGTCCCTATGCGGAAACCAAGGAACAGCTCGGCGGCATTCAAATCCTCGAGGCACGAGACCTCAATCACGCCGTTCAGCTTGTCTCACAGCCACCAGGCTTTAAGTATGGATTGGGACCGATTGAGATACGAGCGGTTATGGATTTGAGCGAAATCACAAAAGAGAGCGAGCAGCGCCGCCGCAAGGAGAATCAAGAGTAGATTGACCATCACGCAATCGAGACATCCTACTGAGCTTCGGGTTTGCAACCGGCGTGGTTCCTGGCGAATTGCCGGCGAGCCTTATGAAAATTATTTTTGTGGTGGTGTTTCTCGCGGGTGCGCGAAGGCCAGCAGTCCGTGTTCAGTTGTAAGCAATACGACTTCACCAACTGCGATCGGTGCAGCCGATGTCGCGATCTCTTCACCCGTCGGAAGCAAATTGATCTGGCGGCCGTCGCGGAGCTCAAGCACAACTCCGGCGGAGCTTGAAAACGGCATAAACAGCGCCGCCCGCTGTCTGACGAGTGGCTGTGAGGAGATCCTTCCGGTCAATCTTCGTCTCCAGAGTCGCGCGCCGGCCAGCGAATACTTGTAGACGAAATTGTCCAGGGATGCCACGAGCAATTCTTCACTGGTCCGAACAACTGCCGCAACGCCTGCGCCAGTTCGTTTGCGCCAGATCAATCGACCGGTCGTAGCATTCAGCGCGTAAACATACCCGTCGCCAGAACCGAAATAAACAATATCGGCGCCGTTGGCAACCGCGCCTCTTACGGCGCCTTTGGTGCGATAGTGCCAGAGAAGTTTGCCCGTTCCTTCGTCCAGAGCCAGCAAGTTTCCATCCTCGCTGCCAATGTAGACTCGCGATTCTGAGACTACTGGCTGAGAGTTGAAGGGCGCACCATAGTCGTAAGACCAGCGCGCCTCGCCGTTGGTAGTGTCAAAGGCATATATCTTTCCGTCGCTGCTGCCGCCGATGAGTATGCCGTTCCCGAGTGTCAAAGCTCCACGCAAGGGCATCGCCAGCGTTCGCATCCACTGTGTTACTCCGCCCTCGCGGCCCAACGCGCGAACAGCTCCGGTTGCCCGGCGCGTAGCTGTTTCGGGGTTGCTCGTTTCCGACGCAACATAAACCGCGCGTTCGTCAGCGACGGGAGAAGCAGAGAGTTCTCCACCCATCTCCGAACGCCAGTTGAGCTGTCCGCTTCCGCCCATTAGCGAAACCACGGTGCCGCCCGCAAGCGGCAGATAAATACGCTCAGTGTCAAAAGCCGGCGTCAGGTTAAGCGTGAAATTGGAGTCGTAGCGCCAACTGACAGTTAACGGTTGAGAGAAGTCGAGCTTGTCAGCGGACTTGGAGTGAGCATTAGTTTTGTCAGTGACTTGAGCAATGCTGTGAGGCGGCGCAGTCGCGAGCATAAAAAGCGAAGTCGCTATTGAAACAGCAAACCGCGCCCAATTCCTGGTAAGTAGTATCATTACTCGCAACAAGATCAATTACAGAAGATTCGGTGTCCTATTTAGAATTCTCTATGCCTCCTGTGTCCTCTCTGTCTTGGTGATGAGTTTTGGCCGGAGTCTATCCACCACCGAGACACAGAGGTTTCACAGAGAAGTGAATCATAGGACATTACAGAAGACCGTCCTCGGTTGTTGAGTTATTCATTCGGAAACGTATAATCCACAGTTCATCATTTTCTCTAATCTGTTTGACGCATTCAGAGTGCCTCGAGGTCTTCTTTTTTGATACCGGAAATTCAACACGAAACAGTCATAGTACTTGACTTTGGATCGCAATACACTCAGCTAATCGCCCGCCGCGTTCGTGAGGCCGGTGTTTATTGCGAGATCCTGCCTTTCAACACTCCCGCAAAACGAATAATGTCGCAGCGTCCGAAAGGGTTGATTTTGTCGGGCAGCCCTTCGTCCGTTTATCAGGATGGAGCGCCACGTCCTGATTCACATTTGTTGGACTCACTCAATTGTCCACTCCTGGGAATTTGTTATGGATTTCAGATTCTGGCTTTCGACATGGGCGGCGATGTTGAATCATCGTCTAATCGCGAATTTGGTTATGCAAGGCTGAAAGTTGTCGACGAGAGCAGTCTGTTATTCAAAGAACTGCCAAACGAGATGGACGTTTGGATGAGCCATGGCGACCAGGCGACCTCTGTGCCTGCTGGTTTCCGCGTCACGGCGCTCACGGATGACGCGCTCAACGCTATCGAAAACAACGATCGTCGGATCTATGGTGTGCAGTTCCATCCTGAAGTTGCCCACACGCCGCTCGGCGCTCAGGTGATACGCAACTTTCTCTTTTCGATTTGTGGCTGTCGCGGCGACTGGTCTCCCAAAGCAGTGATTGAAGAACAAGTCGCGCGCATTCGCGACACTGTCGGAGAGGGCGGGCGGGTGGTCTGCGGACTGTCCGGCGGAGTCGACTCAACGGTCGCCGCGGCGCTGGTGCATCAGGCGATTGGAGAACGTCAGACCTGTATCTTCGTCGACAATGGCTTGCTGCGAGACGGTGAGTTTGAGGCGACGACAGCGCTGTTGCGGCAACAAATGAAACTGAACATCGTGGGCGTCAGGGCCGGCGAGCAGTTTCTTTCCACGCTCGCCGGTGTTACAGATCCCGAACAGAAACGAAAAGCGATCGGCAAAGTCTTCATTGATGTCTTCGAGGAAGAAGCAAATCGCGTTGGCGGCGTAGCTTTCCTCGTCCAGGGCACGCTCTATCCGGACGTCATTGAATCGGTCTCGGTGCGTGGACCTTCGGCAGTCATAAAGAGTCATCACAATGTTGGCGGACTGCCGGAGAAAATGAAGCTGAAACTAATCGAGCCGCTGAGGGAGCTTTTCAAGGATGAAGTGCGGCTGATCGGCAGGGAACTGGGAGTACCGGAAGAGATTCTCACGCGACATCCGTTTCCCGGTCCTGGCCTCGCGGTGCGAATCATCGGCGAGATAACCGAGGAACGAGTGCGTCTACTTCAGGCTGCCGACCGCATTCTCGACGAAGAGCTGCGCGCAGCGGAACTCTACAATTCCGTCTGGCAGGCCTTCCCAGTGCTGCTTCCAGTTTCAACGGTCGGAGTCATGGGCGATGAACGGACGTATGAAAAGGTCGTGGCGATCAGGGCCGTAACCAGCGTTGACGGTATGACGGCTGACTGGGCGCGCCTGCCCCACGATCTGCTCGCGCGAGTGTCGTCGCGGATCATTTCTGAAGTCCGCGGTATTAACAGAGTTGTTTACGACATAAGCTCCAAACCGCCCAGCACAATCGAATGGGAATAATGCCGGCGTCTTGTTCAGACAGCTCCTTTAAAGCATTTTCTTCAGGTTCGCGACGCAGCTTTTGACTGAACACGGGCTTATCCGGTCGCGAGCTCAGGTAACGGCGAAACGGTCCGAGCGACCTAGGCTGATGAGCGTGCTATAGTTGCTGACGCCGATTTAATCAAAATTATTTACGTCGCGGCCGGTCGCCTGACCAGCTGCTGGTTCTTCTTTTATCGTTATGCCTGATCAGGGATTCGTTCATCTCCATCTCCACACCGATTACAGCCTGCTAGACGGCGCAATACAGATTAAGCCGCTGGCAAAGCGACTTGAAGAACTCGGCATGAATGCTTGTGCCATGACCGATCATGGCAACATGTTTGGCGCTATCACGTTTTACAACACGATGAAGAGCCGCGGCATCAAGCCGATAATTGGCTGTGAGACCTACATCGCTCGCGGTAGCAGGTTGGATCGGGCGGCGACAGCGCCGGGAGCGAAAGCACGCCATCATCTAATCCTGCTGGCTCAGGATTTGGAAGGATATCGGAACCTCGTTCGCTTAACTTCAAAAGCCTACACCGAAGGGTTCTACTACAAGCCCCAAATTGATAAAGAACTGCTAGCCCAACACTCTAAAGGACTCATCGCACTCTCAGCTTGCCTGTCGGGTGTGCCGTCTGCAGCTTTGGCTAGAGACAGCTTTGATGAGGCTGCGGCAGCCGCGCTTGAATTCCAGGAGATCATGGGGAAAGGGAACTACTTCCTCGAGATTCAGGAGCATGGCCTCGAGACTCAGCAAAAAATCCACCAGGGCTTGGTCGATTTGTCGAAGCAAACCGGCGTACCGCTCGTTGCTACCAACGATGCTCACTATCTAACGCCTGACGACGCCCGCGCGCATGACGTGTTGCTTTGTATTGGTTCCGGCAAGACAGTGACTGAAACAAATCGTCTGCGCTTCTCGAGTCCGAATTTTTATGTGCGTTCGCCGGAAGAGATGTGGCGCATCTTTGGGAGTGAACTTCCGGAGACGCTTACGCGGACGTTAGAAATTGCTGAACGGTGTGATCTCAAGCTCCCTGAGAACATCAACCACCTTCCTAACTATCCAATACCTGAAGGCGAGGCGTCGCCTGATGACTACTTCGAGAAGGTCGTGCGGGATGGGTTCGAACGCCGCCGTCAACAGGTTTGGGAACGCCAGCTGTCTCGCGGCACTTTGAGATACCCACTCTCCGATTATCAGACCCGTCTCGCAAGCGAGATCGCAATGATCAAGCAGATGGGGTTTGCAGGATACTTCCTTATCGTTTGGGACTTTGTTCGTTATGCCAAGCAGAACTCAATTCCAGTCGGCCCCGGGCGCGGGTCGTCCGCCGGCTCGCTGGTGGCCTACTCGCTCGAAATAACTGATGTAGATCCTTTAGAGTATGACCTCATCTTCGAGCGCTTCCTTAACCCCGGCCGCATATCAATGCCCGACATCGACATCGACTTTTGCGTCCGCGGACGCGGAGATGTCATCAATCACGTTGCCGATCTTTACGGGCGTGACTCCGTTTGCCAAATCATTACCTTCGGGACATTGGCTTCCCGTGCCGCAATCAAAGACGTAGGCCGTGCGCTTGAGATGCCTTATTCGGAAGTGGATCGCATCGCCAAGATGATCCCGCCGCCCGTGCGCGGTCGAAATGTCAGTCTCACCCAGGCGCTGGAACAGGTGCCTGAACTCCGAAACGAAATTGCTACCAATCCGAGCGTCAAGGAACTGATGGAGATAGCTCAACGCCTGGAAGGCTGCGCGCGGCATTCGTCTGTACACGCCGCCGGCGTCGTGATTTCTCCAGTTCCTTTGCAGGAATTGATACCGATTGCCGTTTCGGGGAAGGAAGAAATAACTACGCAATACGTGATGTCCGACTTGGAAAAGACGGGCATGCTTAAGATGGACTTTTTAGCGCTTACCGCTTTAACCGTTATAAATGATTGCTTAATTACGATTAAGCAGCTGCTTGGCCAAGAGATTAACTGGCCGGATATAGCGCTTAACGACGAGAAAACGATGGCAGTTTTCGGGGAAGGGCGCACAGATGCTGTGTTTCAGTTTGAGTCTTCGGGAATGCAGGAGATCTGCCGGAAGCTTAAGCCGAAGACTGTCGAGGACCTTTCGGCTTTGAATGCGCTTTACCGTCCCGGACCTTTGGATGGCGGAATGGTTGAGGAGTTCATCCAGCGGCATCGTGGGCTTAAGACGGTGCGATACATCGTTCCGGAGATGAAAGAGATACTGAGCAATACGTTTGGTGTGCTTGTCTACCAGGAACAGATCATGCAGCTGGCGCAGAAGCTGGCAGGCTACACGCTCAGCGAGGCCGACTTGATGCGTCGCGCAATGGGCAAGAAGAAGCGCGAGGAAATGGCGCTGCACCAACAGAAGTTTGTGGATGGCGCTGTGGAGCGGGGAATCAAGAAAGAGAAAGCTGAGAAGATATTCTCGCTCATGGACAAGTTCTCCGATTACGGCTTTCCCAGAAGCCACTCGGTAGCCTATGCCTACCTGGCGTTTCAGACCGCCTATCTCAAGGCGCATTACCCGGAGCATTTTTACGCAGCAGTTCTCTCGAGCGAAGCTCAAGACGCAGCGAAGGTCTTCAAATACTCCAAGGAGCTGCGCGCTCAGTCTATCAAATTGCTTCCGCCTGATGTGAACGAAAGCTACTCCGGATTTACTCCGCTGGTCGGCGCTATCAGGTATGGACTCGCTGCGATTAAGGGCCTCGGCATATCCACCGTGAATTCAGTTATCGAAGCGCGCCAGGACGGGCCTTTCAAGTCATTCTTCGAATTCACCGAACGGATGGCACATAGCGGACTGAACAAGCGTGTCCTCGAAGGGCTGGTCGGCGCCGGCGCCTTCGACTCGCTTCAGAAAGACGCGCGCGAATTGCACGAATGGCGCGGCGCGCTTTTCGGTTCCATTGATGGCGCGCTCGGGATGGCGCAACGCGCTAAGCGTGAACGACTGCAAGGGCAAAACGGTCTGTTTGGTTCCAGCTTCGACGACGATGGATTCGTCGAGCAACCAGTGACAAACGGCGAGTCGTGGACGCGTACTCAACTGTTGCTTGCGGAGAAGGCGGCACTGGGTTTCTATGTCACTTCGCATCCACTGGGAAGCTATCTCGATCTACTACAGTCGTCCAAAGCAGTGAAGTCTGTCGAACTTCCGAACCTTACCAGTGGGATGCGCATTCAGGCCGGCGGCATCATCAACGATCTACAGCCGCGGACGACGAAGAAGGGCGATAGGTTCGCGCTGCTGCGTTTGGAAGATGAGGCTGGCGGAACTAAATGCGTACTGTGGCCGGAGACCTACCGAAAGTATTCCGCGCTTGTCAAAAACGACCTGCCGGTTCTGATTGGCGGCCGCCTTGAATTAAGTGAAGACAATCCGCCTTCGATAATTGTCGATCAGGTGCAGAGTCTGGACGAGCTCGTAAAAGCGAAGGAACGGATTGTGTTACGCGTGCCGCCGGCTCCGAATGATCCAGCTGAACTTTTTGACAGCATTCTTCACGTGATCAATACGAATGCCGGTAACTGTGACGTAATGTTGGAGACAGCTCTTGACGACGATCTGCTCGTCCGGGTGAAGGTTAGTTCGACCTTGCGGGTTGAGCGCAGCGAGAAATTTGAGACGGCGATCCGCCAGATTGGTTGCGTCCTAAAGGTCGAAAAGGTGTTGGTTGGCAACGGAGTCTGATAACTTAGGTAAACATGGCTAAGAAGGAAAAAAAGGCGGCATCCACCGAAGCTCCTGAGTTGGTCGCAAATGATCAGAGCTCGCGACCCGCTATTGAACGAGTACAGCTCGCTCGTCATGCTGATCGTCCCCATGCCCTCGACTACATCGAGCGCTTGTTTGATGAGTTCGTAGAGATGCACGGCGATCGCCGCTTTGCTGATGATCCGGCAATCGTGTGCGGTTCAGCGCGTTTCCACGGGTTGCCGATCGTAGTAATTGGTCATCAGAAAGGCCGCGATACGAGGCAGCGCAAGTATCGAAACTTCGGCATGCCCAAGCCGGAAGGTTATCGGAAAGCGCTCAGAGTGATGAAGCTGGCGGAAAAATTCGGCAGGCCAATTTTTACTTTGATTGACACTCCCGGCGCCTACCCGGGCATTGACGCCGAGGAGCGTGGCCAGGCGGAAGCAATTGCATTCAACCTGCGCGAGATGGCCAAACTGAAAGTTCCAGTTCTCGTCACGGTAATCGGCGAAGGCGGTTCGGGTGGCGCCCTGGCCATCGGTGTAGGCGACCAGGTGATGATGCTTGAGAATTCAATCTACTCGGTGATCTCACCTGAGGGCTGTGCGGCGATTCTATGGAAGGACTCAAAGCTCGCGGATAAGGCCGCGACTGGGTTGCGTTTGACGGCACAGGATCTTTTCGCCGAGAAGATCGTGGATCAAATCATCAAGGAGCCGCCGGGTGGCGCTCACACCGACTACGATCAAGCCGCGCGCTTTCTTGACGCAGCTTTGACTGAGCGGCTCGCAGAAGCGGTTAGTTGTAGTCAGGACGAAAGACTCTCCAGGCGTTACAACAAACTACGAGAATTTGGCCGCTGGGGAACGGCATAACTCCGGTCTTAGTGATGTGGGACGAATCGCGGAGCGTCTTTTTGGAGTGCGGTGACCTGTCACCGCTTTCGTCTGTGGCGACCGGTCGCGAACGCTGCTGGCGCCAAGCGCCAGCGACCAAAGCGCCGACAAGTCGGCGCACTCCAAATATCAGGCCATACGTTAATTGCTTGCTGACTTTGCGCTCGATGCGTTGCGAGAAACCTTGACCGAGAGAATAAACTCGTTTCGTTCTCCCTTTGCCTCAACGCTAACCAAGCCACTCCATGTGCCGCCTTTTTCATCAGTGAAGCGCCACCAGCTCTGAGTGGAATTCCTGCTAACGTCATCCGTACGCGCCCACTTTGCGCTGTCGGCCTCGTTGCCATAGATCTTATTGCTGGTAATCGTCTTATTCACACTTTCGAGCAGCTCAGCAGCTGAACCTTTAATCCTTACCGCCCATTTGTTTTCCCATTCGTCCCGGCTACCGGCTCGACTGAGCGGTTGCCAACCGTCTTCCATCACCTTCACCTCGTAGTTGAAACGCAGGTACTTGTCGGCCAGGGCCGCGCGCACATATTTTGAATCGGGATCCCAGTTGTATTCCATGCCCAGTGCGGCCATCTGCGCGGTGCCTCTACCGAAGAGCCGCTCGATGACGTGAAGTGAACCGTCAATTCCTGACGAGAGCCCCGCTGTAGTTATGATCTTGCCGTTATCGACGAAGCGTTTGTCATCGACAACTTTCGTCTTCGGCGCGGCGAGCCGCAAGCCGGCAATCAATCCCGAAGTGGTAGTTGCTTCAAGCCCATCAAGTAAGCCAGCCTTCGCAAGAATGTAGGCGCCGTTACAAACGGACATTACGATCTCAGCGCGCTTCGACTTCTCCTGAATCCACTTGATCACAGCAGGGTTCTCTGTCTGCTCTTTGACGCCGCCGCCCGGAACCACCAACACGTCGGGCTCCGGCGCATTTTCAAAGTTGTACTTGGGATTGACGCTCATGCCCATGCTGGTTGTTATCGCGCCAGACTTTTCGGAGACGGTGTAAATGTTGAATGCCTCGCCCGACTCTCTATAGACGTGGCCGAAGGTTTCGAAGGGACCGGTGTAGTCGATGATTTGCACACCATCAAAGATCAGAATGGCGAGATTTCGTGGCGCTGCTTGCGGTTTCTGCACGCTTTGCCCCGCTTGGGCTTTCGCGTTAACCGCCAGCCCGAGATTAAACATGCCCGACAGCGCTAACGCGATGATCAGTAGTTGCATTCTCTTCATAGTCATCTCCTTGAGAAGAACAAAAATAAGGAAGTGGATCGATAGCACTTGTGGCTAACATGAGAATACGAGAGTTTCATGAAACAGGACGCGGGTTTGCAGCGAAGTGCGGTTAGAGTGCGGCGAGCTGCAGCTTGAGCGGATGAATCGGCATGAAAAAGGGCGGCGATTGAGCCGCCGCCCAAATAACTGTGCGAATTGTCGGGGAGCATTGCCTAACTAAAACGGAATGTCGTCGTCGGCGATATCCGGTGGTTGGGACTCACTTGGAGCGCCGGCCGCGGCAGCGCGTTCCATTGGCGCTTCGCCTTCGCCGCGACCGCCACCGATAAACTGCATGTCCGTAGCGTGAACCTCCAACGTATGACGCGGCTTACCGTCGCGATCCGTCCACTCTTCAACGCGCAATCTACCTTCGATGTAAACCGGCCGGCCCTTGGTCAGATACTGCGAAGCAGTCTCCGCCTGGCGACCCCAAAGCGTTACACGAAACCACGTCGTCTGATCCTGCATCTCCCCAGTCTTATCTTTGCGGCGTTCATTTGTCGCCATACTAAAACTGCAAACGGGAGTTCCTTGCGGCGTATAGCGGAGTTCAGGATCGCGGCCAAGATTGCCGACGAGAATCACCTTGTTGAAGGACATGAGGGACCTCTCAATACGTTTTGAATTTTGAACTATCGAGCGTCATCCTACGCGTCGAATAAGTAGTGGTCAAGGCGGCCTAACCGAAGGCTTTGACGCGGAAAGATGCAAAGGATCTGGTTATCGCGCTTGGCTTATCGTTTCTGTTAGACTACATTCGCACAACGCGTTTATTTGATGTAGCGCAAACTGTTAGTTTGCGTCTGACAGCATTAAGGTTCGGAAAACCAGGTTAAGATTCACAGCCGCAAACTAACAGTTTGCGTTACAACAGCCGAACCCAGACGGCATTTTTCAGTAAATGAAATCCAAGGTTTACATCGAGACGTTTGGCTGCCAGATGAACGTCGCAGACACTGAACGTGCAGCGACTGGTTTGCGCAAAGCAGGTTACGATCTCAGCACAGATCCGGCAGGCGCGGCCGTCGTCTTGTTGAATACCTGTTCGGTCCGCGAGCGCGCAGAACGAAAAGTCTTTAGGCGGATTGGAGAAATTCGCGGCCAGGCGAGACGCGCCGGGCAACCGAAACCACTAATTGGAGTGATGGGCTGTGTCGCGCAGTTGGAAGGTGCTGCAATTTTCAAGAACGCTCCGGCGGTGGATTTGATCATCGGAACGCAAGCGACGGATCGAATACCGGCGATGATTGAACGCGTGCTGGGCGGGGAAGCGTCGGTGATCGATTTGGACGATCGCCAGGAGGGCGAAGTCTGGGATGTGTCGCCGGCGGAAAGGCGTTCACCTTACGCCGCTTTTGTTCCCATCATCGAAGGCTGTAACAAGTTTTGCTCGTTCTGCATAGTGCCTTACTCGCGCGGCCGCGAAAAGAGCCGCAGCGCTTCGGAGATCGTTACAGAGATCAACCGGCTAAGGTCGCTTGGCTACAAGGAAGTTCACCTGATCGGTCAGAACGTGAATAGTTACCGACCGAAAACTCAGGATGGCCTGGAGCGTTACTCAGGTGCGACGCCCTTTTCACGTTTGCTGCGCGCGGTTGGCGATACCGGCATGGAGCGCATCAAATTCACGACATCGTTTCCTAGAGACTTCCATCCTGATATAGTGTCCGCGCTTGAAGAGTTTCCGAATCTTTGTGACTGGATACATCTGCCAGTGCAGTCAGGAAGCGATCGCATATTGAAAGCGATGCGTCGCGGACACACCGCGGCAGATTACCGAAGACGAGTTGAGGCGATTAGACAATCGCGGCGGCGTCTGTCATTGACTAGTGACATAATCGTAGGTTTTCCGGGTGAATCTGAAGAGGATTTTGCGGACACGCTGCGATTAGTTCGGGACTGCGAGTACGACGGTTTGTTCATCTTCAAGTATTCCAAACGGGCCGGAACACCAGCGGCGTTGCTCGAGAATTCGGTGCCCGAAGTCGAAAAGAAGGCACGTTTCCTGGAGCTTGAAGAACTTCAGGAGTCGTTGCAGCATAAAATCTATGGCGACTACGTGGGCAGGGAACTGAGCGTATTAGTTGAACGAGAGAGTACGCGCTCAAGCGACGACATGACCGGTCATTCGACTTGCAACAAGGTCGTTAACTTCAAGGCTGCCAACACACAACCTGGAGCAGTGGTTGACGTTTTGATTTCGCAGGCGAAACCGTACAGTCTCTATGGAGAACTGGTAAGCACGGCGGCGAACTGACGGGAAGAAGTCTCAAGCAGGGATTGAGGTACCGTTATGGAGATTGAAGTAAAAATCAGAGCGCTGATGATGGATCCCAACAGCGGTACTCCGATCATCATCCTGAAAGATGTTGAAAGCGATACGATGTTACCGATTTGGGTGGGGGCATATGAAGCCAACGCCATCGCGCTCGAAATAGAAAAGATTGCGCCACCGCGGCCGATGACGCACGACCTGCTGCGTAACTTGATTATCGAACTTGGCATTCATGTTGAAAGAGTTGTTGTAACCAGTTTGCGTGACAATACATTTTTTGCGGTGATTGAAATGCGCATGAGCGACGGTAACCGGATGGTGCTTGATTCGCGGCCGTCCGACGCGATAGCGCTCGCGTTGCGGGCGGATTGTCCAATCTACGTCGACGAGGAAGTTATCAAGGCCTCGAAAAACACTGTGCCCACAGGAGAAGAGGGCGGGGAAGAGTCGGCCCTCGGTGAAGAAGAGTGGCCTGACGTTATTGGCGAAGCCGGCGATCTTCCCATGTAAGTCTGAAGAAGTGAAGAGTGAAGAGTTAACAATGTGAACGTCCGTTTTGTCACTTTTCACTCTTTACTGGAAGATCTTCCTGATGAGTAACGAATGATTATTGCGATCGCAAATCAAAAGGGTGGCGTAGGAAAAACTACTACCGCCATCAATTTGGCTGCGGCATTCGCCAGGCTTAAGAAACGTGTCCTTCTTCTTGATTTAGATCCCCAGGCCAACAGCTCAATCTCATTTCTGGATCCGCTTTCAGTCGAACGTTCTGCCTACGAGCTGATGACTGACGGACAAGCGCCGGTTGAGCAGGCAGTTTATCGGACGCCGGTAAAGAACCTCGATATGATTCCGGCGCGGATCAATCTCGCAAAGCTCGAGGCGAAACTGATTGGCGACTTTGACGCGCCATTTCGACTGAAAGACCGCCTGGTGCCGTTCCGTGAACAGTATCCGGTAATCATCATTGATACTCCGCCAACGCTCGGTTTGATTACCGTAAACGCGCTGGTTGCGGCGACGCACGTTTTGGTTCCCATTCAGTCGTCGTACTACGCGCTCGAGGGGACTGACGACTTGCTCGAAACAATTGAGAAGGTGAAGGCGCGTCCCAACCCGGGTCTGGAACTGCTGGGCGTGTTGGTTACACTTCACGACAAGCGCACGACGCTGGCGCGCGAAGTCCACGAACAAATCAAAAAAGTCTTCGGACCAAAGTTGTTTGATACTGTCATTACCAAGAGTGTCCGACTCGAAGAATCACCAGCCTACAAGGAAGCGATCTTTAGTTTTGCACCGAATTCATCAGGCGCAATCGAATATGGAAATTTATGTGACGAGGTATTGAAACGTGTCTAAGAGGGGACTACCGACAGGACTGCAAATGCGCCACGACTCCCACTATGTTGAGGAGTTGACTGCGCACCAGCCCGCCGCCGTGGGACGCATGGTTGATCTCGATAAGATTGATCCAAATCCGGAACAGCCGCGCACCGAGTTTGGTGACTTAACCGAGCTGACCGCTTCGATCGCCGAGAAAGGCGTGTTAGAACCCTTGCTGGTTAAGCCTTCGCGCGCAACCGGACGCTGGATGATCATCGCCGGTGAGCGTCGCTATCGTGCGGCGCGCGCGGCGGGTCTCACGGAAGTACCCTGCGTTGAAATGGACATTGACGCCGGCAGCGTGGCTGAGATTGCGTTGATTGAAAACATGCAGCGCAAGGATCTGACTGTCTGGGAAGAAGCTGACGGGCTGTTGTCACTTTGCGATCGGTTTGGTTATACGCACGAGGAAGTCGCGCGAAAAGTCGGTAAGAGCAGGAGCACCGTTACTGAAGCGCTCTCGATCGCCGCGATTCCCGCGGACGTTCGCGAGCTCTGCCGCCAGGCAGACGTTTCCGCGAAGTCGATGTTGCTCCAGATTGTTCGGCAGCCGGACGAAGAGGGAATGAGACGGCTGGCCAAAGAAATAACGTCTCGTGGACTTACGCGCGATGACGCAAGGGAAGTGCGCCGGCAGGAAATGGGGCCCCGTATTGCTCCAGAAGCGAAGCCTTACACCTTCAAATATGTTTCACCCAAGAAAGACTTCAGTCTTGAACTCCGCTTCAAGCGCTCCAACGTCGACACCGTTGAGATCGCGCAAGCGTTGCGCTCGGTGGCGAAGAGCATTGACGGTGGCGATCATCCTACTGAATAAACACCTGAGGCTTCCTCGCCTACTTCGCACTCTTCTTCTTTTCCGCAGCCGCGCGTTTTTGTAATCCTTTGGCCCAGCGTTCGAGCGTCGGCTGCAGCGGCTTAAAGAGCTTGGCTCGGAACGTGTGCTTCTTCTCATTCCAGGCCTTAAGCTGTTTTTCAGTGTACGCACGTATCGCCGGCTCCAGCTGAGTCTTCTTAAGCGAATGCTTTAGCGTGAAATGGTAGTGCTGGCCCACGAGTGAAAAGATTGTGGCGGCGAGGTTACCCTTAAACGATAGACGCGGAATAATTCGCTTGTGCGGCGACTTGTTGGCGGGTAGGAGAACACCAACAGCAACTTCCAACCAGGCGCCCTTTGGTCCCTGACGTGGATGATAAAGCCCGGGCAATTCGGAAGCTTGAAAGGTATTGCGAATGCGCGGGTCGGAAATAAATTCGACTAGCCGAATTCGCTCCAGGCCGCGTGTGTGCTCGCGCGGTAAGCTGTCGACCGCGTCCTCCAAATGCTTTTCGGTACCCTTAGGTAGTTTTCGTTCAGACTGATTCTCAATTTTGATTGCCACTGCGTCCCTCGATGCTGATCAAATAAGATGACCCGCCACTCTAAGGTGCGCTGGCAAAGGCGGTCAAGCGAGCGTGCCTGAGCAACCACCTGTGGCGCCAATAAGGCGCTGGACAATTAACTTTAGCTTACCGGTGCGTGCCTTGAGGGATACGCGCCATCCGTTGATAGGTGAGCAGAGCGAGGGCGACGATTATGGTGATCCATGAGAACCAGAAGAAGATGTGAATACCGCCAATTTTCCACCGCCGCCATCTCCGTTCCGGTAGAGGAGAATTCCCGCCGTCGGGCGATTGGGCGGTGGCACTAAGATTAATTCTCGTCTGTTGCAGAATGGTTTTCAGACTAGCAACCGCTTCACGTTCGATGATGCCACGCTTTAACTTGCCGAACATCCCGCCAAGACCATCAACTCGCGAACGATTTTCATAGACCAGATAGGATTCGTGACCAGGACCTGGATTCCTGATAAACGTAGTCAGAGCAAGAGAAGAATCAAAGTAGTGGTTAGCATAGATTTGGCTCGACGCAATCAGGATTTGCGGGCCCACTTCCTGCGCACGTTGATAGATTAAGACATGATTTATTGCGAGGACGGGCTTCAGACCAAACTTGATCTTTGACCAGACAATCGCATCTTCAACTAGCGAA
Organism: Pyrinomonadaceae bacterium; assembly: GCA_036009765.1. Lineage (GTDB taxonomy): Bacteria > Acidobacteriota > Blastocatellia > Pyrinomonadales > Pyrinomonadaceae > PSRF01. The sequence goes on along the minus strand of DASYLB010000051.1, from coordinate 65,538 downwards.
AGCTCTGGGCCGGAGATATTCTTCACCCCTTTCGGAGACTGCGGCAGGACATTATCGAATGAACGTGAGGCTTCAAACAGTGAACGCTGTTCATCTGCAAGCCGTACCTCTCCAGGTTTGTCGCCGTATTCAATGAGCGCACGGTCTCCGGCGCGCAAGTAGTTCTGCACATACTCGAGCAGCATTACTTTGAAGAGTTGATTTGCCTGCGACGCATAGTCTGGTGCTCGCCAGTCTACCTCTTTTCGAAAGCGCTCGATCATGCTTGCTGATAGTTTTAACTGACAGTCACCGACCACACATTGTTTGAGGTCTTCGATATCACGACTCTCCATCGTTAAGGTTCGCAGGTCGTCAATCGTTGGCGCGTTGCTGAACCGGCCGATCTCGAGGATGGCCGAGTTGCTGCGGCTGGTTAGGCTGTCCCTGAAAGACTGAAGAAACATTTGCGACGGCACGTGCACGCCCACCAAGCCGTAGACGGCTATTTCTCTCGAATCACTTACCGGCAAGAGCCTTATGATTGGTTCGCCTTGCTTGAGCGCAGTAAACTCTGCGGCCTCAAGCTCTGTCCCTCCAAGGAAGGCGGTAGCCAGCGGCGCAGAGTGCTGGGCGAACCGTGAGGGCGCGCAAAGCAATAGCACAGCGATGCTGACAATGAATATTCCAACCGATGTGTAAGCCCGGCCGCGTGATTTGCCGCCCTGCCACCGAAGAAGGAACGTTGGTGTCCGAAATCGCGAACGCTTTAGCCTACTGGCTACCATCGCCATGAACTCTTTCGCTACACAATTTTGCTTTCTACGCGCATGTCAGCATCCACCATGCCATGGACCTGAAGCGTTGGAGAAACCAGAAGCCGCCAACTGAACCGAGCACATCTGCAATGCGACCGCTTAAAGCAAAACCCAGCAACCCAAGGAAAGGGGTCCAAACACTCGCGGTCGACGATGTTCGAATGGGTCTGAGAGTCCTCGAACGCCTAGGACGCAATGAGTCCGATGAGTACCAGTCTTTTGTACCCGAATGGCGAATACTGGAGCCTGCCTCGCCCATTAAAAACGGTTCTGAGAGGGTGCCTGATCAGTGAAAGCACCAAGTTCGCAACCAAATAGGGGACTTGGCACTTTTACTTGACAACCCTTTGTACTTTGACTTGACCGGAAGATAAGCCCGTTTCCTTAACCCGGCCCGTTACCTAGCTCGCGTCTGATAATACATATTATGTTCTGTCAAAGCTTTGATCCATAAAGGCGGTTATGGGGCTCTTTATGAGGCAGACGGCGTTTCTGCCTCGAAAAGAGTTTTCAGGGTTCGTAGGTCAGGGTCTGGCAGGCTTTAGATCGAGGTTGAGCGCGCCAGTTAGTTCGGTGGTTGGATATAATTTCTCAAAAGTCCAGCCTTGTTGGTCATCGTCGAGCCAGTCAAACATCCCATCCCATAGCTCCTGGATCTCCGGCGGCGGAACAACAAGTTCTAGCACGCGCTTCCACCACCAAGCCCCCATGTAACGCATGTCGCCATGCTGTTCGATCACGAGAATACGACGCGCATCCATATACGGCTCGAACTTAAGCACAGGCACCGAAGAGTCTGGCTACCTCCTTTAGGAATCTGTCTGGCGGCTTCCCGCTAGAGTCTCCCGAAGTAGGAACGTCCCAGTGGAAACCCAACCCAGTTTCGGGCGCACCCTCAAAGGTCCGCTCCTGCCTGTCGCCGCGCCAGAACGCCCAGCGTCGCCCAGCCTGCGTTGAGCCGACTCTCATGCCTCCACGAATCTCCGCAAATCTAGCTTTTACTGTCTCGGTTATTAGCCCGGCGAATTCTTCTAGTTCCCCCTTCGACCCGGAAATTGCCAGCTCAAGCTGAAGTTCATAGGCGTCGTCAGAAATGAGATCTCTTAGGGCTTCTGTCACCAGATCAACGAGAAAGTGGTCATTCTTGTGACCGACGGCATATTCAGGAGGCCAGACGAGATTCTTTCGTTCAATTACAAGGCGAGCGCCCGAATCCTCGTCGACATACAGCGCCTCTGGCTGAGGTGTGTTGCGATTGATGACGTCCAGGCACGCCATGTGAACGTCGTTTGTTCCCTCCAACCAATTCAAATGGTTCACAAAAGGATCGGTTCGCTGGCGTTCGCAGCCACCGGATTCTGGAAGACATCCCATATCGCTCACCTTCAATGCAAGCTCGAGGCTAGTAGCGTATTATGACGCAGATGTCAGGTCTAGCGCAGCAACCAATGAACCCGAAAGCCCTCTATTACGCGAAATTAGTTGCCGAACGCAAGCGCTGCTCGGCTTGTACAGACCTAGTGAATATATCGAAGTTCAAGGCGCTCGATTCTGATCACATTGGCGCTTACTCCCGGTGGCAGGGCAATCTCGACTCGGAACTCGTCGTGATTGGGCAGGACTCTGCGGATGTCAATACCTTTAAGACTGTCGGCGGTGGGTGGCCCGGCGAGGCCATACAAACGAATCTCGCTGTGGTGGAACTTGTGAAAGCGGCCGGTATCAAGATTGCTGCTCCGCGATACGGGCTGGCGGATAATCGACTGTTCTTTACGAACGCAGTTCTGTGTCTGAAAAAGGGCCCCATGCAACAGCCTGTGCCGTCCCCATACTTTCGCAATTGCGCCGATCGATTTCTCCGGCGCACAATCGAGTTAGTACAGCCGCGCGCAGTTGTCACACTTGGAAAAGACGCATTGAAGGCGACGCTATACGCGTTTGGTCTGCGCTACCCCGGCAACTTTCTCGCTCTTGTTGATACGGGCTGCACGTTTGATCTTTCATGCGGTGCGCGGCTGTTTCCAATGTGTCATCCGACTCCGACTGTCCTAAATACACACCGCTCGCTCGAAAAGCAAAAGGCCGATTGGAAGCGTTTCGGTCGTTGGCTCAAGCGGCATAAAGCCTTGCAGCTGACGGCGCGATAGCATGCTTCTCGAGTAATCTCTTTCCGCGCAGCTTGAATGCTGATCGGCGCCGCAGCTGAGAAGCCGCCGTTGGGCTGCTTGGATTGCTAGGACACACAGATGATAACGATACGCGAAGTTCTCGATATGAATGCGAGACCTGAAGATCTAAGGCGTCCTCCGCCGAAGAGAAAAGAAGTTCTTCCTGCAGATCTAAAGGAAAGGTCGCAGCCATACTACGCCTATCAAGATGAGGTGTTTGCGTATCTCTGCGAGAATCGAAAGGCGCTTGGAATAGAGAGCCTCTACCAGTTCAATAATCAAGCGATGGATGGGGAACTTTTGCTTCACGATGGCACGAGTGTTCCGATTGAAATCAAGTTTCGAATGAATTGGCTGAAGGCTTGTCAAGCAAATTGGCAATTCGCCCGATTTCTCGGCCAGAGCCATAAACCCGTGTGCAAAGTAGGCATCGTTTTCTTCCAAGAGTTCTCCGGTGATTGGGCTAGAACAGCGAAATCTCGTCCTATACAGAATGGCTGGCTTCGTTGGTATTTGGAGCATCATGAAATTGGTGGGCTACAGTTCCATCTCGTGAGGCTTCAAGATGGCAAGGCGGAAACGTACTCTGAGGTTGTCTCGCGTTCGCTCAGCCATCAAGGATAGGAACGCCTGTTCTCCCAATGCCTTTTTCCTTTAGCTTGAATGCCTATGGCGCGCCGCGCAAAGGCCAGCGTTATGCGGCTTCCGGATTGCCAATTGAATAAGCACCCATGCTAAGACAGATCCTCGGATACATCCTCGCTTGGCTATCAATGAGCCTTCTTTCAAGTCTCATCAGTTTGATCTCTCTTCCCCTGATGCTCATTGGAAGAAGGATCAAGACGCTAGCTCCTGTGATGACCTTTTTCTCAAGCGCAGTTTCGATGTTCGCGGCTCTCTTAATCTTTATTTGGATTTGCGGTAAGACTAAAATTCAGCCAACATATCTAATGTTTTTCATACCATACCTTGCTGTCGTCAGTAATAATTTCAGGCGAATTGATCGAGCTCAGAAACGGAAACCCACCGTCGAGGAAATTGCTGGCGAAGATTATGATCCGATTCTGCAGTGAGGATGGAATATGGTTATCTTATCGGGGACATATCGGGTTGGCTTCTATTTCTATTGTCATTGAGTAGGTTACCTTTGTACTGAGTCGTGCCCGCCGGCCGCATAACAGCTGTTTAAGCATTGATTTTTGATTCAGATGAGCAGCGTCTTTCAAAATCTGAAGATATTGAGAATGAAGCCGTTGAATAACTTTTTCATTGTTACCGGTTTGCTGTTATGCGCTGGCAGTTTATGTTGTCAGTCTAAACTGCAAACGCGGACCTTGCCTGTAGAAATCTCCTCACCAAGTCCTCAGCTGAAAGGGGAACTTTTGATCGAAGTTGGGCTTGTTTATGAATCGGGAGACGTTAAGCCTGTAGCGCGAAGTGATTTTTATTTGCTGGATGACGATGCCGAAAAGATCCTTAGGGAGGCGAAGATTGAAAGAAAGGGTAAATTAGGGAAACACGAGCTTGATTATTTCAACGCTTACGCCGTCGCACAGGCATGCGTAAATCTGCTGACTCAATGTGCCTCGTTAAAAGAATCCTGGGATTTTATGCAGGAAGCGAAAAGAGTCTTGAAGCCGCATATCATCCAGACTGTCACCACTGGATTTGATGGTAAAGCCAGGTTTGAGCCTGTGGCTACTGGTAATTATTATGTAATGGGTATCATGTTGCGGAAGAAAGGCTTTGCTTCTTGGAATTTGAAAGTCGAAGTTAAACCAACTCCACAAACAGTCATTCTTGACCAAAATAACGCCGCACTGATTATTTAAGCCCGCTTTTTGAGGGTAAACGCAACCGAACAAGTCATTGCAGGTGCGCCGCGATTGATCGTCTTCGAAGTTCAAAGATCAAATCCAGCTTAAACGCTGCTCGCGCGGCCACCTGAATTCCGTCGTTGGACCGCCGGAGTTAAATCCCGTAGCACTAAAAATTCTGTCTTTAGAATTCTAGCCCCACATTAGTAACCATCGAGGAGACTACCAATATGAGCACAAAGGCCAAAGAGGATTACTCAACATTCAGTTTCACAGCTAAGCAAGCTGAAGGTCGAAGGCCCTGGATCATGTGCGAAGCCGACAAGCCAGATTTACCCGCGCTTGGACATGGATACCTTGGATTACGGCTCCGCCCTGAACTTACATTTGAGGAGGCAATAGAAATAGCAGAGTATTTAGACGACCGCGTTGAGGGCATCAGCCATACTCAGTTCAAAGGATGACTTTTGCTCCGTCAATGTATGCCTTGTTCTTATGAGCAAGAAAGATAAAGTATCTAACGAAAGAAAAAACCTCCATCGCTTGGCGGGTGAATTTCTTGTTGCCTCTCGTCTAACTCAGCGTGGCTTTATGGTGGCGCTACAATGGGGCACGACGATTGGCTATGACATTCTCGTCTTCGACAAAAAGGAACATGTTGCGTATCTCGAAGTAAAGTCCAGTGCCTCAAACTCTCGCCGGTGGGTCCTACAGAAAAAGTACGCTTCACCACGGGAGGATGCCATTCCTCCTGATCGCCGCTTTGTCTGTTGCGTTGATCTCGCTCTTACAAACTGCGAACCGAAGGTTTATCTTTTCCCCGCAGATGTTGTGGCTGAAGGCCTGCATTACTTTTTCTCCGGCAAGTTTCCCAACAGTCCCAGCTATCACCTGTCGCTTGACTTTAAGCCCCAAGGGAAAACAAAGATGCCTGGGGTCAAAACTGTCGGCGAACATATTAATGCAGAGTCATGGTTGGAGCGGTATGATCGGCTTGGCGTCGAGACCGTGTCGGGTTAAACGTTAGCTGCTCACGAATAGCATAGCAAAGCCTTGCAGCTGACGGTGCGATAGCATGCTTCTTACCGAAAAAGCAAAACAGCGCAGAAGAATACTGAAATGGTTTTTGATTTCAGTGGTCCTTGTTATCCCAATCTTGGCTCTGGTAGCCGACTACTATAGGACCCATCCGCTTTGTTCTCTACATAACGTCAGGATGATTGAAATTTCTTCAACCCGAATAGGTGGCGAAAGAATTGTCGAATATGAATGCCCTGGTCCACCAGAGCATCGGTTCACTGTCGTTCGGAAAGACTGAGGGCTTATCGCGCGCCGCAGCAAAGGCTAGCGTTGGGTTTCTAATCTCCTCATAAAGGAGGACATAAAGGAGCGACCCGTGAAACAACCTAGATTCTCTCTCATCATTGCCGTGTTCGCGACTTTGTTACTTCCCTTCCTCGCCGATGCCCAACGCGCCGCTCGTTCAGTTTGGCCAAAGAAAGATGGTGTCTACCTCGCAAGGTCGAGCGAAACCATTCCCCCATTTCCTCGCGTGCTAACTGGCTATCGACCTACGGGTGACCTCGACTATTGGGACAATCCCTTGACGGTTGAATTGCATGGATCTATTCGGATCTTCCAGGGCAATGGTTGGCAAGGGATATCAGATGATTTTCCGATGACAATGAATGGTTGTAGCGCAGGTGCGTTCATGATCCGTTGGCGGTCGGATAATCCCGATGTGCTCATCTCATCAATGCTCGCCCACGAGATCGATTCTCGCTATCCGTTCCCTGGAAACACAGTTTAGACCGGACGATTCGGTTATATGCAAGGCTTTAATTGTGTGCAGCCCGCGTTCAAATTCTCGCGGGCTATCCATGGAAACAAATCAAACCTCGTTGATATTTACTATGAACTAACATTTTGGCGTGCCGCTCCCTGACGGAGAAACCGAGAAACCCAACAAAGCCTTGCAGCGTTGGGCTTCTCCCTTAAATTATGAAAGACCTCGACAAGGAAACCTTTGCTCCGGTAAAAAGCGAGATGTACCAGTTTGCTTTGCGCTAGTAGCATTTGCGGCGAAACTCATTCGGACTACGCTCACTTTCAAGGTTCTCTCGATCTTCCTCCGTTGCAACTCTTAGCTTCGATCGGTAGCGCCGTTCGATATCGTTGATCTGTCGCTTTAGCCCGCGGCGTTCTCTCCATTCATCAAACATCTTGTTTTCATCCCTCAAACACTTGCCAGCCGTCACGGTACCCCGCGAGGTCTTTCGGATGAATGCCGGGCATCTTCTTATAGTCAGCAAACCACTTACCAAACTTGTGGGGATCAGATCGAAGGTCGCAGCCCGGCACTGTGTAATAGTCGGGCGGCACGGTCGGCTTATTGAGCACAACAAAGACGTAATAACAGGCATCCTGTACGCGCTCCAAGTCAATTAAGAAGTAATTCACGCTTCGCAGTGCCTTCACCTGGATTGTGAACTGTGTGCCCTTATCGTTGACTGCGAACAAGTCGATTGATTTTGCATTGCCGAGCGTGAGCGACGCTTGCAAACCTCGCTTGAGAAGTTCTGCGGCCACGAAGAATTCGCCAGCCAAACCGGTCTTCTGACCGTCTGCTCGTGGCTTCGTAATGAGTTCATCCTTGCTCATGCGAAAACCCTCACAGCGAACGCTTAAAGACGTACATCCCGCCGGCAGACCATTCCTTGTCTTTTAGGATTGCGGAGATCATCTCCCAGCCCTGCTCACCCAACTCGTTAAAGAATTTACGGCTTGTCCAGTGGAGCGTGTCAGTCTCTTTGTTCTCACCGTTCATTCGGTAGTGAAAAGTGCCTCCCGACTCCGATACGACTTCGACAAATAGGTATTCCCACTTCTGCATGACGCCTCCCTACTCTATTAGTAAACTACGGTTCATGGCTCGTCCGGCCAATCAACCTCGACGTAGCGAATCACAGTTGACTTTGTCATTGTTCCCTGCGATTCCGAGCCGCGAGAGTGTAGCTCACTACGCCCTGGACGAATCGAAAATCTGCTTTCCGCCCCACTTTACCCGATCGGTGGCAACGTACTCCGCACCGTAAATGTAATCGTATGGCGCGGTGCTGGCGGGCTGTCCAATTGCAGAAGCATTTCTGCCTTCTTATCGTCCTTTACTGGAGGCATAGGTATCTTGTTACCTTGCGCAAGTTTTATCCAGTCGTCGTCTGAACTGCCGAGACGTTGACTCATTAAACCCATCAAAAAGAAGTCGGCAAAAGGCGCGAAGACAAACCTATCCCACCGGTTACGACCATTTTCCAACAGGGCTTTGTAAAATGTTTCAAGCTGTGGTCGCTGTCCCCCGTCCGCCACTGCCAAAACGGTACTCAGTCCACTGACCCGAAGCGCAGGCTGTCGCTCTCGCCACACGTGATTCTTTTCCTCATCTTCCGGACCGGCTAGTGTTCGGCTTATTGAAAGCGGGAAACCGAAATCAATCATGTCATCAATAAAAGGACTAAGGCGCCCTCGCCAAGGCCATAACGAACTGCCAACGGATTCATAGGATCTAATACGTTTAGCATGCTCATCCGGGAACGCCGTAGAAGGAGGGTTGTACCACAAATAGAAGACCGAATTTCCGACATCAAACCTTTGCTCAAGCTCCCGGAAAAAAGCCGCTTGCTTTGCTTTATAGTGCTCATACTCCGAATAAATACTGAATTCTCTTAACCGCCCTGCACCAAACAATCTCTTGGCTTGGACCAAGACAGCCCTTCGCGAATATCCGAGCAACGGATGATCCATCACAAACACGATCCCTAGGTCTGCCCCTGAGTATTTCGCTTCCACCCACCTTGGATGCTCATGAGTTTGAAACTCAACATCGATTGTTATTCCCGCATCTGACTTTTCCAAATCGGCTTTTGCGCTGGCAAGCGGATATTCCAGCACATGCAAACCGGCAGAGCTTTCATCAAGCAGTTCACATAGTAAGAAGGTCAGGTTTTCCTCCCCAGGCGGCGAACCACGCAACCTGCGACTTGATACCGCCGTGGACACTCCGTCTAGAAATCGCCAGATGATGGAGCCTTCGTACGTTGAGAAAGAAAAATAGGGCAAGGCCTTCATGACGAATGTTCTCCTTATGATTAGCCGCTCGGCACTCCGCTAAACGAGCGCCGTGTATTCTTCAGTTTAATCGCGTCAGAAATTAACGTACTGCCATCCACCCCACGCAATATCCTTCATCGCCCCTACGTCCGTTATGACTGTTTGAAAACGGCAGTCCACTGCATTGAGTCTAAGCAAATATTTTTGGCGCCATTCATGGTCCAATCCATGAAGACCATCATCCAAAACAAGAATCGTCGAATGGTAATCTGACGAAAACTGCGCTAAAGCAATCGCGCACTCCAGCAAAAACATCTTCAGTTCGCCACCTGACAAGCGTTCTAACGGAATGAATTTTACGCTGTCGGCCGAGACCTCAATACTGTCGTCGTCAAGAATTCGTATAGCCTCAACCTTGCCTGGCAACCTGATTGACAGCGTGGTGAGTGCCTGTCTCATAGAGCCGGTCGAAATAGCGAAAATTCGCGCCAAGTCACTCGCAAAGGGCCGCATTTCCTTAAGTGCTGCCTGTGGCAGTGTTACCATCGCCATCGATATCGGGCTAAACGGTACATCGGTATCATCGAAGCGATAGCAGATCTTTTGTTCGCTAACGGTGATGTCCAAGCGGTGTCGCAATGGCGCTCGATAAATCAATGTGTACTCGTGAACGCCCTTAGAAGCCGGCCGTAGGTAATTTGCCACTGCTTCTGGCGAAGATCCGCTTGCCATGTACCGGCATACGGTCGTTTTGCCAACCCCGTTTGTTCCCAGAAAAATGGTAGCCTTCCCTAACGATATCTTCATCGGAGTCTGCACGATCGGACTTTCTAGAATTGTAACTTCTTCAAGCCATCCAGCCGGACACACTGGCGCGCCCAGTTCTCGCGCCACCTGGTCTTCATGAAAGTGCTTGAATGAAAGAAGAATATTGGGAGGATAGTCTCGTCCTTTCTTTGGGTCGATCATTGTGTGATGGTCCTTGCATAACCAGATGCCATTATGAGGCTTCTTAAGTTCATCGGGATTCAAAGTGCCATGGCCACGCGGCCCCTGATCAGAATCTGAGTAGATATGGGCGGCTTCTCCGAACCATAATGCGTCCTCCGGATCCGGACTAGGGCCCACTGTTCCCTTTCCGCAACCAGGAAAACTACAGCGATACCCGGCCCTCATCGCAATAATGAGTTTCGTCGTTTTCTTGAATTTATTTTGTTTCGACATGATGTGGTTGGAAAGTCCGATGAGGAAGTCTCTAGAATAGTCATGTTGTAATCAACACTCGCCGCTCGCTAATCAAGGCGTGGGCCAAGCAATCCCAACGTTACTGCCCCAGCATTACTATCACCATAGCGGCAACCTCGCCATAGTCCATCTTACGACCTTCAGGAATTGCTTTGTTTGTGCCTTCCATAATGTCAATTACCTTAATATCTTTCCCGTAGTACTCACGCCCCTTCTGTTGCGTACTAACAGTAATGTGCGCAATCTGCTGTCTGTTGTTAGTCGTCTTCCTTTCTAGTTCCGATAGTAAATAACGAATCCGAGCAACTCTTTGATCGCTCTCGTCGACGTAGCCGCCTTCGTCTATTACGGCTAATTTATATTCAAGCGAGTAGGTTGAAACCGTTGGTGTAGCCGCAGGAACCGCAGGAGGTTCTGTTGTGAGCATGGGTGTTTGCTGGTTGGCTACAATAGGAGAAACTGACGGTCTGTTTTTCAAGCTGATCAGCACAACTATCCACAGCAGAGCAGCAATCACTAAGACAGAAACACTTGAGACGATAATCAATTTTCGATTCGACATTGGGGTTTGCTAAATAGAATCAGAAATGTTTCCTGAGTGACTTACGTGTTCCGCCTGGCTGAAATTAACTGACCTCGATATGTCGAACACCAAAACACTAGTGACTTGCTGCCAACACAAGCTGGTCAACCCCGGATCCCACAGAATGTACGTCAAGAGCCGGAAGCCTCTGCACTTGCGCCTCGACAAAATCGCAAAGCCTAGACATCAGATGAACGCCTTTCGCCTTCTTCAGAAGAGGGCGGACAACAGCTTCGATCGTCTCCCGACTACCGCATTCACGAAACTCCTCTCGTCTTCGTTGGCGGTGAAGTCCTAACATCCAATGCATGTGCGAGAGAATTCCGTATTTCACAGCTAATGAGGACTCTCCTTCCCGTTGCCAGAACAACCGCATCTTGTCGTAAATTTCGGAATGCATCATGGGCAGGCACTCATCGTTCAGCTTTGCAGTCGGTAACATGTAGCCAGTCATCAACTCGTTGAGTGCACGCCACGCCTCATCACGTCGACCGGCTTGTTGAAGGTACATGGGCAACTTTACGTATGCGTCTACGCCATAACCAGATCCAAAAGGTACCGCTAACCAGAACTGCCTTAACAAATCAATTGCGCCGTCCATATTCCCGGCCTCTTTGGCAGCCGTGGATTCTCGAAGCAGTGCGCCGGAGTCGATGCCGTGAGACTCCAATATGAATTATCCTCCGACAGAAAGTTAGTCAAGAAAAACGTCTGGTGCAAATCGAACTGAGAAGGACACGGCTTGTCCTTTGCCTAATGAGGTTAATTTCTAATACAGTTGATGAAGGAAGGACAAACCCATGACGTACGTCCGAAGAATCTCTTGTTGCCTCGTTTTAACCTCAGTCTGTGCTGCAGCTTGTTTGGCGCAGAGCGTGAAACCGGAACCCTCTAAAATCAAGCTCAAGCATAAAAGTCGAATCAGCATGGACTATGACAAGTTCAAAGACGAGACAACAGTAACAGTTGGCCCTTACTTCCTCAGTTCCGGCTTGGACCTAGTCATGACAAATTCCCAATTCGAAATACTTGGCATGTTCGTATTCACCGGCCAGAAATTGGCCGCACCCGTTGACGTCCTTACCATTGCATTTATTTCAAGTTCCAAGGATTGGCAGTTTCTAAATGATCAGGACCTATATGTTCTCGTGGACGGCGAGAGATTGAACCTTGGTAAAAGCGCGTCGCAACTCAAACGTGAAGCTGGGCAGGGTTAAAGAAATGTTGGCTGTCGACGTTGGGTTCGACGTGTTCTCATCAATCGCGAATGGGACGAAAGTGGAAATGAAACTTGGACCAAAAGAGCTCAAGTTGAAAGATGAACACCTCGAAGGATTTCGGGATCTTGCAAGTCGAACTAGACCCTAACCAATACCTGACGTACTTACGGCAACGGCATTATCAACTTTGGGAAGAAATCGCTTGCGCAAATTGATCCAGCGGCGCTCCCCTGCCCGGCACTTTCAAGTTTGAGAATGTCATTCCTGAATGCTGGTCAATACTCCCTTACTAAAGTAAAGGTAACGATGGGAAGAATATACCCACTGCTCACTTTCACCCTCGACACCTCTTGTCGTGTTGATAACCTGCGGTTCGCCCCAACTTACTACCACCTGTTGGCGAGTCATTCCGATCAAGACGTTGTGCTCATCAATTGCGGCCCAAATGATATTCGACCAGGGATAAGTTGTACGCGGATCTTCAATCAGGAAAAGCTTTTCAAATTTATTGTAGGCGGTTAGGGTTGCGCTCGCATTCGTGTCACTCATCGACGCATCGATGAACCCCTCGTCGCCTGAAGGCATCTGAACCACAAAACGAACCGGACTGGCTTCATCCCATCCTGCCACGATGTCCGTTACTTTGACTGGCGAATATCGCTTAGCGGCAATCACGTTGCCTTTGCCGGTTTCCTCATTGTAGGTCCTCAGCATGGGCTCTTTCAGCCATAGCGTCTTGCCAAGATACATTGTTCGGGCATGGTCTATGTCACGGACCAGCGCCAAACCTTCTACATTTCCTAGACTTGAGTCAGCCTCAACTTTTTCATTCGTATCTTCAAGCGTTAGCTCTACCTTGTACGCTCCGCTAATTCCGTATCGAGCTTTTGAGACTGCAGTGACTTTAACGATTCTTCCCACATAACTAGAATACGGAAGGGTTCCATATTCCTTCTTAGGTTTATGAATACCTTGATAGCTATATTCTTGAAGTGATTTTTGTCTCGGCAAGAAGATGAATCGTTGACCAACCCATAAATCTATCGGTACGGCAGACAACGAGTTCCCTGTTGGTACATCAACTTTCGGTTTTTCAATCCCGACGCTCTTGCGTATATACGGACCTTGCGGCACTTTTTCACTGCTCGGTTCCTGGGCAGGAGGCGATTGAGCTAAACAAGCGCACCAACAGATCAGCAAACTCAGTAATCCTACAAATAATCGATAGAAGCACATCATTTGTCTATCCTCACCCTTGACCATGGGAACCCCCCCAGCGATTAGCCACAGTACGCAGCGTTGTTATTATCGAGAACCAAGTTGCTTCCCTTCCCTAATGTAAAGGTTAGATACCACATACATGCGGAGCGCCCAACTTTGAAATGGCCGTAGATGTAATACTGGTTTTGGCTGAGTGGCAGTTGGATTGTGCCGTTCCCCTCAAAGTCAGTGGTAAACGTGCCCGCGATGCTTGGTTTCAGTGATGCGAGCGCCGCCGTGTATGCCTGGCCGTCGTCAAGCAACCGATATTCATCAGACATATAGAATCGGAAGACGTCCATAGTCTTTCCTTCATGGTCCTTAAGAGTTTCCAAAACAGGCTTGATGTCATCACTAAAGACTATGAATTCGGTTCGGGCAACTGCTTTAACGTCTCCACCATTCGTAATAACTCCTGCCTTAATATGAAGCTCAACCATCGCCGACGCCGGCGCCAGAGAGGCCGACACGTCGTACGTCATATCATCGTAAAGGTGGATTTCGCGCCCATCTTGTGCCTTAACAGTTTCGACCAGTTTTCGTGTTGGCCGAGGAGCCGAGGTCCGCGCCTGCCCAGACGTTCGCTTTGGCGTTTGAGCATTCGCCACAAGCACAATCAATAACAATGAAACCATCGATAGCGCTTTCATAGCCTTCTCCTTTGATCGCAGTTAGCTTGGCCTTGGAAACGTCACTTACGCCGGCTGATTCCTTCAAGTCCAAATTAGGGACGAGCCTTCCCAATGAAGTAAGGATTCGATGCCTCAATTGAGGTAAATCTGATCGAGGTCACTTGGAACAAACCGCACGCCACAACCTCAGCCGCGCTTAGATCAAAAAATACAATATTGCTTCCCTGCCCCACTGAGCTTCTATAGCCAATGCCCTCGACGCCTTGAGATCTAAGGAACTCCGCAAGCACTTGCGTCGGCACATAGTCAGCTATGTGCTCATGTGGAGTTACGGGTCTCGAAAACGCCCTGTCGATGTCTTGCCACACAGCTCCCTCTCGTTCTGGGGCGTCCGGCTCGGTGGCTCGCGCTATCAAACGTCTGTCAGGACTTATACAGTTCACAATTGTAAGTTCACGCTGAATTCGAAGTTCAGCAACTGAGACCAAAGCTCCAGCCCAAGGACGAACCTCCGCTAACGCAGTATCTTGGTCAGTCGCAGTGTAGAGATAGGGCATGCCTTTTGGGTTTGCGCGCCCTTCGGCCGCTTGATAAGCGAGGGGCTTCATTCTTTCTGGTGGAAAAGGACAATAGTTGTCCTCGTCGCCATCAGATCTCCAATCATTTCCAACCTGAGCCCTCCATACAGGCGAACCCTCAGCAATCTGCTCCCGGCGACTGTGACTAGTGGCAAGGACGGTTGAGAGAAACTCTTCTTGTTCGGCGCTCGCGTAAAACGCCATTCTCGCCTGATGGACTCAGCGAAGTCCCAAAAACTTCGGTATGATTTGAACTCGATCATCTTGCTGTGAGACCTCCACCCGATTTCAACGACCATCAATCTGCGATGAGCACCTTCATTTCGCTTATACAGTTGAGCCTAGCCATCGAGTGTGGAACTTTTGCCTCTACCCCTAGGCAGCCACCACTACCCTCCTTTCTGAAAAGGAATCTAAACGGTACGATAGACGCTGGGTGGACGACACTGGATAATACCGCCAAATTGCCAGTTGGGCATCTGTCGAATGAAAGGAAACACACATGGAGCGCTGTCCTCACTGCAACTCGACAAGCACGAAGACGCTGCCGATGCTCTATGGCTCAGGGTCCAGGACTTCATCGTCCCTTTGGGTTACTTCTCGCGGACGAATCGGCTCACGAGGCGGTTCGAGCCAAACGCGTCTCGCGGCTGCTGCCTCACCACCTCGCGCTCCCTCTATTGTCCTCGGGTTCATCGGCATGCTCATTGTCTCTGTCATTGTTTGGATACTGCTCGCTAATCTCATTGCGCCGGTGGCTAGGCTCATTCCAAATGCGCGTCAAGCTGCTGCTTTTCAAACTCTGGCTCCGTTGTTCATGCTCGGCGTTGTCGTCGTCATTTTCTTCGGGTGGTTAATTCGTCACCGCGGAAAAAAAGAAGCGGTATTTGCCTCGACTCGCGTCTTGGCAACAAACTTGGATGTGTCAAAAATGCGGCGCGACATGGATGTGATGCTCGCTTTCAATGTACGATGCCCAACAAAGCCCTACAGCTGACGGCGCGATAGCATGCTTCTCAAGTAATTTCCTTCGGCTCGGCTTCGATGCCGATCGCCGCCGCAGATGAACGCAATCGTTCGACACTGTCTTGCGTTGCGAAGCTCTCAAGCCACTTGACAACTGCGGAAGGAGACGCGAAGTGAAGAGAATCTATCTAATAGCCCTCCTGCTGTTGACCATTTCATCGCCTCTTGTTTTTAGTCAGAAACGACCAAAAACGAAATCAAAGACTCCCACGCAACGAGTAAAACCCCTCAAAACCCCCCAGGTAGATGAAGGCTACGATCAAGCCGTAAAGATTTGGTCTGAATATCTCCGACGGTGCGGGGATTCTTATTACATGCGGACGCCCGGCATCTGCGAGTATCGATCAGTTTCCATTTTCAATCAGGAAAGGCCCCTCAGCGAAGCAGACAAACTCAATGGGATCGAGAGGGCACTCGTCAGCAACGTCGAAGCGAAGGCTCGGCGTTGTCAAAAAAGCGATGGTACCTGGGGAGCTTGGGAGACTGGTCCCTACCTAGTAGCCGGCTTAATGAAGAAATCGGGAATTTGGACTGTCACCCACACGCCTAGTTACAACCACGTCTTCCTGATCAAAGGGCAAATCTTTGACAGTTATCCGGGAGCAGAGTTGAACAAGACAAACGTTTCTTGCTCTGATATCACTGGACTTTCCCCGGCTCAATCATCTACGACGAATCCAATCAATCGATCGTCGTTCGAAGAGATTGCTCTAGATAACATGACAGCTAAGGGATTCATCGAAGGTACTTCCGTGTCCTTGAATCTTCACATTAATCCATCAGGTTCCAATAGGATGTTGTGGGTCATTGCTGAGAACAATTCAAGCATTGACGACCTAATAGCGATAACCGTTAACGATCATCCAATGAGTCAGATCTTCAAATACCATTACGGTCTGCGCAACCAGGAATATCTCTATATCTACGCATTGCCTAATCCACCAACCGGAAACGTAACAATCAGGGCTGAATCTTCGAGCCTTGAACAGTGGGCTCTCTTCGCAGCGTCCTATACAGGAGTAAAACAATCTATTGAGCCCGATAACATTGCTACAAACATTGGCGAATCGCTGACCCCTTCAGTATCAATTACGACTTCCTCGGATAATTGCTGGGTGCTTTCCCACGCTAGAGGGTATGGAGGAGGTGAAGCAATAGGGGGTAATCTGGTCAGTAACGTACCTCGCATAGACGGTGGGGTAATGGGTAATTCAGTCTCCTCGATCCATCCCGCTGGAACCTTTACAGCGACGTTCAGTTCCATATCGGACTCATGGCACACTGTGGCCATAGCCTTTGCGCCTGCTAATACGATGAAATAGGCTATGTGGCACGCCGTCGAATACTTCGTCCTATCGATTCAGTTTACTTCTCATTAACGATTTCGTTCGGCGACCAACTGGTGAGCGTTCTTTGAGCAAGTCTCTGAGTCGCGGTTTCAATAATGTAGGCAAGCTTTTGACTCACGCTTAGTAATGTCGCGGCACGCGGGAGGCTTCCATTGCTTAGCCACGAGAACTCTCAGCGTCCCACTCCGCAACAATCTCGTAGCCTTTGCCAAGAATGGGCCGGGGTCTGGAACCATCGGTTTGACCAATCAATCCCTCACTCTCCATTATGTCCAAAATAGCCGCTGCTCTGCCATAGCCGATTCCTAATTGCCGTTGGAGCGCAGAGGTCGACGCGCGTTTCATCGAGACGCAGATCCGCAGAGCATCTTCAAATAGCTCGTCCATTACATCGGGATCATCAAGTCCCATCAGTTCATCGATCGACTGATAGACGGGACTGCCTTGGGCTCTACCATGTGAACTGATGCGACCGATTTCTAACCCATCCACGTAAGCTCCGTGAACTCGCACTGGACGCGAAAGACCCGGCGCCACAAACAACATGTCGCCACGACCTAATAGCTTTTCTGCACCGGGCTCGTTGATAACGGTCAGTGAATCAACCCTTGAGGAAACACGAAACGAGATGCGCGACGGTATGCTCGCTTTTATGAGGCCAGAGATTACATCGACGGAGGGACGTTGAGTCGCCAGTACCAAATGGATACCGGCAGTGTGCCCTTTCTGAGCTAGTCGGGCGATGCAACTCTCTACCTGCGGGTTGGTCAAGAGGTCTGACAAGTCATCGATGCAGACAACTATATACGGGAGCGGCAGCCAGGGCTGCCCTTGCTCGTCAAACTCCTTGACGAGATTGCGACGCATGATCTCGGTGTTGTAACCATCAATCTCACGGACGCCCCACCCAGACAACTCGCGATACCGACGCTCCATTTCTTTTACAGTCCAATCGAGAACAGTCGCCGCCGCGGTGGACTCCTTAATAACCGGAGCGACCAAGTGAGGAATGTGTGCGTACAAGTTCATCTCTACCCCGGCCGAGTCCATCAAGATTAGTTTGACTTCATCCGGACGGGCGCGGTAGAGGAAAGAGATGATCAGCGAATGTAGGAGAACCGATTTACCCATACCTGGTGCACCTGCGATTAGCAGATGAGGCATTTTCGCCAAATCAACGACGTAATTTAGACCATCTACTGTTTTGCCCAACGCAAAGGTGAGCTTTGAAGATGATTCCCGAAAGGCTCTGGATTGGATAACGTCACGAAGATAGATTATCTCTCTTTGTTGATTTGGAACTCGAATGGCAATCTTTGCCGTGCCCGGGATACGTTCGATGTCAACAGATTCCGCCTCGAAAGTCATACACAGATCATCTGCCAAGCTCGTGACGCGTGAATACTTGACGCCTGGATCAGGTTGGTATTCGTAAGAAGTGAATATTGGACCAGGGCAGATGTGCTTGATTTGTCCCGTGACGTCAAATTCTTTTAGTCGTTCAGCCAGCCTTGTTGCGGTCGCCAACAGCTCTTCATCGGTCAACTGCCTATCCGTTGGAGGTTCGTTTAAGAATTCAAGAGGAGGAAGGCAATAATTCTCATAAGAGACACGGGGCTTGGAAGAGAGGATCCTCTTCTGTCGCAATGACGAGTTCACCAGCGGCGGCACCTGATGCTCGGCTATGGGGCGACTCATGAATTCGGCGATCCTCTCGTTGCGCGGGGCTTGGGGAAGTTCGATCGCGGCGACTTGCTTGGGAGAGAAGAAGAACGCGATAAGACGCGTAAGCCAACCACCGCCGGGTGCGGTTCGACGACTAAGCTGTTTACGGTAGTAGAGACCTTTGCGACCAACGTTTAATTGGGTGCCTCTAGGACCAGCCGAGATTCTCGCGCCTTTAATCCCACCCGACATGCCGATTCCCGATTTCGACAAGTTGATTCGAAAGGGCCCGAACTTGATACTCTTGCGTAAGAAGAAACCCATCGGATTTATCTAATATCTCTAATGCTACGAGAAACTTTGGCGTTGTTCAGCTTGTAATGATTTTCCACAACGTGGCGACAATTACCACCGCCCCAAACAAAGCCATAAATAATCCAAAGAAGATGGCAAATCCGACGGGCATAGCCGCACCATTCATAACAAGGTGAATCCCGATCACAACAATGACGACGGCGATGGTCAGGCGGATACCAGGCTTTTGATTCTTGATTCGAGGCGGGTATCCGCAGTAGGGACATGCTTTGGCGGTGCCCGAAATTTCTTTCGTGCAGTCGGGACAAGAAATCAAGGCCATCTCAAATCCTCATTTCTTAGAGTCCTTGCCCATAACCACAACTTTCGAACGCTCTTTGATGTCGTCGTCATTGACGTATTTCATTTGCTTCACGTCATATCTTCCCTCTTCGTTTGGCACCACGCTGATTCGGGCAAAGCCCATCCTTTCGACGGGTGTGCGAACGATCTTTCCATGATAAGTGAAAAATGCAGTGACTCTCAGATATTGGTAAGCGATGTTCTTAATATGGACAAGGTCGTAAGGTATCCAAGCGGTGGTTTTATCTTCAAATCGATCATAGCTAACTGCTGCTTTAGCTCATTGAAAGCTGGCCCCACAACCGTTTTGAAAAACTCAGGAACCCCCGCCTTCGCTTGGCCCAACCCGCGCTGAGTCTCTGCATCCTCAGCCCCCTAACAATCTAGACGACTTCAAACCAACTGCGTCTCAGGGGTTAACAATCAACCACCCCTATCGCTTCTTGCTCCGCTTCTGTTTCGAAGGCTGTCTTCTTCGCGTTATCATTTGACCAAACGCGCGTGGCAGCTCCAAATCATCGTCCATGAGAACTTCAACGTTCACGGACGCGGCCCTCGCGTATTTCAGTAAAACAGCCAGCGCCGGCTCTCGCACGCCGCGCTCGTATTTCGATATCTCATTTCGAGTAAGCTTTTCTTCCAACCCAAACTGTCTCACCAATCCATCTTGTGAAACTCCCAGATAACTTCGTATCTGGATCAACTTCTCTCCCAGCTTGGCCGGTATCTCGCGTGAACCTCTGCCCATCAGGAGTTCCCTCTCCCTGATGCGGCTTTGGCCTTATCGTTTATCTTGCAATGTGGGCTATTTGTCCCTACTATGCTATCGAACGATTCGCTCGCGGGGAGTAACCCAATCAGTAGCTCCCCAGCGGCTCTCATAGTCAGGGTTGAATAGCCTCCTGGCCCATAGAGTCCCGGATGATTTCAAGGATCGAGCGAGACAAACCTTATCAAAGATCACTTGTCCTCGCTACCCGATTTCAAGACCGGCCCAGGATGCCCCTTAAGCCCAATTCTATTTTCTCGGTGGGAACCCAAGGAGCTGGCCTGATGTCTACCAACTGCAAGCGCTCTCTTTTACTCGGTCTTTTATTTTTGTCGGCCGCACTCTCAACTGGGTTGACCGTGTCGGCTCCGGCTGCGCAGACTCAAAGACGTGGCTCGACGACAACAACGAATGTTAGCTCCCTGGCCAACCCTGACACCGAAGTAGCGCTTCAGATGTTGGCGCGACTACGTGCGATGAGGGACTGCTGGGTCGATCCCTATGTGATGCTGCCCTCCGAAGATCCAAACCGCATTAGTGAGGTCGCGTTTTACGGTTGCGGCTCTGACTACGCGCTGCGATTGGCAGAGGCACGAGCTGCAGTAGACGACGGAGCCGAAACCATTAACAATCCCGCGATCCGGCGTGAAGCGACCGCTGCAATTAGCGTATTCAAGGATTTAGATGTTCTCCGCCAATTCTTCAATCGCAATTTACTTTCCTCTCTCACCGAAAACACTTGGGTATCCGACATCTATCCGATCATTCACAAATACAACATCAGCTACTCACAGGATAAGACATCCAAAGCTGAGATTTACCGGCAGATGATGCCGCTTCGTCGCGTGAACGTCGATCGCCTCGGAGTGTTGGTGAGGAACGCTCCCAAGGATCAAACCCTACGTTAACGCCGGCGCAACAAACGGCCGTTACTGATGACCTTAGTTGGTCCCGTTCGGCACGTGATATGTCCTACGAGTGGTATCTGCGCTGGTATCCGCAAGGCCGACATGCCCAAGAGGCACGTCAGTCGATAGCGAGAAAGAGCGAGATTCAGCAGGGACGAAATGATCAGCTTGAGAGAATCCGGAAAGAGCTAGAATCGGTTACGCAAAAGGTTTTCGAGGCGTATGTGCGGGGCGACAAGGCGACGTATGGCAGCTTCCTGTCTGGTCGTTTTCCATCTCGCGCTATGTTCATCGAGCGCCTGAAACCACAAGCCGAAGTCGCTTCATTCGAGATAAGAGATTTCCAGGTGAAGCGCTATGACCCTGACTACGAGATGTATCGGGCCACGATGAACGTTCACTACGTAAGCATCTTTAATAAAGAGCGCAATTACCGCAACTATATTTTGTTCTTAAAGACGGATCGTGCGTGGGAGATCGTTGAATGGCACTAAGAATTCGATCTCACCCCAACCTTTCACCAGTTTTCGCTGACCCACCGCCGCTGCCGCGCGAAAGCAGCCGCAGATACCTAAGTTGGAACACGAAGAGGATCGCTCAACATGCACCCTCTTTTCCATCAATTTCATACAATAACTCTTTCATTGACAGCCATGCGCGAAGATATAAAATCCGCAGCACTTGGCGTTGGTTGCTGAGGTGAGGACAGCAACCGCAGAGACTGAATGCCTCCGCCAACCGGATTGAGGCCGAACCAAATCCGGCCTCTCGGTATTTTGGATAGAGCAATCTTCTATACAGCTGTTCCATCACCCCGAATTACTCCAGCCAGTCCTAAAATTGCTGAAGCATCGGTGTACACACAACTCTACCCCGCCACCACGGGGCGGCTCTTCGCGAATCTTTCAAACTGCCGATCTCCTACTTGGCGACGATACTGATGATCGTGAGTATCGCGGTCACCACCCACGAATTCGAAGCTGGTGGCGGTGTCGGCGCACCTGTAGAGGGTATCTCTCCGGCGATCGCCGTCGCCGAAAGCACACAAGCAAGTGTTGCTGCCAACATGAGTCTTTTCATCTTCTTTTCCTTTGTGATTGAGGATGCAAGAACGCTTGCAATAATACCGGATACTTTCGGAAATAAACTTGTTGCCAAGCCAAACCCTGATGGCTAATATCGTGCGCCGGGGAACAGCAAGGTTTCGGACTCACAGCGAAAAAGGTCTATGTCCCTTGAGAATAGCCTCACCACTACTTCCAACTTCCCACCTCTCAGCTAACGACGAGGCTCTGCTGAGGTGTCGTACGGCCATGGAGCTGTACGAGCGCGAGGATCATGAAGGCGCTCAAGCCACATTGCGGCGCTTCTGGCGGCGCGTAGGCGAAAGACCAGATACCAGTGGCCTGCATGCTTCCGTCGCTGCCGAACTATTGCTGTGCGTGGGTATTTTGACTGGGTGGATCGGAAGTAAGATTCAGATCGACGACGCTCAGGAGACAGCCAAGAATCTAATCAGTGAAGTAATCAATTATTTCACCCTGATAAACGATCGAAAGAAGGTCGCCGCGGCTCAAGTCGAATTAGCATACTGTTACTGGCGAAACGGCGAATCAGACGAAGCGCGGATACTGCTCAGCGAGGCGTTGCAGCAACTTACAACGGAGGGTGAAACCAAGGCGAAGGCGATTCTAAAACTTACCACTATCGAATGGACCGCCGGGCGCTATTGCGAAGCGCTAACCATCCTGGGGAATAATGCCAGTCTCTTTCAGAAGGTTCCTAACCACAACACCCAAGGGGCCTACCACAGTCAGATCGCGATTATTCTCCGAAACTTGGCCACACCGCAGAATAGAGATGAGTATTTTCAGCGAGCCATCAATGAGTACAAAGAGGCTGCCCGTCAATTTAAGTTGGCGCGCAATCCGATCTATCGTGCCGACGTAAAGAACAATCTGGGGCCGTTGTTCTACAAGCTCTCACGCTTCACAGATGCTCACAAATACCTTGACGAAGCGCGACGCCTTACCCTCCGCTTTAAAGACAAAGCTCGCACGGCACAGATAAATGAAACACGAGCCCAGGTATACCTCGCCCAAGGAAAATTGAAAGACGCTGCTGCGTTGGCACGGACGGCCGCGACTGCTTTAGCAAAAAGCGGCCATCAATCCTTGGTAGCCGATGCCTTGACCACGCAGGGGATCGCATTAGCAAGATCTCATCAAGTGGACCGCGCCCATTTAATTTTTCAAAACGCCATTGAAGTCGCTCTGCAGGTTGATGCGTATAGTAACGCAGGGCTGGCGGCGCTAAGTTTGATTGAAGAAATAAGTGATTTGTCTCCAGCAACCCTGCAGGCCGCATACGAAAAGGCCCGTGAATGGCTGGCAGACTCCCAAAGCCAGGACACCCTGTCGAGATTAAATGCAGCAGCGGGAAAGTTTGTCCAGAGCGTGCGAAGTGATCTAAGCGCCGACGATGCTACTGAAATTCTGCTCACGAAAGGCTTCGATCTTCAGCAAAAGCTTCTGGACACTGAACGGGAAATGATAACCAAGGCATTGGCTCAAACTAACGGACGAATAACACCCGCAGCTCGTTTGCTAGGACTGAGTTACCAAGGCCTCGCCTACATAATCGATTCTAGGCACAAAGATTTGTTGAAGGTGCGCTCCCCGAAACGCTCTCGTAAGCGAAAGAGCAGATAGATGGCCCTCACCTCGATGTGCTATCAGGGCCCATAAACGATGGAGGCTTCTCATGCGCTTGTTCCCTTCTTTGCTGTTCACTGTCGATTCCAATGTTGACACGTCATTAGCAACGAAATCCGTCCCGAGCGTTCTCTCATTGGCGGATGACTTACATCTCGGTAAGTCCTCGCGTCAACGAACACTTTTCATCCAATTTGGCTTGCTCCTCAAGATGCTCAAGTCAATACCGAAGCTTCCCAAACGGGAAACCCTGAAACAAGCAAGTGCCTTATGGTCAGCCGCTTGTCATGTTTCAGTGAAAGATATCTATCCTCTTTCTTATGGAGTTCTGACGATGAAAACTCACCCTACCACGAGGCACAATCCTACAGTTTTCAGGATTGGCAGTTATTTGATGGCATTAGCAATAATCACGATCGTGCCCTTCAACTCTAGGAGTCAAACCACAGGTCCGCTGGACAGGCAAACACCACTCGCCCTTGCTCCAGGCGCGCCCGCTGGGTCGCGGATCGAAGACTTCGCAAAGGTCAATCTCTTCAACGGTAATCTTAACTTTGCACAACCGCTTGCCACTACCAGTGGCCGAGGTGAGATCGAAGCACAAGTAATGCTGACCCTCGAGCGGCATTGGCAGATTCAAATCCGCTGTGACGTCTCAATTACTGGACAGTTAGTCTGCAGAAAATACGTAGCTTCCATGTGGTGGGGAGACCAACAAGTCGGTTACGGGCCCGGCATTGTGCTCGGGAGAGGAGCAAACACTTATCCAAGCGGGGCATGCACTGCCAACGGCGGAGTTGTCTTCACTTTCACTGACTCAACCGGAACAGAGCACGATTTGCGCGACTCGCTTACAAAAGGCACCCCGCACACTGGAGGAGCATGTGGTTTCTTAAGAGGCACGAACTTTACTTCGGTTGATGGAACTTCAACTACCTTCGTCTCGGATTCAGTAATAAACGACGATTGGGCCAATGGACCAGATCCCGCAAAACCCACTGGCTATCTTCTCTTTGCAAATGGAAGTCGATATCGCGTCGAAAACGGTTTGGTAAAGTGGATTCGTGACCGCAATGGAAACAAGGTTAGTTATAGCTATGAACAGTACACCGGAAACGCAAGTCGCGTAAGGACCGTTACCGATACCTTGGGGCGCATAATAACCATAAACTACGATGTCAATGATGCGACCTATGGACTCTGCGACCAAATAATAGTACCTGGTTTTGGCGCGACCTCAAGAACTGTGAGTGTCACCAAAACGCCTCTCAGCGCAGCGTTACGCTATGACTTCACCCAAACGCAGACTTACGGTCAGTTGTTTCCCGAAGTTGATGGGCTTAATAGCGGCGTTCAGTTCAATCCGACCGTGGTATCAGGAGTCTATCTACCAAATGGCCGGTCCTATAAGTTCTCCTATAACCCTTATGGTGAGTTGGCCCGGATTCAAATTCCAGCAGGTGGCGCGATTGACTACGACTACTTGGGCGGCCTTACAAACGCACCGAACAGCGGTGCGATTATCGGGGCGAGCTATGTCTATCGACGCGTTGTTGCCAAGCGTGTATTTCTTAGTGCTTCAAATCCAGGCAGTACCTCAAGAACAACTAGCTACAGCAGACCAGAAAGTTGGAACTCTGGATCCAATAGTGCGGTCTCTGTAGGTTACGTCTCGACCGATGATCGGGCTGCCGACAATAGTTTTCTGGCCTATGAAAAGCATTACTTCTACGGAGCTTCGGCAAATAGCCTGATCAGTCCAAACCCTTATCCCGCGTGGAAGGAAGGAAAGGAATATCAAACAGAAGTATTCGATACGGATCGAACAACAGTACTAAGAAGATCGATAAAGAACTGGCAACAGAAAGCGCCCGTGCCATGGTG
Organism: Pyrinomonadaceae bacterium; assembly: GCA_036009765.1. GTDB lineage: Bacteria > Acidobacteriota > Blastocatellia > Pyrinomonadales > Pyrinomonadaceae > PSRF01. Next base: position 40,159 of record DASYLB010000051.1, on the reverse strand, counting down.
GCTCAATTACGCGGCGGTCATGCATCTGAACGCAAATGATGAGCCTGCTAATGATCCGCGTGTGGTTGAGGTTACCGATACGATCGAGCCTTCGGGCGCGAATCTGGTGTCCAAAATAAGCGCGATTAATCCTCAAAACTCAACAGTCGGATTTGACCAACACAACAATCAAACCGACGTGTGGCAGTACGATTATGGGGTGGGTGCGCCCCCAGCATTTGCCAGGCGCCATGGCCACACAGACTATCTTGGATTAAACACCGCAAACAATATTAATTATGCCAATCCGGTGAACGGCACCAGTTACGGTGCCAACGATGTGCACTTAAGAAACCTGGTTCGGGCGCAGCAGCTCTACTCAATAGATCCGACGAACGGAACTGAAACACTTGTTTCCCAAGCGGAAATCCTATACGACGAGCCAGCGTACCCCACTGTGCCTTACGGCACAGTTACTTCATGGATCGATCCTGGTTCCGCTCGTGGAAATGCAACCTCGATGCGAAATTGGGCTGATATGTCGGGAACTTGGGTGACAACTCATACCCAGTACGACCAATGCGGTAACGTCTGCAAACTATGGGACGGTGCCGATGTTGGGCTTACAAATCCGTCTCAGGTGAGCTACCTAGATTCCTTCTCCGATGGTGTGATCCGTAACACCTATGCCTTCCCAACAAGCGTAACCAGCGCCGTACCTGATCCAGGCAACACCTACGGCTCGAACGTGGCGTTTGTAACGACCAAAGTTTTTGACTTCGGAACCGGCCTAACGGTTTCTCGGTCCGATGCCAATGCGAAAACAACAAGTTACGACTACACGGATCCTCTCAATCGGCTGAAGCAAGTAACGCTGCCTGACGGTGGTCGAATAAAGTATACCTATGTCGATTCCCATCAATGCGGACCCTATATGGAACCAAGACCCTGCTTGATTCCACCGGGCGAGAAGCCGATTCTTACCAATTCTTCGATGGACTCGGCAGACCGGCACGCGACATGAGCTATGAGAATCAAGATCCGAACAACCCATGGTTGACTGTTGACACTCAGTACGACGGAATTGGCAGGACGCTGAGAGTCTCACTTCCATACCGTTCGTCTGCTTGTACTTCAATAGTCAACCCGTCCAGCCGTTGGACGCAAACTAATTTTGACGCGCTGGCTAGGCCGAAAGAAATGGTGACTACTGCCGATGGAGCTAAAGTGACCTTTTCCTATGGCGGAAACACTGTGACAGTAACTGATCAAGCTGGAAGGAAGCGACGCACTGTAACCGATGCATTCGGAAATCTTGTGCAGGTTGATGAGCCTAATAAAGATTCAGGAAGTCTCGACAATGGTGGAACGTTTACATCATACAAATACGATGTGTTAGGTAAACTGCGGAAGGTGACTCAGGGCGGTCAAGAACGATTCTTTCTCTATGATTCACTGGGACGGTTGCTGCGGGCCAAGAATCCGGAGCAAACGGCCAACTCACTGATCTCTAACATGACCGACGCGACCACCAATAACAATCAGTGGTCGACTGCTTATGTTTATGATAATAACGGCAATCTCACTACTCGAACAGATGCTCGGAGCGTTACCACCACTTACGCTTATGACTCGCTCAATCGCGTCAAGACTGTTCGTTACTCAGATGGAACCAAAGACATTGACCGCCACTTCGATGGTGCCGTAAACGGGAAGGGCCGCTTCTGGTACGCGAACTGGGATCCCAATGGAAATACTCGCTTCGACACGATGATGGCGATTGACCAGTATGATGCGGTAGGCCGACCGTTGAATTGCCGCCAACACTTTTACACCAACGGTGTTGCAAGTGCGCCGTTTAATGTCACGCGCATCTACGACAAGGTTGGACACGTTACCAACCAAACCTATCCGTCGGGACATACAGCAAGCTTCGGCTATGACATTGCTGCTCGCATCAACAGCGACGTGGGTAACCTTGGTGATGGAGTGGCGCGAACCTACTCAACGGCAATTACCTACAGCCAATTTGGCGGTCTGGAACAGGAACAATATGGTACCCAGACCTCGCTATACCACAAGCTGCATTACAACGTCCGCGGTCAAGTTTATGACATACGCTTGAGTACAGTGCCTTGGTCCGGGGATCAGGGGAATTGGAACCGAGGTGCTTTGCTCAATTGGTACGACAGCACCACAGGCTTTCAGTATCAGAATCCAAACAGCGCCCTGGACAATAATGGCAACGCGACACGGCAAGAGATTTTTATTCCGAACGATGATCAAATTAGCGGTTACAGCTGGATGCGGCAGAATTATTCATATGATTCGTTGAACCGTCTCACATCCATTTCGGAACTTCAGAACGGGACGACTGCAAGTTTTACACAGATCTACGAGTATGATCGTTGGGGTAATCGCACCGTAAATCCGAGTTCCAGCATCTCCAACACCCAGTTTGACCAAGCGGACGCTCAGAACACAAACCGTCTATATGCGCCGGGCGACACCGCTATCCCGACAATGACCCAGCGACGAATTCAATACGATAACGCAGGCAACCAGGTCTACGACTCGTACACAGGACAGGGCGCCAGAACCTACGATGCCGAGAATCGCATGACGGCAAATAGTCAGGTGCAGACTTATACCTATGATGCAGGCGGTCGCCGCATCAAACGCAATGTGAACGGCGTCGCAACGTGGCAGGTTTATGGTATAGGTGGCGAACTGCTGGCGGAATACAAAGCCGGTACGGCGCCATTCCTACCCTCGAAGGAGTATGGATATCGCGGCAGTGAGCTGCTGGTGACTATGGCTTCAGGCGATGACGCGCGACTCGCCAGGTTTGTTACTAACCTTTACTACGGGGCCAAGCAAGCTGACCCAACCCCGCAGCAATTGCAGGACGCCGTCAATCAGCTCGCAGCGGCAGGGGCAACCAGCCAGACTCAGTTGTTGACGGTCGCCAGCCAGATAGCGCGTGGACTATTTACCGGGACCAACTACGAAACTAACGCACCTGTTCGTACTGACGCTCAATACGTTGGCGATCTTTACTACGCTTACCTTCAGCGCGGTCCAGACGATAGCGGACTTGGTTGGTGGACCGGGCAAGTTGCGACCAATGGTCGCGCGAATGTCTGTAACGCCTTCGAAGCCAGCGCAGAGTTCATCACGCTGGTGAGTGCGCTTTACGGCACGGCAACTTCGACAACGAACGTACCGAACACTTCGTCAACGACTTTTATTTGGGAGCGCGAGGAACAAATGCCTCGCCGACCGAGTTGCAGACGCAGCGCGACGCGCTGAACGCAGCCGCAGCGCAGGGACTGAGTCAGGTGCAGGCACTGGCGGAGACTTTCGGCCGTTCGCTATTTACTGCGCAGGTTAATGATGCCGGACTTAGTAACACACAGTTTGTCACGAACCTCTACGAAGCATTTTTGCAGCGTGGACCGGATGCGGGCGGGTTGTCATTCTGGTCAGGGCAGGCGACAGTTGGGACCGGTCGGCAGAATGTGCTCAGTCAATTCGCGACTTGTGGTCCGTTTCGGGAGCTAGCCGGCGCGCTCTATCGCGAAGCGTTTTGGTTGGTGTCGGATCATCTTGGCACGCCGCGGATGATTGTCGCCAAGAGTGGCGCTCTTGCTAATGTGAAGCGGCACGATTATTTACCGTTTGGCGAAGAGTTGTACGCGAACACAGGCGGCAGATCCACGACCCAAGGCTACACCGGCGACAGTGTTCGACAGAAGTTGTTTGGCTACGAACGAGATGACTACGATCAAGGTAACGAGAGCGGCTTAGCTTTTGCCCAACACAGATACTACGCGAGCAAGATCGGACGATTCACCAGTCCGGATCCATATGGGGGAAGCGGTACTGCCAGCGTGCCTCAATCGTGGAATAAGTATAGCTATTGCCTCAATAGACCGTTCGTATTTTCTGACCCTAGCGGTCTCATCTGGTTGACACTTGACCATCAGAATTTCATCTGGGTTCCTGACGCTGAGTACGAGAAGAACAGGAATAAATATAAGGGTTATTTCGTAGCTAACGGAGCGATCACGAAATATGTAAGTTCAACTAACTGTCCGTCATGTGCAAACCTCAAGAAGGGTCAGTACGCGCAACTTAATTCAGATGGAAGCGTAACTCCGGTTCCTGATCCTACCAACAACACTTATTACGAATATTCGGACGATGAAATCAGCCAGCCCAATCCTATTCCAGTAGTAAATTATGCGGGAACGGTAAGATTCGACGACTTACAGGGTCCTCCGAATTCGTACTGGATCTTCAAAAACAAGGGCGGGGGTTACACTAAGAGATGGTTTGACAGCAATGGGAAAGCTTGGGTCGATGTTGATTACGGACACGATCACGGAGCAGGTGATCCTCACGTGCATTGGTGGGACTGGACACCTATGGTTCCAGAGAGGAGTGACGGCGAAGCGGTTCCTGATTATATGGATATTCTAATGAATGACGGAGGCGAATTGGAGGTTTTGCCATTTGAGCGCCGAAGATTCAATTCGCACTATGGGCCAATGGGTCCCTTCTTTCTGCCCAACTCGATCCCGTTTAGAGTAGGGCTTCCGCAACAGGCTTTTTTCCCTGATCCTGTTCTGGTTTATTAGTCACTGATTTTCTGATCGGAAGAGGGTAGAATAATGAGCGAACTCGAAACCAAAAAACGTATGGTATGTTCGAGGTTTGAAGGAATACGTTGGCACGACTCAAGGCTTTTCGATCTGTCTCTACTGAGAGAGCCAGCGGAAAAGAAATATGATCTAAGGTTGAGTCTGAATCTTATTGTCGGTTTTCTCGAAGGGAAGTCTCAAAGGAGAATGAGGACAGCGGTCTTCACGGACTGTAGGATACTACGTACTGAACTGGATTTACTTGGCGTCTTACTGTGTGGCGGCGACATCGCGAGCGCCAGCTGTTACTCAGATGCGGTTGAATTTGAAAGGGGAACAAATGAAACCGGATTCATTGGCCTTCCCCAAAGTCATATTCCTTTGGAGGAGTGTCTGGCTTTTCTTATCGAGTTGATCAATCCTGGAGGTCAGATATTGGTTATCGCAAGGGACTTTGAACTCGAATTGCAAGCCTAGAGCCTTCGGGGTCTCTACGGAAAATGCGAGCGTACAACTATCCTCAACAGATTGCGCGCGAGTCCGAGTTCAAATTCTGGATTGTTGGCTTGGAGAATAATTCAAGAACATTGCATATGTCATTGTGGCGCAATTGCTAGCAGGCGGATTTGTGCGTTGTTCTTATCAATTCGGCTACTTAGTTGACTCCGGGTGAGGCAAGCCCTGAAGCCTGTCGATTCAAGATACTTTCTCAAGACTAAAAGAAAGCTGATCGCGCACCAACTTGACGTTGGGCAGACCTTGCGTCGCAAAGACCACTCACGAATCAAAGTTAAAGATCCTTCGCACGTTTGCTTCAGAAGACGATAGACAACCGATGTACCCAATAATTGTCCAAGCGCATTATCCTTGGCCTTCCCTGCTTTCAATTCAACGACGACTAAATGATTTTTGGCATCGCCTGCCAACAAGTCGATTCGCCCCGCCTCGGTTCGGTATTCAACGCCATTTTCGACGAGCGGTAGACCAGATTCGATTTCGCTTACTCTGCTGGCGAGATAGGAATGTAAATCTCTTTCCAGAGATACACTGGCTTCAATAGACGCTTCAACTTCGGCGACGATCTGATCGCCTGCGGTTTTTCCTTGGATTTGTACCAGGCGTAATGACTCTTTTGCCACTTGCTTGTAGGAAAATGTTGTCGGACTAGAGACGTGAGTCTTTCATAAGAAGAAAATTGCCCTTCAGTCATGCAAGTATCAATCACGAGCGCTTTGATAGTGCGGTAATCGCCTACTTTGGCGCTAAGCTAACCTACTTTCAGAACCTGCTGTCCCCAACTCCTAAGAGCGACGTTGGAATCTTCGGATCACTTAACTCGGAAGGTACTCCGTCTTTAGGCATACGAACAAACGAGCGGTCAGTGCTGGTACCACAGATTTATGAAGACGTATTTCTGAAAAACTAAGGCTCCGCCGGCGCTAACCGACAGAGCCTTTTGAAAACCGAAACACGATTGCTCGCATTTGGCCTTCAGCAACTCCATTGTGAGGCAGTCGCCTAACGAAAGGCAAGGGACACAATGGAAGAACGAGAACTAAAGGCGCTTGAGATAGCAGCGAAATCCAAACTAACACGTAGGGGAAAGACATGGTTGGTTCCCTCTCAATCAGTTCGAGGCGCTCAATATACAGTCAAGCTCGATCCGAACGAGCCTGAATGCAGTTGCCCCGACTTTGAGTGCCGAAAGCTGCGTTGCAAACACATCTTCGCCGTCGAATATACAATCGAACGGGACGAAACGCCGGACGGCGAAACCGTTTTAACTGAATCATTCAAAGTAACACGGAGAACCTATCCGCAAGACTGGAAGGCGTACAACCTTGCGCAAACGCAGGAAAAGGCAGAACTCCAAACTCTCTTGTACGAACTCTGCCGCACAATTCCAGAGCCCGAGCAGTATCGTGGAAGACCACGGCTGTCGCTTGCCGACATAATCTTTTCATCTGCATTCAAGATTTACTCGACCCTCTCAGCGAGACGCTTCATGACGGATTTGCGTGAAGCGAAAGAGCGAGGTTATATATCGAAGCTACCTGCTTACAATTCACTATTTCGCTACCTTGAAGCCGAGTCCCTCACACCGCATCTGTATCAACTCATAACCATCAGCAGTCTTCCATTGAAGGCGGTCGAAACGGACTTTGCCGTCGATTCGTCCGGCTTCGGCACCGGCCAGTTCATGCGCTGGCTGGATGTGAAGTATGGCAAAGCGGAAGATCGACAAATGTGGCTAAAGGTCCATCTTATGTGCGGCGTCAAAACCAACATCGTCACTTCCGTCGAGATAAGTGACGGGTACGCCAACGACTATCACTACTTCAAAGGACTAGTTGCGCGCACTGGCGAGAACGGATTCACTATGAAAGAGGTCTCGGCCGACAAAGCTTACCTGGGCGGCGAGAATCTGCTGGTCACCTTGCGGCAAGGTGCTATCCCTTACATTCCTTTCAAGTCGAACTCCCAAATTCAAACCAGCTATGGTCCTAAATCAGAACTTTGGACACGAATGTTCCACTTCTATAACTTCCACCGCGAGGAGTTTCTTCAGCACTATCACAAGCGTTCGAACGTGGAGACTACATTCCACATGATCAAAGCAAAGTTTGGTCAACGCTTGCGGAGCAAAACCCTAACGGCACAAATCAACGAAGCATTGTGCAAGGTTCTTTGTCACAATCTTTGTGTTTTGATTCAGTCGGCGCATGAGTTGGGAGTCGAAGCGGTCTTTACCGATGAGTTGTGGCAATTCAACGAACGTTAAGCACTATCAAAAAGCGGGCGAGGCCCTCCCACAAGCCTCGCCCTCAGGCCACGTGTCCTCACCCCACGCAGCCACATCGCCCACCGGGAGGCGGGCGAATCCCATATCGAACTACGCCGCCTTGTCTTCACCCTCATCCCAGAATGTGGGCTCAATGCCAAGTTCATAGTACGCTTGGATCGTGACACAGATATTGTGACACAGCACTTTGCAAAGCAGTTCGTTAAACTGCGCCACCTTGGTGCGGCTACGAATGCGCTCCCCGAACTTCATCTTGATCATCGCATTCGTGCTCTCGATGTTACTGCGCTGATGGTAACGGCGCTCAAACCACTCGTCGTTTAAAGAGTAGAAGTGGTACAAACGTGTCCACAACGGATCTCCACTGCCGTGTACAGCATTCGCGTTAGCTTTGAACGGGATGACCGCCAGGACACCCTTGTTGTTTGCGTGCTGGAAGTTCGCAAGACTAGAATACGCCTTGTCACAGATCACCTCTCGAGGCCGAAAATTCTGCGTTGTCGTATCCAGCAGCGGCTCAAAATAAGGAGCATCGCCTGCGTTCCCATCAGTGACTTCTACCGCCGTGACAATGTTGGTCAACACCCCGCACATCAAATGCGCCTTGATCCACTCTCGCTTATCGCCGGTATGTAGCTTTCCATAACGAAAATCGAACCAGCGGCCAAAACGCGACGTTGAAAATCCAGTTGAATCCATCGCGAAGCTCTTTTCCACAGTTCTCAACGGCAGACTGCTTTGAATAATGAGTTGCATCAGGTACTGCCGCAACTCACTCTTTTCGAAATACCTCAAGATCGTGCTAAAGGACGGAAGCCTTGAGATGAATCCGTGCTCGTGAGCAACCTTCATATCGAACATTACGCGCCGGCATGACATTCCGCAATAGACCTTGAAAATCATGCAGAACAACATATCCGCGAGTGCTAGACGCGGCCGTCCCCGCGCTTGCTCCAAATCAACGACTCCCGCACACAGATCGTGCGCCAATGTCTGAAGATCGCCTTTTTCATTCCGTTGAGCGCGATTATACGGACCCCAGATTTGAGAGTAAGTTTTTTTCATGCGTCATCCTTTACATTTAAAGGCATGACTGGGTAACATGCGAACTGTTACAGACTGCGCATGTGACTCAGGTCACGTCGTGGTTGAAAACAGGGGGCCTCCGAGTCGTGAACGCGACCAAGGGGCTCCTTCTTCTTTTCGGACGAAACCTCTCCAAAATTACGCCGATTTCGCCCTCGCTTCAGATTCGACCAATGTTAGGTTCGCCTTCTCAGTTGGCTCCTGCGATATCAACTCGCGAGGCGATCTGTGGACCCACAGCAACAATGCCCAGCGATAGGTTTTATCCGCGTCCTGAAACCACTTGAACTGGCCGGACCGTCGCATCGCCGAGCGGAGCGAGTTATCCAGGTTCTTTAGTTGCGAATTCAGACCGCCGTCCCTAAGGCCGTCAAGCACCTGTCTGTGGGTTGCAGGCTGGCCAAAGCGCAGGAGGAAGGCTTCAGCTGCTTCCACGAGCTTCATACCTCTGAAAGCATCAGCAGGAATCGACATCACGCGCCCTGAGTCCCTAACCAAACATTTCTGCTCATCCTCCGTCAGTGGCAGTTTCGCCGCCTTCTTAGTCAGCGCATAAAGTTGCAGACACGTTTCTTTTTCGTCAGCCAATTGCAGTAGTTGCATCTGCATCCTGAAAATCTCGTCTTCAAGTTCTTTACGCTCTTGCTCAATCTGCGCAAGATTTTGTTCGTGTTCGCGCAGCTGTGGGCCGTAATTTCTAGTGTCCGTGTGCATATAAAACGCCTCCATGTCTTTCACTTTTGGCCGGTCTGTGGTAAATAAGTGCGTCGACGCACGAAGGGCTGTCCGACGAGAAATCGACGCCGGCTTTTCTTGTATCGTTCGGGCGACGCCAGGGAACGAGTCCTATCCAGACTCCTAGCGTCGCCTTTTTTTGTGCGTGCGCAGATTACTCGATCTCCAAAAACAAAATCAACTTTTTGACGATTATAAAACACACGAAAGTTTCACAACCACACAACCAAACACTCAATCCTCCTACACCACCCTCACGAGGCCCAAGAAACATTCTACCGATAACACGCGAGCCGCACTCAGACGATGAGACGCACCTATGCAACGAGCGTTGACGAGCAACCAGCACCCCTACTGAGGGTGCCGTAGGCTGTCAACCCCATGCGCTTTTTCTTCCTTTTCTACACGAAAACGTTTACGGATCAAAAGTGAGGTTTATGGATCGAAAGAGGTATGTGGATCAAAGCCGTTCTGTCAGTTGCAATGTTGCAATGTCAAGAACTTTCTGCAGGCTGCAGAAATATTAGAGTCCGGTTGCGTAAAATTGCTGACGGTTGTTACTTAAAAATCTACTGCCGCAGCCCCGTTACGGCCGGTCGAGATTGCGATGTGATTTTGAAATGATTTCGGCGATGGTCTTAGTGATCGTCGTGCGACGGCCGCCTGCCTTGTAGTATTCAATGGTCCTGGCGAGCTCCTTCAGCAGATTGCCCCGATACAGCGCCTGCAGCGGTCTATTCTGGTAGGCTGCGCGCGAAACAATTGAGGCCCGCATACTTGCGATGCTGCGGTGATGAGCAGCCCCGCTGGTATCCATCACCGAGGCATAAGCGTCCGCGAATTGCTGGATCATTGCGCGCACGTTTGCTTTCTGCTTCGCTTGGTGAAAACGATTGCCCTTGAAGGCAGGCTTCAGCAGTGTCAGTATCTCGGCTTCATGGTGGCGTCCAGGGTCCGCGAAATAGACACGCGGGTATGCGCTCAGCAGGTTGAAGATATCCAGAACAGAGATGTGCTCTACAGGGGGGTTGTTGGCATTGACGCTACCACGATTCTTTAGGACCGCCATAGCGCTCAAGATTTGTTGGAAACGATGGACCGCGTCCGGACGAGTTGACTGAAGAGTTTGAGCCGCCAGGGTTGTTAGACCAGCCGCTTTAAGGAATTGAACCTCCAGGTATTTGCCATACGACCTGTTCATCTCAGCGGTGAAATCGATTGGCCTTACGTTGAACAATTCCCTTTCCCTTTGGGAAAGAGTCTTAACGACCGACCGGTACATGATTTTCAAGTGCCTGGCGCGCTCGAGGTGTTCCTGGCCAAATACCAGATACGCACCTGGATGCTGCGTCAGCACTCTTAGCGGTGCTGTTCGTGGTTGCGAAGACTCTGTCGTGGAATCGATCATGGCGCCGCTCATTTCCATGTTCGACATACTCACCGCTCCATGCATGATACGCCAGCGAAATTGCTCCGCCGCCGTCAACGCATGATCGTCAATAACCTGCAGCATGGTCTGCGTGAGATCAGGGGTAGGCTTGCCAGGTTCAGCGTCTTGTTGCGTTTTCAATTGCCCGGATAGACGCGTGATTCTGGTAAGGACTTCGAGCTTTGAGTAGCCACCCTGAACACCTTTGGCAAAAAGATGTGCCGGACGTAGTTGCGCTCCTGCTCTAACCACGATGGCGCGCGGCTCTTTCTTACCGTTTGGATAGATCGTGTAGTCATCATTATCGATGAGTGCCAGGATCCGCGCCGAGCCCTTCGTAAACAAACTCGTATTGACTTCGCCAAAGACTGCTTCCAACATTCCCTCGAGCAGCGACACGCCGCCATGCGAATGTTCAAAATCATCCGGATCGTCATGCCTGAAGAGCGGCGTATGGCCAATGCCTTTGAGATAAAGATTCTGCGTCGCTAGGAAGCCGGCGCGGCCGGCTCCCAAACAGCGGCCCAGGTCCTCACCGCCGTACTTATCAGCATAGAGCAGAATGGGCTCGCGATTACCCAGGCCTTCGCCGGATCGCAGCGCCCGAACTGACAGCATATCGATGATTTGATGATTTAGTTTCGAGTTATCTGAATTTGTTGCGGGCACGTCAAGCCCCAAGCTGCGAGCGAGATCAAAATTAAACCAAACCAGCCTTCCAGGGATTCTGACCGCGACAAATTCCCGGAGCCGCATTGGACCTAACGCGTCAAAGATCAGCGATTTCTCGCTTCCGGAATCCATGTCAATGTGTGCCCGGCTGAATGGCTGACATAAGCGAAGGGTGCTGAGCGCGAGACCCAGCTGCGGCTAGATGTCGCTCGCTCGAAACTCGTCTATCTTAGTCGCGATCTGTGATGGTTTGCGAGCGACGGCGGTTATTAGTTGAGGCTATAGATTCGAACAAGCTTGGATCACTGAACACGATGTCAGCAGATTTAGGTAATGTGTGCGCACCGTCAGGAGAATTAGGTAACGGCTTGGATCTGAAACGGACGCGAACCACACTACTGGTATCAACAGTTAGCGAGTGAAAGGTGTCAGGACCATAACGCTTACGGCACAAACTTATAACCGTGGCCGCGCATGGTAAGAAAATGCTGGGGTTGCTTCGGGTCGGCTTCCAGCTTCTGCCGCAACCAGCCTACGTGAACGTCAACTGTTCGGGTCAGCATTCCGGTCTCATATCCCCATACCTCGCGTAGTAGTTCATCGCGCGAAAGTGTGGCGCCGCGTTGGGCGATAAAGTAGCGAAGTAACTGAAACTCGCGCGCCGAGAGTTCGACCGGCCTACCGTTGCTAAGCACCTCGGTGCTGCGAAAGTTTACGACCACGGAGCCAAAGCTAAATGCGTCGAGTGGCGCCGCTGGGCTGGCCGTCGAACGGCTGCGTCTTAGCAACGCTTCCAAGCGCGCCAGCAGCTCGAGCGACTCGAATGGTTTGCAAAGATAGTCATCCGCGCCGAGCTTGAGGCCCAGCACTTTGTCTATTACCTGGCCGCGCGCAGTCAGCATCAGAACCGGCGTGGTGATATTTCGTTGCCGCAGATCGCGGCACACATCAAAGCCGTTTTTGCCTGGCAGCATGACGTCTAGAATGATCGCGTCGAAGTTGCCTTCGCCGGCGCGCGCCAAACCCGTCACGCCATCAGCGGCCGTCTCAACCCGATAGTTTTCTGCGTTCAGCAGATCCGTCAGGGCCATCGTGATGCCTGGGTCGTCTTCAATCAGAAGGATCTTGTTTGCCATCATCGCAGTATGAAAAAGGAGCCGGGGGTCGGGTCATATCCCACTCACCGGCAGATGTAACGTAAACGATGTGCCCTCATCTGGCGTTGACCGCACAGTCACACGGCCGCCAAGCGCGCGCAGATTACGCTTGACGAGACATAGTCCCAATCCCGTGCCGCTAGTCGTCGCGGCGATATTCCGTCCGCGGTAGAAGGGTTCGAAGATGTGCGGCAGATCCTTTGGCGCGATTCCGGGTCCGCGGTCAGCAACCGTGATTTGGACTTCCCTGCCCTTCGACTCTTGCGCAGCACACACGGTTACGCTCAACCACTTGCCTTGCGCTGCGTACTTCAGCGCATTCTCAAACAAATTCTTCAGGGCACTTTCCAACGCGGGACCGTCAGTGACCACTAGCGGCAGATCCTTCGCAAAGTGCTGCTCGATTTGCCAGTCATCCTCTGCGAAAGGCACGGCGTACTCGGCCAAAGAGCGTTCGGCTAGCTCAGTCACGTTGGTTGGTTGTAGGTCATAAACACGACGACCCGATTGAATACCCGCAAAGCTCAGGATTCGCTCGATCTGATTGATAAGCCGCCGCGCTTCACGCTGAATCACGTCGCCGTATTGTTGCACGCGGTTCGGATCCTGGATCGTGCCCTGCGATAAATTGTAGCTCGTCGATTGAATGACAGTCAGCGGCGTGCGCAATTCGTGAGAGACGCCCGCCACAAACTCCATCTGCTGTTGCGCCAAGCGACGCGCGCGTACCGTAGCCAGCATCAACATCACTGAGCTGCCGGCCGACAACAGGAGAATAATGAGACTGAAGCCGAGGGTATGTAGCCGTGCATTTTCGACCAGCACTTCAAGCGAACCGGCTTTGTTTTTCACCACCAACAGCCAGGCACGATGGTCGGCGCCTCCATGATTGCCGCCGATCTCGGCGAGCTGAACACTCAGCGGGCCAGGCGCAAACGGTTGTGGTTTTTGACTACTTTGCTGCATGCCTGCCTCGAGCAAGACAATGCCCGCATTAACCTGCGACAACGCCCCAATTGTCAACGTGGGATCCGAACCATAGATCATACTCAACGGGTCGCTGGCAACGACCGCCACTTGATAACGGTCACCAATGCCGTAATGTCGCACCACTAGTTCCGGGATCAGAGACTGACGTAGATAGGCATCATCGACTTCAAGAAAACACCAGCCCCGCAGTGCTGGCACGTGAACCGATCCCTGCGCGCCCAACGGCTGTAGTGGTGATGTGGATGAGCCAAGACCGAGCGGAAATATCAATACGGGTCTACCTTGAACAAACTCAATCGCAAATCCATTCGGAGACAACGGAGGCTGGCCGGCGGGCAAACCGAGACGCTCCTCCATGACCCGGCGATAAACAACAAACTCGTTGGGCCAGTCTACCGTCTTGAATTCACTGTCGCCCGGATGCAGCCGTTTGAAGACAACTCCCTTGTCGCTTTGCGTGCCGATACTGACAGAGGCTAGTAGTTGCGGGCGTTCAGAAGTGATGTGCCATTGTCTGGTCATCTCGATCATGTGGGGCTCGAAAGCGGCATCGTATTTTTCTTCAGGCGGAGGCCGAAAGAAAGGCAGCAGTCGCAGCAGTGCGGCTCGGAAATCATCGCTGACGTTCCGTAACGTCCTCTCCCTGACTTCACGACGTTGTTGCCGGTCGGCGTCGCTCACGCTAATGATCCAGCGATACTGGAGCACGCCGGCGATCACCGTGAGCAGTAACACCACCACGCAACCCGACACCAGCCAATTTGTTCTGAGACGATCGAACATCGCTCGCATTATAGCCTTCGCATTTGGTCACTGAGCATTGACTGGGATCAAAACTTTACCTCGTCTTTACAAAGCGCCGATCAGTTTACAAACACTTTACACGGCCACACCAACCTTTCGTTTAGAGTTGTCGTACATCGTTGCAGTTCAACAAAACTTTCAAGAGGAGATCCCAATGAGAAAACTAGCAATTGTAATGTGCCTTCTGGCGACGTCCGTCGTTGCGTCGGCGCAAGAACCGCCGAAAACCCCCAGCGCGCAGTCTGATGCAAAAAAAGCTTTCGCGACACTTAAGACCTTGGCAGGTTCCTGGCAAGGCACGATTATGGACATCCCGATCGACTTCACGATTCGCGCCGTATCCAGCGATACCGCGATTCTGCATGAGGGGAATACAAGCGGGGGGCGCCCACCCAACCATGAGATCACTATGTTCTACCTGGAAGGGGCTCGTTTGTTCGCGACCCACTATTGTGACGCCGGGAATCGGTCTCACCTGGAGGGGAAAATGTCGCCGGATGGAAAGGCGATCGAGTTCAGTTTTCTCGATGTCGCCGGAAGCACGCGGGGAGGATACCTGAAGGACATAGTGATCAGCATGATTGACGCGGACCATCACATAGTAGCGTTTACTTTCGTTATGCCAGACGGTAAGCCGATGCTGTTGCGCGGCGAATTTCAACGGACAAAGTGACTCAACCAGTCCTTCAATTACTCGATATTCGAAAGGTGGTGAATCATGTCAAGCCCAACCTCTTCATCGGCCGCAGTGCCGATCGCGCAGGTGGTGCTGCGGATCCTCGTCGTCGTGAATCTGCTAGGAGGCGTCGCGATCCTTGCTCTGCTGGTTGTTATGCCGAACCAGCAATGGATTATGAGCGCGTTCCAACTCTCGCCTTCGCCTGACGCAGAGCGGCTGGTCCTGGGTTTGCGTGCGATCGCCGTTCTCGGTCTGGTCGCGATTCCGCTCAATCATCTCGTCCTGAAGCGGCTACTGGCGATCGTCGCGACGGTGCGGGCATGCGATCCGTTCCTCGCGGCAAACGCGTCCCGATTGCAGGCGATCGCCTGGGTGTTGCTCGCGCTGAACCTTCTCAGCATTGTGATCGGCGTAATCGCCAAGACCGTTTCGACTCCGGCCCATCCACTTAACATAAATGCCGGTTTTTCGATCAACGGTTGGCTCGCCGTACTCCTCACGTTCGTTTTGGCTCAGGTGTTCGCGAAAGGCGCACTCATGCGCGGAGACGTGGTAGGAACAGCGTGAAGGTGATCGGGGTCAAGCTTGACGACCTACTCCACGATCGGCGGATGGCGCTGTCGCAAACACACAAACCCAATGAAGGAGAAGCTCCCAATGAAAAACAGCGTTCTGCTAACCATCGCTTCCCTGCTCTCGATCCTCTTCTTTACCTTACACCTGGCGGACGACATCGTGCGCGGCTATGAACCGGGCACGCTTACAAACCTGAGTGCGGTGCCCACCTTTGTCTTATGGCTGTGTGGAACGCTGATGCTCTTCGAGCGACGATCCGGGTACATCATCGCGTTTCTCGGTGGGCTCTTTTCGTTGCTTGTCCCGCTCGCCCACATGAGGGGCAAGGGCGTCGGCATCACCAGCAGCCTCGGCCACACCAGCGGGCACTTCTTCTTCGTCTGGGTGGTGTTCGCGATCGGCGTGACCGGGCTCTTCTCCGTCATCCTTGCGGCGCGCGCGCTGTGGAGTTTTCCCTGGCGCCGAGCTCGCTAGCGCAAACGAACTTGGCGGGGCCAGTCCAACCAGACTTCCTGAGCCTAATGCGATGCCGGCACTATCCGTGCTTCCTGGCGGCTCTCGCCCTGCAGCCATTCCTGAAGCCGCTCGAAATAGAGATACACGACTGGAGTAATGTAAAGCGTGAGGATTTGAGATGTGATGAGGCCGCCTACTACGGCGAGCCCCAGTCCGCGACGGGCGGCGGCGCCGGCGCCGAATCCCAGAGCGATTGGCAGCGTTCCCATCAATGCTGACAAGGTAGTCATCATGATGGGCCGGAAGCGCACCACACACGCTTGATAGATAGCTTCACGCGGGGCTTTTCCTTCGGCGCGTTGCGCAGCCAGAGCGAAGTCGATCATCATGATGGCGTTCTTCTTCACAATACCAATCAGCATGATCAAGCCCACAAAAGCATAGATGTCTAGCTCACGTCCAAAGAGTAGAAGAGTGAGCAAGGCGCCCAGACCGGCCGAAGGCAAACCTGACAAAATTGTCAGTGGATGAATGAAACTTTCGTAAAGAATTCCCAACACCAGGTAGATAACCAGGATTGCCACTCCCAGTAGCAGGGTCAGATTCTGCAACGACGATTGGAAGACCTGGGCCGTGCCCTGCAAGCTGGTTGTGATTGTCGCCGGCAAAGTTCGTTTTGCGAGCTCCTGCGTTTCAGCGGTTGCTTGTCCCAGAGAAACGCCCGGACGAAGGTTGAAGGAAATTGTGGCAGAGGGCAGCTGGCCCAGGTGGTTAACCTGCGCCGGCCCAACGCCATTCGACATGCTGGCGACTGCGCCCAAAGGAACCAGTTTCCCTGAGGAAGAGTGAATGTAAAGCCGTCCCAGCGCCGAAGGTTGTTGCTGATACTCAGGCTTCACTTCCAAAATTACCTGATACTCGTTAGTTGGAGTGTAGATTGTTGAAATCTGGCGTGCGCCAAAAGCATCACCGAGAGCTGTTTGGATCTGCTGAACCGTAACTCCGAGTACTGCGGCTTGCTTGCGGTCAATGTCGACATTGATCTGCGGGGTGTTAATTTGGAGATCGGTATTGACGTCCTGAATTGACTGGAGCTCACGCATGCTTTGCTCCAGCCGTTTCACATTGTCGTAGAGTTCGGAATTGCTGGTCCCCTGAAGCGTGATCTGATAAAGGCTGCGCGATATGCGTCCGCCTACGTTAATTGACGGCGGATTCTGGACGATGGCCCTGATGCCCGGTTCCCGCGAGAGTTTCGGACGCAACTCTTCAACAACCTGATCTGCGCTCAGCTTTCGCTGCCGGGAAGGTTTAAGAACGATGAAAATGGTTCCGGTGTTTCCGCCCGAATTTCTGCCGCCGGCCCCGACAGTCGAACTGATCGAAGCAACGTTCGGATCATGTTGAATGATTTCGGCGATGGCGTTCTGATGCTTGAGCATGTCCTCGAAAGAAATGCCCTGAGCTGCTTCAACACTCGCGAGCAGTAATCCGCTATCGCCGGTCGGTATGAAACCCTTGGGAACTTTGATGAATAAATAAACAGTCAACCCCGCCAGTCCTATCATCAATAGGATTATGATCAAAGAATGAGCCAGCACCGCTTTCAGACTCCATTCATAGACGCTGAGGACGCGATTGTAGATTCCTTTACCGGGATGATGCTCCCGTTTCGAATCGGTATCTTGAGCCTGTAGACTCTCCTGGATCCCCTTCGCCTTTAGCAGACGGCTGCAAAGCATGGGTGTCATGGTCAACGATACAAATCCTGAAACCAGGATTGCGGCGCTGATCGTGATCGCGAATTCGCGGAACAGCCTGCCCAGAATTCCGCCCATAAAAAGAACCGGGATGAATACTGCTACCAACGAGATCGTCATCGACACGATGGTGAAGCCAATTTCTCGTGAACCCTTCAGCGCCGCCTGCATCACATCTTCGCCGTTCTCGATGCGACGCACTATATTTTCCAGCATCACTACGGCATCGTCGACGACGAAGCCAACTGAGAGAGTGAGGGCCATGAGCGAAAGATTGTCGAGACTAAAACCAAGCAGGTACATCACGGCGAAGGTGCCGACGATCGATGTGGGCAAGGCCAGTGAAGGAATGATGGTCGCGCGGACATTGCGCAGGAAAAGGAATATGACGAGCACCACCAAACCGATGGCCAGGAGCAGCGAAAATTGCACGTCATTCACTGACTCGCGAATGGATGTGGAGCGGTCGTAAAGAATATCCAGGCTGACCGAGGTCGGCAGTTGCTCGCGGAATTGCGGCACTAGTTTCCGGATAGCATCAACTACGGCAACAGTGTTTGTTCCCGGTTGCCGCTGCACGGCAAGCGTCACGCTGCGTCGGTTATTGAACCAGCTCGCCACCCGGATGTTTTCGACGCTATCAACAACAATCGCGATATCCTGCAATCGCACGGGAGCGCCGTTGCGATAGGTGACGACCAGGTTTTTGAAGGCGGCCGCATTCGGCAATTGATCGTTGGTTTTCAGAGTGAGGTTTGTGTATTCGCCGTAGAGCGTGCCGACAGGCGTGTTCGGGTTTCCCGTTCTGATCGCGTTGCTTACATCGTCGACGCCAACGCCACGGTCGGCCATCGCCTCGGGATCCATCTGGGCGCGCACAGCAAATTTCTGGGCGCCGTAAACTTGAACCTGGGCCACGCCTTCGATGATTGAAATCCGCTGGGCCACTAACGTCTCTGCATACTCATCAACGGTCGCCAACGGCAGAACCGGAGAGTTCAACGACATGTAAAGAATGGGACTATCGGCCGGATTCACTTTCCTTAAGCTTGGCGGCGAAGGCATTTCCGGCGGAAGCTGTGTCAGGGCGGCGGAGATGGCCGTCTGCACATCCTGTGCGGCGGCGTCGATATTTCGACCAAGATCAAATTGAAGCGTGATCGAAGTTGAACCTTGCGAATTGGTCGAATTGATCGAATCAATTCCCGCGATTCCTGAAAACTGTCGTTCGAGTGGTGTGGCCACTGACGAGGCCATCGTTTCCGGATTCGCGCCGGGTAGACTGGCATTGACACTGATCGTCGGATAGTCGACTGCGGGAAGATCGCTAACCGGTAAAGCTCGATAGCCGATTAGGCCGAAAAGAACAATCGCCACCATCAGGAGGATCGTCGTGATCGGACGCCTGATGAACAGTGCTGAGGGTCCGGCTGGGTGCGAGGGCGCGGATTGCCGGCCAACATCTGATTTGGTTTTGTTGTTCTCCTTAGACACTTGAATCTCACAACCTCGAGCCCGTCGCACTAGTGCCCTATTTGTAACGCAAACTGTTAGTCTGCGTTCGCGTTCAATGCCACTCATGGAAGCGCAAACTAACAGTTTGCGTTTACAAGCCGTAGTCGCCTCACGTCTCCGCTGGTGTGTAATTGTCGGCGCGCGGTTCTACCTTGTTTTGCTTACCGCGCCACAGCCACGCTTGCGCCTGTTCGAAATAGATGTAAACCACCGGCGTCAAATACAACGTCAGCACCTGCGAAACCGCGAGCCCGCCGACTACAGCGAGCCCTAATCCGCGCCGCGACGCAGCGCCTGCTCCCCATCCCAGAGCGATTGGTAGCGTTCCCATTAAAGCCGCCATCGTGGTCATCATGATCGGCCTGAATCTTATGAGACACGCTTGAAAGATAGCCTCTTCCGCCGGCTTCCCTTCTCCACGTTGAGCCGTCAACGCAAAATCAATCATCATGATGGCGTTCTTTTCGACTATCCCTATCAACATGATCAAGCCAACGAAGGCATACACGTCCAGCTCGCGGCCAAATAAGATCAGCGTGAACAAAGCACCTAAACCTGCTGATGGCAGACCCGAAAGAATCGTCAACGGGTGAATGAAACTCTCATACAGAATGCCGAGTACCAGGTAGATCACCATTATGGCTACCAACATCAGAAGCGTGAGGTTTTGCAGTGATGATTCAAAAACTTGCGCAGTGCCTTGAAAACTAGTGGTGATTGATGACGGCAGCATCTGTGCCGCAAGCTGTCTGACTTTGTCGGTTGCGCTCTTCAACGACTCGCCCGGCTGCAAGTTAAAAGAAATGGTGGCTGACGGCAGTTGGCCCAGATGATTCACCAAGAGTGGGCCTACATTGGTCGTCAGTTTCGCGACAGTGCTCAAAGGGATAAGGCGCGTACCGCTGACTGAGGCTGGCGGCGCTTCACCCGCGGGCGGCTGCGGCGAATAGGCGACCGCCGGCGTCGACCCAGACTGCGATTCGGCGGCAGGCTGACTGGCGGCTGATTGGCCGCTACTCGACTGCCCAGCAACAGAATGAATGTAAAGGCGCCCCAGTGCTGACGGATCATGTTGGTATTCAGGCTTTACTTCGAGGATGACCTGATATTCGTTCGTGGTCGCGTAGATTGTAGAAATTTGCCGCGTGCCGTAAGCATTATTCAGCGCGTCCTCAATTTGCTGTACGGTGATACCGAGCGCCGACGCCTTGTCGCGATCTATTTCAACGTTAAGCTGCGGATTCTTGATCTGAATATCGGAGGTTACATCCAACAACTCGGGTAACGCCGCCATTTTGTCTTGTAGCGCTTGCGCGTCTCGGTACAACTCATCTCGATCCGGGCCTTGCAGCGTTAACTGATAAGGGCTCTTGGTCACCTGTCCGCCTATCTGAACCAGCGGCGGATTCTGAAGATAAATCCGCATCCCTGAAACAGCTGCTAGTTGCGGCCGCAATTGCGTGATCACGTCGTCAACGTTCGAGCGTCGTTCCGACGGAGGCTTTAGCAGAATCAAGATATTGCCGGTGTTACTTGCAGCACTCACATCGCTCGCGCCCACCGTTGATAAGACTCCCGCGACATTCGGGTTCGCCCGTATTACGTCAACCAGCTGCTGCTGATGGCGCGACATCTCTGCAAAAGAAATTCCTTCAGCTGCCTCGGTGTAACCAACGATCTGACTGGTATCGTCGTTGGGAATAAATCCCTTGGGAATGAAATAAAAGAGGACGACGGTTATGAACATGAGCACCGCGCTTACCACGACGACAAATCGCCTGTGTCTTAGGGCCAATTTCAATGACCATTCATAACCTCCCGCTAGTCTTTGATAGGCCTTCTCCGTCCACTGCCACCAGCCTCGCGATGGAGGCTGTTTAGCTGAGTCTTCGTTCTTTTCAGTTGCGACCTCTTCGCCTTTCTTGTCGCCCGTTCGACGAAGTTTCGTAGTCTTGAGCAGACGGCTGCACAGCATGGGCGTGAGACTCAAGGAGACAAACCCCGACACCAGAATTGCTACAGAGATCGTGACCGCAAACTCGCGGAAGAGCCTGCCCAGAATCCCTCCGAGAAACAAGACTGGAATAAACACGGCGACCAGCGACACTGTCATGGACACGATCGTGAAGCCAATTTCTCGCGACCCATTGAGAGCTGCTTCCCTCACCGCTTCTCCATCTTCGATGCGCCGCACAATATTCTCGAGCATTACGACGGCGTCATCAACGACGAAGCCTACCGACAAAGTCAGCGCCATTAGTGAAAGATTGTCGAGACTGAAACCGAACAGATACATTATCGCGAAGGTAAAAACGATCGAGGTGGGCAACGCCAGGGTGGGAATGATCGTGGCGCGCACATTACGCAGGAACAGGAAAATCACCATCACTACGAGGGCGATCGCAAGCAGCAAAGAAAATTGCACATCACTAACTGATTCGCGTATGGAGCTCGAGCGGTCGTATAAAACGTCGAGCGTTACCGCGGCTGGAAGTTGTTGTTGAAATGTTGGTATCAGGTTTCTGATTGCGTCAACAACGGCCACCGTGTTTGTTCCCGGCTGCCGTTGAATTGTTAGGGTCACCACCTGTTGTCCGTTATAACGGCTTGCCAGGCGATTGTTTTCAACACTGTCGACAATATCGCCAAGGTCCCTCAGTAAGACTGGCGCTCCATTGCGATAGGTGACTATCAATGAGCGGTACTCCTCCGCGTTCATCAATTGCCCATTGGCCTGCACCGTCAAATTTTGGTGGATGCCGTAGAGCGTGCCCACGGGCAGATTGGTGTTGCCTCGCTGCAAAGCGGTAGCAACGTCGTCGATTCCTATATCCCGACTTGCCAGCGCCGAAGGATCCACCTGAACCCGCACTGCGTATTTCTGTTCGCCGGTAACCAGGACTTGCGCTACGCCGCTGATTGTCGAGAGCCGCTGCGCAATCAATGTGTCCGCAAACTCATTCACCTTTGAAAGGGGCAGCGTCGTTGAAGCAACCCTGAGGTACATGATTGGCTGGTCCGCCGGATTGACCTTTTTCAATGTCGGTGGATTCGGCATGCCCGGAGGTAACTGGCGTGAGGCAGCAGCGATTGCTGTTTGCACATCCTGGGCGGCCGCGTCGATGTTGCGACTCAAATCGAACTGGAGGGTTATCTGGGTGTCACCCAGAGTGCTGGTTGAACTGACCGAAGCGAGACCTGCGATTGTGGAGAACTGCCTTTCAAGCGGCGTGGCAACTGAGGATGCCATTGTTTCAGGGTTCGCACCCGGCAGGTTCGCAGTTACCTGAATGGTGGGAAAATCAACATTGGGTAGATCACTGACAGGCAGCGCTCGGTAACCGATAATGCCGAAAATGACAATTCCAAACATCACCAAGGCGGTGGTGATCGGGCGCTGAATGAAGAGTGCGGACATCTAGTAGGTTGCGCCTTTTATTGTTGGTGAACCGGATGAGCTCCCTGAGGCATTAGAATTACCGCCGCCGTGATCGCCTGGTCCTGGTGTTGTTTGTTTGTTCTTTGGTTGTACGGTCGCCCCTGGTACCAATCGCAATTGTCCATCAGTCACGACTTGTTCGCCCGGCTTCACGCCTTCGTCGATGACCGTCATATTGTTGAAAGTCGCGCCGGTCTTAACTGTCCGGACCTCGGTCGTCATGTCAGGTTTAACGACATAGACGAAGGAGTTGTCCTGTCCGACCTGCACAGCCTGGGAAGGAACAACAGTAGCTTCTTTTTGCAAACCAAGAACGAGAATGACATTGACGAAGAGACCCGGGTAGAGTCGCCGATCTGAATTTTCGAAGGTTGCTTTTAGGCGGATGGTTCCGGTTGTGGTATCGACGCTGTTATCTACCAATGAGAGTCGGCCGGCGACCGGATTACTTTCATCACCGGGAATCGTGACTTCGGTCCTGAAGTCATTTGAGCTTGAATAATCTCGTATTCGCTTCAGCTCCTGCTCAGGAACCGTGAAGGTCACATATATCGGCGCCGTCTGAGTGATCGTAATGAGCGGCGTTGGATCATTTGCCCCGATCAGATTGCCGGCGGTTGTGACCAGATTTCCTGTCTTGCCGCTGATCGGCGCGCGAATGGACGTGTAGCTCAACTGCACTCGAGCATTGTTGACGTTTGCCTGTTCCGCTTTCGCCGCGGATTGGAGCGTCGAGACCGCAGATTGATCAGCGCTGACAGTCGCCTGGTCAGCTCGCAATTTTGAAAGTGTGTTGTCGTACTCCTCGCGTGAGATGATGCCCTGCTCAACCAATTGAGCATTGCGCTTGAAGATGATTTCAGAATTGGTCGCCGTCGCGGCATCGCGCGCCACGACAGCCTTCCCCTGGTTCACCGCCGCGATCGCTTTAGCGAGATTGGCCTGGGCTTGATCCAGGGTCGCCTGCGAGGGTCGCTGGTCAACAGTAAAAAGTAGGTCGCCTTTTTTTACCTCCTGACCGGGCTGGAAGTGAACGCGTTGCAGCGTTCCCTCAACCTGAGATCTGACAGCGATAGTTGAGAGCGCTTCAATATTGCCGATGCTTCTAATTTGTACCGGAACATCAGTCTGGCTGGCGGCAGCAACTTCGACTGGAACAATTTCGGACCGAGGTCTGTTAGCGGCCTTCTCCGATCGCGTGCCAAATACGTGCCAAAGCAAAAGCAATACAAGTAAGAGAGCAAGAAAACTGAAGCCTTGGACGATTCGCGATCGCGTCTTTCGTTTTCGCGCAGTGTCGCTGCGTAATTTATTACCATCTGTTGGCGACTCGGGCCCGGCAGGTTCGGAGACATTTTGACTCATTGGATACTACTCCATGTGGTTACCGCCGATTGGGTTGAACTTGTGCATTCTGATTCCTGGAATAGCCGAATGGTGGCGATGTGACTTGCAAAGTTTTTGTCAAATGTCTGTAGCAAACCCGTTTCCTTAATACGTTCGAGCGTACTCGTTTGATTCGATCTCGGGGTTACTCCAGGTGTTTCTGTCTTGCCGGTAATGTCAAAATTGAAATTCTCTGTGCGACTTCACGAAGAAACGGAAGTGGTCCCAACCTGCTTCGTTGTTTTCGTTGCACACTGATAAAGCCCAGTCGTCTAGAAACAGGACAAATAAGTGTGAACGACCTGTCTTACGCAATTCCTATGGCGATTGATTATCTCAGGAAGGAAAAGCGGGGAGCGGTGCAACAAGGTCGGGAGCGCAAGCCGCCCTTTCTTACTTACAAATTCGCCTGTCAACTTTGGTCTTCACCCTGGCTCTTGCTCATTACCATGTCTCCCACAAACTAAGACCAACTCAGGCTCATCAACACCACTAGTCATTGTTTAGTTGCAACTCGGCCCCGATTCTTGTGAGTTGGTCACAAGTCTGATTGCTTGTCTTGGTTGGCAGCATTAAGATGCCACGCTCGAAGTTGTCGGGGAGATTCCCATCCTGCAAATCGTCACGTGCAGTTTTCAACAGTTCTTGGTCGCCCTACCGGCGTTGGCTTTCCCGCCGTTTGGCATTCCTGCGCCCGTATTCTGGATGTACCTTTGTGCCCTGGTAGTTTTCGTAGTCGGCCTCATAAAGATCTTCGGCGAACTAAAACAGGAGGATGGCGTTGACAAGATCATGCCGGTTGGTCGGCTGTTTTTTGCGATTCCTCTAGCCGTTTTTGGTTCCGAGCATTTCACGTTCACTGCAAGTATTGCTGGCCTGGTGCCACGCTGGATTCCCGCACATACGTTTTGGGTCTATCTGGTGGGCCTCGCTTTTGTTGCAGCGGCGCTCAGTATCGCCGTTTTGGTGCGAGCACGGCTGGCTGCGGCTCTGGTTGGAACGACGTTTCTGATCTTCGTACTGACAATGGATCTGCCAGGCACAATTGCCCAACCACACAATAGATTTTTTTGGGCCCTGACGTTGAGACAACTTGCCTTCAGCGGCGGCGCTCTGGCTTTCGCGATGTCGTTGAGCATGCGGCCGAGAGAGTCGCCAACCACACTGCGGACTGCCGTCGCAGCCATTCCGCGATTCTTCCTGGCACTACCTTCGATATTTTACGGCGTGGAGCATCTGCTGCATCCGGAATACGTGCCGGGAGTTCCGCTAAACAAGCTCACTCCAGATTGGATCCCCGGGCGAATTGTCTTGAGTTATTTTGTTGGGGTGATTTTGATACTCGCCGGCGCCTGCTTACTCGTGAATAAGAAAGCGCGCCCCGCAGCCACAGTTTTAGGGCTTACGATTCTGCTGACGATGTTATGGATCTACCTGCCGATGCTTCTCGCCGCGCCTACAGACGTGGTTGCGCTCAACTTTTTCTTTGACACGTTGCTTTTCTGCGGAGCCATTCTGCTCGTGGCGAACTCGATAAGGTCAGCACCGGAAGCGGCAGCGACCGGCTCGGAAGTTACATAACGATCCATCGTCACATCCGCGAACCGTTTGCGACCACCGCCCCGCGCGGAACCTCGGCATCGCTCCAGCTACTGACTCCACGCCGCTATTGGAATCCTGGACTGACACTAGCCAACGCCTTCAGCGTTATTTGATTTTGCATTTTCTCGACTTCACGTATGATCGCTGCATCTCAAACGCGGTGGAGCTAATAAGATGAGCAAATACCGTCAGCGCGGCTACATGGACAGCGAACGCGAGGAGCGATCAAAGCCGCAATCCAAACCGCAAGCAAAACCTCAGGATCGCGAGGGGCCGCGCTCGCCCCGCATGATGGCATTTGGCGAGGCCTCGAAGTGCACTGCATGCGGAGCAAAGACTCCGGCTAGCATAAAATTCGACAGCGTTTGCCCAAAGTGTAACGCTGACCTTCACAGTTGCCGTCAGTGCACACACTTCGATCCGGGGGCGCGCCTCGAGTGTACTAAACCAATCCCCGCACGGATAGTCAACAAACACGCGTGCAATGAATGCGAACTCTTCGCGGCGCGAATTATAGTCGAGCGCGAAACTTCGTCGGGCCCGCCGACGGGCGCTCGTGACGCGTTCGCAAAACTATTTAAGAAGTGAAATGAACACCTTCGGGTCAGTTCGTCCGGGGCGCCGAAGTGTGGGCCGGTTCCACAGCCATCAGTTCAACGATAAAGATTAGCGTGGCATCGGGTGGGATCACACCGCCGGCGCCCTTCGCTCCATATCCGAGATGCGGCGGGATTATCAGTGTCGCTTGCTCGCCAACGTGCAGCTTCGCGATTCCTTCATCCCAACCTTTAATCACGCGCCCCTCACCCAGTTTGAACTTTAACGGTTCACCGCGGTCGAGAGAGCTATCGAATTTCACTCCACTGCCCAACAGACCGGTGTAGTGAACTACAACTGTGTCGCCGGATCGCGGTCGCGGTTCAGTACTACGTCGCGTAATTACGTAAATGAGCCCCGACGGTGTCCTATTCATGCGAAGGGCATTCGCGTTGACTGGCGTGACTGGTTTTACTTGGTGGCGAGGAAGTCGGCGATGTCTGGTCTGGCCGTGCGCAAGGGGAACGGTGATGGCGCCCAGCGAAATGGCAAAAAGGCCGACGATGAAAATTGTTAATGGCTTCAAGATTAGTCTCCTCGGTATTGGGTCTACGGTCAGGTGAGCCCGCGGAGCGGACGGTAGCATAACGCCTGGGGTAGGGCGAGCTAGCTAGTTCCCTAAGGTGCAGGTTAGGAAAGGGGTGTGCTCCCGACTCACCGCCAACAGACGCTACGAGGCGGAATATCTAACAAGTGAGCCAGCTGGCAAAATCATTTAAGACCGGGCTGCGAACAGTCGCGCCTTTGAGTCAGGGTCGCACTACAGTATCGAGTGCTTCACGCAGGGTAGCGGGATAGTCGAGCGTGTAATGCAGCCCGCGCGATTCCTTGCGCTCGAGCGCACAGCGAACGATCAACTCCGCAACGAGCGCGAGATTGCGCAACTCGACCAAGTCCGGCGTGAGTTTGTAGTCCCAGTAAAACTGATTGATTTCACTTTGCAGGTTTTGGATCCGGGCCCGCGCGCGTAGCAGCCGTTTGTCCGTGCGGAGAATGCCCACATAGTCCCACATGCAGCGACGAATCTCGTCCCAGTTATGCGTGACGACGACCAGCTCATCCAGATTGGCGGCATTGCCGCTCTCCCAAGCAGGCAGATCAACCGCTGGCTTGTTCGCGCTGTATTGCGTGCGCACTTTTCCGGCAGCACGATGAGCGACGACCAACGCTTCCAATAACGAATTGCTGGCGAGCCGGTTGGCTCCATGCAGTCCCGTGCAGCCCACTTCGCCGGCCGCGAACAATCCCGCAATTCCAGTTTCGCCATCGACGTTAGTCACGACTCCACCGCATTGATAATGCGCGGCCGGCACCACCGGAATAGCTTCGCGCGTCATGTCGAAACCAAATTCCCGGCAGCGCGCATAGATGTTGGGAAACCGCTCTTTGATAAAGTGGGCTTCGCGGTGCGATATATCCAGCCAAACGCAAGGGGCGCCGGTCTTCTTCATCTCAGCGTCGATCGCACGCGCAACAATGTCGCGTGGCGCCAGCTCGGCCTGTGCATCGTAACGATCCATGAAGCGCTCGCCATTCGCTCCGCGCAACAGCGCGCCTTCACCACGAACTGCTTCGCTGATCAGGAACGACTTCGCGCGTGGATGATAAAGACAGGTAGGATGAAACTGAATGAACTCCATGTTGGCGATGCTCGCGCCAGCTCGATAAGCCATCGCCACCCCGTCGCCGCTGGCAATGTCTGGATTGCTTGTGTAGAGGTAGACTTTGCCGCAGCCGCCCGTGGCCAGCAGCGTGGTAGTTGCGGCAAAGACTTCAACTTCTTTCGTTTGCTCGTTAAGTGCATAACAACCAAAACAACGAGGCTCACCGCCGTGCTTGAGCTTTCTTGAGGTAATAAGATCCACTGCCAGCACGTCTTCGAAAACTGAAATGTTTGGCTCGGAGGCCACCGCGTTCAGCAGCGCCCGCTCGATCTCGTGTCCAGTGATGTCGCCGGCGTGAAGTATCCGGCGTTTGCTGTGTCCACCTTCACGACCTAGATCAAATTGCTGATCGGGTTTCTCACCGGCTGTGAAACGTACGCCGCGTTCGATCAGTTCTCTTACAAGAGCTGGGCCTTCACTGACAATGGTCCTAACGACGTCTTCCTTGCACAGCCCGGCGCCGGCGTTCAGCGTGTCGTTCACGTGAAGATCAAACGAATCGTCGTCCGCCATGACTGCGGCGATGCCACCTTGCGCGTAGTTGGTATTGCTTTCGGCGCGCTGTTTCTTGGTGATGATTGCGACGGTGCCGAGCGGCGCCGTCTTCAGGGCAAAGGTCAGACCCGCCATGCCGCTGCCGATGATCAGAAAGTCAAAGTTCTTTTGACCCATGGGTTACTTGGGCTTCGCCTCTAAAGTCGTTGTCGACAGGAAAAGTTCGACGCGTGGCGTCGAGATGAATTTAGCCCGGCCTTTCAAGGCCGCGAAATAATAAATGACCCAACACCGTCCGTCGCGTCGCGACGGAAGAAATTGCTGCGATTTGTGTTCATGCGTCGCTGACACGACGCGTAGTTTAAGGGACCACTTGGTCCCGGCCTTGAAAGGCTGGGCAAAATTCCGCCGACGCTACGCGTCAAAATCATTGTTTCCGCCTTTTTGTGCAAAGCCATTCCTAACCAACTGCGATCATTCTTTCGACCGCACGCGCTGCGCGCACCCGGATGTCTTCGGGAATTTCGATTTGGTATTGCAGCTTCTGCAGCGAGGCGAGTGTATCTTCAAGCGTGATTTGGTTCATGTGCGGGCAACGGACGCTGCACAGACGCAGCATTTCTTTGTCAGGATTCGCCGCAGCAATGTTTTCGCCCATTGAGCATTCCGTCAGTAGCAGGTAGCGCGGGGCCTGGGTTTGCTCGACGTACCTAATCATCGCATTGGTGCTGGCAGAATAATCCGAGGCGGCCACCACTTCGGGGCTACACTCCGGATGAGCCAGAATCACGACGTCGGGAAATTGTTTCCTGATGTTGATGATGTCTTCGACCGTAAACTTGTCGTGAACCTCGCAGCGGCCCGGCCAGCCAATCATTTGGTAGTCCAACTGCGGATCGGCCGCCTGACGCGGATCTTTGGTGGGAAAGATAATGTGGCGTCCAGTTTCTTTTGCGACATTGCCCGCCAGAAATTCATCGGGAAGAAAAATCACTCTTTCAGTGTTCAATGAATTCACAACCGCGACAGCATTCGAGGAAGTGCAACAGATGTCTGACTCAGCCTTCACGTCCGCGTAGGTGTTCACGTAAGTTACTACCGGAACACCTGGAAACTTTCGTTTCAATTCGCGAACATCTTCAGCAGTAATGCTGGCAGCCAACGAACAGCCGGCTTTCTCCGAAGGCAAGAGCACCAGTCTCGTCGGATTCAAAAGCTTCGCAGTCTCGGCCATGAAGCGCACACCACAAAAAATGATAATGTCGTTGTCTGCGGCTGCTGCCTTGCGCGCGAGGTCAAGCGAATCGCCAACGAAGTCCGGTATCGAATAAAACAGCGCCGGCTCCATGTAGTTGTGGCCAAGGATAACTGCATTCTTTTCGAGTTTGAGGCGATTGATCTCGGCCGCAACTTCGGCTTTCATCCTGAGTTCAAAGTCAGGTACCACGTCGGCAAGCCTTTGCTTGAGCTTGCGGTACATAGCATCGGCAGCAGTTTCAGTTCCAAACGTTGTGATCATAATGTCCCTAATCCGCAGTGTCTTAATTTGTAACGCAAACTGACAGTTTGCGTTACGAAAATCAAACTAAGCCACTACTCCCAAATCCTGGTTCTTGATCCACTTAAGGCTGACATCGAAGGTCGGCGGTGAATGGGTCAACGCCCCGACCGAAATAAAATCAACGCCGGTTTCGGCGATCTTGCGCACCGTCAATAGCGTGACATTTCCCGAAGCCTCCAGCTTGGCAAAACCATTGTTAAGCCTTACTGCTTCGGTCATCATTTCGGTAGTCATATTGTCCAGCAGAATTCGCTCGATCCTCAGCCCCAGCGCTTCCCTCAGCTCTTCGACGCTTCGCACTTCAACTTCGATCTCCAAATTTGTTCCGGTCGCGCGCACGCGCCTGACTGCCTCGGCTAACGATCCGGCAAAGTCGCTATGGTTGTCTTTAATCAACACCATATCGAAGAGACCATGCCGGTGGTTCTGTCCGCCGCCAAGTCGGACTGCCAGTTTGTCTGATGCGCGCAACCCTGGCGCCGTCTTGCGAGTGTCGAGGATAACTGCAGGGGTTCCGGCAACAGCGTCGACAAATTGACGCGTCAGCGTGGCAATGCCGGACATGCGACCCAGGAAATTTAGCGCGGTGCGTTCGCCAGTCAGTAGGGCGCGAACCGCACCCGAAACATCCGCGATGATCTGGCCCGGTGATACGACCGAACCATCGGGCGCCTGTGGGCGGAAAACAATTTGATCATCGAATTGGCGGAAGACAGTGTGGGCGACCTCGAGCCCGGCGATCACTCCCGACTGTTTTGCGACAATTTGGACTTTCGCCCTGGCGTCGGCGGGCACAATGCTGTTGGTCGTCGCATCACCAGTTCCGACGTCTTCGGAAATTGCACGACGGACGTTGTCGAGCAAGGCGGGATACGGATTTGTCTCGCTATGCGGCGTGGTTTCAGCGTTGACTACGGAATATGAGTTTTGATTTTTGGTCAAACTTTAGGATAAGGACACGAGTTGACGAAAGCAACCGCGCGCGCCAGCTCGTGGGCGCATCTCCAATGCGCATGTGTCGATCGGCTATGCCCGCGCCGCGAAAGGGTTTGGTGGCCCTAAGCGTCCAAAAACTTCGCGTTACAAAGTGGACCAGGTTCTGGAAGCATGAAAACTCCTGGCGAACCAGAAGGAGTTCCGATGAAACTCAACGCGAAGCATGTAGTGTTTTCTTTGATTGGTGTCGCGACCGCCTATGTCCTTTATCACAACGAGCGCTTTTTGGTCGACTCGGCAAATCCGGTTTGGCAGCGATACGCGCCCTTTAAATGGTGGTTGCTGGTACACGGCGTGTTTGGCGCCATAGTACTCCTGTTTGCGCCTTTCCAATTCTCGGATCGAATCCGACAACGATTTACGCGGACGCACCGCGTGATGGGCAGACTCTACGTGGTCGGCGCGTTCGTGCTCGCACCGCTCGGTGCTTATATTCAATATTTCCAGGAGCGCTTTGGAGCGCCGCGCTCCTTCACAATTCTCGCAGTAGTGGATGCCACCATGCTGATCGGCGCGACGGCGTTGGCTTTTCTATTCGCAGTCACGCGCAGAATCGCACTGCATCGACAGTGGGCCACGCGTAGTTATGCTGTCGCGTTGGTCTTCATTGCCGGACGTTTCGTTTTGGGTATCACAGAATGGGAAGCGCTTGGCGTTGAGATTGTGCAAGGGGTCATTTGGGGATGTCTCGCACTGTCAGTCGTGTTGGCTGACGTATCAATCCACTGGAAAGAAATCCGGTCTGCGCTGACGGTGCCGGTGAGATCAGTTGCGCCGCGGAAACCGAGCGTGCCGAAGAACGCAGTCGGCGCAACCTGATTCCGAATTGACTCATGGACAGCTGAACGAACCCAACGGTCATTCAAAGCTGACCGTTGAGTTCGCACTGCGTGCTTATTGCGGGCGGGATGCCCGCGGTCCAGTATTAGCTGCCGCTGCGAACCGAAATCCCATACGGTCCCGTGCTCGATGGATTGAAATGGCGAACACGAATGACATACTGGCCCACCGCCAGATTCGACGACAGTAACGACAGAGTCCCTGGCCCACTATCGTCGTCTTCGGCAATCAAGCGCGTCTCGCTGTTCGGACCGAAGAGACTCACGAACGTGTCAGTGGTGCCGGTGGTTTCAATTGTATGCACGCCTGCGGTCGCGACTTTGAAAGTATAGCGGTCGCGCTCGCCGCCGGCACTGATCTCGCCCTTCACCGCTGGCCCGTTAATTACCAGGTCCGCCGGCGGCTTTTCGGACGGCCCTTCTGCACCATGGACTTGATTGGAGTACAGGAATTGTACCGGTGAGGGCTTTGGCCCAGGAAGCGTGAGCACTTCCTTGAAAACTCGGTCAAGAGAATTGGCCGAGAGCGGCTGGTCACCAATTTCCTGCCCCCGAACAGAGTTGTAGCCAATGAAGCGTCGATCATTCTGACGAATGGCGTCGCCCACGTCTGGATCTGTCTGCGACTCAATCAACTCGTGATACAGCGTGCATACAACGTTTTTCCACGGAGCGCTGAAGAACGGGATGCCATTCCGGCGGCCAGAGCGGATCGCCGAGTAGACGTTGGCTGAATAGTAAAGCGTTTGGTCCTTACCATTGCGGGAGAAATGCACCGACCCGTGGTAGCCGCCCAAACCGGCTTGTGAAGTTGAACCGTCTAACTTGAGTACCGTGTCCGGCGCCAGGATCAGATTAAAGACGGTACGATCATGGTCGGTGGTGAGGATAAGATTCCGGTCAAAGAGATCGATGATTTTGTTCTGAACGTCTGGCTCGTCCATCTCGTTTTTTCTGCTTTCGTCCAAAACAACCGACGGCGCGATATCATAGTTTAAGGTTTTGCCCGAGAAGTATTGCTGAACAATACTCTTCAGTTGTTCATCACGAATCACGCGAGTGATACCGTCGTCAATCGCTTCGATATCTCCTTTAGCAAAGTCCTTGGCGTGCCCTAGATAAATATTTTGGAATCCCATCTGGGGAAGTGTCCTGCCGCCGCGAAACACCAGATCGTCCTTAGGCGACGCGCTGACGCCGGACGCGAGAGCTTCGCGTTCGAGGCTCCTGCCGGCGCGCCGCGAAGCGCGGCGAAAGTGACGGTATTCCGCTTCTGATCCTGGCGCCACCTGGATGCGCATCGGTAACGGAAAATTTTTATCGTCGTCAGACATTTTGTTTTTCTCCTTCTAATGCTGCGTAGCAAACTATTATTTGCGGGGTAGACCGCGTGTGAAGACCAGTCTTAAGAAAAGTTTTCGACTACCGGCCCTTTAGCTAATGCGTAATCTCCTGGTGCGAGGTCAAGTCGGAGATGCAGCGAGCCGAAGTTGGGACAATAAGGACTCCCCTGACACTCAGGGGAGCGGCAATACGGCTCGGAACAGAAGCTTTATATCGCAGCTAGGCAGAAGAGGCAATGAACACGCGACGGCGGTACTGGTTCAGTTGAGGCCAGCAGTCAGAGTTTAGCCTTTAGGCTGTGTATTTGGCGGCCATAAACCTTCAACTCTGAACTACGGGCCTCAAACTGCACCAATAGGAAGGCGGGGATAGTGAGCTAATTTGAAAATCTCTGTAGAATCCGTTCGCATGTGCGGCCGCTTTACACTCAAATCACCCGAACGAGTAAAACTCGGTCAACTCAACCGCTCCGATCTTCCGTTGATTGCGCGCTACAACATCGCACCCAGTCAAACTGTCGTTGCATTTGCAGATTTCGGCAACGGCCCCGAACTCGCACCACTCACCTGGGGATTGATTCCATCATGGAGCAATGAGCCTAAGGGTTCGATCAATGCACGCAGCGAGACGTTAGACACGAAACCCAGCTTCAGCGAGTCGTTTCAAAGGCGGCGCTGCCTCATTCTGGCCGACGGCTTTTTCGAATGGAAGAGAACAGGAAAGGTGAAGCAGCCTTTTTACTTTCAACTGAATGATGAGTCGGTGTTTGCCTTCGCCGGCATTTGGGACCGCTGGAGAAAAGATGGGCTGACGATCAATTCCTGCGCGATCATCACTACCGAGGCAAACGAACTATTGCAACCTATTCATGATCGCATGCCGGTAATTCTTCATTCACAACTCCATAAGATCTGGCTCGACTCACGAACAGAACGGACAGAACTGCAGGAACTGCTCACGCCATTCCCAACTGCCGAAATGAAAAGTCACCCGGTGAGTAGCGCAGTGAATCACACCGAAAACGATAGCCCCGAACTTGTCGTCAGAATGGACGCCGAACCCGGAACGACGCCCAGTCTGTTTTAGCACCGTTGCAGAGATGGGCCAGTTTACCTTTCGCCGCGGAAGCGGCGACGAGAAGGTAGCCAGACGTGTAACCTCTGGTGACGAGACTCGATCAATCGAAGGCGCTTTGAAGACGCGCAAAGATTCTTGGCGCGGTTCCCACCACGCTAATATGAACCGACGCGCGATCCAGCGGTTTCACCCTGGTTACCTTCTACCCGCCTCTCCGATGCGCATTTGGTTACCGAGACCCAGGTGCCGTTGAACGCGGCAGTGCCGCAGAGGGTGTCGAGTGCCTGATCGTCGGTCAGATCGTTGATGCTGGCGCCGGCGTGCTGTTTAGCTACCGACATTTGAATCCCCGAACGATTGTGGCCCCAGCCGTGGGGAATACTGATCACACCGGTCATCATGTCCGCCGAAATCTCCAGCGGGATTTCGAGACAGCCTGTGCGCGAACTTACCTGCACATGACCGCCAGTGAGGTTGCGCGCTGCGGCATCATTCGGATTCATTAACAAGGTGCAGCGGTCGCGACCCTTCACCAGCCGTTCGCTGTTGTGCATCCAGGAATTGTTACTGCGGAGCTGGCGTCTTCCGATTAGCAACAAGTCATGTGGACCGTGATCGGTGGTTTCCATGAGTCTTGCTCTTACTCTCTCAATATCCTTGACGAGTAGTTCCGGAGTGAGCGCTATGCGTTTGTTAGGTGTGCACAGTCGTTCCGGAAAACAACTCTTTATCGGGCCAAGATCAACGCCATGCGGAGACTTTTTGAGCTTTGCCAGCGTAAGTCCTCCGGAGAAGGGGTTGAACTTGCTGCCGTAAGGTCCGAAGCGCAAGCCGAGATCGAGGATCCTCGCGGGTGGGAAAAGTCGGCCGATAACTGCTCGTTTGGTTTTGGCGAAAGCGCTGCTTGCAGGCCCGTTCGATTCCATGCGCATCTGCAGTTCAAGAAAGATTTGCCAGTCGTGGCGTGTGTGCCCGTTAGTCGTAAACAGTGGCGGAGAATATTTCGCAGTGTTGTGGATCGCGAGCAGGTGAAACACCAAATCGTAGTGATCGTGTTCCAGTGAGGCGGTGGGCGGAAGAATAATATTCGCGTGCCGGGTAGTCTCGTTGAGATAGAAGTCGATCGAGGCCATGAATTCCAGACCCGCAAACGCGCGATCGAGTTGACGTCCATTCGGAGTTGAAAGCACCGGGTTACCCGCGGAAGTTATCATTGCCCTGATCTGCCCGTCGCCGGGTTCAAGTATCTCCTCTGCGAGCGCGGCGACCGGTAACTCGCCACCAAACTCGGGCAGTTTCCGCACGCGGCTGTGCCAGCGACCAAAACTTCCACGTGGCGCCAGGCCTTCCGGCGCGGCCACGGCATCGAAAGCCGGAAGCGTAAACATCGCGCCACCGGTTGAATCCAGATTGCCGGTAACAATATTGAGCACATTGATGAGCCACTGGCAGACGCCGCCGAATTCCTGCGTGCTGACGCCAATGCGGCCATAGCAGACCGCTGTCTTCGCGTTGGCGAAGTCGCGCGCGAGTTCCCTCACCTGCTTAGCGTCAATGCCGGTAATGGGCGCGATCGCTTCTGGTGAAAAATCCGCCACCAGCGCGGCGATGATTTCCTGACCGTCAGTAATTGCCGCAAGGTGGGCCAGTCTGATTCGATTCTCAGCGTAGATGACGTGGAGTAACGCCAAGAGAAGCAGGACATCTGTGCCGGGGCGAATAAACAGATGCCGGTCGGCGAGACTTGCAGTCTCGTTGCGGCGCGGATCGATAAGAATCACTTTGCCGCCACGTTCGCGAATTGCACGCAGGCGACCGGGAGCATCAGGGGCCGTCATCAAACTTCCATTAGAAGCGGCTGGGTTGGCGCCGATGATGAGCAGAAAGTCTGTACGATCAAGATCCGGAATGGGCAGCAACAACTGATGACCAAACATGAAGTAGGCCGCGACATGATGGGCGAGTTGATCGACCGAAGTTGCAGAAAAACGGTTGCGCGTGTGGAGGCTCCGCAGAAATCCCGGAAGAAACAGCAGTGCGTTGTAGTTGTGAACGGTGGGATTGCCGACATACGTGGCGACGCTGTGCCGACCGTGTTTCGCCTGAACGCGTTTGAGATTCTCTGCTACTTCATCGAATGCTTCATTCCAGCCGATCTGTTGCCAGCCAGCGGCGGTCCGTCGCACTGGTTGTTTCAGGCGATCCTTGTCGTAGTGGATATCCTGGAGCGCAACTGCTTTCGGGCAGATAAAGCCGTGGCTGAAGACATCGGCGCGATCACCCTCGATGCGCAACGTGCCGTTAGCTTGCGTGGTAATTTCAATCCCGCACATCGCTTCGCAGAGATTACACGTGCGGAAATGAGGTTCCATTGAATTGGCCATAGGATTTAAACTCAACTACTAAGCTGCAGCACGCGATCTTATCCGCAATCAGCATTGGTACGCTAGAGGTATTGGACTGGGTGTACCGGTCTACCTTCGAAGATAAGCCTCTCCTTGGAGTGCGGCGACCTGTCGCCCCTGGTCGCCAATGCCTAGGGCCGCTTTGCGCTATTGATTTACTCCGACGATGCAGTGTCAGGCCGCCGCAGGCGAAAGCGGCAACAGGTGGCCGCATTTCAAAAGAGAGGCCCTTTCAACCTACACCAGTGATCGGCCGGGAACCGGGGTTTACAGCAACAGACCTAACCGTTTCAATACGCCACCCCCGGCCTCGTGCGAAAACCGGATCGCGTGGTTGCGCCGTATTGCTCTAGCCAGGGAGATCCCTAATGTGTTCAACCCTTTCGGTTGGCCTCCTTGACACGCCAGAAACGCGACTGTTACATTACGCGGTCTTTTTGCACTTTAAGATTTTGACGATTGTCTACTATAAGGAGTCTCCTTGAGTACTGAATCAGGTTTCCTATTTACTTCCGAGTCTGTCACCGAAGGCCACCCAGATAAGATCGCTGACCAAATCTCCGACGCAGTGTTGGATGCAGCATTGGCCCAGGACCCAACTTCAAGAGTTGCCTGCGAAACGCTAATCACAACTGGTTTGGTTGTAATGGCCGGTGAGATCACCACCAAAGCGCACATCGACTACAGCAAGGTCGCCCGAGAGACTATCCGCAACATCGGCTACACCAGAGGCAAGTACGGCTTTGATTGCGACACTTGCAGCGTTCTGTCGGCGATCGATCGGCAATCGCCCGACATCGCAATGGGCGTGGACACTGGTGGCGCCGGAGATCAGGGCTTGATGTTTGGATTTGCGTGTAATGAAACGCCCGAATTGATGCCGCTACCGATTCAGCTGGCCCACCTGTTGGCGCGCCGTCTCTCCGAAGTTCGCAAATCGGGAGATCTTCCTTACCTGCGACCGGACGGTAAATCACAGGTTACTATTGAATATCGAGATGGCCGTCCGTTTCGCGCTAGTGCAATCGTGATTTCATCGCAGCACGCCGACAATGTCACGAACGAACAGCTGAGAAAAGAGATCGAGGAGCAAGTGATCCGCAGCACCGTCTCTTCAGAGCTAATGGATGCCGACACGAAGATTCATATCAACCCAACCGGTCGCTTTGTTACCGGCGGCCCACAGGGCGACGCAGGGCTGACAGGTCGCAAGATTATTGTTGACACCTATGGCGGCTATGCGCCGCACGGTGGCGGCGCTTTCTCAGGAAAGGATCCGACGAAGGTTGATCGTTCCGCTGCATACATGGCGCGCTACGTGGCCAAGAACATTGTGGCTGCCGGACTCGCGGATCGTTGTATGGTCCAGCTGGCATACGCCATTGGCGTCGCGGAACCGGTGTCTGTGATGGTGGATACCAAAGGCACTGGTCGCATCAGTGAAAACGCGCTCGCAAACCTGGTGCGTAGTAATTTCGACTTAACGCCGCGCGGGATCATGCAGGAACTGAACTTGCGCCGTCCTATCTATCAGGCGACGGCTGCCTACGGCCACTTTGGCCGCGAGGAAGAAGGCTTCACCTGGGAGACAGCAGACAAAGCGGAAACGCTGCGTAACGCCGCTGGAGTGTAAAACTCTTTGGAGTGCGGTGGCCTGTCGCCGCTTTCTCCGGTCGCGCCTGTCGCGGCCGAACTTGCATAAGTTCAATGGCGCGGCGACTGGTCGCCGCATACTAAAGCGCTGACAGGTCAGCGCCCTGCATAAACAAAAGGATAAATACGTAATGAGTGCAACACGCTCGCTTGACTATGATGTGAAGGATATTGGGCTGGCCCAGCAGGGCAAGCTACGAATCGAATGGGCTGAACGCGAAATGCCCGTGCTGAGGTTGATTCGTGAGCGCTTTGGCGATGAGAAGCCGCTCGAAGGCGTTAGACTGGTTGCGTGCGCGCACATAACCACTGAAACCGCTAACCTCGCGCGCGCGCTGCAAGCCGGCGGCGCCGAAGCGGTGCTGATCGCTTCCAATCCCCTTTCCACGCAGGATGATGTAGCCGCGTCGCTCGTTGTCGATTGGGGTATTCCAGTCTACGCAATCAAAGGCGAGTCAACCGAAACTTACAATCGTCACGTACGCACTGCACTCGATTTTCACCCGGACATTATCATTGACGACGGCTCTGACGTAGTGGCGACGCTGATTAAAGAGCGTGGCGATCAGATCAAAGAGCTGGTCGGTTCTACTGAAGAAACGACCACTGGAATTCAACGACTAAAGGCAATGGAAATTGCCGGTGTGTTGACCTTCCCAACGATTGCAGTCAACGACGCGCAAACTAAACACTTCTTCGACAACCGTTACGGCACTGGTCAATCAACGTTGGATGGAGTTATTCGCGCAACCAACATCCTGCTTGCCGGTCGCACGATTGTTGTGGTTGGTTACGGCTGGTGTGGCAAGGGCGTGGCAATGCGATCGCGCGGCATGGGCGCAAATGTCGTCGTCACGGAAGTCGATGCGATCAAGGCAGTCGAAGCTGTGATGGATGGTTTCCGCGTGATGCCAATTGCCAAGGCCGCATCGATAGGCGACATCTTCATCACCGTTACGGGTAACCGCCATGTCATCGACGGCGAGCATTTCGCACAAATGAAGGATGGCGCGCTCGTTTGCAATAGCGGTCACTTCGATCTCGAACTTAACCTTGATGCTCTCCGTGAGATGTCGGCGGATGTCGTAACCGTCAGGCCGTTTGTTGAAGAATACAAGCTCAAGTCGTCGGGAAATCGCGTCATGGTGTTGGGCGAAGGCCGTTTGATAAACCTGGCGGCGGCAGAAGGTCACCCTGCGAGTGTGATGGATATGAGCTTTGCCAACCAGGCGCTTTCAGTTGAGTATCTGGTGAAGAAGAAGGGTGAACTGAAACCTGGCGTGCACCTGTTGCCGAAGGAAGTAGACACCGAGATCGCTAGTCTGAAACTACGCGCCCTCGGAATGGCCATCGACACGCTGACGGCAGAACAACTTGAGTACATTGGCAGCTGGGAAACGGGAACGTAGTCCAGCAGCAGTAGGCAGGAGCAGGGGCAGGAGGTCGAGAGGCTTCCTGCCTTTTGTGTTTTTAGCGACAGGCATTCCTGAGTGAAACAGATCGTTATTGCCTTCGCCATTAGGGGCGAGATGTTTATAGAACTCGCGACCGCCAAAGATTTCTTTCGCTCCAGCGGAGCGAAACCTGAAGTCGGACTCACCCACCAATAGCGGAAATATTGCGCTCCGCTGGAGCGCGAATTATCGAGTTCATTGCGTTATCTATAAACATCTCGCTCCTTGTATCTTTCTTTTAGTGACTATTATGTTTTCAATTTGCCTTGGGTCGCGCCCAGGGCTTGCGGAGGAAGAGTAGCCTGTTCGCTCCTAAGGCCTTTGAGCCTGTTCCAGAGATCAGCTCTCTTCCTTAACGCT
>DASYLB010000050.1:0-22319 GCA_036009765.1 Pyrinomonadaceae bacterium | reverse complement strand
GGATGCTCTGAGAGCGCTTCTGAGTTGAAATCAGCCTGCTCTCGAACTATCCAAAACGCCAGCGCTAACTATCTTTATGCGCGGGGCGCATCACCGTCGATGCGCGAGAGAAGGATTAACCGTGCGTCACTATGCACTATTTCAGGGGAACTAGCAAGCATTCATGGGGTTGGCTGTGATCTGGTGCCAGAGCCTGCCTTGCCGGGATAAAGCATTGATAGTGCAAGGGCTAGTCCCATATAGCTGATTATTGAACGTCCCTTAGCAAAATCACGTCGTCGGTTTGTGTGCCGCGGGACAGGGCGATCTGTTTGCCGTCGCGCGACACCTGAAAAGCGAAGATCAGACCCGAAGTAAACTTGGTGAGCTGTTTGGCTGGGCCGCCGTCAATGGAGACGCTCCAGATGTTGTCCGCGCTCCGGTCGCCGTCGCCGCGCGCGTCCGCGTAAACTATTGCCTTACTGTCGGCCGTCCATCCCAGCCCTACTTCGCGAAATCCGAGAGACACATCCATCGTCTTGATTGGTTCACCGCCGCCAAAAGGGA
Organism: Pyrinomonadaceae bacterium; assembly: GCA_036009765.1. Lineage (GTDB taxonomy): Bacteria > Acidobacteriota > Blastocatellia > Pyrinomonadales > Pyrinomonadaceae > PSRF01. Next base: position 21,773 of record DASYLB010000050.1, on the reverse strand, counting down.
TGATGGCAATCTTGTTCGAATCTAAATAACGCAGCGCCACGAGCTTGCCGTCAGGCGAAACTGCGGCCCAGGTGGACGGCTTATCGAACAGCTGCTGGGGCGTGCCCCCTGAAACTGGCACTTTCCAAAATGTCGACTTCCCTTCCCGCAATGATCTAAATACGACCCATTGACCGTCGGGTGTGCAATTTGGTTGAGAATCGAGTTCGGCTCCCTGGGTCAGCTGTGTTTGTTGGCCATCCCCAAAATCCATTCTCCAAATATTGAAATTGCCTGATCGATTGGAACTAAAAACAACCGAGCGACCGTCCGGCGAAGCACAACCCAAGCCTTCAGCAAACGAATCCCCGGTTAACTGTTTTGCCAGGCCGTCGGCGTTAATGGTCCAGATGTCGGATTGTTCGCCAGAGGGGACCGTATAAAGAATCCGACCGTCTGTGGTCCACGCAAGACTATCGCCGTCATACTTTCCATTCGTAATCTGTTTGGCTTTGCTCACGTCCTCGCCGGGAGCCGCCACCCAAAGCTGCGTGGACTTATCTGCCTGGATCGTCACCAGCGTTTTTGAGTCGGCAGTTAATCCAAGACTGCTGGTGCCATAGGCGTTCAGATCATTGGTGACTCGGCGTACTTCGCCGCCCGGGTACGAGACGTACCACAACTGGGTGCCAGTTGAGATCAATTCTGGAACTGCCGCGACGACTAAGCCACTGCCGTCGCCTAACCAAAGCACGCGAGACACCGATACCCAGTTTTGCGTGGTAATCGGCTGCTCCGCGCCACCTGCCGCAGGCACTGAGACAATCGTCGCGGACAGGTTGCCGCTGTAGGAACCGGCGCCACATGCGATCGTCTTTCCGTCAGGCGACCACGAGGGGCCGCCGATGAACGAAAAATACGCCGGCAGTCTCCTGGTCGCGATCTTTCGCTCTGCGCTGCCGTCAGCGTTTGCCACCAACAGATCAGATTCTGAGGGCGAAGGTCTGACGAATGCGAGTTGCTTGCCGTCAGGCGAGAATGTCACCGGGCTGGTGACGCCTGACATGATGCGGCGAGCCGACCCGCCAAATACAGGCACTTGATAGAGTGTTCCCAATGGATCATTCTTGTCGAAAAGCGAGTAGTAGATAAACTCCCCATCGCGCGAGAAAGTAGTGCCGCCGATTTTAGCTTCAAGATCTGGCACTATCTTCACCAGACTGCCGGTAGAAACTTGTCTCACCCAGAGACTATCTCGTCCCGATTCCGTCGTTCTAAAAACCACGGTCTTACCGTCCGGAGAGATGGAGGTGTAACCCTTGATCGCTGCGTTGCCAATCTTGCCGCCCGTCGTCAGCCGAGTCATCTTCACATTACGAAACGGCGTCGCTTTGGGAGTGCTGGAAGACTTCCACCAGATTACGGCTGCGATACCGGCGACGACTATCAATCCAGCCACGACTGCGAACAGGCGTTTATGTTTCTTGACTTCGCCCAGAATGATTTCAGCACTTGAAGTCGTACTGACTGCCGAAACATCAACGGTGCTGGCCTGACCTCTGCTCATCCCCGTTGCCAGCGCCTGAACGCCCAGTTGGCTATTCATTGATGAAGGAGGAATCATCGTGTCGAACTGAGTATCGCCTTCCATGTCGCGTCGAAGTTCTTTCAACTCCAGCGCCACATCCTGGATCGACTGATACCGCTCGTCGGGATCTTTCTGCAGGCAGCGCCGGATCACGCGCTGCAGCTCCGGCGAAGCCTCGGGGACGAAGTCTTTCAACAACGGCGCCGGCTCATAGACGATCCGGTAGAGCGATTGCACATTCGACTCGCCCTGGAACGGCCGGTTTCTGGTGACCGCCTCGAAGAGCATGCAGCCGAAAGAGAAAATGTCCGAACGATGATCGATCTGACCAGTCTTTCCCTGCGCCTGCTCTGGCGACATGTAACCAACTGTTCCCAGCAAGCGACCCGGAATCGAATGAGGTTCGAGTGCGACTGTCGCCGCGTCGCTTATCGTACCGCCGTCCGGACCTGGCGTCGGGATCTCGATTAGTTTGGCCAGGCCGAAATCCAGGATTTTGGCGTAACCATCCTTCGTGATCATGATGTTATCTGGCTTTAGATCGCGGTGGACGATCCCCGCGGCGTGAGCTTTCGCCAAACCGCTGGCGACCTGTTGCAGATATTTGATTAATTTTCTTAGCTCGGTGCGTTCGTAGTGAATTTTCTCGCGCAGGGTACTCCCGTCGACGTACTCCATGGCGATAAAACTCAAACCATCGTGCTCGCCAATCTCGTAGACGTGCGCTACGTTGGGATGATTGAGCGCCGCCGCTGCCTTCGCCTCCTGAACAAAGCGAATCATCCGTTCGCGACTTACGGCCAACTCCGCCGGCAGCACCTTCAAGGCAATGTTGCGATCAAGTTTCGTATCCTTCGCAAGATACACCTCGCCCATCCCGCCCTTTCCGAGTTGGGAAAGAATCTCATAGCGACCAATTCTTGAACCGGCGTCGAGCGGCATCGGATCTACTTATCAGCGGTCTTCTTGTCTGCGTCCTTACTTTCCTTCTGCTGCGGCACAACTGGGTTTGCAAAATCGGGAAGCGGATCATTCCAAAGATAGTGATTAAACCAGCTGAGGTTGTGGTTCATAACCGCACGCATCGCTTTGGGCTTGGTGATCGGATGGCCGAAGCCTTTATACACGATCATCTCGACGGGCACGCCCTTGTCCTCCAACGCTTGCCGGAGTTCGTAAGCGTTCGCAATCGGCACCCGGCGATCAAGCTCGCCGTGCTGAATGAGCGTCGGGGTGCGAGCATTCTTGATGTAAGAAATTGGCGATGTTTTCTGATAGATTTCCGGATCTTCGACTGGATTCTTGCCGAGGTAGTTGATGGTGAACGGAGTAATGTCTGTGTTGTAGTAGTAAGTCGACCAGTCTGAAATTCCCGCCCCTACCGAGATCGCCACGAAGCGATCTGAAGACGCAGTCAGAAAAGCAGAAATGTATCCGCCCTGGCTCCAACCCATGCAACCCACTTTGCTCTTATCCACCCAGCCTTTGCTGATCAGATAGTCGACTCCCGACACTACATCCCACGCGTCACCAACTCCCAGATTGCGGACATTCAGCTGACGAAACTTCTCACCATAGCCCACACTGCCTCGGTAGTTGACCTTGAGAATCAGCGCGCCCCGGGCGGCCCAAATGTCGGAAGGATAGTAACGAGCATCCGGCGTCAACAGTGCTGGACGATCAACTCCGGTCGGCCCGCCATGGATAACACACAGCAGCGGATACTTTTTCGTTGGATCAAAGTCACCCGGCTTAATCAATACACCTTCGATCGTTGTGCCGTCGGTGCTCTTCCACGAAATCACTTCGCGGGTACCCAACTTTAACGCTTTCGTCTGTTCAGTGAGGCTGGTCAAAACGCGCGGCGAGAATTTACCGACATCAGAAACAAAGACCTCGTTCAGCGAAGTAGGCGAGGCGGCGGTGAAGGCCAGCTGCCGTCCGTCGCGAGTTAAAGAAAATGAGCCGGCCATCAAACTATCCGGACCGGATACACGCGTGACCTTCTCGCTTAAGGGATCGACGCGAAAAAGATGGGAAGCGGTCTTCTGCTGTCCGGTGAAATAGACGCCGTCCGTGCGCCATTCGGGTAGATTCGCATTTTCATCGAAGTTGTCAGTTATCGAGCGCGGCGTGCCCCCAGCCGCAGGCACGACCGCCAATCGCCCGTTGTTGTGGAAGTAAATCGTCTGGCCCATCACAGTGGAAAACACGATCTGTTTACCGTCAGGCGACCAACGCGGGCCGGTGTCGGGACCGGTCTGCGAAACCAATTTGGTGACGCGGTCATCCGCCAGGTTGAGCAGGTAGATATCAGAGGTCACTCCCTGAATCAGATCCGGATTGACAGTTGCACTGAACGCGATCTTCGAACCATCGGGCGACCAGGAAAACGAATCAACGCTGAAGTCTTTCTTCTTCGTTCGCTGCTTTCCAACCAACGGACTCTTCATTGCTTCGCTGACATCCAGCGTCCATAGATGGGAAAAGTTGTAGTCGCGGCGCACAACTTCGTAATCGCCCAGGTAGTCTTTGCGGTCCTTCGAAACCTGAGGCACAGGCTCAGTGGCCGTGTACGCGATGCTGCGTCCATCTTCAGACCAGGCAAAACCGCTAATCGACGTTTCAGATTTGGTTAGCTGCACTGCCTCACCACCAGCCGGGTTGATCAGGAAGATCTGGTTTTTGTCATCAATACGATTGCTGGTAAACGCCAACCATGATCCGTCGGGAGCCCAGCGCGGATTAGTGGACGATTTATCACCGCGTGTTAATTGCAAAGGTTGTCCCTTGCCACTGGTTTCAGCCAGCCAAATCTGGGTAACGAAGGCATCCTGCTTGAAGTCGCCGTTGGTAACTGTGTAAGCCACCCATTTTCCGTCCGGCGAAATTTGCACGCCGCCAATGGACTTGATCGTCAAGAGCTCATCAATGGTGGGAACATGGCGAGATGGATCAGCAGCAGGCGTCAAGGCCCTCGCAAACGCGGTGGTAATTAGAATCAAGAAAATCAAAAACAAAGTTCTGCGCATTGTTCCTCCAAAAGGCTAAATTGTGGAGTCGTCGATTCAAAGACACCGGAGTTCTCAATTCAAGACAAATGATCTGCTTCAAGTTGGACAAATTCGCAGGTTGGGAAGACGGGCTTGCCCCCGCTCCGGTCGAAAGGCTCAACGGCGGGGGCAAGCCACCCTTCCCGACCTTGAGGTTTTGGTAGTTGAATCAATCCTCTGAATCTCTTCAGTTCCTAAAGCTTCCTACTTATTGATCCTTCCATTCCGGAATCCGTCCGGGTGTCCAGGGTGCGCCGGCAGCTTCCATCTGTTTCTCCAGTCTCGCGAGGTCGCCCTCGATCAACTGGCGCAACTGCGCAAGCGTTTGTTCAAAGTCGAGTGCCGCGGCATTGTATTGATCAATTTGCGTCTGCGTCGGACGGGCGGTAGACAAACGCTGGGAGCCAACGATGTTGCCGATTCGTTCGCTGATCGACGGCGGCAAATTAATGTTGCGCGCGCGTAAGGCGCTGTCGCCGCGCAGGGCCCGCAGAATTTCGTTTGTGCGCTTATCCAAAGCGGCTGCGTCATCCATTAGCTTGTCTCCGACAGCGGGAGTTTCAAGCAAAGCGCGACGAATGAGCACGAGCCGCGGCTTTAACGCATTAGCAGCGTCGAGCGCTCCCTGCACAGCACGCTGCATTCTCGCCGCCTTCTGTTGAAACTCCAGCAGCGCCGCGCGATCAGCTGACGACATACCTTGCTGACCAGGCACGATCACGTTGAAGTCCTGCGGCGAACCGAGCGGCGACATCACACCATCAACTCGCCTGGCAATTGAAACTTTGTAAACTCCAGGCATCACCAGTGGTCCGCCTGGACCATCGTCGAAAGGATTTTCGTTGTCCGGAGTTACCGGCGCCGGCAAGGAAGTTGGCGGATAACGGAGGTCCCACGAAACACGTTGCATCCCCGCCGTCACCGGTCCGGTCAGTCGCCTCACTACGCGTCCGCTCGAGTCAGTGACAGTCAAAATGATCGCCGGCGCTTCCTCTTCCTCTTCAGCACTAAGGTCTGCCAAACGCGGCAGCGTCACTGGCGTATTCTTCCTGGCAGCTTCTTTTTCAGCGTCCTGCCGCTTTGCTTTTTTGGTTTTCAACTCCTCTTTCAGGTAGTAATTGAAGGTAGCACCAAACGGCGGATTGTCTCCGGTGTAAAAAGATTCGCCCTGAAAACTCTTGCCGCGCAAACCAAGCGGCTGCGATTGGATGTACATTAACGCGTCTTTAACCGGAAACAGCTGACCTTCCTGCTTGAGCATTTCCGGCTTCAGCAAGCGCAGCGGCGTGTAGTTATCAAGAACATAAATGCCACGACCGAACGTGCCAACTACCAAATCGTTTTCTCGCTTTTGAATATTGAGATCTCTTACCTGAATGGTAGGCAGCCCGCCCTTTAACTGGATCCATTTCTGTCCGCCATCGATCGAGAAATAGAGACCAAACTCAGTGCCAACAAAGAGCAGATTCGGATTCACGTGATCTTCAGCAATTGCCCAAACCGGCTGATCCTTCGGCAAATTGTTAACGATCGAAACCCAGGTGCGACCAGCATCCGTACTCTTCAAAAGATACGGTTTGAAATCCGCGTTCTGACGATTCTCGAGTGCGGCGTAAACGGTGTTGGCTTCATGATTGGAGGCAACAATCCGACTCACATATGGCAGTTCACCAACGCCGGGAAACTTTTCGATCTTGCGCCAGTTTTTGCCGCCATCCTCAGTCACTTGAATCAAACCGTCGTCAGTGCCGACATAAATCAAACCCTCTTTCTTTGGCGACTCCGCTAAAACCGACGCATTCCCGTAGAAAGCGGTTGATTGATTCTTGGCAACAGCGTCCACACTCCAGACCTTGCCCATGACCGGCAACTTATCACGCTCCAGGCCGCGCGAGAGCTGGCCGCTGATAACTTTCCAACTATCGCCGCGGTCGTCACTGCGAAATAACTTGTCGGCTGCGAAGTACAGGCGCGTATGCGAATGAGGGCTGATCATTAAGGGCGAATCCCAGTTCCACCTGAGCGGCTCTTCGCCACGACCAGGCTGCGGTTGAATACCCATGCGTTCGCCCGTCCGCTTATCAAACCGCACTAGGGCGCCGTTCTGAAGTGTGGCGTAAATAGTATTCGGATCTTCCGGATCCACTCGGCTGTGAAAACCGTCACCGCCATTCGTTACGAACCAGTCGGAGTTAACAATGCCCGACACGCTGCGCGTACTCGCCGGCCCGCCAAAGCTAAAGTTGTCCTGGGTGCCGCCGTACACGTTATAAAACGGCGCATCGTTGTCAGTAGTTATGTCGTAAAACTGCGTGATCGGCAGATTGGCCTTAAACTCCCAATTCACGCCGCGGTCGTAACTTTCATAAACGCCACCATCACAGCCAACCAGGTAATGATCGGTGTCGTGGGGATCGATCCAGATCTCGTGATTATCAACGTGCTTCGATTTCTCGCCGAGACGCCGCAGTGTTTTACCGCCATCGTCAGAAACCATTAGAAAGACGTTCATGATGTAGACGCGGTCAACGTCCTTTGGATCGGGAAGGATGCGTGAGTAGTACATCGCACCGGCATCAAACTCGTTTCGTCTTTCCCAACTACCGCCGCGATCAGTCGAGCGAAAGATTCCGCCCTTGCGATCGGCGGCCTCAACAGTCGCGTAAAGAACATTCGAGTCGACTGGCGAGATGGCCAGCCCGATTCGTCCAAGCTCCGTGGTTGGCAGGCCGGCTTTCAATTTGTCCCAGGTGGCGCCAGCGTCTGTTGATTTGTAGAGCGCACTCTCTGGACCACCGTCAATCAGAGTCCACATGTGACGGCGGCGCTGGTATGAGGCGGCATAAAGCGTCTCCGGATTTTGCGGGTCGATAACTATATCGGTGACGCCCGTGTTGTCGCTGATCGAAAGGATCTTTTTCCAGGTCTTGCCGCCGTCGGTTGTTTTGTAGAGTCCGCGATCTCCGCCCGGTCCCCAAAGCGGTCCCTGGGCTGCGACATAAACCGTATTTGAATCTTTCGGGTCGATAGCGATCCGTCCGATGTGCTCAGAAGCTTTTAGTCCTACGTTCTTCCACGACTTGCCGCCATCGTCCGAACGATATACGCCAGTGCCATAGGAGACGCTGCGCTGGCTGTTGTTCTCGCCTGTGCCTACCCAAACTGTTAACGGATTTTTCGGATCGAGCACGATGCAGCCAATCGAATACGAACCTTCTTTGTCGAACACCGGTGTCCAGGTGATCCCGTTGTTAATTGTTTTCCAAACGCCACCCGAAGCAGCAGCGACGAAATAGCGCGCTGCGTTGTTTGGATCAACCGCAAAGCCAATCACGCGACCTGAAGTGAACGCCGGCCCAATCGATCGCAGTTTTAGCCCGTTGAAGGTCGGCGACGACATCGGGTCGGCCGGCTTTTTCTCAGCTTCTGTCTTTTCGTCTTTAGCCGGCTCTGGGGAGGCTTGTTGTTTGGCGGCTGCGTCCTGTCGCGCCTTCTCGACTGTAGATTTCTCGAGGACTCTTTCCTCCTGCGCAAAAATAGAAACCGGCAGCGAGGTCAAAAGCAAAACTAAGCTGAGGAAAACAAAGTGACGAGCGCGTCGCAGTAGCGAGGCGGAAACGGGGGCGCAGAAACGCATGGAAGTTGATCTCCTGATAGTTTGGCTAAGTAGCAGAATGTCTGATCGGTCCGGCTCGGCAATGATGAACAGGCGCATATTACCAGAGGCAGCGCGTCGCGGTAAGTCATAATGATTTTCGCGGCCAAGCCGCGATGAGAAGGTAGCCAGACGTGGAACGTCTGGTAACGGAAATTGATAATGATTTTTGCGCGTTGGAACGCAAAGATTCTGGGCGCAGCTCTGCCGCGCACAATTTGATATGACGCGTGATCCAGAGGTTTCACCTCGGGCTACCTTCGTCGCGCATCTCCGATGCGGGCGGTCGAACGCTGGCGCTCGGTTCTGTAATTCGCCGCCAATTGATATGCTTTCGCCATGTCTTCACCTGAAAAAAACCAGGACGAATCTGCCAGGCTGTTTGCGCGTGCGGTCGAATTGCTGCCCGGTGGCGTGAACTCACCAGTGCGTGCCTTTCGTGGCGTCGGCGGAACACCGCTCTTCATTCGCAGCGCAACTGGCCCCACCATCACCGATGTCGATGGCCGCACGTTCATCGACTACGTTGGCTCGTGGGGACCGATGATTCTTGGCCACGCCGACGCCGAGATTGTCGACGCGCTGGCGGTAGTCGCTGCAAACGGGACCAGCTTTGGCGCCCCGAATGAACTGGAAATTCAACTCGCAGAAGAGATCGTCGCAGCTGTCCCTTCGATTGAAATGGTGCGCATGGTTAACAGTGGCACCGAAGCAACGATGTCTGCGATCCGGCTGGCACGCGGCGTCACCGGACGCGACAAGTTGGTCAAGTTTGAGGGTTGTTACCATGGCCACGCCGACAGTCTGCTGGTGAAGGCGGGTTCCGGAGTGGCAACACTTGGATTGCCTGACAGTCCTGGTGTTCCCGCATCGCTGGCGCAACACACGCTCACTGTTCCTTTCAACGACGCCGCCGCGCTACAAGAGATTTTTGACCAGCACGACGACATAGCAGCAGTAATCATCGAGCCCGTGGTTGGAAATATGGGTTGCGTACCACCGGAGTTAGGTTTTTTGGATTTCGTTCGTAAGTTGACTACGACGCACGGTGCGCTGTTGATTTTCGATGAAGTGATGACTGGGTTTCGCGTCGCGCGCGGCGGCGCTCAGGAGTTATATGACGTGACGCCCGATATCACCTGCCTCGGTAAGATAATCGGCGGCGGCTTGCCGGTAGGCGCCTATGGCGGCAGTCGAGAATTGATGAACAACATTGCGCCGGTAGGTCCGATCTATCAGGCCGGGACACTCTCGGGAAATCCGCTGGCGATGACGGCGGGACTACTGACCTTGCGCCGGCTGCGCGACCGCAAGATTTATGACACGCTCGAACAACGTTCAGCGAATCTGTGCGCCGGGTTAGCGCACGCAGCCAGCGAAGCAGCCGTTAAGACGACTACAAATCGCGTGGGTTCAATGTGGACCAGTTTCTTTGCGGATGAACCTGTCACCAACTGGGCGACAGCAAACAAGAGCAATCGCGAGCGTTATGGAAAGTTTTTCCACGCCATGCTCGCCGAAGGGGTTTATCTCGCGCCCTCGCAATTCGAAGCCGGCTTTGTCAGCATCACTCACACGGAAGAGGTTATCGATAAGACGACCATAGCCGCACGCCGCGCATTCCAAACTTTGGCGCAGAACCAGTCATAACCAGGCCTTTCAGGACAAAGACAAATGGAAAAGGTCATTGAACTTCTCAATCGCATGCAAGCCGATGGCGTGATTGAGAACTTTGCGATCGGCGGCGGGATAGCTTTTATCTACTATGGCGAGCCTTACCTTACAAACGATATCGACGTTTTCATATCACCCGTAATAGTCGACAGTCATGGTTTGGTTTCGTTTGGCGAAATCTATGAGTACCTGCAAAAACTGGACTATCAATTTGAGGGCGAATACATCCGAATCGAAGATTGGCTAGTGCAATTTGTTCCTGCTTCTATGTCTGTTCAGGAAGAAGCAGTCGTTCAGGCAAGAACGGCTGCATTTGCCGGTCAATACACACGGATGTTTTCGCGAGAACATCTGGCGGCCGAACTTTTAAGATCCGGCCGGCTAAAAGATCATGCGCGGGTGCTATCTTTGATCGAGTCAGGGACGGTAAACATGACTGGCTTTCGTGATATCCTCAATCGACATGGTCTAATTGAAGCGTGGAAGAACTTTTCTGCACAACATGATTTGGAGGGGGAATGACCCAGCAGTCATTTGATCCAAACGCCATTCGAATCGAGGATATTTTTCAGGCCAAACGAAAATGGCGTATGAGCATGGCAAACTTGCCCTTCGAAGAAAAAATTGAAGTAGTTAAGCAGCTAAAGCAAATCCCTCGTGTCGCGGAAAGAAACGAGAAGCTCATTTTTTCCGCTTTTCTGGAAAGTTTTCCTGAGCTCAGTCGGAAGCTGGACGAATGGGATATAGTGGAAGACTGGTACAGGAAACGTGGGATTGACCCTCCCGCTGAACCATTTAGTAACCGTCCCGATATTATTGCCAAAACGCATTTCAAGAAGGTCATTGGAATAGAGTTGAAGAGCTGGCTGAACTATGAACAAATAGCTGATGCTCGGAAAAAAGAGAAAATTCAAGAACGTGTTCTAAAGGCCTTCCGCGATCAGCCCCCCAATGAGACGAAGCATGTAGATATTATTGTGCTTTATCCCAATGATGCTCGATTTAGTTCTCAAGACGCCGACACTTTTCGCGAACAAGTACTGAAACTGGTCTACGAGACAGATTATGTGTCGTCCCGTTTGCCTTCAAGGCAGCAAAGGCGTAGCGAGAATGTTATGAAGTTTGACAATTACCCCCTTCTGGCAAAATACCTCAAAAGGGTGGAGATCAAATTCAACACCAATAGGCGACACAGGCACCGGTGGATCTTGGGACCTTCCCAAGGAAGCCATTTCTCACCCGATACGATGCGGCAAACTCTAAAGGCGGCGCTTCTGAAATACCGAGACCATGAAAAATACAAAGACGTGAAAAGCAGAGTTGGTCTTGATGAAGTTTACTTACTTGTGCATTACGACTTCAGAGCCTTTGCTTACAACACGCCGTTCGCCGGTCCAGAGTACGGCTTTACAGAAGTTGCGAGATTTGCCGCAGACGTCCTGTCGGGAAATGCAGGCTGTTTTGATCGCGTGTTTCTTTTTCAATTCTTAATGGGGCAAGAGAAAGCCTATGAAGTTGCTCCGGAGTTCAGAGCGGTAAGTCAATTGTGAACGTCGTGCCTTTACCAGGTTCGCTGTCGGCCATGATCTTTCCGTCGTGTTGTTCGACGATCTGCTTGACGATCGCGAGTCCGAGCCCGGTACCGCGTTTCTTGGTTGAAAAGAACGGCTCAAAGATTCGATCAAGCGTCGCTTGATCCATTCCGCTGCCCTGATCTGCAATTGTGACGCGAGCGCGGCTTTTTGGAGTTGCACCATCGTCATCATCGTCCGCAGCGACACTGACAACTTCAGTGGCGATTACAACGACGGAATTCTTTGGGCTCGCATCAATCGCGTTTGCAATCACGTTAACAAAAACCTGGGTCAACTGATCGAAGTCCCAGTGACCGACCAGCTTCTGTTCGGCAAGTCTCTTTTCAATTCTCGTCCCCTGGTCGTTAATCTTGTCCGCCACCAGGTTGAGACTGTGATTGATCAACTCGTTCAGATTTACATTCGCTTGCTCAAGCGCCTTGCGCCTCGAGAATTGCGCCACATCAACTACCAGCTTGCTCAGGTGTTTGATTCCTCGTTCGACCAGTTCAATCGTATGCAGGCCTTCCGCATCGCTGACACTGTCGCGCAACATGGAAACTCCCAGGCGGATGCTGCCGAGCGGATTTCTAATTTCATGCGCCACTTGCGCCGTTGCCTGGCCCACTGCAGCCAGCGATTCCTGTCGCCGCAAGCCGCGCTCGGCTTCGGTAGCTTCCGTTACGTCTACCAGCGTCACAATTTGTCCTTGCGCGCCGTCGATTGCCAGCGGTGATGAGTAAACATCAAAGGTCTGTGCTTGTTCATGATCAGCATCCGGCCCGGAATCCCAGCGACCGCGGTATGACGCACGATCGACTCTGGTACCGGTTGCCGCCTCAAGCATTTTCATGGAAGCATCATTAGCGAACTTCTCGTGAATCGAAGCCCCAATAGTCGCCCGGGGAAAGATTCCAAAGAAAGCAGCGTTGGCGCTGCGAATGCGATCGAGTTCATCGATCGCCGCGACGGCACTCACCATTCCTTCAAGTAATTGACTCGTAAAGTTGCGCTCGCGCCTGGCTTCTTCCACGCTGCGCCTCATCTCGCCGAAGCGTCGTTGAATTTCCGTAATCGTTCCCACTGCAACCAGAGCACCGAAGATCAGAGCAATCACAATCCAGGTGCGAATTGATTTTGCCGCTGCTTGTTCAATTGTTTCGCTCTTATGAAAAATCTCGATCTGTTGTTGGTTTGCCTCTTCGAGCAACCGGTTGACTTCCTTGTCGACCACGTCAAACTTTCCGAAGCCCTCAAGCGAGTAGCGTCTGAGATCTTCGGTGACTGCGGCGTAGGCAGTGAGGTCGTTACGAAACTGGTTCCAAACTGGATCGCCGGTCAGCGGCGGAGCTTCGAGTTCGCGCAGCAGCTGGTTTACTTCACCGCGCGCTGCATTGAGGCGGATTTCAAAAGGAGGCTTGAGTTCCCGGCGCGCATCCGCGTCTGCTCGCGAACGCGCTTCGTTGTCCAGCTTTGTGATAGCAAGTCGGAGCTTGAGCAGCAAGCTCAACTTAGCAGCATGCTGGTGTTCCAGTTCCAGGACGGCATGACCCACTTCCTCCATCCGAGTAAGACTTAACTGCCCAAGGACTCCGATTAGAATAAGCAGCAAGAGGAAGCCAACGATCAAAGGAATGAGCGCCGGAGAAAGTTCACGGGTCCAAATACTCTTCTGAGCAGAGGATGCCGTGGCCCGAAGCTGGGGCCCGTCAAAAGCAGGACGCTGATACACAACTCGCGAGGGCTCGGGCTGATCAGGAGCTGGCGGCGGCGACACGCGAGACCCATCGCCGGCGGCTCCGGCGTCTTCCGGGTTTCGTTTTTTCTGTTCCTGGTCAGCCATTCCCGAAACATCCTCGCGCCTACCTTACGTCTACTGTTTACTGTTTACCGCGTTTACGGCTTCGCATCCATCCAATTGTCAGCAATGCCGACGTCAACAATCAACGGTACATCCAAACTAACTGCACCTTCCATCTCGCGTTTCAGCACTGCGGCAACATGCTCAGCACCCGCCGTCGGTGTTTCGACCAACAGCTCGTCGTGAACCTGCATCAACAGTCGCGCATCAAGCCCTTCACGCTTAAACTCCTCGTCAACCCGAAGCATAGCAATCTTCACAATGTCGCTAGCTGTACCCTGAATCGGCATGTTGATGGCTTCGCGCTCCGCAGCTTTGCGAATATTGGCGTTGCGATCACTAATGCCGGGAAGCGGACGCATACGACCGTAGATCGAGCGCACATAACCATGTTCACGCGCGCGCAAAGGCACTTCCTCCATGTAACGCCGCACACCTTTGTAGGTGTTGTAATAGTCGTCGATCACTTTCTTTGCTTCGGGCCGCGAGATGCCGACGCGCTGCGACAAGCCCCATGGCTCGATTGCGTAAGCGATCGCAAAGTTCACGATCTTCGCGAAGCGTCGCGCCTCTTTTAGCTCTTCATCCGTCTGCGCGCCAAACACCAGACGCGCCGTACGAGCATGTATGTCCTCGCCGTTTTGAAACGCCTCGAGCATGACTGGATCCTGTGTTATGTGTGCAAGCAGTCGCAGTTCGAGTTGCGAATAATCTGCCGAGATAATCTTATAGCCCTTTTCAGCAACGAAAGATCGTCTGATGCGTCGCCCAAGTTCAGTGCGAATGGGAATGTTTTGCAGGTTCGGATCGCTCGAGGAGAGCCGGCCGGTCGCAGCCACAGTTTGATTCAGCAAACAATGAATTCTTCCGTCGGCCGCGATCTGATGCGGCAGTGCGTCAGTGTAAACGCTCTTGAGTTTGTCGAGTTCGCGGTAATCGATAATCATTCGCGGAAGCTCAAATGTCTGCGCCAATTCTTCGAGCACCGCTTTGCTCGTAGAGATCCGCCCGGTCGACGTCTTTCGGCCTGAAGTCATCTCCAAATCCGAGAGCACCTCGCCAACTTGCTTGGGCGAACCAATGTTGAATTCCCGGCCGGCAAGTTCGTAGATCTTCACCGTCAGCTTTTTCAGTTCCAGGCCGAGATAGTTTGAAAGGTCCGACAACACGACGCGATCCACCTTCAGGCCCGAACGCTCCATGCGATAGAGCAAAGGCGCCAGCGGCAATTCCATCTCGCTGTAGATTGTTTCCAATTTCTTTTCGAGAATCCGTTGATGAAGGACCTTGGCAGTACGGGCGGTCAGATCGGCGTTCGCTGCGGTTTCCCACTGCATGTCAGTCCAACCGGTAGCCGGCTTCTCAATGCGCTCAACATTGACCGCTTCACGCGCCAGATCAGAAAGTTCATACTTGCTGCGGTTTGGATCCAGCAGATAAGCAGCCAGCAAAGTGTCGTCTTTGACTCCCTCGATCGTAATGTCGAGCCGGCCCAGTAACCCAATTGTTCGTTTCAGATCGTGAACAGACTTCTCGATTAAACCGTTGGACAACACCTCGCGCAGTGAAGCGAGCACCGACTCACGTCCTTCAGTGAACTTGTTAAAGTCGACGAATGCTGCCTGGCCCTCCGCTGTTGAAAACGAGATGCCCTCGGCAGCTTCGTAATCCATCACACATTGTTGATCGACTGGCCGTTCGTCTGATTCGTCTTTGTCGAAGGGCTGGTTCGAGGGCGTCGCATCGGCGATAGAGACACCGACACTTTCCGCGTCCCACAGGCTCTGTATTAATCCGTCGAGCGCGGCACGCGAGTCGATGATCTTGTAGTTGAGCTTATCGCCGGAACCAACAGACGCAGCTAACGCGGCGTCGGCAAATTCTCGCGTCAACGCTGAGAATTCAAGTTCCTTAAACAGTTCATAAGCGGCGGCGCGATCCGGGTCTCTGGCTTTGATCTGATCGAGATCCAATTCCACTTCCACGTCAAGCCGAATACGCGCGAGCTCGCGCGATTGACGAATCAAGTCGGCGTTGTCACGGAGAGATTCGCGATAAGTTTTATGCTTAACTTCTTCCCAGCGGTTCAATGCTTCCTCAATCGAACCAAACTGCGTAATGACCTGCACCGCGCCTTTGGCGCCAATGCCGGGCGCGCCCGGGATGTTGTCGATCGAGTCTCCCATCAGTCCTAACAGATCAACCACTTTGCTTGCTGGGACGCCAAATTTCTTTTCAACCCACGCTTCATCGCACCACTCAATTGGAGGCACAAACTCCTTCCGCTTTACGACCTGGGAATTGGTGCGCATGCAGATGACGTAAGGATCGGAAACGAGTTGGCACATGTCTTTATCGTTGGAAACGATAACCGCCTGAAGTTTTTGCGCCGTGATTTTCTTCGCCAGCGTGCCGATGACGTCGTCCGCTTCAAAACCTGGTGCGTTGATCACGGGAATATTCAGTGCCTCGCAAAGCCTTAGGATGTAAGGGATCTGTGAAGCGAGATCTTCCGGCATGGCCAGCCGATTCGCTTTGTAACCCGCAAACGTTTCGTGGCGAAAGGTCTTCTCTTTTGATTCGAATATCGCCGCGATGTAATTTGGCTTCTCGTCCTGCAGCAACTTCCGCAGCATGTTGGTGAAAATGTAGACGGCCTGTGTAACCTGCCCGCTAGAGTTTGAGAGCGGTGCGACACGATTCGACATCGGCGCAAAAAATGCGCGGAAAATGTGCGACATCGAATCGATCAAAAAGACCCGTTCGGCTGGTTTATCTCCAGCGGAAGCTTCGTTGGTTGGCATGTGTTTCGATGATAGAGAGGCGTTTTCGGAGTGTCAAACAAGCGACTTCCAAGCCATTCAAATCAGTGATTGGCTGGGACCGCGGGCGTCCCGCCCGCAATGAGCGCGTAGCGCGAATAGTTTTTGTTGTTTAGTTCGGCGTATCAATACTCAATACTATTGCCAAGTTTTGAAGCTTTAGATCCTGTCCGCGCTACGCGCTCATTGCGGGCGGGACGCCCGCGGTCCCAGCCAATCACTTGAGTGGTGTCGCGTTCGCTCCACTGATTCTTAAGAAGTTGTGGCAAGAGCGACCATCAGGTCCATTGATGTTTAGGAATATTTGGTTTGTTGCGCGGCATAATCATTGCCAAGCAATCGGCGACATAACAACAATTGCGCGAACAGGGCCCGACTGGATTGACTAAACAAACTACCCTTGCGTCAACCGTAGAGACAGACGGCATTGGCCTGCACACGGCCGTCCCGGTCCATGTCCGGCTAACTCCGGCGCCGCCAGACACTGGATATGTTTTTCGTCGCACGGACCTCGGCGGCTTTGAAATTCCGGCCACCGTCGAATCTGTAGCTCATTGTGGTTACGCAACTACTTTGATGCGCACCGGTGTGATGCTTTCAACGGTCGAGCATTTGCTATCGGCATTACGCGGCCTGGCTGTGGACAATGTTTACATCGATGTTGACAACCTCGAAATTCCTATTCTTGATGGCTCGGCTGAAGTTTTTGCAGAGATGATCGAGCTGGCAGGTGTTGTCAGTCAGCCATTGGCTCGGCGAGCGTTGCTGGTGCGTGAGAAAGTTGCCTACGAGCAGGGAAACAGGCGCATCAGCGTTGAACCGCACGACCACTATGAGATCGATTGCCTGATTGATTTTCCGCACCCGATGATTGGCGTCCAGAAGTTTTCGATTGAGCTGAACAACGGCGCTTTCAGCCGCGAGATTGCCGCTGCGCGTACGTTTGGCTTCACGGACGAAATCGAAGCGTTGCGCCGCGCGAACCTGATTCGCGGAGGCTCGCTGGATAACGCAATCGTGCTGACGCCGGAAGGCATGCTGAACAAGACCGGGCTCAGATTCCGCGACGAGTTTGTACGGCACAAGATTCTGGACATCATCGGCGATTTGGCTCTGCTTGGCATGCCGATTCTAGGCAAGGTGGTTGCCGAACGCAGCGGTCACATCATGCATGCCGGGTTGATGTCAAAACTACTGCGCGTACGCTCCGCCTGGGATATTGTTGATGTGCCCGAGGTGACGCCGGCAATGATGTCCGACGCCGTTGGAATAAACTCTGCTGAGACGCAGGCAGTTTAGAGTGGCAAGATTTGGCTTGAGGTTTTGCGAGCTCGACGCCCTCCCGCTTGAACTCTGAACTACTCGAACTTTTCTAAAGCCCGCTTCTCACAATGTCGTGTACGCGAATTAGTCCCACGCAAATTCGATCACCATTCACAACGGGCAGTACCGAAATCTGCGACGGTCGATCTTCCATCAACTGCAGCGCGTGATAGGCAAGCAGTTCGGGACTGGCAACAGTGGGGTTCCGAGTCATCAGATCATCACTGTGCAAGTTTGCCAGAGCGCCAGGGTCACTCTTTTGAATCGCGCGGCGCAAGTCGCCATCAGTAATAATTCCCGCCAGGTGTCCCGCTTCGTCAACGACATTCACAGCGCCCAAACCGCCGGCGCTGATTCCCTTCACCGCATCAACCCAGATCGCATTCAGTGGGATTGTGGGATTGTCTTTGCCGCTATGCATCAGATCGGCGACGGTTAGAGTTAAGCGTTTCCCAAGTTGGCCCGCGGGATGATTGACGGCGAAGTCATCAGGAGTGAGCCCCTTCACTTGCATGAGCGTCAACGCCAGCGCATCGCCGAGGGCAAGGGCTACAGTGGTGCTGGTCGTCGGCGCCAGATTCAGCGGACAGGCTTCCTGATCGACCGAGGCATCGATGACTGCGTCGGCGCGATGAGCCAGCGTAGAGTTGAGATTTCCCACCAGCGCAATGATTGGCACCTGCCGGCGTTTCAGGTAGGGCAACATCCCGATTATCTCGTCAGTCTCGCCGCTGTTGCTCAAGATTATTACCGCGTCTTCTGAGTTAATGATGCCGATGCCACCGTGTAGGGCGTCGGACGGATGCAGGTAAAGCGCGCCGGTACCTGTGCTGGTCATCGTTGCTGCAATTTTCTGGGCGATAATTCCTGACTTCCCGACTCCCAGAATTACGATCTTGCCTTTGCAGCCGGCAAGCAACTGCACCACGCGCTCGATCTCTTCGCGTCCCAGGTCCGCAGCCGTCTGCGCAATCGCTTCCGACTCCATACGCAGGAAGCGCTGCACTTCGGCAAAGTAGTTTTTGTCAGTCATTCGTTACCTTGATATACGACCAGGCGCTGCTTTTGCAAGTCTATTCCCTTCTGCGCCACAGCCGCCTGCATAGTCTCGGCGGTCAACCGCGAGAGCTTCACCGCTACATCTCAGTCAGATAAAACTCAGACGATATTCAGATGGACAACCTTGCGTCTGCTCGGCTATAGTGCGGTGCCTCCAAGCAGTTAAACGAATTCTACAGTCAGGAACTCTTTAATGGGCCTACTCAATTTTCTGCCACGCGAAGAGCAGTACTTTGATCTCTTCATCCAGATGACGCGCTACATTTCCGCCGCCGCCCGTGAACTCAAGGAAATGCTGGCCGACAAGAACCATGATTTCGCGGATTATGCACAGCGCATCAAAGGGCTTGAACACGCCTGCGACGAACTGACCCACAACATCTCGACCCGGCTAAACAAGTCGTTCATAACGCCATTCGATCGCGAAGACATTTACACAATGTCCACCGCGCTGGACGATATTGTCGACCTGATCGACGACGCGGCGCGCGCCATGATTATCTTCGATGTGCGCGAGACTACCGACTACGCCCGAAGTTTCGCAGACGTAATTGTACGTATGGCCGAACAGCTGCAGGAGATAGTGGCCACGCTGCAGAAGCCGAAAAATGTTACGCAAAGATTGGTTGAAATTCACCGGCTCGAAAACGAAGGCGACGACATTTATCACGCCGCTATTGCCGAACTTTTTCATGATTCCCACGATGCCCTGACAGTGCTGAAGTGGAAAGAAGTTTATGAAAAGCTCGAAGCTGCAGTTGATCGTTGTGAAAATGTCGCCAACATAATCGAGAGCGTTATTATCAAGCATACCTAAGATAGTCTTTGGACTTTGGCCTTTGGTCTTAGTGCGATGCCGCGACCGGAGACCAGCGCAAACTAACAAACACCAAAAACCAAAGTCCCAAGACCAAAGCTCATGACCGCAACCTTCGCCTTCGTGCTAGTCCTCGTCGCGCTCGCCCTGGTTTTTGATTACATCAACGGTTTCCACGACGCCGCTAATTCCATCGCTACCGTAGTTTCTACCCGCGTCCTCTCACCAGGCATGGCAGTAATTTGGGCTGCTTTCTTCAACTTCGTTGCGTTTGCTGTGTTCGGAACTCGCGTCGCAAAAGCAATCGGCGATGGCGTGCGCATGGACTTGATTAACCCCGATCTGAGGCTCTACGTGCTCATGTGCGCCCTCTTAGGAGCGATCATCTGGAATTTGATCACCTGGTATCTCGGGCTTCCGACTTCCAGTTCTCATGCGTTGTTGGGCGGCTATGCCGGCGCGGGCATCTCCGCATTTGGCGGTTACCACGGACTACTCAAAACCGATGTCTGGCTGCGGACGATCAAATTTATTGTCTTATCGCCGCTGATTGGGATGCTGCTGGGTTTTACCCTGATGGTAGCTGTGCACTGGATATTCCGTCGCGCAACTCCGAAGACAGTCGACAAGTTCTTCCGTAAAGGCCAGCTATTCTCAGCTGCCGCTTTCTCGCTGGGCCACGGCGGTAACGACGCGCAGAAGACTATGGGAATCATCACCGCGGTGCTGGCCGCCGGTGGCGTTCTCGCCTACGGAGAGAAAGGCAGTATTCCACCTATTCCGATTTGGGTAGTACTCATCGCTCACGGCGCGATTGCACTCGGAACGCTCTCCGGAGGTTGGCGAATAGTCCACACGATGGGTTCCAAGATAACGAAGCTGCGGCCAATCGGCGGTTTTTGTGCGGAGACCGGGGCCGCAATCACGCTTGCTTATGTAACGCTCACTGGCACGCCGGTCTCAACTACGCACACGATCACCGGCGCCATCGTAGGTGTCGGCGCCACGCGCCGCTTGTCCGCGGTCAAGTGGGGCGTCGCCGGGAGAATTGTGTGGGCCTGGATACTCACTATCCCCGCGGCTGGTTTAATCGCTGGCCTTTCTTTCTGGATCGTCCGCGTAATCCTCCACCTTTCCTCATAAGCAAAACAATCGAACCCGACGGATGGCGAGTGCGACGGCGCTGTGCTTTCTTTTTGCCTCCGTTTTTTTGCGTTGCATGCCCGCGTAGCTCAGTGGATTAGAGTGTTCGCCTCCGGAGCGGTTTTTAATTTCCGGTTTCCTAAACAAAATCGTACACGTCAATAAACCTGGCGGCGAGCTCTGGGTTCTGCGCGAGTAAAAGGTGACATTTCTACTTTGCGCAATCGGGTGACATTTCAACTTGGGATTTACAAGCAAGGTACTTTTCATTGACTTTTCACCAATACGGCCTTATTGTGCGCTTATTTTGAAGGTCACGACAGACTCTTTATCTTAACGAATGCGGAAGGAAGTTAGAGCTGTCGCTCCTACGCGTGCCGGCAAAAATGTTGGCGACACCAAATAGCGTCGAAGCCTTCTCGATTCGAGCCCAAGGCCAATCTTTAGTGTTCGCCGGTTGACGCTGAACACTCGCTAACGAAAATCATCATGACCGCTCAAATCTCATTGGCGCACTGCTTCGTTTGGGGCTACTCTGGCCCCCAGTACCGCCGTTCGCAGTCGCCAGTCGGAATCGCTTCAAGATTCGCTATTCGAAACTCTCTCACCTACTCGGAGACAAACACCCTCATGCACCCCCTAACACAAGAGACGCTTACTCATCTTCTGTTGCAGAATTCTAACGGCCTACTCTCGACCGTAAGGGTGATGGCTTTAAAGCTAATCGCGATGGCAAGCAAGCGGTCGCCGCTTTCGTTTTCAAGAGAACGGGTTGGTGCTGTGTTCGCATTACTACTACTTATTTCTTGCGCTCAGGCCCAATCGCAGACTCCGAACTCCTCTCCGCTGCCGCGCAACTCAGTTGTATTTGCCGTAGCAAAAGAAACAGCGGATCAGCCACAGCTGATGTTGAGCGAGAAAACCGCTACCGCAGTGTTCGTCGAGAGGTCAGCCGAGAAAGCAACTGTAGTCAATCAGCCAGGTGGCGGTTCGCTTATCAGTCGCCTACTTCTGTTTCCGGTGCGAATAGTGAAAGCCATCGCTGGTGCTTTTGGAGAAGGCAGCAAGTCAGGGACTAATTCGCCCAGAGATGGCGTTGGCGAAGTTGTTGACAGCAAGATCCTTGACGATATTGCAGTACCGAACCTGCCTCCAGATACTCCTGGCGTCCCGGTCTTATCTGATTCCGCTGCGACAAATGAGTCGGGACTTAAGTCGGCTATAG
>DASYLB010000049.1:0-242641 GCA_036009765.1 Pyrinomonadaceae bacterium | reverse complement strand
CAGACACTTCATCGAGGAAGTGTACAATCGCAAGCGACTGCACTCGGCTCTTGGTTACCTACCACCCGTCGAGTTTGAGCAGTCCTTGCCTCAACCAAAACTTGCTTAACTATCTGTCTCATTTCGGCAGTGCACTACAGTTCAAAGTTCAAAGACCTAAGACCAAAGCCCAAAGTCCAAACCCAGTTATTTCTGTTCAAGTCCAAATTCAGCCAAAATCGCATGGATCGTTTCCACTACGACGGGATGTGTCAACTCGCGCGGCCGCGGGATCGGCACCTGCAGCTCACGGCAGATATGCGCCGGCCGATCGGAAAGAACCAGAATGCGGTCCGCGAGCTGGGCCGCTTCCTCGATATCGTGCGTGACCAAAACCACCGTGCGCGGCCGTTCTTCAAGTATGCGGACCAACTCCCGGCGTAAACGCAACCGTGTCAAATAATCGAGTGACGAAAATGGCTCGTCAAGTAGCAGGACGTCAGTGTCTCCAGCCAGCGCCCTTGCCAACTCCACCCGTTGGCGCATTCCCCCCGAGAGCTGATGAGGATAATGCGCGGCAAATTCTTCCAGATTAATTAGGCGCAGCATTTCCTTGAGTTGACGATCGCGCTCGACCTCGCTATGCAGATCGCGTAGACCCAGGGCAATATTTTGCGCCGCGGTTTGCCACGGGAAAAGACTATCGTGTTGGTAGACCATTCGGGTGCGGCCCGAACAAATAACTTTTCCACCCGATGGCTTTAGGAATCCCGACAATAAATTGAGCAGGGTTGTCTTGCCACATCCTGAAGGACCGACCACCGCGACAAACTCACCTCTGGATATTTCAAGCGAGAGGTCGCTGAACACTTCGATCACGTCGAAGCTGACCGAAGCTTGTTCGATGCGCAACGGCTTATCCTTCATAGCCCCAGCGAACGCTCGGAATCCTGGTTAGTCTCATTATCACCCGGTCTATCACCATCCCAATTACGCCGATCACAATCATGCCGGCTACCAGCAGATCCATTCGCAAGCCATTGCGGGCGTCCCAAATGGCGAAGCCCAAGCCGTCTCGTCCAGCGATCATCTCAGCCGCCACCACAACCAACCAGGCAAGACCCGCAGTCACACGCAATGAGGTGATGACTTGCGGCGCAATCGCCGGCAAAGTGACTTTCGTCAACACTGCAAACGCATTGAAACCGTAGTCTTGTGAGACTCGGAAGTACACCGATGGGATGCCGGCGACCGCAGCGAGGGTGCCGAGCACCACCGGAAAGAAACAGGCCATGAAAATTAAAAAGATTGCCGGCAGGTCCCCGATTCCGAACCAGAGAATGGCGAAGGGTATCCAGGCAAGCGGCGAAAGACTCCGAAAGAAATTGACAACCGGCAGCAGGGCGTAACGGGTGCGAGCATGATGACCGAGCCACAATCCGGCCGGTAGACCGAGGATGACCGCAAGCACGAAACCGGTGGTAACTCGGAATAGCGAAGCCACCAGATCGCTCAACAAGCGACCAGTGCGTACCTCTTCTCCCAAACCTTTCGCTACCGCCCACGGGGAAGGAAACACAGATTCCGGAAAGACGCGCAATAGCCAAAGTGCCGACCAGATGGCTACGGCAGCGAGCAGCACCAGGAGGGGAAGGAGACGTACCGTTAGGGCAAATGGCTTTTCAGTCATAGCTGCAATGTGCCTGGAGCATCGGAGATGCGCGACGAAGGTAGCCAGAGGTGCAACCTCTGGATCAAGCGTCTTTTCAGATTCGCGCGGTGACGCCGCGGCGAGAATCTTTGCACGTCTCCAACGCGCAAAAAATCAATTGATTTCCGTTACCAGACGTTCCACGTCTGGCTACCATCGCGACTCCAACGCGAAACCATTTCAACCTTCATTAAACTGCATCAGTACTCGAAATCTGAACCTGTGCCTTACTTGCTAAGTATCCGCTCCTGATTGGCTAGAATTTTTCCTGGTTCGCGACCACCGTATCAAGTTTTTCTTGATTCGCCAGGATCGCTTGCTGATTGGACATTATTGTTTCCTGGTTCCCGAGCGCCGCGTCCAATTTCGCCTGGTTCGCTTTGATCTGTTCTTGATTCTCAAGAATGGTCTTCTGGTTCGCGATGATGGTTTGCTGGTTAGTTATTACTTCGTCGTTCGACATTCTGTTCTCCTTCAATTCTTGATGAGAGCTCGTGATCGGTCCTACGAGGTCAGTACCACCACGCGGTAGCGGGTGAATCTCTTGATTGCCGATTTCCATTTGCCCATTGGTTTTGGGGAAACAATAATCTGAAATCGGCAATCGGCAATTGAAACACCCACCCGCTATCGCGTGGTGGTACTGACATCATGGCATGGTGCGTGATCGTAGCGCTTCTTGGCAACAGCGAGGTCATACTTTAGTTGGAGGCGCGGGTCGCCCAAAAGGTGCAGAGCCAACCATATCCGATATGCTATCTTGACCCTTCAAATCAGACGAACAGCTGTCTCCCAGGTCATCCCGATACTTCGCGTAAATCTTGCTCCAGGTGAGAATTAGACTCCCGCACAAGAATCAAACTGCAGCTATCTTGCTCCTCGGCACTCTCTTGCTGACGGCGACGTGCCGGTCGAGCGGCAAGCTGCCGGCCAAGTCTTCCAAAGAATACAACGAAGTGGTCCGCGCCTTTTACATCGGACTGGCAGCGTTACAAGTCGGCGACGATGTGCGCGCTGACGCCAAGCTCAACGAAGTTACCCAACTTGTACCGGCTGAACCCGCCGGATGGGCCAACTGGGGACTGCTGGCTTTGCGGCAGCGGAATTTCGATCCGGCCGCAGAAAGATTGGAGCGCGCTCGTTCGCTGGCGCCTGACAGCGATCAGATTTATTACCTTCTTGGTTTACTCGAAAGCAGCTGGGGACGCTCAGCAGAAGCGGTTACCGCGCTCCGAAAAGCCGTCGAGATAAATCCTCGTAACCTGTTGGCGTCCTTCAAACTTGCGGAGGAAATAGAGCGACAGGGCGGTGAGAATAGTGAATCCGAATACCAGCAACTCATCCAAAAGATGCTGGAAGTGCAACCGGACAATTTGGCAATCTTAACTGAACTTGGCCGCGTCGCCGCGAAGCGTGGCGATGCCGGCACTCTACGTCAAGTGGTCGGGAAACTCACGGCGCACTCGACGAGTTGGCCGGCCGAGGTGCAACAACAACTTCGCTCGGTAGAGTCGGCTGTCACAAGTAATGACCCGCGCCAGGCGGCAACGCAGATAACTTTTCTTCGCAATGTGCTGGTGCGCGTCCTTGAGTATCGGATGGCTCTTAGCGAGATCAAGCCACCGCCCGGCGAAGAGGCAACGCCCTTTACACATTTTCTTAAACTCGAGTCGCCCACGTTTGGTCCAGCTCCGCCAGATATGGGACTAACTTTCACCTCCGAACCGGCGCCTGGTTTTAACGACGGGTGGAATTGGGTTGGCGCTGTCTCACTAGGCACTACCGGTGCGCCAACGATCGTGGTAGCCGGCCCAAATGACGTTCGTCTGAGTAGCGGCGCGAGTTTTACCTTTCCCGGAGGAGGGCTGCCACCTGGACCAGATGGTATTTTGCCGGTCGACTTCAACTACGATTTCAAGACCGATCTGGTGCTTGCTGGCATGATCGGGGTGAGCTTTATGCAGCAGGAGAGTTCTGGCAAGTTTACTGATGTGACCGCACAGACCAAGCTTCCTGCTTCGGTGGTAAAGGCGAGCTACTTTGGCGCCTGGGCTGCGGACATTGAGGCCGATGGTGATCTGGATATCGTACTTGGTTCACCACAGGGCGGTGCACCCACCGTGCTAAGAAACAATGGCGATGGTAGCTTTCTTGATGTTTACCCCTTTAACGGAATCTCAGGCTTGGACGGCTTCTCGTGGGCCGACCTCGACGCCGACGGTGATCCTGATGCGGCGCTGATAGACGGTGCGGGGAAGCTTCACGTTTTTAGTAATGAACGACAGGGCCAGTTCCGTGAAAGATCATTGCCCGCGAATCTGACGACCGTGCGAGCGATCAACGTCGCCGACATCAATAGCGATGGCGTGTTGGATCTTCTAGTGGTCCAATCTGACGGACCTATCATCCGACTATCAGACAAGAATGAAGGAAAAGAATGGGATTCGGCAGAAATCGTACGAGTCACCAATGCTCCCGCGGTTCTCGGGAGAGGTTTTTGCCGTTTCCGCGTCGCCGATCTGGACAACAATGGCGGACTCGATCTGCTCCTGGTTTCCACATATGTACCAGCCAACGGCAGCATGCCGGGCGCACTGGTTTGGCTGAGCAATGAGCAGGGCAGTTTCACTCTATCTGCTCAGCCAGCTGATAAACCATTAGCGCTCGAGCTGGCATTTGATGCTGCTGACCTTAACGGTGATGGAAGGCTCGACCTCCTGGGTCTTTCGCCTGAGGGCAAGCCGATCCAGGCGATCAATCACGGCACGAAGAATTATCACTGGCAAGTTGTTCGTCCACACGCGAGTCAGGCAAGCGGCGACCAGCGTATCAATCCCTTTGGTGTGGGTGGTGAAATGGAACTTCGTTCGGGGTTGATGCTACAGAAGCAACCAATTACGGGTCCGTTGTTGCATTTCGGACTGGGTGAACAAACGAGCGCGGATGTGGTGCGCGTTGTTTGGCCCAATGGCACAGTGCGAGCAGAGTTTGATGTGAAGGCCGATCAAGAGATCGTTACCGAACAGCGTCTTAAGGCTTCGTGCCCGTTCCTCTTTGCCTATAACGGCAAGCGGATGGAATTCCTGAAGGACACTGCGCCATGGGGTTCCGCAATCGGCTTACGCATCAACACCCTGGGCTCTGCAAAAATCGCAGCCACTGGCGAATGGTACAAAATTGGGCGCGACCAGTTAGTGCCGCATGATGGATTCTATGACCTGCGAATCACGGCAGAGCTTTGGGAAGTTTATTACTACGATTATCTCGCGCTGATGCCGGTCGATCATCCCGAGGGGACAGAAATTTTTGTCGACGAGCGCTTTGTTATCCCGCCCACGGCGCTGACTTTCACCACGGTCGCAACGCCGCAGCCGATCGCCAGGGCTCTCGATGACAACGGTGACGACGTTACCAGTTTTGTTAGCGCGCTCGATGGTAAGGCACTCAACACCTTCGGCCACGGACAGTATCAAGGCCTGACGCGGGATCATTATTTGGAAGTAGATCTCGGAAACGACACGCCGAAGACCGGCCCACTCTACTTAATTGCGCACGGATCAATTCACGACACCGAGTCGTCGCTCAATGTCGCCATCACCCAGGGAGAACGTTGGAAGGCCCACGGCCTCAGCCTGGAGGTGCCGGATGGAAACGGCGGTTGGGTAGTGGCGCAACCAAATCTTGGTTTCCCCGCGGGAAGAAAGAAAACAGTTCTCTTCAATCTTACTGATGTTTTTCGGCCCAATACGCCACGGCGCGTGCGGATCAGAACCAACCTGGAAATTTACTGGGATCAAATCGAATGGGCCCAGGGTCTTCCAAACGCGCCAGTGAAAACGATCGAGCTGAGTCCAGTTGGGACCGACCTTCACTATCGAGGTTACTCATTGATTAATAAGCCCGACCCCGGCGCGCCTGCGCCCGAAGTACCCGATTACGATCGTCTTTCGGCGAGCAAGCAAAGTTGGCGGGACCTAATTGGATATTACACGCGGTATGGTGACGTGACGGAACTATTGAGGAGTATTGATGATCGGTATGTGATCGTCGCCTCAGGTGACGAGATGTCACTGCGCTTCGCGGAACAACCACCACCGCCACCGGGCTGGGTGCGTGACTATGTATTTATGGGCGACGGTTGGATCAAGGATGGCGACTACAATTCTACGTTCTCTAAAACCGTGTTGCCGTTGCCCCATCACGCTAAGCGGGAATACACCACCCTACCAGGAAGACTCGAGGACGAGTGGGTCTACAAACAGCATCCTGAGGACTGGCAAAACTATCACACTCGTTATGTCACGCCGACAGTTTTTCAGAGCGCCCTTCGAAACGGGAGCGTTCGATGACCCCAGGCCGTCCCGTAAAGGTTCTCCTTGCCGTTATCTTCGTTGCGCTCTTGGCTGTTCCACTGGTGCTTAGGCGATTGGCGGCGCGCCGGGAAACAGGCAAGTCAAAACTGGAAGCCAGCCAGGCCATGATGCGCTTCGGCTTTCATCTCGAGGAAGTAGCGCGGGCTTCAGGGATCACCTTCGTTCATCAAGCTCCTACGCTGGACCATAAGCTCGATCACATCATGCCGCAAGTTGCCTCGATGGGCGCCGGCGTATCGATAGTCGATTTTGATCGCGACGGTTGGCAGGACATTTACTTGACGAACAGCGGTGAAGGAAGCAAAAACTGTCTGTATCGAAACCAGAGTGACGGCACTTTCAAGGACATGGCCCAACAGTTAGGAATTGCAGACGTAAATCAACCCGGTTCAGGAGTTTCGATGGGAGCGGTCTGGGGAGATTACGATAACGACGGCTTCGAAGATCTTTTCCTGTATAAGTGGGGACGACCCGAACTGTTCCACAACGACGGCGGTCGTCACTTCACACGAGCTAGCGAACAAGCGGGCTTGCCGGCGTGGGTGAACGCCAACAGCGCCATTTGGTTCGACCACGACGGTGACGGTCGGCTTGATCTCTTTCTGGGCGGTTACTACTCAGAGGGCGTCGATCTTTGGCATTTGCAGACGACGAAGATCATGCCCGAGAGTTTCGAGTACGCTAAGAATGGCGGACGCAAGTATCTCTATCACAACCTTGGCGACGGAAAGTTTGAAGAGGTCAGCGCAAAACTGGGAATTGACAGCCGTCGTTGGGCGCTTGCTGCGACCGCTGCGGATCTTCGCGGCAGCGGTCACCAGGACTTGTTTGTGGCCAACGACTACGGCGTTTCGGAACTGTACTTCAACGACGGTAAGCAATTTCGTGAAGTAGGTGAACAAACCGGCGTTGGCTTCGCCCCCAAAAGCGGCATGACTGCGGCCCTTGGAGACGTTTTCAATCAAGGACAATATGCCATCTACGTTTCAAACATTTCGGAAGACGGTGTGCTGATCCAGGGAAACAATCTTTGGGTGCCGCGGGCGGGCACTTCGGGAGATGGCTTGCGCTACGATAATCTGGCGCGCGAGTTGGGTGTCGAAATGGGCGGTTGGAGTTGGGGAATGCAGTTTGGAGATCTCAACAACGACGGAACGCTGGACGTCTATCTCACTAACGGTTATGTCTCCGCCGATCGCGCGAAGAGTTATTGGTACGACTTTTCAAAAGTCGCCGGTGGCAATAGCACGATAATCGGCGATGCGGCAAACTGGCCGGCAATGGAGGGGCGGAGTTTATCAGGCTACCAACAGAAGCGAGTTTGGTTGAATGATGGCGCAGGCAAATTCAACGATGTAGCGCAAGCCGTGGGAGCTACTGACACCTATGATGGACGCTCGGTCGCATTTGCCGATCTATGGAATCGCGGCGTGCTCGATGTGATAGTTACAAACCAGCGTGGTCCATTGCTGATCTATAAGAATACTGTCGCGCCTGAAAATCAGTGGATCGATTTTGAGCTGGAAGGAACTGCCAGTAATCGTAGCGGACTCGGTGCTGAAGTTCGGCTGTTCTGGAACGGCCGCCAGCAAGTGCAGACAGTCTCCGGCGGCAGTGGTTTCTGTGGAGAGAACCAAAGACGCTTACATTTCGGGCTGGGCAAAAACGCTAAAGTTGAAAAGGCGGTGATCCGCTGGCCGTCTGGGAAAACTCAAACGATTGATAATCCAATGACGACCCAGGTCAATAAGATTAAGGAGCCTGCATGAGCCAGTCTCCAGTCGAGTCAGTTACTCCACCGCTGGCAATGACAACGCCGCGAAGGTTTCGTTTCGACAATCGCTACGTCGCGCCCCTTTTTATTACCTGCATACTTTTGGTTGGTCATCTTTCCTACGGCATCCTGGAGAGTTACCAGAAAACTGCGTTGGCGATAGGAGCGGCTATCGTTGCCGAGTTGATTCTAGGTCGGATGTTCTTCGGGAAGTGGCTCAACCTTGCTAGTGCTTACATCACGGGAATCAGCGTAGGGATTCTGGTCCGCTCGCCGGCTTATTGGCCTTTCGTTCTTTGCAGCGTGATTTCGATAATGTCGAAGTACGTCTTGCGAGTGAAGGGCCGCCATATTTGGAACCCTTCCAACTTTGGCATCGTGGTGTTGTTGTTATTGGCGCCGGAGACCATGGCGGTTCTAAGCATTCAGTGGGGCAATAATCTGCTGCCGATCATAGTCATCTGGACGCTCGGCTCAATCATAATTTGGCGGGCGCGACGATTTCACATCAGCGCCACTTATGTTCTGTCATTCTTCTTGTTTGCTTTTTTGCGCGCCTGGATTACTGGTCACCCGTGGCAGGCAGAGGTGGCGCCGATTACCGGGCCGATGTACCAACTATTTGTTTTCTTCATGATTACCGATCCGAAAACTACAGTTCGCGCGCGATTAGGTCAGTGCGTGGTGGCGTTTTGTGTTGCATTGGCGGAGTTTTTTCTGAGATTGGATCAGGTGGTCTACGCTGCTTTCTTTGCACTTTTCTTCGTTGGGCCGGCGGCAAACCTGATCGAAATTTGGTGGGATTCTCATAAAGGCCCCGCGCGCCCCAATGAGGTCAGTACCACCACGCGGTAGCGGGTGGGTCATCGGATTGCCAATTGTCGATTGCCGATTTCAGATTGATATTTCGCCCAAGGCCAATCGGCAATCCGCAATTGTAAATCGACAATCGGTTGGCCCACCCGCTACCGCGTGGTGGTACTGACCTCATGACACCGGGCGAATGTTAATCGCGACAATTGGGAATCAATAAAACCACGGAGAAGCTCAATACTGTATGCGACGCTATTCAATCATTTATTGCTGGCTAATTGGTTCGTTAGTTTTGTTTTCAGCATGTAAACAGTCAGCGCCACCCGCCAGTGCGCCTGCCGCCGAAGTTGCGAACCAGGCGCCATCACCGTCAGCGAGTCCAACTCCTCCGCGCCCCTCGGGCCCAATCGAATTCACGGATGTTTCAGCGGCAGCGGGAATTCACTTCAAACATAACAGCGGCGCCTTCGGTAAAAAATATCTGCCTGAAACATTGGGAACCGGATGTGCCTTTCTTGATTTTGATAACGACGGTTGGCAAGACATCTTGATTGTCAATTCAACGGCCTGGCCGGAGCGAAAAACTCCCAGGACTGTGCTGGCGCTCTATCACAACAACCAGGATGGCACCTTTACGGATGTGACTGCTCAGGCGGGCCTCGCGGTACCGATGTATGGTATCGGCGTCGCGGCGGCCGACTACGATAACGATGGCAACGAAGATGTCTACATTACCTGCGTTGGCCCAAACCACCTCTTTCGCAATTTAGGAAACGGCAAGTTTGCGGACGTTACCGGCCGCGCAGGTGTGGGTGATCCATCGTTCTCGACCAGCGCAGTGTGGTTTGACTATGACAACGACGGCCGGCTTGATTTATTTGTGGCCAATTATGTTGACTGGTCCGTGGAAACGGATCAGTTGTGCTCACTCGACGGGAAAAATAAATCATACTGCACCCCGCAATCTTATAAAGGACAAAGTCCGACGCTTTACCACAATCGTGGCAACGGCTCATTTGAAAATGTTACGCAACGCGCAGGGCTTAACGATCCCAGCTGTAAATCGCTTGGGGTAGCTTTGTTGGATTACAACGGGGACGGTTGGATGGACTTGTTCGTCGCCAACGATACTGAGCCAAACAAACTCTACAAGAACAACGGCAACGGAAGTTTTACTGACGAGGCGGTTACTGCCGGGGTCGCTTTCAGCGAAGCTGGCACAGCGCGAGCCGGTATGGGAGTCGATGCCGGTGATTACGATGGATCAGGACGGCCGGGAATTGTGGTCGGCAATTTCACGAATGAAAGCATGGCCCTTTACTCAAACGACGGCAGCGGTCTGTTCACTGACGAGGCCCCTAAATCAGGAATTGGAAAAATGTCGGCACAGTCGTTGACGTTCGCCGTCTTTTTCTTCGATTACGATTTGGATGGCCTGCTCGATGTGTTTGCGGCGAACGGTCACGTTTCCGATGACATCAGCGTAGTTCAGCCCAACGTCAAGTATGCCCAGGCGCCGCATCTATTTCATAACAAGGGCAAGAAGAAGTTCGAAGAGATGACGGGAAAGCTTGGCAGACCACTGCAGCGGGCGATCGTCGGACGCGGCGCCGCATATGGCGATTTTGATAACGACGGCGATCTTGACCTGTTGATTACTTCGAACAACGGACCAGCGCGACTGCTGCGAAACGACAATGCCAATCAGAATGATCTCGTCCGCGTAAAGACCGTCGGCACCAGGTCCAACAGAGATGGAATAGGCGCCAAGCTCACCTTGAAAACTGCCAAAGCGAAACTCTTCAGCATCGTGAAAACAGGCTCGAGCTATTGTTCACAGAGCGAGTTGCCGCTTGTGTTCGGCCTGGGCCCGCCGGAGGAAGGTCGCGTATTGAGTTTAGAGATTGCGTGGCCCAGTGGCGCCAAAGATACGATTAGCAACTTCAAGCCCAACGAGTCGCTGACCGTTCAGGAAGGTAAGGGGATTATCGCAACCGCGCCGATTGTCTTTGCGCGACCGGCAGCGACGCCCACTCCGACGCCGCAAGCTTCACCACATTAAAGTCACAAAGAGCGGGGGCAAGCCCGCCTTCCTGACCTTGAGCTGACTACAGTTGAGTTGTGATTTTCGGCTGCTAGGCTTTCAACGCAACGGAGATCGAACAAGTCGAAGAATCTCAAGGTCAGGAAGGCGGGCTTGCCCCCGCTCCGTGTGACTTTAATCCCTGCCAACACCCAGCGCATCCGCGACCCGGTTTATGTAATTGAACCACGAGGCGATTAGCGTAATCTGAAGGATACCCTTGTCGTCAAAGCCAACGGTACGTAAGCGGGCATGGTCTGCTGGAGAAATGCGAGTCGCGTCCTTAGTGATCTGAACAACGTAGTCCAGCATAACCCGGTCCTGTTCAGTGATCGGCGCAGTTGCGTAGTCAGCCTCCAACGCCTTGACCATCTCTTCATCCAACGTGACGCGACGCAGAAACTCTGCGTGGGATTCGATTCAATAGTGGCACCGGTTAGTGACTGAAACGAGGGTCGCGATCATCTCATGCTGGTGACGCTGCAAAGGCAGATCCGGCGACAGCAAAGAACCATAGGTCGCAAACGCGTGAAACAGCGCGTCGGGAATTAAGCTGTGAGACTCAACGATTCCAGCTGATTCACCGTCGGCAGTTGGGTGCACCGGTGTTGCATACTCAATGGGGTACAAATCCTTTTGTGCCTCGGAAGCGGTTCGCACTTTTTCGTCTTCGGCAGCCGCAACAGTTTTAATCCAGGTCATAACGATTTCATTCCTCTATTATTTGATCGATGTCTCCCAACCACGTCGGTGGTCCATGAAGTCAGTGAGACCACGCAGTAGCGAGTGGGTTCAGGTTCGTCGTGCATGTCAGGACTTTAGTTGCGTAGCAACACCCACCCGCTACCGCGAGGTGGTACCGACCTCATTTGCTCAAGCCTGCTTACGTCGTCGAAAAAGAAGGTAGTAAACGGGCAAACCGAGCGCAACCACCGCGACGCCCAGGATAGACTCTTTCGGACGATGGCCGCCCAGAAGAAATAGCAGCAACGCAATCAACAGCAAGAATATTATGGGGGTCAATGGATAACCCGGGGTGCGATAAACGCCGGCTTTGAGGGGCCGACGGCGAAACACAAACAGGGCTGCAACCGTGAGAGCAATAAAGATGACGACTACAAAAACAAAATAGGACATGATTCTGTCGAAGGTGCCGAGGAGCACCAGCAGCGAGGCGAGCAATGCTTGAATGATGATCGCTCGTGCGGGCGTGCCGTAGCGGGGATGGAGGGCGGCCGCAGCCGGCACAAACAATCCATCGCGAGCCATCGCAA
Organism: Pyrinomonadaceae bacterium; assembly: GCA_036009765.1. GTDB lineage: Bacteria > Acidobacteriota > Blastocatellia > Pyrinomonadales > Pyrinomonadaceae > PSRF01. Next base: position 230,634 of record DASYLB010000049.1, on the reverse strand, counting down.
AGTAAACACGCGGCGCCGACATGACTACCGCGACCAGGCTTCCTGCTACCGCCACAATCACAATGGTCGACAATACCTGACCGCCTAGGCGTCCAAACAGTACCTCGCCTGCCTGGGCAGCGAAAGTTTCCCCTGAAGTTACCTGTTCGAGCGGCACGAGATAAATGAACACCGCGCTGGTAAGAATGTAAACGACAGTGAGAATCGTAACTCCATAGACCAGTGCCCGCGGTAGGGTACGTTCCGGATCGCGCACCTCTCCGGCCAGTTTGCTCAAATCCCACCAGCCGCCGAACGAGAAGAATGCGCCGAGAATGCCGCCGGCTAACGCACCCAACAAAGCTTGGGATCCGGGTCGCTGGGCCACCAGTGGAGTGAAGTTGTTCCAGTTGCCGGCTCTCAGTCCAAAGCCCCAAATGATGACCAGGGCAAGCAGTCCCAGCTTGATTAACGTTAGCCAGCGGATTAACCAACTTCCGAGGCGGACGCCGCGCACGTTTATCAAAGCGACTAAAAAAATTGAGACAATGGCAACTGCTTTTAAGCTGCCTGGCGACAGGGCGAAAATGTAGCCAACATAACTAGCCATGCCCACTGCCAACAAAGCGGTAACGCCCGGGTCCATCACCAGTAGGGCCATCCACCCATAAAGAAAAGCTACGGGCCTGCCGTATGCTTCGCGTAGGTAAACGTAGCCCCCGCCGGCTTCGGGGAACCTCGCTGCCAATTCGCCGTAACAGAGAGCGCCGCACAAAGCCATTCCGCCCATGAGGAGCCAGACGATTAGCAACCATACTGGAGAGCCCAGCGACTTTGCCATACCAGCGGGAGTAAGAAAAATCCCGACCGCTATGACTTCGCCGACAATCAGCGCAGTCGCCGTGCGCAAACCGATTTGTCGTTTTAGTTCGATGGATGTGCTCAATGTTTAGCCCAGCGTCAGTGATTGTCTGGGACCGCGGGCGTCCCGCCCGCAATGAGCGCGAAGCGCGAAAATGGGTTAGAAGGCGACTTTCGAAAGACTTCGCACCTGCGGCGCGATGCGGGCGGGTCGAGCACCCCAAAAAGATAAACCAGATCTGTTGGAGACCCCGCCCGCCCGCCGTCCCAGACAATCACTTGATGCTGGCGTTAGAAGGTAACTCGCGCAGCAAACTGAAACGCGCGTGGACCGCCAGAGCCAAATACTCCGCCAGCCGTAGTGACCGCTTGACCAAAACTCGAGGAGCGTAAGAACCCGGCGCTCGTTGGGTCGTTGTTGTCACGCACCAGCACGTTGGAAAACCCGGAGTAGTTTGACTTCGAAAAGCCTAATACATTGGTGACGTTGAAAAGGTTGAAAACTTCGACCAGGGGTTCAATCTTCACGCGCTCTCCGAGCTTGAAGGTTTTCGAAAGGCGCAAGTCAAGCGAACTGAAGCTATCACTAAAGCGCGCATTGTCAGAAACCAGTGGCAATGGCTGTCCGTCAAACCCGCCCGCGGCGTTTATTTGGCTGAGCAAAGAATTAAGCTCGGCGCCTGTATGGATCAGTCTGCCGCCCGCGTTGCGCTGCAGCTGCGGAATGCGCTGGCCCCCGCCGGGTACGAGAATATCCATCGGCACACCCGACGCCAAAGTCAGGATAGGAGCAAGGTGAAACCCAGCGGGCAATTCAAATGCTCCAGAGAACGTAAAACGATGCCGCTGATCGTTGGGCGTTGGACCATACTCCAACTGCAGATTGTTGGGGTTGAGTGGTCCATTGGAAAACGGAATCTGATCGTCGTTAGCGTAGTTGAAGGCTTTCGACAGAGTGTAGGAAACGCGGAATTGATGTTTACGTGAAAACCGTTTTTCGAAACTGAGAAGGAAGCCGTCGTACATAGTTTTCACACTGGATTCAAGATTAACTACCGAGTCCGGGCCACCCACCACCGGATTGAAGACAGTGCCGATGGTGCGACCGATGATGAAATGCGTGCCGAAATTATGCAGGTAGTCCGCGCGCAAGACGTAGTTTTTGCCAAACTCGCGTTGAATACCAAGGTTCATTTGCTGAACCATGGGATTTTGCATGTCATTGTCGATGATGTTGATTCCGCCGGCTCCTGCGCCAGGCAGGATAAAGCCGGTAAAGGGATTGGCCAGGGTTGGCGCGGGGGGAGGGAATTGACCGCACGCCGGATCGAAAAGGCACGGCGGCGGTATAAAGAAGACCGGGCCGGCTTTCACCTCAATCGGAAGCGAGCGGCCATCGAGTCCGCGCTCCAGCGATTGAATCTCGAGCGTGATGCGATCGTAGTAAAGGCCATAGCCGCCGTGCAGGCTCATGCGACGGTCTTTGGTGGAATAATTGAAGCCGATACGTGGCCCGAAGTTGTTAGTGTCCCTCCAGCGCTTGCCGTGCAGGAAAGGCAGGATGATTGGATTGAGCTGGCTGGCGCGGCTGACGTTCTTGACGTCCGTATCCAGTTCGTACCTGAGACCAAGATTCAAGGTAAGTTGCGGATGCACCCGCCAGTCGTCCTGAATGAATCCTGACAGATAAGTACTATCCGCATTTGGAATCAACAATGGTTCAGTAGGCTTGCCGCTGCGCAAGGTAACCGCAAACAACAGATCATTGTCATCGACTCTGCCGTCGCCATTACGATCGAAATCCGGAAAGTCTTCGATCATTTCAATGCGCCCGCTCTGGAAAACCCGCAAATCGAAATCGGCGTCGACGCGCTGAATTTCGCCGCCAAAATTTAAGGTGTGATTGCCTCGAATCAACGAGACCGTATCCGAAAACTGCAGGCGACGCTGCTTCGTGCCCTGCGGAACCCGGAACGACGCGCCGTCCTGGATGCTTGGAAAGGTGAGCTGCGGTCCGGGAGTCACCGGCTCGATGTCGTTAAAAAAGGTGCTGAAGCTGAAGTTAAAGCTATTCACCATGCGCGGATTAAGAACCCGGGTGTAGTTAGCCAAAAGTGAATGCGTGTTATTCACGCTGCCTTGGCGTTGAGTGGCCGACCCAATCGCGCGATCCAGCGTGCTTGAAGAGACGTCATCTTCGCGCTGGAGGGAATAGCGAAAGAACAAGTGATCCTTGCGGCTCGCTTGCCAGTCGAGTCGTTCAGTGCTTAAGAGATCATTGAGTGGAGCTGCCGCGAATGATCGCCTGATAGTCCGTGTCGCCAGATCTCTTGTGCCTACCAGCGCTGCGCCATCCTGATTTCGATATTCGACGGAACCAAAGAACCATGCTCGATCTTTGCGAATAGGACCGCCCAGAGTGAAGGCAAGTTGCTCACGGTCAAATGGTGGTGTTTGGCCCAGACCGCGATCTAACGTGGCCGGGAGACCTTGCAATGATTTGCTGCGGAAGTAGAACGAACCGGAGCCGTGAAGTTCGTTTGTCCCTGACTTGGTGACGATATTAATGACTGATGAACCAGACCGGCCCAGCTGCGCTGAAAAGCGGTTAGTAGCAATCTGAAACTCCTGCACTGCTTCCTGAGAAATATTTTGGACTTGTCCGCCAACGACATCATCGTTGTCGTCTGCGCCGTCAACTGTGACATTGCCGCCACGACCTAGCTGACCAGCCGAAGAAATCACGACGGTGTTGCTCTTCGTGGGATCGAAGTTCGGCGCCGGGGCATTGCCGGGGATCAATAAGGCCAGCTCCAGAAAATTGCGGCCGTTAAGAGGTAAACCTTCGATCTCTTGCCTGCCGATCACTCCATCCACTACGGAAGCTTCAGTACTAATCGCGCCATCGCCGTAGATCGGATCGCCACCGGCTGAAACACCGGCGACGCTCAGCGCGATGTTGAGGCTTTGAGACTGTCCGACCTGGAGGGTGACGCTTACAGTCTTCGGCGCAAAGCCTGGAGATTGAATTGTAATTTCGAATTCGTCGGCCGGAAGATTGGTGAGCACAAAGACGCCGGCCCCATTTGTGGTGGTTGTGCGCGTGGTGCCGGTTGCCTTTTGCAAGGCAGTCACTTCAGCGCCGGTCACGATTGCCTGATTGGGATCGACAATATGTCCGCTGAGTGTCGCGCTTGCGCTCTGCTGTGAAAAAGTGTGCAGAGCAACAAGGTTGAAGAGCGCCATGCAAGCCGCAACCAGAAAGATCCTTTTACAAGTCGAAGTCATAAGTCCTTTCATTACTTGCCGGATGAAATTGGGGATTTGATGTCTCAGGGAAGCGGGAAGATTTGGGGACTTCGAGACGCTCATATCAGTCAAAAGAAATGGACCTTAGCGTCCAAGGTCCGTAATGTTCGGTCAGCTGGTGGTGAGCCCAGCCCCGGGTTCAAACTGTCAATTCAAAGGAACCTTCGCTTGGTGCAACAAGTTAGGTAGGATTACAGGACCCTTGATTTTAACGAACCCGGGACTGGGAATCTGATGACTAACGTGGCGGAGATTAACAGCGACCAATCAAAGTGTCATGACCCAAAAGGCGGGGGAGGGAATCAATCTAAAGTTGGAGATGCCGGGAAGCATTTTCCATATATCATTTGGCATTTTTCATTTGTCATTTTCTGATACTCGGTATTTGTTCGGTCGGCGTAACTTGGTGGCCATCCTATGGCGCGATAAGCTGCAAGCCTTGTTACGTTTCGCTTCATCGGCGGGATTTCTCTTTGCCGCAATTGCCAAAGCAATCAACCGGTCGGACACCAAACGATGTCCACCCGATAAGGCGGGGTAAATCTCGGCTTGGCCATGCATCCCCTATGAAATACAAACGTCAGACGTGCCGGCCGCAAGCCTGTTCCATTAGCCGCCTCATTGAATCGCCACTCCAATGCTTTTTCCAGGGCGACCTTGCTCAATATTGACGGTCCCTTCACAACAGCGGCAGACACAACCTTACCCGAAGAATCTATTTTCACATCAATCAGAATCTTCCCTCGTTCTTTCTTGATAGCAGCGATAGGTGGATAGCCTGGTAAAGGACTAGAGATCACAATAGGTCGGTGTGACAGTTGAGCACCAGAGAAAGTCGCGACGGACGCAATGAGCCCTGCTGCGAGCAGCACTGATCGAAGCATAGAAATTGAGACTCGTCTCTTCATATCTGCAGGTGCAGGCCGCGACAGCAGTTTAGCGTCTGGCCGACAGCTGCGGAGCGCGACAGCGGCCCCCAATTGGACTGCCCGGTCTTCAATGACAAATGAAAAATGCCAAATGACATATGGAAAATGATTCTTTTCTAACGCAGGTGCACCAAGCCGCGCTGCAGAGCAGTCGTGGCGGCTTGAGTTCTATCAGTGACGCCTAGCTTACTGAGAATATTGTTAATGTGACTCTTAACTGTTGCTTCACTGATGCTCAAGCTGGTCCCTATTTCCTTATTGCTTTGGCCTTGCACAATAAGCTCGAGCACTTCCATTTCTCTGCTGGTCAGGTCAGAGCCAGACATTCGCTCGACCAGGCGCTCGGCAATGGCGGCGGGAATATGCCGCGATCCCGTATGGACGTTTCTGATCGCTGCCTCAAGCTCTTCAAAGAATACGTCCTTTAATAAATAACCTCTGGCTCCCGCCTGCAATGAGCGATAGATGTCTTCGTCGCCGTCATAAGTCGTAAGGACGATCAGGCGGGCATCAGGAAACTCGCGCCGGACAGCAGTGATAGCTTCAACCCCGCCAAGGACAGGCATACGCAAGTCAATCAGCGTCACATCGGGTTTGTGTTCGCGATATAAATCTATTGCCTGCTGCCCGTTAATCCCCTCGGCGATTACTTCCATGTCCGTTACGGTATTAATTAAGGACACGAAGCCTTGTCGCACGACTGCCTGGTCGTCGACTACCATGATGGTGATCTTGTCGTTCACAGTTTTGTACAGAAGCGACCGCTGTAGCGCCGGATGCCATAGTCTACTTTAGCAACGTATTCAAGCGATAACACCGAACGTGCCTCCCACAACTGGGGAAACGCGCTCGGGCGTAGTGGCCAAATCACTTCTCGCGAGAACGGTCGAGCTGTTTCGTGGAGTCTTCCGTGACGCTGAACGTTGCAGGCGGAAACTCATTGGTTATGGCCGGGCCCAGCGAGGGACGCGCTGCGCCTTCTTCCAGGTCCCTCAATCCCTGCGAGTCTCTGTTTGCAGCTTCCACGAGTTTCTTGCTGACGATAGCGCCGTTTGCGACTAGAGCAAGGCCAACAAAAAGTGGTATCACGCCAGCTACCCAAAGGCGACTTAGGATCTCTGCCGCTTCAGGCGTTACTTTGCCGCTGGCAATAAGGCCGCCCATAAAGACGAACAGAAAAATGGACAACGCAATTCCGATGCTACCGACAATGATACCCGCCTTAATTTCGGTGTAGCGCTTGATCTCCGGAGTAATCCCGCGTTGCTGCTCAAGTTTTGCCTTGCGTAACTTCTTTTCCTCTGGAGTGAGGAACATTTCCGTGACCCAGGTTTTGTTCCAATCGAATTTCTCCCCTGGTTCTCGCGGCGCAACTATTTGCATTGCAGCAGACAGGTCCGCGCCACATGCTTTACAGAACCTTAGTTCGTCACCCTGACTCGAGCCACATCGAGGACAGAACATACACACTCCTGGCAAATGAATTAGTGGCGGCAACTACCGCGACAAGTGAAGAGTGAAGAGTGAAAAGTCAAGAGTGAAGAGCGAAGAGTTTACCTTACCACACTGCTCAGGATTTGCTGCTTACTCTTCACTTTTCACCTTTTGCTATTCACTGCCTTCTTAGCTGTTGACCGGGACATCAGCTACGACTTCAGTTCCGCCGCCGGCGCTGCTGCGAACCGAGAAAGTCCCACCAAGCTGCTCCGCCCGCTCACGCATACCAATCAAACCGAAATGACCCGTCTTTCCATTAGCGGCTCCTTGCTTGTCAAAACCGCGCCCGTCGTCTCTTACGCTTAGTTGCACTCGCCGCGCAGCGAAAATGAGGTTGACAGAAATTTCTTGCGGGTCGGCGTGTTTCACCGCATTATTAATTGCCTCTTGTCCTATTCGAAGCAGATTGTCTTCAACCAATGGCGGCAAAGGCCGAAAGGTACCGTTGACTTCTACCCGAGCCTCGATATCAGTTTCACTGGTCAATCGCCGCGCAGTTTCACTCAACGCACTTCGCAGGTCATTGTTCTCAAGAGCAGGCGACCGCAAATCCCACACATAACGGCGCGCCTCAGCGATGCCATGGCGAACTTGCCGTCTGGCGTTATCGAGGTGAGCTATAGCGGACTCGGCATCAGCGGGCATTGTGCGGGCGACAACTTCCAGTTGCACAGAGATTCCTGACATTTCCTGGGCCAGGTTGTCATGAATCTCCCGGGCGATGCGAGTTCGTTCAGCCAGCACTGCGCCAAATTGCCTTTGCATTCCACGCACGCGCAACCGATAAAGCAATGAAGCCGTAGCAAGCAACGCAAGCACGCAGACCGCGTAGAACCAATACGTTTGGTAGAAGTAAGGTTTCAAATACAGACTAAACGCAGCGCCCGTTTGATTCCAAACGCCATCGTTGTTACTGGCAATTACGCGAAAGTTGTAACTACCTGGGCGCAGATTAGTGTAGTAAGCGATCCGCCGCGTGCCGCTATCGATCCAATCTTTGTCGAAGCCTTCCAGTTTGTACTTAAACCTTACCTTCTCCGGAGCAACAAAGCTTGGCGCTGTGTAATAAAACTCGAGGCGTCTGGCGCCTGAAGGTAATTCAACGCGGTCCCCGCGCGTGATTGACTGATCGTCGATGCGTACCTGCTCTATCACAACTGGCGGCGGCCGTGAATTTATCTTGATTCTTTCCGGGTCGATCATCGCCACGCCCTTGATGGTTGCGAACCAAAGCTTTCCGTCAATACTTTTCCAACCAGCCGGATCGCCGCCCCCACTGCATTCACGCGTTATCATGCCATCCGCAGTGCCGTAGGCAACTGGGACGATTGAGGAAATTCTTCCGTTCGCAAAGTCGTCCAGCGCCTTCTTCTCAATGTGAAAGATGCCTTTGCGGCAACTGAGCCACAGGTTGTTTCGACCATCTTCCATGATGCGGTATACAGTATCGTCAAGCAGGCCATTGAGCATTGTGTAGGCGGTAATCTTGCCATCTTTAAGTCGATTCAGACCGCCCCCATTGGTGCCAATCCAAAGCGTATCTTCCGAATCCTCGTATAGTGAGATTACTGCGTCGCTAGTAAGTCCATCCCGAGTCGTCAACGTTGTAAACTCATTGTTCATGAATCTACTCAGCCCTCCCAGCGTTCCAATCCACAACGCTCCTTTGGCATCAACGTAGAGTGTGGTGATTAGATCGTTAGGGAGACCGTCAACCTCGGTGAACGTCTTGAATTCTCCCTCCTTCATGCGGGTCAATCCACCTCGTGTGCCAATCCATAGATTGCCGCTATGATCCGCCGTAATCGATCTGACATCATTGTTGGTCAAACCGTCAGCCGCAGTGAAACTTGTAAACTTACCGTGAGCATAACGACTCAAACCATCGGGTGTTCCGGCCCAAAGATTTCCGCCGCTATCGCCGAATAAAGCCAACACGACATTGCTGGAAAGTCCATCGCGAGTGGTGTAAACGCTGACCTTCCCGTCCTTCAACATATTCAAGCCGCCGCCGTCAGTTCCAATCCAGGTGTTTCCCTCGTGATCCTGGTAAATAGACTTGATGACATCGCCTGAGAGCCCGGTCTGCGCAGTATAAGTAGTGAACTTTGTATCTTTCAGCAGATTGAGTCCTGCCGACTCGGTACCAATCCAAAGATTTCCCTCGAGATCCTCAAGCAAGGAAAGAATCGTGTTGGTTGAAAGCGCTTCTCCCGCATTTAGATCGGTGAAGCGGCCGTCAGCGAAGCGACAGAGTCCACTGGCAGTCCCTACCAGCAGGGCCCCGTCTTTGCCTGCGTATAGTGAAATTATTCGTTCGTTTGGCAAACCGTCGCGCGTTGTGTAGGTTGTAAATCGGCCACGACTGAGCGAAGTCAACCCACCAAGAGATCCGAACCACAAACGACCATCTCGATCCTGTTGGATGGCCCTGACACTGTTACTGCCCAATCCGTCGCGGACTGTGTAGTTGGTAAACGCCCCATCCTTAACCCTGCCTACACCGTAAGGGGTCGCAATCCATAACGCGCCTTCAGCGTCTTCGAATAGCGCTTGAATGCTGCCGCCGATCAGCCGCTCCCTGGTGGTAAACGTCGTAAGGCCGCCACTCTTAAAAAGCCCTAGACCGGTCGCAGTCGCGACCCAGAGATTGCCTTCGCGATCCTCATAGATAGCCTGGATAGTATTGCTCGGTAGCCCTTCATTTGTGGTGAACAGGGTAAAGTTACCATTGAGTCTGCGAACCAGACCTTCCGCTGTACCGATCCACAAAGCCCCCTGACGATCTGCCAATAGCGCGCGAATATAGTTGCTCTTAATTTGCGGAGTGTTCTGTTTGTCGAAAATGGTAAACGTTACGCCATCAAAGCGAGCCAGTCCGGCTTCCGTTCCGATCCAGATGTAGCCATCACTGGTCTGCGCGATTGAATGAACGGTGTTTTGCGGTAACCCATTTTCAGTGAGCCAAACGTCATGACCATATCGCGAAAGGTCTCGGTGCAAATCGAGCGCGAAGGCGGTCCCGCTGCCGCATAGCAGCAGAAAGCAGACCAAAGAGAGCAGTTGGATAGAGCGTGATGGGCGCATTGAATAACGCAGGTTCAACTTCGAAGTGCAACAGATCGTTGTTGCCTTCGCCCTCTAGGGGCGAGATATTTATAGAACGCACGACCGCCAATAGATTTCTTCTAGCTCCAGCGGAGCGAAACCGTAAGTCGGTCTCAAGCACCATTATCGGAAACATTGCGCTCCGCTGGAGCGCCAATTATCGAGTTCATAGCATTATCTATAAACATCTCGCTCCTCTAGAGCGAAAGAATGGCGGTTGCGCTTGTAAGTTGAATTCACTAAATGGCATTGTCGGGTCAACCCGCTCAAGATGCAATACTATTGCCAGCACTGATCGAACTACGAAATTTGCCGTGGACGCCAGTCAAAACACTTTGTAGAATGAGCGACCGGTAGCTTCGGTGGAACTTTCCTTGGCAAATCTAAATCTGTGGGAGGTACGTCATGAAGATGACGATGCTCGTTCGCTGTGGAATGTTTGCCGCCCTAATGCTGGTGGCTGGCTCAGTGTCTGCACAGGAGGCCGCGAAGTCAGAGGATACTTCCAAGCTGGTCTATGCAGACTTTCAAAGTTCCCCGGCTGGGCGGCCGGTAAGCAGTCGCGGCGGTATGACACGCCTCAACCGCTATTCCCAGAATCCGGGGAATCCCCCGGAATTCCGTGGCCTGGACAAAGCAGATCCGCCAGCGCCCGCGCTCGCGCGAGTAACGGCGGACGACGTTGCTGCCGCCTTCGACTACGAACTACGGATACCAAATGAATGGGAGGGAGTGAACCTCGAAGTATTCGGGCAGCCCGAGAAGGACGGCAAACTGGTCGCCGACGACGTGAGCGCCTACAAGTTTATTTCCTTGCGCGTGTTTGCCAAGGGACCTCAATACCTACGGCTCGAACTTATTACTCGCGGTCACGGAGCAAATCTCGAGTCAGGTTACCCGACGGCGAACTTCCGGGTGTCTCCAGGTTTCAATACTTACAAACTTAAGCTCGACTCGTTCAACCAGCCGCAGTGGGCGATGCCGTTGGATCTGAAGGGCGACGTCCTCAAGAAGTTAACTTCGATCACTGTGGGTGTGTTTTGTGATAAGTGCACGCTCGAGAAGGGAACCGTGGTGGTTGATAACATCGCTTTTGAAAAGTGAGAAAAAATGGGGAAATGGGGAAAAGGGTAAGGGGGAAAGCGTAAAGGTGAACGATCGAATCTCAAGAATAATTTTCCTTTACCCGTTCCCCTTTTACCCTCTTCCCCCTTTTCGTTAGAAGACCAGCGTCTGTATTGAATGGGGCGGGCTGTTGACTTCGGCGGCTTGGCCAGCCAACCAAAGATGATAAGGGATTGTTTTGTCGCTCTTATTCATTACCACTACCGCAACTTTTCCATCAGGATTAACGAAAGCCGTGGAAAGCAGCTGGCTTCGGCTGGGTGAACTGGCGACTCGCCGGGCGCCAGGCCGGACAAACTTTGAAAAGTGGCCTATGTAGTAATAGGAGTTTGTGTAGGTCAACTCACCGCTCTGCGTATCCGCGTGAACAGGGGCGAAGCAGAAGTTTTTCACATGGTTCGGTCCACCCGTTTCATCGAGCAGTATGTTCCAATCTGTCCAGCCGACCGCGCCGCTGTTAAAGTCATTGATCATTGAGTTCCCGTATTGTTCCCCCAATTTCCAATCCTTAAGTCTTTGTGAATTGAATGAATCAGCACAGCCTTCAGTGAAGATAAGGTTCTTGTCAGGGAAAGACTCATGAACCAGCTTGACGTTATCAAACATCGGTTCGCCGCCGGCCCAGGGCTCATACCAGTGAAAACCAATTCCCCAGACATAACGCGCAGCATCGGGATCGGCAAGAATTGTGCTTGCTCTTTGGTAAACGAGGTCGCGGTTGTGATCCCAGGCGATTATTTTTTTATCTTCCAGTCCCGCCCTTTTCATCGTCGGACCAAGATAGTTTTTCAAAAAGTCTCTTTCATCTTCAGCTGAGAAAATGCAGGACTCCCATTTTTGCGTGGCCATGGGCTCATTCTGAATCGTGATGCCCCAGATCGGTATGCCTTCACTTAGATACGCTTTAATAAATTTGGTGTAGTAGTTGGCCCACGACTGATAATATTCCGGCTTGAGTTTTCCACCGTGAAGCATGTCGTTGTTGGTCTTCATGAATGCCGGCGGGCTCCAGGGACTTCCGTAGATGGTGAGTTTCCCTCCGGTCGCGGCCAGCGCCTGCTTGATAAGAGGAATCCGAAATTCTTTATCATGCTTAACGTTAAACGACTTCAATTCTTTGTCGCCCTCGTCGACATAGGTGTAACTGTCGCTCGAAAAGTCGCAACTATGAATATTGGTCCTTGCCAGGGTATAGCCGATCCCACTCGTCACATCGAAGTAGGCCTTTAGAATTTCGTCGCGCTTGGGTTGCGATAATTTTGCAAATGTCTCGGCTGAGGCATCGGTAATGGCGCCACCGATACCCAGGATCGTTTGGAATTTTCTGGCGGGGTCGACAAACACACAGACCTGAGTTTCCAGTGGTTGGCCCATCGGTTTGAACGTGAGCTTGTCAGTAGGCGTCAGGCGCTGATTAGTATTGTCGGCGGTGGCATAGACTGTTATTCCTTTGCCTTCAAGCGCAAGTGGCGTTGGGTCTTCGGATGGCTGAAGACTCTTCGCCGTCGATAGTTGGGTCTTCGCCAATACCAGCGCAGAAGACGAGGCTGCCAGGAAACCACGACGATCTATTTTCATAATGAGGTGACTTTAACAGCATATTTGTAGACTGTTAAGTGCAGTGCAAAACAATCGGCAGATGCTCGCGCATACATCACCACTGGTCAGTATCTAATCTCGGGCGAGTTTGGAAGAGGAAACATTATGACGAAGCTGAAACTGTTGTTCATCGTCCTGAGCATGACCTTCGCAACGGTCATCTCTGGTGCTGCCCAATCACGAGATTTTCCCATCTATGAGGTCTCAAGAACGGCAACCCCGATTAAGGTAGACGGAAAGCTGGATGAGATCGTTTGGAGTAAAGTAGCGCCCCTTCGGCACTTTCGCCAAAACCTTGATGGCTCGCCGGGCATCGCAAAAACAGAAGCCAGAATTCTTTATGACAATGATTTTCTTTATGTCTCCTTTCGCAGCATTGACCAGAACATTTGGGCCACCTTCAAGAAACGCGACGAGCATCTGTGGGATGAAGAGGTAGTGGAGTTGTTCGTGCAGGCCGATCCTGAACAGAAGAGCTACATCGAGTTGGAAGTAAATCCCCTGGGGACGATGCTCGATATTTACATGCTCGATATACGCAAGCCACTCAACTATCAGAGCTGGAACAGTGCGAGGCTTAAGTGGGGCGTAGAGATAGTTGGAACAGTTGACGGCAAAGACGGCGACCGCGAGTGGACTTGCGAGATCGCCCTGCCGCTGGAAGATGTCGTGACCGCTCGAAATCTTCCGCCTAAAGCCGGAGACCGCTGGCGCGTGAATCTATACAGAGTCGAGCAGCGGCCGACTCCGGCTTTGCTGGCGTGGTCTCCAACATTCAAAGATGACTTTCACCTTCCCGAACGATTCGGCGAAATAGTGTTCAGCAACAAGCTGGTTCGGTGAATAGTCGGAAAAAGGCCCGCAACACTTTACTTGATGGAAGCTCAGCGGACAGGCCGCTTCAGGATTTCCGCAAGTGCCTGCAGCCGGGTTGCGTCTGCCGCACTCTGTATGGTCGCAGCAGTCTGTTCCAACGAAGGAGCAAACTTTTGAAGTTTTGCGAGCGCCGCTTTTTTCAGGTGTGAAACCTCGGCGCTTGCAATCGCGTTGCGCAGAGCGGCCACTTGATCAGCCGGCAGAGCCTGCGAGCGCTCCAACTGATCGACATAAGCCTTCGCCACGACTAATTGTCGCGGCCAATCTATTTCTTCCTGGTTCTGCACGTTGAGAGCAGCCACATGAACCGTCTTCGCTGCATCGATCTCGTTCTGGGTCAGGAACTTCGTCGGCGTCAGCTCAAAGATGTCCAGACCGCGGGCGATCTCGGAAGCGTAAACGTGACCGTTGTACCAGTAGGCCGACCAATCACCTCCGAGCACCAGCATCTTTGGACTAATCGGTCCTCGATCGAAATATCCAATTTCAACCGGATGCTCCGCGTCGGTGAAGTCCACTAAGGAGATGCCGCCCTGGTACCAAGCCTGCACTGCAATGTCGCGGCCGGGGACCGGAACCAGCGAGCCGTTGTGGGCCACACAATTTTCGCTGTCGCCCTGGGCCGCCGGCAACTTGTAATAGCTTGCAAAGGTCAGCTTGTTGTCCTGCAAATGGAAAACTGCATCAGCGCCCCATTTGTTCGGATCCTTCGGCCGGCAGCGCGCGCCCAATCCACCGCCCCACTCATCGGTGAACACAACTTTTTTTCCGTCGTTCGAAAATGATGCCGAATGCCAATAGGCATAGTTTGGATCATTGACGGCGTCCAGACGCTTCGGATGCACTGGGTCTTTAATGTCCAGCAGCAACCCATTGCCGGAGCAAGCGCCGGCCGCCAACCCAATCTTTGCGTAGACGGTAATGTCATGGCACTGGTTGGAAGCCTTTGGTGCCTCAGGACCGTCCTTGCCGTGAGTACCGCCGTTAGTCAGGCTGTTGAGCGCGCCCGTCCTCGGATCTATAAACACTCGCGGACTCGAAACCACTTTTGCATCCTGAGGGGAAGCTAGCGGCACCTTAATCACATCAATGCGAAACAGGGCAGTATTCGGATCCTTGTCTGGTTCTTCCCCCGAGCAACCCGCCAACTCTTCGCCTTGGCGCACGAAGGAAGTTCCGGAAACATAGATATAGACGTTGTCCTTGTCATTGGGATCGACGACCAGCGTATGCGTGTGCGAGCCGCGGCAAGTTTGCACTGCAGCCACCTGCTTGGGATTCTTGACGTCTGAGATGTCGAAAATTCTGACCCCTCGGAACCGATCTTTTTGCGCCGCCGGAGGAGGTTTTTTCTCTGATTCAGCTTGTCCTGCCGGGCGCGGGGGCTCGGGTGGAAATCCCTGCGTGCCGCAATCCAGGCGACCGTTTGCCATCTCCACCGACATGAAGAGCAAGTTTTTGTAAACTGACGGATCACCCTGTCCACCCGGACACACCATCGAGGTTAACAAGGTGGTCTTAGCGGGATTGGAGATGTCAAAAATATTGACGCCATAAAAGTTTCCCTGAAACAAGTGATTGCCCTGGAACGCAAGGTCTGAGTTCCCAAAAGCCAACTGAGCCATCACCACTTGCGTCGGCTTCGACATCTTTGATTTGTCGACGTTGAGTAGACCCAGAGTTTTCTGCACTTTGGGATCGTCGGGATCGGCGGACCCGAGTTGAAACACGTCAGGTTTTTTGACCAGCACGAGGTGCTTCATGCCCATCGATGTCTCAGCTGCGTCGTAAAGTCCTGGTGCGAGCTTGAAGCGCGGGTCATTGGCGTCTGAGCCGGTCATCCCGGTTGGTAGCGGTGGGGCAGGTTCGGGAGCAAATGGATTCGCTTGTTTGGCCTCGCTGGCCGATTTAGTTTCTGAGGACTGCGCTGTCCCCGGCGATGGCGAAGGCGTTTGCGCCTTGGTGTTCAGCGCAAAAAGCGACAGGCATAGAAAGGAAGCTATGAATAAACGGAAAATCAAAGCGTGTATTCGAGTCATCGTTTCTCCTCTAGAGGTTCTTTCAGCATGGTTTGCATGATCCTAATCTCAGCGCGTTGGCCACTGTCGACATCGGTGACAAAATTGAATAGTTCAGCATCCTGCCCCGCGCCCGCAGTGTCAAACAAATCTTTCACCATAATCAAGGCGCCGTTATGGTGCTGAATCATTCCGGTCAGGAACAGACGGTCGAAATCTTCGCCCTGCGCTTTCTTTAACGTCTCCATCTGCTTTGGCGTAAGCATGCCCGGCATAAGAGCCGGCATCGGCCCCGGCATAGACATCGGCATCTGCATCGAATGGCCCGACATATCCATGCCTTTCATCTCACGCATCCCGGGAGAGACTGGCTCGCCCCTGGTCTCGAGCCAGCGTTTCATAAATCTTATTTCGTCTGACTGCGAATGGCTGATTCGTGCACCGAGCGAACGAAGATTCTTGCTTCCGGTATGCGATTCGATGAGGGCTGTCATCTCAACCGCTTGCGCATGATGCATAATCATTCCCTGCATAAACTGCGCATCTGCAGGAGAACTTAGTGGCAACGTGCCGCGCGTCGATGATGGCAAAAGGCGGGTTGGTTTGCCTGGCGCGCCCGGCTGCACCACGACTGGCGTTGGAGGATCAGGCTGCTGTGCGCAGACGGGCAGCGAGAACAAGCAGAGTGTAGTGGCGGCAGCGATTATCTTAAGCCCGCTGCGCAACATCGCAACTCCCATGACTGATCCGAGTTTAGGCTTACCCTTCCAAGGATAAGATCTCATCAACGTTGAATGGTGGATCATTTTAAGGCCCAATTTATCACAGAGCCGCCTCAGCGTCATTTGGAACCAGCCCCGTCGAACTCACCGCAAAAAGCAGAGCGATGAAATCGATTCCCGTTGGCTAACGGTGAGCGCAGATAGCAAGATATTCTCGCCCATTAACCATGGCATGAGCGATGACATTCATATTGTGAATGAGATCTATTCGAGCAAGGAGATGATCCGACGACGTGTAAGTTCCCGCAGACCTCGAACACGGCCAAGCTGTTTTGAGTCTGAAACCTTGAGTCCTTCTTTACACCCGCAGCAAACCACGGAAACCCCTGACGGCATAGTAAGACTCGGCGCCGTTATGATACAGGAAGACGTTGTCGTAACGGCGATCACAAAAGAGAGCGCCGCCGAGTTTTCTAATATCAGCAGGTGTTTTCACCCAGCTGGACGTTTTCGTATCGAACTTTCCAAATTGCTGCAACGCCCGGTATTGTTCTTCCGCTAAAAGTTCAATGCCCATGGCAGCAGCCAAATCAATAGCATTGTTTTTGGGTTTATGTTCTTTCCTTGATTCCAGTGCTTCACGGTCGTAACAAAGGCTCCTGCGCCCTTGAGGACTTTCCGCTGAACAATCATAAAAGATGAAGTCGCCCGTCTTTTTATCATGACCAACAACGTCCGGCTCACCGCCGGTTATTTCCATTTCATTGAGTGACCACAGTTTTTCAACATTAGCTTCCAGCTTGGCTTGCACTTTGGCCCACTCCAGATCTTTATGACGGTTCATGTTTTTCTCAAACCGGGTTTTCAACGCTTGGAGTAGTTCTTCACGTTGATCTGGCGCCAGCTTCTTTTTGGTGCTAGTGATTTTGTTTGTAGCTTTCATAATTAGCTGTCGATCAAGACAAAAATGTTAAGCACTGTCAAGAGACTAACCTTTAGAGACTTTGGTGTCCTCTCGAGAATGATGACTGAACTCACCCTCGCTCATGGCGAAGTCCGGGACGCGGCGGCTGCTTCACCGCCCTGAGGTTTTGTCATCGGATCGTCGAGAAACTTTTCAATGCTCAAGCCAAGCTCCGGCGCTGCGCCGAAATTATAGTGGCTGTAGCCTGGTATGATCGACAGCCTGGCGTTAGTGAACTGCGTATTCTGCCAGCCCGCATCCTTTAATCCACCCCCCAGCAAGGCAAAGAACTCCGCGATGTGCCGCGGCGAGACAGCATCGTGATCCGCGAAAGCCAGCATCACCGGCATTTTGAGCTGTCGAATCTCCGCCGACCAGTCATAGTCTTTCGCCATCAGTGCACCCATTTTGTCGAGAAATCGGGGAAAACGCTCCGGCTGAGGCCAGTCACGCGACGCAATCCCGACTGGAGTCTGCATCAACTGTTCGGCCATCTTTGAACTGACCTGCGCCATGCCTTCGCGTGTTTCCGGATACCAGCCGGAGTGTGCGTAAGGATTCGAGATAACAACCAGCCGGCGCACCCGGTCGGGATGCTGAATCGCCGTGCGCAGCGCCGTGGCTCCGCCAAAGGACCAGCCGACGACATCTGCTTTCCCGAGACCAAGCTTTTCAATTAGAGCGCCGACGTCGTCACCCAATGTCTCAAACCGAAGCGGTCTATCCGTGTCGACGGTCCTGCCATGTCCCTCGAGTTCAACCGCGATTACCTTCCGCTTGGCTGAAAGCGCCTGAATCAAAGGAGCCATCTCTTTCGTTGTCATCAAGCCGCCGGGCAGTAGTACGAGCGGCTCACCCGCGCCATAGATTTCGTGATAGAGCTTGATGCCGTTGACATCGACATAGCCTGAGGAAACCGGTTTCATCACTTTCGAATCTCCCTTCTGTGCCGGGGCCGTTTCAGTCTTTGGCGGATCGGTAGCTCTACAAGCTGGGAGCAAAAGTAGTGCTGACGCCCACATTACCAGCCAAAGTTCCTTCATTGCTTTCGCCTCCTATTTCGGTTCGCTCGGGTCGGACATAACGATTTCCGAGTTCCAGACTTCTCCTGAAAACCAATTGTGAGACAATTGTGAGGCCAAACAATCGCACCGGGGCAATCAGAGCAGCGCGGCTTCTTAATCGGGCGCCTGTCTTGTGCGACCACTACGTGATTGACCTTACAGCGCGGTCTTCCTACGGAAGCACTGTCCGAGGAACACTCATGTTGTATTGAAAGGTTGCAATCGCAACTTGAGTCTTAATTTACTGCCGCTTCGGGCGGCGGATCGCAAATGGAGAACTGACATGGATAAGCAAGCAAAGAATACGATTTGCCTTTGGTACGATCGCGACGCTGAGGACGCGGCGCAATTTTATGCTAAGACCTTTCCCGATTCATCCGTTGGCGCGGTACACCTCGCGCCGGGAGACTTTCCGTCCGGGAAACAAGGTGATGTATTGACGGTCGAGTTTACGGTGATGGGAATTCCCTGTCTCGGCCTCAATGGCGGATCAATGTTCAAACACAACGAAGCATTCTCGTTTCAGGTCGCAACCGCTGACCAGGCCGAAACCGATCGTTACTGGAACGCAATCGTCGACAACGGCGGCGAAGAGAGTGCGTGCGGGTGGTGCAAGGACAAATGGGGCTTGTCCTGGCAGATTACACCGATCGCTCTGACCAAAGCGGTAACCGATCCCGACACTGCCGCCGCGAAACGCGCGTTTGATGCGATGATGGAGATGAAAAAGATCGACATCGCTGCAATCGAGGCAGCGCGGCGCGGTTGAAGTTGTAATCTTCGCGCGGCATACCTTCTATCGAAATCGTTTCGCAGGCCGCGAAAGTTCCCAAGAGCAAGATTGTCGGGAACGGAGACGGCAACGTCATCGACCCAGTGAGCACCAGACGCGCGTCAAACCGTGGATGGTGCGCACCAGCTCGGCGTCGCGCGTCAATCTAGTAATTCTACAAATCCGTCCGTCCCATTCACTCGGATTCTCTGTCCGTCTTTGATAAGCCTGGTGGCATTCTCCACTCCGACAACTGCCGGTAAGCCATATTCACGTGCGATAACGGCGCCATGGGTCATCAAACCACCAACTTCGGTGACCAAACCTTTTATGGATACAAACAATGGTGTCCAGCTAGGGTCAGTGAAGGCGGTGACTAAGATATCTCCTTCTTCAATGTCAGCATCTTCCATGTTTAAAATGACACGTGCTCGTCCCTCTATTGCTCCCGAAGAAACAGCCAGGCCTACAATAGCGTTGGGCGGAAGGTTCTCGCGCTTGTACTTGCCTGTAATGATTTCACCATCAGACGTGATAACTCGTGGAGGAGTTAGCTTTTCAAACAATTTGTACTCGTCTTTTCGTTTGCTGATGATCTGGTAATCAAGCTTATTTGTGCGTACGACTTCGCGAAGTTCTTCAAAAGTTAGATAGTAGATATCTTCTTTTTCATGAATAACGTTGGCTTGTACGAGTTGTTCGGCTTCTTTCAGCAAAGCCAACTTATAAACGAAGTAGCGATTGATCATTCCGTATTTTGGATATTCACGATAACCGGCGTAATTCCGGATGAGTTGGATCATTCGTTTTGCTTCATCGGCTTTTTGTTCGCCATCCGGTAATTGCTTCAACCGATCTAATAACTCCTGTTCTTTGTTCAGTGCTTCCCGCAGCCCCTCTTCGAATTTCCGTTTGCTGGCGCCAGGCCCAAAGTTTTTGACGTTGCTTAGTATTGTAGGAATAAGCGCAGCTGGCTTTTCGCTCCAGCGATCTCGAGTGATATCGATCTCGCCGGCACATCGCATTCCGTATTTGTTTAAATAAGCGTCAATAGCGGCCCGGGTTTCGTTTCCTCCTTCAAACCTAAAGAGTTCATCCAAAAAGTTGCCGTCTTTCGCATGCTGCAAATACTTGATTACTTCCGGATAAGGACGGATCGCATCTGCGACGTCCAACAGCGCCAGACCCATTTCTGAAGTGACGTTGTTTGGAACAGATTGGGCAATCGTATCGGCCGCATTTTTCTCACCTAACCATTCGTTCATTTTCTCGTTGATCCACGACGAAGCATTCATGCCAGTCATAATCACACCAAAGCTCTGTGGATCAGAGTTGGTCTTCTTCAATTGCTGGATATCTTCGAGGATAAAATCAAACAGATCCGATCCCGATTTCATTTGGATGTTTTGCCTTAACGCCCCTATCGATGTTTGATTACTCCTGATCAAATCAGAAACGATCGTTGGATCGTATTCGTTTAGTGCTTGATAGTTCGGAGGCGACACAGTTTTATTGCTCTTACCGGGACCTGATTCTGTTTTCTCATCCGGCAACAACTTTACGAAATCTGCCCGCTGCAAGATGGTCGTAAGTGCGCCTTTTATGATCGGATCGGATTTTCCCAGGACATTTACCATCGTTTCTCTGCTGACCGGCGAAGCCAGCATAGGTGTAACATCAACAAACAACCTTCCACCCGCAGTACGCATGGATGCAGGAGTCGTTAACAGCCAAAAAGACAATCCGAATGGTTTCATGGCGTCGGTCATCATTTGTTGATGACCGACAGATATATAAACGTGATTTTCCTGATCATTCGCTTCCGGGACCGGGAACAAAGTAGTGATGGGCCGGCTTTGGACAATATAAAAACTGTCATCAGCCAAACACCATTCGATGTCCTGCGGATTAGCAAAATGTCCTTCGATCTTTCTGCCGATGTCATCAAGCTCTATGATCTGCTCATCGGTCAGTGCCTGTCTCCTTTGCCACTCAGGCCCGATCTCCTGTTCTGCCGTACCACCATCTTTGGACGGGTGAATAGCTAGTTTCTTGGTGGAGATCCTCTTGTCGATGATCTTGCCGTCACGAACTTTATAGTTATCAGCATTCACCAGGCCGGAGACCATGGCCTCGCCAAGTCCGAAGCTCGCATCGATCGTCAATACTTTTCTATTTGAAGTGACGGGATCGGCAGTAAACAAAATTCCTGCCGCCTGCGGGAAGACCATCTTCTGAACAACAACAGACAGGTAGACTTTGGAGTGATCGAAGCCGTTTTGAATCCGGTAAGCTACTGCCCTCTCAGTAAACAGCGACGCCCAGCATTTGCTGATGTGCTTTAAGATCGCTTCCTTTCCGATAATATTTAGATACGAATCCTGCTGGCCCGCAAAGGATGCCGTTGGCAGGTCTTCAGCTGTGGCGCTGGACCGCACAGCATAGGCATCTTTTTCACCAAGCTTGGAGAGGCGGCGGGTGATCTCTTCATTAATGTCTTGAGGGATGGCTATCCCTTCGATGACCCTGCGAATCTCACTGCTAAGTTCACGGATCTTGTCCCGGTCCTTCGCCTTGAGAAGCGATAACTGATCCAACAAGCTGTTAAGCGCCAGATTATTTTCGGTTATTGTTTTATACGCTTCGGTGGTAACGCAAAAACCCTCCGGCACTCGTATACCATTGATCTTTGAGAGTTCGCCCAGATTCGCGCCCTTACCTCCCACAACAGTAAACTTTGATCTGTCGAGATCCTTAAAACCAAGCACATATGGGTTCAAGTTTGCCCCCTACTTTTTCTCGAGAAGAATTTCGCAATTTTTGCGATGAATGATGTTGCAATTAAGCGCGTGCGATCGACAACAACCAGGCCAAAATATCGAGGAGGAGGAGGATTAGGGAGAGCTGTAACGCTACTCGGATGATCCCGCCCGCGGCCCTAAGAAAATCGCATCCTCTATACACACATATACACACAAGCGAAAACCGTTCGTCCGACGTACCCAAAGCGAACGAAATTGACGAATGCAGCGAGACTGGTTCAGCAAAAACGCTGAATTCGAAGCCAGCTTGGCAAGGAGGATGCCGCCGATGAGGGAACAGGGAGGCTCTCGAGGCCTTGTTTGCATTGCGGTAAATACGACGCCAGGAATGAAACAATTTGATCACATCTTTTTGAATACAAAGCTTTACATTTCCAATATTAACGCATAGCCTAAGCGCGTTCCCTCCTGAATATTCCCCGCTCGACAATCCCCTTAGTGATTGGTCGCCTTTCATCGTTGTAAGGGCCCGATCGCACTTAATGCAGTTATCCCTTGACTTGAAAAAGCTAACGGACAGATCTCGAACAAGGAGGTGTTTTATGGCTAGCAAGGCAAGCATAGGAGGACACCCAATCCATCCGATGTTGATTCCGTTCCCGATTGGACTATTGGTTTTCTCTTTAGTTGCCGACGTGATTTATTTTTGGCGGGGAAATCCTGTTTGGGAAAACTACATCGCTTTCTACAGTCTGCTTGGTGGCATCCTCGGCGCTGCGGCTGCGGCGATACCCGGCTTGATTGATTGGACGACGCTCACCGATCCCGCGGCAGTTAAGGTCGCCAACTGGCACGCGCGGGTGAACATCACAGGATTGATTATTTTCATCGCCAGTTTCTACCTGCGGACTACGAGCGGAGCTAAGTGGATCGTCGGCATGCCGATGTTGCCGTTTATTCTTTCGCTAGTTGGCGTCGTTGGTTTAGCAATCGCTGGCTACCTCGGTGGCGAACTGGTCTTTAGACATGGAGTGGCGGTCGACGCGCAGTCGAACGTGGCGCAAAAGGCAGAGCCGTCAAATCGAATCCGTGCGGCATAGCAAATCAGCGCAGTTAGCAACGCATCATCGCGTAAAGCAGGCATGACCGACGACATCCAAATTCTTAGCGACATAGATTCGCGCGATCCGGAGATCTGTCGCTTTACGACGACACGAACGCTCTATGTCGGCATTAAGACGGTAAGCAATCTTGACGACGCCAAAGCGTTGCCTCTCGCGGAGAAACTGATTTGTTTGTCGGGCGTAGAGAAGGTCCAACTGATCGGTCATCTCCTGGTAGTTACAAAAACAACCGCGCGCGAATGGGAAGAACTGAGCAAAGAAATCGAATCCGTCCTGACGTCATATTTGATCTCAAGCGAAGCGCTGACTGATGACGACGTGGAGGAAAGAATGATGCTGATGGGAAGAAGCACGAAGGAAAAGGTGCAATATCTCATTGATAGGCAAATCAATCCTGGCGTAGCGGAGCATGGCGGATCGGTCGGGGTCGTAGATGTTAAAGGTGACATTCTTTATCTGAGACTCTATGGGGGATGTCAGGGATGCGGAGCCGCGGATTTTACACTGAAGCAGGGAATCGAAGCGATTGTGAAACGAGCCGTGCCTGAGATCGGCCGGATTGTCGATCTGACAAACCATAATGCCGGTGTCAATCCCTACTATCAGCGCACTGACTTAAAGCGAGCAGTCCCGAATTAGAAGGTTACTCGGCAATGACTCAGTGGTGGGACAGGCAAATTCAAAGGGCGGATGATCTGGCTGCGCAAGCTAATGGTTCGAAAGAACTGCTGGCGTTCTACGCTTACTTACTGCGAGCGCAAAAAGATATTTACGATCATCTCAGAGGTCGCAAAGGCTGGCTTCCATCGGGTGAGCTGGAAAGTGATTTTCCGGTACTCAGCGATGCGCTGCCGCCATTCCTGAAAGTAGTTAAGGCGCATGGGCCGGAACAGCTCGCTTCGGAGGCTCATGATTTATCGCAGCTGTCCGCAGACGCATTAGCGGAGATGTTGATGACCTATTGGCACGACCCATCGGACACTCACTTTTTTGGGAAAGCTTTTCTACAGCCCTATCTCAAATGGCTCGTAGAAACCGGGGGCACGATTACTCGAGAAACTTATCGCGGCGAACGTTATTGCCCGTTCTGCGGGGGAAATCCCCAAGTAAGTTTCCTGCAAAACAAAGAGACAACCGCCGAGAGTGGGAATCGAGATCTGATATGCGCCACCTGCCTATCATCCTGGGAGTTTCGTCGCGTGGTGTGCGCCAGTTGTGGAGAAGAGCGGCCGGCGAAGCTGGGATACTTTCATTCCCCCGCGTTCGATCATGTTCGTGTCGAAGCCTGCGACACCTGCAAGCATTACATCAAAGGAATTGATCTAACCCGAGTAGGTCTGGCTGCGCCCCTCGTTGACGACATTGACACGGCGCCTTTGGACCTGTGGGCGCGCGAGCACGGATTTACAAAGATTGAACTGAATTTGGTTGGCATATAGCAGCGTTTTCGCCGGTCCCCTGATTACCAGCTTCCCTCAATTGTTCGACCCCCGCTTAACACAAGTTGCGAGTTGAAGGAGCAGTGTGCCATGGAAGTGTCGAGACGAACCTTCATCAAAACGACCCTGATCGGCGGCGCGGGCGTCACGGTTTTTGGATTTAGCCTCGCCCCGGTTTATGCGCAGACGCAAGGCTTGAAGATTGCGCGAACAACTGAGACACGCAGCACCTGTCCATACTGTTCAGTCAGCTGCGGCGTGATCATTCACACGCTCGGCGACAGGGCCAAAAACGCAATTCCGCAGGTGGTCCACGTCGAAGGCGATCCCGATCATCCGATCAATCGCGGCACCCTTTGTCCGAAAGGGGCTTCGCTTCAACAGGACATTGTTAATGAACGTCGCCTGTTGAAGCCGCAGGTGCGGCGGCCGGGTGCAACCGATTGGGAAGATATCTCCTGGGACAAAGCAATCAATGAGATTGCTCAATGGACCAAGAAGACGCGCGACGCCACGTTCATCGACAAAGACAAGAACGGCTACACCGTCAATCGTGTGGAAACGATTGGCTGGATCGGCGGCTGTACTGACACTAATGAACTGAATTTCCTGGCGGTCAAGGCAATGCGCAGCCTGGGGCTCTGCTATTTCGAAACGCAGGCCCGGGTTTGACACGGTCCGACGGTCTCCAGTTTGGGGCCCACCTTCGGACGCGGCGCAATGACTAACGGCTGGATCGACATCAAGAACACCGACATGATGTTGATCATGGGCGGCAACCCGGCCGAGAACCACCCGTGTGGTTTCAAGTGGCCGGTGGAAGCCAAGCTACACCGTAACGCAAAAATGATCGTGGTCGATCCGCGCTTCACGCGCACGGCGACGCAAGCCGATCTGTTTCTGCAAATCAGAGCAGGAACGGACATCGCCTTTCTCGGCGGCTTGATCAACTATGCGCTTCAAAACAATCGCATCGCCAAAGACTATCTCATCAATTACACCAACGCGGCTTTCATAGTTAAGGACGGATTCAAACTTCCTGAGGATGGTTTGTTTTCGGGCTTCGATCAAAGCGCGACAACGTATGACAAATCAACCTGGAATTACGAAGCAGGCGGAAGGATTGAGGCCGCAGCCGCAGCAGCTGCAAAGCCGACTTCACAACCCGGCCCATCGAATGCAGAGTCTTCTTCCTCAGCAAAAGGCGGCGGAAAAGATTCCGAAAAGAGCGGTGATGGGGGAGGCCATCAGGCAGCGAGCGGAACCGGCGCCGCGGGCCAGGGCGGACTGAAACCTCCGCCGATGTTGCCGCCCAACGTCGCCTACGATCTTTCGTTGCAACATCCGCGCTCTGTCTTTCAGCTCTTGAAGCAACAGTATTCGCGCTACACGCCGGAGATGGTTGAACGTATCACCGGTATTCCCAGGAATGAATTTCTGAAAGCCGCTGACTTGTTTACGTCGATTCGCAAAGACGGCGACATGAAGAGAGCCGGCACCATCATTTATGCAGTTGGTTGGACTCAACACACGTCAGGGACGCAGATCATTCGCGCTGCTGCGATCCTGCAATTGCTGCTCGGCAACGTCGGCCGTGCCGGCGGTGGGGTTAATGCCTTGCGCGGCCACTCGAATATCCAAGGCGCGACTGACATGGGCGGCGTATTCGATATTTTCCCCGGCTATTTAAAGATACCGCAACCGACTGACACCGACCTTGCGACATTTCTCAAACGCACCACTCCTACGGCGTCGAAACCGAACGAATGGGATTCGTATAACTACTGGTCGAACACGCCGAAGTTCATGGTGTCGTTCTTGAAATCTCTCTATGGCGACTCGGCGAAGAAAGAGAACGATTTCAATTACAGCTACCTTCCGAAGATCGACCGCAAGTTCTCATGGACCGAGATGTGGGATGAGATGTACGCCGGCAAGGTGAAGGGTTTGTTTGCCTTCGGTATGAACGGCGTGGCCATCGGTCCGAATTCGAGAAAAAACATCGAGGCGTTGAAGAAGGCGGACTTTTTGGTCGTATGTGAGCTCTATCCCGAAGAAACCGCAGAGTTCTGGCGTGCACCTGGCATCACGAAAGACGATATGAAGCAAATCAATACGACGGTCTATCGTCTGCCGGGCGCCGGCTTTGCAGAAAAGGACGGCACGTTCGTCAACTCAGCGCGCTGGCTGCAATGGAAGTATGTGGCAGTGCCGCCGCCGGGCGATGCGAAAGTCGATCAGGAAATACTCGCGCGCATCTTTTTGAAAGTGCGCGAGCTTTATCAACAGGAAGGTGGCAAGTTTCCTGATCCAATTCAAAATCTTAGCTGGGCTTATACAACACCACAGAATCCTTCGTTGGCCGAAGTCGCGAAAGAGATCAACGGTAAAGCACTCGCCGATTTGACCGATGAGAAACTTTTTCCCGGGCAGACGATCAAGGCGGGCCAGCAAGTGCCAGGATTCGCCTGGTTAAAGGACGACGGCACGACAGCCTGTGGCAACTGGCTTTATTCAGGTTCCTGGACTGAGGCTGGCGCGCAAATGCAGCGACGCGGAACTGAAGATCCATCCGGTCTCGGAATTTTTCCGAACTGGGGATATTCATGGCCGGCCAATCGCCGCGTGATGTACAACCGGGCCTCCTGCGACTTGTCGGGCAAGCCATGGGATCCTGAACGAAAGCAGGTCTGGTGGAACGAGGCTCAACAGAAATGGGTCGGCAACGATGTGCCTGATTTCAAGGCTGACTCAAAACCTTCGGATCACATGGGTCCGTTCATCATGAACCCAGAAGGTGTGGGGCGAATTTTTGGTCCCCTGGCTGCCTTTGCCGATGGTCCATTTCCGGAACACTACGAACCCGTCGAGAGTCCGATCGCCAACCCCCTTCATCCGAATCAATCGGCCAATCCAGTCGCAAAGAAATTCAAGTCTGACATGGACAAGCTCGGCACACCCGCTGAAGGCTACAACGTTGTCTGCACCACCTATCGGCTGACTGAGCACTATCACTACTGGACTAAGAACAATCCGATGAACGTGCAACTCGTGCCGGAGCCTTTCGTCGAAGTGCCCGCGAAGTTAGCTGACAAGATAGGAATCACCGGTGGCGAGAAAGTGAAAGTAACCAGCGCTCGCGGCGTCTATGTGGCGAAAGCGATGGTAACCAAGCGGATCAAGCCAATGATGATCGACGGCAATGAAGTTTTTCAGATTGGCGTGCCGATACATTGGGGCTATCGCGGGGTTGCGGAGGACGAGGGCAAGACTTCGCTGATGCCCGCGAATCAGTTGTCGCCCGCGGCGATCGATCCGAATGCCTACACGCCGGAGTTTAAAGGATTTCTGGTGAAGATCGAGAAGGCCTAACCCGCGAAGCGGTGGCAGCATAAAGCCTGGGGGAAGCGAAGCGGAACCCCGGGGAATGGAAAAGAAGTAACTAAGGCCCGCGAAGCGGGCGACAGACAAACATCAAGGCATATTCCAATGATTGATTTGGAAAATCAGAGAGCGATTTCCGGCGAGGTGGCTGTCGCCCGTTTCTCGGGCTGTATTCGATATCGTCGATCTTTCCTGGGGCTGACGCGCCAGGCTTTATGCTCTCGCCCGCTGCGCGGGCTGACTACGGAAGAAACACAATGAGCAACCCACAGACATTTCAGATTCAGGAGATCTCAGCCCATCCCGGACCAGTTCCCGGACAGGGAACGCGTCGCGAAGCGGAAGTCTGTAAATACATCGACGTGACGACTTGCATCGGCTGCAAGGCTTGCGAAGTAGCTTGCGTCGAATGGAACGATCACCCGTTTCGCGAGACGACCTTCGATGACACGTACCAGACGATGCCTTCGACTGAGTGGAATTACTGGAACCTGATCAAGTTTGCCGAAGACTCTCGCGACGGCAATCTGATGTGGTTGATGCGTAAAGACCAATGCATGCACTGTGAGGATCCCGGCTGCTTGCGCGCGTGCCCAGCCGATGGCGCCATCATCAAGTACGAGAACGGAATCGTCGATTTCCAGCAGGACAACTGTATCGGTTGCGGCTACTGCATCTCCGGCTGTCCGTTCGATATTCCCAAATTCAACGAGAAGACCAAGAAGGTTTACAAGTGCACCCTGTGTTCCGATCGCGTGGGCCAGGGCCTCGAGCCGGCTTGTATCAAGGCTTGTCCGACGGGATGTCTGCACTTTGGGACGAAATCAGACATGGTGCAGATCGCGGGCCTGCGCGCCAAGCAGTTACGCGAGGTTTCCGGCTTCGCCAACGCGGGTGTTTACGATCCGCCCTCAATCAAGGGAACTCACGTCATTTACACCCTCCACGACATCGATAATCCGGAACGCTACGGACTGCCGAAAAACCCGGTGATCCCGCCGAGCTATACCTACTGGAAGTGGACCGCAAAACCAATCGGACTATTGATGGCCGGCCTGGGTCTGCTCGCGGTTTTCTTTCACCGAGTTTCGGTAGGACCGAAATTGCCGCAGCCTGAACCGCCGGAAATCGAGACTGGTCCGCGTGAGGAAATCGATTCCAGGAGAAAAGAAACGCCATGAGCGCACCTGCAAAAGGCTTTGACGAAAAGGCGCGTGGCGAATTCGCGCGGTTTGGGACGACGCGACTTCATCGTGGGGAGTTGTTGCGCCATCCGGTTTACACGCGCGTTCTGCACTGGTCAGTAGCGATCTTTTTCATCCTTTCATTGTTGACCGGATTTGCGATCTATTCGCCATGGTTGTTCCGCTGGCTTGCTCCGTTATTTGGTGGCGGGGCCCGAACTCGCGCGTTGCATCCATGGTTTGGCTTGGTCTTTGCAGTCTTTTTTCTCTTTCAATTTATTAACTGGGTCACGCCGATGTGGTGGACCAGTGCTGACCGTCGCTGGGTCAAACGCATCAAGCAATACGCAACCAACGAAGACAAGCTGGAAGCTGAGGAGGTGGGGTTCTTTAATGGTGGGCAGAAACTTTACTTCTGGGTGATTGTGCTAAGCGGTGTGTTGTTCCTGATCACAGGCGTATTGATGTGGTTCGACAATTTGGTGGGGCGCTGGGTAGTTGCTGTCAGTTATGTGATTCACGACCTGGCGGCGCTACTGATGTTGGCCGGCTTCATCATTCACATCTACGAAGGAACGGCGCATCAACCCGGAACATTTCGCGCGATGATTGACGGCACTGTGACCGAAAGCTGGGCTTGGACGCACCATCCTGCCTGGTATCGCGCAGTGACAGGTCGCGATCCGCGTGCAGCCTACGAACGGGAAAAACGTCGTCAGGCAGAACGCGACCGAGCTGTTGAGAGTTGGGAGCGCGACCAGGACGCCCGTGAGAATTTACTTGAAGACGAAATGCCTTAGGAGCCGTCACATTTGCGGAGCGCGAGCTTCACGACCCGCAACAGCCGATCGGAGTTAGCCGCTAGCGTTGCGTTCTAGTTAGACGGTACTGTTAAGACAATGTCTGCTGGAGGATTGAACATGCCATTAAGTTTCGCAAGCGATATTCGACCGCTGTTTCGAGACTCGCCCGACGTGGACACAATGAAGCGTATCGGGCTTGATCTTTCGTCTTATGAAGTCGTCAAGACGCAGGCTGAAGGTATTTATTCAAGATTGGAAAATGGCAGCATGCCATGCGACGAACCGTGGCCTGAAGATCACGTCGCCAAATTCAGAAGTTGGATAGACGAAGGGATGAAGCCCTGATGCCTGGCAATGTTATGAGGGCCCGGCCGACGATTGTCGCCGTTAGCGGCTTTTCGTCAAACGTTGGCAAGACCACGCTTGCGTGCGAATTGCTTCGCATGCTGCCGGGTTGGGAGGCGATCAAGCTCACACGAGGGCACTATCGTTCGTGCGGTAGAGATCCGGCCGGCTGTTGCGTAAGTGATCTTCTACGAGACGAGCCCGTCGTTAGCTCAGGCCGTGAGTCCAATTATCAGATCGGTAAAGATACCGCTCGCTTCTGGGATGCTGGAGCTTCCAATGTGCATTGGGTAATCGTGAAAGATGGACAGGTTGCTCAAGGCATCAGTGAAGCACTCAAGCGGGTTGAGGCGGACGGTGTAATCGTGGAAGGAAACAGCTTTCTTGAGTATGTCACGGCCGATTTGGCGATAATGTGTGCACGCTCGGAAGGCGGAACCATAAAGGGCTCTGCACGCAAAGCATTCGCTCTGAGCGACATGCTTTACCTCTCTTCGTTGGACGCGACCGCTGAAATTGCGAAGCAACAATTTGAAGAATTCTGCAGCGGACTTAACTTACAGCTCGATTTCCGCGACTTGCCGATTATCACTCACGAAGATCTTCATTCGTTAACATCAAGAATCTATGGAAGGGAACAAGGTTTGCCACAGGTTGTGGACGTATAGCGGATAGTTGATTTTATAAAGGTGGAAAGAGGGACGCATGCCGGAGAAGGAAACGCTGGAACGCGCCGAGCAAGACAAGGAAGAGGGCAAGGCTCCGAGTACCCAAGCCGGAGAGTTTGTACGTGAGGAAATAGAACATGTGCGCGAAGGCAAGCATGGTGCGCGTTCAACCAAACAAGCGATAGCCATTGGTCTCTCGAAAGCGCGCCGCGCCGGAGTGGATTTGGCGGCGCCGAAGAAAGGATCGACGAAGACGCGCAAACAAGCAGTTCGTGACCTGAAGAAAGGAAAGAAGAAGAGCGCCAGTAAGTCGACCAAACGTTCACGCGCCACATTGCAGGCGTTGAAACGTGAAGGACACAGCGCTGCTTCAAAGCAAGCCCTTTCGCGACACGCACGCAGCGCGGCGAAAAAGAGATCGGCTGCTTCACGTTCGCGTTCCGCAAAAAAGGCGGCGAAGACGCGAGAGAAGTGATGATCCGGAAGGAACCGACATTATGCAAACCAGGCAGGCAAAGGTAATCAGCAGCGACGAGGATGCCATTCGTGGCTTGGTTGATCAGTGGTTGACTGCCAGCGAACAAGGCGATCTGCCGACCATGCTGAACCTACTGGCCGACGATGTAATTTTTATGGTTCCCAATAAGGGACCCTTCGGCAAAGAGGAGTTTTCCCGCAGTTACGAAAGCATGAAGGGCGCAAAAATGAAAACCGCGAGCGACATTCAGGAAATCAAGATCAGCGGCGACTGGGCCTGGATGCGCAATTTTCTGAGAGTGACTTTCACGGACGCTCGTGGAGAGTCGTCTAAACATTCAGGCTATGTGCTCACGATCTTAAATAAACGTTCTGACGAAACTTGGGTAATCGCGCGCGATGCAAATCTCTTAACGCCGGAAGGCAATTCCAAGTGAATGACTGGAGGTCAAACGATGAAACGACAAACGTTCGCGTGTCTAATCGCGACAAGTGTGATGGTCTTCGCTGTGATTTATGGCAGCGCCAAGGAAACAACTTCGGTAGAGATGAAAAACGGCCAAGGCGAAAGCATTGGCACCGCTAAGATTTCTCCCGCCGGCAAAGGTGTACGCATCATGCTTGACCTAAAGAATCTTGCACCCGGCGAACACGCTATTCATATTCATCAGATGGCCAAATGCGAAGGGCCGTCCTTCGCAACTGCAGGTCCCCACTTCAATCCCGGCGGGAAACAGCATGGTTCACAAAACCCGATGGGATCGCACGCCGGCGACATGAATAACTTCACTGTAAAAGCTGACGGAACGGCGCGGGTGACGATCACAGATCCGAACGTTAACCTTGGCAGTGACAATTATTCGTTGTTTACCGATGGTGGAACTGCGCTCGTTATTCACGCCAAAGCCGACGATATGAAGACCGATCCTTCAGGTAATTCGGGCGACCGAATCGCTTGTGGCGTAATCAGCAAGTAAACGCTCCGCCGATTCGCACAATTGGGCGCACCGGCAACCTTTAACTTGCGACCGACCTCACCCGTCGAAAGAGAAGTCACGGTAACCGGATTGTCTGTGAACCGTATGCGAACAGATAGGTGTATCCGACCGCGACATAATCAGATTGAAACAAGGGGAATTTGTCATGAGGCGATTCGCATTTGCAGCGCTGATCACGATAGTCAGTTTTATTTTCATTGGGATCCCATTGCAGTCGTCAACCATCTCGGCGCAACCAACCAATAGCTCTTACGCTCAGGCGACGCCGACGCCGCCTGGAGATCCGACACCGTCGCCTGGCCCGACGCCCGAGCCTGTTCCGACGCTTCTTCCCACACCGTCGCCTGCGCCGACACCTGTTCCGACACCGTTGCCTGGTCCGACAGTTCGTCCCACGCCGACACCTGTTCCGACACCGGCGCCGAGCCCATCTCCCGACGCTAAACCGACGGCGGCTCCGGAACCCGAACCGGTGCCTAGTCCCACACGGCCTCCATCAATGAATTTCAAATAGTTGCTGCAAAAAGAAGGAAGGTGAAGATGGCAAAGTACGGTAAGAAGGCACAAACAAAAGTCGAGAAGGCAATGCATGAGCGCAAGAAGGGAAAGCTAAAGAGTGGCTCAGGTAAGAAAGTGACCAGCAAGAAGCAAGCGATCGCGATTGGATTGTCTGAAGCTCGAAAAGCAGGAGGCAAGGTACCGAAGAAAAAGAAGGCTGCGTCGAAGAAGAGGTGAGGCCAGGAAATAGTCGGGCCACCCAATCCAACCTCGGGTGACCACTGCGCGAATCAAGCAGGGAAAGTAATCCTAGCCTGGTTCAAGGGGCCATTATGGATATTTCAGAAACCAAGAGTGTTACTCTGCCGGAAATCGCTTTAATTGCAGCGACGCGGGGCGCAATTGGATTCGGCGCCGGCTTGTTGGTCGCTGAAAAGTTAAAACGCCACCGTCGAAAGGTCTTGGGTTGGACGCTGTTCTTGTCGGGCCTGGCGAGTACAGTTCCAATCGCCCTGCATGTGTTCGGCAAAAAAGAAGCAAGCGTTATTACTGCCAACAACGAGAAGGCGCGGCCACTGAAGGCAAGCCGAGCCAGTAGAGTTTAGGGAGATATAGTTATGTCGACACAAGAAATACCGCGCAAGGAATGGAGCGACTTTTTCGATACCTTCAGCCGGCGCCATCAGGGATGGTTGGCAACGCTTGAGATTTTTGGATCTGAAGTCGGCGCGCAAGAGGAAGCGCATGAACTCCCGCTTGAAGGGTTGAGCGTAGCATCGGAACCTGACGAGTCAGAAGCTATCGAAATTAGCATGGGTAAGGCGCCGGACGATCACGTCAGCCATGCCGTCGAGAAACCGATCCGTGTTTGGCTCGAGCAGTCTGACGAGGGCGCTGATGCAGCATTGGAAATCGAATCTGAGGATCAGACAAAAACGCTGCTTCGCTTTCGGTCTCCGGCGCCCCCGGAACTGACCGAGGGTGTGGTGCAGGATGAGCCGGAATCCGAAATCTAAAAGGTGTTACGGAAGTTGAATCGGAGAAATTAGACGTGATTTGTCAGCCTTCATTACGTTGAAAGCGTTGGCTAATTCGGGCGAGTGGTTTGCTTTGGTTCGGCGCAGAAGATCACAGAAACTAAGGTTTCAAAAAATAGCCTTCGCGACCGCGGGCAGCAAGCGTTACTTTTTCCCAGCCCGGCGTGTTTGGAGGCGCCGCCTTATATTTGAGACGCCGCCATTCTCCATCCTTGACGAAACTTGAGGGCCGAAAGATTACCGAATACTGCGTCTTTAACTCTAAACCAAGGCCTTCGAAGTACGACTTAAGATCTGCTGAATTACGCGGGTAATAGGCTACACCACCCGTCACTGAGCAGAGAGTGATAAGCCTCGATGGTATCCCAGGCTCCGCCCAGGGTAAGTCCCGCCCGATACCGCGCGGTTCGCTAAACCCCATAGCATAGACCAGCACGTCTGATCCCTTCAGTTTTTCGCGTAAGTCATTATTTTGAGAATTTGAGTAGTTATTATCACCGTCCGAGATGAGGAGTATGATGCGTTTTTTCTGTTTTGCAGTTTGCGCTTTTTCGAGAGCTAAATTGAAAGCATCATAGAAGGCGCTCGCTCCTGTCCGCTTCAAGGTTGCCACTTTATTAATGCCAGCAACAAGTGAACTCTTGTCTCGCGTAAACTCTGTCAGCATCGAGGCTTGTTCGCTAAACGCAATAATCGCGTAGTCGCTCGATTTGTTTCCCGTTTCTACCAACTGCAAAAACTCCGCTCGAGCTGTATCTACGCCATCAGCCGGTATTGACGATGAGACATCAAATAAAACTACCAGACTGAAAGGTTCATCTTGCTGCTCAAACGCAACAATCTCTTGAGGCGTCTTCTCATCCCAAATTGTAATTTGATCTTTGCTCAACCCAGAGACAAAACGACCATACTTATCGGTGACTGTCACTATCGTGTGGCCAACCCGTTCCGGCTCCGTCCCCGAAATTGGCAACTGCTGCGCAACCGTTACGCTGGTAAGCGTAAACAGCAGCGCAACCAAAATGAGCACGTTGCGTTCTTGCATGGCCATGATTCTTTCTTGCTATCGCACTCAGCAAGATCCTTGTTTTCCAGGGTCGACTCTAGTAAATCCCTCGGGGCTGATGCAAAACCCCTCGGCGGCTGCGCGTTGCCACTCAACATGGACCAGGCGCTCAAGTTTAAGCCACGCCCCTTCACCCTGTGCCGGCGTCTCACTCATCCACCTTTCGGATTTCCAGCGCATGAAATGCAAATATAGAAACCCTCGCTCGCCGTCGCGCTCGTTAGTCAGACTCCCATTACGCCAGAACCATTTCTCCGGGTAGTTCATAGTTCCGTCGTGCCATCCGCGCGGACTAAGGATCGTGCTGTAGCGTTCAACGAACAGCGAGCGGTCTCGTCGAGGATCAAGATAACTGGCTATCCGACCAAAGCTCCGGGGCCTGAGTGCGGACGCGAAATGGACTTCGTCCAGTCCCAGGTACTCCTGGCGTTCGAGTAACGAACGGTAGTCAGGGATATTTACGAAGGCGCGTCGGTTGTAACGCGTATTTCGCAGCACAGCGAAGTGCCCGGACAGGCGCTCGGGGTGCGTTGATAAAACGTCAAAGCGCGCAAGCAACTCCTCGGTGTAAATGCTGCGGATGTTTCCGTAGATGACGTCGATGTCGCCGTGCCCGAAAAAGGGATAGCCGGAGATATCCAGCTCGTGGATGTGCGCGAGGCATGGCCTGATGTCGCAGAGTTTGTACGGGTCGGTCGGGCAAAAATTTATGCCGAGACGCTCACGTACGAGAGCCTTATAGTCGTCGAAACTCAGCTGGACGTAGTCAACATTGTCGGCCTTGTTCTCCGGCTCGGCGCAATCCGTATAGAACCGCCAGCGCACATCCGGATTCCATTTACAGCTTTCGACGAAGAGATTAAACCATTCGGGCCAGCGCCCGAAATATGGCATGAGCATGATCAACCACGGGTTGTCGCGACCTTTCCTCACGCGCATAGCCCCCCGAAAGGCGAGTCCGCTGAAACAGTTGGAGCTTTCCCTTCTTCAGAATTATAAATACGCATGTCCTCTTTCATCTGAGTTCTTAAAGAGGAAAAGTCAGCTCTAATATCTTCAAACTTCGCCCCTTCTTTCTTCAAGCAATCTCTCGCCTTTAGATAAGAAGTAGCGGCCTCATGGGAAAGGAAGATTCCATTACCATCTTTGTAATACCATTTCCTCAATTTATCTTCGAGTTCCTTTCTTTGTTGGACGGTTAAGTCTGAATCCAGCGTCGGACTAGAAGTCTCCTGATATTCCCAGAGGGCTTTATAGGCTGGTAACCTTGCTGCTGCGATTTGGGCCGCAACTTGGAGGTCCAGCATCTGTTTATTCTCCATGACTTTTAATCGCTTGTTGAAAATGTAGCCCACAACAACAATTGCAATTCCAATCATCAGCTTGTCGGCGACAACGATGATTAGTTGTTGAATAAACGACATAGACGCTACCTCCTATGACACAATGTAAGCGGCCTAACGCCGGGATAACCGGCGAGCAGTTAACTTGAGGATGAGCCGCTATATGGCGAGTCTGGTTGGTCCCCTGGTTAGACCGCGACGCCGTCCTTCACTTGCCCTTGAGATTTATCTTTATAAAAAATGCAGACGGCCAGAGATGAGCCGAAGAAGCCAAGGGCGGTCGCGAGCAACGCATAGAACAGATCAACGGACAACCCACCCAACAAACCAAAAGAAATTGTCGCGGCCACAATCAGACAAATTGCTTTAACAAGTTCTCGGTTACTCAACTGTCTGAAACAGATAAAATAAACGACAGGCGCGAGCACCAACCCTGTCATGGCGGCGAAATTTCCGAAGGCTATTCCCACGACAATATAATTGCCGATGGTCAGAGGCCGCCCCTCCATGTCACCCAGCCCACCGTCGAACCATGCGCAAAGAGAAGCGACGACGAACCCGCACAAGAAACCACAGGCCACGCCAACCGGAAACATTAATAATCCACGTTTCATATTTTCAAATTCAAGCCAGCGGTCTAACGTTGAAGCTGAACCGCGGCGCGAGGCTTGCCGAGGGCGTGCGCTCGAGCGACCGGTCAGGGCGCCGGAGCATTGAGCACTCCAGCGTAGCGAAGGAATGATGACAACTGGGCGAAATTTGCGTGCACATGACCGCGTATGCCCATGCTGGCGGCCGCATCCACATTGGCTTTGGTGTCGTCGATGAAGAGCGCATGCTCCGGAACCGTACCGGCCTGCCGAAGCGCAAAACGAAAAATTTGTTCCGACGGCTTCGCAAACCCGATCGTACTGGAATTGACTACTGCATGAAAGCAGTTGGAAATGTCCAGGGCATAAAGGTCACGAGCTAACCGAGAAGTGGCATTGCTAACGAGAACTAGTTTGATAGAGCGTTCGCAAGTTCTGAGAAGTGAAAGCACCTCTTGGTCCACTTCGCCGGTTTGCGACGACCACTGCGCAAGCGCATCCTGCACATCAGTTCCCGGGAATTCAGCGCACAATTGCTCCGCAACTCGCGCACGCCACTCTTCGTCGGTGATTTCGCCGGTAATCGCAAGATTGAGGAGTTCGGGCGAGAACGCAATGTTGCGGATGGCATTGATGTGCATGTCGTGTGCGGCCTCAATCGATTCATCCGATTCTGGCCAGACGCGGATGACACCGTCGAGATCAACAAGAATGGCATCGTATTGCATTCGTGGTTTACAAAAGGAAGCCCCCAATGCCTGCCTTCAGCTGCGGTGCGCGCTCAGCATTCAAGCAGCACGGAAAAAGTGATTCGAGCAACATGCTACCGCGCCGTCTGCTGCAAGGGAAAAGATTCTTGAGCAACAAGATATCTCGCCGTTAGCTGCAAGACTTGCTGGCGTCAGCGGAGGTTACCTCAGTCACAATGAGTTGAGCCACTGACCAAGCATAGACGCCGTTTCCAAGTCTCTGGTGAAGCTACATCAAACTCTGGCGCCGTTCCACCAGGCTCTGGTGCGCCCTTACCAGAGATTGGTGCAGCTCCACCAAGGCTGGTGCGGTCCCACCAGAAACCAGTAAAACGCCCTGGAAGCTTGGTTTTTCTCGAAAAACCCCTGAGCCATTGTAATATGCCGCCATTCTCGGGGTCGCAAACTCAACGGCCCATTCTCAAACCAACAGCTCGACTCATACCCACTAGGGAGTTAAGACCAGTGCCTCTAAACAACAAACAAATCTTGAGGACCAAAGAGATGACAAGTCGCCGCACTCCACGGTGGGGGCTAGATTGCTAGACAGCATTCTAACGCGCCGTCAGCTGCAAGCGCTCGTTGGGCGGCGTTGTGCGTCCCTTGTGCCCTTATAGAATAAAGTCCCTCAGTTCACGGTCCACAACGCGAGCGACGAGACGTCCTTGACGAAGATCCGACTGCCTGAGATTGTCGGCTGGGCCCAGGTCGCATTGTCAGCAACGATGTAATGTTTCAGCGGTTCGAATCCCTTCCGGCTGCTCCGCGCGACGATCAACTCGGCGTCGTCGTTCAGCAAGAAGAGAAGATCTTTCGCCTTAACAATTGCAGTGTTCGTCGCCTCCCGTGGCGGACCAAGCCACAGGACCTTGCCAGTCTTCGCGTCGAGTGCAAAGAATTGCCCTGACGCCCGCTCGGACAAGCCGAACAGCGCGTCGTGGACCAGCACCGGGTTGCTCAGAAAAAGTGAAACGTCCTTGTTCTCCCACACGACATCAACCTCCCACTTGCCGTTGCGCCTGGTTGGCTTAAGCGCCGTCACCGGCATTCCCTGACCGCTGACGATAATCGTCTGGCCATACAGCAGAGGCGTGATGGCGCTCGCCGTCCTTGTCGATACCCAGGGATGCTGCCAGAGGAGTTCGCCACTGGCCACCGAGACACTGATCACACTCTCGGTAGTCATTGAAACCACTTGGCGAGTTCCTCCCAGCTCAACGATGATCGGCGACGCCCATGCGCTATCGCCGGCCGCGGTCCATTTGACGTCGCCTGTCTCCGCGTCAAACGCAGTGAGCGGGCCGTAGTTGCCTGGGTTGACGATTACCAGGTTCTTGTCACCGACGGGAGACACGGCCATACCGAAATACGGGTCTTCAGACGGTCCGGGTTTCTGCCACACAAGCTTACCGGTAACCGCATCGAAGGCCGACACGATGCCGCTGATGCCGAGCGTGTACAGCCTGCCGTTATGAAACAACGGCGTCGCCTTTGGGCTCGCGCCGTGCGCCGCCGCAGGATTCGCAACCGTGTACGGTGCTGGATACGGCGTTTGCCAAACAATTTTTCCGGTCGCAGCATTGAGTGCCATCAGCACCTCGTTGCCATCGCGTCGGGTGAAGGAGTAAACGCTTTTGCCAACAACGATGGGTGTCGCGTAGCCCTCTCCGACGCTGACCTTCCATCTGCGTGTGAGTTCTTCGGGCCACGATCTGGGTTCTGAGAAGTCGCTCGCCGAGCCATCCCGGTTCCGCCCGCGCCACTGCGGATAATCTTTCAGAGAGCTTTGAGCTAACGCTTCTGTATATGCAAGTAAAAGAAGAACGCAAGCGAGGCAAATTGTCTTTTTCATACCGTCGATCTTTAACCGGCTACGCTCAGCCGCCCAACGATTTGTTCGGCGAGAT
Source organism: Pyrinomonadaceae bacterium (assembly GCA_036009765.1). Lineage (GTDB taxonomy): Bacteria > Acidobacteriota > Blastocatellia > Pyrinomonadales > Pyrinomonadaceae > PSRF01. The sequence continues at coordinate 191,437 of DASYLB010000049.1, read as the reverse complement.
CTATCAGTTCGTCTGTTTGATCGTTACGATATCGCCCGCCTTGTTTACGATCACGCTGTAATATTTGTGAAACGCGGGACGAGGACCATGGACGACGATGAATAGTTTCGCTGAATACGTGTCAACGTTGGTTGAATGTACTTCGATATCCTTTCCATCGTGCAGAGTCTGGAAACTGTCCAGCGCCCTGTTAATTGCCTCTGGCCACGATAATTCACGTGGGTCTGCCTGTTTCGATGTTGGTTCAGTATTGGAGAGCACCGCCGCTGTGGATGCCGGCGGAATCGATGATTCAGCTGCAATATGTTTCTTTCGTTTGATGAGTCCATATTCAATAAGCAGGCCGATTATTAAGACCACGACACCGCCAACAATGGTAACGAGAAGAGTAGACATAACCAAAAGCGAAGCGTCCCAACGCTGGCCTTCAGCTGCGGCGCGCAATCAGCATTCAAGCTGAAGGAATCAGACTATTTGAGAAGCAGGTTATCGCGCGCCGTCAGCTGCAAGGCTTTTGTTCGGCAGCACTGAAGGAGTAACTCAGCGCCACCCGCCTTCACATCTTCACCGCGGAGAATGGCCCTCAAACGGGTCATGATTAGGTTCGGCTAAATAGGTTTAGCATTATTCGGCAGCGACTTCGCGCGATGACGAGCGGCAGGCGACGTTGAACGCCTGAACATTAAAATTAACTCTCGATGAGCCAGGTTGGATGCCACGCATGCTTTTCCACGTCAATATCGAGCTCGGGCCATCCTAATTCATCAAAGCCCGAAATTCGCCCCGTCCGTCCGGAATACTTGTTCATCTCTGACACCCAAAACGGTTCCTGATAACGATCGGCCTCAGTGAGAAGCGAAAAATTCACAACCGTTACCTTATCGCCAACCTTCAAGGTAGTTCGCGGCGTTAATTTGGGCCTTTTCGTAAGTCGCGGTTTCCTTCCGTGTGAAACTGATGCTGCACGAGACTGCAGTTCTTCAAAATATCGCTCGATTTCATTTATGTCCCTTCCGAGTCGTAGAGAAATCGCATGTGGTATCTGATTCGCAGCAACGTGAAAGAATATCGGTATGATGTTTTTGCCAAGAGCTTGGGCTGCGCCCAATTCAATGAAAACCCACTGACTCTTTAGTGATTGCGGAGATATCAACAGGAGAACATCATCAGACGTCTTGAGATGCTTCTGGATTTTTGAATCGATGGATTCACCGGTTCGTAAATCTTTCTCATCGAGAAAGGTTTCGTGCCCTAGAGCGACCAGTCGTTCCGATATTTGCCTTGCGACCCATTTGTCATGACTTGAGTGACTAATGAAGATTTTCATATTTGTAGTTAACCGTTGTACTACGGTAACACGGGCAGGGTTAAAGTCTGCGGCAGAGACTCCTTTCCTGCCCACGACTGTATATTCTACCGCCGATCTGCGGCACAAGTACGGATTTGGTGGCAGTGCATCGCTCCGCTTACACCCTGTTTCAAATCAGCCTTCAGGGTATGCGAACACCTAATTAGGCCCGCCAAGGAGATGCCTCTTTTTTGAAAGTGAGCCAGTACTCTCAACAGCGCGCTTTGCGTGTATCGTCTAGTGTGTAGCCAAGATCAACACTCCGCTGCCGCTGCTAAATATTCCCGCAACGCATCCGGTCATTAGTGTCGCTAGCGTCGCGGCCAGCAAGGCGCGTAAGCCCAAACTAGCGAGGTCGTCGCGACGCGAAGGTGCAAGCGCCGCTGTGCCGCCGACAAAGATTGCCATCGCTGCCACGTGTGCGAAGCCGCAAAGCGCGTAACTAAGGATGACTACTGTGCGAGGGTCAGTTATTTGTCCGCTCGAGATTGCTTGTGCCAAGTGGTTATATGAGAAGACCTCGGTGAGAATGACGCGCTCGCCCAACAAGCGAGCAGCGATTGGCACATCGCTCGATTGCACTCCCAACAGAAAAGCGAACGGGTAGAAGACCCAGCCCAGGATTCTCACCAACGAAAGCGGTTCGCTCATTCCCAACAATGAACTGCCGGCGCCGAGTACTTTGTCGACCAACGCTACGATTCCGAGGATCGCGATCAGTAATGCCGAAACTCCTGCCGCCAACTTCAGCCCATCCATCGCCCCTTCGATAATCGCGCTGATCAAATTTTTCGAGCGGCCCGACTCGTCTTCCCGAGGCACAGCCGTGAGCGTCTCGGGTGTTTCGGTTTCCGGAATAAGCAGTTTCGATACGACAACGCAAGCAGGAATCGCCAGAACTGAAGCAGAGATCAGGTGACCTGCTATCTGTGGAAACACTCCAGACAAAAAGGCGACATAGACTCCGAGCGTACTTGACGCCACTGTTGCCATGCCGACGGTTAACAGCAGCAACAACTCCGAGCGCGTCATCTTTTCGAGGTACGGCCGGACCACCAGTGCCGATTCGATCCCAACAAAAATGTTTGCGGCGCTGGAGAGGGCTTCGGCGCCGCTGATCTTCATGGTGCGGTGGAAGAGTTTGGCGAAGAGTCGTACGAATATCTGCAGCACGCGCAGGTGATAGAGCATTGCAGTGAACGCCGCAAAGAAAATAACCACCGGAAGGACCTGGAAGACGAGGATGAAGCCAATTGATCCTGTCTCTCCGGGGCTGGCAGCGAGTGGTCCAAACAGGAAGACCGAACCGCTCTTCGACGCGTTGAGCAAGACCAGCACTACGTCGTTAAGCCAGAGCAAGATTCGATGGGAACCGGGTAAGCGAAAAATAATCAGGCCAATCAGAAGTTGCAGAGCCGCCGCATACGCTATCGTTCTCCAGGCAATCTTTCCTCGATTAGTTGAAAGCAACCAGGCTATAACGGCAAAAATTATGAAGCCCGCGAGTGATAACGCGTGATGGATCATATCGTTGTGCCTCTATTTCGAATCTACGTGCGAGGCCGTAAGAGTATGGGATGAACGATGGGCTGGCAATGGTACTGGTCAGCTTCGGCAAGCAAGCCTCTGCTTGGAGTGCGGCGACCTGTCGCCGCTTTTGCCCGCGCCGGCCTGACGCCGCTTCGACCGAGCAGATCAAGTCTGGAGAAGCGCTAGTTCATCGCCGACCAAAGCGGCGACAGGTCGCCGCACTCCAAGCAGAGGCCTGTTCAAACTGAACCAGCCGCCGCCGCCGCGCAAATTCCTGTTTGTTTATGCTTCGGATTGTTTTAGTATCCGGCACGCCAGCTGCAAATAGACCAGAGGCGCCAATGGGCCGCGAAAAAAGAATGACTGCGAAAAGAGTCCCCAAACGTAAACGAAAGGCGCCGCCGAAACAGAAACGGATCGACGCGATTGTAAACAACCACTTGCAGAAGTTGCTTGATGCTCATCACCTGAACCACGATCGCTTTCCCGGTTTTGCAGTCGCAGTTAGGTGGAAAAAGCGAATTGTTCACTTAAACTGCTACGGGTACGCGAACCTTGAAACTGGAGCGAAGATCACACCGAACACAGTTTTTGATCTTGGTTCATTGTCCAAACAGTTCACCGCCGCCGCCGTCTACAACCTTGTCATCCACAATAAGCTCGACATAAATGATCGGCTCTCGAAATTCTTCCCTGAACTTCCGCGCTGGGCCGATGCAATTACGATCAAGGACTTGCTCCACCACACGTCCGCGCTCCCAGAGTATGGCGACATCTACCAGAAGTTAACGCCGCGTGCGAAACATTGGTACGACCGGGCGCTGACGAAGCCCGACGATTGGTACCCAATCATGCCTAACAGGAAAATGAAGGAGCTTTCCAATAAGGACATGTTGGCATTGCTGGGAACCAGGAAACGACTTCGAGCCCCCGACACTGAATTCGGATATTCCAATTCAGGCTATGTCGTGCTCGCGGAATTGGTGGAGCGAGTTTCGGAAACGGCTTTTTCAGATTACGTTGGGGAAACGGTGATTTATGGCATTGACGACATAATGACCAGCACCTACGTGTTTGATGAAATGTTTCGCTTCGGCCCTGACGATCCGCAAACAGCCAGGCATGCGCGCTGCTACAACCGAGTGAAGAACCGCTTTGTTCCGGTTGGCTATACTCCGCTCAATTTCATCAATGGTGATGGCAACGTTCACTCCACCATCGCCGATTTGGCAAAGTGGGAGAAGTTCCTGCATACACTAGACCACCATCGGCCGGCTCGGGAACTCTTGTGGTCGCCGGCACTCTTAAAGAATCGCAAGCAGGTGAACTATGGCGCCGGATGGCGACTACTTCGCGAGAAGTATGAAGAGCAGGTAGAAGTAAACGGCCGGATGGTAACCAGAAAACACGAGAGTCGCGCGGAATACCATCGAGGAATATGGTTAGGCTGGCGCAGCTTTATTGCCCGATGTTCGAAGTGGGTTGTGCCAACAGGCGGCCGCAGTATTGATGCCTTGCGAGCAGAAAGCCTGGGAATCATCGTGCTCAGTAATGCGGACTTCGGTGACAACGAGTTCACTACCTGCCGTATTGCCCAGGAGATATCCAAGTTGTATTTGGGCAAGTGGAAAAAAGATAACATCATGAACAAGTTCAATTGTGCTTGAGGTTGGTAGGACAGACATTCCTGTCTGTCTTGACCGGAGGAAACAGAGGGACAGACAGGAATGTCTGTCCTACATACTCAAACGCACGCCGCGCCAGGCGTAGGCACGCAAACCATCGATCGCTGTCCAGGTTGTATGGCAGCGCGTGCGAATATTCTGCTCACGAGGATCGCCCCAGCTGCCATCGTTGTTCTGTTCCTGCATCAGGTATCGCGTTCCGTTTTGAATGAGCGGATCCTTCGCCGTCAATCCGAGAGCTTGCAACGAGTCAAGTAGTTCACCTAGTAGTTCCGTATCATGCCGCGTACAAGCGTCACGTACATTTGTTTTCAAGTAAGCAAACTCCTGAGGCAGTAAACGCGGCGACAGCTTAAAGGTGTTGTAGTCGTTCAAGGTATAGACGACGTGTGTCACCGCGTAGATAGCGGCCCGGACAGTCTCCTCATCGTGCTCGCCGGCTTTGGGATATGGCCGCATCGAAGGCAGCCACCTCAGCACCTCTGCATAGCGGGCCCCAAACAATATTCCCGATCGTTCGGCAACATAAGTGTTTGCCAGTGCTTCCATCCAAACTCGATAGCGGCTTTGAATGCGCAGTCGGCGACGGCATTGTTTACAAGCCTTGCGCCCACGCTGGTTCTGGAAAGTGCAATCACATTGATAAGGCAGATCGTTTGGCGGAGGCTCTTTCGCCGGGTCGAAGCCCAGCAGATCCGCGGCTGAAAACCTACTTGCCGCAGCCCTTATGGCGCTTGCGCCTGCAGAATCGCGAATACCGATTCGACTCTGCGCGTAGCGAACAACTACGAATGCATGCAACAGATCAGAACTGAGATCGGCGGGCAGAATCGGATGCATTTGAGACCAGCGCCGGAGAAGTTGTTGGGCGCGATCGCGTCCGATACGGCGGAGCTTCTGATTGCGGGCAGTAGCTCCAACGAATGCGAAGCAGCAAATCATAAAGGCCCCATAGTTGGCAAAATGCTTTTGCTTGTTGCTGGTGCGGTAAACAAAGTCCAGGCCGCGTTCGATCGCAGCATTGCGTTCTCGCCGTTCTTCGGTTTTCGTAGCCATAAAGTTTGTAAAGCAAACTGTTAGTTTGCGATCAATGTGTGGCATCGATCGCAGACGCAAACTGACAGTTTGCGTTACGAAATCAAATTACGCACTGAGGAAGTTATTGACACCCTAATCCAAAACCGATATACACTGCGGGTGTTCAACCATGGACCTATGAGGCCCAGCTCAGTAAGAATTCTGACCCAGTAACTCTTACAGAAAGGAAACAAAATGGCAGGAACAATCAAAGGCGACGAGCCGACGAAGCCTAAAAAGAAAGCCGCAAAGAAAGCAGCGAAAAAGAAGGCTGCGAAGAAAAAGTAGTCTAGCCTGAAGATCAGGCACGTCCTTCTATTCAAGACCGCGAAGTGGGCAGTTCACTGTTCATTTTCGCGGTCTTCAGTGTTTTACACCGCCGCCATTCCAGAGACGCTCATTGGGCCATCCCAATCTTCTGCAAGAGTTCTCCGATGCGAGCATCTTTGCGCAACTCCGTCAGCCGCGGATCGAGCTTGAGCTCAGCGACGGCCATGTTATGGTTCTCGGCAGCCTTTTGTAAGATCTGGACCGCTTGTTCCTTGTCACCAAGTAGCACATACAAATAGGCCGCTTCCTTTGGTAGATAAAAGCTTTGCGGCCCCGGTTGATTCAACTCATTCGAAATTTTCAGTGCCTCGTCTTTCCGTCCCACGAGTGCATAGGCCTGACCAAGTCCGTAGGTAATCTCGCCATCTCCGGGAGCTTCGCTGTGTGCCTTCTCCAGTTCCGTAACTGCCTCAGGATACTTCTGTTCTAGTTGATAGATCTGAGCAATATAAGTGGACATAACGCGAAAGGTGGGATCTATCTCCAGAGTCTTCCGAGACTGCTGGAGGGCGCTCGCGTAGTCACGCCCATACAAGAGCGCGACAGCCAGATCCTTATTGATGCCGAGCGAGAGCGGATCCAGCTGTTGCGCAGTTCTAAGTTCCTGGAGTGACTGATCAAACCGGCCGTGCAGAAACAATTGTGCGCCATACCAATGGTGAGCGGTTGGATAATTCGGATTCAACTCTATCGCCCGGCGATACTCATTCTCCGCGCCTTGCCAATCCCAATCCTTGCCCGCCTTGATTGAGGCGAGGGAAGTGTGGGCCTCGGCGAGACTATCATCGTATTTGAGCGCCAGGATGGCGTTGCCGTTGGCGAGCTCGTAACCTTCCCTGGATGGCAGGAAGCCGTAGTCGCTTCTGAGCGTGTAGCAATCTGCGAGTCCAGTGTACGCGAGCGCGTAGTTTGGATCTTTAGCGATGGCCTCTTGAAAAAATCCGATTGCCTGTTTGAAGCCGTCATCCGTGCGCTTGTTCCAGTGATAACGACCTTTCAAATAAGCCTGATAGGCGTCGCCGCTTTGCGTGTAAGTTTTCGTTAGTTGCGTCTGGTCCGCTCCGGTCAATCTCAGGTGTAGTTTCTCGGACACCTTCGCGGCAATCTCTCTTTGCACTGACTGGAGGTCCGTCGTTTTTCGCTGATAGGTGTCGCCCCAAATGGAACGGTTGCCCTGGACGTCAATCAGCTCAACGCCGATCCGTAACTCATCTCCCTCCTGTTTGATCTGCCCCACCAGCACCGAGCGGACATTTAACTCACGCCCGATCGCCTGAACGTCGATGTCTTTACCCTTGTAGCGAAAGACCGAACTCCGCGCGATGACTTTCAGGTTGGACAGTTGAGACAAATTGTTAATGATGCTTTCAGTCATCCCGTCGCTTAAGTATTCGCGGTCGGGATTGCTCATGAGCCGCAGGTCGCTGGAGGCATAGGTAAACGGTAATATCGCTAACGACTCCGAGTGCTCTGAAGTGATCCAGCGATTGAAGGCAACTACTGCGAGAACCAATGCCAGCGCCGCGGCTAATAGGGCCCACTTATTTCGCCTGACCCTGGCGAGAATACTGTTGCCTAGGTCTCTGCGCGGCACGATTTCTTCAGTCGCCGGTGCGTACTCCTTAGTTGTGCCGGTCGCACTTTGCGCCCGCATTTGTCTTAAGTCTGTAAGTAAGTCCTTGGTACTTTGATACCGTTCTGCCTTGTTCTTGCGCAGCATCTTGGTCAACAGCGTTTGCAACTCTGGCGAAACCTGAGTTTGAAATTGCTCGGTGGGAATAGGTTCGCCAAGCAATATCCGAGACATCGTTACGGCTGCGCTCTTATCTTTGAAGGGGTGCTTCCCGGCGAGCATTTCATACAAGCTCACGCCAAGACTGAAGATGTCGCTGGACGCGTCCAGGTCTTCGCCCCGCACCTGCTCAGGTGACATGTAAGGCATCGTGCCAATGACGGTGCCGCGCTTACTTAAGATCGGCGCGGTCGGCGCATCGTTGTCCACGGACTCACTGGAGCGCATTTGTTTGGCGAGGCCGAAGTCCAAAATCTTTAGCTGCCCGCGCGCAGTGATCATGATGTTTTGCGGTTTGATGTCGCGATGAACAATACCGTGCGCGTGAGCTTCTGAAAGCCCTTCCGCAGCTTGCTCGGCAATGGTCAGGATGGTGTCAACCGGGAGGACTTCGCGATCCATCTTTTGGGCCAGCGACTCACCCTCGATGTATTGCATGACGATGAAGCTAAAAGGATCTGCTTCGTTAACGTCATAGACGGCACAGATGTTGGGATGGTCGAGCTTGGCGGCTGCTTGCGCCTCTCTGATCAGGCGTTGCTTGAAGTTTTCTTCGGCAAGCGCGTCTGGTCGCAGGACCTTGATGGCGACTTTGCGATCCAGTTTGGTATCGAGCGCAAGATAGACCTCGCCCATACCGCCTGCGCCTAACTTTTTGATTATCCGATAGTGCGCTATGGATTCTGGAATCATCGACTCTGATTGAAGAAATCAGCTGGACGAAGAGCAAAGCCTGGACAGGTAAACCGGACACGAAGCATATTACAGCATACCGCCCCATCGCGTCAGTTGTAACACCATTGAAGATCTCGGCCACTCAGGAGAATTGTATTATTTGCAGAATGAGTCGCCTGTCGCTTGGCGCGACGATCTACGGTGTAACCCGAATTTCACTTTGAAAACTTAGTGTTGCTTTGTGTGATTTCGTCGCTCATTTGCTTTTATTTCTACCTTAGGCCACTGGGCCACTACGGCGAGTTGGACTGGACAGAAGCCAAAGCCTACAATACGCGCACAAATATCCCCCAACTAATTTCGCTGAGAGTCTCCACCGGCTCTCGCATCATGCTCCCACCTCAGGCAGCGAAGGCGAAATTCATCGTGCGAACAAGCGGGAGTTTAGGTTTGCGCCATTCAAGCGCGTGATAAGGAGAACCGTATGAGCCGTGACGACAAGTCTCGCCGTCGCTTTCTTAAGTTGAGTTCGATGTTGGGTCTGGCAGTCGCGTTTGGCCCAGCGACGAGCGCGGCGGCAGTTGTAGAGTCGAAATTCAGAGGTAACAAAAAGGAGAAGATCATGACGAACAGTGTGGCCACCCAACAGGGGGCTGACAAGAATGCCATTCGGCCGTTTCAATGGAATTTCCCGGACGCGCAAGTTGCCGATTTGCGCAAGCGCGTTAACGCCACCATCTGGCCCGAACGCGAAATAGTGAACGATGCATCACAGGGCGTGCAGCTAGCGACCATGCAGAAACTCGCCAGCTATTGGGGGACTGATTACGACTGGCGCAAATGTGAGGCGAAACTGAAAGCGCTTCCGCATTTCATCACCGAGATCGACGGACTCGACATTCATTTCATCCACGTTCGCTCGAAGCATGAAAATGCGCTGCCGATGATCGTTACGCATGGCTGGCCCGGCTCGATCATCGAGCAGATGAAGATTATCGAACCGTTGACAAATCCGACCGCCCATGGCGGTACTGCAGACGACGCCTTTCATCTCGTGATTCCGTCGCTGCCGGGCTACGGCTTCTCGGGCAAACCGACAGCGCCTGGATGGAACCCAGTTAGCATTGCCAAAGCATGGGCGACGCTCATGCAACGCCTTGGCTACACAAGATACGTGGCGCAGGGTGGCGATTGGGGCAATGCCGTTTCGGAGGTGATGGCTTTGCAGCAACCGACCGGACTGCTTGGCATTCACACCAACATGGCGTCAACCGTTCCGCCCGATGTTTCGAAGGCGCTTTCCGCGGGCGGCCCGCAGCCAGCCGGTCTTTCACCAGAGGAAAAGTACGCGTGGGAGGGGCTGATTGACTTCTATAAGAACGGGCTCGGCTATGCCAACGAGATGGCGCTTCGTCCGCAGACGCTCTACGGAATCGTCGATTCGCCGGTTGGTCTTGCAAGCTGGATCCTCGATCACGACATTCGCAGCTACCAGATGATCGTTCGCGTTTTTGACGGCAAGCCTGAAGGGCTGACCCGCGACGACGTTCTCGACAACGTCACGCTTTATTGGTTGACGAATACCGCGATCTCTTCGGCGCGTCTCTACTGGGACACGGCGCATAATTTGCCACCAGGCGGCTTCTTCGACGCGAGAGGCGTCAAGCTTCCGGTCGCCGTGAGCGCGTTTGCGGAAGAAATTTATACAGCGCCGAAGAGTTGGGCAGAGAAGGCGTATCCGAAACTCATTCACTACAACCGGCTCCCCAAAGGCGGGCACTTCGCGGCGTGGGAACAAACGGAGTTTTTCGTGACTGAGGTCCGGGCGTCCTTCAAGTCGTTGCGATAGGTTCTGATCAGACGGGGTGCACGAAGAGCGGGGGCAAGCCAGCCTTCCGACTTCGAGCTGATTTATGTCGAGATATTGATCTCAGGTGAGAATGGCTCTCAAGGTGAAAGCAATCGAACGAGTTTAGTAGTTTCAAGCTCGGGAAGGGGCTTGCCCCCGCTCTTCCATGCGAGGTGACGTGACTATAGTTGTTGCCGCGGCGTCGGCTCAGCTGCAAAAAAGGTTTCACTGCTAAATAAGGAGATACCATGACGCAAACCAGTGCTACACAACAACCCAGTGACAAGAATGCGATTCGTCCGTTTGAGGTGAGTTTTCCGGAAACGGAACTTACGGAATTGCGCAGACGCATAAACGCAACAAGGTGGCCCGAGAAGGAACCGGTGACTGATTCATCGCAAGGAGTGCAGCTGGCGACGATTCAGAAGCTCGCGCAGTATTGGGGGACGGAATATGACTGGCGCCCGTGTGAGGCGAGGCTGAATGCCGTGCCGAATTTCATCACCGAGATCGACGGCCTCGACATTCATTTCATCCACATTCGATCGAAACATGAAAATGCGTTGCCGCTCATCGTCACGCACGGATGGCCTGGCTCGGTCATCGAGCAGTTAAAGCTCGTCGGTCCGCTCACCGATCCCACGGCCTACGGCGGGAGCGCAGCAGACGCTTTCGACTTGGTGATCCCGTCAATGGCTGGTTACGGATTTTCAGGCAAGCCGACCGAAACTGGCTGGGACACCGCCCGCATGGCCCAAGCCTGGATCGTGTTGATGAATCGCCTCGGCTACATGCGATACGTGGCGCAGGGTGGTGATTGGGGTGCGTTCATCACCGAGCAGATGGGCGTGCTGGCTCCCCCGGAACTGCTCGGTATCCACATCAACCTGGCTTCCGCCGTACCGGCCGACGTTCTAAAAGCGCTTGGATCTGGCAGCACGCCGTCAGGTCTCTCGCCAGACGAACAGTCTGCGTTTGAACGGCTCGCCTTCTTCTTTGCCAAAGGCTTGCCCATCTTCAGCATGATGGCGAACCACCCGCAGGCGCTGTACGCGATTGCGGATTCGCCCGTCGGGCTCGCCGCCTGGTTCCTCGAACACGACTTGCTGAGTTACGAGATGATCGCACGCTCCTTCGACGGGCAACCGGAAGGCCTCACGCGCGACGACGTGCTCGACAACCTAACGCTCACCTGGTTGACCAACACGGCGATCTCGCAGTCTCGTCTCTACCGGGAAAACAAGCTTCCTTTTTTCCTGCCGATGGGCGTCGCCGTTCCAGTTGCCGTGAGCGCCTTTCCCGACGAGATCTACCAGGTCCCGCGAAGCTGGGCGGAAAAGGCGTATCCGAAGCTCATCCAATACAACAAGCTCGACAAGGGCGGCCACTTCGCCGCCTGGGAACAACCGCAACTCCTTTCAGAGGATGTTCGCACTGCGTTCAGATCGCTGCGCTAGAGACAAATTGGCCGTCAGTCCGCTCTGCGGGCTTGGCCCACTTTCCTGAGTGTTCCTGGGGCCGACGCGCCACTCTTTATGCTGACGTCGGCCTCCGCGGACTCGCAGTCGAACTCTGCCGAAGTATGATGAGGATATGAAGATTCTGATCCTTAGTCATGACGAAGTTGTAGAACTTCTGCCGATGAAAGAATGTATCGCTGTTATGCGTGACGCCCTCATCGCGTTGGCATCTGGCCAAGCTCATCAGCCCTTGCGAACAATTATTCGACCTCCCGACGCCGCTGGTCTAATGGGCTTGATGCCGTCGTACATGTCTGGTGCTAACGCCGCCTTCGGCTTAAAAGCAATTTGCGTGTTTCCCGAAAACCCGGCGATAGGTAAAGATGCACATCAGGGCGCGGTGCTTCTTTTTAGCGCCGAGACCGGCGAGTTGCAGGCGATGATGAATGCCTCAGCGATTACTGCTATCCGCACGGCGGCTGTCTCAGGCGTAGCGACTGACTTGCTCGCTCGTGAAGCTGCCGGCAAGCTCGCGATTCTTGGCACGGGTGTGCAGGCCCGCTCGCATTTGGCAGCAATGTCAGAGGTTCGTTCCATTAAGCAATGCAAGATAGCGAGCCGCCGCATGGAACATGCCGAGAAATTCGCCGAAGAGATGAGCCGGAGTTTCTCCTTCCCAATCGAACCGGTCGCAACTGTTCGTGAGGCGGTGGCAGACGCAGACTTGATAGTCACGGCTACTAATACCACCGAGCCAATTCTCGAGCGCGAGTGGATCTCACCGGGCGCTCATCTGAATCTGGTAGGCGCGAGCAGACCAAACGCGCGCGAAGTAGACAGCGCAACGATGGCAGCGGCGAGCGTCTTTGTGGACCGGCGCGTATCAACCATCAACGAGTCCGGTGACTACATCTTTGCGTTAAACGAGGGAGCCATCGGTCCCGACCACATTCGCGCGGAGCTTGGTGAGGTTCTTAAAGGAGTTTGGCCGGGTCGGACCGCGATAGATGAGATTACTTTGTTCAAGTCTTTAGGCCTCGCAATTGAAGACCTTGCAGCCGCAGAATACTTGTATAGAAATGCGAAGCAACAGCACGCAGGCACCTGGGTTGAATACTCGTGATGAGCGTCAACTCTGGAGTGCGCCGACGTGTCGACGCTTTCGTCCGCGTTAGCCGCTATCGCTTCTTTTCGACTTCAGAAACGAACGTGAAACACAGTATTTGGCCAAAGCGCCGACAGGTCGGCGCACTCCAAAGAGTTGACGCGCTACATTCGCGCTGAGAATCAAAATGACAAGGCTGCCGTCGTTGGCTGACATCAACAATGCTCGCAGTATGATTGCTGGGTCCGCGATCCGCACTCCGCTCGTGCGTCTGAATTATGACGAAGCACCAGCTGAGATTTACCTCAAGCTCGAAAACCTCCAACCGATCGGCTCCTTCAAGATCCGTGGTGCGGCAAACGCGATGGCGCATATCGCACCCGAAACATTGGCGCGTGGAGTGCTGACAGCTTCAGCGGGAAACATGGCGCAGGGAGTAGCGTGGCGAGCGCGTGAGCTTGGGATTCCCTGTACGGTGATTGCCCCTGAGACCGCGCCTGCGAACAAGATCCAGGCAATCGAACGCCTGGGCGGACGAGTCATCAAAGTTCCCTTTGAAGATTGGTGGCGAGCGTTTGAGGAACGCTCATTTCCGGGCATCGAAGGAACTTTTATCCATGCCTTCGATGACCTTGACGTGATGGCCGGCAATGGCACGATTGCCCTCGAGATTTTTGAAGACCTACCAGACGTTGATGCGATCCTGGTGCCCTGGGGAGGCGGTGGACTGACGTGCGGAATTGCCGCCGCAAGCCGGGCGCTGAATTCGAAGTGCAAGGTATATGCAGCCGAAGTGGCGACTGCCGCCCCGCTTGTAGTCTCACTCGCAGCGGGATCGCCGCAGACGGTCGAGTATGAGCCGTCCTTCGTTGACGGCATCGGTTCCAAAGTTGTTTTTCCGCAAATGCTCGAGCGCGCACAGCAGTTGATCGCCGGTTCACTCGTCGCTGAATTGGATGAGGTGAAATCCGCCTTGCGAATTATGGCCGAACGCAACCGCGTGATTGCTGAAGGCGCCGGCGCCTGTGCGTTAGCTTGTGCCTTAGCGGGCAAAGCCGGCACCGGCAAAGTAGTGTGCATTGTCTCGGGCGGAAACATCGACTTCGCGAAGTTTTGCGAAATAGTTACTACATGATAGTCAATCGTTCCTCAGCGCCACCAATAGATCGACTTGGTCGCGCGACGCGTAGTTAGTTTCACGCGATCAACGCGACGATAGTCATCAATATCGAAACAGCAAGAAAAGGTGGGCGCAGGTCCACTAGCCTTGCGATGGACTTGGCACTCGAAATTGTGCGCACCAAAAACGAGACTGGAGTTAGGTAGCTTGACGATAACCTGGTCTTACTCAGTCCACGGTCACTCAAAAAAAGCTGTAAGACCCGCCGTTAACTATTGTTTTGTGAAACGCCGAGCTTTAGTTAATTGCGAAGCGCTTTCCGGTTCATTCCGAGTTGTTCCACCGCCCGCCGACATTCTCATCTGAGACTCGCTACTGCACCCTGACTGGTAAGACCCACGGATAGCGGTCCTGTAAATTGGTCAGAAAAGAGCTTGACAGATTCGGAGACCTGACAGAGAATACGCCAGTTTCAAAATATCGTAATTCTCAAGTTCGCGTGGGGCACGCAAGACTTGAATCCCGCTTCGAAATCCTAGGTTGTAGTTGTTCTTCGTTGAATTATTGGGCCGGAAGGCAATCGTTCTTCGAAACGAGTTCCGCGGAGTTACTCGATTGGCCGTAGCTAGTCTGAGCGACTGGTGGATCAAAAGGAACTCGACGAATTGGTAAGACCACGAAGCGCGGGGACATCATTACAGCACTGCAGCTACTTCTGTTACGACGGTCGTTCCCGTCCTGAACATGAGCCGGGCGTTTCGCTCTGTTCAGGTCAAGTATCAAGCCGGGTCGCAAGTTGTCGCGGAGTCAACACTGGCTCCTCTTTCTTACAAGCAAATATTCGAGGCATAAACTTCTCTCAAGAGTTGTGGAGGTTGAAAATGACTTCTTTAAACTATCGGTTTGGCGTCGCTGTGATCGCGTTTCTGCTGCTGCTCGTATCGTCTGTCGCGGCGCAGGATTATCGCGGCAAGGTACAGGGAACAGTAAGCGACGAAGCTGGAGCTGCCATTCCCGGCGCCAGCGTGGTGTTACGTAGTACTCAGACTGGCGTTGAAGTTACGCGCCAGTCAAATGGCGACGGGCACTACATTTTCGACTTCGTCGAGCCGGGCGAATACATTGTTGTCGTTGAACAAACGGGCTTCAAGAAGTCGGTTCAGGAAAACGTGATCGTCCGGAACCGAGGCGACATTGCCGTCGATCTAAAGTTGGCGGTTGGTGGAGTGACGGAAACGGTGACCGTCCAATCGGCACCCGTTGCAGTCCAGTTTGGCTCCAGTAGCGCGTTATTGAACATCGACAATAAACTGGTGGATCAACTTCCTATTAGAGGGCGAAATCCATATAACGTGACTACGTTGGATCCCACAGTTTCCCCTGGCACAGGTTCGACGTCGAACGAAAACCGTCCTTATCACCACGCCTATGCCAGCGACCAGGATGCCGGCGGCGGGACCTTGAGAGCCAACGATGTGCTGCTCGATGGTGTGGCCCTCACGTCGAGCTATAAGAGTTCCTACACACCCGCTTTAGACGCGGTGCAAGAAGTTACCTTTCAGAAGAATGCGATCGACTCCGAGTATGGCTATAGTGCCGGCGGCATTACCATCGTAAACATGAAGGGCGGCACGAACACCTACCATGGCAGCGGGATCGCCAACTGGCGCAACCCGAGGTTCAACTCCGTTACCGATCCGACCATCAAGCGAACTGCGGGCGCGGATGAAAAAAATTTCCGCGGGACGGATCTGAAGATCTTCGGCGGGACTTTTGGCGGTCCAATTATCAAGAACAAGCTCTTCACGTTTACTTCTTACGAACATTGGAATGATGCGCAACCTCTGCCGTTTGTTTTGACCGTGCCGACGGCGTTGGAGCGGGTTGGGGATTTCAGTCAGTCGTCACGCAATGGAGTCATCCGCAACATCTTTGACCCGATGACGTCAACCGGTTCCAGCGGAACGCGTACGCAATTCAGCGATCCCTCGCGTGGAACTCCTGGGAATCCGAATGGCCTCAACATAATTCCCTTGAACCGGCTGGACCCGACCACCCTGAAGTTGTTGGCCGAGATGCCCCTACCCACTCAGCCAGGCAGCCAGGACAATCTACAGGGGTTCAAGGTTAATCAGACTACTTACTTCAATTTCTCAGAGCGCGTCGATTGGGTCACCTCAGATAAGTTGCGGACATTTGTTCGCTTGGGTTGGTTCAAGGCCCACCTACTGGAGTCGAACCCAACCGACAAAAAGCTTTTGCCGGTGAACGGCAGTAATCGCTACGGTTTGAGTATCGCCGCCGACTCGGTCTACACGATCTCGCCGAAGATGACGGTCAACGTCCGCGCCAACTTCCACCAACTTACGGACGAGTACGCTGCCGACACCGCTCTGATTGGGAAAGAAGGCATCGCGAGTTTATTTCCTACCCCGTTTTGGACGTCGCTGTACACGCTTGACCAATATTTCTATCCGGCGTTTGATTTTGTGCAGGGAAGTACTACTACGCGCCTTGGGCGTCCCGGCCGCGAGTTTTGGCAGCATCCGCAGGGCTTTGGAGCGTCAGCGCGCCTGAATTATTACGCCGGCAACCATTCACTTAAGTTTGGCGGCGAGTATCGAGTCGACAAAGGGAAGGGAGCGCGCTTTGAACCGCTCACCTTTAACATCAAGCAGACACTTACAGCCAATGCAAATTCCAGCCCCAACCTGAATACCTCCGGCAGCGAATTTGCCACGTTCATGTTGGGTTACATCGATAATGCTTCCATTGCAGCCCGCGTGCCTATCCAGGAGACGGTCGAAAAAGGTTTAGCCGTTTACGTTATGGACGACTTCAAACTTAGCAGCCGGCTCACTCTTAATCTCGGTATGCGTTACGAGTATGAGCCGGGACCGGTTGATGCCCAGAACCGCTTGTCGCAGGGACTCGATCTAAGCCAACCAATTCCCGAGATGCTCGCCTCGCCACCCAATATTCCAGGCGTGGTCACGAACTTACTGGCAACCAAGGGAGAGCGGCACATTTTCAATGGTGCATGGCTTTTCACGGATGCGGAGAGTCGCGGCGCCTGGAGCCGAAGCAAATTTACCTTCCTGCCGCGGCTCGGCGGGGCCTTCAAACTCAATGATAAATCGGTCGTCCGGTTTGGCTGGGGACGCTATCTTTCGCCATCGTCGAGGGTCCGCGATCCGCTGGGCGACTTCGTTCTTCAATACTCGGGATTCGCGACGAGTACGCCAGCGCCCGGGACAATTAGCAACGGACGACCACAAGCTACCTTGACTAACCCATTCCCAGTTGCGCTCGCCCCGATCCAACAGCCGCTGGGCCAATCGCTCGGCCGCTATACAAACCTGGGTAACGCCATTGGCTCTGCCGGAAACGCAACCAACGGTATAGACCCATATTATCTAAAGCCGCAAGTTAACGATCGCTACAGCTTGTCTTATCAGCGTGAGGTTTGGGGGCACTTTATCCTCGATTTTGAATTCTTCTACAACAAGGGAAGAAACGTGCCTTACGCCGTTGACTTGAACATGGCGGATCCGGCGTTCTCTTACGAGACGCCAAAGTCTGTCTTCAATCTATCAGTGGCCAACCCCTTCTTGAATTATCTGACACCGGACAAGTTCCCAGGCTCGCTGCGCAGTCAAACTACGATTACTCAAGGCGGCTTGCTGCGACCCTACCCGCAGTATGGCGCGATCAACCAGACCAACACTGCCGGCAAGGGCGAGCGCTTAAAGTCCTTCGAGATTCAGGCGCAACGCCCGTTCGCTAAGGGCCTCAGCATGCTGGTTGCCTTCGCCTACCAGAGGGAGCAAACACAGGAGTTCTTCGATGACCTGGCTACTTTCGCGCGCAGCTTTGAGTGGAGGGATACAGACACTCCGCGACGTCGCCTGACGAGCGCGGTCAGCTGGGACATTCCAATTGGCAAGGGACGCGCGCTCCTGAAAGATGCCCCCAAGGGCGTCGACATGATCGTTGGCGGCTGGACATTTACCAGCACCCTTCGCCTCTACTCGGGAAGACCGCTCTTTTTCACCCAGAACCTGATTGTCGACGGCAATCCAAAGCTCGCCAACCCGACTCAGCAGAAGTGGTTTGACACGAGCAAGTTTCACGCACTGCCGACTTCAACTGACCCGACCCTGCCCCCGAACCTGCACAAGAGGGACAATCCCTGGACCTGGGCGGGACTCGAGGGTCCGGGAATCCAGCAGACAGACATGACGATCAGCAAGTCGTTCAGCGTCACCGAGCGGTTCAGGTTGGAAGTGCGAGCCGAGGGTTACAACGTGTTCAATCATATCAATCTCGCCAATCCGATAGTTGATTTCACCAGCGCGAATTTTGGCAAGGTCACCACCAAGCTTGTGGCTTACAACGGCCGCGAGATTCAATACGGTTTGCGACTCGTTTTCTAGCCGCTTGATCGTCGGCGTTTACCGTTAAAGAGGGGCGCTTTGGTGCGCCCTTCTTTGTTAAGAAGTTAAGTCTTAAGCCCCTCCCCATAAATGGGGCGGGGTTGGGCGACGAGCTTACCTCTCCCCCCTACCCCTTCTCCGCTCGCGGAGAGGGGGGAGATCAAGACAAGCTGAATGGCCCCTTTGAACTGTCAGGAAAAGTCTTGCTCGAGGATTCATGCGATACACCTTCATCCTAGTCCTGCTGCTGCTCGCTGGAAACGCCCTGGGCAAGGAGCCGATCACGATCTACCTGGCCGGCGACTCGACCATGGCGCAAAAGCTTCCTGAGAAGCGTCCCGAAACCGGCTGGGGCGAAGCGCTGCAAAAGTCATTCAAAGAAGACAGCGTGCGCATCGAGAATCACGCGCAGAACGGTCGCAGCACACGAACATTCATTACTGAGAAGCGCTGGCAGGTGATCATCGACAAGCTGAAAAAGGGCGATTACGTGTTCATCCAGTTTGGTCACAACGATGAAGCAAAAGAAAAGCTCGATCGCTACACTCCTCCTGAAGATTACCGCCGGAACTTACTCAAGTTCATCAGCGAAGTTAAAGAGCAAAAAGCTATTCCGATCCTGTTGACGCCCGTAATGCGGCGACGCTTTGACGACAACGGCAACTTCTTCGATACACACGGCGAGTACCCGGACATCGTGCGCGCGGTAGCAGCCGAGAACAAGGTCTTGCTTATCGACATGCACCGCGACAGCGAAAGACTAATCAAGCAGTATGGTGTCGACGGATCCCGAAAGTTATTTTTGCAACTTGCCCCCGGTGAGAATCCCAACTATCCGAAGGGCATTGAAGACAACACGCACTTTTCACCGCTTGGCGCAGGGCTCATGGCCGGCTTGGTTGTTGACGCCATCCGTAAGCAGAAACTTGGTCTGGCCAAAGAACTCAAACCCGAGCCTCGGTCAGTCATCTGGGACATGAGCAGTCTCAAAAACATCGGCGGACAACCGGCAACGATGATCGGAAATCCGCAAGTTATCAAGACTGCAAACGGCAAGGCTGTATTGTTCGATGGCAAAGACGACGGTCTGGTAGTCAACGTCAATCCGCTCGCTGGAGCAATAACCTTTACGCTTGAAGCCGTGTTTCGGCCGGACAGCGGCGGCACGACTGAACAGCGCTGGTTTCACGTCCAGGAAAGCGCGAACGACAACCGAATCCTGCTTGAAATTCGTTTGACAGGTGACGAGTGGTTCCTCGACTCGTTTATCAAATCGGGAGAAGAAAAGCGCACGCTATATTCGGAAAACTTCAAACACAAAACAGGCGAGTGGTACCACGTGGCATTAGTTTACGACGGCGTGACCATGCATCACTTTGTTGATGGCAAGGAAGAACTATCAGGGCCGCTCGCGATAGAGCCGCTCGGAAGTGGCAGCACGTCGATCGGTGTAAGGATGAACCGGGTCTTTTGGTTTAAAGGCGCAGTCCGCAAAGCGCGCTTCACACCGCACGCGGTAGTACCGCAGGAGTTTATGGGAAAGAAGTAGCTTCTCATTCACACCGCGGCTTTAGTCGGTGACGAGTGTCACGACGCCATCAAAACCGTTGAAACGGGAAGCCGCGGTATGAATGAGATTGGTTTTGGCCCACAAGTGCAACTCAGTTGTTTTCTCTGTGCAAGCTCGGTGTTCTCTGTGTCTCTGTGGTGAACTTATCGCTCGAAAAAAGCCACCACAGAGACACAGAGAACACCGAGGTTGCACAGAGAAGAAGTCACCACTCGACTTTTGAGGCGAGGCCAATGAGATTAGCAATTCTTTGATGCCAAGCGAAAAGAAACATGGACAAGCTAAACACCGACCGACGTAACTTGGATCGTCGATCATTCCTTCGCCGGACTGCGCTAGTTGCCGGCGGCGCCGCCGCTTCTAGTCTCATCAGGCTCCCCGCTTTTGCTGGGTCCTTAAGTGTAGAGTCTCCGATCGCTACAACAAACGCAGGGAAGGTGCGCGGCTACACCGACAACGGCGTTAGTGTCTTCAAAGGAATTCGCTATGGAGCTGACACCGCGAAGCGTCGCTTCATGCCGCCGTTGCCGCCTGAACCCTGGCCCGAGGTACGAGATGCGCTTCAGTACGCCGCGAATGCGCCGCAAGCTTCCCGCGCTGCCGACAAGCCAAACGAGGACTGTCTCTTCTTAAATGTTTGGACACCTGGACTGCGCGACGGACGCAAGCGTCCGGTGATGTTCTATATCCACGGCGGAGCTTACAACAATGGCTCCGGATCGAGCCCGCTTTATGACGGAGTGCGTTTGTGCCGGCGCGGCGAGGTGGTAGTTGTAAGCGTCAACCATCGTTTGAACGCATTTGGTTATCTATATCTTGCGCGCTTCGCTGGACCGGATCTGGCTGACTCGGGCAACGCGGGGCAGCTTGATCTGATTCTTGCCCTGCAGTGGGTGCGCGACAACATCGCAGAGTTTGGCGGCGACCCGGATCGAGTAATGGTGTTTGGACAATCGGGCGGTGGCGCTAAGATCGCGACGTTAATGGCCACACCGTTGGCAAGAGGGTTGTTTCATCGCGCTGCCACCATGAGCGGACAACAAGTCACCGCTTCCGGACCGTTGAATGCAACGCTGCGCACCCGCGCAGTTCTCGACGCATTGAAGCTCACACCAGATCGCGCCGCGGAACTGCAAACGCTGCCGGCGGAACGATTGTTGGAAGCCATCAACACACGTGATCCAGTGTTGCCGTTTGGGGGCATATCGTTTGCGCCGGTGCTTGATGAGCGATCGCTCCCGCGTCATCCGTTTTATCCGGATGCGCCGGCACAGTCGGCACAAATTCCGATGATCATCGGCAACACGCACGATGAAACACGCGCGTTCCTCGGCGGTGATGAAAGCAATTTCAGATTAACCTGGGAACAACTCCCTGAAAAACTGGTTCCCAACATGCGCGTGGACATTCAACCGGAAGTCGTGATTGCGGAATACCGGCGCCTGTATCCGAAGTTTTCTCCTACCGAAGTTTTCTTTGCGGCGACCACTGCCGGGAGATCCTGGCGCGGCGCGGTCATCGAAGCGGAAGAGCGCGCGAAGTCAGGATCGCCCGCCTATGCCTACCAGCTCGATTGGGCGACTCCGAAAGACGGCGGCAAGTTTGGCGCGCCGCACGCGTCCGACATTCAATTCGTTTTCGACAACATCGCTAAGCCTGGCGCCAGCGCGATCGGACCGCAGGCCCAGTCGATGGCCAATCAGATGAGCGAGACGTTCATCGCGTTCGCGCGCACCGGCAACCCAAACAACAAATTAATCCCGCGCTGGGAGCACTACACGCTGCCGCGTCGCCAGACGATGGTCTTCAATGTGCCGTCACATCTTGAGGACGACCCGCGCGGCGCCGAACGCCGGTTGTTCGCCAGGGTGCCTTACGTTCAACCAGGAACGTAGGAGAGGACTGAGGGCGACGCGTAGCGTCGCGATGACTCTAGCCCGGCCTTTCAAGGCCGGGATCAAGGTTCTTTCTGTATGTTTATTCCGTCGCTCCGCGACAGAAAACTTAGTTTGTTGGCGAGGAAACCCGGCCTTAAAAGACCGGGCTAAAATCAACTCGACGCTACGCGTCGATTTCTTACCGTGGCACTCCTGGCAAAACAGAAGGGCTCCGATGCTGCGTAGTTGTTCCTTGTTGCTCGTTAGTCTTCTGCTCTTGTTTGGCAGTTCAATGTCAGTAACGCGGCAATCAAAACAGAAACTCGTGGCGATGCGGGGCGAGGTCCGTTTGATCACGCTGGCGCCCGGTCATTTTCATGCGTCGCTGGTGCAGAAAGTGATGTACCCGGACGTTTCGCCTGTTGTCTGGGTCTACGCGCCGCCCGGCCCTGATCTCGACGAACATCTTAAGCGGATTGAGGGCTACAACAATCGAACGGATGACCCAACAAGCTGGCAACAGAAGGTGTACACCGGTTCCGATTTCTTTGCGCGCATGTTGTCGGAGAAGCCCGGTAACGTGGTCGTCATCGCCGGCAATAATCGCGAAAAAAGCGACTATATCGCAGGGAGTTTGAATGCTGGTCTGAACGTGCTTGCAGATAAACCGATGTGCATCGATGCCGCCGGCTTTGAGAAGTTGAAGCAGAGTTTCAAGACTGCGGCAGAGAAAAATTTGCTGCTTTACGATGTGATGACCGAACGGTATGAGATTACGACAGTTCTCCAGAAGACTTTAGTCAATGACCCGGCTGTCTTCGGCCAACTGATCAAAGGCACGCTGGAAGAACCGGCAGTTACAAAGGAGAGTGTGCATCACCTGTTCAAATATGTTTCCGGCAAGCCGTTGCGACGTCCTGCCTGGTTCTTTGATACCGCGCAACAAGGCGAGGGCACTGTTGATATCACCACACACCTGGTCGACTTGATTCAGTGGGCTAGTTTCCCGGAGCAGCGAATTGCCCTCACCGATATCAAAATGCTGCGTGCAAGACGCTGGCCGACTGTGGTTACGCGCGAGCAGTTTGCTCAGGTCACCGGTCTCAGCGATTTTCCCGAATTCCTGCGCGGCAGGCTCAATGATGAAGGTGCGCTGCTCGACTATGCGAACGGCGAAATGAATTACACCCTGAAGGGCGTGCACGCTAAGGTCTCGGTGATTTGGAACTTCGAAGCGCCGGCAGGCACTGGTGACACTCATTTTTCGATCATGAGGGGAACAAAAGCGAATGTGATTATCCGCCAGGGCAAAGAAGAGAACTATCGGCCCGAGCTTTATGTAGAAGCTGCCGGTGAAACTGAACGGGCCGCGTTGTTGGCAGCTTTGCAGCGGGCGATCAGCAAACTTCAAACGACTTATCCGGGGCTCGAACTTCGAGATGCGGGAAGTCGCTGGCACGTCAGCATACCGGAACGGCATCGCACCGATCACGAAGCGCACTTTGGTCAGGTGATGGAAAAGTTCCTGATGTTCTTGCGCGAAGGAAAGCTACCTGCATGGGAAACGCCCAATACGATCGCTAAGTACTACACGACTATTCAGGCGCTGGAGTTGGCACAGCATGATAGTAACGCTCGCTGAGCCACCGCCAGGTTCTCTGTGTCTTCTCCGTGCCCTTTGTGTCTCGGTGGTGGAGTTTTTGCTTAGAGTTTTTCACCACAGAGACACAGAGCACACAGAGGTTTCACAGAGAAAATGAATTTAGGACACTACCGTCCCAGCAAAATCACTTGACGCTTATGAAGACACTTGTCCTTATTCTGGTTCTTGGATCGTTCGGTTCCTGCTTCGCATCACCCTCCGAACCCGGACTGCTTTTCTACCTATCGGGTGATCATGAGTTCACGGCGGACTACGCGGCCGGCGGTGATCCGCAGCCCAACTTCCTACGCGATGTGAAGATCATTTCTGACGGCGCCCGCGGTCCCGGCTTTGAATGCGCAAACTCGCAATTGATGTCTTACTGGGCGCCGGGAAATATTTACGCCGAGCGCGGCACGTTGAGTTTTGCCTGGCGCTCGCGTTATCCGGTTGGCCCAACTGCGTTCCCAATATTTCGCGTCGGCTATTCCGACCACTCGAGTTGGGACATGGTCTGGCTGCGGATTGACTACAACGGACGCGGAGGCTTTGATGCGTTCGTCACGGATATCAATCTGGCGCGAATCCGCGTCTCTTATGTCATGCCTGCGTTTCCGAAGCCTAATGAGTGGGTGAACCTTGCCCTGGCGTGGGACGAGACGCGCGGCATTCGCTTTTATGTGAACGGCGTTTTAGCCGCGAGCCAGGATCGGCAGGCAGTACTCTATGCCGGCTTGGATCAGTTTGGGCCCAACTCGCGAACGATTGGTCCGATGCAGGTGCAGAGCGACTACAACTTTACGCGTGGTGGCGACATCGATGAGCTTCGCATCTACGATCGCATGCTCTCAGATGAGAATGTTGCTTCGCTCGCAAAAGGAAAAGCGCCACAACAAATTCCTGCAATAGCGCGTAGTCTCGCTCAAAAAACCTGGCAGGACGAGTGGTGGTTGCGTTATGGCTGGAACCGCAAAGGAGATGCGCCGCCCTATCTCAGTTCCGCCCAAACGTCGGTGCGCAAAGTTGAGATTCACGACGCCTACGATCTGAAGCGCTGGTGGTGGAAAGCGACGGATGGAATTCGCGAAACCACTTGGCCGGGCGTCTACAACCGCTCGCGACTGCCGGGTCGAAATGACTATTTTCAACTGCCGGATTGGGACTGCTATTCACTCTCAGGCAAGTCAGTAACGTTCAGGATGCCTGACGAACTGTGGAACCACCTTGAAATTTCCGGCGCCGCATGGGGCAACATGTATGTCGACACCAGGGGAATAGAACTTTTGTTCAGCCGTCCTCAGGGGCAAGAGAAAACTTTCCATCAATTAGAGACTCCGCGTCGCGGACAGCAACTGCGCTTTGAAAATGTGGAACAGGAAGAGCCGATCGGAGAACTATCTGCTTACTACGTTGCTGCTGGTAGGGAACCTCACGGTACGGCGGTCCTCAGGTACACGCTTGGTGGTGCGCCGGCAAAATCGATTGACGGGACTATCGAGCCAATTGAAAAATTTATCGCCGGTCGTTACACAGCCGACGAGCGCGCAACCGTCGTTGCCGTTGCCGAGAATAACGAAGCAAGATCCGCCCGCCCCAAAAGTGCGGAAACTCATCGCGAAAATCCCGTCACAATGCCGTTGGTTCACATTGTGATTCCGGCTGCAGGTTGGCAGGACAATAGCGATGGGCTGGATGGTATAGCGATCGATTTGCCGGCGCTACGCGTCAAGCCAACACACGGCGAGTACTTTCCCTTGAATCTGCAAGTGAAGGATCCGCTCTGGCCGGAGCGTAACCTTCTCGACTTCAGTTTTTCCGTCAAATCCGGCGAAGCCCGAACTCTCTGGCTCGATACGCGCGATCGCATCTTGCCGCCAGGCAAAGCTCTCTACCTGACGATAGCGGGCGCCGGCAGCGATTTCGGGCCGGCATCGCTTTACGGCGCGCGCGTTCGCCTGATCTTCAAAGCACGAGCAGAAGCGACGAAGGAACACGAACTCGATCGTTTCACCCAGGCGCGCGATAGCTACGCCATGCTCATCGAAGAGCACACTACAAATCCCAGGCTGAATCTCTACAATCGATTCGCTGCCGACGTAACTGATCTCCTGCGCGTAAATCCTGATCACTGGTTGGGCCAGACGTATTGGTACGACAGCAACCGCAGTCATCCGCGGCCGAAGTTTATCCAGCCAGCGGCGCCGCCTGGTGTTCCCTTGTGGGCATTTCGCCAGGTTGAGCAACTGCGGAGTCTTAAGCGCGTGGTTCTTTGGTATATCGACCAGCGACAGATCGACAACGGAGAATTTGGCGGCGGCCTTTCCGATGATGGTGACTTGACCAACTACTGGCCGGCGGCAGCTTTGATGGGCAGCGAACCTGAAAAGATCAAAGCTTCGCTCATGAAGGAGTTGGACGCGTTCTACAACCAGGGCATGTTTACGAATGGGTTGCCGACTATTCAGGCTGACGAGTTGCACAGCTATGAAGAGGGTATCCAGGTCCTGGGACAATCACTGCTGCTGGACTACGGCGATCCGAAGCAACTTGAACGCGCAATGGAAACGTCGCGTTCGTTGATTCAACTCACCGGAGTTAACAGCGCCGGGCACCGTCATATCAGATCCTCTTATTACAACGGTAAGAAGTTGGCCGAAGAAGAACCCTGGGGCTGGTCGAAGCCGAGTTCGATCCTCGCGTTTCACCCAGCGATGATGCTGGTCGAATACAACGGCAATCCGCAGATGAAGCATATCATCACGGAACTTGCCGATGGCTTTTTAGCGCATCGTAAAAAAGACGCCAACTTTCGACAGTCGATCGCAATCAGGTTTGCGGATGATAAGGAAGCGCCAAACAATCGCGGCAGCGTCCTGCCTATCTTTTGGGCGGCCTGGAAGTGGACTGGCGATGCGAAATACCTCGAGCCGTTTAAAGATCAGGGGCCGAGAGCTTTGGAAAGCATCCCGGCGAACGCGCTCGATCAATTGGCGCTACGGCAGACCTGGGGAAACGACATCGTCGCGTTTGTGAAGGGCGGCCCAATTGCCCAGCGCCCCAGTCTGGGGTATCGCGGAACTCCAAACGCAAATAACCAGCGCCTGAATGCGCCGCCGCCGCCCAACTATGCGCTATTACATTTCGCCTGGCAGATGACTGGTGACAAACACTTACTCGAAC
Organism: Pyrinomonadaceae bacterium; assembly: GCA_036009765.1. Classification (GTDB taxonomy): domain Bacteria; phylum Acidobacteriota; class Blastocatellia; order Pyrinomonadales; family Pyrinomonadaceae; genus PSRF01. The sequence goes on along the minus strand of DASYLB010000049.1, from coordinate 164,761 downwards.
AGTTGTATGGTTCACAGATCGAAGCTTCAGCAATTCGAGAATATATGAACACGGAAGGCAGTATGTGGATCGATCGTATCGACGTGCCTTACGCTGAAATACAACGAGCTCGCCTTGGCGGCATCGCATTGACCAGGAATTCGTTGTATCCCGGACAGGCCGTGAGTTGGAGTTTTCAGGCCCCGGCAAACGAAGAGAGCACAGCGATTCTGGTTCCCAATGCTACGGAGCAGTCCTTGAAAATTGTTACCTATAACCTGAGCGCATCACCGGTCAAAGTAAACATGACAGCGTGGGATATAGAGCCGGGTGAGTGGGAAGTAGTTCAGGGCAGCGATACAAATGGTGATGATGTTATCGACGGTGTCGCGACCACCACAACTGTGGCTTTGGAACGCACCGGCACAATCGAACTGATGTTTCCCCCAGGCGTAACCACGGTGTTGAATCTTAAGCTGGTTGCGAAGGGTACTCCTTACTGGGCGCGTCCGGATCTGGGAATTTCCAAAGACGATGTCGTCGTTCGTGAGAGAAATGTTTCCGTTACGATACACAGCCTTGGGGCGGTTGATACTGAACCAACAACGGTTGCACTGGTCGATCAAAGCGGGACGGTGCGAGCGTCTGCTGCGGTGCCGCGCCTCGAAGCGCCAGCCGATCTTTTGCCGCGGACTACAATTGTTACGGTTACCGTGCCGGCGGGCCTCAGGCTCAACGGCTGCAGCGTCGTGATCGATCCCGATGCAAAAGGGAAAGAGATTACGCGAATTAATAATCGCGTGAGACTCTGATACCAGCGCCAAACTCAAGTGATGTGCTGGAACCGCGGGCGTCCCGCCCGCAAGCGCGCCGCAGGCGCGCCGGTTTTCTTTGTCGATATTCAAATCGATTTCGCGCTTCGCGCTCAGTGCGGGCGGGACGCCTGCGGTCCCACCAAATCACTTGATGAAGTTAACAATACGGTTTCTTTTTGTGCTCGTGTTCTTAGTTCTCGATGTGCCTTCAGTCTGCGGGCAGAGCGGGACACCAGTCAGGGGACGGACCGATCCCGTGCAGAGTGAGTTACAGCGCTGCTTTGAGTCGGAGGCGATCGAACGAGCGTTAGCGAAGACGCCGCGTCCTCGCGCTGAACACGAGCAAAGAATGGTGGTGCTCCAGATCAAAATAGATTTTCTGCGCATTCAAACTATTAATGACGATCTCAAAGTCGCAGCGCACGCGGGCCTTCCGGATTTGAATGCCGTAACCAAGTCTGCATCTGCGATCACAAAATGCGCCAAGCGCTTGAAGGAGAATTTGGCTTTACCGGAAATCGAAAAGAGCGAACGACCCGCCGTTGCAAAAGTTGACATGGGAATCGAGCAACTGCGTGTGGCACTCGCAGCATTGAACAAATCCATTAACGCGTTTGTGGAGAACCCGGTCTTTGAAAGATTGGGAGTTATCGACGCCGAGTTGTCGCTACAGGCACGGCGTGATCTCGACCAGATTATCGAAGTCAGCAAGCTAGTGAAGCGCGGTAGCGAAAAGCTATACCGGGCGCGCGGCCGTATAGTTGGCGAAGACAGCAAAGTTCGACGTGTAGCGTCGATATGAATTTGGCCCGGCCTTTCAAGGCAGGGAAACAATGATTGACCGAACAAGTCCGTCGCGTCGCGACGGAATGAAATTGCTGAGATTTGTCTTCATTGCGTCGCTGACGCGACGCGTGGTTTAAGGGACGAGGTGATCCCAGCCTTAAAAGGCTGGGCTAAATTCATACCGACGCTTACGCGTCGCAATCACTGTTTGCGACTTTTGAGGCAGGCCATGACGAACAAAATACGCACCCTCGTTTGTCTCTTTACTTTCGCGTATTCGCTCGGCCTGGCCGGCGGTCCGAGCGCATTCGGGCAAGGTGAAGCTCGATCGGTCCCATCGTTTCCGGGAGCCGCAGGATTTGGCGCGACAACACCCGGCGGCCGCGGTGGTCGAGTCATCTTTGTTACCAACCTAAATGATTCTGGGCCTGGCAGTTTTCGCGCCGCGTGCGAGGCGGAAGGGCCGCGCATTGTCATCTTCCGCGTCTCCGGATTGATTACGCTGGCGCAGCCAATTGTGATCAAGAACGCTTTCATCACCATCGCGGGGCAGACAGCTCCCGGCGATGGCATATGCTTGCGCAATTACACTTTCATTATTGCCACGCACGATGTCGTCGTGCGTTACCTGCGCAGCCGTTTAGGCGACTTGAGCGGGCAAGAGGCCGACAGCATCACACTTGTTGCCGGCGCCCAAAATGTAGTCCTCGATCATTGCTCGGCGACTTGGTCGGTGGATGAAGCACTTTCACTTGCAGGCAATGTCTCAAACGTGACGGTGCAATGGTGTCTGATTGCTGAAGGCCTAAATCACAGCAAGCATACCAAAGGTGCCCATGGCTATGGTTCGTTGTCTCGTGCAAATGGAGCAGTCAGTTGGCATCACAATCTATGGGCGCACAACAACGCTCGCAACCCGCGACTTGGCGACAACTACGGGCGACCGCCTTACCCGACGTTCGATGTGCGCAACAACGTGATTTACAACTACGGCGAAATTGCTTCCGGCTTAACGCAAGGCGTGCTCAACGTAAATTATGTCGGGAACTATATTCGGCCTGGTCCAAACAGCAAAGCGTCAACTCCAATTCGTGTTGGTGGGCCGTCAGATTTGAATTTCTACATTCGCGACAATGTGTTTGAAGGAAATAGCCTTTTGACTAAGGACAACGCCCAGTTTTTTGACCCGGTGATGATCGACGGAAAAAGACAAGTGCAGACTATGGCTGAACCATTCAACGCTCCACCCGTGAACACCATTCCCGCGCGGCGCGCTTACCGTGCAGTACTGCGATCGGTTGGCGCTTCACTGCCGCGACGCGATGCGGTCGACCTCCGTATCATCCAGGAGGTGCGCCTGCACAAAGGTTCGATCATCGATACGCAGGAGCAGGTCGGTGGTTGGCCGGTGCTAAAGTCCACGGTCGCGCCCGTTGATAGCGACAATGATGGCATGCCGGATTCGTGGGAGCGTTCACATCGTTTGAATCCGCATGATCCGGCCGATGGCGCGACTGATAGTGATAAGGACGGCTACTCGAATCTCGACGAGTATCTGAATAATACTGATCCAAACAAGGTCTCGACCACGAAATGAGACGTTCAGTATTGTGGTTGCCCTTAATCTGCGCTAAACCGCTCGAGCTTCTCACTGGGACGCCCGCGGTCCCAATGAAGAGCCCGAGTGGTGTTAGCGCTCACAATTAGATAGGCAGCCAAACATGACACGCAAGAAAACTAGTTTAGTTGAAAAGTTGATCCGGAACTCGCTGCTTGGGTTGATGGTGTCGTTCTCGGTTTGTGAGGCGCGTGCAGCCGACGCGACAGTCGCTCCCAACGGTGACGGTCAATTCAAATCGGTTCAGGACGCAATCAATGCGGCGCCGCAGTCAGCCAGTCGCACTAAACCCTGGGTGATAAATATCAAGCCGGGCGTCTACAAAGAACTTATTTACGTCCAACGTGAGAAGCGCTTCATTAGGCTTGTTGGAGACGATCCAGAAAAAACTATTCTGACTTACAACCTCAACGCAAACATGCTGGGGCCGGATGGGAAGATCATTGGCACCTTCCGTACTGCCTCGACAGTGATTGACGCCGATGATTTCACTGCGGAGAACCTGACCTTTGAAAACTCCGCTGGCCCGGTCGGTCAGGCGCTGGCGATTCGCGTCGAAGGCGATCGCGTCGTGTTTCGTAAGTGCAGGTTCCTCGGCTGGCAGGATACGATCCTTGCCAATCGCGGCCGTCACTATTTCGCCGACTGCTACATCGCCGGTCACGTTGATTTCATATTCGGCGGCGCCACCGCCTTCTTCGAGAGGTGTCACATCCATTGCCTGCGAAACGGCTACATCACCGCAGCTTCGACTCCAACTGAACAACCCTTCGGCTTTGTTTTCTCGCACTGCAAGATCACAGGCGAAACTTCGGATGTGAAGACCTATCTGGGGAGGCCCTGGCGCGATTTTGCCAGCGTCGTTTTCATGAACACCGAGATGTCTGACGTTGTCCGGCCTGTTGGTTGGCACAACTGGTCCAAGCCGGCGCGGGAAAAGACGTCGCGATACGCTGAGTATAAGAACGTTGGTCCCGGCGCTCAGCGGGCGGCCCGCGTGACCTGGTCAAAACAGTTGTCGGCGACTGAAGCAAAGGGCATTACTGCACTAAAGGTTTTGGCCGGAAGCGATCGCTGGAATCCGTTAACGCGAAACACTGACGTTGCAGCAAAAACCACCGGGACGAAGAAAAGGAACTCAGGAGGTGTTTGCGCCGCAAAGGCGAGCTTCAGAAAAGATGTTGAGTACAGTCGCGCGGGCGGCGAGAGTTTGCGCTTAGACGCGTGCGTGCCGGAAGGACCCGGTCTTTTTCCGGCAGTGATTATGGTGCACGGCGGCGGCTGGAGTAGTGGCGACAAGACACAAGGTGTTAACCCGCTCTTTACTTCGATTTCCCAAGCGCGCCTTGCCTGGTTTTCGATCAACTATAGAGAGGCGCCGAAGCATCGTTATCCAGCATCGGTTGAGGACATAGAAGCTGCGATTCGTTGGCTGAAGCAACATGCAGCGGAGTTCAAAGTCGATCCGGAGCGTCTGGCATTATTGGGTGAGTCTGCCGGTGGGCATCTGGTGGCTTTGGCGGTGGTGCGAGCAACTGACGACACTCGCGTCGCGGCGGCCGTCCCGTTTTATGCGCCGGTGGATTTGGAGTCAGACACCGAGCGGCGCGGTGGGCTCAGTTTGTCATTGAGGAATTGGTTCGGACGTTCTTATGAAGTTAACGACGAGGTTACGAAACTGCTGCGTGAGGCCTCGCCCATCAACTTTGTGCATGCGAACTTGCCGCCATTCCTCCTGGTTCACGGCACCGCCGACATGAGTGTGCCTTATAGTCAATCTGTCCAGATGCAGGCCAAACTTAAAGCTGCCGGTGTGCCATGTGATCTGATAACCATCGACGACGGCGTTCATGGCATGTCGCGCTGGGAAGATACAAGTTACAAAGGCAAGGTAGTGAAATGGCTCGCAGAGAAGCTGAGCACCGAGAAGCCCTAGCTTGTGAAGGTTGCCAAAGCAATCGACGATCTAAAGTCCAGTTGGTGTTCTAAATTCAGTTTTCTCTCTGTGCGTCCTCTGTGTTCTCTGTGCCTCGGTGGTGAGTTTTGGGGCTAAAGGTCAACTCACCAGGATCTACCAAGTGCAATGGCGACCAGAGGGAAGTGATTGGGCAATGTTGAGGAAGCGCTCTTCGTAACTCGGAGCGTAGAGATCGACGCTGCGCTTAATGCGGCTAAAGAGCAAGCACCGGAAACCGTCGTCCGCAAATCGATCGCGAAGATAGAGCATGGCGTTTGTTTCGCCCCAGTATTCACGGTCCTCCCAAATCTCGACGGGAGTGCCGCCCATTTTTCGCGACAGTTCAATCAGGCGCGGATCGTTCAGATCTCGGCCGTTGCTCAAGAAGATCTGGTTGTATTGCGGCATTAATTGGCTTTGCAATTGATAGAGCGCGGAGTCACCCTTCGCGGTGCGGCTGACGTGGCCAAATTCGTGGGCCATCTTGGTGGCAGCCAGAGTTTCACCGTCGATCTTGCGAGTTGTTTCGGTGGGCACTAATGAATTCATGACGGGGAAATAAACTGGATTCGGAAAGCCGGCATCAAGACGACAGCCAAGAGTGATGGTGGCCGCGACTAATTGTCCGGCATCGTTCCACTGATAACGGCTGGTGGTTCCACCTTCCGGGTTGTCGCGGGACACCACTATTGTCAGCGTGAAGTTTGGATTGTTTTGATAACTGGCCCATTGCTGGCGGGCAGTCTCAGTCGATAAGAACTCTTTTTTCCATTGCTGGTAACGGCCGAGATACTTTTCGGGAATCTCTTCGCGGATTCCGCCCTGATCGCCCGCTGCTAGTTTGGTGATTGACTTGTCGCCGCCAGCCGGAAGACCGTGATATTCCGCGACTAAAGCAGGGAGCGTCTCCATAGACAGAATCGCCGGCATGGTCGCGTGACTTCGCTCAGCAAGAGCGTTTGGCAGGTGAGCGGTCCGGCCCGTCGGGCAGAACAAGGGCGACAACGATGTCAGCAAAATGAAGATGAAAACAAAGCGTGACGATCTCAGTTGGCCGGGTCGGTTCATTTTGGCAAACCCTCTCATGCTAACGATGCAGTTACCAATCAAAAGATACCGGGGGTGTGCGACAGGCGGATTACGTTTTCTAAACCATCCGTGATGATAAGTCAACAAAATGCGGGGAACGGGTGGTGAGTGATGTAAAAGGGTTGAATTGATTTTTGCGGCAGAGCCGCGATGAGAAGGTAGCCAGACGTGGAACGTCTGGTATCCGGCATGGATTGAATTGCGCGTTGAAGACGCGCACAGAATCTGGGCGCGTCTTCAACGCGCGTTAAAAAAATGACGCCTGATCCAGAGGTTGCACCTCTGGCTACTTTCTACGCGCATCTCCGACGCGCGGACAGTTTGCTTTTACAAAATTAGACGAGGACGAAAATATTCATGCATCGATTGATTAGCCGCGTTGTCCTTTCGCTACTAATCGTAGCCACTTTCTTCGGCGAGTTTCCTTCGGCTTTCAGGCGGGAAGCACTCGCAAATCCGGTTCACCCCGCAATCAAACGGCCCGGGGCGGTTGGTTGGCAAACTCTGCCCTCGATCCTCGTGCGAATTAAGGCGCCAAAGTTTCCCGCGCGCGATTTCAAGATAACCGATTACGGCGCGCGCGCCGGCGACGACGGCGACAACACCGACGCCATTCGCAAGGCAATCGAAGCGTGCCACGCTGCCGGCGGTGGACGTGTGGTTGTGCCGCCTGGCGTCTTTCAAACTGGCGCCATCCACCTCAAGAGCAATGTCAACCTGCATGTTTCCGAAGGCGCGACGTTAAAGTTCAGTGCGGATCCAGCGAAGTATTTGCCGGTGGTTTACACCCGTTTTGAGGGCACTGAATGTTTGAATTATTCGCCGCTAATTTACGCCTTCGAACAAGAGAACATTGCCGTCACTGGCAAGGGTGTACTGGATGGTTCGGCTGCTAACGAAAACTGGTGGCAGTGGGCGCGTCGAGTTCCTGGTGGTGGTGAGCCGTCCGCGCGCGTGGACATCACCAGCTTGCGCGAGATGGGTGATCGCGCCGTGCCCGTAAAAGAACGCGTGTTTGGCGCCGGCCATTATCTGCGCAACAGTTTCATTCAGCCTTACCGCAGCAAGAATGTATTGATCGAAGGCGTGCGCATCATCAACTCGCCCATGTGGGAGATTCATCCCGTGCTTTCCACCAACGTCACCGTACGCGGTGTCACAGTCGTCAGTCATGGTCCAAACAACGATGGCTGCGATCCGGAGTCGAGCCGCGACGTGTTAATTGAAGACTGTGTCTTTGATACTGGCGACGACTGCATCGCTATCAAGAGCGGCAGGGACGGAGACGGCCGGCGGGTCCATGTCGCTTCGGAAAACATCATCGTGCGCAACTGCACTATGAAAGACGGACACGGCGGCGTAGTTATCGGCAGCGAGATTTCAGGTGACTGTCGCAACGTGTTCGTGGAACATTGCCGGATGGATAGCCCCAATCTCGATCGCGCGCTGCGCTTCAAATCGAACGCCCGGCGCGGCGGCGTGATCGAAAACATATTCATGCGCGACGTGAAAATTGGTCGGGTCTCGGAAGCGGTGCTGACAATTGATTTCCTTTACGACACCGGGGCGGATGGCGCTTACCGGCCCTCGCTGCGCAACGTCTCAATCGAGCGAGTGGAGAGTATTTCCAGTCCGCGAGTAATGTGGGTCGTTGGTTTTCCCGGAGTGACAATTGACGACGTGCGCTTCAGCGACTGCACGTTTCGTGGCGTTGAGGCTGCCGAGGTGATGAATCACGCGGGCTCAGTTTCGTTTAAGAATGTAACGATCGAACCGGCGAAGAAGAACCGCAGCGTTAACTCGCCGCAGAGCACACCGTAGATCAACTTGCTGGAAAACAGTCGAGCGAACGCCACACAAGCGATTGGCTGGACCGCGGGCGTCCCGCCCTCAATGAGCGCGAAGCGCGAACAGGTTTTGTTGCTGGGTTCTGTCCTCTCTATCAACATCACTATCAATGTTTGATGCTTGAGAAGATACTGTTCGCGCTGCTCGCTCATTGCGGGCGGGACGCCCGCGGTCCCAGAAAATTACTTGAACCAAGGCTGGAGTTTATGGTTTTGAGGGAGCTGGCGCAGGGGGCGGTATAGCTGGTCTGGCTGGTATTTGCGGTGGCGGTCCAGGCAATGGCTCGGCGTAGATCTTGATAAGAATCATTGAAAAGTCTTTGCCCGTACGCTGATGCGGCGTGCCGCGCGGCACCACAATCAGATCGCCTTTGGTAATTTGAAATGTCTGACCGCCGACGATGCTCGGGCTGCGCCACTCGCCCGGTTCGATCTCTTTCGGTGCTTCCAGTCTGCCACCAAGCGTTAGCGTGGCGCTGCCTTCCAACACATAGTAGACATCGTCAGAGGCGTCGTGCAGTTCGGCGGCGGCCGTGGGTCTGCTCTTATCGTGTTGCACCGCTACCCGGGTTTGCATTCCTTTACCGCCGATTAAATCTTCGGCTTTGTTTTCGGGCTGCAGTTTGCGCTCGAGATCTGCGAGCGACTGCGCCGGCATAACCACGAAGGGCCGCGCTGGATTACTCGGCGCACGCTGGATTGCGGTGTCAGGTGATTGCGCGGAGATACTTGTTGCAAAAGCAATAGTTAATGAAATTATTCCGACAGTGCGTTTAGCGTTCGTTAGAATTCCCGTTTTGTTCCACATGCTCTTTCTCCAAATAAGATAAAAGCGCGACAGGCGGGGTCCCCGGCGCGGCAGCCGCGCTGGGGTGCTCACGTCGCCGCACTCGAATAGTTATCTATTTCCTGGCCGCTGGAACTTGTTGCATTAACCACCAGGACAAATCTTTTGCCGCCTTGAAGTTTTCAAACTCCGGCGGCAGCTTTCTGCCGTCGACATATTCGTTGTAGAGCCAGGGGTCACCGACAGCGAACACCGTGCCCTTGCCAAGCCGCGACACCGCCATGATCACGTCCCCCTTATGCTGCATTATGGGCCGAGCTGGTGGCAACAGCGAGAGAGTGGAAATCTCTTTGAGGTAGAGCTGCTTCGCGGTTTTGAAAATTGGGTTGTTCGCGTTAACCATCACGCTGCCCATCGCGAAATCGGTTCCTTGTACGCGGTTCTTGCTGTCCTCGTTGAACTGAATGCCGAATTGCTTTGCCAACTGATTGAAGTGATCAAACTCTGCGTTTCCCGCGTCGTTCCCCATCAAGACGAGCACCCCACCGGCCTTCACCCAATCGATGATCGCTTTGATATGCTGCGGCTCGATGAAGTTTGGTTTTTCAGTCTCGGCCTTGGTATCAGGATCGACGATGATGTAGATGTCGGCGCCTTTTAGAGTGGTAGCTGAAGGAGCTTCATCTAATGATTGCGTCCAGGCGTCAAGGTTTCTAAATACATTTCCCCAAAAGAAGAAGCCGCTGTTTGGCATCTCATTCCACTTGTAGTGCCAACCGGCGAGTTGGCCGGTGGCGTCTTTCTTCTGTTCGTTGTTGAAGAAAGAATCGAGGCTTACTGTCGCCTTGCCGCGCCGCAGCGATCGAGTTCGCGCCAGCGCTAACCCGTCTGCGATTTCCATCTCGTTGCTCGCCATCAGAAAGGCGCCGATGCCTTTCGGATCATTAGTAACTACCTTCTCGCTTAAGTAGTATTCGTAACTACCATCGCGATACGGATTCCCACCCAAGCCGCCGACGCTGACGGTGCCTTCTAGATTCGTTTGCCCGCTGGGATCTGTTTTGATAAAGCTTTGGACAATCCCGCGAAATCCCTTCCGAGCGACGTTAAGATACGAAATAGGCAAATAACCTTTGCGAACGCCTTTGGCGAGGGCGTAGGTGAACATGCATGACACCGATGCCTCGAGGTAATTTCCCTTGGCGCTACCTTTGTCGAGCACTTCATACCAGAGTCCGGATTTTGGTTCCTGATACTTTTGCGCCGCGGCCGCCAGTCGTTCCAGAATCCCGATCAGTACTTGTCGTTCTTCCCCCTGGGGAAGGTAATCGAGGGTGTCGACGAGTGCCATCCCGTACCAGCCCATGGCCCGGCCCCAGAAATGTGGTGAGTGTCCGGTCGCAGGATCCGACCAGCGCTGTTTTCCTGATTCGTCCCAGGCGTGATAGAGCAATCCGGTGCGGTCGTCACGAGTATGAGTCTCCATGAACCTAAACTGCTTTTCGATATCCTCGAAGGCCAATTGGTCTTGGAACAACGCGGCATGCTCAGCATAGAACGGCTCCCCCATGTAGAGTCCATCCAACCACATTTGATACGGGTAGATTTTCTTGTGCCAGAAGCCACCCTCGTTTGTGCGCGGGTGGGTCCGCAATTGTTCGCGTAGCAGCCCTGCTGCCTTGAGATATTTCTCTTGTCCGGTAACTTTGTAGAGGAGCAAAAGAATCTTGCCGTTGTTGATGTTGTCGAGGTTGTATTCGTCCATGGCATAGGTGCGAATCGTTCCATCGTCGTTTACAAAACGATCCATGCTTTGCTGAATGAACCGAAAGTACTTGCCGTCGGCAGTGTTCAGCCAGACGCCTTCGATTCCTTTTAGAACCACGCCCTGATCGTAACTCCACCTCTCGGTCCGGCCCGGCTGCAGTTCCCACGAATCTCGCCAGCGCGTCATAACAGTCTCCGCCATGCGCTCCGAGAGCGAGGCGCTCTGAGCCTGGACCATGACCATTCCGGAAAACGTTATGATGCATATAAGGAGGGAAGAAATGGAGCTAAGAAAGAGCGGTTTTCTTCCGCGGTTGCGAGCCGCCGGAATATTAAGACTCTGGCACAACTTACTCACTGATGATGGCTGGCGCATACAATGGTCATACCTTTCGACGATGGTCGGAATGGGACACATAACTCGACGAGCCGGTGAAATGCTTGCGCCGTTGACACCTTTTAGTGGTCCGGCAAAACTCCTTGCTTCAGTCGCTGACCTTTGTGGTAAACTCAACTTCCGAAATCGTAAAAATGGTATGACCGATTCCAACGGCAAAAAATTCAAAACGATCGATGCGGCGCACCCCGGCACTACCGCAGAGGAAGTTATCTCGCAGTTGCGAGAAATGATTCATCGCGGCGAGTTACGACCCGGAGATCGCCTGCCGCCCGAAAGAGACCTCGCCAAGATCCTTGGTGTCAGCCGTCCAACGCTTCGTGGTGGTATTCGATCGCTCGCAGCAGTTGGCGTGCTCGAATCGCGACAGGGCGCCGGAACTTTCGTAGTTAAATCGGATGGTCCACCAGCGCTCGATAGCAGCCCGCTACGCCTGATGGCTTCGCTCCACGGTTTCACTTCCGCAGAAATGTTTGAAGCCCGACGTTCACTCGAGATGGCCGTGGCCGGACTCGCCGCCGAACGCGCAACCAGCGAGCACATGGCTTTGTTATCAGAAGAGATTGCCGGCATGTACGCTTCGCTTGATGATCCCGAACAGTTTCTGGTTCACGACATGCGCTTTCACCAGGCCGTTGCGTCGGCGTCGCGCAATCGCATCCTAACCTCGCTGATGAATATGGTGGCGACGATTCTCTTCGACGTAAGAAGGAAGACCGTCAAGCGCGCCAAAGATTTGAAAGAATCAGCGGAGATGCACCGGCATATTTACCGCGCCATCCGCGAGCGCGATTCTGAAGCTGCCCGCAACGCGATGCGCGACCATCTGATGCTGGCGCAAAAGGCGCAGGAAGCGGAAGAGGCCGATGGTCCTATCACCTTCTCGTCTGAAGTGTCCGAGAGCGTTTAGACCAGATCTCCTAAACCTCAAAACTGCTCCACTAAATCGACATAGAACTTCGGGCTTCGCTCACCACCGCCAAGTAAGCACGTGCGGCCTCGGTTACCTTTTGCGCATTTCCTGATCGAATCGCTTTTACGTCCACGAGGTCAGCGCCAACACCAAGCGCAAAGGCACCAGCTGCGATGAACGCTGCTGCCGTCGCCAGCGAGACGCCGCCCGTCGGGATCAATTCAACTTGCGGCAACGGCGCTTTCAGTGATTTGAGATAGCTGGCGCCGCCAACTGCGCTGGCGGGAAAAATCTTCACCGCATCAGCTCCCGCTTTCCATGCCCGTACAACTTCAGTTGGCGTCAGCGCGCCAGGGAAAATAGCTATTTCGTGCTTTCGGCAAAACGCTATCGTGTCTTCGCTGAGCGCGGGACTGACCACGAATTGCGCACCCGCTTGCATGCACTGCTCTGCCGTTTCCGGGTCGAGTACGGTACCGGCGCCGACTACGGTTTCGGCTCCAAACATATTCGTCAGCTCTTTAATTACTCCGACAGCGCCCGGCACGGTCATGGTGACTTCCAGCACGTGAATACCACCAGCCTTGATCGCTTCGACAGCCTGGATCGCAAGCTCGGCTGATTCCGCGCGTACGACCGGTATTAAACCAGTCTCATAAATTCGTTGAAGAACTTCAGTCTTGTTCATCAAAAAAGTCACCGCGCCACTCGCGCGTTTCCGCCCTTCATCACTCGTTCGACTTCTCGAAGCGTCGCCATCGTCGTATCGCCAGGCGTGGTCATTGCCAAAGCGCCGTGCGCGGCGCCGCATTCAACTGCCCACTGCGCGCCTTTGTTCATCAGGAACCCGTAAATTAGACCCGACGCGAAACTGTCGCCGCCGCCGATGCGATCGTAAATCTCCAAATTCTCGCGCGCAGGCGCTTCAAAGAGCTCGCCATCAAAGTAGCAGACTGCGCCCCAGTCGTTGAGTGTCGCGGTGGTCGCGTTTCTCAGCGTAGTTGCCACCACTTTCAGATTAGGAAACTCGGCTACGGCGCGCTCAATCATCTTGCGAAAGTTGCCAGCGTCGAGCTTTGAAAAATGTTCATCCACGCCCGCGACTTCAAAGCCCAGACAAGCGGTAAAGTCTTCTTCGTTTCCGATCATCACGTCGACCAGGGACGCGAGTTCGCGGTTCACTTCGCGTGCGCGCGGCTTACCGCCGATCGCTTGCCAGAGGCTGTCGCGGTAATTCAGATCGAAAGAAATGATTGCTCCATGACGCCTGGCAGCTTCCATGGCTTCCCTGGCAACAGCAGGTGTTGTCTCGGAAAGCGCGCAAAAGATGCCGCCGGTGTGAAACCAGCGCGCACCTTCCTCGGAGAAAATCTTCTCCCAGTCGATATCACCGGGCTTTAGCTGAGAGGCCGCGGTGTGGCCGCGATCGGAACAACCGAGTGCAGCTCGTACTCCAAACCCGCGCTCAGTGAAGTTCAAACCATTTCTCACTTCGCGCCCGACTCCGTCGTACTTGACCCAGCGAACGTGTGACTGATCGACGCCGCCTTGGTAAATCAAGTCCTGCACCAGGCGTCCCACCGGATTATCGGCGAACGCGGTGACCAGCGCAGTCTCAAGTCCGAAGCAACGCTTGAGTCCGCGCGCGACGTTGTACTCCCCGCCGCCTTCCCAAACACGAAACTCGCGAGTGGTGTGAATCCGGCGGTCGCCGGGATCGAGACGCAACATAACTTCGCCGAGCGAGACGCAGTCCCAACGGCAATCGCGCTTTGGTTTAACTGGCAAGGATGTGGGCATGGTTGATTTGTGTTCAGCGAGTTAAACGTTCGCCTGCTCCAGTTTTGGCGCGAGCAAATGAATTATCGCGAGCGCGACCAGGTAAGCGAAACCGCAGACTATAAAGACTGGCACATAATTACTGTTGGTAGCTTGTAGTACATAACCGGTGATGGAGGCAAACAACGACCCGCCGATGGCTCCGGCCATCCCGCCGATGCCGACAACGGAGCCGACAGCCCGGCGTGGAAACATATCAGACGCCATCGTGAACATGTTGCACGACCAGCCCTGATGCGCTGATGCCGCCACTGCTATCAGCATCACTGCAATCCACATATTGTGAATGGACGATGCCAGCACCACCGGCACAACGCAGATAGCGCAAATCAGCATCGTGACTTTGCGCGCCTTATTGACGGTCCAGCCGCGCTTGATCAAGCTTGACGATAGCCAGCCCCCACCGACGCTGCCGAAATCCGCCAGCACATAAACAACGATCACGGGAATGCTTAGTTGTCTTAGGCTAATGTGATAATTCGTGTCGAGAAACTTGGCGAACCAATATAGATAGAACCACCAAACCGGATCAGTCATGAACTTGCCGATGGCAAACGCCCAGGTCTGGCGGTGTGGCAACAGCTTCAGCCATGAAATCTTTGTTTCTGACTCCGCCGGATCACTCTTTATATGAGCTAACTCAGCCGGCGAGAGCCGCGGATGCTCTTCGGGTCGACGATAGACCGGCAACCAAAAAAACAACCACAGGAAACCCAGGGCACCGGTGGCGATGAAGGCGCCATGCCAGCCATAGTGCGAAACAATCCAGGGAACCGTGAGCGGGACAATGATCGGTCCAAGGTTGGAACCCGCATTGAAGATTCCGGTGGCGAACGCGCGCTCCTTCTTCGGAAACCACTCGGCGACAGTTTTGATGGACGCCGGAAAGTTGCCTCCTTCACCAAGGCCGAGTCCAAATCTCGCGACCCCGAATCCGATCGCGGACGACGCCAGCGAATGCGCCATGGCCGCGAGGCTCCAAACAATAACCGCCAGCGAGAGTCCTTTACGAGTGCCGAGCCAGTCGATTATTCGCCCCATCACCAGCAGACTGAGCGCGTAGGCCATGGTGAACGAGGTTACGATCCAGCCATACTGGGCCTCGTTCCAACCGATGGCGCGTTGTAGATCTGGAGCGAGGAAGCCAAGCACCTGACGATCGATGTAGTTAATCGTGGTAGCGAAAAACAGCAGCGCACAAATCACCCAGCGGTAACGCCCGATGGATCCCGCAACACCGCGGACAGGAACCAGGGCGGCAGCCGTCGAATCCAGTACAGCTTTACTGGTATCAGCCATGTTCGCTTACCTCAGGTTAACTGCAAGAACTTCGTCGTCACAAAACCAGGATGTCAGGGGAGAGATACTCACGATCGTTGATTCGAACCGGTATCTGCGGCCAGTCAGAAGTCGTAGTCAAAACTTCCACGCCAGCGGCAAAGGCAATACAGGTCTCTTCCACTTTTGTGCCCGTTACCGAAGGATTCCAGGCAAAGGCCTGGCTAAGTTGCACGCGCTCCTCGCTGGCTGGGTGCGCAACCCAGTCTCGAGCGCGATAGCCCGAAGCCCCGCCTTGATGATGCAGTCGTTCCTCGTTTTCAAAGCCTTCGGCGGCGTAGGCGCGCGCTGCAATCCGATAGAGATCGGCGCCGCTGACATCAATCTGCGTCGCAGCCATTAGCTGCGCATTCACTCGAGCGGCCGCTAAAGTTCGCCGGCGAAGTTCATCCGAAATGTGGTCGCTCGACACGATGCGGGTGAGAGAAGCAATCAATCCTCCGCGTCGCGCACAAACGACGATCATCACAAGTTTTTCCCAGCGGCGGTCGGTCGGAACCGGATGGCGATACTTCTGAATTCGCTCATCGGCCGCGACCAGATTTACAACCGCGTACAGGTTGTGAGCTGCAAGTGCGTCGCTTACGCGCTGCGCAATCTCACGCTCTGTTTCTCCCGGTACAAGCGTTCGGATCAGTTTCGCAATGGCTTCGGCCGCGTCGCTGGCGACTGAGCGAAATCTTTTGATCTCAGAAGTCGTCAACTGATACCGGCAGCGCGCGAGCGCAGTTTCAATGATCACGACGTCAGAACCAATGCCGATGTCAGAGCCAAGTGTCGCGCCGTTCCTTAGCAAGCTAAGGGCTCGTGCGACGAAAAAATTCGGAGAAGCCTTTTCTTCTTCCCATGAGAATTCGATCGGCTCGAAGTCTTGATCTGCCAGTTCCTCGTTGAGCAGGCGCGGCATTTCAATGCTGTTCGCAAGCACAAAGCGTTTCCCGTCGTTTCGAACCAGCAGCGCCCCGGCGCCAGCTTCGCGGCTGAAGTCGATTCCGTTTGTCCTGCCGGCGGTTAACCAGGAAAAGTTGTGTTGCGCGCTAACGATCACTCCGCCGAGATTATTTGCGGCGAGCATCTCTACAACGCGGGCGGTCTTAACGGTGAGCTCTTCGCTTTTGGTCACAGTGTCGGTGTAGCGAAACCTCTGTCAATAAAGCAGCAATCAGCAATCTGCGTTCGCGGCCGATTTACCCCTTACCCTTTTTCCCCTCATTGGTTGACTCCGCTCGCCAAAAAGCCGCCGTCCACGGTAAGAATCTCGCCCGTCACGAAGCTTGCCGCATCAGATGCCAAAAAGACTGCCGCTCCCGCTAACTCTTCGACGTTCCCAAATCGCTTCATTGGCGTACGCAATAAAAATTCACGACCACGTTCCGATTCATCAAGCAATCTTTGATTGAGTGCGGTGCGAAATACACCGGGAGCAATCGCGTTAACACAAACGCCATGCGCCGCCCATTCAACTGCCAGGGACTTTGTCAGTGACGCTACGGCCGCCTTGCTGGCTGAATACGCAGCGACTTCATAAAGCGCTACGAAAGTTGAAAGGGAAGCTATGTTGATGATGCGGCCATACCGGCGCTCAATCATGTGTCGCCCAAAGACCTGGCAGGCGCGCAAGGTGCCGGTGAGATTGGTATCGAAAATCGCGTTCCAGTCCGCTTCAGGAAAATCGATTGTCGGAGCGCGCTTGGTGCGGCCGGCAGAATTAACCAGGATATCGACCTTCTCAAAGGCGGCTACAGTTTCTTTGAGGACGCGTTGCAAAGAAGCGCGATCGGAAACGTCGGAAGTTAGACGGAGCGTCCGTTTCCCCAGCGTTTCAATTTCGCCGGCAGCTGTTTCCACTTGTTCGGCGCGGCGCGACGTTGGGACCACGTCCGCGCCCGCTTGCGCTAATCCGTGCGCGATCGCGCGACCAATGCCCGAGGTGCCTCCGATAACGACGGCCACCTTGCCATTCAGATCCAACGGAGGATAGTTCATCTACACTTCGTCCTTCTTCAAAGTTCAGAGAAAATCGAATACAAAGTTTAAAGGTCTTACCAATTACTCGGATTAGGCAGCACTGTGTAACACCCCTGGACAGTCGACGTCAAGTTCTTTTCTTCAAGTTAGCCACGGGTTTATCGTCATAGTTTTCGCGGCGCTGTCATAGGATTGTGCTTGCCTTGAGCGTAGTGATGTGGTAAATACTTCGGATGCAAACGCGATAATGGTTTGACCAGTTCGACTCCTAGGGGGATTGTCATTCCCGCGAGTTCCTTCCGTTAGCAGCACGGGATCGCTGCTTGAGCCAACAGGAAACAAATCTTGTCTACCACCTTACTAAGCAGTCTGACACGCCGGGTCATTGGCGCCAACGTTTGGTTGGCTACCGATAACTCCGCAGCTCGGGCGGCTCACGAGCTCAAGTATGAGGTGATGGAGTCAGAAGAGGCCGTCGGTCAGGCTCAGTTTGAGGAAATTCAACGCGCTGCTGCAGGCAAAGATGGCGACCTGGTTATCATCCTGCTCGGTGGTCGTGGCGCGCAGGCTTTGTATCGTTTGCTCGGCAAGCTCGCGAAGACGAGTGAAATAGATACGTTGCTCAGCCGCCTTCACGTTTTCACTCAGGATGCCCTGGCGCCAATGCGCATGGACAACAGCTTAAGCTTTGTGCGCGATTTCGAACGACTGCTTGGCAGCGCCTTTTTTCAGAAGGTGAAGAGTTTTACGCCGATGCAGACGGATACGAAAGATCTGGAAGCCGGTCTGGAGCGATACCTGGACCAGCTAGAGTCTCTGGGAGGCATCGACATATTCTTTCTCGGATTGGGACCTGAGGCTGGCGCTGCATCCCATCTCGCTTACATCAAACCGGGATCGGGAGCCGCGGCTTCGGATCTGGCCGGAGTGATTCCAATTTCTGCAAGCATACTTGAACACCACATTAAGAAGTTTAAGGTGGGCGGAAGCATAGTCTCTACAGCTGACGAGGAAGAGTGCCGATCAGCAACGCACATTCTTACGCTCGGACCAGCGGCGATTCTTAAGGCGAGAAGAATCGTGCAATCGATAGTGGATGCGAGCACCGCACCGGGGAAAACGGAAAGCTATCGACGCGTGCTGGAAACTGATATCGCGACTGATCCTGCTGTGCGAGCTGCGCAACTCGACGAGAATCCCGGGCTGTGGTTGCGTCTTCATGGCAACATTCGATCGCTGATTCTCGCGGATGTATTGCAGAACTAGAGCGAATCCTGAACGTGTGACTCTATGTCAACTATTTGCATCGCAACGCCGATAACCGAATACGCAATCGTCGTTGATCCCAGAGACAACCTGGCGGTCGTCAAGCGTGAGACGCAGCCAGGTCTGGAAGTGATGCTCGCCGACAGTCGAGTGATTCGCGTGAGTGCCGCCGTTCCACCCGGGCACCGTTTTGCTATACGCGACATTCCCGTCGGCGAATTCGTTTTGCAGTACGGTCAGCCGATCGGCACTTCTCTGGGAATCGACGAAGGTAGTCAAATTAGCCATGACAACATGTCTAATGACGTGCCGGTTATCCGCGAATTGCCCGAGGATCTATCAACTCCGGCGCCTGAATACATTCCTGCTGAACAGCGCGCGATGTTCCAGGGTTTTCGCCGTCCCGATGGACGTACCGGCACGCGCAATTATGTCTTGATAGTGCCAACCAGCATGTGTGCGAGCCACGAAGCTCAGCAGATCTCAATGATGGCTGAGTTCATGCTCTACAACCGCGAGAAGTATCCGAACGTTGACGGCGTGGTGGCAATTCCGCACAACAAGGGCTGCGGCTGTCAGGACGGCTCAACGCTCGATGTGATGTTGCGAACGCTTTCGAACTACGCCGATCACCCGAATGTCGGCGGTGTGATCTTGATGGATCTTGGTTGCGAGAAGACGAACCTTGCCTTTGTTGAGCGATACCTGCTCAAGCGTGAGAAGTCGTTCAACAAACCCATTGCTAAGATCGGCATTCAGGAAGTTGGCGGCACTGAAGCGGCCATCAAGCTTGGCCTCGAAGAAGTTGGCAAGATGTTGCCTGAAGTTAATCGCACGGTGCGCGAGGAAGTGCCGGTGAGCGAATTGGTGTTGGGAGTGAAGTGTGGCGGGTCGGATGGCTTCTCAGGAATCTCGGCAAACCCGTCGCTGGGTCGCGCCGCAGATACGTTGATTCGCTCCGGCGGCACCGTCCTGATCACAGAGGTCCCGGAGTTCTGTGGCGCTGAACACATTCTCGCGAACCGTGCTAAAGACGCCGAGGTCGGCCGCTCAATCTATCGTTTGGTGGACTGGTACAAAGAGTACGCTTCTAAATTTGGCGCCGTGCTCAATCAGAATCCGAGTCCGGGGAATATCGCCGGGGGTTTACTTAACCTTACGGTAAAGAGTTTAGGGGCGATGTCGAAGGCCGGAACTACGCGGGTGGAGGGCACGATTGAATACGCTGAAACTCCGAAGTGTCACGGACTCCATTTGATGCAGGGGCCCGGCTACGATCAGGAGTCAACTCCCGGTTTGGTCGGCGCCGGCGCAACAGTTGTGGTGTTCACCACCGGCCGCGGCACGACTATCGGCAATGCGATCACCCCCGTAATCAAATTGGCTTCCAACACAGCAGTCTTCGAACGGATGTCACGCGATCTCGATCTTTCTGCCGGTGGAGTGATCGACGGCACCGAGACCATCGACGAAGTCGGTGCGCGCGTCTTTGAGCAAGTGAGAAAAGTCGCCAGCGGCGAGGCTTTGGCGAAAGCCGAAGAGCACAAGCATCGCGAGTTTCAATTCTGGGCTGAACAAACAGTTTCCCTCTAGCGTAGCGGCCCTGCAAAAGTTCGGCGCGTAGCGTCGATATGAATTTAGCCCGGCCTTCGAGGCCGGGAACAATAAATGACCCAACACCGTCCGTCGCGTCGCGTCGCGACGGAATGAAATTGCTGGGAGTTGTCTTCATTGCGTCGCTGACGCGACGAGTGGTTTAAGGCACGACGTGATCCCAGCCTTGAGAGGCTGGACTAAATTCACACCGACGCTACGCGTCGCAATCACTGTTTGCTGTTTGCGACCTTTTAAGGCCAACCGATTGGAATCGTGAGCAATGATTCATTGGCTTCGGACAGTTGTGTCTTGATGTGATGACAGAACGCGAATAGAGAGAAGTTTGGAGGTTCGAGTGAACGATCAACTGACGACAGAGATTAAACGCGAGACATGTTTTGTCCCTGCTACCCATCAGGGCAAAGGCCGGCGCAATGCAGTAGCGCCCGGCACGTCCGCTGCACGTTACCTGCACTATGGCCGCATAACCCTGGACGCGCGGGACGCGCCGGTTAGTTTCGACAACGACGAGCACGAGACCGGACTCGTTTGCCTCAGCGGTGTTGCGAAAGTAACAACGAGTGGCGAGAGTTTCCAACTGACTCGCTACGACGCTTTGTACATTCCGCGCGACTCAGACATCGAGGTGCAAGCAGCGGGTGATGATGGATGTGATCTGGCGGAAATTTCCGCGCCGGTTGCGAACCATTACCCGCTGAAGTTTGTGGCCTTTTCCGATGTGCGCAAAGATCCGAAACTGCACGTTGCTGCCGGCAAACCACCCGCCGAGCGTGATCTCAACGTTCTGATTGGTGCAAATGTTGAGGCTGGGCGCATCATGGCCGGCGTCACTTTTTCAACGCCCGGTAACTGGACTTCATGGCCACCGCACGAACACTCGCGCATGCTCGAAGAAGCTTACTTGTATATCGACATGCCGGCGCCGTCCTGGGGGGTGCAGTTTGTTTACACCAATCCTAACGAGCCGGAGTTGATGCAGGTAGTGCACGAAGGTGATTGCGTATTAATGCCCAAGGGCTATCACCCAAACGTTGCCGCACCTGGAGCGCAGATAAATTTTCTATGGATGATGGCGGCAGTACGTGAAGGCGAAGACCGTCAGTTTGGCGTCGTGAACGTGCAACCCGAATATGCGGCTGGTGGTTCCGGCCTCGAAGCGGCCGTCGTCAAAAAATAATTCTGATATGTCAACAGCAACAGAGAACACGCTTACGCCGCTACTGGGTAGCGCACAACACGTCAACTGGTCCAGCGTTCCAATCGAACGTCCTTCCGCTGGTATCGAGCGACAAATGGTGGTTGGCGAACGTCTGATGATTTGCCGTTTCCGCTTCGCGCCTTTCCTGGTGACGCCGGAACACACTCACCCACACGAACAGACGTCGATGGTTATCAGCGGTCGCGTGCGGTTTTTTGTCGAAGGTGTCGAGCGAATCGCAGTGCCCGGCGATGTGCTCCACTTTCCTTCAAACTGTCTGCACGGCGCGACGATGATGGACGAAGAAGTTGTGCTCATTGATATCTTCACCCCGCTAAGGGAAGACTTCCTCGAAGCTAAAGTCGCAGACTCGCAATGATCCTCGACAACTCTAGACTTGACGGCAAAGTCGCGTTGGTTGGGTAGATGAACTTTGGAGTGCGCCGACTTGTCGGCGCTTTCTCCGCAATGCTTGATGGTCCCCCTCCTTGCTCGTGATCTAAAAATTGGCTGCGACAGGTCGCAGCCCACCAAAGCGGTGACAGGTCACCGCACTCCAAAATGATCAACGTGGGCATAATCGGCGGCGGCAGTATTAGCGAAACTCACGCACGCGCTGCGCACGAGACGGATGGAGTGGAGGTTGCCGCCGTCTATGGTGAAAACCAAGGCAAGACGAGCCGTCTCGCGGAACGGTTTGGGGCTCGAGCTTACGCCACGCTTGCTGAGTTTCTCGATCATGATCCGCTTGACGTAGTGCTAATCGGCAGTCCTTCAGGTCTGCACGCAGAGCAGGGAATTGCCGCAGCCAAACGCGGCCTGCACGTGCTGGTTGAAAAGCCGGTAGACATCACAACCGAACGCGTTGATGCACTCTTGAATCATTGCGCTCAAGCAGGTGTAAAGCTTGGCGTATTTTTTCAGGATCGCGTTGCGCCCGACATTCAACGGCTCAAGCGTCTGTTGTTAACGGAGACGCTGGGAACGCCGATGTTGATTTCAGCGCGAGTGAAATGGTATCGCCCGCCGGAGTATTACAGCGGTTCGCGTTGGCGTGGCACTGCCGCACTTGATGGCGGCGGCGCGTTAATGAATCAGGGTGTGCACACGGTTGATCTTTTGCTGTGGTTGATGGGCGACGTGACGCGCGTCTCGGCCAGAACGGCAACGGCCCTGCACGAGATTGAGGTAGAAGACACGGTGGTCGCCACGCTCGAATTCGCAAACGGAGCAATCGGAACGCTGGAAGCCGCGACTTCAGTCTATCCAGGCTATCCGCGTCGATTGGAGTTGACCGGTACCGAAGGCACGATTGTGCTTGAGCACGATCGCATCGTTGCTGCTGACCTGCGGAACGCTAACATTGATCTGCTGCCGGTGAGTAAAGACTCAAACCCGAGCGCCACGTCGCCGGTTTTGTCTGATGTGAGCGGGCACAAGAAGCTGCTGGAGGATTTTCTGCGAGCTATCCAAACGAATGGCCGTCCACTTTGTGACGGGGTGGAAGGACGGCGCAGCGTTGCGCTTGTGCAAGCGATCTATGAATCCGCGCGCACTGGACAGGCAGTAACGCTGTAGTTAGAACCGGGAGTAGTAGAGCCGCTCCAAAGTCGCCCGGTCAGATCGATCTAGTTCCATTGCTGTTGCCATTTCAGTTTCTCCCGACGAACTTCATTTTTCGTTAATCATCTGTGTTCCGCGAAACGCAATGGTTTCGCCGGGTTTCATTTCATAAAAGTTAAGCTTCAACTTCTTGAGTTCAGCTGCAAATCCGTCAGCCTTCTGTACGATACCGGGAAACGTCCCGAAGTGCTGCGGGATTGCCAGCTTCGCGCGCACGGACTGGGCGGCCTTTGCCGCCATCCTGGGTTCCATGCCGAAGTGTCCACCAATGTTCAGCAAGGCCACGTCGATCGAATAGCTCTCGCCGATCGTTTCCATGTCTTTGAAGTAGGCGGTGTCGCCCGAGTGATAAATTGTCGGACCGTTTTTTATCATTATGACGAACCCGGCAGGGTTTCCCCCGTAGGCGCGTTCAGGTTCGTTTGGCCCGGCTTTGGGATTGAAGACGCTGCTTGAATGAACCGCCGGCGTCATCGCAACCGTCACTTCGCCGTCAGCAATTTGAATTTCGCCGCCGATACCCATGATGTCATCGGTTTCGGCAGACTTACTCGGGAAACCCGCAAGCTTCACCAGGTTTGCCGCGAGTTCCGGGTTGCAAATGAGCACGGCCCCGGTCTTCTTTGCGATTTCAACGGCATCGCCGACGTGATCCCGATGGCCATGCGTGAGCAGTATGTAATCAACTCTCGCCAGCGCCAGAAACGGGTCCTTCTCGCCTTTAGTATCCGGGTTCGCCGGATTTGTAATCCACGGATCAATCAAGAGAACTTTGCCGCTTGGCGTGTTGATGGAAAAAGCCGCGTGACCAAACCACTTTAGTTCTGTTTCCTGCGCGGTCGCCTTCGTAGTGAAGCCGAGAAACAAAACTGCGAGGACAACCAGCAGCTTTAATTTTGCCATTCTTGTTCTCATTTCACCTGACACCTCTCTCGTGGGTTTAAGGCCAGTAGTTCAGAGTTCAGCCTTTAGGCTGTCGACGGCCAGCACAAGCTAAAGTTTGAACTCTAAACTACCGGCCTCAACCTGCAGCAAGCCGCGCGATGATTAACTTCGGTTGCGTAGCTGTTTGATCGTGTCGCGAATTTTTTTGGCGTCAGGGGCCTTTGGCTCCAGCGTCACGTACTTCTCCAGTTCGTCTGCAGCTTGCTTGTAATGAGTATTTCGCCAATAGACTCCGCCCAAATACTTATGCACCAGCGCTAATTTCTCGCCACCATTCTTGATGGTTGTTTCAAATTCCGCCTCGGCCAGGTCAAACTTCTTCTCATTCATCACCGCTAAGCCCAGGTAGAAGTGGGCCACCGGCGAAGATCCGTTCTTTTGGATTGCAAGGCGCAATTGAGTTTCGGCGTTGTTGAAATCTTTCAGATTCAGAAGCGCGATGCCGTAATTCAAGCAGAGGGTGAAATCCTCTGGAGCAATCGCGAGCCCCTGTTTGAGCGCCGCGGCCGCTTTGTCCGCTTTTCCAGCTTTTAGAAACTGTACTCCCAATTCATTGTAGGCAAGCGTAAATTTGGGCGCCTGGCTAACCGCTGATTGCAGTAGCTCGATAGCTTTCAAACTCTTGCCTTCGTGTGCAAATTCGAGCGCCTGGTTGAACAGATCTCGCGCGGCCGCAGGCACGCCGGCGAGCGCAGGGTTCGGAGTTCCAGGTAAGCTCGCTGCACTATTTGACCGCTTGGGCGTGAGATAGATTTGAACCTCAAAAACAAACGGGATAGCGTAATCAAACGGGTTGCCCTGGGCTGGAACCGGACCGGCGGTGCCGATCGTGACCATCTCGGACACCTTCTCGTAGAGGTCGCCGCCATCTATAACAACGGTATATTGATCGGGTCTTAGATGTATGAAGCGGAACCTGCCGTCGCTATCAAGCACTCCAGTCAATTCCATTGAACTTGAACTCCGCAGCTTAACGACGGGGCGCGCCGCGGTATGGTCTCCAGGCGGATAGAAGATGCGTCCGGATATCTCTTCATTGCCGACCATGCCCACCCAGCTTACTCCGGGAATCTCCTGCGCATAAGCGACGGATAAAGAAAACAATAGAGCGACGAGCACTATTGCGATCGAAAAGAATGGACGACGATTAGTGGTCAGCGTGATGCGCGAATGAGAAAACATTGGGCGTCTCCTCCAAGTGGTTCGACGTTTGATCGAAGCAGTTTAGTCAGCGACGTGATTTGGATATTAGTTTTAGTTGCGCAGTTGCTTGGATGCAGTTGTCAGATTGGCGTTGCCAAAACTACCTGGTCAGTACAGGTAAATACGCGCGCCAGGGTCCGACTGCCTCGCCGTATTGCTTAGCCATAACGCGAACAATCTGTCCGATATGACCGAGGTCGTGCACCGCCCAGGTCGACAGCAGCTGACTCAGCGTAACTAAGCCGAACTCAGGATGCGTGCCGCGCTTTTCCAGCATTGCCGGCGTCAGATTCATTTGCTCTAACGACGTTAAGTTTTCTTTTCGGAGCAGCTCGAATGTGTCCAACAGCGCGCTCAAACTCTTGCCTCGTGATTTCTCAAACATCGCGAAACGATCGAAAGGTTTGAACGTGGCAGTCTCGCCCTCTTCCAAAATTATCCGGGCCCGCGGAATCCAGTCAGCTTCTTCAGCGTGTACCAGGTGACCCACAACATCAAACGGACTCCAGGTTTCCGGGCCTTCGTTTGCCTGGATCCACTCGTCGGGAAGATTGCGCAGCAGGGAATTCAGTGTGGTGGGTGTGCGGATAAGAATTTCTTTGACGCTAGCGATTTCGAGTTCCATTGTCGTCTCTTGCGTACGTTCTCTACCGTTTTAGAAGAGAGCTCTTGTTGTCAACAACGACTTGTAAGGGCGAAGTTCATTCGTCCTCGTCGTTGCTCAAATGAAATTCGACTATGTCTTCGATGTGCTTTCCGTATCCGACCGGCAACTTCTTAAACGCCACCCCCAAACCCTGATTGGGCAGATGGTAAAGGACCTCGCCCCGGACCAGGCCTTCGTTAACGCGCTCGCTTCCGGGGGCCAATAAAAGGCGTATGTAGAGCGGTTTCCCTTCAGCAAGCTCCAGTGGCGTTTCTATGAAGCAGCCGCCGACGCTCAAGCTTGTCACTCGGCCCGTCTCGACGCAGGCGCGCGTCTTGCCCCAGTCTACGTCAAGGGAGAATGGAATACGCGGGTGGATACGGCGTTGAGCAAACGATGTGTTAACAGGCTTTGTCATGGTTTTGGGCGATGTCAATCCAACTCTTTTTGTTTAGCGAAGCGGCATAACGATGGCTTCCAGCTGCGGCGCGCGACAGCACTCGATCTGAACGAAGAACACACTTAAGAACTATGCTATCACGTCAACTGCAAGGCTTGTTCGGCACGCGTACAGTTAAACGTCCACGTGCCCTTTTCACCGTTTTAGGATTTTCCGTAGAGCTTATATGCTTCCTTCACTTCTAAACGCCGCGCTCGGATCAATCCATCTCTCAATTTCTCGCCACCCAATGGATCGACATAATCCCTGCCGCTGAAGTCTTTGGACGGATTGAGGCGGAACACTCCGATATTGAACATAAACACCGGCTCACTCAACGCCTTGAACCAGTGAATATTATTTCTCTCGTCGGAAACTGTTGTAACCGCGCCAACCTCAAGTACCTTGTCATTCGTCGGCTTAATCGTTACGTATTGCGCTTCATCAGAGACGCGCTCGAACTGCCAGCCCTGAGCTTGACCTTTGATCATCATATGCATTGAAGTCATATTCCGATGACCGTGCGGCACTATCGCAGCTCCTCTTCTCATCGCATAAAAATAGGGCGCAAAGCTTAGTTCCGTGGGCAGGCCTTCGTTGCGAGAAAAATCAACGTCTGCGGCTGATTCATGATCTTCGGGGAAGACGGCGGTTTTCGCTAGTCGCTCATAATCAATTGCCGACAATAAATCTTTCAAGTCGACGCGAGACAGTAAAGACTCAATTTGACTCTGCCACTCAATCGTTTTTACCTTTCCCTGCCGCAGCTGCTCAGTCACCTGTTCCATCTCGATCAGCCATTTCCTAACGATAGGCTTAACAGGAGTGGCAAGCACATTAACCTGATCCAGACTCTTGACGAGTGCGAATGTCAGCAGCGAACCGAAGATACTGCTGGTAAAAGTGCGACGCGATAATTTCATGGAAACACCTTTGGAATGAAAATAACCCGACCCCAAGGAAAGCCCAACGACGGCCTTCAGCTGGCGCGCGATCGCCATTCAAGCGGGCTGGATGAGACTACTTTGGAAGCATGCTGTCCCGCGTCAACTGCAAGGCTGTGTTATGCGGCGCGTTTCGATTTTGCTTTAAGTTACGGATAGAAGCGATCTACATTGACCGAGCCATCCTGCTTCAACACGAAGTCAATTTTAGCCTTCGAGGCCGCGTCAACCTTGATGGATTTTCTCTTTGCCAGCTTGTATCCCCTGGCGCTCGCTCGAACGTCATACGTTCCCGCTAAGAGACATATTGTGTAATTCCCACTGTTGTCGGTTTCAACGGCAGCCGTTTGTTTGGTGGCTTTGTTAACGAAGCGGATCGTCGCCTTTGGTATCACCCAGCCCTGGGGGCTCGTTGCTCTTCCTTCGACGCCGATCCGGGCATCGGACAGTAGTTGATCATTCGTCAGCGGTTGATGTTGACTAAGATCCGACGACGCCGTTTCACATTGAGACTCTGCGGATGTTCGTCAGGATGTTACTTCAGCGTGATCGTTACGTTCGTGGCGCCATCAGATCCGTTCGCGGCAAACTTATTGCTATTGGTTGCGGTCGCGATGGTGCCTGTTCCTGACAATGCCGCAACGTTGCCGTAAAAACTGTTGTTCGAAATATTTGCGGTGCCGCCCGAAGCGACATTCACGGCAATATTATTGCCGGCGAACATATTGTTTTCCAGACTAACAGTGCAGCCCGAAGAGACTTTGACGGCCCCGTTAGTCCCGCCTCTGTTTTCCGCAAAATAGGAATTACGAATGACGGCAAATGCATTAGCCACCGCGTTCAGACCGTTGGTATTTCCCTGAATGCTGACATCGTCCAAATAAGCGGTGGCGACGAATCCGGCTGCGGTGTTCACCCTTACTGCCGTAGTGTCGTGGTTAAGGCTCACATGATTAATAAAGACGTTGACGGCATCAGCTCCGTCGATGTTGATTCCTTGAGAAACGAAGCCCCCGATATTGACGTTGTCGATATGCAGTTCACTGACTTTGATAACTTGAATACCTACAGCGCCGCCAGTACCGGGACCCTCCTTGGCGCCATTAAGCGTCAAGTGGCGCAAAACCACCGCGGCATTATCAACATTGGTCCCTGTGGTTACATTGACGGTGATGCCGTTAGCCCCTTCCGTGGCCAGGATTCCGGCCCAGCCGGCGCCGGTACCGCCGTCAATCGTAAGGGCTTTTGTTATGGATACCGAGCCGAAGCTGCCAGGATCGATAGCATCAATCTCTCCACCCTCTCTTGTTTTTGAGATGGCGCCGGCAAAAGTGGCGCACGGAGCGGAGCGGCTGCAAGGATTAGCATCATCGCCCGTGGGCGCGTGGGCGACCCACGTGCGCGTGGCCTGTGCTTGCGCCACCGCCACGGCTGATAACAAAATCGAAAGCACGACAACGAACTTCAGCAAGAACCCCAAGTTTTTCATGATTTGATCCTCTCTTTGTCGATAGTGTTTGCTTCAGTGTCGCAGTTTGAAATTAGGCGGCTGATTTGGCGACACGATTTCATCAGCCTTCGGAAAAGAATTCGCCCGCAAGACTATTAGCTGCCCGCTCTCCGAACGCCCAGAAGTGCAGATCGATTAGTCGGATTGAGGCAGGATCGACGCCTTTGCTCTCGATCAATTTCTTCAATTCGCGGTTTCGAGTCGCATGCTGCTCGACCGCTGCTTGAATCTCAGATTCGTTCAACCGAATGATCACCTCTCAGCAGCCCAACGCTGCCCTTCGGCTGCGGCGCACGATCAGGCATTCAAGCTGATGGAATAAAGGTTACTTGAGAACCAAGCTATCGCGCCGTCAGCTGCGAGGCTTGGTTCGATGCCGCCGCTAGGGAATACTGCGAACGCTGCTCGATGATTTGGCGCAGCGCTTGATTGACCGCTGCGGAGTCGCGGAACACCTTCGCGACACCAGGCTCCAAGAGAACGACATTGGTGTCCTCAGCGTACTGCTTCGCGTACTTACCTATTGCCCCGTGGCTGAAATCGTACTCATCCAACATCTCAACTTCTTTATTCTTTTCCTCGCTCATAATCTTTTCGCTCTCTCGCCGTGGCGTTCCAGTTACTAATAGTTCTGATGGACTCTTCACGATGGGTATGCACCACCACCAAGGTGTGTTGCAGGCCTGACTCGCCCAAAATACTCAACCGGTCTTCTATCTTTGAATGTAAGGGTTCGGGAAATTGTCCGAGACAGCGGATCAGCAAATACCGTCGAGGCTTCCGAGAAGGAAATGTCGTGTTTCCTCAGATTTTCTAACGCCTTCTCGTCATCCCACTCGAACGTGAAACTCATACCGGAGAATATACGTCGTCTCGAAGTGTCAGGGAAGGCACCGAACGTCTGAGTTAGCGGGCGGCACGCGATCAGCTTTCAAGCCGAATGAATAAATTGCCTGAGAAAACTGTTATCGCGCCGCGAGCTGCTGGAATGACTTGTTAGGCGCAGGTGGTAGACACTGGAGCAAAATACCTCTTTGAGGTTTACGTCCCCACTCGGATCAGGCGCCTACACCATCATGGAATAGCTACTCTTCTTTGTTTACAGAGCTGCCATTTACAACTGGTTCCGAAACGGAAGAGGTTGGGGCTATTGGCTTATCGGTTGATACCGCCGAGGTTGGACGGCTTCCTGCCGACGAAACGCCTATCTCGCCATCTTGCTGATTATGAAGTCGACGACTTACCTCTCTGGCAGCCGCTCGTCCCACGCCCTGCGAAAGAACATATCCAGCAATTCCACCAAGTAGAGTTCCAAGGGTATTCTCCTTGAGAATGTTGGCGAGTCCAAGCGCCATCACTACGCTTAGCAAGATCATCACTGTCACAAATTGTATTACCTGACCCGATGTAACCCATTCAATTTGAAGCTCTTGACTAAAGAGTTTAATAGTCAAAATTGTACCGATGCTCAGCGCGCCGATGGCCAAAATAATTAGCCAGAGGGAGCTGCTAATGGCTTGTTGGGAGTCCTTACTACTCAACTTGTTTTGTAGGGCAGCTTGACGCTTCTGCAAAGCTTGAATTAGCAAACCAGCGAGGTCCTGCAATTTCTTCTTCTCTTCCTGAGTTTTCGCAATCTTCCCACTCCGAGTCTCAATGTCCGCCGTTAGTTCTTGTTTTTTGATCCCAACAAGATCCTTTAATTTTTGGCATGTCTGAGGCTTTGTAGGTTTTTCACCCTCTGTGCCCAACTCGATTTCCCATGGATTCTGAGAAGGATCAGGGTCGTCGAAATTCAGAAAAATGTTTCTTTGAATAGTACTAAGATTTCCTAATACTTCAGTCAACTTCTTTTCATCTAACGAACTGCAATTCAAGCCGGCCAAATCTTGAAAGAATTTATCAGTCGAGGACTTCAGACTATTTAGGTTAGTAATGCTCTCTTTAGAAGATTCCTCTTGTGTGCGTGAGAATGCCTTGTACTTTTCAATCTCGTCTTCCGACCTACGTTTCTCCTCGTACAGCATTATCTCGCTATCCGGAATATTCTTTTCAGGCTCCGCCAGCTGTGCAAGTCGTGCATTGATATCTTCAGCAGTCGGAGTGAACCTGGAAACTTGGGAATACGAAAATGTCGCGGTTAGACATAATCCTACGATGATGAGGATCTTATACAGGCAACGATTCATGGTGAGCCTCTTTCCTATCTGAAATGCAAAAAGCATCTTCAATTCTTTGTTGAAAGGAAGAGCCTAAGTATCCATTATACCGCGATCCTGCGGCGCAAGTGCGGGGTTGCTGATGTTATCCGGTGTAGCCATCCGCTTTGTGCGAGGAGCGAAGCTGAGTCGTTAACGGCTTCTGCCGAGTGATTTCGATCGAGCTACGGTATGGTTCGATCCAGCCCGATGATCAACGAGTGGAAACGCGGATCGGAGTGCAGCGCTTCGAGACGTGGATCGACGCGCACGAAGGTGAAGCCCACTGCGTGTTCGCGTTCGGCAATGGCGAGCCAGCGGAAAGCGGCGTCTGCTTCGCCGAGCAAACTGTAAACGATCGCAATCTCGTAAGCTGAAACCCACTGTTCTGCGCGTCGCTTCAGAATCTCCTCAAGCACCGCGCGGGCTTCTGCTTCTCTGCCAACAGAAGCGAGCACGCTTGCTCGTTTTATGTGCGTAGTTGGGGTGTCGCCGGCAAATACGCGTTCCTGTTCAAACGCCGACAGCGCCTCGTTTCGCATTCCTTTTTTCTCGTACGCCCAACGCAGGACTGTATGAGCGGAGACTGCTCCCGAATCCAACTCAAGGGCTTTGTGAGATTGCACGATCGCTTCGTCGTACCTTCCTGCGAGAAAGAGAACGTTGGCCACTGCCGTAGCGAGCACTGGCGACTGCGGCGAAATTTGCCGCGCGCGTTCAATTTCAGCGAAGGCCTCTTCATGCCGGCCCATCGCCGATAAACTGAACGCATACCAGCGATGCGCTACCTGAATGCCGGGCTTAAGCTGAATTGCCTTACGTAACTCTCGTTCGGCGTCGTCCCAGTCGCGATCGTGATGAAGCCGAATAAATCCTAGTGACGAATGTCCCTCAGCCAATTCCGGATCTGCCTCGACTGCGCTCAACGCAGCCTGCTTCGCAAGTTCCCACGCGCCTGCTGGCGGCGGTTCGACATACCAATTGAGCAACGCGTAACAGTCCGCCAATTCTGCATACGCCAGGGCAAATCCCGGATCGAGTTCCACGGCCCGCTTCAATCGCTCGATTGCTTGTCGCATCCCTTCGGCAGTACGTCGAGTCGCGTAATAGCGACCGGCCGTATAAAGCTGACGCGCCTCTTCGTTAGCGCTGTCCAAGGTTTGTGGCGCCGGACTCGGGACCGGTGAAGTTATTGAAGTTCGTTCAGCGGCTGGTTGCAGTCTGGCTCCGGCGCCGGCGCGCGCGCGCTGCGCGATAGCAATGACGGCTGGATTTTTTGTGCTGGTTAATATTTCGGCAAAGGCCGGCTCGGCGCGCAGCGAATCGAGTCGTGGTTCAACAGCCAGCCAAGCCAGCCAGCCTTCTTTGAGGCTGCAAGCTTCTGCCAAAAGATCGAGCGCTTGCTTTCGTTCGCCCAGCGCAACATGAATTATCGCGCGAAGGTAAGGAGAAACATATCCAGTCGCTGACATTTCGTCGAGACGTTGCAGCGCGGCTCGCGCGTCGCTGGAGCGACCGGCGGCGGCATACGCCCCACCGAGCACGGCAACATAAAACTGACCGCCGCTCGACAATTGCAGAGCTCGTTCCGCTTTCTGAACTGCTTCCACGCCCTTACCCAGATGGCTCAAGGTCCAGGAATACGTTGCCAGGCCATAAGCCATGTCGGGCGCTGTGTCGACCATGATTTCATAGGTCGCAAGCGCCTCATCGTCTCGTCGCGCTTGATAATAGGCCCAGCCCAGGCTTTGCATGATGCTCGGCGAGAGCGGATCCAATTCGCGCGCGCGCAACATCTCTCGAATCGCCTCATCAAAGCGGCCGGTCATCACCAAATGGAACCCGTACCAGTTATGCCCGGTGGCGTAGTTTGGATTGAGATTAATTGCGAGCCGATGCTGTCCCTCCGCAACGCCCCAATCGAAGTCGTGACAGACGGTGGCAAAGCCGAGGGCGCTATACGCTTCGGCAGAGGTCTCATCCAGGTTAACCGCTTTGGTGGCTGCTTCTTTGGCGGCCAACGAAGTTTCCGCAAATGGGCGAATACCAAATACGCCGAGCCAGTTGTAGTAGTCCGCGATGCCGGTGTAGGCGAGCGAATAGCGGGGATCGATTTCAATCGCGTAGTTGTAACACTCGAGCGCTTTGGCTAAACCGGATTCGGTGTAACTATTCCAGTAATAACGTCCGCGCAAATAGGATTCAAACGCAGCGACGCTGTCAGTACCGCGCTTCGAGAGTTGTTTCTGTTCGTCGCGAGTTAGCTGCGGTAGCAGGGCGCTGGCTACTTGTTCCGAGATCGAGTCTTCGATGTGAAGCACGTCGGTTGAGTCTTCATCAAACGTTTCAGACCAGTGAACTACTCCGGCTTCTACATTCAATAACTGCGCCGTAACCTGCAAGCGATCACCGGCCCGCTGCAGGCTACCCTCGACGATGTAATTGACGCTCAGGTCGCGTCCAGCGATGAGCGGATCGATGCCCGCACCGCGATAACGAAGCACGCTGCTGGTGGGACGCACAATCAAACGTTGCACATTGCTGAGCCGCGTGATCAGTGCGTCGGTGAGGCCGATACCTAAGTACTCGTCTCCGGTATTCTCAATAGGTGAACTAAGAATCTTGAACGGTAACACGGCAATCGACTCTTCACCTGAGAGCGAACGCGCCGGCAAAGTGGGCAGAGCGCCGAGCCGATGGTTTAGTTTCCGGAGCAGGTCATTAAAGCGTGGATGGCCATGTAATGCGTCAAGTTCCGGATCAACGGCCATCCAAAGAAGTTTTGCATCCCTGACTTCGTGCGCGCGTTCAAGCAGATCGAGAGCTTCCTCGGTTCGCCTCAGACCGCAGGTCGCCAGTGCCAAATGGTAAGGGGAAATATGACGGCGCGCGGCGATGGATTCCATCTCCCGAAGTATTGCTTCAGCCGCTTCAACGTTGCCTGCCAACGCGTTGGCGCTGCCGAGACGGCCCAGAGTGTGTGAAGCTTTGCCCATCACATCCACACACCTTTGCGCGTGGGCTATCGCTTCATCGTGCCGACCCATACGACTTAGCAGAAAGCTAGACCCGTAAAGATTCATGAGGTTGTTCGGTTCCGCCGCGACGGTTGGTTCGCACGCAGCCCAGGCTTCATCAAAACGCCGCGCGTGATACAAACACCAAACGACGGTGAATCGCGAAATAATTGCCAACGGATCCAAATCGCGCGCGAGTTCGGCCTCATGAATCGACTCTTCGAAGCGGCCTTCCATCCCGAGTTGCAGCGCGTAGTAGATTCGGGCGGCCGAATAATTCGGGTTGAGTTCAATTGAATGCAGCAGCTGTCGCTCGGCGCTGGCCCAGGCGAAGTCGCGACAGAGGATTGCTTGTCCTACCGCCGCATAGCCTTCGGCGAGCGTTGGCTCAAGGGACACGGCTTTTGAGGCCGCTTCGTATGCGGCCGCCGAACATTCGGCAAACGGCAGCACTGTAAAACTGCCCAGCCAGTTGTAATAGGCTGCGATGCCGGCATAGGCGAGCGCGTAGTTGGGATCAAGCGCGATCGCCTGGTGATAACAGACGATGGCCCGCGCGAAACCGTCTTCGGTAAATGTGTTCCAGTAGAAGCGTCCGCGCAGGTAGGCTTCGTGGGCCTGCGCATTGTTCGTGCCGCGCTTGGCGAGACGGACCCGCTCGTCGCCGGTTAAGTGGGGAATGATTGCTTCGGCCACACTGGACGAAATCGCGTCTTCTAAACTCAGTACGTCGGTAAACTTTTCATCAAACTGTCCCGCCCACAACGCGGTTCCATCCAGCACGCTCAAGAGCTGGACCGTAACGCGGATGCGATCCTCAACTCGTCTGACCCTGCCATCGAGTACGAAAGCAACACCGAGTTCGCGGCCGGCGATAATTGGATCTGAGTCAGCGCCGTAGCGCAGCACGCTATTGGTTGGACGGACGGCGAAACGCCGCACCGCACTGAGCCGCGTTATCAAAGCGTCGGCAAGCCCGGTGCCCAAATAGTCAGGCCCAGAATCGGAACCGAATTGGAGGTCGAGCAATTTCAACGGCAGTACAGCCAACGAATTCTCGGTCGCGATCGGTTGCGACTTCCGCATCGGTCCGCTGAAAGGAGAATCGGGCCACACGGAAATCGGCGCCCCGGCGAGGTAGCGCGCAATGTCGTCTCTTAACTGATCGGCGGATTGGTAGCGCCATTCGGGTTCTTTACGGAGCGCCCTCATCACAATGCTGTCCAGCGCGCCCGACAAATCCCGGCGCAACGATTCACCGGTGGCGCTTCTCGTTGAGTAAAGCTGCTTGAGCGTCGTAGCTTCGTCGCCGATTGAAACAAACTTCGGCAACAGATCTTCCGGGCGAGTAATGATGAAGCTTGGCGGCGCCGGTGATTCTTCGCAGATGACTCGCGCCATCTCGTGAGGCGCCCGGTTGCTCAAACGATAGGGACGATGACCGGTCAACAGTTCGTACAACAACACGCCGAGCGAATACACGTCGGTGGTAGGCGACGTTGGCGCGCCTTGTACTTGTTCCGGTGAAGCATATTCCGGAGTCATCAGACGCATTGCAGTTGCAGTTGGGTCGTGAGTGATGTCACCAACGAGACCTGGATCGAGCAACTTCGCGATACCAAAATCGAGGAGCTTCGGCACGCCTTCGGAGGTGACTAAAACGTTTGACGGTTTGATGTCGCGATGTACGACCTGTTTCTGGTGAGCGTAGTGGAGCGCATCGCAGATCGACATGAAGAGCTTGAGTCGTTCGGAAATATTAAGCTGATGCGCATCGCAGTAATGGTACAGCGGCTGACCTTCAATAAACTCCATCACGAAGTAAGGCAGGCCATCGGTAGTCGTGCCCCCGTCGAGCAGGCGGGCGATGTGCGGATGATCGAGTGCAGCCAGGATTTGGCGTTCAGTGCGGAAACGCCGGAGGATAAAATCGGTGTCCATGCCGCGCTTAACAAGCTTGATCGCGACGCGCATCTTGAATTCACGATCAACCCGGATCGCTTCATAGACTGCGCCCATACCACCGCGTCCGATCTCGCGCTCGATTTGATACGCACCCAACCGGCGCCCGAGCATGGGATCGAGCATGGGATCGATATCGTCAGGAGCGGCGAGTGCTTCGAGCGAGCCGAGGGCGTTCAGTTCCGTTTCGCCATATAACGGCTGTTCCAGCATATCGCCGAAGCTGTCATGCTGTGACAACAAGCTCTCGACGTCGCTCCTTAGAGAAGCGTCGTGCGCGCACGCCTCCGCTAAGTAGCGACCACGTTCTTCCGGACCGAGATCGAGAACCGCCTGAAAAATGGCTTCAACTTGTTGATAGCGTTCGGGGGTCATAGAGCCGAAGGACAGGCATTCCTGTCTGTCCAAGTGAGAGACCTACTTCCTTGTTCGTCTATCTATCTGTGTCGAGCTATATGGGTCGAGTTATTACGAAAGCGACGACAGACCGGAATGCCTGTCCTACGTTTTTTGCATTTCACCGTACAACCAGGCCTTGGCAAAACGCCATTGCCGCTTGATTGTTGTCGGCGCAACACCCAGCACGTCGGCAGTCTCTTCAATTGAAAGGCCGCCGAAATATCGCAACTCGACCATGCGCGCCTTTCGCTCATCGAGCTCAAACAGAGCTTTCAAAGCGTCGTCGAGCGCAATTAGTTCGGAGCTGCGTTCGACGGCTCGGTCGATGTTTTCATCAAGGGAGAGCTTTTGAAAATCCTGACCGCGTTTCTCTGCGTTGTGCTTGCGCGCGTGATCAACCAGCAGGCGACGCATTATTTGCGCGGCAACGCCGAAAAAATGCGCCCGATTCTGCCAATTCACCCGCGTCTGATCCACCAACCTGATATACGCCTCGTGCACCAAAGCCGTCGGCTGAAGAGTGTGATCGGGGCGTTCGCGACGCAGGTAATTTGCTGCAAGTTTACGCAGCTCATCGTAGATGACGGGTAACAAAAGATCAACTGCCTCTCGATCGCCATTTGATAGCTCGATGAGTAGCTGGGTGACGTTGTCGGTCGACTCTTGGCTCAAACGATTTTTGCTCTTCTCGGTGCTCGAAGTTAACGGCGACATCTTAATATAAGTCAGACTGAAGCGTGAGTCGTGCGGTGGTGTTTGGCTTTGCACAAAAAGGCAAGAGCGGGGGCAAGCCCACCTTCCTCACCCAGAGCTGATTGGAGTTGAGATTGTGACCCACTTGAACGGCTTTCAATGCGAAGCAATTGAGAAAGTTTGGGAGTCTCCGGGTCGGGAAGGCGGGCTCGCCCCCGCTCTTCTTGCCTTTTTGTGCAAAACGTTCTCAACATTTGTTTCTGTGCGGTGGCCCTATCACGCATCTTTGTGCGCGTTAGCATGGTGAACAGGATTTTAGAGAGAGGTTCAACGATGCAAACGCAACAGGCAATCAGTGCGAAAGACTTCAGGGGAAAACAAAACATTTCGCCGGGAGGCGCGATCGGCAGTTTAGTAGCTCGTGTGTTTGGTTGTTGGCACCGGGAAATGAGCCGGCCGTTTTCAAGTCAGGGTCAAAGCTACCGCACATGTCTTAACTGCGGAGCCAGCCGCAAGTTCAATGTCGGTCGTTGGGAGATGCAAGGCAATTTCTACTATGCACGACCTAACGTTGGCTCTTTTGGAACTCTCAGCAGCGTAGCAGCTCGTTAGTCAGGCCGATATTCGCGGCATAGCCGCGATCAGAAGGTAGCCAGACGTGGAACCTCTGGTAGCGGAAAGATAATGGTGTTTGCGCGTTCGAGACGCGCAAAGATTCTGGTCGCGGCTCCACCGCGCAGATTTGAAATAACGTGTGGTCCAGAGGTTGCACCTCTGGCTACCTTCGTCGCGCATCTCCGATGCGCCCGAACCGAGTGCACCACTACCCAGTCGCCGCTCCTGTACATCCTCTTCCTTCCGCAAATATACTAAGCCCCCTGAAAGTATCTCTCCTGCTTAGTTAGGGCATAGTTGTCTCTCAACATCTTAGAAAATGAGGAAGAAGTTTATGCGCGACTTAACCGTTCGCAGCCGTGTGCTGCTGCTCGTGACTTTACTGACGGCTTTGACGATCGTCTGCAGCTTGAAACCGACAACAAGGGCTGACGCCAGAACTATGCAGACCCTAATCGCTCAACCGTTCGCCGAGCCAGCCCAACCCCCGAATCCGCTGCTCGCGAAGTGGGAAGGTCCCTACGGTGGCGTGCCGCCGTTTGACCACGTGCAGATCGCCGACTTCAAGCCAGCGCTCGAAGCGGGCATAGCCGAGAATCTTGCCGATGTGGATCGGATTGCCAAAGACCCGGCCGCGCCAACTTTTGAAAACACCATTGTCGGACTGGAGCGCGCCGGGCAGACACTCGATCGCGTGAGCACGATCTACGGCGTTTTTGGTTCAACTATGAACGGGCCTGAGTTTCAGGTGGTGCAGCGCGAGATGGCGCCGCGCCTGGCTGCTTTCAGCGATCAGATTACGCAGAACGAGCCGCTCTTCAAGCGCATCGAGGCAGTCTATAATTCGCCGGCCAAGGCGAAGCTCTCACCGGAACAACAGCGTCTTACCTGGCTCTACTACACAAACTTTGTGCGCTCAGGCGCGCGATTAGGAACAGCCGAGAAAGCGCGTCTCTCGGAGATCAATCAAAAACTCGCCGGGCTCTACACGAAGTTTAGTCAAAACGTTTTGGCGGAAGAAGATGGCCAGTCGCTCGTGCTTAAGAGCGAGGATGAACTAGCCGGCCTGCCGCAATCACTGCGTGACGCCGCAGCTGCCGCGGGCGTGACCAAGAAACAGCCGGGCACCTGGATCATCTCGAACACGCGTTCCTCAGTTGATCCTTTTCTTACCTATTCGTCGCGGCGCGACTTGCGCGAAAAAGCCTGGCGCATGTTCATCAATCGTGGCGACAACGGGGACGAGCACGATAACAACTCCACCATCACCGAGATTCTGCAACTACGCGCCGAGCGGGCCAAGTTGCTTGGCTATCAGACTCACGCGCATTGGCGGCTCGAAAACGCAATGGCCAAGACACCCGAAAATGCGATGGAGTTGATGATGCAAGTTTGGAAGCCGGCAGTGGCGCGGGTGCATGAAGAAGTTGCCGATATGCAGGCGCTTGCTAACAAGGAGGGCGCGAAAATCAAGATCGAGCCATGGGACTATCGTTACTACGCCGAGAAGGTGCGCACCGCTCGTTACGATCTCGATCAGAATGAAGTGAAGCAGTACCTGCAGCTCGAGAAGTTGCGCGAAGGCATTTTCTGGGTCGCCGGCGAACTCTTCAATTTTAATTTCGCACCCGCGGCCAACGTTCCCGTAGTTCACCCGGATGTGCGCGTTTGGGAAGTGACTGACAAAACTACCAGGAAGCATATAGGACTTTGGTATTTCGATCCGTATGCGCGAGCAGGGAAACGCTCGGGCGCGTGGATGAACGCTTACCGCAGTCAGGAACGAGTTGACGGCGAGATCACGACGATCGTTTCGAACAACGCAAACTTCGTCAAAGGAAAACCGGGCGAGCCGTTACTGATTTCGTGGGACGATGCACAGACGATGTTCCATGAGTTTGGCCATGCGCTTCACGGTCTGAATTCAAACGTGACCTATCCCTCGCTATCGGGCACGGCAGTCGCGCGCGACTACGTTGAATTCCCGTCGCAACTGCTTGAGCATTGGCTTTCAACGCCGGAAGTGTTGCAACGTTTTGCCGTTCACTATCAGACCGGCAAGCCCATTCCCCAGGCGTTGGTGGATCGAATCAAGCGCGCTGCGACTTTTAATGAAGGCTTCATCACGGTGGAGTACCTGTCGGCGGCGATCGTTGATATGAAGATGCACCTCGCCGGTTCTCAGAAAATCGACGCGGATGCGTTTGAAAAAGCGACCTTGGCGGAATTGGGAATGCCGGACGAGATCGTGATGCGACACCGCACGCCACAGTTTCTGCACGTGTTTGCGAGCGACGGGTATTCGGCGGGTTACTACAGTTATCTTTGGTCTGATGTGTTGACTGCGGATGCGTTTGGCGCGTTTGTCGAAGGCGGCGGACCGTATTCTCACAACGTGGCGGAGCGTTTGCGCAAGTACATCTTTTCGGTCGGGAACACTGTCGATCCGGCAGCGGCGTATCGAAGTTTCCGTGGCCGCGATCCAAGAACGGAGGCGCTGATGAAGAAACGCGGGTTCTCAGGAACGGAGAAAGCGGTAAGCAGTAAGCAGTAAGCGAAAAGAGCGGGGGCAAGCCCGCCTTCCGCACCAGCAGACTGCGATGAGATTGGCGAAAGACAGCCTTGAAAGACTTTCAATCAAGTGTGCAACTCAAGTTTGATCAGCTCAGGGTTAGGAAGGCGGGCTTGACCCCGCTTTTCTGAGTTCCAAAACGCTTTGCAGAATTGACATATTCGGCCCATTTGTTTAAATTCTAACCGTTCAATAGGACAGCGGCGTTACAGTTTCTAATTTTTGATAGGATGCTCCAGAAGACCTTCGCCATGAATCGAACAACACGATTCTTTAGTTTTTAACTGCCCAGCCACCCCGGTGGCGGCTTGCGGCGAGGGCGCTCCTATCAGATCCGATCAGTTGAAGTAGTAAATAGTGAACCGTAAATCGTGAATAGGAAGTGCCGGAACCACTCGTGGTCTCGCCGCGCTTTGTGCTTTCTTCTATGGAGAGCCTAGGTCTCTTTGATAGCAAAGAGAATTTGAGGAGCTTTGTAACTTCTATTTTCGATTTACGATTCACTATTAAATAAATGAGCGAGCTAAACGTAAAACTGAATGACCGTCCGGCTGCGGTAGTGACGGCGCCGATCACTGTCGGCGAAGCGCTGAAGCAACTCGACCGCGATCTTGCCAAGCAGGCGATTGCCGCTCGTGTGGATGGCCGCGAAGTTGATCTCGCCTACACTCTTGCAGGTCAGCAAAACGGCGAAGCAATGACGATTGAGCCCGTTTTGCCGGAATCCCTCGCCGGCCTCGAAGTCTTGCGTCATTCAACCGCTCATCTGCTCGCGGCGGCCGTGCTCGATTTGTATCCCGGTACCAAGCTGGGTATCGGTCCAGCGCTGCTTGACGATCCGCGTTACGGTTTCTTTTACGATGTGATTACGCCGCAAGCTTTGACCGAAGCCGACCTTCCTGTCATCGAGAAGCGCATGCGGCACATCGCGAGCCGCAATTTACCGTACCGGCGCGACGAGATCTCAAAAGCGGAGGCGCTGCGTATATTCGAAGAGCGCGATGAGCCTCTCAAGCGCGAACTGATTGACGAGAAGGCCGGCGAATCCGTCAGCGTGTATTACATCGACAACTCGCCCTTCATCGATTTCTGTCTCGGCCCGCACGTACCCAATACGAACAAGTTGCGCGCCTTCAAGTTGCTATCACTCGCCGGCGCTTACTGGAAGGGCGATGCCGCGCTGCCGCAAATGCAGCGTATCTACGGAACGGCATTTTTCAATCAGGAACAGCTTGATGCCTGGCTGAAGCAGCGCGAAGAGGCGGAGAAGCGCGATCACCGCCGCATCGGTAAAGAACTCGATCTCTTTTCGATTCAAGAGCAGTACGGACAGGGCCTGATTTTCTGGCATCCGAAAGGCGGGCTTATTCGCCAGCAGATGGAAGACTATCTGCGCGAAGAGTTAGTAAGGCGTAACTATAGTTTTGTTTACACGCCGCACATCGCCAAGCGCGAGCTCTGGCAGATTAGTGGACACGAACAGAACTACGCCGACTCGATGTTTGCGCCGACCACGCTGGAAGAGACAGAGTTTCGGCTCAAGCCCATGAACTGCCCGTTTCATATCGCGATTTATAGATCGCAGCAGCGTTCCTATCGCGATTTGCCGCAGCGCTACGCTGAAATGGGTACGGTTTATCGCGCTGAACTATCAGGAACTTTACATGGCCTAATGCGCGTTCGCGGTTTTACCGTTGACGACGCGCATCTTTTCTGTACACCTGAACAGGTGCGCCAGGAAATAGATGATTGCGTCGACTTCGCTTATCAGGTTCTCAAGACGTTTGGCTTCGAGAAGATCAAGTTTGAGCTGTCAGTGAAGGGAAGCGACACTTCGAAGCAATGGTTTGGGGCCGAGGAGCAGTGGGAAAACTCCGAAGCAGTTTTGGCAGCGGCACTTGATGCGCGTCAGATCAAATACGAGCGGATTGAAGGCGAGGCTGCTTTCTACGGCCCGAAGATCGATTTCAAGATCGAAGATGCCATCGGTCGTCTCTGGCAGCTCGGCACGGTCCAGTATGACTTCAATTTGCCCGAACGATTTGAACTCGAGTACATCGCCGAGGACAACAAGCCGCATCGACCGGTGATGGTGCATCGAGCGCTTTTCGGTTCGATTGAACGCTTCTTTGGTGTGCTGATCGAGCACTACGCCGGTGCGTTTCCGCTGTGGCTGGCGCCGGTGCAGGCGGCAGTGTTGCCGATTACCGATCGCGTCAACGAGTATGCGGAGAAGGTAAGAGCGGAGTTGCGTAGTGCGGGCTTGCGTGTTGAGGCCAATCTGAAGAGCGAAAAGATTGGCGCCAAGATTCGCGACGCGCAGATGCAGAAGGTGCCGTTTATGCTGGTCCTTGGCGATCGCGAAATGGAACAAGGAAATGTGGCAGTGCGTGAGCGTTCCAAGGGCGACATCGGCGTGATGTCGATCGAAGATTTCAAGACGATGGCGCGCGGGCTGGTTTCGACGCGTGCACTTAATAACGAAGTCTAAGGTCTCCAGTCTTAAGTCTCAGTTTGATTAAATCACTGAGATTTTGAGACTCGCGACCTGAGGCTCCTTAACGATGGAGGTGAGGTATAGCTACAGGCTTTCGAGGTCGCGGCCAGCGTCCGGATAACCGGCGCCTGCCGATTGCCCGCATTAACGAGAGAATTCGTGTTCCCCAGGTGAGAGTCATCGGCGAAGAAGGCGAACAGCTTGGCGTTCTGGACATCAGAGACGCCATTCGCCAGGCGCGGGAGAAGGGGTTGGACCTCGTGGAGGTCGCCGCTACTGCCGACCCGCCGGTTTGTCGAATTATTGACTTCGGAAAGTTTCAATACGAAGCCAAGAAAAAGGCAAACGAGGCGAAGAAGAAGCAGGTAACGATCACCGTTAAGGAAGTGAAGTTTCGACCAGGCACGGACGATCACGATTACGACTATCGCATGAAGCACGCGCGCGAGTGGCTCGAGGGCGGCGACAAGGTCAAAGCCACTATCTGGTTCCGTGGTCGCGAGATGACGCACCGGGAGTTGGGTGCGCGGATCCTGGAGAAGCTGGAAAAAGATCTGATCGAGGTTGGTGAAGTAGAGGCCCGACCACGCATGGAAGGGAACCAGATGTTTATTATTCTGGGACCCAAGCGACACAAGACGGCGAAGGTGGATCATCCGGCGCCGCCAGCTCCCGCTAAGCCTCAGGCGGCTGCGACTACCCCAGCTGCTCCGGCGGCCGCGCCAGTAGCGGCAGCAGCGCCAGTAGCGCCAGTTGCAGGTTCGCCAGACGCACCAGGAGACGAGGGAGCATGATCGGGCGAGCAGAATTTGAGCAGGGAATCTGGGATCTCAGATCTCAAATTTGAAATTGAAAATGGAGAGAGTATGCCAAAGTTAAAAACACACAAGGGTGCGGCGAAACGCTTTCGCCTGACCGCGACCGGAAAGGTCAAGCGCGGCCATTCGCATGCGCGCCACATTTTGACGAAGAAAGAGCACAAGCGAAAACGATTGCTGGACATTGACGGTCTGGTTTCAAAATCGGACATGAAGCGAATCGACGCGATGTTGCCGTACGGAAGAGACTAAGAGCAATTATGAAGGATGAACGCGGAAGGATGAACGAAGGCTTAGTCTGCTGTTCATTATTCATAGTTCAGCGTTCATCGTTTTAACGGAGGATTGAACCATGCCAAGGGCAAAACGTGGAAATAAGCGCCTCGAAAGGCGCAAGAAGATATTGAAACTGGCAAAGGGCTACCGCGGCACCAAGTCGAAGCTTTATCGTTCGGCGAAGGAGTCGGTGGAACGTGGTCTAAACTTCGCCTACACCGGGCGAAAGCTCAAGAAGCGCGACTTCCGCAGCTTGTGGATTGTGCGTATCGGAGCGGCAGCGCGATTGAACGGCACCAACTATTCTCAGCTGATGCACGGGTTGAAGGTTGCCGGCGTAGAGCTGGACCGGAAAGTGCTCGCGGATTTAGCCGTTAATCAGCCCGAGGCTTTCGCTGTAGTGGCGGCGCAGGCGAAGAACGCACTCGCGTCGCAGCAGGTGGCTGCCTAAGGCCGGCAAAATACAGAGGGGACGGGCGTCGTCCCGTAGGGACGAAATGTTGATAGTTACGAAGCATCCCCCAGCATCTCCAGCCCCGTAGGGGCGCGCCGATCATCTCGCCCCTACGGGGCTAAAGTTTCATTTCACGTTCGGTTCTATAAACATTGAGCCGCTAGCGCGGCTCTAAGCGAGAGCGGTGGAGAAATTCCTGCGCAATGGACGAGAGTCAAGAAAAGCCTGAAACGCCAAGTGTTCGCATACGTTCTGCGTTCGATACGGACTTTGCGCGGTTTGCCGATATTTCAATCACTCAAACATCGACGGCGTCATTAAGCGAGAACGAGTCGCTTCTCAAAGATTTGAGAGAGCTACGGACGAAGTACACCGGAAAGAAAAGTGATCTGGCGTTGCAAAAGCGAATGATCGGTAAC
Organism: Pyrinomonadaceae bacterium; assembly: GCA_036009765.1. Lineage (GTDB taxonomy): Bacteria > Acidobacteriota > Blastocatellia > Pyrinomonadales > Pyrinomonadaceae > PSRF01. Next base: position 120,350 of record DASYLB010000049.1, on the reverse strand, counting down.
ATCGATCCCCAGTTGCGCCGGGACTTCGCCGAGATTATTCAGAAGCTCGAAAGCGAAATAGTCGAAAAGATCAGCCAGAAGGAAACTGAGCTCCAGAGCTTTGTTGAATCGACTCGAACCGCTCGCGAAGCGATCGACGTCACGCTTCCGGGCCTGCGCCCGCGTCGCGGGCATGTTCATCCCATCACAGTCATTCGTGAAAAGATCGAAGACATCTTTGTCTCCTTGGGCTACGCGATTGAGGACGGGCGCGAGATTGAAACTGACTTCTATAACTTCGACGCGCTGAACATTCCCGATAACCATCCCGCGCGCGCTTCGCAGGATACGTTCTACACGACTGAAGGATATGCGCTGCGTTCGCAGACCTCCACGGTTCAAATCCATGCTATGCAACGCCGTGGTGCGCCCGTTCGCATGATTGCACCCGGGCGCGTTTTTCGTCGCGACACGCCTGACCCTACGCACAATCCCATGTTTTTCCAGGTTGAAGGCCTTTGCGTCGATCGCGGCATTAGCATGGCGCACTTGAAAGGCACAGTGGCTGAGTTCCTGCGAAGGATGTTTGGTGAACAGACGAGAACCCGTTTCCGCCCTTCGTATTTTCCGTTCACTGAGCCGAGCGCGGAGTTTGACTTCAGTTGTTTCAAATGTGACGGCGCTGGCTGCCGGATCTGCAAAAACTCAGGATGGATTGAACTCGGCGGCTCCGGCATGGTTCATCCGAACGTGCTGCGCGGGGTGGGCGTGGACCCGGAGGAGTTCTCCGGATTCGCTTTCGGCCTGGGCATAGATCGCATGGTCGCCCTGATGTACGGCCTGGATGATATTAGGCTGCTGTTTGAGAATGATCTCAGGTTTCTTGAGCAGTTTGATTAAATGAAAGGGTTTTAGGTCTTGGACTTTGGTCTTTGTTTTTGAGCTTTGTACTTAGAATTTTGTACTTTGCTATTCTAAGCGCCAAGTCAACGATTTAGCTCAGTGTTGACTAGCGAACCAAGTACAAAGCTCAAAGCACAAAGCACCAAGCTCAAAAACAACGATCCAAGGCCTAAGTGCAATGGCCTAAGTCCAAAGTCCCAAGACCTAAGACCGTTTTATGCTGATAAGTTACAACTGGCTGCGTGAACTAACCGCCACCGCCCTGACTCCGTTGGAGTTGCGGGAGCGGCTGACCATGGTCGGCCTGGCGGTTGATGCGGTCGACGAGAGGGAAGGCGACTCGGTAATTGATGTTGAGGTACCGTCGAACCGGCCAGATTGCCTCTCGCATATTGGAATTGCCCGCGAAGTCGCAGTAATTGAGAAGTCCAAAGTCCAAAGTCCGAAATCCAATGTCTTTCAGACGGCGGGCAAGGCGAGCGATTTCACTTCAGTTGAAATCGAAGACACCAAGCTCTGCGCGCGTTACGCGGCGCGAATTGTACGCGGAGTCAAGATCGGGCCCTCACCCGAATGGCTGCAAACCCGTCTTAGCGAAATTGGGCAACGGCCCATCAACAATGTCGCCGACATTACAAACTACGTGCTCCTTGAATTCGGCCAGCCGTTGCATGCGTTCGATCTGGCGAAACTAACGGAGCAACGAATCATTGTCAGACGTGCCAATGCCGGTGAGAAATTGACGACGCTGGATGGTGTTGAACGCAAGCTCGACGAGCAGGTGCTGGTGATCGCGGATGCAAAACAACCAGTTGCACTCGCCGGGATTATGGGTGGTTTGGATTCAGAAATTTCAACCGCGACGACCGATGTGTTAATTGAAAGCGCCTACTTCGATCCCGATTCTGTGCGACGCACTGCGCGTCAACTCGGGATGGATACAGAAGCGTCGCGCCGTTTCGAGCGCGGTGCTGATTGCGCCAACCTTTTACAGGCGCAGGCCAGGTGCGTCGAACTCATTTGTGAAATCGCCGGCGGTGCTGCCAGCGAAGACGCGATTGATGTTTATCCGAATCCTCTTGCGCCGCGCTCAATTGCCTTCCGTCCTGCGCGAGTTGCGAGTCTTACCTCGGTCCAGGTGGAACTGGCGGAGATGAAGTGGATTCTTACGGCGTTAGGTTTCATGCAAAGTGAATCTCAAACCAGCGGGCTAACGTTCGTGGTTCCCAGTTGGCGTATTGATGTGAGCATCGAGGAAGACCTGATTGAAGAAATAGTGCGACACGTCGGTTACGACAAGATCGCGTCAGAACTACCGCCTTCAAACTTTGCTGGTGAGTATCAACCCTCCGAACGCAAGCGTCGTGACTTGCGCCGCGCGTTCACGAATTTGGGGTTTGACGAAGCGATCAATTTCAGCTTCATCGGTACGGCCCACGACGAACAAATTGAACTGCTCTCTACTTTCAAAACTGAAGCGGGCGGGAAGGTGGAGCCGGCTCTCGTTGCGCTCAATAATCCAATTTTGGAAGATGCGACGCGCATGCGGCCGACGTTGCTTCCGGGGTTACTCAAGTCCGTCCGGCATAATCTGAATCATGGCAGCCGGAACGTTGAATTATTCGAAATTGGGCGCGTTTTTGCAGGTTCTGAAGGCAAGGAGCTACCGCAGGAACGCGAGGCGCTGGGGTTAATAGCGAGCGGAGGGGCAATGTACGAACGCCGCGCCCAGGCCGCAACTGAAATAGATTTCTTCCATCTTAAAGGAGCCATCGAAGCTGCCTTCGACGCGATGAAGCTTGGACCACTCGGATTCTTCAAAGCCGAGATCAAGCACTTGCGTCAGGGGCAAGCGGCCAAAATCACACTGGCGGACGGAACTACCGTCGGCACCGCGGGCAGGCTGGCCGAGTCGATCTCAGCGTCATACAAATTCCGCCAACCAGTTTACGTCGCCGAACTCGATCTCACCGCAGTGCTCGACTCTGCAGCCCGGTCCATTCAGTATGCCCCGTTGCCGCGTTATCCATCGGTGACGCGCGACGTCACGCTGCTCGTAAGTCGTGATGTGAACTTTGCGGACGTGGTCCAGTTCGTTGTCTCAAAGCAGATTCCCAACTACGCAGGCGTGATGTTAGTTGGCACGTACGAAGGCAAAAATATTCCCGATGACAAGAGATCGGTAACGCTGCGAATTGAGTACCGGTCTGGCGAAGGGACCTTGCGCGATGAGGAAGTGGAAGAGCAGCACCGTGGCTTAATTGATTCGTTGTTGACCAATTTCAGTGCCAAGTTGCATTGAAAAAATAAATCGCATGCAAACGGGCAAAGAGTCTTGCGCTTGCACGCCTGAAGTCGCATAATCCGAGGCGGATTGAAATCGCGTAGTTAGTGGAGAGAGAAAAGACTGATGGTCGCCCTATCCGGACTGGAAAAGTTTTCGCATTTAGAAGACAAGATCTATCGCACGATTGAACTCACCAAGTCGCTGCGGCAGGAGAAGGAAAGTCTGGAGAAGGAACTCTCTCTGATGCGACGAAGCCGCACCGGTAACGTATCCTTCGAGCAACAGCGACTTGAGAAACAAGTAGAAGCGCTGCTTGCGGAACGCGACATCATACGTGCGAAGGTTGAAGCAATGCTCGACGCGGTGGCGGCCCTTGATCCGGAGATGGCCGAGGAGCTCAGATGACTACTGCAACCACCCCAATCCTTGATAACAGAAGTATGGAAACTACAACGACAGCAGCTCCCACTATCCGGGTTGAAATTTACAACCAAACCTACAACATTCGTTCCGATGGTGATTCCGAATACCTCACGAAGTTGGCTGACTTTGTTGACAGCCGCATGCGCGAGATTTCCTCGGGGACGCTCACGGTCGACTCGCTGAAAGTCGCGATTCTCGCGGCGCTGCACATCGCCGATGAGCTTCATCGGCTGAAGCAAACCCATGAGCAGGCCGACGCTCAACTGGCGACTCGCAGCACTGAATGTGCCGAAATGCTCGACCGTTTGCTCAAAGTCCGCAGCAATATCGAACAGGAAAAAGGCACTCCCGAGCCGATTGCGTTCAGCTGAGCCAGCCGGTCATATCTACTTCCCGAATTTTCCATCACCAGCGCCAACGATAACTCCTTGGAGTGGGGTGACTTGTCACCGCCTTGGCCATCGAGGCCTGATATCCAGGGAATTATCAGTTAATCGCTGGTCGTTGCTTACCGCGACCAACCAAAGCGGCAACAGGTCGCCGCACTCCAAAAAGAGGTTAAATTTACTTTTCCGAATTGTCTTGTGCTAGTATCCCCCGCGGCGGAGGGAATAAATCTGCGGGGCCCGTCACCGAGTGTACGATGATTGAGCCAACGCCGATAATATGGGAGACCGATGCCGCTTGCCAGTGCACTTCTTCAGCGTTAAGAATTGCCAGAGGCTGTGGCTCATAAAGGTCACCCACCTGTAAAAGCAGGTTCAATTACGGCTTCGGAACGACCATCGCGGATTTCCCTCCTCCAACTAAAACCGTAAATAGTGAATCGTGAATCGTAAATAGTAGGTTAAGGCTATTCTCGGTTGACGAACTTCTGTTCGCGGTTTTTCTATTTACTATTCACGATTTACTATTCACGTCTTTTATGAACATCCTGATGATTGGCGATGTAGTGGCGAAGCCCGGGCGCATCGCAGTGTTAGAGCGTATTCAGGACTTACGGGAGCAATACGAGATTGACCTCGCCGTAATGAATGCAGAAAACCTCGCGGGAGGATTTTCCGTTACGCCATCCTTGTGTGAGCAGCTCTTCGAAGCCGGCATCGACGTAATGACGTCAGGGAACCACATCTTCGATAAGAAAGAAGCTATTCCCTACATCGCCCGGCAGCCGCGTTTGCTCAGACCGGCAAACTATCCACCCAATACGCCTGGGAGCGGTATGTGGACCGCAGTGATTCGGAACACGCCGGTCGCAGTGCTTAACTTGATGGGACGTGTTTTCATGCCGCCATCCGACGATCCATTTCGCGCGGTTGACCAGCTACTGAAATCGTTGCCGCCGGAAACAAAAGTAAGAGTGGTTGACGTGCATGCCGAAGCGACTTCCGAGAAAGTAGCGATGGGCTGGTATCTCGACGGGCGCGTTTCGGCGGTGGTTGGGACGCACACGCATGTGCAAACTGCTGACGAAAGATTGCTGCCGCAGGGAACTGCTTACCTCACGGACCTGGGCATGACCGGAAGTTATTCGGGCGTGATTGGGATGAACAAAGAGGACGTGATCGCGCGCTTCACTTCAGCAATTGCGAAAAGGGCAGAGCATTCAACGCAGCAAGCGCGAATTTGCGGCGCGGTGTTGGATGTTGATGAAGAAACGGGGAGAGCGCGGAGTATTGTTCGGTTCAATCTTGCGCACGATTAATCAGTGGCCAGTGGCCAGTGGCCAGTGGTCAGTGGCCGCCGAACACAGGCCACTGATCGCGTCATTTCGCCAGAGAACTCATTAACCCATTTAATAGGCGTCCAACTTCGGCTGTCAGGTTCATCACGACATGACAGCTTCCTTCCACTAAGTAGCCTAATCTAATTGCGATTAACATCTGGGTTTCAACTTCAAGGAGTGATCCGTAGGCAATGGATAAGTGCCGCTGGAAGTCAGCGGTTGTGCGCCTGCCTTGTCCCTCTGCGATATTAGAAGGAACTGACACGGCTGCGCGTCTAAGCTGGGAGGTTAGACCATAGATCTCTTCTCGCGGAAACGTACGGCTAACCCTATAGACTTCCTCAGCCAAGTCCATCGCTTTTTGCCATACAATCAGTTGTTGGTAGCTCTTTACCGTCACACCGAAGCTCCACGAGATGTGAGGTAATAGTCGTAGAGAAGGCGACAAATCTCCGAGCCGTCGGAGTTAGCTCATTTGTCTGCTGAAAGTATTCTTGCTAAATCGGGAGGCTTTAACTGATCACTGATCACTGGCCACTGACCACTGATTCTTAATCCGGCGCTTCCTGCGCGGGAACAATCTCACCTGAGGCTTGGGATTTGATTATCGGCGGTGCCAGCAGCCGCTGGGAATAGCCTTCCGGAAGCGACCGCACTCGGCCGTTGCCGTCAGTGACTACGTGTCCGGTTTCGCCCTCGGCGATTATCTGTCCGTCAGCCGCCCGCACGATTTCATAGCCAAACCTGAGCGACCTTTTGCGCATCTCGGTAATGTGCGTGCGCACGAGCAATTCGTCATCGTAGAATGCGGGGGCTTTGTAGCGAGCGTAGCTTTCGGCGACCACAAGAAAGGCGTCTTCATTCTCTTCCATGTCGCGATAGGAAAAACCGCGGGCGCGGCAAAACTCGGTACGACCCAACTCAAACCAGATGAGGTAATTTGCGTAATACACAATCCCCATCTTGTCCGTTTCCGCATACCGGACGCGTACCAGGGTTTCGTGCCATTCTCCTAAGGAAATCTCTGGAGCCGGACTTGTCATATGAGCGTCCTGCCTTCAAACTCTATCGAAAAGAGTCTCGTTATGAGCCGGGGCCACAAATTTTGAATACGATTAGCGGACTATAAGAGCGAAAGCCTAATGATGTCAAAGCGAATCACTCGATCCCTCCTGCTGGTTTTTGTAGCGGCGTTGGCCCTTGTGGGTTTGTTGTTAAGTCACTCTGCAGCTGTCTCAGCCCAGCGCGCCAATGCCGTCGGCGCTCCGGCGCGAAACGCCGCCGTCGTGACCGCCACCGCGGAAGTGCTGTCGGAAACCAGCGAAATCAGGGAACTTACCATCCTCCGACCGGTGCCCAGTGGAGCGCAATCTCGAGCTGATATTGAGCGGATGCTGGTTAAGAATCTCAACGACGACATGACCGCCGCCGAGATGCACGCCACTGAAGTTTCTTTGCGCAAATTTGGTCTGGCCCCAAGGGATTTCGAGTATCGGCCGTTCATAATCAAACTCCTGACCGAGCAAGTAGCTGGTTACTACGATCCGAAGGCCGGGGAATTTCATCTGGCTGATTGGTTGGACCTGGAGGGACAAAAGCCGGTAATGGCGCATGAACTGACCCATGCCCTCCAGGATCAGCATTTCAACTTGCGCCGTTTTGAAAAATGGCCAAAAGGCGACTCGGATGCTGAACTCGCCGCCCACGCATTGGTCGAGGGCGATGCGACGCTCGCGATGATGCTCTACCTGGCCAGGAATCCACTCGCAGCGTTGGCCTTTAGCCGCTCGCTAACCGCTGGCGTCGCGACCGAACAATATGACCAGGCGCCAAGGGCAATGCGCGAATCGCTGATTTTCCCGTACATGCAAGGTTCGGATTGGGCGAGGCAGTTGTATAAACGAGGCGGTTGGACGATGGTTTCAAACGCCTTCACCAAATTACCGCTTTCTACCGAACAAATTTTGCACGCGGAGAAATACTTTAAATATGAGCGCCCGGTACAGGTGACGCTGCCGGATGTTACGAGTCTGCTGAACGGAGGGAGCAAACAGCAATCAGCAGTCAGCAATCAGCATTCGGCCAAGCGCCGACTGCCCACTGCCAACCGCCCACTGCCCACTGCTGCCTGGCACCGCATCGATTCTGACGTTAACGGCGAATGGACGTACTACCTGATTCTCGATCAGTTTTTGGCAGCGCCCGATGAGTCGAAGCGGGCAGCGGCTGGTTGGGCCGGCGATCGCTACGCGTTGTACGAAGGGCCAAACGGTGACGTGTTTTTAGCGCAAGTCGCAGTCTGGGATACGGAGAATGACGCACGCGAATTTTTCGATGCTTACGTTAAGCGGACTGAATTGCGTTACCCCGGCGCGAAACCATTGGACTCAACTGACTCAGAACTCGAAACTAAAAACACTTACTCGTGGCAGACGAGTGAAGGCAAAGTGACTATTGAACTCCGCGGTTCGCGTGTTGTGATTCTTGAAGGAATTCCGGTTGGCCTGGAAGCCGGTAAGCTGCTGAAGGCTTTTGCCCAGTAGATTTCATTGATTAGTTGTGGTTGTGCGGTGGAGGTCGGGGTGCCAAAGAACGTGTTAGAATTTTGAAGGCGTCAGAGTCATGAAGTTACCAGACTACGATGCCGATTTGTTACGCGAAGCCAATAGGCGGCAACGGGTGGGTGAACAATTTGCCGGCGTCGTTTATGCTCATCAGCTCAATATTACTATTGCCGAATGCATAGCGGACTTGGAGCTCATTAGTCGATCAAGCAATCTTGATGATTGCATGAATCACGTCACGTTCTTGCCCTTGTAATTAAGCTCGCCCAGTCATCTATGGCCTTGTCGCTGACGCAATTGTAACGTCCACTTTGCCTGTGCTAATTTGAGTTGTCTTGATCGCATCCAGCAAAATGGCCGATCTGAACCATGAAAATTTCTGACGCCCCACCGGCCACCCTGCAATCCAGCAAACGTCTGCAAGTGTTAACTGACGAGTTAATAGAACTCGAGACGCGACTACGCCTTGGCGGCGGGCCGGATAAGATCGAGCGCCAACACAAGCAGGGAAAGCTCACTGCACGCGAACGAATTGATTTGCTGCTCGACAAAGATGCGTACGCCCAGGAAGTCGGATTATTAGTCGCTTACGATCGATATAAGGCAACAGGGGAAGAGGGGAAAGGGGAAGAGGGAAAACGAATTGAGATTGGTGCTGCTCCTGCGGCTGGAGTGGTTACAGTTGTTGGCCGAGTGAATGATCGCGAGGTTGTCGTCGTCGCAAACGATGCGACAGTGAAGGCCGGATCGTGGTGGCCCGAGACTATCAAGAAGATCTTACGAGCGCAGGAGATCGCCATGCGCTCGCACGTTCCCATCATTTATCTCGTCGACTCAGCCGGCGTAAATCTGCCGTATCAGGGCGGTGTGTTTCCCGGTCAGTATGGCGCATCGCGGATTTTTTACTACAACTCGATCATGCGGCGATATTTGAAAATCCCGCAGATCTCCGCCGTGATGGGACCCTGCATCGCTGGTGGTGCTTACTTGCCCGCGCTTTCGGATGTGATCGTGATGGTAGAGGGAACGTCGTTCATGGGTTTGGGTGGGGCGAACCTCGTGAAAGGCGCCACGGGACAGACCATCGACAACGAAACGCTCGGGGGCGCCCGCGCGCACAACGAACTTTCCGGCGTCGCTCATTATCGTGTGAAGAACGACGAAGAGTGTATCGCACGCATTCGCGAATTTGTTTCTGAGCTGCCTTTGAAACCGGCGAGCCTGGTTCCGGTTCTGGAGAGTACCGATCCCGCGCGACCTATCGACGAGCTTTACAACATCATTCCCGCAGAACATAAGCAACCATACAACGCACGCCATCTGCTCGAATGCCTGTTAGACAACGGACACCTCGATGAGTTTCAAGCAGACTACGCCAGGGAAATGGTTACCGGACATGCGCGGATTTGTGGTATCCAGGTCGGCGTGATCGCTAACAATCGCGGCATGATTCGTCCACCGGGAGGTGGCCCTCCGCGCTTTGGCGGCATCATCTATACGGAGTCAGCCGAGAAAGTGGCCTACTTCATTGAGACCTGCAACCGTCGCGGAACACCGCTTCTGTTCATCCAGGATGTTTCCGGTTTTATGGTGGGACCGGAAGCCGAGCATTCGGGAATCATTCGCGCCGGCGCGCGCTTCGTAGAAGCGATGGCGACTGCAGTCGTGCCAAAGATTGTGCTGACCGTGAACCATGCATCGGGTGCGGGTTATTACGCGATGGCTGGACAGGGCTTCGATCCGGATTTCATTTTCACCTGGCCGACAGGGCGCATGGGTGTGATGGAAGGCGATTCAGCGGTGCAGGCTGTGTTTGGTAGTCAACTCGAGAAACTGAAACGCAATGACTTAAGACCCGATGAGAAACTTGAAGCCGAAATGGGCCAGGTCCGCGAGACGTACGACACGGAACTCGATGCCAGGTATGCAGCGGCTCGCGGGTTTGTCGACGCCGTCATCCATCCCGAAAATACTCGTGCCGCGATCGAGCTTGCCCTGCGCACTTCCCTGAACTACAGCGGCCCTCACATCGGCCAGTTTGTGCTGCCAGCGACGTTGGTCTAGCCAGCTGGAACGTCTTCCTAAGTCCCGATTTGGTATGGCCTCATTTGGATTTTGTAACGCAAACTGTTAGTTTGCGCGTTCGCTAAATGCTATTCACCAATTGCAAACTAACAGTTTGCGTTACAAAATTGGGACACCAACCGCGATTTGCGATTTGGATCAGTTGGTGTTAAAAAAGAAAGCGCTGACCCTTCCCTTCGACGGTAATCCCCTCTAAAACGTGATTTCCCCTAAGGAACTTATTGTTCGCGCAGGCTTCTGGCCGGTGCGGCAAACGAATATGGGAGGGCAATCAATGACCATGAAGATCTTTCGTTTCTGTAGTTTCCTGTTTGCAATTGCACTTGCCGCTGCAGCTGTTTGTTTTGATTCCAGCGGGCTCGCCAGCAGCGCAACTGCGCAAAACGCGAATTCCTCAACCACGATGACGGAGAATACCAACGCTGGTACCACTCCTCGAAAACAAGGTCGCCGACGAAAAGCGCCAGCGCCGCCCGCCGCAGACGCCGTTGCAGTTCCGGCGGCAGAACCTTCAGCGGCTGCAGCTCCGGTAGACACACCAGCAGCACCGGCAGACAAAACTGAGCAGGCTGATTTGTCAGGGACCTACGCCGGCACGTTTGATTGTTCAGATGCCGGGCTAACAGGGGATACGACGCTGACTATTACCGGTAATCAATTCACAACTTCAGATGGAAAATCCGGCCGCATCACGGCCGCAACAACGCGCGGCTACACCGGAGTCGCAATGCAGTTTGGCGAATTTGTTCCAGCGACAGGTAACCAGCCGGGCGTTTCGCCGGCCATCGTTTCAATGCGTGCAAAAAAATCGCGCGATCGACTCACGCTAACGAGCGTGCCAGGCGCGACGCGTGTTTGTTCATTTACTCCGGCGGGTGCCCGTACGGCGAAAGCGCGTCGTATGCCAAAACCAGCAGCCGCTCCGGCAGAAGCTGCTCCCGTTGCCGAACCTGTTGCGGCGCCGGTTACGCCAGAGCCGGTTACACCAGCACAGCCTGTTGCACCAACAGAGCCTGTTGCACCAACAGAGCCTGTTACACCAACAGAGCCTGTTACACCAACCGAGCCTGTTACTCCAGCACAGCCAGTTCCGCCGGCAGAGCCTGTTACACCCGGACCCGAGGTGGGACCGATGCCACCTGCTGCTCCTGCTTCTGCTAAGAAGGGGCGAAAAGCCACGGCGAAGCCAAAGCCAGCACCTGCTACTCCTCCGAACTGAGTTTGCCGGGTGTCTTTTTACGTCAAGTGTTCTCAACACACAGCGCGGGCGGTATGGTTGTCACAAACCCAGCCGCCCGCATTGCATGTGTGAAATAAACCATTTACATTCCCTGTCCAACGCGTTGAGTAGGCGAAGTATTCTAAGGTTCAAGCGCTAGCTCACCGTGCGAAATCCATAGACTAAAGGTTAAGACTCAGCACAGCTGCATGAAACAGAAGATTCGCATTGCTGCCGGTCAGGGTTTTTGGGGAGACTTGCCCGAGGCTCCGGTGCGACAAGTCGAAGGTGGGCCAATCGATTATCTGATGCTCGACTATCTGGCTGAAGTCACGATGTCGATCATGCAGAAGCAGCGCTCGCGCGATCCAGCAGCAGGTTATGCGAAGGATTTTGTTCCGCTGATGAAGAGAATTCTGCCTGCGTGCGTTGAGCGAAATATTCGGGTGACGGCAAACGCCGGCGGCGTAAATGTCGCGGGTTGCGCAACCGCAGTAAAGGAAGTTGCGCTTGAACTTGGGCTCGCCGGAAGACTTCGCCTGGGATTGGTGACCGGCGACGACATCATGCCCCAGCTTGATGAGTTTTTGTCACGCGGGATTGAACTGCGAAACATGGATACCGGTGCGCCGCTCGCGACGGTGCGCGATCGAATTCAGAGTGCCAACGTTTACTTAGGCGCGGCGCCAATGCTCGAAGCGCTCAATCGCGGCGCCCAGGTGGTGATTACTGGCCGCGCAACCGACACCGGTCTTACGCTGGCGCCGCTGATGCACGAGTTTGGTTGGGCGCCGGATGATTGGAACAAAATAGCAGCCGGAACAATTGCCGGACACATCATTGAATGTGGCGCGCAATGTTCGGGTGGTAACTGTCAGTATGAGTGGCGCAGCATTCCCAACCTGGCAGAGGTGGGCTTCCCAATTGTTGAAGCAGCGCCCGACGGTACATTCGTCATTACGAAACATGAACGCACCGGCGGCTGGGTTGTAATTCCTTCCGTGAAAGAACAGCTGGTTTACGAGATGGGCGATCCGCATTCCTACATTACCCCGGATTGCATCGCTGATTTCACAACCGTGCAGCTTGAATACGAAGGCCGTGATCGCGTTCGCGTCTTTGGAATCCAGGGACGGCCAGCAACCGACACTTTCAAAGTCTCGATAAGTTATTCAGCCGGATACAAAGCAGTCGGCACGCTCGTCTATTCATGGCCAGAGGCCTACGACAAGGCGCTGGCCGCTGACAAAATCCTTCGCTCAAGACTTGACCGGCTCGGGCTGAAGTTTGACTACATCCTTAGTGAGTTTGTGGGCGCAAACGCGACGCACGGTCCGCTCGCCGGCAAGCCTTCTCCAGATCTACCTGAAGTTCAGTTGCGCGTTGGCGTGCGCAGCGGAGATCGAGCGATGGTCGAAAGGTTCACAAAAGAAATCGCGCCATTGGTGTTGACCGGTCCGCCTGGTGTTACCGGATTCGCCGGTGGGCGACCGAAAGTAGAAGAGATTGTTGCGTACTGGCCGGCGCTTATGCCGAAGAGTGCAGTCGTTCCAAAGGTGTCGGTCATTGATGTGTAGACGCTTCGAATGATTTGTCCTATATAATTTGCCATTTCTCATTTGTCATTGGAACCCCAAGCCGCGCGAAGCACCCGATCAGCGATGACTGATGGAAAATGATAAATGGAAAATCGAAATTGCTTTTGAGTCCTCGTTAGACTCTTTCCACGTATGAAGATCCAATTAGTAAAACTTGCGCACGCTCGCTCAGGTGACAAGGGCGACACCGCGAACGTCGGCTTGATCGCTTTGCGTGATGAGATCTATCCGGTTTTGGTTCGCGAAGTGACGACGGCTCGCGTTAAGGAGCACTTTAAAGGGATTGTTCACGGCGAAGTGGAACGTTTTGAACTGCCCAATCTGGGCGCGCTGAACTTTCTGTTGCACGAAAGCCTCGGCGGTGGTGGCACGGTTTCGCTGATGACCGACGCTCAGGGAAAAACATTCTCGACAGCACTTCTCAGGATGGAAATTGAAGTCTCCGATGATGAAGCCCAAGGGCTCGACCTGAACTAGATTTTGAACAGCCACCCTTCTTAACCCCGAGCTGATCAGGGTTGACTCTTGAATCCTGACTGAGAGGTTTCCAACCTGCGCTGCGCTGCTTGAATTTTTGAATTTAGAGACACGCGAAAATGTCTGAAGCAGGAACTGATGAGCCAGTTTTGTATGAAGTCCACGGTGCGATTGCGCGTCTCACGCTTAATCGTCCGGAGAAGCGCAACGCGCTCAACGACGCGTTGATCTCTGGTCTTAAGAACGCTTTGCAAGAGGCGAACAGCGACGCGAGCGTACGCGTCGTGGTGATTTCGGGAGCGGGAAATGACTTCTGTTCCGGTGCTGACCTCGCATCGTTACAAAAGATCGCGGACGGATCAGTCGCCGAGAATGTCGACGATGCGCGTTCATTAATGAATCTCTTCCTGCTCATCAGGCAGATTCAGGTTCCGGTGGTGGCGGCGGTACGTGGCAGAGCTCTGGCCGGTGGATGTGGACTCGCGACCGCTTGCGACATTGTGCTCGCCTCAGCAAACGCGCGGTTTGGGTATCCTGAAGTAAAGATTGGTTTCGTGCCCGCCATGGTAACGGCGATTTTGCGACGCAATGTTTCCGAGAAGCGCGCCTTCGAACTGATTACTCGCGGCGCAGAAATTGGGGCCGAAGAAGCCAGGCAGTTTGGCTTGGTGAACCAGTTGTTTGCCGACGATGGCTTTGACGCGGAAGTGACGCGCTACGTCGGCGCTTTTGAAAAGGTGAGCAAGTCGGCGGTGGCATTAACGAAGTCTCTGCTTTATCAGATTGACGGACTGGGATTCGCAGAAGCACTTGAGATCGGAGTAGACGTAAACGTTATCGCGCGGATGACCGATGATTGCCAGCGGGGAATCGCGCAGTTTTTGAAGAAGAGCTGATTCCTCTGTCGCCCCTACCAATTTCCACCAACTCCAGCCAGATCAGACAACTTGCTAACTTCCGGTGGTTGGCGTTCGGAGAGTTTTGATTGCCTGGCGGATCGCATCGGCGTTTTTCATGTTAGGCGTCAGCCGTAGATACTGTTCGAGTTCGTCGGCCGCACGTGGGCGTTCGCCTCTCTATTCGGCTTCGTGTTTTGAAGGAATAGGGAAACTCAGGCAATAGATCCACAAGCGATCGAGCGAGCGATGGCGAGCGGATCTTCGGTGACGCTACTGACTAGTCCTATCTCCAATGCCTCTGCTGCTGAGATGCTGCGGGCAGTCAGAAATAATTTCAGGGCCCTTCCTCTGCCAATCATCCGCGGAAGTCTCTGCGTGCCACCCCAGCCGGTAATGATTCCAAGACGAGCTCCGGGGTGAGCGAAGGTGGCGTTCGTTGAGGCGACGCGAACGTCACAGGCGAGAGCGAGATCGAGCGCGCCGCCATACAGAAGCCACTGATCGCTGCGATCGTCACCTGCTCAGCATCGGCAATTGTTTGAAAGATGCGCTGGCCGAGTTGTGAGAATTCCAAAGCTGAGTGTGAATCCAACTGCGAGAGTTCATGAATATTCGCTCCTGAGGCGAATACTTCGTCAGTGCCAGTGAAGATTAAGCACTTGACGTCAGAGCGTGGCAGCAAATCCGACAAAGTGCTTTCCAGATGTTGAAGAGTTGAGGTTGAAAGAGGATTGCGCTGTGCCGGCTGGTGGAAACGTATAACCGCGATCGCGCCAGCAAACGTGGTGACTATCGCCGGGGAATCTTCTGCCATCGTTTATTCGCGTGGCTTCACGTTTTCGCGGAGAAACTTCACGATGTTTTCAGTAGAGGTGCCCGGCAGAAAAACCTCTGCTACCCCGTTAGCTTTAAGTTTGGCGATATCATCCTGCGGAACGATCCCGCCCAACAAGACCAGACAGTCGTCCATACCCTGAGCCTGTAGCAGCTGAACGATGCGTGGGCAAAGTGTGTTGTGCGCGCCGCTAAGGATGGAAACGCCGACCGCATCAACATCCTCTTGTAATGCGGCCGCAGCGATCATTTCCGGCGTCTGTCGCAACCCGGTGTAAATGACTTCCATGCCTGCGTCGCGTAAAGCACGTGCAATAACTTTGGCGCCGCGATCATGGCCATCGAGCCCAGGCTTTGCCACCAGGACGCGGATTTTTCTTTCGGTCATAGTCTGCATTGTAGCCTTAGTGGATGAATTGCCCCAGCGCGCCGTCAGGTTTGATGTAGGGCTTCAGTTCTTCGAAGCTAACAAAATATTGCCCGCCTGGTTCGAAGGCTCTGATGACGTGGGGATAGCCCGCGTCAAACAAGAACGTGATCCCTTTAGCGCTGACTGAAAAATCATCCAGATTTTTCGGTGCGAACTTGAGTTCTCCCTGGGATGCGACGATCTCCTGGTAGTCGGGCATTTCTTTAGCGTTCTCGCGCGCAATTTCCTCTAGTTCGTCCTGAAGTTCCGCATCGACAAGAGCCGCGAGTGCGCCGAACTTAGCGACAACAAAAACATCAGACGCCTTGAAGACCCTTCCGTTCTTGAGATTGATAGCGAAGTGCCGCGATTGATCATCCAGATAAGCACCAGATCCAGTCTGGCTGAATGTAATATCCAAAATGCTGTTCTTGTTGTAGTTCACTTCGTAACTAAATTCCTCTAGCCAGGCGTCGTCACGGTACTCAGCGATCGTCGAGTCAAATACATTCTTGATTTGCAGAATCGACTGGACTCGTCGCAAAACTCTCGCGTCTTTCAAACCACTGATGACGGGGTGGGTGATAGTAGCGTGCTTCTTTTCGGGGAAGTTCTTTATTAACTCGCTGCGACGAGTAATCACTACCTTTCGGGGATTCACTATTGCGTGATCAGCGGCGCCAGTTCCGACTAGTTGTCTTTGTGCGTAATTAGCAGGCGCAAGGATTGAGAGAAGCAGCAGCGAGACGAAGGCGCGCATTGACAATCTCTTGAAGACAGGGACGGGTGGAGGATGATGACGCACGCGTGTGGCTAGAAAGCAGGTTCTTCGTAGACGCCGTAGACATCACGCAAGGCGGAACAAATTTCGCCCAGCGTCGCGTAGGCTCGCACGGCTTCGATAGTCGCAGGCATGGTGTTTTCCTGCGCCTGTGCCGCTCGTTGCAGCTTGGTGAGTGAGTTTGCCACCGCACCGTTGTCTCGCTGAGTCCGGGCTCGATCCAGACGTTCGATTTGATGAGCGCGAACCAATTCGTCAATGGCCAAAATCGGAATTGAGGAGTTTTCCTGCATTTCGTATTTGTTAACGCCGACGATTACCTGGTCGCCGCGTTCTACAGCTTTCTGATATTGATAAGCCGAATCCTGAATCTCTCGTTGCGGAAATCCTTTTTCAATCGCTGCTACCATTCCGCCCATCGAGTCGATCTTGCGGAAATAGTCGAGCGCGCCCTGCTCCATCTTATCGGTAAGCGCTTCAACAAAATAAGAGCCACCGAGCGGATCGACGGTGTTCGCTACGCCAGTCTCTTCAGCGATGATTTGCTGCGTGCGCAACGCAATGACGGCAGCCTGATCGGTTGGCAGCGCCAGTGCTTCATCGTAGGCATCCGTATGCAGACTTTGGGTGCCGCCAAAGACACCGGCAAGGGCTTGAATAGCGACGCGTACAATGTTGTTCAGTGGTTGCTGAACGGTTAATGAAACTCCTGCCGTTTGTGTATGGAACCGCAGTTTGAGCGTGCGCTCGTTGTTAGAACCGAAGCGATCGCGCATCTCCCTGGCCCAGATTCGACGTGCAGCCCGATATTTTGCGACCTCTTCGAAGAAGTCGTTGTGCGCGTTGAAGAAGAATGAGATTCTCGGTACAAACTCGTCGATGTTGAGTCCGGCTTTGAGTCCCCAGTCAACATATTCAATTCCATCGCGCAGTGTGAAAGCGAGTTCCTGGACCGCCGTCGCTCCGGCCTCGCGAATGTGATAACCACTGACAGAGATTGGGTTGTAACGGGGCACATGTTGAGTGCAGAACTCAAACGTATCGACCACCAGCTTCATCGCCGGTTGAATGGGGTAGATCCATTCCTTCTGCGCAATGTACTCCTTAAGAATATCGTTTTGCAGCGTCCCCGAGATCTTTTTCCAATCAGCGCCCTGCTTCTCGGCCACTACCAGATACATCGCCAACAAGACCGATGCGGGGGCGTTGATTGTCTGGGATACTGTGACTTGATCAAGCGGAATCTGATCGAACAATACTTCCATGTCGGCTAGCGATGAAATCGCCACGCCACACTTGCCGACTTCGCCTTCAGAGAGCAGGGAATCAGCGTCGTAGCCCATCAAAGTAGGCAGATCGTATGCTACGGAAAGGCCGGTTTGTCCCTGCTCGAGTAGGTAGCGAAATCGCGAGTTTGTTTCTTCCGGAGTACTAAAACCGGCAAACTGGCGCATCGTCCACATCTTGCCGCGATAACCAGTTGGATGTATTCCGCGCGTGTAAGGGAACTCGCCAGGGAAGGAGATATCGCGAGAGAAATCTACCTGCGCGACGTCCGCGGGAGTGTAGAGGCGGTCGACCTGTTCCAGCGAAACAGTCTCAAAGCGCTCTTTCGATTCCGGGTGCTTCCTGAGCGTGGGCGCAAGCGTCTCAGTCTCCCAACGCTCAACTTCTTCCTCGATCGGTGTGTTGATCTCTTTGGCCTTAGACATAGGTGATTAGGTTGACTGAATTCGAGGGCTCGATACTAGTTGAGGACTATTCGACTGTCAACGCAGGTAAAAGCACCATTTTTCGTTCCAGCAAAAGAAGGGAGCGCGGTTGTGATGGTAGTCACAACCGCGCAGCTCGGCAGGCACTCAAGTGCGTGGCTTGCAAGCAGGGGAACTGGCGGGCAACCGGCAGGGCAGAAATTCGTTGCCGAAGGAGCGTCCCCATTTGCTCATTCGACGGGTACCACAATCTCGTTAGCTCGAACCATGTTTAGACGGCTGCGCGCGGCCGCCTCAATAGTGCGTGGGTCGGAACTCAGCTGTTGAATTTCCGTTCGTAACGATTGGTTTGCCTTACGCAATTCCTCGACGTCATCTTGTATGCGCGCGTATTGCTGAGACGCCAGCGACATCCTGGTTCGCGTGCGCATGGTCACACCAACACAGATCGCAAAGGTCCCGAGAATAATCATCCCAAAAATTACCCACGCGGGAATCAGGCCACCGCGTCGGCGAACCTCGGCGGGAGTGCCGATGACGTCTAGTGATATCTCTCTGACGGATGCAAATGGGGAACTCGCTCTCGGCGCGACACGTTGCGCCCGAATTCGCTCATCAACCCAATAGGAATTTATGACCTTGCTCAAGAAGCACCTCCAAGTCCGTTGCTGATTCTGATTCCGCGTAAATGCGAACTACTGGCTCAGTTCCCGATGGCCGCATCAACAGCCAGGAACCGTCCGCAAAAATAAACTTGACTCCATCCATCCGGTTCGTGCGCTCGATCCTCCGCCCGGCAATCTCTTTCGGATCTTTCTTCAGCTTGTCGTCGAGCGATTGCATCAGTTCGGGAGTCAAACGAATGCCAATCCGACCTGATTCCAGTTTGCCAACGCGCCGATACAAGTCTTTCAATTGTTCTGTCAGGCTCGTGCCGCGCGCCGCAACTGCCTCCGCTGCGAGCAAACACGCAAGGATGCCATCTTTCTCCGGATAGTGACCTTTGATCGATAGACCCGCTGACTCTTCACCACCGATGACAATCTTGTTCTCATTGATCAGTTCTCCGATGTATTTGAAGCCAACCGGCGTTTCATAGATTGGTAGACCACGAGCCTCTGCGACGCGGTCAACCAAGTGGGAAGTTGCAACCGAACGGGCGGCCCCGCCGTCCCATTTTCTCGACTCCACCAAATAATCGAAGAGGAGAGCAATTAACTGATTGGGGGTTATGAATGAACCGTTTGAATCAATGATCCCAAAGCGATCTGAGTCGCCATCAGTGGCAAGACCTAAGACACAGCCTTTGGACAGTACGACCTCCCGTAATTCGTCAAGGTGACTGGCTTCGGGTTCTGGTGAGCGTCCACCAAAGAGAACGTCACGCCAGTCGTGGATCGTTTCGACTTCCAATCCGTGTGCGCGCAGTGCCTCGTCAAGGTAACCACGACCAGTTCCCCAAAGAGGATCGTAAGCATAACGACCTCCTGCACGAGCGATTACGTCGAAGTCGATCTTTGTCCCAAGATCTTCAAGGTATCCAGCACGCGCGGCGAAGGTTTGCACTTCGCTGGCCTTCTCTGAGTTAGCCGAGATCGCTTGGGTTGTTGTCGCTTGAATAATCTGCTCGACGCTCCGGGTTATTTCGGGCAATGCTGGTGCACCATCGCGTGTCGAGAGTTTCATTCCGTTGTACTGCGGTGGATTATGCGAGGCCGTAAAATTAATTCCGCAAATGGCGCCCTGGGTGCGAATGACGTGTGAAATCGTCGGCGTGGGAACGGGTTCGTCACACAAAAGGACTCGAAAGGCGTTTTTCGAGATTATGTTGGCGCATTCTTCGGCGAACCGTTCACCCAGAAATCTGGTATCGTAGCCAACGACCATTAGGCCTCCAGCGGTATCGGTGTTTCCAAAGTGAGAGCAGATGGCACTGGTTACGGATCGAACGCCGGCAAACGTGAATTCGTCTGCGATAACCGCCCGCCAACCTGATGTGCCAAATCGAATCGCCATGTCGCTCTTAAGACCCTGCTTAAACCAAATGTGCAAATGACCACAAGATATTTGATATGTCGCCTGTCAGAACCCCCATGGAGTGTGCTTTCCTCATCGCCAATCCTTTGCCAGTCAACACTTTAGGGCAAGATTGGCGGAATGTAGCACCCGTGCTTAAGGGTGTAAAGCAATATATTCGCAATGCTTTAACCATGTAAGTTCAACGTTTACTTGAACTAAGAGCGCTTAATGGACCATTAAGGCGAACGCATGGCGTACACGAAAACCGACGCTTTTCTGGAAAGTTGGCGTGGTTTGAAGGGATTGACACGAGATTGTCGCGCAGCTAGACTCCGAACTGGAAAGCCGGAAGGAATTCAGTAAGCTGGCTTTCATCCAGGAACCCAACTCAAGCGTTTCGCCCCTTCTTGCCTCTCTTTTCACGAGAACCCAACGACCTTCACCGGAGTTAGTAACCGGTGCGACGTATTTCGCCGTCAAGAACCTGAGAGGCTCCATGCAAGAATTGATTACTTCCTATCCAGAAGCGAAAGCCACTCTCAATACTAATCCACTTCCAATAGCCTCGATCGTTAAGGCGCTCTGCCAAGCCGCCAACGCGGGACCCGACCTTCTTTATGAGGTGATGCTGAAGCTAAGTCTCCTGATTGAGGCCACGGCCCCGATGTACGGTCTATCGATGTGGAGTGTCGAGGACGGTCAGAGGCCGAGGCTCAACTGGGCGGAGGGCCTCGATGAATCAGAGCTGGCGATGGGGCAAGAAACAGTTGGCGAGGCGCTCGCGACCACGGCTTCATGGCCTGACATTAGGGAAGGCGACTTTTCCGTTTGTTTGGTGTTGAATTCATGTAAGCCGGGACGGCCTGGTGCAGCGCTCTACGGACTGTGCGTCCGCGCATTGACAGCTGAACAGGCTCGCGATCTTGGCGTAATAGTGGATGTCACGCGTCTGGCGCACTCTCACGTTTCCGCCACACAGCCCATTCAGTCGCCGGAAGTTGTTGGAGCAAGGCTTGGCAAGACTTTTCTTCCAGGGATGATCTTTGCGAGCCGATCCATGGATGAAGTTGCTCGCACGGTCGATCGTGTCAAGGACTCAAGCTCCACAGTTCTCATTACAGGGGAATCAGGGACAGGGAAAGAATTAGTTGCTCATGCCATTCACCGGCTGAGCAGACGCAGCGAAAAAGACTTCATCCCGTTTAATTGTTCAGCGGTTCCGCCTGACCTGATCGAAAGCATGCTCTTTGGTCATCGTAAGGGAAGCTTTACGGGCGCGCTTCTGGACAACGATGGACTGATTCGCGCTGCTGAAAACGGAACCTTGTTCCTCGATGAGATTGGCGACCTTCCGCTGACGCTCCAGCCGAAGCTTCTTCGGTTTTTGCAGGAAGGCGAGATCCATCCGCTGGGGGACCGTGCTCCGCGCAAAGTTAATGTTCGGGTGATTGCCGCAACTCATAAAGACCTCGAGCAGTTGGTTCGTGAAAGGCTCTTCAGAGAGGACCTTTACTATCGAATCGCAACGCTGACAGTCAGAATCCCCCCGTTACGCGAACGGCCCGAGGACATTTCAGCCTTGATCTCTCACTATCTTTCGCACTACGCCAGGCGGAACGATCGCACGATCGCGGGAATTACCTGGGAAGCCATCCACGCGCTCGAAAGTTATTCCTGGCCCGGCAACGTCCGCGAGCTTGCCGGTGAAATGGAGCGCCTTGTTTTGTATGCCGAAGAGAATAGTCACATTACTCCGGAACACATTAGTCGTCACATCTGTCCGGTTCGGCTGGAGCACGTAGACTCTGAAAAAAGATCCGGCGAGAATTTGGAACTCCTGATGGAAGACTATGAGAGACGAGTCATCACCGAGACGCTCAAACGAAATGACTGTAACGTAGCGCGAACGAGCGAAGCGTTAGGACTGGGCTCGCGGCAAACTCTGTACAAGAAGATTAAGCGTTTGGCCATCGACATTACCGACTTCTTGCAGGAAGACACCGAACCAGGTCTGCAGCTTCGTTCCGAGCGCAACTGAGCACACCCACAACTCCGACCCGCAAGCATTCGAGGATCATCCTCGAATGCTTTTTCTTTTGTCCGTGCCCTTGTCGCCGTGACGGATAAAACAACCAGGACTGCCGACAACCCTGAGCGACACGCAACTTTGACAGCAAAGACGCTAGATCTGCGTCGCCTCGATATGTCGTGTCACCAGCTCGGCCATTTAGTTGTTAACCGAAGGCTACACCTGAACTGGTCCAATCACGCTCAAGCCCAATCAAACTTGATACTTCCTGTCCGTTCACTCGTTGGCACGACGCTTGTTAAGGAGAGGTTCATTCGCGAGGCCGCAGACGCGTCGCGAACCAGAAGTCGATATGACGCAACGGAAAATCTCATGAAGGCTATCACCACAAAAGAGTTTGTATCGCTGGCATTGATCGCAATCACTGCCCCCGTGCTCGCGCTGGGCCTGGCCCTGGCAATACGCACGGTGGCGGTTGGAAACGAATTCTTGCTGTTGGCACTGACTCTGTGTGGCGCTGTTGTGAGTGGGATTAACGGCTTTGGCCGCCGCACGGTCAGAACTGAATCCCAAGCGCGCGGCAGCCGCGGAGGGCCACAGTCAAGCGTGGCCCTCACATCATGAACTTTCTGGAAAACCTCGCGAGCTTTCTTTCGGCGCGGAAGAAAGCGAACGAATCATCAAGCAATTAACAAACTAAAGGAGCACCAAAAATGATCAGCAAATTCTTTCGCGATGAAACAGGTCTTGAGCTGTCGGAATACGCAGTTGCGGCAGCTTTGGTTGCAATCGCAGTCGTCGGCGCATTCACGGCCCTCGGTACCGCGATTAGCGGCAAGATCACTTCGCTTGGCACCACGATTTCCAAGTAGTGCTCAAGAACGCAATTGGCCGGGCGCGCTTTAGCTGCGATTCGGACTAGAGCGCGTCGGCGGTCTATTGCCGGCAAATTAGAAATTGACCACAAGCACCGAGAAAAACTTTCGACGTAACGGGCGGTAAACAAGATGAAAACGTTTCTTACCGACGAGACCGGCCTCGAGCTTTCTGAATATGCGGTTGCCGCCGCGCTAGTGGCTATAGCAGTCGCCGTCGCATTCACTGCTCTCGGCAATGCCATCGGCGTCAGGCTCAATCAACTGGTAAGTCGAGTCTCTGGCTAGACCGAAATTGAAATGACCGAAACACTCGTAAACATTTCATTGCTTCTGCCTTTGGCGATCATCATCACCTACTACGATGTTCGCTATCGACGCATTCCCAACGCTTTTGTACTTGCGACTCTGGCGGCAGGGATAGCCATTAACGCAATTTTTTACGGGGTCGCCGGCGTTATGGGGAGCGTTTTGGGATGCGCGTTCGGCTTCGGCCTGATGTTTATGCTTCACGTTTTTGGCGCAATGGGGGCAGGCGACGTAAAGCTCTTCGCCGCGATCGGCGCGGTTACTGGCGCGCACCTGGTATTGCCAACTTTTATTGTTGTGATCCTCACTGGAGGATTACTGGCGGTTGTATCAGTGATTCGCGCCGGGATGTTGATGACTACTATGCATCGTGTCCTACAGATTTTTGTTGGAATGTTGCCCGGTTGGCAGATGCCGCAGTTTGCCGTGCCTCTTGATCGCAAGCACACAATTCCTTACGGAGTTGCGATCACGATGGGCAGCATCATTTCCATCGCTATCTTTCACATTTGAAGATCGCTCCAGCACCCTCATTTGAACAACTGAAACACGGGAGAGGTAACCATGCGCAACAAACGCTTTTTCATCGTCTTAGCCGGTGCTTTGGTCTTCGGACTGCTTGCCGCAGTTTCTGTTACGCGCTATTTGTCGAGCGCTCAGGCCTACACCAGAAACCTCAACCGGGTTGCCGTTGCCAAGGTTGCGATTCCCCTCGGCACAAAAATAATTCCCGAGCAGATAGCGATGGTCCAATTCCCATCGGAGTCGACACCTGACGGCGCCTTTGAATCGGTGGAAAAGCTTGCCGGCAGAGTTGCGGTGGTAAACATCGCACCCCGCGAGCCCATCACTGAGGCCCGTTTGGCGCCTGAAGGAACATCCGGCGGATTGTCGGCCGTCATTCCCGAAGGATACCGAGCCATGACCGTCAAGGTTGATGACGTGGTTGGGATTTCGGGATTCATCATGCCCGGCACCCTGGTCGACGTGGTGGTAGTGATTGATCCGGCTGAGAAAGCTGGAATGCAGGATCCGATTTCCAAAATCGTCTTGCAGAATATCAAGGTCCTTGCAAACGGACAGAACATCGATAAGCCCGAGAGCGAACGTGAAGCCAACAGCGTAAAGGCAGTCACTCTGTTAGTTACTCCCGAGCAGGCAGAAAAGCTGGCCCTGGCTTCGAGTGAAGGCAAGCTGCAGCTGGTGATGCGCAACTCGATCGATCAGGGCGACGAGCAAACGGCGGGGATTAACAAGCGCGGATTGCTAGGTGGTGATCGCGCTCAACCGGTGCCCGATCCGGGTTCGTTGAAGAGCGAACAGCCCAAACCAAATTCGAAGCCAGTCAACCGGCAGCATCGCGTCGAACCAAAGCCGGTTGTGGCGTTGCCGGTCGTTGCACCGCCACGCGCGCAGGTTGAAATGATCGAAGGCGCGAAGAAGCGAAATGTAGATTTTCCGTGATTTGCGGACCTCGACGTCACGAAAGACCAAGCCACCGTTAACCCAAAAGGAGTTCATGATCATGCACAGCCGTTTCCCTATCACGCGCCGAGTAAGCTTGTTGCTGGCGTCATTGATGATCGCCGCTATTAGTTCTATTTGCCACGCTCAGGCGACCTCTTACAAAGCCTCGTTCAAAGAAAACAAAGAGGCGGTTGCGATCAACGTGCTCGTGGGCCAGTCGCGGGTGATCAACTTCGACAGGCCGGTCGGCCGGTTCTCGGTTTCCAATCCCGAGATCGCGGAGGCAGTCCTGGTTACACCTGATCAGGTGTTGGTGAACGGCAAGGCTTTTGGCCAGGTGAACTTTATCGCCTGGGAGCAGTCGGGGGGCGAATACCTGGTGTTCGATGTTTACGTGCGTGGGAATCTTTCGTTGATCGATTCGCAGATTCGCGCGTTGTTTCCCAAAGACGACATCCGTCTGAGCCAGGCAAACGGCTCGGTTGTGATCTCTGGTAACGTCACCGATCCGCAAACTTCCGCACAGGTCGACAGCGTGGTGCAGGCGGCGGGCTTCAAGACGGTGAACATGCTTGCCTCGCCGGTTAGGAACATCGCGCAAGTGCAGCTGCAAGTAAGAGTCGCTGAGGTAAACCGCAATAAGCTGCGCGACTACGGCACCTCATTCACAGCTCTGCCGCAGGGCGGCACCGGCGGCTACATTAACAGCGGCGGTGGACCAAGCTCGCTCGGCGACGTTTCTACCGGTCCTGCGGGAGCGCTGCTGGAAAGCGTCCTGTCGCCGGCGTTGAATGTGTTTCTCTTCAACCGTCAGATCAACACCGGCGCGATGCTGCGAGTCCTGCGCACGCAAGGTGCTTTTCGCGAGCTGGCGGAACCCAATCTGATCGCAATGGACGGGCAGCAGGCGAGTTTTCTGGCCGGTGGCGAGTTTCCGGTGCCGGTAGTTCAAAACGGTGGCTCCGGCAGTGGCGTGGCGATGACGATCGTGTTTAAGGAGTATGGCATACGCCTGAACTTCAAACCGACGATCCTTGATGAAGATCACATTCGGCTCGAGCTTGAACCGGAAGTCTCCACAATCGATTTTGCCAACGGCGTAAAGTTCAATGGTTTTGTTATCCCGGGCTTACGAACTCGCCGCGCGAAAACTGGTGTTGAACTGCGCGACGGTCAATCGTTCGCGCTGGCAGGCCTGCTCGACAACTCTGAGACGAAGACGTTCTCAAGAATTCCCGTCGTCAGTGATATCCCTGTCCTCGGTTCGCTGTTCAAGTCGAAGAATTTCCAGAAGAACGAAACGGAGTTGATGTTCATCGTCACTGCGCAACTCGTGAAGCCGGTGAACCGCGACGATCTGCCGCAGATGAAGGGCGTGGATGGATTGAAAACCGGATCGCCTTTAGGTCTCGAACCAAAGGGAGAAGAGATTCAGGGCCGGACCGGGTTCTCAGTTACAGGCCAAAACAATTCCGAAAAGCCGGTTGAAACTCCAAAGACCGCTGAGCCTGCGAAGGTCGTCGAGCCTTCAGCCGATCCAAAGGCGAAGAGCGGCGCTGAAGCCACTAGTTCGTCGTCCACGTCGGCCAACCCAGGAAACGTCAACAAACCACTTCCTCCGGTTGCTCTCACGACACCGATTGCTGAGGCCGCCCAACCTATCAAACCGTAACTGTCGTCAACCAACAACACGCCGAGTGTTTGATTAGGAGGTGAACGTAATGAAGAGGTTGGCAAAGAAAGAAACCAGGAAAGGTGAACGCGGATCGGTCCTCGCGATGAGCGCGATCAGCATGCTGGCACTGCTTCTCGCTACCGGATTGGCGGTTGACGTGAGCCGTTTCTATACCGCCAAAGCCGAGCTGCAAAACGCCGCCGACGCGGCTGCGCTGGCCGGCGCGTCGCAGCTGAATTCGACCTCCGGGGGCATCAAGTGCGCTATTACTGAGGCCACCAAGGCGCTTAACCAATACGACTTCAAAAAGAACCTAACCATAAACAGCGCCGATATCACGTTTGCGAGCAATTTGAATGGGACTTATGTAGACAGTGTAAGCGCCATTGGAAGTCCCACAAACATTCGCTTCGTGAAAGTCTCGATTCCACCCCAGCCCGTCGGCGTGACCTTTGCGGCAATCGTGCTTGGTCCAACTCTGAACATTCCAGCAAAGGCGACGGCAGGCCTCTCGGTCGGACTTACGATGAACAAGTTTTACACCGCCTACACGTTTATCGAATCGCCGGCGGCGCCAATCGTCAAGGGTGCGGTTGTTACGCTCAACGCGCAGGCCTACAACAATACGTCTCCAACCAGCTACCGGGTGTTGGCCGGACCTGACGGCGATCTGCTCCTGACCGGACCAATGCATGCCTATGGTTACATCGGCTCCGACTACAACATCGCCCAACTGTCAGCTGCAGAGATGTGCCGTTACGCCAAGATAGGAACAAACACACGCTTTGGTGACTACAGTCCAACGAACGTCCATCCCAGCGTAAACCCAGTTGACGAACCTCCCGATTTCATTACGCAGGAAAACATCAGCTACCAGCAGTACACCGACATGCAGGGCAACGGTGTGGTCCAGGACAGCCGGGGTGTGAAGAATCGTCGCATCATGACGGTGCCGATTGCCTCAAACACGACGTACGACGTGCCTAGCCGAACTGTCACCTCAAACCGACTGGCTGCTTTCTTCATTCGTAAGAAGATGGCCACAGTTCCGACCACGACGAATTGCAATCTCGATGTCGAGTACATCGGCGCGCCGCTAGCAGTTCCGGAAGGCACTTATTCACCTGGTGATTCGGCAATGAGCGAGCTCACGATCCCTGTCTTGTACAAATGAGGTGACGTCATGCGTAAGTTGACTAAGACAAAAAAACAGGTCCGACGCTTTTTCAAGAAAGAACGCGGTACGCAGATACTCGAGTTAGCGATCGCCTTACCGGTGATGCTCATCCTGTTGGCAACCGTGGGCGAATTCGCCAGATTTTTCTATACCTACTCGGCTCTCGACAATGCGGTTCGCGCCGGCGCCCGTCATGCTTGCAAGTGGGAAAGGAACGCATCCTGGACCATTCCCGAAACTAGCAGGATGGTGGTTTATGGCGACTTTTCGGACACCTCCAATGGACCGATCTTGCCCGGATTATCGACCTCAAACGTCGTAGTCACGTCGAATGGTCCTTCAGTTAACCGCATCGATTCTGTAACGGTCAGCATCGTTAACTACCAATACACGCCTCTATTTAACTTAGGCGCGATCACTGGCATTCCCTCCCTGACGCTCAGTATTCCGATGAATGCCAGCGTGACCATGCACCAGCTCTATAACGGCCCAACGGCGGGATCGTAGTGTCTAACGGTTCACATCCGGTATGAGGTTGAACGCAATGAAGCACAAATATTTCGCTGACAGAGAACGCGGCGCAGCCTTATTTGAATTCGCAATCGTGGCCACGGTTTTTCTGACTGTGATTTTCGGCGTGCTGGAATTTGGTCGTTTCTTCTGGACCCACAACGCCTTGCGAGACGCTACTCGAAGAGGCGCGCGCTACGCCACGATTCGTAAAAACGATTCGGCCGGAATTCAAGCCGTAAAGTACATGGTTGTTTACGGTGACCCAAACGCCAATCCAGTGACAGCGACGCCGGTGGTGCCCGGTCTGACTACCAGCAACGTCGCAGTCGAATACCAAAACTACAACGGCGTACTTCTGAGTTCGCGAACGACGGTCAGCATCGTGAATTATCAGTTCCAGTTTGCGGTTCCGCTCGTCGGTGGGACGAAGACCATGCCCGCCTATCGCACGTCGCTGCCGGGTGAGAGCGTTGGCTTTGTACCGTGCGATGTGCCGACAGGAAACCCGCTGGCGCCGTGCCCCATTATCCCTGGACCATGACTTCGGGGCCGGCAATAACAAAACCAAAAGGGCAGTGACAAAACAGATGACGCAATCACTTACAGTAGTAGTCCTCAGTACCGGCCTCGATAACTTCAAAGCGATTCGGTCCGCTTTGGCGACTGACAGTCGCGTCAAGCTCCTCGCCGGCGGTGATGACGTCGAACAGCTTCACGGTGAGATTGTTCGACTCAAACCCGCGGCCGCTATCATTACCCTGGGAGCAAATGGTGAGCAGGGGATTCGACTTATTCAACAACTCAGTACCGAATCGCCGAAGACTGCGATTATTTCCGCTGCGCAAAACGCTTCGTCGGATTTGTTGATGCAAAGCTTGCGAGCGGGCGCGCGCGAATTTCTACAACTGCCGATCCGCCCTGATGAGCTGAAGACGGTCCTTGATCGCGTAGTCGAGTTTTGCGCCGTTCAGGTTGATACGCCCAGGAAAAAGGGACGCATGGTCGCGGTCTTTTCGAGCAAGGGTGGTTGCGGGACCTCTTTCATTGCCACGAACTTCGCCGCCTCAACAAATGCGCGCACGGTGCTTGTCGATCTCAATCTTCAAGCCGGCGACTTGCCGCTTTTCCTCGGCGTCGATCCCAAGTACTCGTTTGCCGACATGGCCGAGAATCGCAGCCGTCTCGATGATTCTCTAATCAATAGTTTTGTCACTCCATATTCAGCAAGCCTTTCATTGCTGGCGGCGCCAAAAGAAGCTGATTCGGCTGACGAGATCGAACCGGAGCATGTGTTCGAAGTCTTGCAACGTCTGCGAGAGAGCTACGACTACGTTGTACTGGATCCGCAACACACTTTCGATTCAATTACTCTTGCAGCGCTTGATCAGGCCGACGAGATTGTTCTCGTCCTGACGCTCGACATACCTGCGATCCGCAGCACGCAGCGGGCCCTCGAGATTTTCGATCGGCTCGGCTATCCCCGGAAAAAAATCCGCATCGTCGTGAATCGCTGGAGCAAGCAGATCGATCTCGATCTGCGCCAGGTTGAAAAGTTTTTAGGAGAGCCGGTTATTGGCTTTGTGCCAAGCGACTACCAAATGGCGGTTACCTCGATAAACCTTGGCCGGCCGCTAACGATCTCCGATCCACACTCCAAGATCGCCCAGGAGATCAGGCGCGTTACGAGAACGGTTGTGACCGGGCAAATGGTTGCGCATGAAGATCCACAACCGCGGCGCACGATCTGGAATTCGCTGTTCAAGCGTGAGTCGGATTCAAATCACACTGCAAATCAGATGAAGCTTCAGGTCAGTAGCACAGAAGTTGGTCTGTGAGTCTAGTGCAACTACGAGAAACGCGCTGAAAGGCCGAGTCAACAAACACTATGGCGTTACGAGAAAGACTAATCCGAGAAACAGTAGGTAGTCCTGGCGCCGGTAATGGCAACGGCGACAACGGCAACGGCCAGCATTCGTTCCAGGAGATGAAGTCACGGCTTCATAAGGCCCTGATTAATCGAATGGATCTCACGAAGTTGGCTGCGCTCACCCCGGAGCAGGTGCACGCCGAAGTTTCGCGTTTGGCGGAAAGCGTGTTGGCCCAGGAGGCAATGCCGCTTTCGACTGTTGAACGCGATCGGCTCGTCAATGACGTTCAGCACGAACTCTTCGGACTGGGGCCGCTGGAGCCTCTTCTCAAGGACCCAACTATTTCTGACATCCTCGTGAATGCATACAGCACGATCTACATCGAGCGTCGCGGCAAACTCGAAGTGACGAATGTTGCTTTCAAAGACAACGAACACTTGATGCGAGTAATTGAACGCATAGTTTCGTCCGTCGGCCGGCGGATTGACGAGTCGTCGCCAATGGTTGATGCACGTCTGCGCGATGGCTCGCGCGTGAACGCGATCATTCCTCCGCTTTCCATCGACGGCCCAGTCCTTTCAATCCGCCGGTTTGGAACAACGCCGCTGCGCATGGATTCGCTAATCGAAAACAAGGCGTTGACCAGAGATATCGCCGACATGCTCGAGATGTGCGTGAACGCTCGACTCAACGTGCTCATCTCTGGAGGGACCGGCGCCGGCAAAACCACTCTGCTGAACGCGCTCTCAGCTTACATCCCGGCAGATGAACGAATAGTCACCATCGAAGACTCCGCCGAGCTGCAGTTGCAGCAGCCACACGTTGTTCGGCTTGAAACCAGGCCGCCGAATATTGAAGAGAAGGGCGAAGTAACCCAGCGCGATCTAGTGCGTAATGCGCTGCGAATGCGGCCCGATCGCATTGTCATCGGCGAGGTGCGTGGCGGCGAGGCAATCGACATGTTACAGGCGATGAACACGGGCCACGACGGCAGTTTGACAACTATTCACGCGAACACCCCACGCGACGCCCTGGCGCGATTGGAGACGATGATTCAAATGACGGGGATGCGTCTCTCCGATCGCGCAATGCGTCAACAGATCGCTTCGGCGCTGGACCTGGTCGTGCAAGTCGCGCGGCTTTCCGACGGCACGCGTCGCATCACTGCCATCTCGGAAATAACCGGTATGGAAGGTGAGACGATAACCATGCAGGAGATCTTCCAATTCGAGCGCACTGGTGTCGACTCGCAGGGACAAGTGATTGGCCGGTTCCGTCCCACTGGTATTCGGCCACGCTTTGCCGAGCGACTCAAAGCCTGCGGATTACAACTGCCTCGAGTTTTCTTTGAAGAGATGTAAAGACGATGCTGATTTCCTTCTTAGTATTTTTGTTCGCTTTGTTTCTCGTGCTCGGCGCCTACCTGCTGGCTACGCAGGGAACTGACGCGAAGCGGGCCCGTTTGCAGAAGCGTCTTGCCGAGGCCCTGCTTCATTCCGCGCACACGGAAGACGTGGAAGTCGTCCTGGCCCGCAACGAACTGCTCAGTGAAATTCCGTCATTGAATCGGGCGTTGGTAAGCATGCAGGCTGCGCTCCATTTGAAGAAGATGTTGGACCAGGCGGACCTTCACATAACGCCTTCGCGTCTGGTGATGTTTTCCGGAATGGCCGGGATGTTGGCCGCAATGGCCTCGTCGGTCCTAAGCGCAAATATCCTGTTAATGATTGCCGCCGGCCTCGTAGCTGCCGCGGTTCCGTTCATTCACGTTTATTGGAAACGCAAGAAGCGTTTCGATCAGTTCCTTGAACTTCTTCCTGACGCGCTTGATTTGATGAGCCGTTCCCTTAGCGCCGGTCATGCCTTTTCTGAGTCGATGCACATGGTTTCCGCCGAGATGCCGGAACCGATAGCCACCGAGTTTCGCAAAACATACGAAGAACAAAACCTGGGACTTTCGCTAAAACTGGCGCTGGAAAATCTTACTCAGCGAATTCCACTCCTGGATCTGCGTATGTGCGTTACGGCTGTGCTTATTCAGAGAGAAACGGGCGGCAACCTGGCTGAGATTCTTGAGAAAGTGGCCTACACCATTCGCGAGCGCTTTCGCATCATGGGTGATCTGAAAACCCTGACAACCAGTTCGCGCATCTCGGCCTGGCTGCTTTGCGCTTTACCGATCTTTGTCACGCTCGTCATTACGACGATGAATCCTGATTACATGTCTATCTTGTGGAAGGACCAGCGCGGTCATTACTTGATTTTCGCGGCGCTGTTTCTCCAGGTCACAGGCATGCTAATCGTGCGCAAAATCTTGCGGATAAAAATTTGAAAACCCGGTCAGTAATCAATGGTCAGTAGTTCGTCGCCGAAACCCGATCCAGCCAAACCGACTACAGATTGCTTACCACGATCCCCTATAGGCCAACCAAATGAACGAACTACTGACCACTGATTAGCTGCCGGAAAAAACAATGCTGCTACTAATTACCATTTCAACTTTCGTCTGCATCTCGCTGGGCATGATGGGAATCTACTGGCTCCTTTACAAGCCACAGAGTGCAGCCACCGAACGCCTTAGGAGGTTGGGCGAGAAATCATCAACCGGAGCGACGGTACAGGTTTCCCTTGATGACAATCGACCTGCCTCAGAACTCGCGGAGCGAATTGCCTCGCCGCTCAATCGATTGGTGCCAGCCTCGGCAGCGGAAGCGAAGAAACTGCAAAAGCAACTAATGCAGGCGGGCATCAGATCAGCTAGTGCTCCGGGGATGTTTCGCGCGGCGCAGATGATCTCCATGGCCGCCTTTCCGGCCTTAGTCGCGTTTGTCTGCGCTTTGTCGTCGCGGCCGATCAAGAACGCTGTTCTTTACGTTCTATTTGCTTTTGTATTTGGGTTCTTTCTACCTCGTTACGTGTTGCGACGAATGATTCGTTCGCGACAACAACTCGTGCGCTGGGGGCTCGCGGATGCGCTCGACCTGATGGTTATTTCGATTGAGGCCGGTCTTGGACTAAATGCCGCGATGATGAAGGTCAGCAGTGAATTGAAGGAAGTTCATCCGGATATCAGCGAAGAGTTTGAGCTGGCAAATTTGGAAATAAGAGTTGGACGAGAGCGCGATGAAGCGCTGCGCAATCTCGCAGAGCGAACCGGCGTTGACGATCTGCGCAGTCTGGTGGCGATGTTGATTCAGACGGACAGATTCGGCACCTCGATCGCTAAAGCCATTCGCGCCTTTTCTGATTCGTTGCGCACTAAGCGCCGGCAGCGCGCGGAGCAGGCGGCGCAAAAAGCGGCAGTCAAATTACTTTTCCCCCTGGCATGTTTCCTGTTTCCCACGCTGTTCATCGCGCTCCTGGGCCCCGCCGCCCTGCAACTGATGGACACTCTCGGCAAAATGTAAAGGAGTTGGACCATGAGCAAACGAAGCATACTCGCCATATTCATCGCGTTCGTCCTGGCCATCGCGGCCTCAGCGATGTGGAGTGCTACGACAACTGAGCGTGATGGCGATCCGGACGCCAACGCGATTGAAGATTCAGGCTCGACCGCAGGCAATTCCTCGGACCCAAACTCTTCGGAGCCGAAGAAGGGCAACAAGGTCGCGCGAATCTTTTCCGCCCCATTCAAAGCCTTCGGACGCTTGTTTAGTCACAAAGATAACAAGCTCGAGCCGATGACGGAGAAAGATGCTGAGAAGTTTGCCAGTGTCGGAGTTGCTCGCGTTGACGACAGTCGCACGGTGGAACCTAAGAAGCTCGCAGTAGCCAATTCCGCGAAGGAGCACCTGGAGAATGGCCGATCGTATTTGTTGAGTGGCCAATTCAGCGAAGCAATCACCGAACTTTCAACAGCTACTTCGCTCGATCCCAAACTGACCGAGGCTTACAATCTGCTGGGCGTTGCCTACGACAAAAAAGGTCTCGCTGACCGCGCTAAGGAATCCTACGAGAAGGCCGTCAAGTTCGAACCTGAAGACGCGCAGGCTTTGAACAACCTTGGTTTTTCGCTTTATCAAAATGGGAACTACCGCGCGGCCGTCGATCGATTGAAGCGGGCCGTCAAACTCGCGCCCACAGACGATCGCATTCTTAACAACTTAGGTCTGGCTCTATGTCGCCTGGGAAAATTTGACGAAGCCTACAAACACTTCGCGCGCGCTGCTGGGCCGTACACCGGAAATTTGAACACAGCCCGGATGCTGGAGAGATTCGGCCGTGACGACGAGGCTATCAAATTCTACGAGGCCGCTCGCCGAATCGAGCCGGAGTCAACCTTGGCGGTTAAGCGTCTCGGCGAACTCTATAAACGTACCGGCAGGCCCGATTCATCGGTGGTCCCGAACAATGCGTTCGCCGGTCTTACAGCTTCAGTAGCTGGAAAGTAATTTCGTGAAGCACACCTCGCTGACAGAGAGGTCAGCACCGCCTGCGGTAGCGGGCGGGTCGCTTACGGAGAAACCCACCCGCTACCGCAGGTGGTACTGACAATAAGGAGGACAGACAGGAATGTCTGTCCTACAAAGATCATGACGCAAACAACGATACTTTCTCGCGCCGAACTGGAATCGATGGGACCGCCCGTTGCGGAAGAGCTGGCGGACCTTGGCATCGGCGAAGCTTTTCTGTGCGACCTCGCACTCAAGCACGTGGCCATGCTGCCGGAACCGACAACGACAGCAGTTGCTGACCGGCTACATTTGCCGCGGGCGCTCACCGAAGAAATCCTGGAAAAGCTCTATCGCGAGAAGTTGATTGAAGTTCGCTTGCAGACCGCGGTCGGTGCGACGCGTTATAGCATGCTCGATCGCGGCTGGGATCGGTTGCTCCGTTTGTTGTCTATCTGTGGTTACAGCGGCGCGGCTCCTGTTTCTCTCAACGACTACGCGCACATGATGCGTCTGCAGTCGATACCTTCGCATCCAGCGTCGTTGGAGACAGTGCGTTCGGCGTTTCACGATCTGATTCTGCCGGATTCGTTGTTGCAGACCCTCGGTTGCGTGATCAATTCACGCCGTTCGCTTTTTCTAACGGGTCTTCCCGGCACCGGAAAGACTGCGGTTGCTGAGCGCATCAACAACGCCTTGCCCGGCGCAATCTGGATTCCTTATGCAGTGGAAATCGACGGACAGATCATTCGCGTCTTTGATTCCCACTGTCATCGCCTCGCCCCGGATGACGATACTCCAGTTGAGTACGACCGGCGCTGGGTCTTGATCAAGCGGCCGCTTGTCGTTGTAGGTGGGGAACTGACTTTGGAGAATGCTGACCTGACCTGGAGTGAAACCGCGAAGTTTTACGAAGCGCCGTTTCAGATGAAATCAAATGGCGGCACGCTGGTGATAGACGACTTCGGCCGCCAGCGTGTAGCACCGCAGGACTTGCTTAACCGCTGGATCGTGCCGCTTGAAAGACGCGTCGACTATCT
Organism: Pyrinomonadaceae bacterium; assembly: GCA_036009765.1. Lineage (GTDB taxonomy): Bacteria > Acidobacteriota > Blastocatellia > Pyrinomonadales > Pyrinomonadaceae > PSRF01. The sequence continues at coordinate 85,091 of DASYLB010000049.1, read as the reverse complement.
GGCGCTCCACACTGGCAAAAAGATCGAAGTGCCATTCGAACAACTCGTAGTCTTCTCAACCAACCTCGACGAAAATGATCTTGCCGACCAGGCGTTTCTGCGGCGGATGGGTTACCGCGCTCGAGTCGAACCGCCAACGGCCGGAGCTTATTCCGAAATCTTTAAGCGCCAGGCTTACACGCGTGGCATTCGTTACCAGCAGTCGGTGCTGGACCACGTGCTTACGAAATATAAAGTTGAGCACCGGGAAATGAAGGGTTGCGAACCGCGAGATCTGCTCGACCGCGCGACAGATATTTGTCTCTTCGAAGGAAAATCAATGGAACTGACGCCGGAGATTTTGGATGTGGCGTGGCGTAACTACTTTGGTACCTCGCACGCCTTTGACGGTTCATACCGATTTGCGCCGGGCGTTGCAGACGAAGCGGTGATTGATAACAAGCTGGCTGATCCGCTTGAACTGTAAAGTTAGGAAAATTGGTTCCCGAAGAATGACCCTCTCCCGAAGATCAATTCACTTACTCACGTTGTTGTTGGTTGCGTTTGTTGCCGGCAATGGTCAAACGCGCCTTGACCACGCGAGCGCGGCAGCGGAAGTAAGTGGAGCGTCTCAACAAGTTCGTCTGAAGCTCATCGACGGCAGCATTATTGAGGCGGACGAAGCTTGGGAGAGCGAACAGGGAGTTTGGTATCGCCGCGGTGGAATGAATCATCTGATCGCGAAGGATCGCATCAAGGTTGTGGAGCGCGACACAACTGCCAAACCAAAAACAGCCGTGCCGGTAGCGAAGAATGTCACGAGCAAACAAAGCGATGGGGCGGAAGACAGGGAAAGCCCAAGCGCCTCGGAAGGCCCGGTTTGGATCTATCTTGTCGGTGGCGCGCGTTTTGAGGCTGACACAGTAACGGAGAGCGCTGCCGGCGCCTGGTACCGGAGGGGCCCGCTTTCAGTCTTTGTTGAGCGCTCGCGAATCGATCATATCGAGCGTGAACTGGAAACTATGGCTGAATCCGACTCTTCTTCCAAAAAAGCACGCGGCTGGACAACAGGGAACGGAAAACTCGATGCACTTATCAAGCAGAACGGCTCGAAGTACGGCGTCGATCCCTATTTGATCTTTTGCGTGATGGAACAGGAGTCGCACTTCAATTCACGTGCATTGTCCCCCAAGGGCGCGCGCGGCCTAATGCAGTTGATGCCGGGAACCAGCGCTCGGTTCGGAATCAGAAGGCCTTCAGATCCTGGGCAGAACATCGCGGGTGGGACACGCTACTTGAAACAACTTTTGGGACAATTCAACGGCCGCATCGATCTTGTTTTGGCGAGTTACAACGCTGGCGAAGGTGCGGTGATGAAGTTCGGCGGCAGGGTACCGCCGTACCGAGAAACGCGAGAGTACGTGAAACGAATCAGCTCTCAATACCGGAAGGCCAAGCTCGCAACTCCCGCGAAGGGCGACATCGCCACGGTTGGAGGGTTGTGAGGCCGTCGAAGTCGAACCAGGGGGCGAAGTAAGTATTAAATGAAGAGTATCCTTGTAAGACTCGCCACCGTCTCACTGATCTGCTGTGCCGCAGCGTTTTACGCACAAGCGCAGCAAGCTGAACCTCCGCTCACTAATGCAGCGGTGGTGAAACTTGTGCGCGCGGGTTTCAAAGAAAAGACAGTCATCGCCATCATTAACGGCCGTCCAAATCGATTCAACCTGGATCCCGACAGGTTGATCGAACTAAAACGCCAGGGCGTCAACGAAAACATCATTCTGGCTATGCTGGCTCAGAACGATTCGTTCGTCCTCACAGATGACGATTGGATGGACAGCTCACCACTCAGAGGAAACGCGAACAAAGGCGGCGACGGTAGTTCGAAGGGCCAGTCGGGCGGCACCGACATTTTCGGGAGCGGTTCGGGCTCGAGAAGCCAGAGCAATGGTCGCGGAATGAACGGTGGGAACGACACCGAAACGACGACCACTGGCAGCGCGACGGTTCGAATCCTGCGCCCACCTGCGGAGCCAGGTGGTGTTGCGTCGATGAAAATGGAGAAGACACCGACTCTGACTAACGACTCTGTCATTAAGTTAGTTGAAGCGGGTTTCTCAGAAGGAACTATTATTAAGAGGATTGAAGATTCGCCAGCTGACTTTGATCTTTCGGATCCGAAGCTGCAGGAGTTGCGACGGAAGCGCGTAACTGAGGCCATCATCCTGGCAATGACCGCAGCCATGGGAGATGAACCCGCCGGGAGTTCAACCAGGAAGGGGAACTAGCGTGAAGCGCCCTTCTTACCGAATGCTTTGGTGCAAACTCATCACGATCACGCTGACGTGTTTCTCAGTCTTTGTACTTGCGATCTCAATCTCTGCCCAGTCGAAGAATCCAACTCCACTCCCAACTCCTCCTCCCACCGAAGACGAACAGGAAGTAGATCCCGACGATGTGATCTCGGTGAATACGACTGAGGTGACGTTGCCGGTTACAGTACGTGACAGATCCGGAGCTCTGGTCAATAACCTCACGCGCAAGGACTTTCGCGTCTATGAAGATGGCGTCGATCAACCGCTCAGCGACCTCAGCCTGCGGAAAGTGCCGGTTGATGTCGCGTTAATAGTCGACGCCTCGTCTTCAGTGGCCAGTAACCTTGATGATTTCCGTAGCGCTGCGGAAGGCTTCGCCTCGCATCTGGCTCCCGACGATCGCATCAGCCTGATCCAGTTTGATGACCGCGTTGTCATGCTGCAGGATTGGACAGGTAGTTTGGTCCAGCTGCGTCGAGCGTTGCGGCGAATTGTACCGGGAATGTTTACGCGATTTCACGATGCAATGCTGCTGGCTTCACGCGACCAGGCGCCACGTCCGAATGCGCGACACGCCATAATCGTCCTGACAGACGGGATTGACAGTGGACGTGGAACAACTTTCGACGCTGCTTTGCGAGCGTCGCTCCAAGCTCAAACAACAATCTACGTGGTTAGCAACACCGAAATTGAGCGAGCCCGAAAGCAGGAGGAATTGTCGGGACTGCTCTCTGGTTCTGACTCGGTAACGAGATTCAACCAGCTTCGGATCGACGATTTGCGACTGGGTTTGGCGGCACTAAGTGACAGCGAAAGAAATCTTGAGCAGTTGACCGCGGCGACGGGTGGCAGGCTATACAAACCAACCAGCTTCAGCGATCTCGAACGCACCTATGCTGAAGTTGCCGATGAGCTGCGGCATCAGTACACACTCTATTATTCTCCGCTGAATACGAAGCGTGATGGCCAATTTCGACGTGTTCGAGTTGAAACTACCAACCCGGCTCATCAGGTGTCTGCCCGAGTTGGCTATTACGCCCCAAAACACTGATTAGCATCTCCCGTGGCTCGTTTCAGTCGTCCTAATCCCTCAAAACCAAAGCTAATTCTGTAGGCGGCCAAAATGCCACGCAGTTACGGGATGCGACCGCTCTGTGCCGTGTTGACACGCGACCGCGAATGCTGTAACTTCCCGTCGCCGTATCGCTTTGAAGGCTAAGTCCAATTATTTGTCCGGTTAGCGTTTTCGAGGATGGGGCGGCATGGTCATTGCCATCGGGAAGTCCAGTTTGTGAGGCTATGTGTGCGTTTTCCCCGTCTTGCGAACGACAATTCTTAAAAACTAGCAGATATTTATAGGAGAGAGCATGCGACTAATTAAGCGCGCCGAAAAGGGCCTAACAATGGCGGCCGGCGGCCTACACGATGTTATTCAGTCAGTTAATAAGTATAAGCCGAATCCGTCCTTTACCCCCAAATGGTCAGACAAGCCCTTGTTGAAATCGTGGCAGAAGAGCAAGCCGACTTTGGGCTGGCCGCGAACCACCGACTCGCTATGTCCAAATTGCGTGATCGAGGCCAGGGAATCGATCATCAGCGGTAAGCAGGACGTCAGCGTTTTGATTAATGAGAAAGTCGGAGAGATTAAGGCGCAGATTGTTGAGCGCGACGGCGAAGTCTGGATGGTTAAAGATTGTCCGATACACGGGCACTTCGAAGACATGATGGCCATCGACGTCAAGTTCCTGACGCACATCGAAAAGATGTTTCCAGGTCGCGACATTGATGCGCATAACGATGAGAAGCTCCACAACCACGGAACCAGCACCATCAAGTACGGTCGGGGCGCAGTTCTTACAGTCGACTTAACGAACCGCTGCAACATGATGTGCGATCCTTGCTTCATGGACGCCAACCAGGTTGGCTTTGTTCATGAGCTCAGCATGGATGAGATCCGCGAGATTCTCGATAACGCGATCTCGATCAAGCCGCGGCGTCAGATGTCGGTGCAGTTCTCGGGTGGCGAGCCTTCGATTTCACCGCACTTCATCGAATCGATCAAATACTCGCGCAAGGTTGGTTACAACAGCGTGCAGGCAGCGACTAACGGAATCGAATTCGCCAAGAGCAAGGAATTCTGTCGCGAAGCTGCCCAGGCTGGTTTGCGTTATGTGTACCTTCAGTTTGATGGAGTCGGCAACGACGCCAACAGCCATCGCCAGGTTGGTAACTTGTTTGATGTGAAGATGCGGGCCATCAATAACCTGCACGAAGCGGGTGTTGAGATTGTGCTCGTAACTACGTTGGTGAATGGCATCAACAACGACCAGGTTGGTTCAATCATCAGGTTCGCCCTCGACAATCCAAAGAAAATTGCGTTCCTGTCATTCCAACCGGTTTCTTTTACCGGCCGTGATGAAGAGATCACGCCGCAACGCCGTCTGCAACAGCGTTACACGCTCTCGCACCTGGCGCATGACGTTAAGGATCAGGTGGGTATCACCGAGCCGACGCGCGATTGGTTCCCGCTATCACTGATGGGCGCCTTTGCTGACTTCGCGGATCTTGTTCACGGGCCAGATGCCGACTGGGGCCAGGTTTCCTGCGGTTGCCACCCGAATTGTGGTGTTGGCACTGCGGTCATGGTCGACAAGGAAACTCGCGAAATGCGTCCGGTGCCGGAGTTCTTGAACATTCCCGGCCTGGTGAAAGACATGCAGAAGATTACTGACGCTGCCCGCGGCAAGTGGATGTCGAACTTGATGATGGGCTTGGCGCTACTCAAGCACTACAACCCATATAAATCGCCATCGCAGTTTACCTTGTACGAGCTCTTCAAGAAGTTTGATAAATCGTTTGGTCTAACCGGCAAGGATTACGGCAAGGTCACAGGCGATCGTTCATCAGATGATATCGAGAAGCGTCGCGCCGATCGTTGGAACTTCCTCTTCATTGCCGGGATGTGGTTCCAGGACCTCTTCAACTACGATTTTCGTCGCACTGAAATGTGCATTATTCCTTACGGAACTCAAGAGGGTGAGATTTCCTTCTGTGCTTACAACACGGGCATAGGATGGAGAAACATCATTGAGAACATGCACCAGAATGCAACCGTGGCGAAGTGGTATGAAGATAACGGCCGTCACGAAATCTTCGCTCGTGGCAAAGAGGTAGAATTGAGCGACAAGGCACATGACATGGTGCTGAACCCGATTGACCTGACGCGTCCCAACAAGCCGGAGATGGAAGGTCCCAAGACGGCGCATGAAGAGGCCGTGATGATGCGCAAGCTTTATCAGAAGATCGTGCTCGAGAAGCAGATCGAAGTTAAGGAAGCGGACAAGCCGGTTCAGATTCAGGGCCTTGGCCGCAAGAAGCAGGAGACAGCAGAACCTGCTTTGGTCTAGTAAATAGTGAATCGTAAATCGTAAATAGTAGTTACGACGGGACCCCGCGAGCTGCTCATGTTCGCGGGGTTCACTGTGTAAGAGAGTGAATAGTAAATTTTAAATCGTAATAGTTTGAAAGATTGGCTGCCATGCGTCGATATCCAGCCGCTCGGTCCTTTCTATTCACCATTTACGATTCACTATTTACTTCCTCTAGACTTGACCACGGGTGTTCGCGACGTGTTAAATAGCGGGGCAACAAAACAGGACTCCAAAATTAAGGAAAGACGAAAAGCGAATGGCAATAGTTACTATTAACCAGGGTGAGTCGATTGAAAGCGCACTGCGACGTTTCAAACGTAAGGTGATGACCGAAGAGATCATCAAGGATGCGAAAAAGCACGCGTTCTTTATTCCTCCAGGCCAGAAAGCAAAACTCAAATCAGCTCTCGCTCGCAAGCGGAACAAGAAGAAGGGCCGCATGCGCACTACTCCCCGAGACTAATCGGCAAGTAGGGCCAACCTTTAGCATCCTGCGCGAGAGTGCACTCTCTCCAGTCGTCTCTGAGATTCATATCAACTTTGACGTTCTAAGTGTGGTTGTAGATTGATCGCTCAGATGAGAGCAAGTTGGATATGACGAGAATTCTGCTCACAAACGACGACGGAATCCAGTCCCACGGCCTGAGCAAGCTTGAAGAAGCGCTACGAGAGGTCGGGGACGTTTTTGTTGTCGCTCCTGCTTCAGAAATGAGCGGCGCCTCTCACAGTCTTACCTTGGCGCGACCGCTGCGTATTAGTCAGATCGATGAAAGACATTGGACGGTTGATGGTACGCCCACCGATTGTGTAACGCTCGCCTTAAACAAAATTCTTTCACCGGACAACTTGCCTGACATTTGTGCCTCAGGAATAAATCATGGCGGCAATCTCGGCGACGACGCTACCTATTCGGGAACGGTTGCCGGAGCCCTTGAGGCGACCATACTCGGCGTTCCGGGGCTCGCGTTTAGTTTAGTTGCACGAGAACGCTTCGATTTTCGCGAGGCCGCGCAGTTTGCTGTTGTCGCCGTGCGCAAGGTGTTGGCGGAAGGCCTGCCGGAAGGCACGTTGCTCAACATAAATATTCCTGCGAAGGGGATCAAAGGAGTTCGTGTCACGCGGCAGGGAATCAAGAATGCTCGTCCGGTGATTAGCGAACACATCGATCCTCGTGGTAAGCCCTATTTTTGGATCGGCGAAGAATACTTCAACAACAGCGCCGCCGACGGCACTGATTATAACGCGATCGATCAGGGCTATATTTCAGTGACGCCCTTGAAGAGTGATATGACGGATCACCTGGCGCTAACTGTGATTGAGAGTTGGGGCTACTTAACTGACGCGGAGTTGCTCCACAGAGCCTAAACTCATTCCAGTCTGCCATTCCGACAAGTACTGAAAGCTTCGTGGAAATCACCGGCCAACAGCCCGCTAATAGAAATCAGGATCACTCCATCCCACGCGAGCGCATGTTTGAGCGACTTCGCGATCACTACAAAATCCAAGACGTAAGAGTCCTCGAGGCGATGAGATCCGTCCCGCGACACGCCTTTGTCCCCGAAGCGCTGCAGGGTCGTGCCTACGGAGATCATGCTCTTCCGATTAGTGGCAGCCAGACTATTTCACAACCGTATATCGTCGCGCGCATGACCGAACTACTTGAGATCAATAGCGATAGCCGAGTGCTGGAGATAGGCGCCGGTTCCGGATATCAAACGGCGATTCTGGCCAAGGTTGCAGGTCAGGTTTATTCGATCGAGCGCATTGCAAGTCTTGCGCGCGAGGCGCAGAGTCGCATCAGGCAGCTCAATATCTATAACGCGACCGTGAAGTGTTTTGATGGCACCTTGGGTTGGGCTGCCAACGCTCCTTACGACGCGATACTTGTTGCCGCCGGCGGGCCTACTGTTCCCGATCCTTTGGTGGCCCAGCTAAAAGTTGGCGGCAAGCTGGTGGTGCCGGTGGGGGCGACGCGCGAGTCTCAACGTCTGGTGCGAGTCATTAAGGCCGAAGTCGGTTTCAAGCAGGAAGATCACGGCGCCTGCGCGTTTGTTCCCTTGATCGGGCAGCATGGATGGTCGACGTGATGGTTTGGGCTTTGGACTTTGGGCTTTGCGTTTTCTCTTTGAACTTGGTCGTCAATGTCCTGTTCTTCCAAAATCAGAAGTCGAAAGCCAAAGTACAAAGCTCAAGCACAAAGTTCAAAGACCCAAGTCCAAAGACCCTTAATTTGAATGATTGCAAAAATAATTGAGTTCTTATCGGGCATTATCGTTGCCACGATCTCGACGCTTGGCTATTCCGGCGTAGTCTTGTTGATGGCGATTGAATCCGCCTGCATACCATTGCCTTCCGAGATCATCATGCCGTTTTCGGGTTACCTGGTTTCCACGGGGCAGATGAATCTTTGGTTGGTGGGAATCGCCGGCGCCGTCGGTTGCGTGCTCGGGTCACTGGTCGCTTATTGGGTGGGCAGTAAAGGCGGCCGTCCGCTGATTGAGAAATACGGACGCTACGTTTTGGTTTCGCCTCACGATCTCGATCTCGCGGATCGGTGGTTTGCAAACTATGGCGAGCTAATAGTTTTTGTCAGCCGTCTATTGCCGGCCGTTCGCACCTTCATTGCGTTTCCCGCAGGTGTCGCGCGAATGAACCTGAAGCGCTTTGTGATTTACACCTTTGCCGGTTCGCTGCCGTGGTGCCTCGCGCTCGCGTACGTCGGTCAAAAACTCGGCGAAAAGTGGAACCAGGACGACACCCTCAAGACGTGGTTTCATCGCTTCGACTTTGTGATTGGCATTATCGCAGTCGTGCTGGCGACCTGGTGGATTTGGCGCCACATCAAACACCTGCGCAAAGAAACAGTAAGGAATTGAGGCGGATCGAAAGACGCTGAATCGGAACCGCAAGCTCAACCTCTCACAGTCGACCTCAGATTTCCGGCAACGTTCAACCTTCGCTAATTCACCTGCCAACGTCTGTTAACCATCGGCCCTTGAATCCGCTCATTCTAGCAAAAGAGCTTATTTTGCGGCCTAATCTGTCTGTCTACGGCCGGTTAAACCCTTTCCTCAAGAATTGCTCAACTGTGCTCAAAAGCTGCCTCAAGCTTCTCTCAAGACTCCTTCTCTAAACTTTTCTCCATTCCGGGGGCAGGCGGTGCGGGGCGACCGACCCATTCATTCCAATTCGAAGCGAGATGGAGAAAAGAAATGATCAAAAGAACTTTTTCCCTGTGCAAGGTGGTTTTGTTCGGCTGTTTTATTTTTGCGACGACGTCAGCAGCGACGCTTAGTCCGACACTAATATCGAAGCTGGGCCAGTCAGCCAATTCAGTCAACGTTGGTCTCGTTATCGTGGCTTTCAATTCAAACAACGGCTTGACCGGCACGCACCTGAATATCTTGCGTGGCGTCGGCATTACAAAGGGACGCACGCTCCCGCATTTAGGAATGGTTGCAGTCCTCGCGACTGCTGGTCAGGTAAGGGCCCTGGCGGGGAACTCGTCGGTGCGCTCGATCTGGAGCAACGATCGGCTCAAATATTTTGATAGTGAAACCAGCACCTTGACTGGCGTCGATCGCGTGCGTAGCGATGCGGCGTTCACTAGTTTCAACGGCGGTCTGCCGGTCTCCGGCAGAGGACCATTCTCGGTAGTCATCAACGACTCCGGCATTGACGCCCGTCACGACGATCTGAAACTCGGCACTCATGTCATTCAAAACGTACAGATCGTTACCGATGAGCAGACGAACAGTGCAGTCTTGAACCTCCCGCAGTTGAATGGCTTCTTTTCGCTACAAACAATTGAGAACGTGCCTGACACCGACTTGAATGTCGGCCACGGAACGCACTGCGCTGGAATCGTTGGCGGTAGTGGTCAGGATTCGGGCGGCAGGTATGCGGGCGTCGCTCCCGGCGCCAGATTGATTGGCACCGGCTCCGGCGCTGTGCTGTTTATCCTGAATGCGCTTGGTGGCTTCGAATGGTCGATGACAAACCAAACGACGCTCGATTCGACCGGTCAGCCTTACAACATCCGAGTGATTTCAAACTCGTGGGGTGGTGGTGGTGCGTTTGATCCTAACAACCCGATCAACATTGCGACTAAGATTGCCCACGATCAGTTCAACATGATCACCGTCTTTGCGGGCGGCAATTCAGGACCAGGCAAAGACACCTTCAACCCATACGCGAAAGCCCCCTGGGTCATCTCCGTGGCGGCGGGAACCAAAGAAGGCGGACTTGCTAGTTTCAGCTCTCGGGGTGTGGCCAAAGCGGAACGGTTGGGTAATAGCGATCCTAACGACGATTACAACGCGCCCACCATTACTGCGCCGGGCACCGGACGCGAGTTTGAAGTTAACGCCACGAAATTCAGTTCAGCGATAGTTTCGGCCCGTTCTATTACCAACATCTTTGCGAACGGGTTAGACGCTGATGCCGAACTCCCGCCGGCATACATTCCCTATTACACCCAGATCAGCGGCACTTCGATGGCGACGCCATTCATAGCGGGCACTATCGCCTTGATGCTGGATGCCAATCCGGCGCTTTCTCCGGATGAAGTGAAATCTATTTTGGTTCAGACAGCCTCGCGAATGCCTGGCTATGAGGACTTCGAAGTTGGCGCTGGTTACGTCAACGTTCATGCGGCAGTTGATAAGGTGCTCAATACCTCGCGCAGCTATGGCGGGACCTTCAATCACGATTTCAACGCCAGGTTTACTATTAGTGGGCCAAGTCCGGAATTGGCGCACATTGATTACAGTCCAGCGGGTATGCCCGGACCTGACTCAGCAAACGCTCATAGATTTACGGTTCAGGAGGGCATGAGCGTTCTGGATATCTTTGCCACCTTCGACACCGCGCTTGAGGACGGCGAAGGGAACACGCTCGGTCTGCTTGCCACTGCTCCCGATGGTACGACGTATGGCAGTGGCATCGCTCTGCCGATTCTTGATTCTCCATCGCGCGAAATAGTAGTCAAGAATCCGCAACCAGGTGGTTGGTTCGTCGAAGTCCGTGGAGTGCGCGGTCTGGCCGCAGCGCCTAATGTGAGTCTGCCTACGTCTGGCGCCGCCGCGCCTGGTCCGGTTGAGCTGACGATTACACAGCAACTCTTTACGCTGGATCCGATCGCCGACATTCAGGGACATGCTGCTCAGGCTCAAATCGAAACGGTCCTCAAGAACCGCATGATGGATGTCTTCGCCGATGGTACTTTTCGACCTGACGAGAATGTTACCCGGGCAGACCTCGCTTTGCTGCTATACCTGAATACGCCGCTTCGACAGGCGCCCGGTGGGTTGCCGCGATTCAATGACCTGTCAACGATTCCGGTCGCTGGCATCGGAACGGCTGACCAGCCTCTTTCACCGGCGATTGCCGAAGCCGTTACCGCCAAAGGCTCTTCCCTACGCGATTGGTACACCGCTGAAAATGCATTGGCTCCGGCGGGCATGATGAGTGCCAGCGGTTCAACCTTTAACCCATCCGGTCTCACTAGTCATGTAGATCTGGCGGTCGCTCTTGTCCGCGCTCTTGGTAATGATGCCGAAGCTAAAGCAAAGGCCGGCGCTAACGTGACAGTTACCTACGGCGGACAAACACTTACGGTTGACGACAACGCCGACATTCCAACGGCACTGCGCGGCTATGTGCAGCTCGCCCTCGACAAGGGAATCCTGCAAGCACAGTTTTCGCTTACGCAGGGGCCGTTCGATCAATTCCCAGTAATGCACGCGGTAGTTAAGCCCAACGATCCAAACACGCGGGCCGCTCTCGCCTTCGCTTTGGACCACTACCGTCAACACTTCGTTGCCGGCAATTAGGCGACGAACCTGGTCAGGGACGCCCTCTTGTTTGGGAGGGGGCGTTCTTGGCCTGGGTCGTAGGGTCGACGTTTCTAAATTTAAGAAGAAGATCGCTTTAGCAAAACGATTACCGGGGAGGCGTAGTTAACCGCCGGTTTGGCGGGGAGGCTGAGGGCTTTCCTCGCCAAACTTTCGTACGAAAGTGCTCAGTACTCAGCACGCAGTTTACCACCTGACCCTGCATTGTTGAACAACTCAAGGATTTCTCAAGGCCGGTGGAATAAAACTGCCGGTGACGATAGGAAACACGACCTTGCTAAATCTTATTGAGCCACAAACGAATTTCTCAGCTCATGGAATAACCACGCATATGCAACTAATAGTCGACAAAATAACCAAACCTCTCCTGGCGCCTCTAGTGCGAACACGTCTCCGGGAAACGCTCGAAAGAAGTCTTACATCGGGCACTTGCACGTTAGTTAGCGGGCGTGCCGGAACCGGCAAGACCACTCTGGCAGTTGATTTTGCGCGCAGCTGCAAGAGAAAGGTCGCCTGGTACAAGGTTGATGCGCCCGATAGTGAGGCAAGTGTTTTTTTCGACTACCTGGCAGCCAGCATCGCGCAGCAGAGACCGAGCTTTAACGACCACGCCATTCGGTCGTTGGCGGCAGTAGCGAAATGCGATGACATCCCCGTGCTTTCGGAAAGATTTGTTTTTGAGTTGATCAAGGACGAAACCGATCCGCTTCTGATTGTTATTGAGGACCTCCATCTGGTTTGTGATACCGACTGGTTGGAACCTTTCCTCGAACGTTTTCTGCAACTGGCTCCTCCCGAAGTACACATCCTCATCACCAGCCGCACTTTGCCACCTGCACCGCTCTGGCGGATGCGTTCCAAGCAAACCCTGGAAGTGATCGACGAGGACTCACTCGCCTTCACTCGCGACGAAGCAGTGAGGTTATTTCAAACCTATGGATTGTCGCGCGAACACGCGTACCTGGCTTTTGATCGAACAAACGGTCGCGCCGGCGCCCTGGCAAAATATGGCGATGAACTCGCGAGAACGCCGCTCGAGATCTCCAACGCAGTTCTCGGACTAACTGAACAGCCTGAGTTTGCTTGAATGAACATTGATGATTAGTGGTGACGAGATAAGAATGACCCCCAGTCGATCTATCGTGACATTCGTTCCTGATTATCGTGATCTCAAGCAGAACTCATTGGTCAGCAATGATGGAAAGACCGGAGCGCACTGTGATAGTCTGCCACCAAATCACATTGCCCAGAGGCAAAGCTCAATGGCCCCAAGCTCCCGTCAAGGGAAGCCAGGAAAGGCATCTGCAGCCACAGCAAATGAGCGGTCAGGCGGCCAGCGCGGACTCTTCCTGCGCACCAAGATGCTGCCGCCGCGACCGGCCCCGGAGCTGTTGTCTCGACCGCGCCTGACTGATCGATTGCTCGGGAATCTCTCGCGGCCAATGACACTGGTGACCGCCAACGCCGGTTCCGGTAAGACAACATTGGTCGCCGACGTCTTGCGTAGTCACGACCATCCGTTTGTCTGGTATCAATTGGATCATACTGACGCTGACCCCTGGGTCTTCCTCGGCTATCTCACTAACGGCATCAAGCAAGTGGTACCTGGCTTTGGCGACGCGATGTTCGCCTACCTGAACGAATCAGCCGGCGAACTCGCTCAACATCCCGAGCGCGCTGTCGACGTGTTGCTCAATGAAGTACTCGAACAGGTTGAGCGCCAGCTCGTAATTGTGCTCGATGATTACCATCACCTTGGGATGGAGACGCCGGTACATGCGGTGCTGGATCGTCTGCTTGCGTACCTTCCGGACGTGCTACACGTCATAGTAATTTCTCGTGAAACGCCGCCGCTTTCTCTAACGCGCTTGCGGGCCCAGGCGCCGCAATCGATCATCGATCGCAGCGATTTACTGTTTACCGACGAAGAAACACAGCAACTGTTTCGTAAAGTCTTTGACCTGGAGTTGACAGCTGAACAACTGGCGGAATACCGCGCACGCACGCACGGTTGGATCACGGCGCTGCAACTAGTGCGACAGCTCGCGCAGCGATCGTCAGTTGGCCGGGCGAATGGACAGACGCAAATGCCGGACATGGTCGAGATCCTGCGTCAGTCAGAGCGCGATATTTTCGACTACTTCGCCGAGGAGGTCTTCGCGGCCGAGACCGAGAAAACACAACAACTGCTGCTGCGCGTTTCACTGCTGGAGCGTCTTGAACTCGATGCTTGCGCAACGCTCTATCCAGACATGAACTGCGCGCGTGTCTTACCGTCGCTGGTGCGGCGCAACGTATTCATTACGGTTGCCAGCGATGGCCGTGGCGAGGAGTATCGCCTGCATCCATTGTTTCAGAGTTTCCTGCGCCGCCGGCTGCGTAGTGAAATTGGGCGGGCGGGCGTGGCTGCTGAACACCTGCGCTGCGCCGTCTATTTTTCCGAACGCCAGTTGTGGGAATCGGTGGCGCATCATTACCTGGCCGCCGAGGATTTTGACCATGCAGCAAAGTTAATTGCCGAACGCGGTGGAAAATGGATTGCCTCGGGCGCGCTTGGATCGCTCGGGTCGCTCGCGGATGCGGTCCCGGTATCCGCCCTGGAAAACTATCCTCGAGCCCTGGCTCACCGGGCGGAGGTCGCGCGCTTGCGTGGGGAATATGAAGAGGCCAAAGCCCTTTTTCGACGAAGCATTAGTCTCCTGCAGACGCAGGAAGACGCTGAAGGTGAAGCTGAGGCGCTCCATTCACTAGCTGCTATAGCCAGAGGGCAGCGCGATTTTTCACTGGCATTTACCTACCTCGATCGCGCCGTGCAACTTACCGATGAGCATTCAGCCGTCAGAATGAAGTGCGGCAACACGCGCGGGCTTTGTCTTGTAGCCATGGGCCAGTGGACTACGGCTGAGCGAGAGTTTCGCGTGGCCCTCCAACTTGCCGAAGAGCGCGACGACGAATACTACGCCAGACTGATTGCTCACAATCTTGGTACGCCTGCGGGGATCCGTGGTGATTTTGGCGAAGCGCTGCGTTGGCTTAGCCGGATGTTGCGCGCGTCAGATCAGCGTCCGCCAGTGCCCCAGGAAGCAATCGCCCATCTGAATATGGCGCGCTGTTATTTATACCGCGGAGACTTTGTGGCTTGTGAAGAGCATCTTGGCAACGCGCTTGAACGTTGCCAGCTCTTTAATCTGGTTGCGCTGCGCGGCGAAATTTTCGAAGCTCATGGAAATTTATTCCGCGAGTTGGGCGAGGTTGAACGTGCCACGGAATTTTACGAACGAGCTGCTCGCGCTTATGACGATGCCGGAATCAATCCGGAACAGGTCGAGCTCCCGGAAGAGCGTGCCCTGCTGAGTTTGAAAGTTGGAGACTTGTCGAGCGCTCGCGCCCAGTTAGATCGATTGATCCAGTCGCGGCCGATTGGCAATGACGAGCTGCGTTTCTACACAGTTTCGCTGTCGCGGGCGCGCGTGATGAACGCCCAGGGTGAATGGGAGGCCGCGCAAGTAGAACTAACCAACGCTGTCGATTACTTCCGCGCGCAAGGACTTTATTACTACGAAGCTCAAGCGTCCCTGGGCCTCGCTAACTGCGAACTCAAACTTGGGAAAGAACCCGAGATGCTTGAGCATTTACGACGCGCACTCGTTCTAACGTTGCGTTACGACTACGAGTATTGGTTACAGCGCGAGCTATGCGCCAACCCTGAAATATTTGCGACGGAAGAAGCAGCGGAAATGCTGCCGGGCGACTTGCGGGCGCAGTTAGCAGTCGCGCGTGAACAAGCACCATTGGGAGTCGATGTCGTCACTCCGATTGGTCTGACAGTAAAGCCTCTGGTCGACCTAACAATAAATATGCTCGGACCGATTGAGATTGTCCGCGATCCCACTCGTCCGCTTGCGGTTGATGCGTGGGTTACGCGAAGAGCGCGCGACATTCTGTGCTTCATCGCTTCTCGTAGACATCGTCGCGCCGCAAAAGACTTGATCATTGACACCTTCTGGGGTGAAACCGATCCGACCGTCGTGGAGCGCAACTTTCATCCGACGGTTTCGCATGTGCGGAAGGCGCTTAACAGCAATCAGTCGCTAAAGCAGAATTTGTTGTTGTACCGAGAAGGGGACTACCTCCTGAATCCGGAGTTTGCCTACCGGATTGATATTGATGAGTTTGATCGTCTGCTGACTGAGGGCGAAGCCGCACGCCGCGCACGCCAGTTTGAGTTGTGCGTGGAATGTTATGAGTCAGCCGTGGCGCTATATCGCGGCGAATTTATGCAAGGCAGTTACGATCCCTGGGTTGACGAACAGAGATCTTACTATCGATTGCAATACCTTCAATTGCTCGAATCGCTAGCCGCCATTGCGCAAAAAACGGAGAACTGGTTCAAAGCGACGCAATTGGCTCAACAGATTTTGCGCGATGATCCGTTTCGCGAAGATATTCATTGTTTGTTGATGCGCGCGCTAGCCGCGCAGGGAAACAAAAGCGCGGCGAGGGAACAATTCGAAAGCCTCAAGCGATTGCTGGCCGCTGAGTTGGGCGTCGAACCTGGGATTGAAACGCGGAAGTTGTATCAAGAATTGGTCGGACCGCTTGGCACTGTCTAAATCATTTACCGGGGAGGTCGAGTGTCGGTGCGAAATTCGTTGAGAAAACGCAATGCGAGCGCAACATATGCCGCGGAGGCGACCTCTAGAATGTTCCCTTTCCAAAGCACGACACGGTTGCTCGGCGGGTGCAGCGGCAATAGCTTCCTCGCCACAACTTATTTTTAGCAAAACTGGCGCCGATATTCCCGACTGTGGTGATTAGTCTGCTACGAATAGCCCTTCCGAAAGGTGATTGCCTGGTCACGAGATTCGTGGCCATGACTTTGGCAATCCTTCTCATTGTCACGCCTGTTTTCGCTGGCGTGAGTATCTCCAATACAAATGGAATCGTAATGACCGGCGCGGATGGCATTGTCATGACCGGAGCGGATGGTATCGTCATGACCGGAGCCGACAGCATCCTGAATCGTGAGACCAATGGCATCGTGATGACCGGGGCTGACGGAATTGTGATGACAGGCGCCGATGGTTGGTCACAGCCGAACAGCGTGCGCGCGATCAGTGCCGATGGGATCGTGATGACCGGCGCCGATGGCATCGTGATGACTGGCGCTGACGGCATTGTCATGACGGGAGCCGATGGAACTGTTTACAACGCAACTTCAGTAACGATAGCCAGCGCAAACGGAATTGTAATGACTGGCGCTGACGGCATCGTAATGACTGGAGCAGATGGGGTTCAGCGAACTGCGTCGGATGGCATTGTGATGACGGGCGCGGATGGGATCGTGATGACCGGCGCTGATGGCATTGTGATGACGGGCGCTGACGGTATCGTAATGACCGGCGCCGATGGTGCGATCTCTTCGATTGCGCCTAGCGGGATCAGATTTGGAGCTGCTACCGGAATTGTGATGACGGGCGCCGATGGAATTGTTATGACCGGCGCAGACGGCATTCTCATTACAGATGCTTTTGGTATGCCGGTCAATCAGGGGACTGTTGTTGCGAACGGCATACAGAGTGTAGACCCGGAGCTGGCAGCGCAACTTAATCAATTGACTGACGACAGCAGTATCAATGCAGTCGTCGTATATCATCAAATGCCAACTGCCGCGGACCTGGCGAGCCTGCAGCAGATCGGTATTGTTGGCGGCACGCGCTATCACGCGTTGCCAATGATCACGATCAGCGCAACCAGAGATCAAATACTCGCGATTTCGCGTTTGTCGTCCGTTCGATCAATCTATGGCAATCGCACGCTAAACCTGACAGCGGAGCCTGAAGTTTCGGCCGCGATCGGCGTTGATCGCACCAGGCGCGATGTTGATCTCACGAATCACAACTCAGGTCTTTCCGTGGCCGGGCGTAACGTGACTGTCGCAGTTTTAGATACTGGTATCGATGGTTTGCATGGCGACCTGGCGGGGCGCGTGGTTCAGAACGTCAAGCTTGCAAGCACGCAAAGCGGTAGCGTTGGTTTTAACTACCCGCTCAATCTGGAGAATCTGCCGAACACGGATCAACTCTACGGGCATGGGACCTTTGTCGCCGGACTGATTGGTGGCAGCGGTGTGCAGTCTGGCGGCAAGTACGCAGGTGTCGCGCCTGGAGCGCGGCTGGTTGGGCTCAGCGCCGGCGATTTGAGTTTGCTTTATGTGCTGGAAGGCTTTGATTATCTGCTGACTCGCGGCGACGAATTTGGCGTGCGCGTGGTGAATTGCAGTTTTTCCGCGAATACGGTTTTTGACATGAACGATCCGGTAAATGTCGCAACCCGGATGTTGGCCGATCATGGAGTCAATGTTGTCTTCTCGGCCGGGAATAGCGGGCCCGGGTTACATACATTGAATCCGTATGCGATTGCACCATGGGTGATCAGCGTAGGTGCTACGGACACTCCGGGCCGCATTGCGAGCTTCTCCTCTCGCGGAGATTTTGGCAGCGGCTTATTTCATCCAACGCTGGTCGCGCCTGGTGTGAACGTAGTGAGTCTACGGGGTTCGGGAGTGCTGAACGTAACTGGCGCCGAAGATTTAGTCCTGGGAGCTGACACTGCTCGCCTCAGCGCCTCGGAGCTGCCTTATTACACGACCTCAAGCGGCACTAGTTTTTCCGCTCCTCAAGTAGCTGGTGCAATCGCACTAATGCTGGAAGCAAATCCGAGTCTTACACCGGCGCAAGTGAAGGATATTTTGCAGCGCACTGCGACGCCGCTGCCGCCATATTATCAACACGACGTCGGCAACGGCATGCTGAATGTGCACGCAGCGGTTTTACAGTCTGCTTTCCCGGGTCGATCTATTGGAGCGTGGCGGGGCACGATGGATCGCGGGCAAGTGAAGTTCGTTAACGATCCGGCCGTCACTTTTTCAGGAGTAGTTCAACCCGGCACGGCATCAAGCTCGCCGTTCGTCGTCCCGAGCAACACTTTGTTTGCATCAGTGCAGATTTCGTGGGGACCTCTTGCGAGCCTCAACGATCTCGGACTGAAGGTTTATGCGCCATCCAGCTCACTAAACTCACAATCAAACAGCATCAATTTGCCGGGTCTTACGGGCAAGCGCGAGCGAGTATCAATCAATGCGCCCGCTGCAGGCAGCTGGCAAGCGAAAACGGTAAACACATTGGGGCTGGGACTTGGTTCTCAGGAGTATTTTGGAATCGTAGAAATTACTCGAGCGCAATATACAACTATGTCTGACCTCGCCGGGCTCGATGAAACGCAACGTAACGACATTTATCAAAGTCTTCGCACTTACACGATGTGGCCGTTGGGCAATAAGTTCCGTACTGATTTACCAGTCACGCGTGCCGATCTCGCGACTGCGTTGGCTTTAGGCGGACGGGTACCGCAATACGTTCCGTTCCAGCCCACTTTCACGGACGTTCGCGATTCGGCGACTCTGGCATTTGTAGAGAGCGCTCAAGCTGCGCCCGCTGGTCCACTATTTATCAACACCAACGCAGGCGGGAGATTCCGGCCGTTCGATTCAGTTGATCGCTTGACTGCAGCCGTGGCGTTAGTCAGGGCTGCCGGATTGCGCGCGCAAGCTGAGAGTCAGTCCACTACCCCCCTTACCGTGCTCGACGCGCTTTCCATTCCCAGCAACTTGCGCGGCTATGTCTCTGTAGCTATCGCGAAAGGACTGCTCTCGACCGGCAACTCTTTCTACCCACAGAAACCCCTCACCCGTGGCGAGCTTGCTCAGGCGCTGGCAACACTCCAACGGTTGGCTACGCAATAACTCTGCTCACTTTCAAAAGGGAAGCCTCTCCCTAGGAGTGCGGCGACTTGTCGCCGCTTTTGCCAGGGGTAGGGTGACGTAGTGTCGGAGTTAACCAAGTACGGATAGCGATGCCTATTCATCGCCGACCAAAGGGGCGACAGGTCGCCGCACTCCAAGGAGACGCGCGGTCGAATCAAACCGGTGCCTAATCAGAAGCATCTTGCTCAATCGAGTTTTCGCGTGTTAAGTTCCGTTGGTTTAGTGCTTGAGTTTTTCGAGCAACGCCATGGCCAGACTCTACCTAAAGCTGCTCATCGTCGGAATCGCGATCGCTTCGCTTGTGTTTAGCTCGATCTCTTGTCGAGTCGTTGCTACACCGGGCGAATTTTTCGGCAGCACCTCTCCACCGAAAAGTAACATTCTGCGTTATGTGAACGGCGACGAACCGGAGTCACTCGATCCTGCAGTCAGCTCGGGCCAAGCCGAAGCGCGAATCTACATGGCGCTTTACGAGGGTCTGGTTGAATACGATCCAAAGTCGCTGGCTGCAATTCCCGCCCTGTCTGAACGTTGGGACATCAACAACGATTCTTCTGAATTTGCGTTTCACATGAGGAGGAATGCGGTTTGGTCCAACCGCGATCCGATTACCGCGCACGACTTCGTCTACAGCATTCGTCGCGGTCTGTCTCCCGCAGTGGCGTCAAAGAACGCTTATCTCGCTTACTACATAACCTACGCTCAGGCTTATAACGAAAAGGCAGTCTTCGCGAAGGATCCGAAGACCAATCGATTTTTGCTCGAGCGAGAGGTCGCAGATAAGGTCGAGGCCTCAACGCCTCAGAGTCCCGGCGCTTCCATCGCCGACGAGTATAAGTCAGGAAGTGTGGGGCCCACGGGCGTCGCTGGCCCAAACGCTAAACCGGAGCCCGGACCAGACACAGCCTTCCACCAGTTCATGCATTCACCCGCCAGGCTCACAGTCCCGGGAAATGAAGCGGCGCGCAATAAACTGCTGGCGAAGAACCCGAAAATGCAGGCGGCGGTCCAGGGTATGGAATTTGTCGCCGTGACCGCGGAAGATATAGGTGTCGAAGCGGTCGACGATTACACGGTTCGCATTAGTTTGTCTCAGCCGGCGGCTTACTTTCTCGGTATGATGGGCCATCAAATGTTTCGCCTGGCGCCGCGTAAAGTTATTGAAAAATACGGCGATCAGTGGACCATGCCTGAGCACATCGTTACTTGCGGCGCCTTCAAACTGAAAGAGTGGCTACCTTATAGCGAGTTGGTAGTGGAACGGGATCCACTTTATTGGGACGCTGCCAACGTTAAGCTTGATGAAATCCACTTCTATGTTTCGGTAGACAATCCCACCACGCTCAATCTCTACAAAGTGGGCGAGGCGGATGTTACGCTCAATCATGCTGTGCCAAATGCCTGGCTTGACGCCGTTCGTTCCAAGAAGGACTACATGGACGGCGCCGAAGCCGCGATCGTGTACATCACCATGAACACGACGAAACCGCCTATGAACGACATTCGCGTGCGTCGCGCGTTCAACATGTCGATTGACAAGATTAACTATTCGAAGTCGCGGCGAATAACAAAACCGTTATCAGCCTTTACACCGGAAGGAATTTTCCCGGGCTATCCGCAGCCAAAGGGAGACAGCTTCGATCCAGAGCAAGCGAGGAAGTTGCTCGGTGAAGCTGGGTTCCCGGTGACGAAGAAAGGTGACGGGAGCTTCGAGTGCAAAGCTTTTCCGGCTGATCAGGTGGAGTACATCTTCAATACAAACTCTTCGAATAAGGCAATGGGCGAGTTCATGCAGGCGCAGTGGAAACAAAGCCTCGGTATTACGGTGCCTTTGCGTAGTATGGAGATGAAAACCTTTATGCCGGCGCGAACCAAGTTGGAATACAACGGCTTCGCGGTTGGTAATTGGGGCATGGACTACATGGATCCCAACACGTTTCTCGGACTCTTCACAACGCCTTTCGGTGTTAATGGGACCGGCTGGTACGATCTGAAGTACGTCGCCATGCTGGATGAAGCTAACCGCACTCTCGATCATCAACAACGCTACGATTTACTGGCCAAAGCGGAGAAGTATTTGTTGGAAAACCAGCCGGTGATTCCAATTGAAACCTCGTCAGTCAACTGGGTCAAGAAGCCTTATGTGAAGGGTATGTATCCAAACGCCGCTTCGCTTTATCCCTGGAAGTTTGTCTACATCGAACGCGATTCGGCGAAGTGGGACTACGGCATTCCAAGTTTGGCTGATTAAGAGGTCATGAGTTATAGAGTTTGTCTCAAAAAGAAGAGGCCGCCAATACCGGCGGCCTTCTTCTTTGAAGTGACTGGTTAGCGGAAAATCGCGCTCGGTTTGTAATAGTCTTGCGAACTCAAAATTGACCCACTACAGAGCGGATTCATCCCGCGCCGGAAGCCATTCTTTCGGTGTATGACATCATTCACAACGTGTAACCGCCCATTATCCCCGTGTGAGAAGCCATTATTGATGCGTGAGAGGCCATTATTTCTGCACAAGAGACCATTATTCGTGTGCGAGAGGCCATTATTCCTGTGCGAAAGGCCATTACTCCTGTGCGAGGAGCCATTATTTCTGCGTGAGAAGCCATTATTCCCGAGGGCGGGCCATTTTTGGGCGAAATGTGTTGGTAGTGGTTTGGGAACGGGACAAATGAAACGCGTTCAGTCGTTGTAGAGTATTGCCAAGAACAATCGTTGCGCGCAGACGAAGTTCAACTAAACGTTTTTGCTGGTGGTATCCTGGGCGACGTCAGGCGCGACCCGCCCGTCAAAAAATTAGAGCCGCCAACACTGGCGGCTTTCTTATTTGGTATTGAATGGTCGGGGCGAGAGGATTCGAACCTCCGACCTCTCGGTCCCGAACCCGGGTTACGGCAAAAACGTAAGCTTTTGCCTTTTCAAAAGTTGCAGCCACCAAGAATCACTAAGGTTTTTGCATTCCGTCCCATTCGTTGCCATCACCCATACGTGGTGTGCTGGGAATTCTGTCCACAAATTGGCCACACGGAACCCACGGAATCTCGGCATTCATAGAGGGCGGGATTTACCTAGTCTCACCAAACGAGATGAACCAATATTTACCGGACTTGCCAGCCGTCAAATCATGCTTCGTCTGGCCAAGTCTCACGACCAAATGTCGAATCTTAGCGTCATCCCAATGCGCTCTAGAAGAAGACAATTTACAGTCGATTGACTATGGAAGACCTAGTAACAGAACTCTTTTTACAACCGAACCTTAGGACAAAAACATTGCGACTTAGGTAGTCCCAGCAAGCCTCAAAAAATCAGGCCCCAGCATACCAAGCCTGGGTTTACCGGCTGGGCTAGGGGGCTTCGGGGAGCTTGGGTGTCGGATCAAGTAAGGTAAGTAACCGGGTCTTGTAGACCGATGCCGAAAGGCGTTGAGCACAGAATACGGAGCGAGTGTTTTGCTTCCATTTTGGTCGTGAGAATTCCGATGATGCCGAAAGGCGTTGAGCACTTTGTGATGTAGCGGAAGCCGCGGAATTCTCACCCGAAATCGTCATGCTTCTTCTTGCTGAAGAAACCGTGCTCAACGCCTTTCGGCATCATCGGAATTCGCACACCGGAGGAACCCAGACACAACTAAGAACCGGCAAGTGCTCAACGCCTTTCGGCATCATCGGAATTCGCACTGGCCTTCCGTGAGCATAAGGGCGTCACGAACTTGTGCTCAACGCCTTTCGGCATCATCGGAATTCGCACTCAGTCTTGGGTTAGATCTAAACGGCCGCTTGGCTTGTGCTCAACGCCTTTCGGCATCATCGGAATTCGCACCTTTGAAACTTGAAACTTGAAACTTGAAATTTGAAATTCTTCGGTGCTCAACGCCTTTCGGCATCATCGGAATTCGCACTCTTGCCAGTCGTCCTGGCTGATGATAGATTTAGGGTGCTCAACGCCTTTCGGCATCATCGGAATTCGCACTGCCGTCGCATTAGGCACTACGGTGCGCTTCAGCAGTGCTCAACGCCTTTCGGCATCATCGGAATTCGCACCGCACCGAGGCGCTCAAAGCAGACCGCGCTGCTGAGTGCTCAACGCCTTTCGGCATCATCGGAATTCGCACAACCGCTTCAAACAACCAGCGCGGCATGCTTTCCATGTGCTCAACGCCTTTCGGCATCATCGGAATTCGCACTTGACCACTGGAGACGGCGCTGCCGGAACTTACGGTGCTCAACGCCTTTCGGCATCATCGGAATTCGCACTCGTCCGAGTTGAGAGTGTAGAGAGTCTCAATTCGTGCTCAACGCCTTTCGGCATCATCGGAATTCGCACTCTCGTTCCTGCTCAAGTTGAAAGGTTTCGTCAAGTGCTCAACGCCTTTCGGCATCATCGGAATTCGCACTCTCAGATTACGATACCTTGATGCCAAGCTTGCATGTGCTCAACGCCTTTCGGCATCATCGGAATTCGCACTCTCGTATCCCTGTTGTCTCGCCTGCTCGTATGCCGCCCGTGCTCAACGCCTTTCGGCATCATCGGAATTCGCACCGCCCGGTCAACGACGGCGACTACGATTACAAATAGTGCTCAACGCCTTTCGGCATCATCGGAATTCGCACATGGGGAGGAAGATTCTCTAAGCCAGATCCCGGAGTGCTCAACGCCTTTCGGCATCATCGGAATTCGCACTATACACCGTCTGTTTTGTGCGCAAGAATTGCTTGGTGCTCAACGCCTTTCGGCATCATCGGAATTCGCACTTTGGTTTTTTCAAACGTTAAGGTGCAAGAATAAAGTGCTCAACGCCTTTCGGCATCATCGGAATTCGCACAAAAACGCTGGGAGGCGTTCTTGGAAAAGTATGTAGTGCTCAACGCCTTTCGGCATCATCGGAATTCGCACGCTCAACCCAAACTTAGCAACATCAGCAACAACTCGTGCTCAACGCCTTTCGGCATCATCGGAATTCGCACGTGAGGCGGAAGAGAACTCTTCTGGCGTATCAAGTAGTGCTCAACGCCTTTCGGCATCATCGGAATTCGCACTCTAAGGCTTCCTGGGCCTCCCAAAGCAAATCAGCGTGCTCAACGCCTTTCGGCATCATCGGAATTCGCACTGCTTGATTCAGAATCGGGACGCACTGAGATGCGCAAAGTGCTCAACGCCTTTCGGCATCATCGGAATTCGCACTGCTTGATTCAGAATCGGGACGCACTGAGATGCGCAAAGTGCTCAACGCCTTTCGGCATCATCGGAATTCGCACTTGACCATCCTGGCGTCAAAAAGTACCGAGAAATGTGCTCAACGCCTTTCGGCATCATCGGAATTCGCACACCGTCAGCCAAGTCAGGGGAGTATCCCAACCGCTTTTGTGCTCAACGCCTTTCGGCATCATCGGAATTCGCACGAAATACTTCAGCTTTCATTGAAAATCATTCTGTTGTGCTCAACGCCTTTCGGCATCATCGGAATTCGCACAGTCAGGAATCGCTCTGGCCACCGTGACGTAGTTGTGCTCAACGCCTTTCGGCATCATCGGAATTCGCACCTGCGTCTTACAGCGACAGTTCAACCACTCTAATGTGCTCAACGCCTTTCGGCATCATCGGAATTCGCACCGGCGCGGCGCCCGCAGTGATGTAATAGATTGGCCGTGCTCAACGCCTTTCGGCATCATCGGAATTCGCACAAGCGAGACGGTTCACGATTAGGGATTTCTGGCGGGTGCTCAACGCCTTTCGGCATCATCGGAATTCGCACAGTTTGAAGCGTTTCGCCATTTAGCCCTTTGAATGAGTGCTCAACGCCTTTCGGCATCATCGGAATTCGCACCTGCCACACAGCAAACATCTCGGGTACTGGCTTCGTGTGCTCAACGCCTTTCGGCATCATCGGAATTCGCACTTTGTCTTATCTGCGATCTCAAACTCGTTGTGAGCGAGTGCTCAACGCCTTTCGGCATCATCGGAATTCGCACAGCTGTTGGATTTGACATTACAGTGTTGCCTCCAGTGCTCAACGCCTTTCGGCATCATCGGAATTCGCACGCCTTGACTGGTTCTATGATCAAGGCAATCCAACTGTGCTCAACGCCTTTCGGCATCATCGGAATTCGCACCTTCTGAGAATAGAAACGGCGGGAGCGGAGGCAATGTGCTCAACGCCTTTCGGCATCATCGGAATTCGCACCAAACGTGAATCCTGCTTATGCGTGGGAGCCAATGTGCTCAACGCCTTTCGGCATCATCGGAATTCGCACACATGAAAACAGGTAGACCACCAAAACGAATTGACGGTGCTCAACGCCTTTCGGCATCATCGGAATTCGCACACTCTTCCAAGTCTCTTCTAAGTTTGGAATAGTAACGTGCTCAACGCCTTTCGGCATCATCGGAATTCGCACTCGCTCAATCCCCGTAGTCTGCCGGATAGCCTTTTGTGCTCAACGCCTTTCGGCATCATCGGAATTCGCACGATCGTCACGCGGCTTACGCCCAACGCTCGCGCAAGGTGCTCAACGCCTTTCGGCATCATCGGAATTCGCACCGCTGGCTCCGCGGCAATCGGTCGGACTTCTGACCGTGCTCAACGCCTTTCGGCATCATCGGAATTCGCACTAGCGGGAGTGGCCGATCTCGAATCTCACGATACCCGGTGCTCAACGCCTTTCGGCATCATCGGAATTCGCACATAAGAGACGCGATTGAAACGGCCTATAAATCTCGCGTGCTCAACGCCTTTCGGCATCATCGGAATTCGCACAGTGCTGACCCATGAGAACCCGTCAAAGGGCTGGGGGTGCTCAACGCCTTTCGGCATCATCGGAATTCGCACTCCGGTCAAACAGAAATCCGCGTTCATCGAAAGCATATAGTGCTCAACGCCTTTCGGCATCATCGGAATTCGCACCGCGGCTGAACTTTGGGCGCGTCGAGTTGATGCGGGTGCTCAACGCCTTTCGGCATCATCGGAATTCGCACGCCATGCCTCGGACCACTTGGTCGAAGCTGACGTGGTGCTCAACGCCTTTCGGCATCATCGGAATTCGCACTCGCGTCTGACCTGTAAGACTGCCGGCCTCTATCAGATGTGCTCAACGCCTTTCGGCATCATCGGAATTCGCACAGTTTACTTGGAGGCTTATGCAGCGGGAACCAGACGTGCTCAACGCCTTTCGGCATCATCGGAATTCGCACGGAAACGCCATCGTCCCCCAAGTCGCCTATCAACTGTGCTCAACGCCTTTCGGCATCATCGGAATTCGCACGATTACAGGCACAACAGGCAGCATTGAAGGCACTGAGTGCTCAACGCCTTTCGGCATCATCGGAATTCGCACGAGTGGTTCAACGACGCAAAGGGTTACGGCTTCATGTGCTCAACGCCTTTCGGCATCATCGGAATTCGCACGCGGGTCGCCATAGTCGGCGGAGTTGAAGATTCTGAGTGCTCAACGCCTTTCGGCATCATCGGAATTCGCACGCCGTGCCGGTACCGAGCACGTTATCGGTGGCATGTGCTCAACGCCTTTCGGCATCATCGGAATTCGCACATAACGGCCGCGGCATCGCTCTGAAAAGGTTGACCGAGTGCTCAACGCCTTTCGGCATCATCGGAATTCGCACGCCGACGGCATCACACTCAAAGTGCAATGCACCGCGTGCTCAACGCCTTTCGGCATCATCGGAATTCGCACGTGTGAGTTTCCGGGTAGCCACGCACCTGGCTTTGTGCTCAACGCCTTTCGGCATCATCGGAATTCGCACGCAGCATGCGCAGAAGGTTCGGCGTGAGGAAATCGTGCTCAACGCCTTTCGGCATCATCGGAATTCGCACGCGGTGCCGCAGCCGGGTTGGTAGGCAACGCCTAGTGCTCAACGCCTTTCGGCATCATCGGAATTCGCACAGAATCAATCTCGTACGAGAACCACGAGTTTATATAGTGCTCAACGCCTTTCGGCATCATCGGAATTCGCACTTCATTTCCGGCGCAGGTCAACCAAGATGATTCGCGTGCTCAACGCCTTTCGGCATCATCGGAATTCGCACACGACTCCTGAAAGCGCCTCACGCGCCGCGTTCAGGTGCTCAACGCCTTTCGGCATCATCGGAATTCGCACGCGCCGCATGATGAACATTTAAGCTGGAATATCTTGTGCTCAACGCCTTTCGGCATCATCGGAATTCGCACACACGTTATGAGACTTCTCATGGACTTTGACTTGCTGTGCTCAACGCCTTTCGGCATCATCGGAATTCGCACATAGGGAACGGTGTCCAGCCCGAGCTTTATGGCTAGTGCTCAACGCCTTTCGGCATCATCGGAATTCGCACATTTGCTTCCACGCTGTACACATATCGGTTGCGCTGTGCTCAACGCCTTTCGGCATCATCGGAATTCGCACTCAACAACGCCCTCGACCACGCGCTCGGCGACATGTGCTCAACGCCTTTCGGCATCATCGGAATTCGCACATTGTCCCAGAGGAAGTTGATAACGATTACACGCGTGCTCAACGCCTTTCGGCATCATCGGAATTCGCACCTATAACTATAATTATATCCTGTCAAGCGAAATCGTGCTCAACGCCTTTCGGCATCATCGGAATTCGCACATGCACAGTTAGCAAGTCAATCCCGGCTATCAAGTTGTGCTCAACGCCTTTCGGCATCATCGGAATTCGCACAAGATTTTGAGAGTCCGCAAGAGTATAGATTTTTTCGTGCTCAACGCCTTTCGGCATCATCGGAATTCGCACACCGTCCCGGAATGGATAAAGCGTAATCCCAAGTCTGTGCTCAACGCCTTTCGGCATCATCGGAATTCGCACTGGCAAATTTCGTTAGTGATGTACAACGCGGGAGAGTGCTCAACGCCTTTCGGCATCATCGGAATTCGCACCTTCCGCGTTGATTTGTGCAATACCTAAGTTGTTTGGTGCTCAACGCCTTTCGGCATCATCGGAATTCGCACCGCCGTTTAATGTTAAGCGGTAAATCCTTACATATGTGCTCAACGCCTTTCGGCATCATCGGAATTCGCACTGCGCTGGTTCCAACCTTCTTGTTTGCGCAGGTTACCAGTCTGTTTTCGGGCATCTCTTCGTTTTGCTCTCACAACCCGTACCTTCATGGCTAACTGCCCTTGTTTTCGTCTGACAATCGCCCAAGAATCAGATACTTAACGTCGACGCAAGTATCTGAACAACTAGGTTACCGAGCCTAACTCCGCAGCCCTGTTTGGCTTCCGCATGGCCCCCAAGCTCCCGGCCGGTCTACAGAGGCACATGCTTGCGGCTCATTACGCGAAGTCAAAAGGTCGCGAATCATCAATCCAGGATTCGGGTCGGTTATGCAGTCCGACATGCCGCTCGCAGATTTCACAAATGCTCAGAATTAGCAGGCGATCCTCGCTTGCGTCGAGCAGTTCTTCCAGTTCCCAACGCAGCTTCTCTATCTGCCGACGAGTCAACCTGCAGCGAAAGATTGAATACTGCAATCGGCGACCGTACCCGTTGAGCTTCTTATAGACTTTTCGCCAGCGCTTGGGCTCGGTGATGTCGTAACAGATCACGTACCACTGCTTTGCTTCCATTGCTTAGCCTCAACGCAATCGCATGCGCGCGAACAGACCGCCTTCGTCCATCCACTCCTTTTCCAAGAGCCGCACTTCAAGTTCCATGATTCTTGAGTACGTAAGCGAGCGGCCCACGACTGGATGCCTCCAATAATCACTCTTACGTCGCTCGTAGATAGTGATCAATTTCTTTCGTCCTTCGTCCGACAACCAAACTTGCGGACCGGCCACGTCAAAATCGGCTTCGATGTCCCATTGTTTTCGATTTATCGACGCGATCACTGGCAAATCAACAAGTGGCACGCGAAACAGTTCCATCAGGTCTAAAGCAAGCGGCGGCGCTTGCGATCGCGGCTGATGGAAAAATCCCAGCGATGCATCAAGGCCGACTACCATGATTGCGTTTGTCACATCTTTCAGCAGTAGCGCGTAAGCAAACGATAGCAACGCATTGCAACGGTCACGCGGGGGACGGCGATTGCGACCGTCTGGCTTCATTTCCTCGCCGGCTTCAGGAACTATTAGATCTGGAAGGGCGCGGAAATAATAAGCTCCGATACTTCCTTCGTAACCGCGCAATGAGTCAATGCTCGTCGCTCGCAACAGTGGCGATAGAAGCTTACGCATCGCTTTAATAGAACTCTGGACTTCGGGTGTCGCACGTCCTGCTTCTCGACTTGATCTTAGCAGGAAACTTAATTGACTTCGCGCGCGCGCCTCAGCGAGGCGCACCGCCAATTGCAAGCATAACCCTTGATGGGTCAGAGCGCGATACTGCCGAATGCGGCGCTGCACAGATCCGGTTCCGGAAACCCACGCACCCATGTATTGGCCGCCCGTCGTGACCCAATGGACGCCGATCTGCTGTTGGCCGCAAAAACGCAACGCCTGCGTGCTAATCTGCGAAAAGCCGTGCAGAACAATCTGTCCAATCTCCTGTGCCGGATGCAACTGCGGGGCTTCACCTATCACCGATACTTCCAGCCGATCACCTTTACGTCCGATACGCGCGCCATGTGTGAGCACATGTAATGTGCGGCGATCATCATCCGCAGGGAAGAGCTTAAGCTGTCTGACTTCCGACGTTGCGGGCGGCAAATCAGAAAGCATCAACGCCAGTCGAGCTTCTTCTGGCAGGCACACTGGAGCGAGCGAACACTTCACGCATAGACGCTCATTCTCAGTCACCGGCGGACGCTCGACGCTGCTTTGCAAGACACGCGCGCGAGCAATTGCTTTTTTGAGATCGTCTAAAGCCGCATCATCAATTGGCACTCGCACCATTACATTGTCCGCGTGATAACGTATGCGCCCCTCGCTGATTTCCTGCCCGCTGTGCTCAGCGACCATAGCTGCATAAGCGATGACTTGCAGACGATCGCTAGCCCAGGCCTCCGGTTCGTTATCGGCAGAGCGCGCGGAGCGTCCTCTCTTGTGCTCGTAGGGAATGAGCAGACCGTCCCGCCGTCGAATGCAGTCGACCTTGCCAATCAGTCCCCATTTTTCACTTTCAAGGGTTAATCGCAGCGGCTCGCCTTCGTCGAGCGAACCGTCACTCTCGGTTGGGCCAGCGCTGGCACTTTCGGCTTCGGCCTCCTTTGCGTTTTCCGGTTCGGTTTCCCAGGCTGCCTTCTGAGTTTTATTGGTGACCGTCGCTTTCTTCTTCCGTCGCGGAATGTCGGGCTTAGCCAGTACATTGCCCTTCCGTGTACGCTGGTCTTCCTTCTTCTCGATCTCGACGTGCAACCGCCGCCCGGCATACACTCGCTCGTCGGCCACTCTCGTCTCTTCTACTTCTTCGAGATAGAACAGCCGCTCGCAGTATGCGAGTGCATGCAGGGACATGATGCGCAGTGGTTGGGCCATAACTAGACTCCTGGAGAATTGTAGAATCCGGCGCGTGTTCGCCGCTTTGTGCTATTCATCCACACCTCAGTTAGGTAAAATGCCAATAGATATGATCAAGCGAGAAAAAATCGAAGAACTCCTGAATTTGCCAGTCGATGAGCGCCGCCGGGTGCTAAGACTGCTTCAGGAAAGCCTGCCTGAGAGTCTACGCGACGACGAGGAGCGGGGCAGTAGCCCGACCGGAAGGGAGGGCTCGGTAACGCGATCTCACCGCGAGCCCGAATCCCGACCCTCGAATGATCAAACATCACCTGCCGCCAAGTGGTTCCTGTCAATGGCGGGTCGCTACTCAGGCGGGCCGGGTAACACCGCCGCCCGCGCCGATGAGATCCTGCACGCTGAGGTAACGCAATGACGCGACGAGTTCTTTTGTATCCTGGCGAAGACGGTTTCGTTGTCGCAGAGGTTCCGAGTCTTCCTGGTTGCATTAGCCAGGGAAAAACCCGAGACGAAGCCCTAGCCAATGTGCGCGAAGCAATCTCTTTACACGAAGAAGTGTTGCGCGAGCGCGGCGAACCGATCCCTGATGATCGCGTTGAGTTGGTCGAGGTCGCCGCTTGAGCAAACTGCCTGTCGTCTCCTGCGCTCAATGCGTCAAGGCGCTCGGCAAGATTGGCTTTGAAGTCTATCGACAACGCGGCAGCCACATCGTCCTGGTTCGCATCTCCCCACCCGCTCAAACCACCATTCCCGACCACAAAGAACTCGACCGCGGCACTCTCCGCGCAATCATCCGCCAAATAGGTCTGACCGTAGAGGAGTTCATCGCACTGCTTTGAGCAATTGAACATTTCGTTATAGGTTTATGCCAATCGCAAACCTAGTCGCCGCTTGAATGCTCGCGGACCCGTG
The DNA here is from genome assembly GCA_036009765.1 of Pyrinomonadaceae bacterium. Taxonomy (GTDB): domain Bacteria; phylum Acidobacteriota; class Blastocatellia; order Pyrinomonadales; family Pyrinomonadaceae; genus PSRF01. The sequence continues at coordinate 53,357 of DASYLB010000049.1, read as the reverse complement.
ATGGCCAGCGAAATCCCACATGCGCGAGAACTAGGAATTCGCACACGCGTTATCCCCGGTCGAACATCTGACGCTTCGACGGTTGCAACTGCAACGGTGTGGCGCGGGGCTTGAGCTGCATGGTCACGCCGCTCTTCACCCGAGACTCCCTGGGTTTTCTTACGCCGGCAGTCTTATTGAGCCGGTGGTGTGGGCGCCGGCGGGCTTTTCTTCGAGCGGGTTGTGCGTTCGATATGGCGCGCGCGTTCCCACGCCGCCAGGGTTGCGGGGTCGTCGCGATACTTATTGCGAACGATGGCGTCAAACTGCCGGACCGCATTCATGCCCAGCTCGCGGGCAGTGTCCACTCCTACCGACCCCGTCACCTGATTCTCAATGCCGAGGTTTTGGTTCTGGCTGGTCGCTTCGAATTCGGCGATGTCCGCCGCCAGGTCCTCCAGAAAATCGGCCGGCATGGCGTAACGAATGAAAGCATCTTTGAAGGCCGGCGCATCGGCCGCGTACGCCCTCCCGGTCTCCAGCAACTTCTGATCGTTGAGATAGCGCGGCAAACGAAACTTCTGGTCCAGGCCGGCGATTTGAAAAGCCATCGCCCGTGCTGTGCGGCTAATCTGGTCCAGATCATCGCGTAGTGCGGTCCGAGCTGCCTCCTTATTAGACGTGCTGCGGCGTGCGTCGCTGGCGCCTGAAGACTGGGCCGCGGAATGTTTATCGAAGTCGGCGATGGCTGCACGCACCAACGCAATCAACTCCTGTCCGCGCGACCCCGCGGGAAAGTCTGCCGTCCGGGGCGTGGCAAAATCGTCGACCCGGTGAAACATCTCATTGCAACTTCTTTCTTTGTCGTCCATGTGAGAACTCCTTCGTGGATGAGGGGAAGGGAACTATAGAAGTGGTCCGCCTCCCTGGTGAGTAAGGAGCGAGCGCGCATTAGGCACACCCGCAAAATCCGCCCTAGCTTGCTCTAACTCCCGATACCTTGTCTCTACGAAAGGGAATATACCGCATCGGCTCACTACGGGGAATACTTGCGAGGCACCTTTCAACATCAGGCGGAACATCTCCCTTGCACAAAAAACCGCTTTTGTATTTACGTCGAAGGGTTCGGCGAATTCGAGCCCAGGGGTTTCCTCCCCTGGGATTAGATGGAGCCTGGCCTATTCCAGAAATCCTGATCATACGGATTCCAGCTTGGAAGGCTGTCAGAAACCAGCCGGCCGTCGTAGCATCGCGAAGACCACCGGACGGTCGCGATAGTTCGTCGGCACTCCGGAGGCGTGCCACAGTTTTCCGGCAGCGCCGCGGAATAAGTGGTTCACTCTCAGAAAGCCGGTTCCCAATTCAAAATTGCATGCTTTACCGGCGACATTGAACCAGCCTTTCTCCAGCCTGTCGCGAGCATCCACCATCTTGCAGAAGTCATCCGCCAAACTGCGGAAACCCACGCGCCAAGCGGCAGAGACAGCTTTCCACCCTGCCGAAACCGCCCGCCAAGCTGCAGAAACCGATTTCCACCTTACAGAAGCCCCTCGCCAAGCTGCAGAAACCCAATTTCACGATGCAGAAAAGGCCAACTGTTGTAAAAGCCGCGTATTTTGCAATATTTACTGAGCAAAACTAGTGTCCTGACTCTAAAGTTCTAAACACAAATCCTGCCCTCGCCGCAGAGCGGCGAAATGTTTATAGGCACGCTATTGAAAAAAACTGCCTCGCTCCAGAGGAGCGAAATGTGCTTTTCGACTACAAATGTTCCACTCCTCCGAAGCGAGGAGGTTCGTCCGGGTTGTCGTGGTCTATAAACATTCGGTCCCGCTGGGACCGCGCCCAAATATACCGACTGGTTTGTCATGCGAACTTTAGAGTCAGGACACTAGATTTGCGACTATACCCGCAGTCCATGAACTTTCCGCTTGACCGCTGTCCACGCCGCACTCGCTTCTAGCGATTTCTCAGTCAATGCAGCATCTATAAGTCTATATTGGCCGGACGTCAGCTAGGCCTGGGATCACTGATCTCAGTCCACGCCCATTCCGGCGTGCCCGGCGACTCGATTATTGACGCTGCGGTTTCTTCAAACTCAAACCGGCGCCACCGCGTGTCTGCCGCTCCAACATGATCCACCCAAACAGGAAGCTCCATCGATCCGGTGCCGCTGGGCAGTAATCGATGCCAAGGTCCATCAAATCGTTCGCATAGGGTTATCGAGTTCACCGCATCATCACTTAAACCAAGACACAAGATGCCCCGTCGATTTACATCTTCTGGCTTAGTCAAAACGGTTCGTAGCCGTTGTTCTAATGTGTTGGACTCGTTGGAGTCTTCGATCGCCGTCCTTTCCTGTGAGGAGTCGATCCAACACAAAAACTCTATGTCACATAGAGTCTCGACAAAATCGGGAGCATTACCAAGGCTCGATTGTTTGCTCGGAACTCCATATTTATAGCGACTTAGTTTACGCAGCGTAGTCGCAATTTGGGGCAGCTTCTTGTAAGCGAAAGCAAGGCGAACGCCTTCATGCCGCTTCCGAAAGCATTCGCCAACTAGCGAAAGCAACATGCCGTAAACGGTGGCTGGTGGCGGCAACGGATACGTTTCCGCAAACGAACGCGCAAAGGATTTGCGAAAGCTGCCGTAAGGAACTTCAAGGTGGAGCGCCATCATTGCTTCATCCTCCGTTGCCCGTTTCGTTTCCAGGCGCGACAGCCTTGAACTCATCATGCAAACCAGCAACGCGTGCACGAGCTGCATCGGCCGCCGCGCGAACCCCGGCAAACACTTGCGCTCCGAGTTCCTTCAGTCGAGCACCCTCTGGTGTGTTCGTGACTTCACCGCCGATGAACAATTCACCCGCCGGGATGTCTTTGCTCTCGACGCGTTCAATGAGTCTCTTAACCGTGTAGCCCCGCGATTCTTCATCGTGTTCGAAACAGTTTTGAATCTTTGAGGAATGAGCGTTCGTCACCCTCAAGACTATTGACGCTGGCGAGAAGTCATAAGCGAAACGGGCATGATTGCCGGCGACCTGGGGTGGGTCAATGATGGCTTCGACAACATGACCAATATTCTCCTTCTTGATTACGTCGTCAAGGTTCAAGCCAAAAGAATATTGGTATTCGGTGGTGTGCATCTCCGCGTTATAGAGAGAAAGCCCGGCTGCCTTGCCGCCTTCATCTTTGCGCACCGTCGAGTTATAAGAAAGCTCTCCACGATACGGGCGGAGGCTCACTGCGCGACCAACCGCCAATGGACTTGGACGCTTGTAAGCTGCACCTTTTCCCTTCTTACCCTTGCCCTTCGCTGGTTTGACCTCGTCTTCCGCCGTGACCGATTCAGGTTCCTCGTCCTCTTGTTCTTTGGCTGCCGCGGCTGCATTCATGAATCCCATTAGGTCATCGTCAATAAAGACATTCCCATCCGGTGTCCAGTCAGTCCACTTATCGTCAATGTACTTGACTTTGGCAGTAGCTGGGTTATAGGTCCGGTTGGTCTTCATCTCTTGGAGTTGAAAGCGATAGCGCAATGCGAAGCGTATCGCTTCCGCCGAAACGCTCGTATGCACGTCGTCTCGGTGAAAGACCTTTTGCAGCGTGGTTGTGTTACCGAGATTATCGCCGCGATTGTTGGCCGCGACCGCTTCGCTCGTCAGAATTGTTCCGTAAAGGTAGTTCGTTGCCATGATTAGCCTTCTCCTCCTGTTGTGACTGTCTGCTGCTTTGGCGTCTCGTCGCGCGAGTAACTGACAAGCGCGAACAAACACAGGTTTTGAAATCGCTCGAAGTTGCGCGGATTGAAGATAAACTCTCGAAGCCCTTTCAAGTCCCTGGCGAGCGCTGCCGATTGGTATTCGCGCGTAGCGTCACCACAAAACTGCATGAGCCATCCGGCTAAAGTATTTGCCGTTTTAGTGCGCAGTATTGCGTTACGCATCTTTTCGCGCTCGACTTCGATTAACCTGTAGTCCTTAAGGCCTTCTCGAAGTTCTCGTGCCCGCAATGCTCCCCGCTTCAGCCGCCACGCTTCTTGAAACGCACGAATGAGCGTTTGATCCGTTTCATCTCTAATTGCCTCTCTCATTTTCTTTAGTCCTCCATACGTGTGGTAGCTCATGTTCTCGAAATCTTTTTTCTTCTCAATCAATTCCCTGAACTGAGCGCACCAGTGGCGTTCCGCTGCTAGGTTCGCAGCGACAAGTTCCGGTATGTGAGTTTCCGGTATTACATAGCTCTCACCCTTATCAGTTTTTATTGCTTTGCTCTTACCTAGGTATTCATCTGCGGCGCGAAACACATCCATCTCCGCGTAGCGAGTCCTAACTCTGGCAATCACACTCCGGTTAATCTGATTCTTGTCCCATGAAACCTTACCCATTGCCACCACAAGGCAACCGGAAACACCGCCTTCGAGTGTCACGTCTCCGGCCTGCAAGTCAATGAGGAAACGCAAAGCGGCTTCTTCGGCGCCGCCGACTACGCGCCCCAGATAACTATTGCTGAATCGCCTGAAGGTTTGTCCTGCGGCGGCGATATTGCGCAAAGCTCTGGCGAATGCAAGGAGATCGAACACATCCGGCACAATCAAGCAGCTTTGCGCTTTCTCTTTGTAAGTCCGTGGGCGCAGCATGAAGACTGAACATCCAACCATGAGGAACATCAATAAGAGCGCGTCTTTGGGAACGATTTGCAGCGCAACCTTGCCGCTCGTGACGCCTGGAATAACCGATTGGGGAATTTTCGCGAGAACTACGCTCCCTACTTTACCAAAAGATAACTTTCCATCGAGTAAGCCCGTGCTTTTGGAGGATTGGTGCGAATAGCTATGAACTGCCTTGTAACTAAAAAGATCGCTCGCTTCATCATCAACATTGCCGACCTTTAACATGAGCGGGTTCTTCTCGACTGACCGAGCCTGCGTATGTTGCAAAAAAGTGCCCATGAGCCCGTTATGAACTGCTAGGCGCAGGCCAAGTTTGTCTTCACTTATGCAATGCCCTGGCAGGTCAATGAGCTTATCGCTCGTGAGCTTGAACGATGCTTCAAGAATGCGCCTCACCACGTCTACGGCGAGCAAGTCTTCGCTCCACGAAAGCTCAAGAGTATCGCGCGTGAGTTTCGATGTGATGCCTTGGGGTGGATCGTGTTCGTTATCTGTGTCTTGCCATGCGCCGATGGTAGCGGCAAGTCCTCCGAGAGCAGCACGATGATAAATCGTGTAGCCAGGATCGCTCAGACGATAAACGAGCGGGTTCGGCAGTTCGTAAGCTCTTGCGCCGTGCTTGCTCTTTTTCCGTGCGGTCTTTTCAGCCTTCGACTTGCGCGCTGGCTTCTCTTCGTTGCTTATCTTCGCTGCTTCCATTCCGCCCCCACTCCGTCTTCGGTTTCTTCGTCGTAGTCATAAAGCACGGCATCGTCCGGCGCGCAACGCATTTCGGCTATGCGCGGCCATCCAATTACCTCCGGCTTGAAGATGATGGATACTTCATACTGACGTATCCACTTGCGCGAGGGTTCGCCATTGCGATCGAAGTCCTCACACCGCTTCACGTCCTGATCAAGCAGGACGCTGACTGTATAGCCATCGCCGCGCGTCTCACCGGGTCGTGTCTCCCAAACGCCTGAAAAGAAACAGGCGTTCCTTTCGGCGCGTTTGAGGAACTGGTCCACATTCATTGCCTTATTGGTTTCGAGCGATGCGAGCGTTTCCGCAAGGTCGCTCTGGCTGAACGCATCGCCCCGCATCTTCAGCTGTTTGAGCCAACGCCGCGCGGCGAAGATTTCATCCTTCTCGTAGGGCTTCGGGTCGGCTTCCTCATTTGGTGGAAGCGGGCGAATGAGCGCAGGCTTGGGCTGACGTTTTTCTTCCGAGTCGTCCGGCATCGCGCGTCGGTTGAGACGCCCCATGCGTTGAATCAAAGCAGTGACGGGCGCGATGTCGGTAACAAGCAGGTCGGCGGATAAATCCAAAGACATCTCTGCAACCTGCGTGGCGACAAGTATAGCTGCGCTCTTTGGGCAATTGAAAGAGTCAATCACTCGCCTGTGCCTGCGGCTGCGGTCTTTGTAACGAAAGCGCGAGTGATAGACGTTGACTGCTGCGTCCGGCCACTTGGCTCGACAAGCAGCATATGTCTTGTTCGCGCGTTCGACGCGATTGCAAACCCAAAGAACCTTGCCGCCGTCGCTCACACATTCCTCAATGGATCTTTGAACCTCATCATCCGCCGCCGCATCGTGGATGATATAACGCCGCAGGTCTTCAAATTCCGGCGGTCCTTCGATGATCTTCTTATCTGATAAATCGGGCCGTGCATTGCGTAAGGCACGCAAGCGGTCTTCCGGCAATGACGCCGTCATTAAGAGTATTGGCAGGCGCGGAAAGTTTTTCAGAAATACGAGCAGGTGCCCGAAAAGCTGGTCGTCGTAAGCGTGAATTTCATCGAAGACAACGGCGGCGCTCATAATTGCGGGAAAGCTATAAATAGCACGGCGCGCATTTGCCATTAGCCCGAGCACTGTGTCTGTTGTGGAAACTACGAGCGGCGTGCTCCACAGTTCTAGCGATTCAATTCGGTCACGCATCTCAGCAAGAGCCTGTTGCGCGGCTCTCGCCGTATCATCACTCGAATCAATCGCGCTCTCCTGTGGCGCACTGAGCGAAATTTCCAGCAAATCAACTTCCGCCCGCGAGTGAATGAGCGCGGCATCTTCGATGCCGGATTCAAGCGCGTAATCCTTGTAGTGCTCGGTGGTGGTCCCTGTTGTTGGTAGGCAGAAGAAGAGGCGAAAGTTTTTGCGGCCTTCATTCGCCAGTCGCTGGCACCATTGCTGCGCCCACATGTAAGCGGCAATGCTCTTACCTGACCCACATCCCGCTCTAGCCAGTGAGAGCAAAGACCCTTCAGCGGCTGTTTCAGCAACCCTTCTTTGGAAAAGCGCGCGCACGTCTTCCGGTTTGGTCTGTTCGCTAGAATCGCTGGCTTCGGTAGCGCATACCTTCTTATTGATTGAATGCGCAAGCCGCTTAGTGACAAGTTCTTCAAGCTCCTGAGGCACTAAGCCTACAGACATTTTTTCGCAAACGAAGCGCTTAATGTAATCGGTGCGGGCGCTGCCCGCTTTGTACTCGTGTTTTGCGACTGCGCTTGCTGCAACGTCGGCAGCAATTCCGAAGGCCTTAATGAGCGCGATCATCCGACGTGACTCAGTATCAAATTCTTTCTTTAGATCGCTGAACTCAGATTGCAGTTCACGGACAGCTTCATATGCGCCGATCTCATTGTTGGCAGCATTCGCCTCGCGGCGTGAGTACGCGAAGACGACATTCTGTTTGAATTCGTCAGGAGGCTTGACGGTCAAACTCTCACTCATCTCAATGAGAATTGTCCGGAAATCTTCATCTGTGACACGTACGGTCAACGCATTGCAACGCTCTGGCTTAGTGTCTTCATGAAACTTCCGATGATGACCCATAGCTCCCCACCATGCAGCGCGAAGTAGGCGGAGAGGCAGTTTTAGTTCGGCAAACCAGGACGCGAGCGGAGAATCTCTCGACCATAACAGCAGACCGGAAATAGTCTCGTGCCGCATCATCTGTCTATGTGAATCGCTAGGATGCTCCACCATTTCTTGAAAATGATTGCTCGCTTTACCCAGATCTTGCAGCCAGCCGTTTGCACGTAACGCTGTTTGAAACTGCGGCAAAGATTCTTCATCAAATCCGGCATTGAATAGCGCAATGCTTCCGGCGGCGCGAAATAACTCATCACAGGCTGTAGCTACATCGCGGCTGTGCTGTACAAGCAGCGCGTAGCCCGGGGGCTCGACCGGGTGTTTCTTGTGATCGTAGGATTTGGCAAGTAAACGATTCATTAGGCTTTGCTCTGAGCCAACAACGCACTGGAGACAATTGGATTAAAATGCCCGGCACCCATTGCCCTTCGACCACCAATGCCGGAGCTTTGTAATCGGAGCGAATCCTCGTCGTTTAGATTGTGCGCCGCAAGGGAAAAGCCGACGACGTGTTTGCCGGCGATGGTGATGATTCTGCGGCGGAAGCGGCCCTGTTCGTCGATGGGAAGTTCGAGCGTAGCGATGACGCCGAGGGCGTCGAGTTGGCGGCGGGCGGCGTCGAGAAATGGTTCGGCGTCGGTGAATTTCTTGATCGTGACGCAGCGCGCGTAGAGTGAGGCCGCTGGTTCAAGTGGCCGTGCGGTTGGCACGCCCAGGCGGATGGTGTGGCCGTTGATGTCGAGTCGGCGCCCGGCGAGCGGGAGAACGTTGCCGTATTGATCCGCGGGGATGCGCAGGCGCAGACTCGCGTCGCGCGTGGGCAGCACGATAATGCCTTCGCGCCAGGGGACGCCGCTGATTAGTTCTATTCCCAACCACGACGCACCGTGCAGGGCAGGCAGTTGGCGTGTGATCGCGGAGTAGAGCAAGTAACCATGATCGGCCTCAAAGCGGTGGCCCTGCACGGGAAAGTGAACGCCGATATACGGAGTTGAGGCGATGTTGATGGCGTTGGCAACTGCGTTTTGTGATGACATGCGGAGTTCTCCAGGTGGTGTAGACAGTTGACTTCGCAATTTATGTTCTGTCTCTAGTGTCCTGACTCTATCGTTGTCGCAACATTCCAGTCGAAGTCTAAATTTGATTCGGTTTGGTCTTTGGTCCCAGCGGGACCAAATGTTTATAGAACCACGACCTAGACCAACCCCAAGCTCCGCAGGAGCGAAACATTTGGTCGCCTAAGAGCACCTTTCGCTCCTCTGGAGCGAGGCGGTTATTTTCGGCAGCGGTCCTATAAATTTCGCCGCTCTGCGGCGAGAGCAGTCTTGGTGTTTGGAACTTTCAGAGAACACCCACTAGCACTTCCTCCTTGACCATCTTATGCAGAAGGCGGTCAGGTAAGGGCTTTCACGGAACCTTATTTTCATGCCTTCTCAAATGACTTTCCGCCGTTCAAGTCTTTTTCGTCGCCGTCGCAGCGGGCGAGCGCTTGTCGGTACGTTTCCGCAACCTCTAAGCGCAATTCGGGCGGCGCCAGGACTTCCACGTCCGCACCCCAACTGAGAATAAAGCGCAGCAGTCCGCGCCCGCCCGCGACTCGCATCTCGATGGTCGTATTCTCGGGTTGCCGAGGCGTGCGCGGCGTGCGGTTGATGATGCGTTGCGATTCATGGAAGAGACGTTCGGCAAAGACGCGCGCCGTGACACCTGAAGCGCGCAGGCGCACGCTGATCGGGTCGCCGTGGATGCCGTTGAAGCAGTTGGCGGAGAGATACTGTTGCAAGTTGAAGTCGGCGGGACGCTCGAATATCTCTTCCGTCTCGCGTAGCGCGCGGATGTGATCAATCGCAAAGGGAATCACTTTCTCGCGATAGGAGTCGTAGCCGATGAGCTTGAGCGTGGCGCCGTCAGGATCGAAATAGATGGTGTAGGGCTCGACGGTACGTTCGCTGATGCGGTCAGTGGCAAGCGTGTAGTAGCGCAGCCGCACGCGGCGACGCTCAACCGCGGCTTGTGTCAGGCGGTCAATAAGAGCGGCGTGCGGCGCGAAGTCTTTCGCCGGGACGGAGGCCGAGCCGAACACTGTCGCCAACGCGTCGAGTTTGTCCCGCACTAACGGGTGAAGCGAAGACTTGACCTTTGCCAGCAGCGAGCGGCCGTAGCGTGCGAAAGGCGAGCCGAGCGCCGTTAAGCCAGTGGCGGCGATCGACTCCTGGGCCAGCACCAGAGTCGCCAATTCTATTGGCGTGAGCGGCGGCGGCTGATACCTATAGTCATCGCTGAAACGATACACGACAGTGCGCCCATCGCGTTCGTCAACAATTGGATAGTAGCGCGAGAGCGCGTCGATATCGCGCCGGATGGTCCTGGTTTTGACCTTAAAGATGTCCGCCAACTCCTGCTGCGAGCGGCGGCGCTCGGCGAGCAAAAGCGGAATGTGCAACATGCGTTCAGTCAGTTCGCCCCTGTGAGTCATCAGCGATTCTCCAAAGCTGTCAGTTTGTGAGGGTGACTAAATGGTCATCATCCGCGCGGCCAATCGAGCCCTCCCTGAGCATCCCTGCTAGCGCGGCGGATCGGGACGTCCGCTGTTCCAGTATTTACGCTCGGGCTTCGGCCCGATGGAGTGGCTGTCGAAATCGCGGAGTAGGGTCCGTATCGATGGTCCGCCGGCAGTTGTCTTCCGCTCAACGAAAAACTCACGTTAATACACGGACAGAGTTCTAACTGAGTGACTCTTGCTTTCAATGCGTCGATCAATGACCGGGACCTCCTTAGCTTAAGTGGGAGAACGTAAGGAACGGTCGGACTATGGCTCGGCTTGATAAGGCGGAGCAGAGTCTACAGGCGGTTGGACCTGTTTTCAATAGCTGCGGCTTCCGCTAACACTCCAGTCGCTACGAGAGGGGAAACACTCTCTTAAAAGCACAAAACCACAGTCAATGCCGTGTGCGATCCAAGCTTCGCCTTCTGATACAAGAAGTCTTGCATGTTCGGAGTGTTACAAAAATCCTTGCATGTTTCCTTCGGATAAAAAGCCCTATACAAACCGCACTCTGATATCCGCGCCAGCGCAAGGACTCTGGCATCGCGTGTCATATCGGTGCTGCCCTACTTCTTCGGTGAACGACGGCGGATTGGAGTACGGTCTTTCAGCAGATCCTTGTGCCTTCCCTCAATGATGTAAGCAAGAGCTTGATAACTCAGGGTTAACTGGGAGGCTGCCTCGGTCAAACGCCCGTTTGTTTTTGCCAGTGCTTGCTTAACTAACACGCCTTCATACCTCAACATTTCTTTCTGCAAGTCGCAGGGCTTATTGAAAAGCTCTTCCGTGGCTTCCTCGGCGGTTAATTCACGATCCAAAACAGCAAATACTTTTTCGGCCGCGGTGGTAAATCTTCCTATCAAATCCTGGCTTTGGGCGTTCGCCAGCCATTCGCTGGCGCAATGAAAGGCTGCATGCAAAACCTCCCGAGAGAGTTCGTCCAACTCCTCTATTAGGCTAAGGGCCGCTAGACCCGCTTTGTTTAGCGCTCCCACGTCATGTGCTACTTCGACCGCTCTCTGGAAAGCAAATTGAGCTGGCTCTCGCTTGCCGAGTCGAGCAAGGGAAATACCGTGTGTGATAAGCGCGTCAGCCAAGAGGCACTGTCGGCCGCTCTTTTCCAACACGCGAACCGCATGGCGGGAAAGGAATTCAGCTTCGGTAAATTTTGTCTCAGCAATTAAGATTTGGGCCTGAGTATCATCAATCTGTGCAACTTCCACCTTATCCTTGATGCTTCTCATTAAACGTCGTGCCTGATCCAAGTATTGATGCGCCTCAGAATATCGGGACAGTTTGTACAGAAGAACTGCAAGATTGTTTTGTACATCGGCACGAAAGATGACGTTATGAGCTAACCTGAATTCATACTCAGCTTCTCTATATTCGTTAATTGCCTCTTGAATGTAATCTCCTCGTTTCTCCGCCGTGGCAAGGTTCCTTAATACCATAGCGAGTTGGTTGTGGTAGTTTCCCTTTATGGCGTGATTGGTAATCTTTCTGAATAGCGGAGCATTCTCCCTCAGAATTCGTAACGACTCGCTGACCCGCGATGCTGACCATTCAAGAATTGCTAATCTCAATAGCGCCCTGGCCCTCGTGTTTCCCAATGCAGTGAGTTTTTGCAGCGATTCATCAAACATGATGCGCGCTTCATCAAAACCGCCCTCACGCCAATAGCAGTAAGCGAGTTCCGCTCTCGCGGCGGCAGCCTTCTTTACGTCACCTATCGACTGATAAAAGTTAATACTTTCGCTGATGAGGTCTTTCGCGATCTCCTGCGCTTTTTCAATTCCCTCCTTGCTGCCAATCCATCCACTCAAGATTCCTGCGCAAAGTAGAACCTCAGCAGCAACGGACGCATGAAGGCCTTTAGTCTCCGGGCATTCTCCGACGCTTTTCCATAAGGGCCGCATCACTTCACGAACGCCGTTGTAATCGCCATTGTCTTTCAACTTCAAAGCGATCTCACATCTGCGGAGCGCGGCGTCATTAGCGGCAAGGTGCGAGGTGTCCAGCTTCGGTGAAGTTATCTTCATGAGAGGTTTGCCTTTCACGTGAGAGTAACAAACGTTGCAAGTGCGGCCCGCATATTAGTTCCCTCGACAATGCCTTGCAAGAACTTCCTACTCTTGCTTTATTCTGTTTTATGTAAGAAACCTTGCATCTTCAATTTTCAAAGGAGAAGAACATGAGACGATTTCTAATGATCATAGCGTTGACTAGTCTGCTTTCTGTCCCGACTTTGGCAGGCGAAATACCGACTGGTGGTGCGCCAAATCCGCCACCGCCGGAAAGAACCACACAACCCACGAACGCTACGTCGCCAGGCGAGATACCGTGCGGTTTCGCGGAGCAGATATCAGAGGCGGGAATCTCTGGCTTGCTGGCCGTGCTCGGCCTTGTTGTCTAGGCAGTGAGCCTTCGTAACTCACTCGATTAGGTAGCGATCTAGCGCACGAGCTTCGAGCCATCGTTGCTATCAGGTAACGATTTCCAGCTAGCTGTTACTACCGACTGAATAAAAGCGGCCCTCACGGCAGCATACTAGTAGTGTGTCTACTCGGCTGAAGAGTGCGCGCAGGCCGAGAGCGTGGCTATCGGGCGACAGGTCTCTGATGTTGACAGATAAGGCGCGCTGTGAAACGTCGAACACGGGTGCTTCGGATGGAGCCCAAGGCCAACAAGATGTCATGGAAAGGGGACTCATATTACGCGGTGGTTTTAAAAGAGTATTTCAAAGATAAAGCTTTGTGCTAGATCACTCCTTTCTCGATTGAGAAGTTCAAGCATGAAAGAATCAAGACACCCACTCAACACGGTACGCCTCGGGCTCATGCTTCGGTGAATCGAGAGTTTGAGATGCTGAGCCGCCTTTTCGATCTCGCGATAGATTTTAAGAAGGCGGAAAGCAATCCGTGCAGTCAGGTGAGGAAGTTCAAACTGGACAACGAGCGGTACCGATATCTGTTGCCAGAGGAGGAACCCATCCTAATGAATGTGCTGGTAGACAAGCGGGCGCATTTGAAGGAAATGATCATCGTCGCGCTCGGACTTGGCTTGCGAAAGCGAGAGCAACTCAATTTGCGGCGTGACCAGGTAGACTTCTCACGCAATGTCGTTATCGCGGCGCGTACCAAAGGGAGAAAGAATCGTGAAATCCCGATGGAGGTTTTGAATCCTGAAGTTCGCAACATCCTACTGAAACTGTGTAACGGAAAGAAGCCTGATGATTATGTGTTTGAGAACCCGGAGACGGGGTAAACCATTCACTGACATTAAGCGGTCTTTCCAGACAGCCTGTCGGATGGTGGGGATAGAGAATCTGTGGTGGCACGATCTACGCGCCACCTTCTGCACGCGGTTGGCTCTAGCTCGCTACGAAGCACTCACGATAATGATGCTGATGGGCCATAAGGATTTGAAGACCACCATGCGCTACATCCGGGCCGTTCAACTCCAGCGAGACGTGCGGCCAGACCAGGCTGTCCACAAATTGGCCACAAATTGGCCACAAATGAAATACGGCCACCATTGCAGGTAGCCGTAAGTTTTTGATTCGAATGGTCGGGGCGAGAGGATTCGAACCTCCGACCTCTCGGTCCCGAACCGAGCGCTCTACCAGGCTGAGCCACGCCCCGACAAGTAGAGGGATAATAGGGAAGGTATTATCCACTGTCAAACTGGCCCAAAAGTCTTTACAGTAGTCTTCTTCACCACAACTTCAGCTTGTCGCCCGCCGTTGACAAATTTTCTCGGCTTTATTCGCAAACGCTTCGTCTAAATTGTTGACCCAGAGGGCTGCGAAAATGTTATATTGAAATTCAACCTGGGTTATTGGCCGGGTGGCCCCTCCACCAATCCAATTTTGGTTCACCTCATAGTTTTTACCCGACAAGCGTTTTGACTTGGCATAAACCTGTTGTTGGAGACCCTGTCCTATGACAACCAGCGGCCCACTTTATTCCCTTAAGCATCTTGCTGCGTCCACTTCTTTCGCTCTTCTCCTGATCATCTGCGCCAGCATCGCAGTCGGGGCCGCAAGTCCAAAGCCTCCGAAGTTGATTAGCAGTGGCACTTCCACCAGAGCGGTTGCCTTTGAATCACCAACCTTCAAGGGCGAGCCGTTTCCGCTGACGGCCACGGTGCCGTTCAGTGCGGACACGCGAACACGCATTTGCATTTTTGCGATGGACCTCGAACTCTTGTCGGGCGAGGGTAAAAATGCATTTACCGCCGACGTTCAGGATTCCGCCGGCAAGCTGTATGCGCTGCGAATTGAGTTCATGGGCCAGGTGCCGGGGTTTCCGGGCATCACCATGTTTATCGTGAGGCTCGCTGACGAAATAGGAGATGTCGGCGACGTGCTGCTGCGTTTGAATCTTCACGGCATGGGAAGCAATCGAGTGCGGATGGGGGTAGGTCATGTTGGCGGTGGGCCAGCGGATGACCCCGGCGCAGTTGCCACACCAGCTCCCGTGACTCCGCCCCCCGTGGATGCGCCGTTAGTTCCCGATTCATATAACGGTCCGGCTACTGATGGCGACGCGGTACGTTTTCTGGAACAGGCCACCTGGGGACCGACCACGGCTGACGTCGTTCACGTGAAGAGTGTAGGCCTCCAGGCATACTTGAATGAGCAGTTCAGCGCTCCGGTTACGAACGTGGCAAAGGGTTCGAATTATCCTGATCTAATGTTCCCGGCTGAAGACGGCACTGCTTGTCCTACCAGCAGCCCCGGCGATCCAAATTACAATCAGACAGTTTGCAACCGCGATAATTTCTCGATTTACCCGCTGCAGCGCACGTTCTATTCGAACGCGCTTTACGGGCCGGATCAGTTGCGCCAGCGCGTAGCTTTCGCCCTGCACCAGATACTGGTGATCTCGGGTGCCAGTGAAGTCAATCGCCCAAGCTGGTTGACGATCTACCTTCAGACGCTCGACCGTCACGCGTTTGGAAACTATCGCACGCTGCTTCAAGAGATGACTCTCACCCCGTCGATGGGCTCGTACCTGGACATGAATCTGAGCACCAGAACTAATCCAAACGAGAACTTCGGACGAGAAGTATTGCAGTTGTTTTCAATTGGCACCGCCGTTCTCAATTCTGACGGAACAGCACAGCTAGACTCTCAGGGAATGCCGCTCGCTTCATATTCGCAAACCGAAGTTAACGAATTTACGCGAGTCTTCACGGGCTGGAACTTTGTCCCGGGAACCATAGCTCCGGGAACTGCGAATTGGCGCGATCCGATGGTCCCGAGAGGCGGCACCAATCACGACTTCAATTCCAAGACGCTTTTGAACGGGGCTGTCACTCCGGCTTGTTCAAGCGCTAGCGGCGCCGCCAACATAGCCTGTGCGCAAGCAGATCTGACACTGGCCATCGACAGCCTTTTCAACCATTCAAACGTTGGTCCATTCCTGGGCAAGCAGCTCATCCAGCATCTGGTGACGAGCAATCCGAGCGGCGCTTACGTGGTGCGAGTCGCAGCGGTGTTCAATAACGACTGCGCCGGACTGCACCCGATCAACCCTTGTAGCAATGCGCGCGGTAACCTGAAGGCGGTCGTTCAGGCAATTCTGCTCGATCCCGAAGCACGCGGCGACGTGAAAACGGATCCAAGCTTTGGCAAGCTCCGCGAACCGGCGCAGTACATCAACGGATTCTTGCGGGCCTTCAATGTAAAATCCTTCGACAAGCTTTCAACCAGCGATGGCGTGCTTGGCAACAGATCAACTACTGATTTCGCCGGCACACTGGATCAGCCGATCTTCCAGCCGCCAACTGTATTCAGTTACTACCAGCCGGGCTTCGAAGTGCCGGGGACAAAGATACTGGGCCCAGCTTTCGGTATCCTTTCAACCTCGACCACACTGCGTCGCGCAAACGACATCAACACGCTTGTCTACACCGGCGTGTCGTCGAATACTTCACCCACCGCTGGCAGTCCTGATCGTCCGCGCGGTACTTCAATCGACATCACAAACCTGGAGGCACTGGCCGCAAATCCGGGCGATATTGCGGATGCTCTTAACCCGCTTGTGTTCCACGGCACCATGTCAAGTCAGGTGCGAACGTCGCTCATAACCGCAATGAATGCGATCAATGACGCCAACGTCACGACTCGCAATCAAAAACGCGCGCGCGTTGCTGTTTACCTTGCGGCAACTTCTTCGCAGTACGACATACAGAGATAACCACCATGGCACATACACGCAGAGACTTCTTACGGAATAGCGCATGCGCGCTCGGCAGCATGGCTCTGGCTTCGAGCCTCGATACCTTCGGCGTGGTTCACGCGTTGACCCCACAAGCCGCGACAGATTACCGCGCGCTGGTGTGCGTTTTCCTGAACGGCGGAAACGATGGCAACAATCTGTTCCTCGATCTCAATCAGTACAGCCGTTATGCAACCGCCCGCGATGCCGCGCAGTTGTCTATTCCGCAAGCGAATTTCTTGTCGGTATCGCCGGTTAGCGGCGGCTCGTTCGGTTTCCACCCGAACATGCCTGAGATGCAGACTCTCTTCAACCAGGGAAAACTGGCGGTGCTCTGTAACAACGGGCCACTGGTTGAACCACTAACGCGTACGACCTATCAGAACGGGACTGGCAAAAAACCGCTGCAACTGTTTTCCCATTCAGATCAGGTTGGTCTCTATTCGACTGCTATCGCCAACACCGTAAGTCAAACCGGTTGGGGCGGACGGCTCGCAGACAAGACGCTTGGTTTAAACGGCGCCGCGACCTTCCCCAGCAACATCTCGATCGCAGGTGTAAATCTTTACCTGACGGGAGTCGACACCAGACAGCTATCAGTGGCTGATTCGAACACAACTCTCGCAAACGTGCTTCAGCTCAACAACGCGCCGGGCGCCTCGGCCACGGACATTAGTTCTCGCATGACGGCGTTCAACGAGTTGCGAACGTTTGACAATAATTTCAAACTAATCAAGGCAGCCAGCGATGTTCGTTCGAGCTCAATTCAAACAGATAATGCGCTTTCAAGCGTGAATCCTGTTCTGACTACGCCGTTTCCAAATCCCAGCACATCGATCAGTCGGCAGCTCTTGCAAGTTGCGCGTCTTATCAAGGCGAGCACTGACCCTACGGCTGGAATCAACATGAAGCGGCAGATCTTTTTTGTTCAGATCGGCGGGTTCGATACGCATTCGCAGCAGCTAAGCGGCCAGGGCACCTTGCTACAGCAACTGAGTCAGGCGATTAGTGCTTTCTTCAGTGCGACTGTCGAGCTCGGTTTGTCAGACAAGGTCACGCTCTTCACGATGTCGGATTTCAGCCGCACGCTTCAGCCCTCCGGAACCGGTGCGGCCCAGGTCGGCAGCGATCACGCCTGGGGAAATCACCAGTTTATCGTTGGTGGGGCGGTGCAGGGTCACACGCTTTACGGTACCTATCCGAACATGACGCCGGGAGGTCCTGACGACACCGACGGCGGATCCGGCCCGCGCGGTCGTTGGATTCCCACGACTTCAATCGAACAATACGCGGCCACTCTTGCAAGCTGGTACGGTTTGTCATCTGCGGATCTGACGGCAGTGTTTCCCTTGATTGGTCACTTCTCGTCTTCTAACCTGGGGTTCCTGGGGTAAGGTACGTTTGGTTGTGGGTATCTAAAAATGGCCTAGCGAAGTCGCTAGGCTATTTTTCAAAAGCACCAGCAGTCGTTTTGAACTAGAATTAGGCAATGAGCGACAAGGCAACATGCAGAGCTGAAATAGCGCGGCTGATAATTGTTCCGTCTCTGCTTGCCGCCGTTCTCGGTTTCTTGTTATCCAGCAACACCGCTACGCAACGTGTTCAGGCATTTTCTTCCGGCCCGCCGCCGGGATACACCGGAGCGCCGGGCGAAGAGCCGGAAGCTTGTGCCGAATGCCACGTGCCTGAAGATGTTGGCACCGGACATTTCTCAATCAGCGCGCCGCAAACATACGTTCCCGGTCAAACTTATCCGATTACAGTTACGCACACGAATGCTGATCCAACCCGAATACGCTGGGGATTTGAGCTTACGGTACTCGATACTTCCGATGAAAAGGCGGGAACTCTCCAGAATCTGGACGAACTGACGCAGGTAATAGACAACGGGGGCCCGGGCGCAGCTCGTCAGTACATCGAACACTCTGCCGTGGGGACGTTCGTCGGTCAGCAAAACACGGCCAGCTGGACTTTTAGTTGGACCGCTCCCGCCACGGACATTGGCGTCGTCACGTTTTACGCCGCCGGAAATCAGGCGAATGCCGATGGCAACACTTCAGGCGACAACATTTACAAAACGTTCGTGGCCGCTGCGCCATTTTCAGCCACACCTGATTTCGATCTAGGCGTAACGCCGTCGCTTCGCTCTGTAGTCCCAACCGCCAGCGCCCAGTTTACGGTCACGGTTACACCATCCGCAGGTTTTACGGGAACGGTAAATCTTAGCGCGATGGGTTTACCCTCGGGCGCCCTCGCGACATTTAATCCGGCTACGATCAACATTATTGACGCTTCCGCCAAGACCTCGACATTAACTATATCGACAGGCGCCGGCACTCCATTGGGCACCTACCCGATTACAGTTAACGGATCTTCGGGCAGTCTGCTGCACAACAAGCAAGTGACGTTGAAGGTGATCAGTCCTGCGAGCATCGACCTTGCTCTTACTAAGTCTGCATCGCCCAATCCCGGACAAGTCGGGCAGAGCTTGAGCTATCGCGTAACGGTTACAAACAACGGTCCCGCGACGGCAACAAATGTAACGATGACTGACACCTTGCCGGCCGGGTTGACCTTTGGTTCGACGTCTTCCACGGTTGGTTCCTGCAGTGGCACTGGTCCGGTGATGTGCACGATCGGAAGTCTCGCTGCGAATGCGTCGGCGATCGTCACCATTCTGGTTACGCCCACAGCGCCTGGTTCGATTATTAACTCTGCTACTGTGACCGCTAGCGAGACCGACAATGACAGCAGCAACAACAGCGCGATGATAACGACGCAGATTCAGCCCGCTGCGGTTGCGCCCTCGATGGTCGACCCGAATCTAATGGTCACTACGCTCATATCCGGGCTCGACCAACCTACAGGCCTCGC
This sequence comes from Pyrinomonadaceae bacterium, assembly GCA_036009765.1. GTDB lineage: Bacteria > Acidobacteriota > Blastocatellia > Pyrinomonadales > Pyrinomonadaceae > PSRF01. The sequence continues at coordinate 34,209 of DASYLB010000049.1, read as the reverse complement.
GTTTCTCACGCCAACTGATTTGTTTGTGATTGAGAAGGCAAGCGGCAAAGTTAAGTTCGTTCAAAACGGAGTGATCCAATCGACGGCGCTTGATCTTGCAGTTAACAGCGCCTCAGAACGAGGTTTGTTGGGGATCGCGCTGCATCCAAACTTTGCGTCTAACCATTTTGTTTATCTTTATTGGACCGAGAGCAACACAGCCGTCGATTCTGCCAACCTTGCTGATGTAGCGGTGTTGGGGAATCGCGTTGATCGCTACGTCTGGAACGGCGCCACTCTAACTTTCGATCGCAACCTCATCCAACTGCGCGCTTATCAGGCCGACGCGAATCAACCGCTGCGCGGAAATCACAACGGCGGGATTCTGCGTTTTGGTCCTGACGGCAAGCTCTACATTCTGATGGGCGACAACGGGCGACGCGGGTTCCTGCAAAACAACCAACTCGGTCCAGTCCCTGACGATCAGTATGGTGGACCAGGGCCCGACGATGCTCATCTGAGCGGTTTTGTTCTGCGACTCAATGACGACGGCTCAACACCTTCGGACAATCCGTTCTTCAACGTGTCGACCCCGCTCACTGGTCAAGCGGCAACAAATATCAAGAAGCTTTACGCCTATGGCGTGCGTAACGGATTCGGTTTGGCTTTCGATCCGTTATCAGGTTTTCTTTGGGACCAGGAAAACGGTGATGACGCGTTTGATGAAATGAATCGGATAACAGCTGGTTCTAACAACGGCTGGGTGGAATTGATGGGGCCCTCAAGCCGAGTCTCGGAATACAAAGCAATTGAATCGACCTACGGCGCCGGAAATTTACAACAACTTCGTTGGGCGCCGTCGTTGATAGCCGACACGCCGGCTGCCGCCCTGGCGAGTCTCTATATGTTGCCTGGCGCGCATTACAACGATCCCGAATTCAGTTGGAAATATGCGCTGGCCCCGGCCGGCATCGGGTTCGTAAAGGGAAGAGGACTGGGAACGCAGTTTGAGGGCGACCTTTTGGTCGGCGCATCCCGGACTACGCTGCTTAACGGTTATCTATTCCAATTCAAGTTCACGCCGGATAGGAAACACTTCAAGTTTACCGATTCATTACTGGCGGACCGCGTCGCGGACACAGTAGACAAATTTGACTTAACTGAAAGCGAAACGCTTTTGGCTGGCCGTGATTTTGGCGTGGCCACTGACATTCAAACTGGTCCCAACGGCAACGTCTTCGTCGTTTCGTTGTTGAACGGAGCGATTTATGAAATCAAGCAAAAGCCCAGCGCCATCTTCTATGCGAACCTCACCGGCGCGCAGGAAGTGCCGCCGAATAATTCGACCTCCACAGGTAACGCAACGCTGCTGCTGAGTCCCGACGAAAGCTCGGCGACTGTGTCGCTCAACTTCAGCGGCCTCACCGGCCCGCAGACGGATGCTCATATACATGGCCCCGCTGCAGCGGGCGTTAGCGCTCCGGTTCTTTTCCCCTTGCCACAAGGCCAGGTCAGTGACTTCAGAATCAATCTAACACCGGCGCAGGCGCAGGATTTGAAGAACGGACTCTGGTACATCAACGTTCACAGTTCAAACTTTATGGCCGGCGAAATCCGCGGGCAGTTTCAAATGTCCGCGACAGCCAGCACGATTCAGTTTACGGCTACGCAGTTGGGTGTCGGTGAAGGTGAGGGAAGCGCAACCATAGCGGTCACGCGCTCCGGAAATACTTCGGCTGCTGCTGATGTGAAGTACGCGACTCTTGATGATCCGCCGGGAACGGATTGCACCAGCAACAACAACTTCGCTTCAGCGCGCTGCGACTTTCAAACAGCTTTGGGTACGTTACATTTTGCTGCGGGTCAGACTGCCGCGAACATTTCAATTCCGATTGTCGATGATTCCTATGCTGAAGGAATTGAAAACTTCACGCTCGCGTTGAGTAATGCGTCCGGCAGTGGCGTATTTCTAAGTTCGCCAAACACAATCATTGTCACCATCAACGATAACGACCCGGTCAACGGTACAAACCCACTCGACAATACTCAATTTTTCGTAAGGCAACACTATCTTGATTTTCTGAATCGCGAGCCTGATCCGCCGGGCTTTGCGTTCTGGACCGACCAGATTGATCAGTGTGGAAGCGATGCCCAGTGCGTCGAAATTAAGCGCATCAATGTCTCAGCCGCATTTTTCCTTTCGATTGAGTTTCAGGAAAGCAGTGGCTTTATTTATCGTGCCTACAAAGCAGCGCTCGGGCGACGGCCTACCTATGCTGAGTTGAAATCAGATCGGATCCTGATTCCTACTGCCGCGGGAGTCGCGATAAACAAGTCGCCGTTCCTGAATGACTTTGTCACCAGGCCGGAGTTCATAAACAAATACCCCGCAAATTGGGGATTCGGGACGCTCTTCATAGACCAGTTGTTGCAAACGGTGCACGATCAATCCGGGGTGGATCTTTCCAATTTGCGCAATAGTTTTATTCAACTGGCGGACCAATGTCACACCCAGGGAGTTCCCTCCGACTCCTGCCGCGCCTATATGCTTGGGGTTGTTGCCGACGACCCAGCTTTTCGCCAAGGAGTTTTCAACGAGTCGTTCGTGTTGATGGAATACTTCGGCTACTTGCGCCGAAATCCCAACGACCCGCCTGATACCGACTTCAGCGGTTACAATTTTTGGCTCAACAAACTCAATCAGTTTAACGGCAACTTCGTGGACGCCGAGATGGTGAAAGCCTTCATCGTCTCGGGCGAGTATCGCCAACGCTTCGGCCCATGATTGGTTCCGATTGACGGGTTCGCGATGTAATAGTACGATTTCGGCTCGAATTCTTAAGTAGTTTGTTCGGGTTCTTCCCCCTGAACGTCTTTAAGTTTTTTCTCCTCGATTTGTCCCAGAAAGGTAGTTTAATGCCTCGCATCCTCCTTCGGTCTAACTCTGTTGAATCGGCCGCAGCCCTCCGACTCGCGTGCGCGTTCCTGCTCCTTGTGGGATTGAGCCTGCCTTTTTCACTGTCTTCACTTTCGCTAATAACGCCCGTCCGAGCTCAGGACACGGAACGTGATCCAAGCCGGTCGCCGCAAAAGGCTTTAAACCGCGCGAATGTTAATGCTGCCTACGGCCAACTGCCGATTAGCTTTGAGCGCAATCAAGGGCAGACGAACCAGAAGGTGAAATTCTTTGGTCGCGGAAAAGGCTACGGTGTTTTCTTCACCGAGTCGGAAGCAGTGCTGGCTCTGAGAAACCCAAATGCGAAACGCACTACTCGAGGTTCAGTAACACGACCTCGGGATCCACAAAATAACGCACGCCTCAGTGTTCTAAGGCTCAGGCTGCGTAACTCAAATCGCAAACCTCAGCTTACTGGACAGCAGGAGCTGGCGGGCACAACCAACTATTTTCGTGGCAGACAAGCGAAGAACTGGATCGCAGGCAACAGCACATTTGGCCGTGTTCGTTACCAGAATGTTTACGATGGTATCGATCTCGTCTACTACGGCAATTCACGTCAACTGGAGTGTGATTTTGTAGTTGCCCCGCAGGCCGATCCTGGGCGCATTAGGCTGGTATTCGCCGGGCGACGGCAGTTATTGATTGATGACCAGGGTGATTTGTCAGTTAAGGCAAACGGCGGGCAGATGGTTCTGCGCTCGCCGGTTGCCTATCAAATGATCGCCGGGGTTAGACGCGAGGTTGCCAGTCGCTTCGTGATCGAGTCCAACAGCGACGTTTCCTTTCGTCTGGGATCATATGACAAGCGCGAATCGCTGACGATTGATCCGATCATAAGCTATTCAACTTACCTGGGAGGCAGCGGTCATAGTGCGGCCGATGACGAAACGGCAAACGGAGTTGCGGTCGACGCGGCCGGTAACGCTTACGTGATTGGCTCAACAGTTTCCACCGACTTCCCGGTGGTGAATGCTTTCAAGCCGAATGGCGGGGGCTTTTCGGATGCATTTATCAGCAAAATAAATCCATCGGGAACGGCGCTCATCTATTCGACTTATCTTGGTGGCAACCGAACTGATGAAGGTTTCGGCATTGCCATTGACGCCGCCGGCTCCGCTTATGTCACCGGAGTCTCGAGTTCAACCGACTTTCCGACCACCGCCGGCGCATTCCAAACGACCGGGCTTGATACCGATGTCTTCATCACTAAACTTAACCCAGCGGGCAATGGTCTGATCTATTCAACTCTGCTTAGCGGCGACCGCACCGTTCTGCCGATGGGTGGCGGTACGCTTGCCAGTGCCGAATCCGGCTATGGCATCGCGGTTGACTCCCAGGGAAATGCTTACGTCACGGGTGAAACCCAATCGTCAAACTTTCCCGGCGCGAACGCAGTGCAGCCGACCAGGGCCGGCGGCTGGGATGCTTTTATCACCAAGCTGAACGCCACGGGTTCAGGGCTAATTTTTTCGACCTATCTGGGAGGTTCCGATCAAGACAGGGCGAACGGCATTGCCCTGGATAGTTTGGGCGCCGCCTATGTTGTAGGTGAAACATACTCTCTTAATTTTCCCACTACACCGGGAGCCTTCAAGACGACGCGGACATTCAGCAACGTTTCAATTGGCTTTGTTACTAAACTCTCTTCCGCCGGCGCTTTGGACTACTCGACCTACCTTGGCGATACGTATGATAGAGCGCGGGCTGTAGCGGTGAATAGTGCCGGTAATGCATTCGTCGCCGGCGAAACGAATTCACTAAACTTTCCCACCACACCGACTGCTTTGAAAAGCAGACTCAGTAACGGGGCGGTGTTTAAGAGCGCGGACCAGAGCGCGAACTGGAGCGGCACAGGCTCGATGGGAGAATTCGCTGTCAACTCACTGGCGTTGGACGCGAATTCAGTGAATCTTTATGCCGCAACTCAAGGTGGACTTTTCAGAAGCAATGACGGCGGCAGTAGCTGGAGTCTCGTCGGACTGTCGGGGATTCCCGTCAACTGCGTCGCTATTGATCCGCATGACCCGGCCACGATCTTAGCGGGCACAAACGGCCAGGGGATTTTCAAAAGCACTAACGGTGGAAGTTCCTGGACCAACCCAGTCACGTTGACAAACATCTTTACGCTGACATTCCATCCGCAAATCTCGTCGAAAATTTATGCAGGCATCCAGGGCGGCGGGCTGCAAAGCACCAATAGCGGCGACAACTGGTCCGCGTTTGGCTCCGGCGGCACCACGCGCGCAATTATTTTTACGCCGGGAGATGCGAACACGATCTACCTGGCGGCGTCGTCAGGCGTTATCAAGAGTGTAGACGGCGGTTCGAATTGGATGAACGTGCTGCCGATGACTTCAACCTTCACCGCGGTCGCAGTAGATCCCGCGAACCCCTCGATCGTGTATGCGGCGCATCGTTTGTTTGGAATTTTTAGGACTACAAACGCCGGTCTGTCATGGAATGAAATGAATAGTTCGATAGCCACACATGTGGTGCTTTCGCTGGCGATTGACGCAACGACTACTCCTTCGACGGTTTATGCCGGCCTGGACGATTCCGGCGTAAACAAGACCATTAATGGAGGAGGCAATTGGGTCCCCACCGGCTTGACCTATTCTTCAGTCAACTCGCTGATCATAGATCCCCTCTCGCCTCACAACTTCTACGCGAGTTCTTTACTCTTCAATTATGCTGACGCCTACCTGACCGAACTCAACGCCAGCGGCTCGACGCTGTTGTATTCCACTTTGCTAGGCGGAAGCGGCTACGACACAGGATTCGGTGTGGCGCTGGATGCGAATGGCGATCCGGTGGTGGTGGGGTACGGAGTGTCCGTCGACTTGCCATTGGTCAACCCAGTGAAGCAAAAAAACGGCTCAGCAGCAGACGGGTTTGTGACCAAACTGAAGATGGCAGACCAAACGATCAAGTTTTCGTCATATCTGGGCGGAGCAGGGATAGATCGGGCGACAGCAGTCGCCGTCGATCCAGCCGGCAGTATCTATTTGGTGGGTCATACTCGGTCGAGCGACTTTCCCTCAGTTTCGGCTTTACAGCCGAACCTCAACTTCGTCTACGACAGTTTTGTCGCAAAGATAGGCGATGCGCCGCCGCCCTCGATTCAGCTCGGCGCATCAACCTATTCGATGGCCGAGGGCAATGCTCAAGTCGACATTACGGTGAATCGCACGGGCGATACTATGGCCGCAAGCACCATCAAGTACGCCACCAGCGATACCGGATCAAATGCCTGCAACATTACCAACGGAAACGCTTCATCACGCTGCGACTACGAGAGCGCGCAAGGCACTATTACGTTTGCCGCGGGTGAAACGTCAAAAACAATTTCCGTTCTGATCGTTGACGATGCTTACGCGGAAGGAAACGAGAGCTTCACAATAACGTTAAGCAATCCTGCCGGCGCGTCCCTTGGTTCGCCCTCAGTCGCCGGCGTGACCATCTCGGATAACGAAGTTGCCAACGGCGCTAACCCTATCGATCAGGCGAATTTCTTTGTTCGTCAACATTATCTCGACTTCCTTAATCGCGAACCAGACGCGGGCGGTATCGCTTTCTGGAGTAATCAGATAACTGAATGCCAACTGCCGGGCGCAACCTGCAGCGTCGAGACCCGTCGCATCAACGTTTCGGCAGCTTTCTTTCTATCGATTGAGTTTCAGGAAACAGGCTATCTCGTATATCGGACGTACAAGTCTGCCTTCGGTAATCTTCCCGGCAAGCCAGTGCCCGTGGTGCTTAGCGACTTTCTGCGCGACACGCAGGAGATCGGACGCGGAGTGGTTGTAGGAGCGACAGGTTGGGAACAAGTTCTGGAAAACAATAAGCAGGCATATGCACTCGCGTTCGTCCAACGGCCTGAGTTTCTAACGGCGTATCCAAACACGTTGACAGCCGATCAATTCGTCACTCAGTTGAACACGAATGCCGGCGGAGTATTGTCACCCACGGAAAAGGCAAATCTGATTGCAGTGTTGGGTGCGACGCCATCTGATGTAGCGAAGCGAGCGTCGGTACTGCGCTCGCTGGCGGAAGACTCTGACTTGAAGAGCGCTGAGTTGAACAAGGCTTTTGTCTTAATGCAATACTTCGGCTACCTGCGCCGGAATCCGAATGATCCACCGGAAGCGAATTTGGATTTTGGGGGTTACAATTTCTGGCTAGGCAAGCTCAATCAGTTCAATGGCAACTTCGTCGACGCTGAGATGGTGAAGGCCTTCATTATTTCGGGTGAGTATCGCCAACGCTTTGGCCCGTGATTTAAACCGCGGTTCTTATTGACGAGAAGTTTCCTTGAAGTTAGCATCCGAACCGCGCCAGTAAGTTGCGTCGGGCCTTGGTTTCTCCCTCCCGCGGACCTTACGCTAACTCCGCAAACTTGTCCGGTTTGCGGTTTCCCGTTACGCCTCGCGACTCGCTAAAAAGCTTTGCTATGCAGTTGAAGAATAAACGCCTGAGTTGGTTAGTTGTGGTCCTCCTTGCCGTGGCGACATCGTCTATATCCGCGAAGCCGCGAAAGAGTTGGTCAGCACCAGCGCCTGCAAAGGAATCACAGAATTTTGTGATCTATCAGACGAGCTCGGTTCAACTATCTGCCGTAAGGCGACCGAGTCTGAGCGCCAGCAAATTGTCGAACGCGGTGGCGGCCAAACGACCGTTATTTCTGATGCAATACTTTGGTTACATGCGCCGGAATCCGAATGACGCGCCCGAAGCAAATCTGGATTTTGGTGGTTACAACTTCTGGCTGGGCAAGCTTAACCAGTTCAACGGAAACTTCGTTGACGCCGAAATGGTGAAGGCCTTCATTGTCTCCGGCGAGTATCGTCACCGCTTCGGCCCTTGAAGTCGACCTCGATCTGACTAAGCAGGCCTCTTTTTCTTTGCTAAGTTCAGATTAGTGATCTAAGCTCCGTTCAATACCCCCTTTCTCCGCTGTCGGCTCAAGACGGTGCCAACAGCAAACGATCAGCCAGCACGCTCGTGACGAGACGCATGCTTGTCATTGGCGTAGAAAGAAAGGATCTGCAAATGAACTCAAGAGCTAACGTCTTTATACGAATCACCCTGGCACTCTTGTTCTGCCTGGGGATGTTTGCCACTTCCAATTCAGCACCATTAGGGCAGCGTGACCGTCACGATCGAGGCCGTCGGGCGCGCTGCGAGCGAGACTGCGAGCAAAGATATGAGGAGCGAAAGCGCGACTGCAGGGGCAGAAGAGGCCGGGATAAGAAACAATGCCAGCGCGACGCAGATAGGGAACGGCGCGATTGCAGGGAGAACTGCCGGCACTAGAGCCCGCGCGAAACGGTTTGGGAAACTGAGGAGCCCCGTTCGATTGAGCGGGGCTTTTTAGTCAATTACTGACGCGGGCGTCCTTGAGTATGGTGTTGTCGGGATCGAGATTCATCGTGGTGGGAGCGTCGCTTAGTTTTACTTCGTCAACAGTTTGCCTGCCGGTTGGTTTCAGCACGACGCGACGCGTGCCGGTCGCGGTTTGGATATCGATCGCTACTGCATTTGGAAAAGCGGGTTCCGGCTGAATCTGCTTGAGTAGCAGTTTCGCTTTGTTCGTCTTCGGGTTCCAGGTCCAGGAAAGTTCATAGCTGGGATGGCCGGCGCCATAAATCCAACGCGCGAAAAACTCCTTCAAATCTCGCCCTGAGGCTTTCTCGAAAGCCGCACGCAAATCCTCAGTCGAAGCTGTTTCGTTTTGGTGGGCCTCGTAATAAATGCGAATGCCGCGAAAGAATTGCGCGTCGCCAAGTTCGGAACGAAGCATGTGCAAAACCCAGGCGCCCTTTTGATAGTTATTAGCGTTCAGAAGTTTGAACAGATCTTCGGTCTCGGTGTCGTGAATGGGCGTGCGCCTGGTGGTCTCGTAGTGGAAGTAAGTGCCCGCCAATTGTTTCATATAGCGTTGGAACGCGGGCTCGCCGTCGTAATGCTGTATGAAAAGCCCAGCGAAATAGTCGGCAAAGCTCTCGCTCAACCATAGGTCAGCCCAAGTTGACTCAGTAACTGAATCGCCAAACCATTGATGCGCGATCTCATGCGCGACTACATCCCTAAGGCCTTCGCGAATCTTGAAAGCATCGCTGAGGGGTTCGTTTGGCCTCGCATCAAACAGCGTGCTCGCGAACACAATAGCACTGGAATTCTCCATGCCGCCGAAACGCGTGGCGCCAATAATCAAGGCGAGTTTTTCGTAAGGATACGGTGCGACTGTTTGACTGAAGAACTTCAGCGAGGGATTCGCCGGCGCGAACCCCTGCATCGCGAAAGGCCGATCCGGCTGCGGGACGTAATAGGCAAGCGGCGTCGACTCGGTCGGGGGTTCGAGGTGGGCGAAATCGCCCACGGCAACTACCATGCAGTAAGGGGGAATTGGAACTGACTCGACATAGGTCCAGGTGCGCATGGTGCTGGAAGGATTCTCGACGCGGCTCAGCTTGCCGGTTGCAACCACGAGGTCGTTAGCCGGGGCCGTGATTGAAAAAGTTATCGTCGCTTTTGCTGACGGATGATCGAGGCAGGGTATCCAATGGTGTAAACGATTAGGCCAATTGTCGCCGATGACTGTCGGCTTGCCCGCCTTATCATCTGTCAAAACGAGTCCGTCATGCGGTTTGCCATGATAGGAAATTGCAACCACAAAGTTGGAGCCGCGACGCACTGGTTGCAAAAGTTTGATGTTAAGCAGACCGCGGGAGCGAGTGTACTGCGCGGTTTGCTGGTTGACTGTAACGGCGTCGATTGGCAACTCGCCGAAGTCAAGGTCGATCTGTGTGAGCGAGTCTTTCAGCGCGGTGATTGTTAGTTCCGCCCGGGCACTCGTGATCTCAGTTAACTTGCCATCGAAGGTTAGCGAGACGTTGTAGTTAGTTGGCTTCCAGGCGTCGATGAGATGTTCGGTCCGTGTGGCGAACGACAGCGTGACAAACCCGAGGACCAGAAATGTCAGGGCCAAGAAACGGACAGCTAACGACGACTGTGGTTGTGGGCTTCGAGGTAGCATGGTTTTAGTTGCCAGCTCCTCAAGTTCGAAAGAGGCGCGGCTCCTATTCACGATTTACGATTCACTATTTACTGCTTGTCGGTTCACCGAATTCCCAGCAGCAACAGCGCTGAGCGATCAGACACTTTTCGCGCGGCCGATTGTTCCCACTCGTGATATGCAGCGAGTTCGTTTTCCGTGACTGGTCGATTGGCGAGTCGCGCCGCGGGAGTGCGCTCGAAAGCACGATCGGTTAACGCCAGATGCGGATTGCGAACGCTCAACGAATCGGGCTGTGCCAGCGCTGCTTCGGCGGCCTCAGTGCTGGGAAAGAACTCTTCATAAGCCAGCAGATGCCAGACTGTTTCCGGCCCTTCGCCGTCGACGGCCAGTATGCGCAACAAACCCAACCCGCTTTCGAGTTGAAAAATCAGATCGTCGCCCGGTGCAAATTGATGAGACATGATTTTCTGGAAGGGTAGCACGAAGCGGAGTTCGACAAAAATTGCAAAAGTACAGTGCTAAATCTAGAATCGCGCAAATCGCATGAGCGTCGACGTAAAACAAGACTACTACGAAATCCTGGGGGCCAACGAACAATCGTCACCCCGCGATCTCGAGCGACTGTACAAGCGCATGGCGGCGCAGCGCCATCCTGACCGTGGTGGCAGTGAAGAAGCGATGAAATCGCTCAACGAAGCTTACAGTGTGCTTAGAAACAGGGAGACGCGCGACGAGTATGACAAGCAACGCGCGAAGCCTTCCGCCAGTTTTGTTCCGACCGCAGCGCCGGCGGCTCCGGAAGTCGGTCTGCTTGGCCATGGTTTGAGCGCGTTCTTCTGTCTCTTGCTCGGATTGTTCCTGTTGCTCCTCGTGCGCTTTCAATGGATTTGGTTCTTGTGGCCGCTCGGAATCCTCGCGGTGCTGGTAGTCATCGCCGGAGTGATGATGGCGCGCAGCACAGTGCGTGCGATAAATGCCTCCCTGCCAGTTTCCAACCCATTGCGGCGTCATACTGGAGTGCAGGAAGTACTGTTTTGGAGTGTGGTTATCGCGAGCGGTTATGGTGTCTATCTATTGCTGAACTCGATATGAGAAGCTGTGCAAATGAAAATTCTCGGATTGGATCGGTTAGTGCTCGAGGTCAATAGCATCGAGGAGTCGCTGGGGTTTTACAACGGCCTGCTGGGGTTTGAGATCGAGAAACACAACCCCGAGTCGGAACCACCGATGGCCACTCTGTTAGCCGGCGCGCTAAAAATAACGCTGGCGCAGCATTTGGAAACGATGTTGAAGCGAGGGCGCGGTGTCAGTTTCTTTCTCGGCGTCGATGATGTAGACGAATATTACCAGCAGCTCAAACAACGTGGCGGCGAGGTTTGGCCGCCGGCGGATGAAGGGTGGGGTGGACGCTTTATCACTGTCCAAGACCCGGATAAGTATCGGTTGTTCTTCGTCGAGTGGTCGTGAATCTTTTGCGATTTTCGCGGCAGAGCCGCGCTGAGATGGTAGCCAGACGTGGAACGTCCGGTAACGGAAAAAAATTCTGGGCGCGGCTCAACCGCGCGAAATTGCTATAACGCGTGATCCAGAGGTTGCACCTCTGGCTACCTTCGTCGCGCAGCTCCGATGCGGCCGAAAAGAAAGAACCGCTAAAGTTGCGGGCCGCAACCCTCGCCAAGCTACCCACACATCTGTTAAGCTCTGTTTCATTGGTGACATGCGTGCCCACGTGCGGGCCGCGCGACTTTTGGAACACTCAAATGCATTACGTCGAGAATCCTCCTAATCCGTGGCTGTCCCATTCAGTGGAATGGTTGGGAGAACCGCCTGAAGCCAAGCTCGAAGTCTTTGAAGAGACCCAAACGCGTTCAATCATTACGCATAACGACAGCCCGGATGTCGGCTTTGACTACACCGTGAACTGCTATCGGGGCTGCATTCATGGTTGCACCTACTGCTTTAGCCGGCCAACTCACGAGTATCTGGGTTACGGCGCCGGCACCGATTTTGATCGCAAGATTGTCGTAAAGGTAAACGCGCCGAAGCTTCTTCGCCAGGAGCTCCTGAAGCCTTCGTGGAAGGGCGATGAGATTGTTTTTTCGTTTACTTCCGATCCTTACATTCCGCTTGAAGCGAGTTACAAACTGACACGACAGTGTCTGGAAATCTGTGCCGAGTTTCGCCAGCCTCTCGGAATCATCACTAAGTCGGCGCTGATCCGCAGGGACATCGACGTGTTGCAACAGTTAGCGCGTGACGCGCATCTGGGCGTTTTCTTCACGATTCCTTTCACCGATCGTGAGGTGGCTCGAGCGGTGGAACCTTACGCGCCTTTGCCTGAGGCGCGTTTTCATGCGATGGCTGATTTGGCTGCAGCAGGTATCACAGTTGGCATCGGGATAGCACCGGTCATTCCTGGACTCAGCAGTGAGCTTCCAATACTGCTGAAGCGCGCGAAAGAAGCGGGCGCGACGCTCGCTTTCATTAACATGCTGCGCTTGCCGGGAAGCGTGGCGCCTTATTTTGAGGAACGCCTGCGCGAAAAACTTCCGACCAAAGCTAACCGGGTAATCAATCGCATCCTCGAAGCCCGCGGCGGCAAAATGAACTCAAGTAAATTTGGCGAGCGCATGCGTGGCAAAGGTGAGTATTGGGCGGCCACTGAGCGTTTGTTCAAGATTCATTGTGAGCGCTTAGGTTTCAATCGTACTCACAAGCGCGTGCCGGAAGGAGCTACCACCTTTCGCCGGCCAACCGCGCAGGCAAGTCTGTTCGGTTAACTCGCCGGTCGTTCCTGACTCAACTTGCAGACATCCAGTCCGAGTTTCTTTATAATAACCGCGCAATCCCCTACCACTCGAGCAGATCCCCTGGAGGCTCAACCATGATGCTGATCAGACATGTCATTCAAGATCGCCAGCCCTATTCCATGAGTGCCTCGGCGAGCGTTCAGGACGCCGCCGAATTCATGGCGTCGCGAAACATCGGCGCGGTTTGTGTAGTCGATGACGTGGGCAAACTTCTTGGAGTGTTCTCTGAACGAGATGTTCTGAGAAGAGTCGTCGTATTGAAACGCGATCCTTCCGCGGTGAAGGTCGGAGATGTAACGAGCGAACTCCGAGCGGTGATCAATTGCGATGAAACTCCGCATCAGGCACTCGAGCGAATGGAAGTCATCGGCACACGTCACTTGCCTGTGGTTGACGGCGAGCGCTGGGTCGGCATGCTTTCAATGCGAGACCTGATGCGTGTTGAATTGAGCGAGCGTGGCGACGAGATCAAACTGCTGCACGAATACATCGAACAATAGAAACGAGAAAGAGGGGAAAAGGGGAACGGCTGAAGGAAGTTGGAACAGCAGTTTGTTGCGGATCGAGCTAGCGTGATGAGTCGGCCCGCAAAGAGGATCCAAAGATGACGACAGCACAAGAACCTGCGACTGTGCGGCAAATGGTTTCCGAAGCCGAGTGGCAAGCGCGAGTGAATCTTGCAGCCGCCTATCGTCTCGTTGCTCTCTACGGGTGGGATGATCTGATCTTTACACACTTGTCGGCGCGCGTCCCTGGCCCGGAACATCACTTCCTGATCAACCCGTACGGAATGATGTTTGAAGAAATCACTGCGTCAAGCCTGGTCAAGATCAATCTACAGGGCGAGATTGTGGGCCCATCACCCTACTTTGTTAATCCAGCCGGTTTCACGATCCACAGCGCAGTGCATGCGGCCCGCGAAGATGCGCTTTGCGTGATTCATCTGCATACGAGTTACGGCATTGCTGTCTCGACTCAGAAAAATGGACTGCTGCCGATTTCACAACAGGCGTTGCTCGCGCTTTCTTCCCTCGCTTACCACGACTACGAAGGGCTGGCGCTAAACGAGGACGAGAAATCGCGACTGGTGGCGGATCTGGGAACCAAAGACAGCCTGATCCTGAAGAGTCATGGTCTATTGACGGTTGGGAAAACTCCGGCCGAAGCGTTTCTTTCGATGTACATTTTGGAGAGCGCGTGCCGCATTCAAATCCTGGCGCAGTCGGGAGGGGCAGACTTGCTCACCGTGCCTGAACCTATTCTCAAAACGGTTGCGGCACAAATGGGCGCGGTGACGGTTGGTCAGGGAGCGCAACTGACGTGGCCGGGCTTAATCAGAAAACTTGATCGGATTGACACGTCGTACAGGGAGTAGAAGTCAGAGGCCAGAGGCCAGAAAGTCAGAGGTCAGCAGTCAGAAGTGAGAGATCGGAAATCCGCGAGTCTTTCTGATTTCTGATCTCTGACCTCTAGATCTTTTGCGCCAGTATCGCAGTCTTGCTCCAGCCGATGACTTGCAGCGGCGGAAAGCGATATTCGTGAACCATGCGGAAGTGTTCTTGAGTCTGGCTGAGTATTTCCTTGCGGGGATGCTTCTTGAAACGAAACAGAATCTCGAGGAAAGTTGTAGCCGGCGACGGCCGGCAGGGGATATGCAACAAGTGACCGCCGGGTGTAATAACTCTTGAAAGTTCAGTCAAACCTTCACCGAGCGGCACGTATTCCAGGGCGCCGCTGGTAACCACGAGATCAAGCGAATTGTCAGCGAAGGGAAGCGATAACAGATTGCCTTCAGTGAACGTCACGTCTCGAGTTCGGCCGGGGCTTTCTACAACTGCCTTTCGCGCAGCAGTGATCGAAGTGGCCGAAAGGTCGAGCGCGGTAATGCTCACTGGAAAATGAAGTGAACGCAATAGCGCCAGCGTGAGCAAGCCGGTGCCACAACCAGCATCCAGAATTCTTGCGCCCCGGGAGACCGGCAGCGGATGGTTTGCGAAATACTGATCAAGTGAACGACCGTAGCCATTGAGCTTGAAGGTCAGGTCATAGTAGGCCGCAATCTTGTCGTAGTATGACCCTGCCCGAGCCTCGGTCTTAGTTGCAGTCAGCACGTATTCCATTCAGTACTCCCGGCTTTAAGTCAGAATCGATCAGAAGATGGATCGGAAATGAAGTGCGCGACATTGTAGCCCCCCTCCTATGTTTACTCAACATCCAAAGGTCATTTTTCTGGCCCGTCGCTGGCCGGCGGTATGAAACCGGTCGCTTAGCGACTCCAGTCCCGGATGAGACGCCGAAAAACGAATAATAATCCGGCGCCGCGCAAGATTGGCCGGAAGAGGCGTTCCTCCTACGGGTAGTTAGATTCCCGAGAAATATTCCCACAGGAGGTGAGAATCGTGAAGAGAGCATTTTTACTGGGTTGCGCTGGGCTGACCTTGATTGCGGTGAGTGCGTTTGTCGTTTCAAACTGGCAAACCCAGGCTGCGACGCCTCAGCCAACTCCCGATTACTGGTCACCAGTGGACGTTGATCGTGGCTTTGAGATGACGATATTGGTCGACGGCCGGCCGCTGGATGAATACGACGCGCGCGGCAAGAGTTACGTTGAAGCGCTCGCGGGAAGGGAATATGAGATTAGAATTCGCAATCCCTTGGCTTACCGCGTGGCCGTGGCTTTGTCGGTGGATGGTCTCAACACGATAGATGCGCAACATACGACCGCGTGGAATGCCAGCAAGTGGGTCATAGAGCCCTACGGCAGCATAACGATTTCCGGTTGGCAAATGAGTTCAGAACGAGCGCGCCGTTTTTACTTTACTTCGGAGCGAGACTCTTACGGCGCCAAACTGGGCGAGACGTCCAACCTCGGAAATATCTCAGCAGTGTTCTTCCGCGAACGTCGACCGCGACCAATTCCGATTACGCCGCGCCGTCCACCAATCTATGACGAGGATGGACGCCGCAACAAAGAGGAAGCGCCAACCGCGGATGGTGTGGAGTCTTCCGTGGACAGAGCTGAATCTCCGGCGGCAAGTGGCGGCGAAGCGAAGTCCATGCGCAAGGAGCAGGTCATGCCGCAGCCGGATGACGAGTATGCTGCGACCGGAATCGGGCGATCAGTACAAAACGATGTACGCTGGGTGAATATGGACCTGGACACGCGACCGGCGGCTGAAGTTCTGATTCGCTATGAATACTATGCGGCACTGGTGCGGTTAGGTGTGCTGCCGCACCGGTACGAGCGCCCCGATCCTTTGCGCAGACGCGAAAGCGCGCGCGGCTTCGAGGATAGACGTTTCAGTCCGGAGCCTTGAGGCGACAGCAAACAACTACGGGACAAAAAGGGGCCGCTTCTTGGGGAGCGGCCCTTTCCATTGTTGAATGTGGATTCAACTTTGAAGTAGAAGAGACATTGTTGCCTTCGCCCCATTTGGGGCGAGATGTTTATAGAATGGCATGATCGCCAAATCGGCCGCACCCTTTTAACGGAAACATTGCGCTCCGCCGGAGCGCCACTTATCGAGTTCAGCATTTCTATAAACATCTCGATCCGCTGGAGCGAAACGAATGAGGGTACTATCGTCGCGTCAGATCAGCGGTGTAGAGCTGCTTGTAGACGCGATAGTTGTTCATTACTTTCTTCACGTAGTCTTTGGTTTCGTCAAAACCCACTTCTGAAGTAAACACACCCGGGTCTTTTTGTTTCGCCCGTCTCACCCAGCGAGCCACATTGTCTTCACCACCGTTGTATGAAGCAGCAACGGCCTCGAGCAGATTGGGAAACATCGACGAGAGTTCGCTTAGATATTCGCTGCCCAGCCGGATCGAGGTTTCGGGTTGGTAGAGTTGACTTTCCTGCACGGGCTTCATCCCGGCATTCGACGCGTACTTCTGCGCCGCGTCCATTGTTAGCTGCAACAAACCGCGCGCGCCTGCCGGAGATTTGGCCAGTGGCTTAAACACACTTTCCTGTTTGATAAGCGCCAGAATGAAACGCGGATCAATTTTCCTGGCCCGCGCGGATGAAAGGATTACTTGCCGGTAGGGCGCTGGATAAGAATCAGCAGCCGACGCGGCCTGTGTGGCATTTCGCTCATTGCGTTCGTCGACGAGAGCACGTCGCTTGCCATCAGCGAGGTTCGACAGGCGATCGCTTGCAAGCCAGCCGAAGTAGGAATCAATCCCACCAGTCACAGAGAGATAACCGTTAAATGCATCGTCCTCATTGCCCGAGCGTTCAAGGCAGTAGGCCCTCAAATAAGCAACCTCGGCGGGCGTTGTAGCCACAGCCTTGGAAAAGTTCTTCCGGCTCAATTCGTCTGCAGCTGCAATAGCCCGGCGCCAGTTACTTTCAGAAATCTCCATTCTCAAAAGAGCAAATAACGCGTTTGTCTCAGTTGCGCTTCCGGCAAATCGCTGTCGGGTCCGCGCAATCCAAGCGCTTGCTTCCTGCAGACGACCGGCTTCACGCAAAGTATCGATCGTATTCAGGTGAGCGGTTTCTATTCGTTCGCCATCAGGAAAAGTCTTGACGTATTCGATGTAACGATCTGCGGCTTCTGAAGTCTTGCCCATACGCAACAAGGCTGCGGCACTGAAGTTCAGACCTTCGCGACCTTCTTTGGTGGCAGAGTAATTACGAGCAAGCCGGTTGTAAGCGCTGTAGGCTTCTGAGTAGCGTCGTCCTTGAAAGTAGGACCGACCGATCCCAAACAGCGCCTCGGCGACCCTGGGATCGGATGGATAATAGTTAATAAGGGCCTGCCAGTGTTCGCGAGCTTCATCGAACGCTCGGTTGACGTGATAGATGCTGGCGCGCCGCAAATGTTCCTCTGGCGCAAGGCGGGTCAGTACCCCGTTGGCATTTCGGGCATCGCGATCCTGACGACGAATCGCAGCCAGGTTGGCATCACTGGCTGCTTGTTTGCTGACCTGCGGAATGGCGCTACCGCAGAGCAGGGCGACAAAAATTAGTGAGCCCAAAAGACGCGTTCTGAATTTCACTTATTGAAAACCTTCCTCTTTTTGTGGCGCCACGATCACTCTCACTTCCCGGAAGCTTCGATGATTTCGTAGCTGGAAACGATTTCCACCGTCGGCCTCAATGTCGCGGCGACGCTGCAATATTTTTGTCCCGAGAGTTCGATCGCCTGGGCCAAGGCCGGCGATGAAATATTACGGCCGGTGACAATGTGATGAACTTCCATCCTTGTATAGGCCCGCGGATGTTCGTCACGCCGATCGCCGATCACTTCAACGCGGTACCCAGTTACCTCTTGACGTTTCTTCTTGAGAATCGAAACGACATCCACTCCGGTGCACGAGCCCAACGCTAGCAACAAGAGCTCCATAGGACTTGAGGCCGAATTACGTTCGCGATCTGTATCAATCACAACCACGTGCCCCGAAGGCGTGCATCCCTCAAAGAGGTCGTCGCCGACTAGTTTCACAACCGCTTTGCGCAAGTCTGCACTCATCCGCGTACCCTCCGCGGACAGAATAGCACAGAGAGAAGGCGGCTCACCTTTGGCAAATCTCTCAGAAAAAGTGCCAAGTGTCTGTGCAGGTGAAATTCCATCGCAAGGATTTCGGGGAAACTTTTTGGGTGGCACAGTGCTTGTTATTACTTCGTCCTCTCCCGTTTAAGTGTCTGAATTTCGAAAAATGTGGCGGACAATTTTCTTGCGGCAGTGACGGGATGGTTTTGCTTCTGAGAGTGCCGCGTTTGTTAAGTGCTGCTTGTTATCTGAATTGGAGGAAAACGATGATTGTAATCAAAAGAATGTTTGTCGCGCTGTTGGCGGTGTCGGTTCTATCCGCCGGCGCCACATTTACTCAAGCTCAACGTCAAACCTATCGTGGGACTTCGCGTGCGGTGCGACAAGTGATAGTCCGAATCGAAAATCGCACCAATATTTTTCGTGGCAGCTTGAATGCCCAGAATCAAAACAGCATTAATCTCAGGAGCGAAAATCTGGAGAATCTCGCGGTAGATTTGGACACGGCGGTAACGCAACTGCGGGAGCGGTTCGACCGGCGACAGTCAACCGCGGCGGACGCGCAGGAAGTTCTAAACCGTGCTGCTTTGGTCGATCGCGTTATGACGCGGCGCAATGCTCGGAACACCACACTCAGTCGCACCTGGACTGATCTCCGTTCAGATCTGGATCAACTGGCAACGGCGTACAATTTGAGTTGGCCTTCAGTTGGCAATAACTATCCGGACACCGGTTATCCTAGTAACCAGTCCAATCGCTTGACTGGAACCTACCGCCTTGATGCGTCGCAAAGTGACGACCCAGGCCAGGCGGCAGATCGTGCCACACAGAATGTCGGATATGGAGACCGCTCACGCTTGCGTGACCAGCTAGCGAACCGACTTGCTTCTCCGGACCAGATTGCGATCGACGTGACTGGCAGAAATGTAACGTTAGCATCTTCTCGAGCTCCTCAGATCAGCTTTACCGCTGACGGTATCGAGCGCGTCGAGACTACCAACAGCGGCCGAACGATTCGAGCGAGAGCAACACTCGATGGTCAACAACTTGCTGTCAACTCGACTGGTGACCGCGACACCGAATTCAACGTGACATTTGAGCCGATTGATAACGGTCGCCGGCTGCGGGTGACTCGACGCGTCTCCGTTCAAGGGTTGAGTTCGCCAGTGACGGTCCAAAGCACCTACGACAAGACGGATGAGGTCGCCCGTTTTGATATCAATACGGGTTATCCCAATAACACAACTGCTTCCGGAACCGACTTCATACTCGCTAATGGAGAAACGGTGATTGCGGTTCTCGATAATGATCTTTCGAGCGCGACAGCGAGGGAAGGCGATCGATTTACAGCGACTGTCCGGCAGCCCAATCAGTACGAAGGAGCCGTTGTGGAAGGACACATTTCAAATGTTCAGCGAAGTGGACGGGTAACCGGGCGTTCGCAGATGACTCTGAACTTTGACAGCGTTCGCTTGCGGAATGGCAGTTCGTACCGATTTGCCGGCCTGGTTCAATCTGTGAGAACAACTGAGGGCGACGTCGTAAAAGTAGATAACGAAGGTTCAGTCAGGGATAACGACCAAACGTCGAAGACCGTTCAGCGGACAGCAATTGGTACGGCGGTTGGCGCGATAATTGGCGCTATCGCTGGTGGCGGCAAGGGCGCAGCAATCGGGGCAATTGTCGGAGCCGGTGGCGGCGCCGGATCGGTTTATGTTCAGGGTCGAGACGATCTGGATTTGACACGAGGCACTGAGCTTACAATCCGTGTTACCGGACCACACAACTGAATTTGGGACTTCGGAATCAGACAGCGACAGCAAAGGGGTCCCAAGTAGACTCCTGGTCCTCAGCGTCTGCGACGTTGTCGTCGCCGATTAGAACGGGGAATACGTTCGCAAGCACAGCTCGCATTTTCACCTGGCTGAGCAGAGTTTCAATGTAACAGTGAAACTGATGCAGAACGGGCTCGAGTTGGAGCCACACCGTCCCAGCGACGTTGATGGTCTCGCAGAAACTTTCGAATTGAGGCCAGTCAGCGTAGTTCAGGCATTCCAAAGTTTCATTGCGAAACCTCTCGATGCCGGTTAACAAATTCGCCAGAGAAGAGTTATTGAAATTGCCTTCGCAAGCTTGAACCTGTTGCAGGAGCGATGCCAGATCTACGCACAGCTGCAGCGATTGGCGGTAGCGGATATCAGAATTATTGAACAGTTTTGCTCCAACCAGGTCGGGGTCGAACATCATGGCAAGTGTGATGGTCGACTGCTGCAGGCAATTCGTAAGCAGATCGTGGGCACGATACAGTTTGCCGATCACCAAGTGGTCGGTTTGTGGGGCACTCCTCCCGCTTTGTTCAAACTCGAAGACGCGCTGCAAGTCATGGTTTACGGCGAACGCGATACCGTCAAGAGTGTCGATTATATTTTCGTTTAGGGCCGCGCAGTTCAACCCGTCTTCCCGGATGTAGTCGACGAGCTCGCGTGCCTCGTCATGAATTATTTGAAAAAGCGCAAACGTTTCCTCGGCGGAGTTGACCTGCCGTAAGAACTTTTCGATAAGGCCCAGAGATTCGAGCAAGCGAAGCAGATCTTTGAGTACCGTGTCTATGATCTCGCGAACCTCGGGAGATTCGATCTCGTGGACTACTCGTTCCAGCTCGAGGCGACAGCTTGCGTGATCAGGCACAGTTGGGCTTCCGAGCGCCTGGTGCTCTGGAGACTCAACGGTGAACGAGCCCGCTGGCGTTAATCGGTTAGAGATGAATGTTGATAAGATCATTTCCGCACTTGACCTTCTTGAAAGTTATTTGAGGTAGATGGTGTCGAAGACCGTGCGTGTGTGGTAACCGGACTGCTTGTAAAACTCTTGCGCGGCTTCGTTTTCGTCGTTAACGAAGAGAGAAATTGATTTAGTTCGCCAGAGAAGCATCCTGGCGAGTTGCGACATGCAGCGCCGTCCATAGTCTTGCTGGAGAGTTTCGGGGTTAACCCAAACACCTTCGATGTAAGTTGTTTCTGGTGTTTCTGCTATGACGTCAGCCTTGAATAACAGCTCATCGTTTTCAATCAAGACCCACGTTCGGCCTTGTTGTACCCGACGCGCATAACGCTCGGCGAAGCCGGCAGCATCCTCATCTCGGGGATCGATGCCACTTTCGGTAAGCGCCAATTCAGCATGGACTGGAATTAGCAGCGGCAGATCCTGGGTGGTTGCAGGACGTAGGTTAGAAACGCGTGAGACATCCATGGGCCAACGGAGCTCCAACAGGTGTTGGCGTCCGGCGTGGCGCATCCTCTGATCGGCAGCAGCGTAGCTGTCCCAGAACTTGTCGAGGTGGTTCTCCTCGAACATCAGCACGTGGATCTTGTGGCAGCTCTGCGCGGTCTGCGCGAAGGCATGTATTGCCTGGTCGCTTGATGTTTCCATCAAGGTTGCGTGACCAATTACAGCTACGCCTTCCAGTTGATTGAGTTGGTTTCGGTAGCCATAAAAAGTGCCACGATTCAGCGGATTCTCAATGCCGTTGTCGCGAACCAGACCGGCAAGATATGCAGTATGAATTGGTCGCCTTTCGAGGAAGGTGAGCACTTCGGCAGAGTCGGAGTTGGTTAGTGTTTCCACCCGGCCCTCGTTTTCAATGGACGCTACGTAATCGGCCCTGTTTGTATTTATCAAAAGAGAAGGTTCCATGGCTGAAAGATTGATCGACCTGATAAAAAGGATTGAACTACGGGAAGATTCGAATGAGGAGCCCAACGAATAGACACAATCGGGCTAAACCACCTTGGCAACGACCATGCCACTATGGCCCGCGTTGCGTAGCAGTTGAAATACGGAGCTTTTTGTAGGGTTGGTGAGTTGCGCTCCTGCAGCGCGGTCAGCGTGACAGGTCAAGTTGATGACCTGCCAGTTCAATTTGATAGGATTGCGGTCATGTCCCAAACCAAACTGCCCGAGGAAATTGAGAACCATCGCGACCGCTGGTGGCGGCGGGAACCGGAAGTGCGGGTGGAGAATGTGTTGGCGGCGGAGCGCTTGATCGATGCGGTCGGATTTTGTTCAGCCATGACTGATTCCCGTCGCCCGGGACCCTCTCTATACATCGCTGTATGCGGACGGCGAGATGCGCACATGCCGCGCAATGTCCAGAAAGATCCGGAAAGCAGGCTGACCTGGACGATTAAGGACGAGCTGGTAAGACGCGGCCGAGTTTACTACGGCAAACTGCGCGGAGGTCGGGCTACCTTTATGTCGCGAAAATTACTCACGTACTTCAATGCCGTCTCGGGTATTGCCCGTAATCAGGAGACGAAGGCCTTATCACTACCGGCCCAGGACGTTCTCAAAGTTTTGCGAAAGGAATGGGAAATGGGAACCGCTGATCTGCGTGGGGCCAGCGGCGTTCGCGATCGAGCTACGTTTACGAAAGCGATCGACGAGTTGCAACGAGTCTTCAAAGTCATTCCTGGCGAGATCGTCTATCAGCCAAAATTCACTTACATTTGGACCCTCGCGGAAAGTAGATTTCATGATGAATTGCAGCTGACGAGAAGTAGAGAAGACGCCTTAAAAGAAATTGCCAGGGCCTATTTACGCGGAGCGGGATTGACATGGCGAGGGGAACTAGCGCGGGTCACGGGATTGACGAATCCCGATGCGGGGGTAGGGAACTGGGCGCTTGTCGAAGAGGGGTTTGCCACCAGAGTAGCGCCTGGTGTTTACCGTTTGACTGAGTCGGAGTAACGACCAGGGCGGCTCGCAGATTCATCAGCTGTCTGGTTGAGGAACGTGGTCCGGTTTCTCAAGCGAGGCTCCAGTATCAAGCTCGCGTAGCGCCGCTTCTTCGAGGCTTGCCATCTCGAGTGCTAAAGGAAAATGTTCTTGTGAAGCAGCTAGCCGTCGCAACATCACATCGGTCTCGGTCTGACTCAAGCTGCGATTTGCCGCAGCCTCGATGGTCTGGAGCCGGGCTTTGGTTTCAGATAGGCGAGCAGTTGCTTCCTTGCGAAGTTCCACCGAGCGTTGGCGATCGGAGATTAGATCAGCAAGGAGCTTGGTCGTATCTGCGCCGCGGATGTTGCGTGTGCGATTGATTTGTCGCTCGACTTTCAGTGTTTCGCCGCGGGCTTTGGCGATAATTCTGGTCGCCGTTAGGCGCGCAGCGAGTGTTTCGCAGTAAGCGTCAGCCAGAAGAGGATTTTTTTGTTGAAGTTCACTCCATATCTTTCGCTCTTCCGAAGAAAGTTCCGACGCGAACCAAATAACCTCTGAGGCGGTTATCCCATCAGCTGCAAGCCGATCACGGAAGCGGCTATGCCAACGCCGGCGGAAGACCAAAAGCATCAATACGACGAGCAAGCCGACAACTAAACCAAGGCCTGCGGAAACAAAGGAAAGGAGCAGATAAATCGCCGCGGTTTCGGTGGTCCCGGCCGCCAAAAAGAGAACCAGGAACACAATCGGCGCAGGAAGGCTGACTAGGAAAAAGGATAGCCAGGGCGCCCAGCTTAACAGCCTGGTCATTCGCTCGTCGCTCGCTTCCAGCTTTCCTGGCGCCTTCTGGAGCATGCTCTTGTTCATCGACCGGTCCAGCACATCATGATCTTAGCTGTTACTCCCTGGGTTCACCAGCTTACCGGTAGGTGAACGCAGGTGATTTAGTTCTCGTATGAGAGCAAACGGAGACAGTATCGCAGTAGCGGCGATAAGCGCTTCCGGTCATATGCTTGTATAATGCGATTCAGTTGGTTCAGCGTGAATAGGAGCAGATATGAAGCGAGTTCAAATACACAGGGCAATCGCCGGCATAGTAGCGGTGCTCTTTTGCGCGGCCGTTGGGAGCAATACAGCTTGGGCGCAACCAAGCAACCAGAACAATGCGCCAAAGTCCTCCGGTGATCCAGCCCGGCCAGTGATTCTTCCGCTTACTATTCGCGTAAAAGGAGAGGTGGTAGCGAACGAATCGGAATTACAAACTGTTGACTTGACCGTCAATGAGGACGGTGACCCGCAAACAATCCTATCTATCCGAGCGCGGGTAAGCGGCTCACCGATCAATCTGATGCTGCTAATTCAGGATGACGTGGTGGCGTCTATTAGCTTGGAAACCAAGGCTCTGGCCGAGTTCATTGGACAACTCCCGCGCGGTTCACGAGTTTCGATCGGATATTTGCGCACGGGTAGTTTGCAAGTGCGACAAAAGTTTACCAGCGATCTTGAAAAGGCCGCGAAGTCTCTTCGGGGACCGATGGGCGTGGCTGGTGTTGCACCATACAACCCCTACGTTGAGGTGATTGAGGCAGCGAAGCGCTTTGACGCACAGCCGACCGGACGCCGCGCAATCCTACTCGTGTCCGATGGTTTGGATGTGTCTCACGGCACTGACTCAAGCACCCCAAGCCAGAGTTTGGATTTGCAACGAGCGGTAACGGAAGCACAACGCAGGAGTGTTGCGATTTACTCGATTTATGCGCCGACTGCGATGACGAGCGCGGATGGCAGTTTGGCAGCCAATGCGCAGAGTTCACTACAAAAGCTCTCGGATGAGACCGGGGGCCGGGCATTTTTTCAGGGTTTCGGTGCCCCAGTGAGTTTCGATCCGTTTATCAAACAAATCAATACTGCCCTCGATCGACAAATAGCATTGACCTATCTTTCCACTCACCCCGGGAAGGGATTTCACCGAGTCAAGATTACTTCGTCAACTCCCGGTGTAGAGATCCACTATCCTTCAGGTTATCGACGCTGAGAATCAGGCATTTCGGGCGTAATTCCGCTGCGGAACGTTACTGCACAGTAGTTGGCAGCAAGGAACCGCGTCTATCGGTGGCTGTTGCCCAACCGTCAGCAAGACTGCCAATCATGCCGTGAAAATGAATCTCGGCCCCCGACAGAACTACGACGACGTCTCCGGCGTGATATTGAGGATCGGTTAGCTGAAAACGCACAACGGTCGCCTGTCCATTCTCCTGCTCGACTGTTTCATAAACAAATTCGTCAGCATCAACACAATAGGTTTGAGAGTTATTGGCAGTTCTTTGCTCGTCTGGCACTGGAATCTCCTTCAAAGGAACAGTAGAAGCTTTTTGTATTAACAGCTCAAATTGATTCGTCAGGCATTATTTCCTAAAGTGAGGTATTCGGCAAACCGGCTTTGCAATAAGTGCACTGATCTGATTTGAAATAGGAGAACGCTCATGAACCTTGATTATTTCATTGATCGATTTTCGAAGAACCGCGCTGTTTTTGAGGGTCTCGCGCGAGACATCACGCCTGATCAAGCTCGATGGAAACCCGCGTCCGATCAGTGGTCAATACTGGAGGTCGTAAATCACCTTTACGATGAAGAGAGAGAAGACTTTCGCCAGCGCATCGAACTGGTCCTCGCTGACCCTAAACAAGCCTGGCCACTTATCGACCCTCGCAATTGGGCCACCTCACGAGCGTACAACGAAAGAGAACTCGATAGCTCCCTAAAGAATTTTCTTGCCGAACGTGAAAAATCTTTGGCTTGGCTGGGATCGTTATCAGAACCGAATTGGCAGAACAGCAAAGAAGGCGCCAATGGAACTCTGTCAGGCGGAGATCTGCTGGCATCGTGGTTGGCCCACGATTTCTTGCACACGAGGCAATTGGCGAGATTGCACTGGCAATATGTAGGCGCCATCTCAGATCCTTTTCAAACCGCTTATGGTGGGCCCTGGAAAGAACCTCCAGGGATAAGAGCGCTCTAAGTGTCGGCGGAGTGCGAAGCCGATTTTTTGTCGCTCATCGTTTCAGTGAGAAGCGTGCGTTTGCTAGAATCCGGCTACCGCTAAAAATCAATCGGGAGGTACACATGAAACAGCACCTATGCCTTGATCGCAACGCAGGAAACGACTCCGCCTGTTCAGAGAGACGACTCACTAGTCTTGCTTTATTGCTGGTAGTGCTAGTTGCTCTCTCAGGTTGCTCGGCTGTGCATCAAGCCAACGCCGATCTTAAGTCGGAACATAGTCATTCAGAATCGGCCACTATGGCGTCTATGGAACCTGAGGCACAGGACTGGGCCAAGCAGCGGCTTGCGAAATCGCCGCGACATCAGGAATGGGTGAAGGTTAAGTACAAACCCGCGGGCGGTGGCGCCGAACGTGAAGTCAACGCTTTCGTCGTTTACCCGGAAGTGAAGAATAAAGCGACGGCCGTGCTTGTAATTCATGAAATTTTTGGAATGAGCGATTGGGTCCAGAGCCTGACCGACCAATTAGCCGAAGCTGGATACATCGCGATCGCTCCCGATTTGCTGTCTGGGAAAGGACCAAATGGTGGTGGCACAAGCGATGTAGCATCGGCGGGCGCGAACGCGGTCGGAACAGCTATTCGCGACCTTCCTCCGGAGCAAATCACGGCCGACTTGAACGCCGTCGCCGATTATGTTTCGAAGTTACCCGGTGCCAACGGCAAGATTGTTACGGCGGGATTTTGTTGGGGCGGCACGCAGACATTTCGTTACGCAACCAACAACTCCAAATTGAAAGGCGCCTTTGTTTTCTACGGCTCGCCACCCCTTACAGGCCAGTCACAAGTCCTTCCCGTTGACACGCTTGCTCTGGGAAGAATCAGTGCCCCTGTTTATGGGTTTTATGCGGGGAATGACGCTCGTATCAACGCGACGTTGCCTGCAACCGTCGAAGCAATGAAGGACTTAAAGAAACAATACGAACCGGTAACCTATGAGGGTGCGGGTCACGGATTCATGCGCGCGGGCGATGCGCCTGAACCAGTTGCTCCGACTGCGAAAGGCGACGCCGAAGCTGACAAAGCAGCTGCGGATAAATACGCTAAAGATTTGGTGGCGTATAAGGCGAACAAAAAGGCGCGTGACGAAGCCTGGGTAAGATGGAAGGCAATACTCGCTAAGATCTGATTCCAGGGCTTCCTAAAGTGGAGCTAAGCGGTTGCTGTCAGGAATTTGGAAATGCGGATGATAGTTTCGTCGGGCTTTTCTTCCTGGGGAATATGTCCGCACTTCTCAATGATTTCGAGAGTTGAATTCGGAATCAAGTTGTGTAAGAGTTCTCCGATTTTCAAAGGCGTCACTTTATCTTCGCGTCCCCACAAGATCAGAGTTGGAACTGTAATACTGCTCGCCGAGGCTATGAGTTCGTCGGCGTTGGCCGGAATGCACTGCCTGGCCGTGTAGAGTAGTGCGTGGCGGCCTCCGAGACTTGAGATTGGCGCGGCGTAGGCTTCGACCTGTGGGCGGGTAATCTTCTCAGAATCGTAGTAGCACATCCGCAAAGTCATTTTCGCGGCTAGCTTGCTTGGAGAGAGGTAAATAATCGGTTTGCCTGGAACTGACCTGAGCAGATTGAGATGAGGCGGCAGGGAACTCGTGTCGCCGGCGCTGTCAATTAGGATCAGCCTTGAGAGTCTATTCGGCTTCTCCTTGCCGAGCCTGACCGCAACCAGTAGAGCGATCGCACCGCCTAATGAGTTTCCCACCAGAGTCAGATTGTTTAGGTCTTGCTCCAGAATCAAGTTGTAGATGTCGTCTGCTTTTTCTTCAATGGAGTAACGCTTATCGCGAGGCTTTGGCGATTTGCCGCAACCCTTGAAGTCGACCAGAATTAGTTTGTTGTTTTGCGAGAAGGGAGCGATGAAGTGCCGCCAGCTGTAAATGTTGGCGCCCATACCGTGCAGGCAGAGAATTGGATCGCCTGTGCCATAGACCTCTTTGTACAAAATACTTGGGACCGAGGTCTGGCTGACAGGCATGAGTCAATCCATTTTGAGGAGTTGGGGCGGCATGTGGGGCTCGAACCCACGACCTCCTGAACCACAATCAGGCGTTCTAACCAACTGAACTAATGCCGCCATAATCTGATTTTCAAAAACCAGAAATAATGCCCCCGGCAGGACTCGAACCTGCGGCCCTCTGCTTAGCATCCAGCATCAGGCTTTCCCTGACCGCCCGCAAGTGCGAGTTTGCTGGCTGGACTATATCTTGGACATCACAGTCCCGGCCCGTATAGTCTCTGAGGAGCCCCTTCTCGCTTCACAAAGCGACGCGAAGGGTTTCCTGCGGATTACCCAATCCTCGCGGATTTTTACTCGCTCTCGAGTACCGGAGGCTCTAAGGGCGTCCCCGCATATGGGGCCGTCCACTTAATGAGTTCTTCGAATGCCTTCCTCATTAAGGCTCCAACAAGGCAGATGCTCTATCCGCTGAGCTACAGGGGCACATGCCTGAGCGGCGATGTTAGCATGCCGACGAGTGCTAAGGTCAAACTTGCCGGCGGCGACTAAGAAAAAAATAAAGAGATCGCCATGTCAGCGATCTCCATTGGTGTAATTTGAAAGACTCTTAGGCTGCTTGCGTCTGTTGTTCAGTTTCTGCAAAAACTCGACGGCCATTTAAGGCGTCATCGATTATTTCTCGTACAGCCGAAGTGTCTGGGTTCACATCCATTCGATCACAAGCGCGCAGGTGGCGCAAAATGCCTTGTGTCGCGATCTCGCGGGTTACTCCACCCAGTTTCGAGTAACGCCTGGCCTGAATATGGTCAATCCTGAGAATTCGTTCGTCGAGCGGTAAATGTCTATCAAAAGTCACGGTTACGTTTTTCCTCCAAAACCGCATTATCGCGGCCATTTTTAGTGCACAATGTTAGATGCCTCAGTCACGCCTGAGGATGCAGATCCGTTGCATTTCGGAACAATTACCGGTCCCTGAAAATGCGCCGTCTCTGATAGCCGTCATTTAGGGGGTTAGCAAAACAGCAGATTATATCGAAGTGGTTGGTGGATTGCCAGCAAATTCTTTAGGGAACCGTGGTAGATAACCTTTTTAAGGTCTCACCAAGTCTCGCAAGACCGGCATTTTCAACCAAATTCACTAAGTTGCGGGCCCTTCTCGCAAAAACGTAAGCGCCGCCCAGTGTCCACTGAACGTGAACTTAGGAGCGGCGCCTGCGGTTTTAGCTTTGGAAGACCTGTTTACATTATTTCTTTGGTAAAACCGAATCTTTCATACCCTTGCCAACACGGAACTTCAATGTTGTCTTGGCGGGGATTTGGATTGTTTCGCCAGTGGCTGGATTCCTTCCCTCGCGGGCCTTTCTTTCGGACTTAACGAGCTTGCCGAAGCCTGGAAGGACGAATTCACCGTTGCTCTTAACTTCGCTCGATGCGAGGTTGTAGAGTTCGTCAAAGAGTTCCTTGACTTGCGCCCGCTTCATTCCAGTTTTCTCAGCAAAATGATTGAAAACTTCCGACTGAGTCATACGCTTCTTACCTGTCGCGGCTTTGGTCGCCATAATCTGGTGTGACACCTCCGATGTGACTTGATTGAAAAGCTTTTCATGCATTCCTATATCACAGTCAGCCATCAAAGTCTCCACAAAATCGCGATTTTTGGCGGTTTTCTGCAGAAAAAGTAGGTTCTTTTGCTAGAGACCACAATTCCGAGGGCACACAGCGGTCAATTTGGTGGGAATCGGCGGTTTTGGTGAATTAAACTGCAGCATTTGTTGGTCGGGGCGAGAGGATTCGAACCTCCGACCTCTCGGTCCCAAACCGAGCGCACTACCAGGCTGTGCTACGCCCCGAAAACTGTCGATGACCCTGAAACGCGGGTAGGGCCTGCATTCTAGGGACGCACGCCCGAACGGTCAAGTTGGCTCAACCAACTGTCTAGAAACTTTCTAATTCCGATCAACGCTTGGGCTCGATGGCTAATGCTGGCTTTGACCTCGGAGCTTAGCTCAGCGAAGGTTTGAGCGTATCCAGCCGGTTGGAATATCGGGTCAAAGCCAAAGCCATTGGTCCCTCGCGCTTGAAATGTAATCGTACCTTCGCAACTTGCCTGGACGACAGTCAACAATTGGGGCTGCTCAGCATCAATCCGTGCATCTCTAAGTCCATCTCTTAGTTCCCACCCTGCCAACGCCATGCAGCAAACAAAGCGAGCATTTCGACCACGATCTTTTTGTTTAGCGAGCGTCGATAACAACTTGCTGATGCGGTCTCCGTCGGTTGCCAGCTCCCCTGCGTAACGCGCAGACAACACGCCAGGTTCTCCATCAAGCGCATCAACTTCCAACCCTGAATCATCCGCCAGCGCGCACAGTCTCGTTTGCGACGCATAACCCATGGCTTTGAGGGCTGCATTTTCTTCATAAGTTTTGCCTACCTCGTCAACGGTGACAACGCGAAACTCGTTCAGATGGCGCAGCGTCACTGGTAACGATTGCAGGGCTTCGTCGACCTCATGAATCTTTCCCGGATTTTGGGTGGCAACTAGTATCTCGAATCTGGGAGTCATGATTACTTGTCGCTGCAATACGGAGCCAGGTTCCTATTTGTTCGCACGCGGTTGTTGCGGAAAGAGCAAAGGCAAGAGACTGCTAAATTGTCCTAAAGGAGATCTGGTAGTTCTTTCGACGCCGCGATCGACGAGTGTAGTCTCCGTTATTGAATACGGCAGTTTTGCAATCGAATCATCGAGTTGACCTGTCGTTGTCGACCCGCCTTTGGCGGTAAGGAAAGCGGCAATAAAACTGCGAACGCGATCACTATCGTCTGTATATGTGACAACGTTGTTGGAACTCGTTCTTGAAGCAAATAGAGTCATTCTTCTTAGATTGTCGGCGGTGGTTAGGGCACTAGGATCGTCCTTCATCGCGGAGTAGCGACGAACGTCCGCTGGGGATCCAATGACAATATATTCGTCGCTTAAACTTGCTGCAAATTCTCCAGTCGCGTCTTCGAAGGTTTCCGTAGAGGCGCTCGAAGTTCGCTGAGACATTTGCTTAGCAATAAGCTGACGCACTGCCACGCGGTCGTGGACTGAAGCGATAAGAACAGAACGCTCTGCAGTTTCGTCTAAGCGAAGCGTCAAGAGTTCGCCATCAACCGCTTTTAGGAATGTGTCTGCGTCGTCAATTCCATAAGCGAGAAGCGCCGACTTTAGTAAGGACGAAAATACGATCGCAGAGAGGGAATCAACTTGAGACGAGACAGCAGTTTTTAAACTAAGCAACGCGGCTTGCGGATTGGCGAATTTGTAAGTGGTTACTGAATAGGCACCGTTGGGTACGATGCGCTGAAGTTGAGGGGTGCTATTGTTTGACGCAAAGCCTGGCTTCAATCGAGCAATAACCGCGGGTTCGAGGGAGATCAAATAGCGATCTTCGATGCCAGTGAGATATGACCTTGACGTCCACCCCAAACTGCCGAAGATCTTAGAAGCTCCATTGGAGATGAGGCGCTGGACGTCTGAATCGCCCGGTGCGCGTCCCATTAGGAGCGGCACGCCAACACCAAACAGCTTTCCGCTACTGGCGGTTGGAACGTAGCCGAAAGTCAAAGCCTTTCCACTATCAAGCTGAACACGCATTGCGTTCAGTCCCGGATCGTTTTTTAAGCTGGAACGGCGCCCCTGAGAAACGGCCAGGCAATCCTGAACCACGCGCTCACTGGTACCAATCACGATCAAGCTCCCAAGAACGGCGCCTACAATTTGGCGAGAGCCCTCTCCGGCGATCCACTCGCTAAATTCGACGCCATCGATCCTAACCGTGCGAGGGGTTGGATTACTGTAGGTCTTTTCGGCCAGCGTCTTAAGAGCAGCTTCGAATGGAGCTTTGATTCGCCTTTCTGAAGTATGAGTTTCGATAATCAGCACGCCCTCAGACTTGATGTTTAGGCTGTCTCCTTCCTCTACGGCTCGAAGGTCAGTCAGCACGACCGCGACCTGGGCCCGGGCAAGGATTACGGAATTGATGGGGCCTATTCCCGTCCACCGAACGAACGCTTGCAGCCAGGGTGACGGAGGACTTTGAGGTGGTCCGCCGGCCTGCTCAAGCGCTTTCCAGGCGTCGGTTCCGTAAACCGCCTTGATCACCTCGGTTGGTTCGCTGGCTTCAAGATAAAGCAACGAGTCTGCCGGGGCGTAATTGGCCAGATCAACTTTTGTCGGTCTCGTCCACCATAGCCAGGAACCGAGAACAATGAGCAAAAGCAATAAGAATAATAAGATCCAACGGGCTCGTTTCATTTGCGTCGCATCCTAACCGCAGGCTTGGCACCGCGCAACCGAAGTTTCCCTTAACACGAACTGGAACCTGGATCCGTGATTCCAGAAACTGGTGTCCCAACGAGCACTTGAAATGAGCGCACGAATCCAGTAAATCGGTTAACCTATGGCAAACAAAGCAAAATAGCTGTTGACAATGTTTAATACGTACGGTAGTCTGCTTTGCGACGGCAGTTAGGAAGCTGCCTTTCTTAGGGGTCTTGCCTACAGTTCCTCTTGCCGGCGTCACTAGCCTTCGTTGTACGGAAGGCGCCAATCCACCCAGAGAAATTGGTTTTATCAAATTTGGGAAGCTGCGCAAACGCGCGTTTTCTCCGACAACTCCCGCCTGAAATTCTCAGCCAACGAGGCAGTCTTGAAAAACAACACTCAACCTACGCCATACAGCAAGTCGAGCAAGAGTCGCTTATCAAGAGCGATGAAGGCACGTGCTCGCATGCGTCAACAGCACAGAATCCGTTCTCTCTTCGTCGCGAGGAATAAATAGATGTTCAACAAAAGCAACGGCAAGAAGAATCTGGTTGGCCTCGATATTGGTTCGAGCTCAATAAAGGCAGTCGAGCTTCAGAAGAAGGGCAACGTATACCACTTGCTCAACCTGGGCTTCGAGAACTTATCGCCGGACACGGTAGTCGATGGTCAGATCATGGAGCTTAATAACGTTTCAAACGTTATCACCAGCATCTTCACTGAGCACCAGATCAAGACCTCACGAGTTGCGGCCGGTGTTAGCGGCCACTCCGTCATTGTGAAAAATATTGTTCTGCCGCAGATGAGTGCGGATGAGCTGCGAGAGTCGTTTAGCTGGCACGCAGAAGAACATATCCCTTTTGATATTTCCGATGTGAATCTTGACTACCAGGTCACCAGTAGTTCAGCGGATGCGTTGAACGTATTGATGGCCGCTTGCAAGAGCGACAAGATCGCAAACGTGAAGCAGGCTATTCAGCTGGCTGGCAAACAGCCGGTTGTGCTCGACGTCGATACCTTCGCGCTTCAGAATTGTTATGAAATCAACTATCAACCCAAAGCGGGCGAGGTTGTTGCACTTCTCAACATTGGCGCGTCCACGATGAACATAAACATCATGAACGGCGCTCGCTCCGTGTTTGCGCGTGACGCTTCTGTAGGCGGCAGTCAGTACACGAGCTTGCTGCAGAAGGAGTTGGGCCTGACGTTTGAACAGGCAGAAGCTGTGAAGCGAGGCTATCCGCTACCAGAAGGTATTGAGGCACGTCCAATCCAGCCGATCATCGAGACCGTCTCTGACATTCTCGCTCTTGAAATCCGCAAGACGATGGACTTCTACCGGGCGACGGCGGAAGAGAGCGAGGAATCCATTCAGAAGATTCTTATCGCGGGTGGCAGTTCCAAGCTTCCGGGCTTGCCCGAATATCTGTCCAAGCGTTTTGAGATCCCCGTTGAACTGTTCAACCCGTTCCGCGAGATACAGGTCGACGACCGAAAATTTGATCCGGACTACATGAAAGAGATCGTTCCTGATATGGCAATTGCCGTCGGTCTCGCTTTGAGAGGAGTGGAAACGGCATGATCAAGATCAACTTACTAGAATCAGTTACCGACCGGCCCACCGGAGCGGTCATGGTTGAAGCCAAGGTAGCAACTCCGTTGGTTCAGACACTGCTGCTGGCTCTGACTGTCTTTGGTCTCGTGGTAGTCGGTATCAGTTACGACTACGTCAGCGCTAACCGCGAACACCGGGTGGCCCAGGCTGAGCTTGAGAACCAACGACACATTAACCAACAGATGCTTGCAGTCAATAGAGAGCAAGCTGAGTTGGAGAAAAAGGCTCAGGACATTCAGGGTCGTATTGATGCAATCAAGCGATTGCGCGAATCGCA
>DASYLB010000048.1:0-18424 GCA_036009765.1 Pyrinomonadaceae bacterium | reverse complement strand
GTAGTTTCATCGCCCGCTCCACTGCGGTCACTGTCATTTGCTTCATAACAGCATCCTGTCATGCTGCTCTGACACCCACCGCTCAGATCGGACACTTCATGTGCTAATGGAACCGGACATATCATGTGCTAACGACATTGGACTAACCTCAACCTACCAAAGCCCCTGAAATAGTGATATAAGCCGCCTATGCGAAAAAGGCTTGTGGCGGCACTCATTCTATGTGGACTTCTTTGCGTACCGTCCTCAGCTCAACGGAAAAAGCCGGATAGAATTCGAGAGACTAAAACTATCACAGCGAACCTTGTTGGATTTGAGTCGGGTGACTACCTTCATGTCATTGTGGAGCGCCCAAAGGGCGACCGCGTGTCGTTCTTTCTAATGAAGCCGGGGATAGAGTATTTTCTTATTCTTCGCAAAGACGAGCCGCTTACTCTAACCTACCAAGTGGTCGATACGTATATTCCTGAAGCTGGCGACATGGAAACTATTAAGAGACTCATGGACGCTAAAGCAAGCGGTCAAACATACGTCGCTTGGTGGAAGGTTATAAGAACCAAGTTCACCCTGTCACAGTTGAGAAGTAAGTACGACCCGCTAGTCAAAGCTGCCACCGCCGAAGAATAAACAATTAAGTCCACACCTTTACCCACTACCCAGAAATGAAGTGCGTTGACAGTCATATTTTGTGCGTGTTAGCGTAGCCCCAGCCGTTTTCACCTTTGAGAAACGGTAGTTCGACTAGGACTACAGCCAATCCCCGTGTTCCACAACCAGTCACCTACGTTTGACTCCAATCCCATATTCAGTGATACATAATACTCCTTATGGCTTTCGAAAAAGCTAAGGTCATAAAGGCCGCTGAAAAATTCCTGTCGCAGGGGAAGATTAACGCTGCCATTAAAGAGTATCGTCAAATCATCAAACACGATGACGGCGATCTCACTACTCTCAACATGTTGGGAGATCTTTTGGCGCGCGCGGGAGAAAACGAGGAAGCGGCCAGTTGTTTCCTGCGCATTGCTGAACACTTTCGCGAACAGGAATTCCGGTTGAAGGCCATTGCCATGTACCGGAAGGTCGACAAGCTGAAGCCGCGCGATCCCGCAATCGCGAAGGAGCTTGGCGACCTCTATTCGGCCCAGGGTCTAATCGCTGACGCACGTACCCAGTATCTCGTAGTCGCCGATGCCTACACGCGCGCCGGGCAAACCAAGAACACTCTGAAAGTGCTCCACCGGATTGCCGACCTCGATCCAAATAACACCGACATCAGGCTGAAGCTGGGAGAAGGTTATCTCAAGGAACAGATGCTGGCTGAGGCAGCCAGGGCTTTCAGTGAAGCGGCAACTCGCTTGCTCGAGAACGGCCAGTTTGAAAAAGCTCTGGGAGCTTATACCAAAGCTCTTGAGCTGCGTCCGAACGACAGGAATGCATTGAAGGGTCTGGTTGCAGCCCACACGGCGTTAGGCAGTGCTGAAGACGCAGCTGAGATTCTTGAGACAGCGGTCAAAGAAACGCCTGACGATCCAGAACTCGTTGCCATGTTGGCCCAGGCCTACATTGACGCAGACGACGCTCCCGGAGCAGAGCGAGCTACCGCTCTGTTAATGAAGGAGGATGCCTCAAATTATCGCCATTACATCGATGTAGCGCGCGTCTACCTGAAGGTCGACCAGCAAGACGATGCCGCCAGAATTCTCGGCGTCATTATCGAGCCAATGCTTGCCGGCCGTGAAGAGAATGATTTGCTCGAACTGGTTG
Organism: Pyrinomonadaceae bacterium; assembly: GCA_036009765.1. Classification (GTDB taxonomy): domain Bacteria; phylum Acidobacteriota; class Blastocatellia; order Pyrinomonadales; family Pyrinomonadaceae; genus PSRF01. Next base: position 16,660 of record DASYLB010000048.1, on the reverse strand, counting down.
ACGAGCTGCTCGCGCGCAATCCTGAACATGTACCCAGCTTGCGCTTGCTTGCCAGGATCCACTGGTGGCAGCGCGATATGGAAAAGCTGCGCGGCACACTGGAACGGCTCGCCGAAGCCGCGGAAGCTGCGGGTCTCGTCGAGGAGGAGCGTTATGCGCTCACGCAACTGGTGCGTTTGGCTCCTGATGAACAACACTTCATCGACCGTCTGAATTTGCTGGGTGGCGTTTTGGAGGAAACTCCGGACGGATCCCATCTGATGGACGATCCTGCTTTAGCGACGGTGCCGTCCTTCGACAGTTTCTCGCTGGGCGAACCGGTTGCGGAAACCGCTGCGCAGCCCCAGCCGCCAGTCACAGAATTTGAATGGAACTCCGTGGCCGAGGACGCTCCCGCTCGTGAGTCAATGTCCTTTGCGGATCTAAATGAAGCTGAGGGGTTACGAGTCGACGCACTGGAATCGGGTGGTCATATTGTTACGGAGTCAGTCGACACCATCATTGAGACTTCAGCTGGAGTTCCAGTCAAGCAGGAACCAAAGCCTGCGAGTGTTGATGCGATGATGCGTCAGGAACTCGACAGCGTGGATTTCTATATTACTCAAGGCTATTCCGACATTGCCTTCGATACGCTTGAATTACTGGAACGACAATTTGGTTCGCATCCTGAAATCGATGCGCGGCGCAAGAAGCTGGAGGCAGCAACCCAAAGCCCCGGCAGCGAAATGAGCTTTGATATTGCGGCTCCGGCTATGGTTGATTCGGGGATGAGCCCTCAAGTCGATTCGGCTATGGACCTTGCCTTCGGCGAGATCGAAATTGAGGAACTGCCCCCGCCGCCCCCATCACCTCCCGTTCCGACCGCTCCGGTGGGCAAGGGAATTGACTCGGGCCTGGCTGAGATTTTTGAAGAGTTTCGCATGGAGGCTGAAGGGGAAAGCGCGAGCTCGCACGAAGACTATGAAACTCATTACAACATGGCTACCGCCTACAAAGAGATGGACCTTCTCGATGAAGCGATTCGGGAATTCCAGGTAGCCGCAGGATTGACCGGATCTGCCGACGGCACGCCGCGATATTTTCATTGCTGCAATATGCTCGGCCACTGTTTCGTGCAAAAGGGTATGCCGCAAGCAGCGGTGACCTGGTTTAAGAAGGGCCTTGACGGTCCGGGGCGCAACGCCGAAGAATCCAAGGCGTTGCAGTATGAACTCGGTTCTGCCTACGAACAGATGGGCGATTTGACCCGAGCAGTGGCGGCGTTCACCGAAGTGTACGGCGTCGATATCGGTTATCGCGATATTGGTGAACGTCTTGAGAGCCTTAAGGACCGTACGGCGCACAAGAAAAAGAAAGGGAAGTAGACTGGTGAATAGCAATCGTGATTCGTAAAACTGAATGAGTCTTCTTGTTCACGATTTCCGATTTGCACTTACTATTCACGATTTACTATTCACCAATGTCCACAAATTCAAGTGGCATCTTCTACATCGTTCTCTGCCTGGAAATCGCCCTTCTGTTGGTGCTCGGCCTTTTGCTCGTACTCTTGCCCTGGGTCCCGCAGGGCACGCTTGGCCTGAGCGACTGGGGCAACAATTATTTTTTGTTGTACGTTGCGCGCAAAACCGGTCTGCATGTGCTGCAGACGGTAGTCGCTTCTGGATGGATGCGCGGGGCCGTGACCGGACTTGGTCTCGTGAATATCGGTATCGCCTTTTGGGAGATCTTTCACTTCGGCCAGACCGTCCAGTCGCTACAGGAGAGCACGGAAAGACGCCCCGCAAGAAACAATGCCGTTCGACCTGCACAACCCGCCGCCTCCACTTATCTACCTCATCACGAGCGGGCAGACGACGGAGCGGACAACTCCGGACGGTGAAGCCTTCGGTGCTGTTCTGCAACTGATACAAGCGGCCGTCAACGCGCAAGTCGATCTGGTCCAAATCCGCGAAAAGAGCTTGAGCGGAAGGGTGCTGTATCAGCTCGCTCTGGGCGCCGTCAACATTACCAAAAACAGCGCCACCAAACTCCTAGTCAACGATCGTTCCGACATCGCCGCAGCTGCCAATGCTGACGGTGTCCACTTGACCACGACTTCGCTATCAACTGCAGTTGTCCGACGCTCGTTTGGCGAACACTTCATCATTGGCGTTTCCACCCATTCGTTGGAAGCAGCGAGCCTCGCGCGTCGTGAAGGCGCGAACTTCGTCGTGTTCGGTCCTGTTTTCGCTATCGTCTCGAAACGGGAATACGGAGAACCGTTGGGGTTGACGCGGCTGGCACAGGTTTGCGCGGCGCTGTCACCGTTTCCTGTTATCGCGTTGGGAGGAGTGACGAAGCGCAACGCCGCGGAATGTTTCAGCGCTGGTGCTCAGGGAATTGCTGCCATTAGAGAGCTGGCACAGCCTGAGCTGCTCGCCGGCATAGTTTCCGAAATTCGTCGCAGTTTTGCGACAGGGTGAAATTGATCAATGGCGAACAGCCAACCTTCCAGAGCACTCACGATCGCTGGATTCGATCCGTCGGGCGGCGCCGGCGTACTCGCAGACGTGCGAACGTTTGCCGCGCTTGGTTTGCAGGCTTGCGCGGCGATAACCTCAATTACGTTTCAAAACGCCAACGGAGTTTTCGGAGCGATCCACCAAACGCCCGAAGCAGTCTGCGCGCAAATCCAGCCGCTATTACAAAACTTCACTATCAGTTGTGCGAAAACGGGAATGCTGCCGAACCGCGAAATTGTGCGGGAAGTCGTGCGCCTGTTTCGCGAAACAGATTTGCCTTCACCCGTCGTTGATCCAGTTGTCCGTTCGTCGTCAGGCCATTCGTTAATGGACGAAGGCGCGCTGGATGAGTTAGTGGCTGAACTAATCCCGCTTGCGCGACTTGTCACGCCAAACATTCCCGAAGCTGAAATACTAACGGCAACGTCAATCGCTTCCGAGGCTGATATGCGCAACGCGGCTGCGGCTATTCGCAAGCTGGGCGCGCGCGCCGTTTTGATTAAAGGAGGTCATCTCAGTCAGGGAGATGCGATCGACGTGCTCGATGACGAGGGGAAAGTAACAGTCTTTCGTGAGCAACGGATTGACGGCGCGCAGCTGCACGGCTCGGGTTGCATTCTATCGGCGGCGATCGCGGCTGGACTCGGGACGGGAATGACGCTGGCAGAATCGGTTGGCGCGGCCAAAAGTTTCGTGCTTGAGGCGCTGCGGCGAGGCGCTACGGTCTAAGATCCGAAGGAGCGTAATTAAATAACCACGGCGGTGAGGCCGTGGAACGGTCAAAGAAAGACCCGGTCGAGCGCCGAAGGTGCGACACACTCAGCGCATCCTAGCGTGCAAGAGTGCCGGCCCTGCGGGCCTCAACCTCAGTTCGAGGTCGCTCCACGGCCTTACGGCCATGGCTACTGACTGCCGCGCCTTCTGCGCTGCTTAAACGATGATCGGTCAGGTGAGTCAGGTAGTCTGTAATTGAACTTGAAGGCGGGCCGACAGCTCAGTTACCCCTCGATCGTTACCTTTTCCATTTTGACTTCTGACGTCGGCTTGTCGCTGCGATCCTTGGGTGCCGTCGCAATAGCGTCAACGACATCTAACCCGTCCGTGACCTTTCCGAAAATCGAGTAGCTTGGCGGCAGCGGATAGTCAGCATGCATTATAAAAAACTGTGAGCCGTTGGTGTTGGGACCGGCATTGGCCATGGCCACCGTACCTCTTTTGTAACCGCGCTTATAGACCTCTGAAGCAGGCTCGATCTCGTCGTTGAAGCGCCCGCCCCAGGCGGATTCACCGCCGCGCCCGGTACCAGTTGGATCGCCTCCCTGTATCATGAATCCGCTAATAACGCGGTGGAAAATGACGCCGTCGTAATAGCCTCGTTCAGCCAGTGTGATGAAGTTCTCGGTGGTCTTAGGAGCATCTGACTCCAACAACTCAAACTTAATGGTCCCTTGGTTGGTTTGAATAACAGCAGTACGGTTTGGCATATAGTCTCCTAAAAATATGGATTGTTTGCGATGGATGACAAGATACTTGGTTTGCTTGTAGTTTGTCATCCGCACCAACTATTCGGCCGGGCCATTTAGGTGCAGGATGATCACTCCAATCGCCAGTAAACGATGGCAAGTTGAGTCGAGGATCGTCAACCAAAGAACAAAACTTTTCGCGAAAGGCACTAATCGATGAATGTAACGCGTCTTGAATGCGCTAACTGTCATTTGGAACATGAGGCACGGAGGTTGCTGAATCTCTGCCGCGAATGCGGAAAACCATTGCTTGTGCGCTATGACCTGGAAGCAGCTGCGCGCACTTTGACAAAAGAATCGTTAGTGGGCAGGCGGGCTGACCTTTGGCGTTATCGGGAAGTATTGCCGGTTGAGCACGATGACAACATCGTTTCGCTGGGGGAGGGCTGGACGCCGATGCTCAGGGCCGAGCGCTTAGGAAGACGAATTGGTGTCGATCAGCTTTACATCAAAGATGAATCGCAGAATCCAACGCAGAGCTTCAAGGCTCGCGGGATGGCGGCAGCGGTGTCAATGGCCAAGGAACTCGGAGCGAAAAAACTTGCAGTGCCTTCAGCCGGAAACGCAGCCGGCGCCCTCGCAGCATACGCAGCGCGCGCTGGTCTCGAGTGTTTCATCTTTATGCCTGACGATACGCCGCGAGCTAACGTTGTCGAGTGTGAACAAACAGGCGCGCAGGTGACGTTGATGCCGGGGTTGATTACAGACTGTGGAGCGGAAGTAGCGCGACGAAAAGAAGCGGAAGGCTGGTTTGACGTTTCGACTTTGAAGGAACCTTATCGAGTGGAAGGAAAGAAAACCCTCGGTTACGAACTTGCCGAACAGTTCAATTGGGAACTACCTGACGTGATTATTTATCCGACCGGCGGAGGCACTGGATTGATCGGTATGTGGAAAGCTTTTGCCGAGATGGAAGAGATGGGCTGGATCGGGTCACGGCGTCCGCGAATGGTGACGGTGCAGGCGAGTGGTTGCGCTCCGATAGTTCAGGCGTTCGACGAAGGCAAACGCTTTGCTGATGAATTTCCGAACGCAGAGACGGTTGCCTCGGGCCTGCGAGTGCCAAAAGCCATTGGAGACTTTCTAATCCTCGATGCCATCCGGGCCTCACAGGGAACGGCACTGGCTGTGACTGATGAAGAATTGATCGAAGCGACCCGCGAGATTGGCGCCGCCGAGGGCGTGTTTTGCGCACCGGAAGGAGCGGCGTGTTTGCCGGCACTGCGAAAGTTGCTGGCAGCAGGCGAGGTTGGAACAAGCGAGCGCATCGTGCTGTTCAATACGGGCGCCGGCGTGAAATACCTGGAGGCTTTTAGTTGAAGATGTCATACGAAATAGGTAAGGAGCACGTACTGTGAAGAAGTTAGTTCTATTATTTATTGTTTTGGCCGCGGGTGTGACCAACGGTATTGCACAAACCGCGAGTAGTGCATGGATCAGTGAGACTGACCGGCCGCAGTTTGAAGCGTTGCGCAAGAGTGGCATCGAAGCGCTTTACAACCTCGATTACGACAAGGCCCAAAAGGACTTCAAGGAAATCGGAAGGCTGTACCCGAATCATCCTGCTGGTCCGAATCTGCTCGCGGCGCGCGTTTGGATTAAGGCGTTGTATGAGACCCGGCGACTTCAGTCGTCACTTTACAGTTCGGAGAATTTCTATTCGAGCGGCGATGACAAAGTCGATCCGAAAATCATTACCGAGTTTCGTAACTTGACGCGGGAATCCAAGCGACTTGCCGACGCCCGGTTGAAACAGTATCCCGATGATATCGAAGCGCTCTATTGGCTCGGTTCCGTGGAGGGACTAAAGGCTACCTTTGAGGAAGCAGTCGAGCGTCGTCACTTTGTCGCGCTGCGGGATGGCAGTGATTCGGTGGATCATCATCGTGAGGTTCTGAGGCTTGACCAGAATTCCATTGATGCGGGCATAACTGTCGGCCTCTATGAATACGCAGTTGGCTCGTTGCCTTTGCCAATTAAAGTCCTCGCCGGCATAACCGGCTTTCGCGGTTCCAAAAAGAAGGGCTTGGCCACGATCGAACGCGTGGCCAAAGAAGGGAACTGGTCGCGCGACGACGCGAAGACGCTACTGATTGTTCTCTACACTCGCGAGAAGCGCTATCCGGAAGCACTCGGCCACGCCCGGGAGTTGATGGTCCGGTATCCGCGCAACTACCTCTTCCGTTTGGAAGCTGCCGACGCACTGGTGTCCCAGGCAGAGGTTGAACGCAAGAACAAAAACATCGAAGCGGCGGTTAAAGCCGAACGCGAGGCATTTGCGACATTTGAAGATTTGCTGCACGACAGTTCGGTGCGCGACACGGTTTCGCGAGCGCTGGATTTGGTCCACTTTAAATATGGTGAAGTGTTGCTGACGGCGGGCGAAGGCGAGCGGGCGGCCAAAGAATTTTTGGCATCGACTAAGGTGGAGCGTGCAGAACCGACTTTGGTTACCATGGCCCACTTGTACGCGGCACGAGCTTTCGACCTGGCTGGTAAACGCGAAGAAGCGTTGACGCAGTATCGCGAAGTTTTGACGCGACCGGATATCTATGCCGCGCACGAAGAAGCGAAGAAGGGTTTGCGCGAGCCGTACAAGACTGAAATCGCCAGCAGCGCATTATGAGGCGACTCTTGGAGTGCGGTGACCTGTCACCGCTTTCGTTTGACGTCTTTATTTGTTCTGGAGAACCTAAACAGGTCACTACAGATCGCGGCGGACCAAAGCGGTGACAGGTCACCGCACTCCCAGGAGTTGAGTACATGACGAACATTAGTTTTAAGGATGCGAAGCGAGAGCAAACGAGCTTGTTGGCTCCGCTTGAACGAGCAGCGCTTCGGGGTCTCGCGCGTCGCATGCCGGCCTGGGTCAATTCAGATCACCTGTCGCTGCTCGGGCTGGTGGCGATGTTCCTGGCGGGTGTTTTTTATGCAGCCAGTGGCCGGAATCCCTTGTTGCTTCACCTCGTCAACGTTTGCATCTTTCTCAATTGGTTTGGTGACAGCCTTGATGGGACGTTAGCTCGTTACAGAGATCGGCAGCGACCGCGTTATGGGTTTTATGTCGATCACATCATCGACACCTTTGGCACCACGTTCCTGATTCTGGGGTTGGTATTTTCCGGCTACATGACCGAACGCGTCGCCGCGGGGGTACTGGTCGTGTTTTTCATGCTGGCGATCGATTCTTATCTGGCTGCATATTCACTAGGCGTATTCAAAATTTCGCAAGGGATATTTGGACCCACTGAAATCCGTCTTCTAATAATCATTGGGAATTTCGCCTTACTACACAGCGCGTACGGCCGGATCTTCGGTCACCGCTTTCTACTTTTTGACATTGGCGGCGTTATCGGCGCTGCCGTCATGGCAGCGATCCTGGTGTTCTCGTCGATCAAAAATACGCGCGCACTTTATGAACTAGAGCGCTTGCCTTGAAGAACAGGATTCACAATTCAGGAGTTAGCGTTACATCCGATTGCTGATTGCTGATTGCTGATTGCTGCGTTTTTATGCTTCATTGGTTAAAGTTCAACGTTGTCGGTCTCGTCGGTTTTGGGCTGCAGACGGCGGTTCTGTTTCTCCTGACCCACACTGCCTACTCAATCAGTTATCTTGCGGCCACCGCTGTGGCAGTCGAGCTCGCGGTGCTTAACAACTTCATGTGGCACCAGCGCTGGACGTGGAGCGATCGGCCATCGCAGACGAGAAAAGAAACCTGGCGACGGCTGGTGAAATTCAATGTTACGACCGGACTCGTTTCACTCGTGGGCAATCTGGTCCTGATGAGTATTCTGGTCGGACGTTTTGGTCTGCCTATCACGGGCGCAAACGTGATCACGGTAGCTGGTTGTTCACTTCTCAGCTTCTTCCTCGCGGATCGCATTGCTTTTGATGTTGCGCAAACTGTTAGTTTGCGTCGCCCGTGAATGACCTGCCATTAATCCTCCAGAAGAGTTCCGCCAACTACGCAAACTAACACTTTGCGTTGACTGCGAGCGCTTGACGCTCCGCGCTATCACCGCGTACAAACCTAACCAATGTTCGAATCACTTAATACCGAGTCGCCAGGCGTCTCGATGGCAGTCGAAACTTCTGCCCTGGTGCGTCGATTTGGGGATTTCGTAGCCGTTGACAATCTCAACCTCTCCGTGCCGCGTGGGAGCTTCTTTGGTTTTCTCGGGCCCAACGGCGCCGGCAAATCAACCACCATAAAAATGTTGACCGGCCTTCTGGCGCCGACCAGCGGAAGAATTCAAGTGCTCGGCCGCGATCTTGCGGTAGAACCTCTGGAAGTGAAACGAAGAATCGGCGTTGTACCTGAAGATCTGAACCTGTTTGAACGACTGACCGGCGCCGAGATGCTCGCCTTCACGGGAAGAATGTACGGTCTGCAACAAGCGGAGATTGCGCAACGCTCGCCTGAACTACTCGAGCTGATGGAGCTTCGGAACGAGCCGCGAAAGTTAATCGTCGAATACTCACACGGCATGAAGAAGAAACTTTGTCTCGCGTGTGCGTTGATTCACCGCCCGGAGATGCTTTTCCTGGATGAACCATTCGAGGGCGTTGACGCAATCGCCTCGCGCACCTTGAAGGACTTACTTTCCCGGCTGACAGAACGCGGCCTCACAGTGTTTCTGACCTCGCATGTGCTGGAGATCGTGGAACGACTTTGTAGCGACATTGGCATCATCGCGCAGGGGAAACTGCTGGCCGTGGGGTCGCTCGATGAATTAAAGAAGGGAATCAAACTCGAAGGCGACAGTCAGCAAACCGGACCAATTTCGCTGGAGGAATATTTCATTCATGTGGTGGGCGGGGAACGCAACACGGGCGAAGCAGAAGTATTGCAGTGGCTGACCTGAGCCGCAGTTCTATTAACGACCCATGGGTCAGTACCACCGGCTACTGCGAGGTGGTTGTGACCTCACTACAACGGAGATAGAAACTTGTCAGCTACAACTCTGCGGGTAATTGGAATTTTATTTATGGTCGCCGCGGCCGTCGTCGGCGTCCTGAATCTGAAACGAGTCGCGAACCTGGGAATGCTGGGGCTCTCGGCGCCGCTCCTGATTGTCGGTATGGGCTTTCTAGCGGCGTCACGCCGAAGAGCCCAGCGGCCGCCGCACTAAGGCACTTCTACGATCAACTCACGGCCAAACGTAAAGTTGGGTCGCTTGCGACCCTTGAGATATTTCGCCGCAGTTTGCGACAAAGCGGTAATGAGAATTGGCAACGCGATAGTGGCGTCGCAGTTTACGTAAGCGCTGTGCGCGCCGCGAGCCAGCTTGCCGTAGATCAATCCTTCATCAAAGGAAACTGCATTCGTACGTCCGCCGGGGTGTGGCGCGTCAGTTGTGATCTGAATGGCGTATTTGTGACCTTGATGGTGGTTCTTGAGGATAAACGAAGAAACTTCGGTCTGCTGCACGAAACTCTTCGGCGTGCCGCCGCCGAGATTTATTACTCCTGTTAGCCGCGCGCGGGCGGTCACGTTCGCCATATCCAGCACGTCCTGCACAATGTCGAACATGAAGTTGTTCTTCTTCTCAAAGCGTGCTGCCGCTATTCCGACTGCGATGCCACTATCGGCAACCGCCGGACAGAAAATGGGCACCCGCGCTTTGTACGCTGACGTGAGGACTCCGTCCTCAGTTGCGATCTCTGCTAACTCACGTCCGAGCAGATGCAGGAACTCTCGGGTTGAATAAGGACGCGATTGATCGAGTTGATTGGTAAAGCCGCCAACCCATTCGTTCGCTTCGCGATATTCTTCATCACTCGCCAGCAGGTCCCACATGCGACTGATCTGCGAAGCATCGAGTTCAGCGTCGGTCATGTTTGGATGTGCCTGGAAATGATAGCGGCCCAGGGTTTCGTGTAAGTCATGGAAGAGCATGGCGCCAGAAAGCACCAGCACGTCGACGAAGCGATTCTTGATTACATAGGCCAACAGACGGCGCATTCCGGCCGGAATTAGCGCACCCGATCCGGCGACGATAATCGTAGTATTGTCGCCAAGCATGTCGAGCCAAATTCGGTGGGCTTCCGCGAGTTGGCGCCCGCCGAATCCCGCGCCTTCCATCTTCTCGAGCAGGCCGGCAACCGAACGATCACGATCGACCTGAACTGGCCGAGTGGGCGTCGTAAGATACTTCGATGCTTTGGGTTTTCGCTGCGTAACCATAAAACTTGTCAACCTCTCAAATGGTGAACGTCGAAGAAATGATTGCTAGTCCACTTCAAAAACTATTGAAAATCGGTGCGACGTCGCGAGCGAACCTTCGCGCCATTGACCGAAAGATAGGTATAAGCGTCGTAACGCGATTCATAAAACTGTGCCAGGTCCGCGCCCTCGGCTTCGCTGAGCTCGCCTTCCTTGACGCGTTGATTGATCAACCGGCGGAAGCCATCGTGGAGCAGGCTCTTCTCATAGCGCGCTCGCTCGGTCGCTTCGCCTACGGTGGTACCACGAATGACTTTCTTGATCAGGTAGCCTTCATCGTCGATGTAAATGTGTGCTTCGTGGGGCGTGCCAAAAAGGTTGTGGTTGTTGCCCATTACTTCCTGATAGGCGCCGACCAACAGGAACGCGAGATAGTAGGTTTCACCCGGAACCAGCGCGTGCAACTCTAGGACCTGCTTCACATCGTGCAGATCGACAAACTTATCAACCACGCCATCCGAATCGCAGGTGATGTCGCAGAGTGTTGCGTATTCAGTTGGCGGCTTATTCAGGTAGTGGATCGGCACGATCGGAAAAAGCTGATCGAGCGCCCAATGATCCGGAACAGATCGAAACACTGAAAAATTTGTTAGATACTTGGCGCAGAGCAAGCGGCGAAGATCGTCAAACTCTTCGGAGACGTATTTGGCCTGCTGGGCATACTTGTCAGCGCGTTCGCAAATATCCCAGAACAGCACTTCACCCTTGGCGCGATCTTCGAGCGACACGAGGCCAAGGTTGAACAACGTGAACAACTCTTCACGATGCTCTAAAGCATCGTGGTAATACTCGCGGTAGTTCTTAACTGTTACCGACGATCTCAAATCGCCCAGTTCAGTGACGACCTGCGGATCGTCGTCATCGATTTCGATCGGGGTTATGTCTTCAACAACGGTTTCGATTTCGTCCTGGACGTTGGTGATGATCAGAGCGTGATAAGCCGACAGGAAGCGTCCCGACTCCTGGATGATAGTCGGGTGCGGAACGTTTTCATCGTCACAGACTTGCTTGATGGTGTAGATAACGTCGTTGGCAAACTCTTGTGCGCTGTAGTTAGCGGATGAATCAAATGCGGTCTTGGAGCCGTCGTAGTCAACCGCCATTCCGCCGCCGACATCGAGCAGGTCCACCGGCACCTTCATCTGATAAACCTTGGCGTAAACGCGAGCCGCCTCTTTCATCGCGTTCTTGATGCGCTTGATGTCCGTAAGCTGCGAGCCAATGTGGAAGTGCAGCAGCTTGAGCATGTCGATCCGGCCGGCCTCTTCGAGACGACGAATGACTTCAAGCATCTCGGTCGTCGTCAGGCCAAACTTGGCGGCTTCGCCACCAGATTTTTCCCAACGGCCTGAGCCCTTCGAGTAAAGTTTGACGCGCATACCGAGGATGGGAATATTGCCTCCCTCCTGGCGCTCGACGATGTTCAGTACGTGATCAAGTTCATTTAGCTTTTCGATCACGATCACCACGCGCTTGCCGCAGCGGGCGCCGGCAAAAGCCAGTTCGATGAACTCTTCGTCTTTGAAACCATTCAGCACCAGCAGGCTGTCGGGTGTTTGCTCCAGCGCCAGTGCGGCGTAAAGTTCAGCTTTCGATCCAGCTTCGAGACCGAAGTCGTAGCGCGAACCTTCGCGCAGGTATTCCTCGACCACCGAGCGTTGCTGATTGACCTTCATCGGATAGACGCACATGTGCGCGCCCTGGTATTCAAATTCTCGGATCGAACGGCTGAAGGCGCGTTGTAATTTTCTAACCTGGGCTGCGACAAGTTGAGGAAAGCGCAACAACACAGGGGCACCAATTCCACGCCGGGCCAGGTCCTCGATAATCTCTTTTAGATCGGCGGAGCGGGTGTCACCTTCGGCGGGACGGACAATCAGGTTTCCCTTGCGATTTACGTCAAAGTATCCTGCGCCCCAATTCTCGATGCCATAGGTTTCGAGCGTCTGCTCAATTGCCGTGGTCAATTCGCGGTCTCCTGACTTGCGTTGCGTACTCGGTTGTTCGTGATTCTTGAAGCAAAAGCGTAGTAATGCACATCCCTGACTCGAGTAGCGGAAGATTTCTGGATGGGACGCTTAGGGTCGCAAATGTAACAGAAAATGGAGGGACGGTCTATAACTTTTTTGTTTCAAGAATTGTTGCTTTTGACTGTTAAGTGCTTGAGACAGTTGGCGGTTAGAGCCACCTCCTTTCGGTCAGAGGTATCTCTTTTGAAGCTTGGAAGGGAATAGCAACTCAGAGCCGGGGACCGGACTCGATCCGAAACGATGCACCTTTGCGATACTGCAGCAATCGAACGATTGCCGCAGTACCGGTCTAACTTGATCGAGGTTTTTGGTTATGGCGCCCGTACCAGAAACACATCCCAAGCCCAGCGACCCAGTTGGGCATCGCGTGTGTCTTTCACTTTAGCACGATAGCGGAACTGATTTCCGTATTGGTCTGTGCGCCGAGATTCCTTGTAGTCAAGTTCCAGGGTCTTGAGGCCAATTTGCGAGAGGGTCCTTAACTCGGATGATTCGGAGGAGCCATTGTGATTCACGTCCTGCCATAGTCGCAGCGAATCAAAGATGGCATCGTGGCGATTGATAACGCCGTCACGGTTGCCGCCGTTTGCGGGCTTGTCGTATTCGGCCAAAGCAAGAAATCCGTTTGCATCTGGTGATGACGGTTGCGGCGTCAGGTTGCCAAATAGCTCTTTGCCATTCTCTATTCGACCATTACCGTTTCGATCCAGGACCAGGAATGCATTAGTGGAGTTTCTTGCCGTCCACGAGATTTTCATGCGGCTCCCAGCGTCGAAGAAATCAAACCAGACGCCATTAGCGGCACTGCTCATACGAAACCCTGAACCATCCACGTCGACGATGATTGGGCTAACTGATTGTGGCTGGCAGCAGGAACCAGCGTTGTAGTATCCAGTTGGGCAACCATTCCCACACCCCCATGGATACTGGCAATAGTCGACTTGAATGCCGTTACCGCCCTCATTGCACTCGGTGCCTGGGCAGGACGGGTAAACGCAGCAACAGTTTTCATTCATTAAACCTCCATTGTAGATGCAGGTGTCCTGATAGTGCTGAGTGTCAACACAAGTCGTATAGTTTTGCACACAGACATTGCCGACTTCCCAGTTGCAATGAGATCCAGAGGGACAATTGGTGTCGTCGCTACAGGTGGTAGGCGTCGGCGTTGGTGTCGGGCACGAAGGATCGTAGGTAAGCCTGGAGTGTGTTGTGTCCATCAGGCAAGATACGCCTGTTCTCTCGCAGTCCCCGAACTGCTCTGTGGCCGACAAATAACCGGCGGAGCCGTTGCCATGTTCGTATATTCGGTCGCAATAATCGTAATCATCGGCGCATTGAAACTCTTGCTTACCACCATATGCTGCCTGGCAGTTTTGTGTTCCTCCTTGAGTTGACGTATGTGCATTTTCGAAGCCCTTAAGTTTGAAGCTAGCCGGTTCTCTGGACAGACTGGCTCCAAGTTTGAAGCCAGCCGGTTCTTTGAACAGGCTGGCTCCAGGAGTTTCCGGTTTGTCAAGGGCATCCCATTTCCGGTGGTTACCTGGATCGCGTCGAAGTAGAATTCCTCTTGACCACATGAGGTCATCGCTGAAATAAGCGTCGTCGATGGATAAGCTCACCGACGATGTGTCGGCACTTGCACCGTACGGTATCATTCGATCCGCGGTGCGTTTCGCCGAATTGTCGGCCACTTCGAGATCGATCTCTTCTCCTGGCTGGAGCGGTTCCTTACCCAAGTCTTTGGACCAAACCAAGGGCAATCGGAACAAAATCCTTTCATTGTTCGGCTTAAAATCAAGTCCCGCTCTTAAGCCGTAGATGGGTCGTCCCGAGACGTTACGAAGTCTCACCTTCAAACGCTTGAACCATCCTTCTTTTTCCTTGAACTTGACAGTGTCAAGGCCCCATTTACTGTTGTTGTCCCTCAATTTGAGTTTGATATCTCTTTTGAGAGACTTTTCTCCAACCGTGACTTCAACCATCTCTAATGGTTCGTTCGCGTATCTTTCGATGTCCAACGACTTGTCGGGATCTTGGGCCAGCAGTTTGCCGGCATGGCCGAGAGTGTAGAAGACTAAACCGCTGGCGAGGACTACAACGGTAGCCAATAGTGTGCTTAGTCGGATCAGTTTCATACGCAGACTCCTTTCAAAAACTCGCACCAGATCGGAGGCTGATTGCACTTGCGTCGCTTGACGTTGGCAGAGGAGCCATTTCTTCGCAGTTATCGGTCGGAACCAACCTGAAAGTGTTGAGAGGAAAGGCTTGCACAGCATCGCGCGATGTTGGCAGAGGGAAGCCTGGTTACATGAGCGTTTTACTCCTGTTTGCTTAGGGCGTCAAGGCATTTTCGATGGCTTTTTTAGCTGAATCCGAGAGCGTGACTAGGAGTATTGTCAGCTTGGATTTGTGAAAAGGCGGACACGTCGGCCCGCCTTCTCTTTCTGGTGTTTTTTGTTGCGCTAAGGCGACCTTACCAGGAAAACGTCCCACGCCCAACGGCCAAGCTGCGCGTCGTGGGTATCCTTTACCTTTGCACGGTAACGAAACTGATTGCCATATGGGTCAGTCTGTCTCGATGTCTTATAGTCCAGGTCCAACGTTTTAAGTCCAACCTGAGGCAAAGTTGATAACTCGGCGGCTTCGGAGAAGCCATTGTGATTGGCATCTCGCCATAAGCGCAGCGAAACGAAAATACTATCCTGGCGATTTATCACCCCATCACGGTTGCCTCCGTTTGCTCGCTTGTCATACTCAGCCAGAGCTATGAATCCGTGTGGCTCGGCTGAATGAGGTTGCGGGCTAAAGTTGCCAAACAGTTCTGCACCATTGTCGATCGTTCCATTGCCGTTGCGGTCCAGCACCAGCCAGGAATTTGTCGAAGTTGCCTGCGTCCACGAAATCTTGCGCTTGATACCCCGGCCGGGGAAGTCAAACCAAACGCCGTGGTTGGCATTCGTCAGATGAAATCCGGAGCCGTCAACATCGATTAAGATCGGAGTAATGCTGTATTGGCAACACCCGCCCGCATCGTAATAGGGAGACGGACAACCACTTGGATACGCACAATAGTCAGACGGGAATCCGCTTCCTTCGTTGCACTCGCTCGGAAGCGGCGGAAGACACGACCAACTACAAATTGGTGGAGGCGAGAAGGAAAGAAAACCGTGACCATTACAGCAATCAGGCGGAGTTGGGGTTGGCAATGGACATTCATCGCGGACACAACACCCTCCCTGGTCAGTGTGATAGAACGGTGGGCAACCTGGGTCAATGCCGGGCGGGTAATCGTAAGTGCAGTAGTCTATGGGAATGCCACTAGAACAATTTCCCGGACTAGTCTCGGGACAGGGAACAGGCGTTGGAGTTGGTGTTGGGGTTGGACCGCCGGTGTTGCAATCGGTGTTTCGGACATACTCGGGGCATTTGACGCCCAACCCCTCGCAGTCTCTGTCCACGTACTGCGCGGTTGCGCACTGACCCTCCGGGTCAGAACAAGACGCTGTGTCAACGGATACAGCCACACCACACGAACAAAAATACGTACTTGGTTTCAGAAAGGAACATTGAGTCCCCGGACAGCAGAGTCCGGATTGTGGTGGCCTTACGGGAACTGAGGTCGATTCAAAAAAGCGAACCGGCAGGATTGCTGCCGGTCTTGTTTCAAACAGAGGTTGACGAATGAGCAGTTCAGGCGGCCCGATCCGAACATCTCCCCGCCACTCTTGTTTCTGCGCGCGTTGCTCCAGGCAGCGCGCATCAAGATCAGCCTTGGATATTTGCTTATTGGGATAGGGCAAACCGGTCGTTCCACTGAAGCCAGTGCCATCGCCAAAGCTTAAATCCGAGAAGATGAGTCGAAGTTTGCGGGGATTCGGCGCCAGCCCAGCGGCTTTGCGGACGGACCAGGCTCGTTGGTCTTGGTCAAGGATTTTGAAGATATAGGTCTCGCCCGGCTGAATAGGGACATCATCGGGAAGCGGTCTGGTAGCCGACTTTACGAAATCGATTCTGCCGTACCGCAAGGGCATTCCTTTTATCCCGCCATTTGGGACAACAAATTCCGGCAACAATACGTACATATTTAAGAAGTAAATGGGCTTCTCAGATGTGTTCGTGACTTCAAGCTCGAAATCAAGCACCCATGCGTCATTCCTAAAATCTTTGACCTTCTCCTCCTTCTCTTTCTTCAGCTTCACTTTCAACGGCAGGTGTTTGGGAATCTGATCTTCGATTTCTCTCTTTTCTCCATCTTGAGCGAGACTCGGAGCAAGGATCTTGAAGCAAAAGGTAACTGAAACAATCGTGAAGACTGCCAACAGGAGTAGCACCTTGAGTGAATTGAATCTTCTATCTTCGATGTTCATGAGGTTTCTC
>DASYLB010000047.1:0-56928 GCA_036009765.1 Pyrinomonadaceae bacterium | reverse complement strand
GATCGCTTCTATTTTATTATCGCGCCAACACTGGAAAGGAGGTGATTGTAAATATATGAGTTTTTATCACAGTGAGGTGGCTGCGGCCTGACCTCTGAACCAAATCGTAACTAGTTAGGATTTAGGTTCAGTCGTCTTACTGCTAGTGCTCGTCTTTTCAGGACAGCACAAGAGTTAGCCTCAGGCCAATCCCAACAGTTCACCGGAAGCCGCTCGCGCGCAAGCGTTGGGCGGCTTCACTTATTTTTATGTAACGCAAACTGTTAGTTTGCGAACCCAATACGCAAGCTAACAGCTTGCGTTACAAAAGCAGCAGTGAGAGATTAGAATTTCTCTCGTGCAGTAGGAGTGCTTTTCGTTGTCATCCGCAGATTCCCCTGTGTTTTATGATCCGGCCGGCCGGCGCTGGAAGCGAGTGCGCCGCACCTGGATGGCTTTGGCGGTTGTTGTGACCAGTCTCGCAGCCGCTCTCATCGCCAGTGTCCTGGTTAATCCAGCGCTTCCCAGTCTCAATATTCGTGCCGTCGCGAGTCTGCCGCTGAGCTCAGACATCAAGCCGAAGCCGTTGGTCGCACCAGCGAACCCCAGTCAACTAAAAGCACGTAAGGCCCAGGCCGATTTGCAACGCGCGCTGGCTGCCACTCCGCGAGTGTTACCGGCGAAGCGACGGACCCATACGGCAGTCGTGCCGCCGCCGCCAACGCTGCCCGCTCCTGTAATTCCCAGTTCGCGCCCGCTGTCGATAGGCTTTTACATCAACTGGGACGAGTCTAGTTACGCCTCGTTAAAACGGAACCTCGACCACCTGGACTGGGTCATCGCTGAGTGGTCGCACTTGCAGGATGCGGCTAGCGGCAGCAACCCGTTGGCCACTGACGTCGACGCGCCGGCGCTCAATCTGATCAGGCAAACGCGACCACAAGTTCAGGTCATCCCGATGGTGCAGAACCTGATTGACGAAAAGTGGGACTCGGAACTCCTAACTCAAGCAATAGGCGACGAGTCTAGCCGGCAACAGTTGATTAGCGCGCTCACGAAATTTGTTGAGACGAACAAGTTTGCCGGTCTCTGCGTCGATTTTGAAGAGCCGACGCTCGCAACTCAACCGGCGTTGCTCACCTTCGTTCAGGAGCTCCACGCCGTGTTTGCGCCCAAGGGCTTGTTGGTGGTGCAGGCGGTTCCATTTGCGGATCCAGGTTGGAAATACAAGGATTACGCGGCTGCCAACGACTACACGATCTTGATGGCCTACGACCAACATTGGGCGGGCAGTGATCCGGGAACGATCGCAGCGCAGGATTGGTATGCAGATAATCTCGTGCAGCGGATGGGCGATCTTGATCCGGCCCGGACAATTGTCGCGCTGGGAAACTATGGCTACGACTGGACCGAAGGTAAAACAGAAGCCGAGGAACTAACCTTCCAGGAGGCAGTCATATCCGCACGCGATTCCGAGGCAAAGATTGTTTTCGATTCAACTACGCATACGCCAACGTTCGAATACGACGATGAGAACGAGACACACCACAGCGTTTGGTTTCTTGATGCCGTCACAGCTTACAACGAGATGCGGGCCGCGAGCGGGTTCAAGCCGGCAGGCTTTGCGATCTGGCGGTTAGGTTCTGAGGACCCGTCGGTATGGTCGTTGCTCGGTGAGGCATCGTCTGGTTCGGCTGATACTCTTAAAAAGATCGTCTATGGTTACCAGGTTGATTTCGAAGGTATCGGCGAGATATTGAAAGTCGTTTCGCGACCGCAGGACGGCTGGCGCAATCTGGACGTAAACAGCACCGACGGTTACATCAAGAACGAAGATTTTGTCGCCATACCTTCGTCTTACGTCATCGAGCGCGGCGGCGATCATCCCGGTCTAATCGCGCTGACTTTTGATGACGGCCCGGATCCAAACTGGACCCCGGCAATTCTCGATATTCTGAAACAGGAAAAAGTCCCGGCCACGTTCTTCATCATCGGGAAAAACGGACAAGCTTATCCCGACTTGTTGCGCCGCCTCGTTAATGAAGGTCATGAGATTGGCAACCACACTTACACGCATCCGAACCTTGGTGAAATACCAGCATCGCTAACTGATCTTGAACTCAATGCCACGCAACGCTTGATTGAATCTGAGACCGGCAGATCCACGGTGCTCTTCCGTCCACCTTATTTTGGTGACGCGGAAGCAGACAAGCCTCAGGAAGTGGAGCCGGCCCTGCTGGCCCAACAGCTCGGCTACCTGATGGTGGGTGTGCGCATCGATCCGGATGACTGGGAGCTGCCGGTAACTGCGGACGACATCGTCAAGCGCACGTTGGCGCGCGTCGACGACAAGAATCCGGACACTCGCGGGCAGGTGGTATTGCTGCACGACGCGGGAGGGAATCGTTCAGCGACAGTTGCCGCGCTGCCGGAACTAATTAGAGTTCTGCGCGCTCGCGGATTTCGTTTTGTGCCCGTTTCTGAGTTGGCCGGGATTTCCAGAGATCAGGTCATGCCATTGATCCCAGCCCGCGAGCGCGTGATCACTAGGTCAAATGCTGTCTCCTTCTTCTTTCTTACGACGATCGGTTGGGTACTTCAATGGGTTTTTGTGATCGGGATCGTGCTCGGACTTGGGCGGCTGGTTTTCATCGGCACGCTCGCGCTGGCGCAGTGGTTGCGCTCGCGGCGCCGCGAGCACGAGCACGCCGGTGCAGCGTATACACCCTTCGTGTCTGTGATCGTTCCCGCGTACAACGAAGAGTTGGTAATCGAAAACACAATCAAGAGTTTGCTGGCCTCTGACTACCAGAACTACGAGATTATCGTAGTGGATGATGGCTCGGTAGACAGGACGAGCGAAGTCGTTCGCGAGAAATTTTCCGGTGACGAACGCGTGAGATTGCTATCAGCGGCTGCCGGCGGGAAATCAGCAGCGCTCAATGTGGGAATGAGATATGCCAAAGGCGAAATAGTGATCGCGCTCGATGCCGACACGTTATTTGCGCCGCAAACTATCGGCGCGCTGGCGCATCGCTTTTACGATCCAAAGATCGGCGCTGTCGCCGGAAATGCGAAGGTCGGCAATCGCATCAACATTGTTACGCGCTGGCAGGCGCTTGAATACATCACTTCGCAGAACATGGATCGGCGCGCTTTCGCGAGTCTGAATTGCATAACGGTGGTGCCGGGGGCGGTGGGTGCGTGGCGGCGCGATCTGATTGAACAAGCCGGCGGCTTTCAATCCGACACTCTCGCGGAGGATCAGGACTTGACGCTAAGCATTCGTCGCCTCGGTCATAGCATTGGTTACGAAGAGGACGCCATCGCCTGGACTGAAGCACCCGATGACCTGCGCACCCTCGCAAAGCAGCGTTTCCGCTGGGCCTTTGGCACGCTGCAGTGCATGCGCAAACATATCGACGCGCTGTTTCGTCCCCGCTACGGAGCGCTGGGGTTTGTCGCCCTACCCAATGTTTGGATTTTTCAGATTCTGTTTCCGCTCATATCACCGGTAATGGATCTGATGCTCGTTTACACTTTGGTTGTCGCCGGACTGGATCGGTTGCAGCAGCCGGTAGGCTATTCGTCAACCGCGTTGCGTCAGGTGTTGTTCTATTACGCGTTGTTTCTGGCCATTGACTGGGTAGCCGCCGGCTTTGCGTTTCTACTGGAAAAGAGGGAGCACTGGCGCCTGCTGTGGTGGCTCTTCCTGCAGCGCTTCTGTTATCGCCAGGTGATGTACTACGTCATGATTAAGTCAGTCGCAGTAGCGACGCGAGGCTCTGTGGTTGGCTGGGGTAAGCTTGATCGCAAAGCGACGGCGGAAGCGCAGTGAGCACAGAGGACCAGAGGACGGAAGACAGAGGGCAGAGAACAGAGGACGGAGGGCGGAGGACAGAAGGCAGCGATTAACTATTGGGTTATCATATGCGGGTTATCACATGATGGTGTTTGTCTGACTTCTAATCTCTGATCTCCGACCTCTGGTCTCTGGCCTCTGACCTCTGGCTTCTGACCTCTGGTCTCTGGCTTCTGACCTTGTTCTGCGACTATGGCAAAAAAACCAGGCGGCAAACAAAATGGATTACTCGTATATGCGCTGATACTCATTACGGCGTTTTCTTTTCGCGTTGCCCTTGCTCGTTTTCTCCCGAATGACTCGCCGGACGATGGCCGAGTTTATGATCAGATAGCTCGCAACATCCGCGAAAAGCATGTCTATTCTCACGACAGCGAACCGCCTTTTGCGCCGTCGCTCATACGGATGCCCGGTTATCCTCTATTTCTCGCAGGAATATATTCACTAGGCACCGGCAACGACAAGACCACTGTCCGCGTTGTTCAGGCGCTGGTGGATACAGCGACCTGCGCGATGATCGCGTTTCTTGCCTTTCTGTGGGAGCCCGATGAGAAACGTAAGCACCGCAGCTCAATCGCTGCGCTTGTGCTCGCCGCAGTCTGTCCCTTCACGGCGATCTACGTGGCAACGATTCTCAGCGAAACCCCGACGATGTTCTGTGTAGCCGCTATGTGTTTGACTGCCACGCTGGCGCTCAAATCCACGAATCAACGAAAGACATTGTGGCTGTGGGTGGCTACCGGACTGATTGCCGGAGTCGCGGTCCTGTTCCGCCCGGATAGCGGACTGTTTGCATTAGCGCTCGGACTTACTCTCGTTGTCGCTACTTTAAGCCGCTCCACCGAGGTGAAGTTAGAAAGCAAGCGCGACGAGCTTTTGTTCCGCACTGCGCGAACCTCATACCTCGGCGCAGTTTTCTCGTTGGCGTTTTGTTTGGCATTGGCGCCCTGGGCAGTTCGCAATTACCGCGTATTCCATTTTTTCCAACCGCTTTCGCCGGCGCACGCGGAGATGCCTGGTGAATTTGTGCCGCGCGGATATTTCACCTGGGTGCGGACGTGGATCGACGACGGCCGCTATATCGGCCCCAGCATCTGGATGCTTGATGCCGGCCCGATCAAGCTCGCTAGCATGCCGGACACAGCTTTTGATTCTCCGGAAGAAAAGCAGCGAGTGGGTGTCTTGTTCGAAAAATACAACCACCCTGTGGAAGAACCCGAGCTCTTTACAGATCAAGAGGATTCAAAGAAACCCGGCGGTGCGGAAGATCCTTCGCAAGCGAACGAGAAGACTGAGACTGACAAAAGCGCAGATAGCAGCGGTGATGAGGACGAAGCTAACGGCGACGAAGAGGCGGCAGGTGACGAGGAGGATCAGGCTGACGAGAACAACTCAGTGGAAGCCGGATCAGATCAATCTGTTGAGATGACACCGGAGATCGATGCCGCCTTCGCGCAAATCGCTCGCGAACGCATCGCCCGCCATCCGCTGCGCTACTATGTTTGGCTACCGCTCAGGCGTGCCCATTCAATGTGGTTCGATACCCACTCTGATTATTACCCGTTTCAGGGGCAGCTTCTTCCGCTCGACGATCTCGACTACGATATTTATCAGCAATACCTGCTGCCGCTGTTTGCCGGCCTAACGTTGGTTTGCTCACTGCTTGGGATTGCCGGGGCCTGGTTTCTATGGCAAGCGCGAGATTTCAACGCCCGCCTCTGGTTATTGCTGACGGCCTTGATGGTTTTTCTAAGGGTCGGTTTCTTTTCGTCGCTCGAGAATCCGGAACCGCGCTACCTGGTTGAGGTCTTTCCGTTTCTCTCGATTCTCGGCGGGATCGCGGCTGGACGTGTCCTGGAAATAATAAGAACGCGTAAGCTAACCACAAGTTTGTGAAAACGCCGGCTGCGCTTCGGCCGGCGTATACCTTTCACTTAAGGCGTGGTCACGGTGTCGGTGACTGTTCCGACGGAAGCACGCGTGAAGGGTCAGGTCTATCCGGCGACGTGTGCAGGTGAATCGCCTTCCAATCTTTTCCTACGCGTTTGAAGACGAGTGTCATTCGCCCTGAGGCTGTCTCGGGTTCACCTTTGAAAGTCTGTGATTGCGTCCACAAGCAACTCACCACGGCGCCGTCGCGACCGAGCATGGTGATCGAAAGATCGCGAACGTCCAATTTCACGTCCTTCATATCTCGATATGAACTCTCCCGATTGCGGCGTAGCTGTTCCCAACCCTTGGTAACGCTGCCGTTGTTATTGAACAGGACCAAACGCGGCGACTCAAGATAGACGCTGGTAACGGCCTTAACATCCGCGTGCCGGATTCCATTAATCAAGGCGTTGAATGCGGCTGCGACGCTCGGCGAGCCCGGTATTTCGCTTGCAACTTTTGGTTTCGTCTCCGTATGCCGCACTGCCGCTTTCGGCGTTGTTGATTGCTGTACGTCAGTACTCTTCTGTGGATCCGTGGCCTTGTTTGTATTAGACGGCGTTCCAGTCGTACGAGGACGGACGGTCTGAGAGGAATTCGAGTTTTGCGCCAAAACTGCGGAGCTAATTGAGAAAACCATGACGGCCGCGACTAGTAATGTTTTGATCATGATCTTTTTTGTCCTCTCTAGTTTTCGCGGTTAGAGTTCTCGGAGCGTCGCACCGTAAAACTCTCAACCATCACCAAGAACTTCAGCGTCGAACCATGGTACTCCACTGCGAAGTCTTTCAACAGAACGTTTTTGTCCGAGAATATCAAATACTTCAAACATCGACGGTCCAACCGACTGGCCGGTCAACATCGTCCGCGACGCATTTATTAGTAAACCCGCTTTGACGTCGTTGTCCTCGGCAAACCTTCGGAGTGCGGCCTCGGCAGTTTCCGCAGTGAAAGGATCCGTGGCTTCCAGGCTGTCTGCGAGTGCCGGCAAGAGTTCCTTGAGGCGCGGATCCTTGCGAAGGTTCTTGTTTACAGCAGCTTCCTCAAAGTCGAAGTCATCGGAGAAATAAGCACGTCCTTGTCCGGAAAAATCCTTCAATGTGAAAAAGCGCTGGCGAATAAGCTCTAACGCTTTCAAAAGCCATTCTCGATCATCGTCGTCATATTCCTCGCGCCAGAGCTTAGTGGCGCGCAACTCCGCCTTTACCATTGGCAACAATTCTTCGACCGGCATGTTGCGAATGTATTCTGCGTTCATCCAGAGCGCTTTTTCGTCTGTCCAGTGACGAGGATCATTTTCCTGAAAATTGAAAACTGCGGGCGAACGATGGATGTGCTCCAAAGAAAACTGCTGGACCAGTTCCTCAACCGAGAGCACTTCCTTCCCGTCCGGCGGCGCCCAGCCGAGCAGTGCCAGAAAATTGCGAAACGCAGCGGGAATGAATCCACGGTCCCTGTAAGTGGTTAACGAAACCACTTCACCGTGTTTGCGCTTCGACAGTTTGCCTTTGTTCGGCGCCAGAATTAGGGGCAAATGCGCAAAAAGCGGGACGCCGGCGCCCAACGCTTCGTAAAGCAATACCTGCTTGTGCGTGTTTGTCAGATGATCCTGCCCGCGAATCACGTGCGTGATCTGCATCTCGATGTCGTCGATCACGACCGATAGGTTGTAAAGCGGATGGCCGTCGGATCGGAGCAGCACGAGGTCTTCAATCTCGGAATAGTCGCGCTCTTGCGGGCCGAAGACGAGATCTTCAAAGTGGGTCTTGCCAGTTTCTGAAACTTTAAGTCGGACAGCGAACGGTTCGCCTGTTGCGGCGCGGCTTTCGGATTCTGCTTTCGACAAATCGCGGAAAGGATTGCTGCGATGGTCGGCGCCTTCGACAGACTGTGCGCGCGCTCGTTCGGCGATGCCTTGCTTAACAGTTGCATCGTTACGCTCGGCCTTAGGCGTAAAATCACGATAGGCCTTGCCTTCATCAACTAGCTTGTAGGCTGCAGCGCGATGTTTGTCGGCGTTCGCAGATTGAAAGACAATTTCTTCGTCGTAAGTAAGTCCCAACCACTCAAGGCCATCAATAATCGAACGAGTGGACTCGTCAGTTGAGCGTTGCAGATCAGTGTCTTCGATGCGCAGGAGAAATTTGCCGCCTGTTTTTTGGGCGTAGAGCCAGTTAAAGAGCGCCGAGCGCGCTGCACCAATGTGCAGATAGCCGGTTGGAGATGGAGCAAAGCGGACGCGAACGGTCATATAAATTTAGAGGTCAGAGGTCGGAGATCAGAGGTCAGAAAAGACCAAACGCCTCTTGCTGACCGCTGACTGCTGACCGCTGACCTCTGATGTTTTGGCGGAGATGACAGGATTCGAACCTGTGAAGGGCTTTTAAGACCCTTAACGGTTTAGCAAACCGCCGCCTTCAGCCACTCGGCCACATCTCCGCAGCCCACGAAAACGAAAAATCATTCTAATCCGCGACGACGGATTGTCAAGGTAAGGCATAAGAAAGTAGTGACCTAATTTCAGTTCTTCTCTGTGCCACCTCTGTGTCCTCTATGCCTCTGTGGAGAAAAAACTAGTCGAACCCTCACCACTGAGACACAGAGAACACGGAGGCTGCACAGAGGACTTCAAATTACGTCTACCCACAAGAAATAACTTACTTCGTCCGCCTGATTGCCATCAGGGTTACGTCATCTTTCGGAACTCTTCCCTCAGCAAACGTATGCAACTCATGGCGGCAGAGCGAAATCAGTGAGTCAGGCGAAAGCGTACAGTTGTCGTTCAAAAGCTGCGATAGTCGCTCAGCGCCATACTCATTTCCGGTCCCGTCTACACTCTCCGACAATCCGTCGGTATAGAGAAACAAAGTATCGCCCTTCGCCATTTGCACTCGGTTCACAGAAAAACTTTCACTGCTAAACACGCCGATTGGTAGGCCGGTTGCGGCAATACTACTTACTTTTCCCGCCTGAACGAGTAGCGGCGGCAGATGACCGGCGTTACAAACTTCTACTTCTCCGTTGGTATTGGCACGCCCGTAAACCAAGGTTGCATATTGAGTCGGCAAGGTGCTCTCGCAAAAGACGCGGCTGGCCCGTTCAACCATTTGCTCGAGCGGTAAGTTGATCGAAATAAGCGTGCGAAACATCGCGTTGAGATGCGCCATCAGCATCGACGCCGCCACACCTTTTCCGGAAACATCACCGAGCGCAAAATGCAGCGACTCGTCATCATTTCTGATCAAGTCGCAATAGTCACCGCTGACTGCTCCGAAAGGTTGATAGTGATAAGAAACTTCCCAACCATCAATCTTCTGATCAGGCACTGGCAGCAGTCCGTTTTGAATCTGCGAGGCCAACTCCAGATCTTCTTCGAGGGCGCGCTGTTCGTCGTGTGTCAGGTCGCCCAGACAAAACCGCGCCAAAGGATTTGCGAGTAATCGCTCCGTCTCGACGGGGTCATGGCAAACTTCGCATAAGCCGTAAGTGCCAATATCCATGCGATGGAGAGCAGCGTCTACCTCTTCCAGAAGGCGGGTGAGTTCTGCCGGGCGATGAAAAGCACTCGCGGCAGTTGTTAACTTTTGACGACGATCGATTAATTGTTCACGCAGCAGAGGTTCGATAGCGGTAACCATTGTTCTGTCCTTTGTTGTTTGCAGCCGCCTTGATTAGGCCCCGAGGCTGGCGGGAATTGGCGCTCTTTGGAGTTGCACTGGAAGTCGGGCAGCACCGCAAATTTTCTCGAGCCGCGCGCGATCGCTTTTCATCACTGGATCGTTAGGCAAACCAGCTCGCACTTCGCGAAATATATTGGCCGCATGGGGGTCCGGCGGCTCAACTAATCGATAGTGAATCCACTTGCCCTCGCGACGTGCGGATACCACCCCCGCCCGCCGCAGATAAGCAAGGTGTCGCGAAATTTTCGGTTGATTAATCTTTAAGACTTCGACGAAAAAACAGACGCAAACTTCGTCGTCGCCAATCAGATTAATTAGCCGCAAACGCGTGTGATCTGCGAGTGCCTTAAACAGAAATGCGATGCGATATTCTTTGTTGCCCATGCCGACCTTATTTACCTGTTTGGGTTCAATTACTACGATTTTTGGTGCTTCAGAGTTCCTTTTTCAGCGATTAATTTAGGCGCAAAAATAGCTATTTTCTATCCGGATCTTGCGGCTGAAATCAGTCGGCGCCTGCAAGCGTGCTGCGGCGCTCGAAAAGCAGTGTGTCACGCCAAACTCCGTTCATTTTGGCGATGCGTTCGCGTCTACCGACTTCGCGAAAGCCACATGATTTGTGTAACGAGATGCTGGCTGAATTCTCTGGAAAAATGCCGGCTTGCAACGTCCAAATACCATTGTTCTCCGATTGATGTATCAGGGACTTGAGCAGTAACAAGCCAACGCCCTGGCCACGCATTTCCGCAGCGACGTAAACGCTGACTTCGGCCACTCCGGCGTAGACGGCGCGAGCGGAGACCGGACCCAGCGCCGCCCAACCAACAATTGTTTCGTCGGCAACGGCAACGAGGCGTGGCGCAGGCAAGTGCGCCTGGTTCCAATCCTTCCAGGTCGGCGGTTCCGTTTCGAGGGTCGCGTGTCCGGTAGCGATGCCGGCCAGATAGATGGAGCGCAAGTCGCCCCAATCGCTTGCCGCCATCGCCCTGATTTCAGTTTTCATGTCAGCCGAAATAATTCTCATATGCGTCTTGACAGATGTGTCGCCGCGGCGTAGATTGTCACATTCGCTTTAGCGCATATGAAACTATAGAGGAGGAAAACATGGAAGGCAAGGGAGAGAAAACGGTGCACGCACTGAAGGCGCATTTGGCATTGAATGTTCAGAACGTCGAAAGGAGTCTTGAATTTTACCGGAAGATGCTGGACCTCGAACCCAGTAAGGTGAGAACGGGATACGCCAAATTCGACGTGCAAAACCCACCTCTGAATTTGACGCTCAACGAAACCGCCTTTAACGGCAGAGGCGCACTCTCGCATCTGGGGATTCAGGTCGCAACGACCAGCGACGTGCTTACCATGCGCGACAAGTGGCTCGAGTCCGGCCTGATTACGCGAGATGAGATGCAGACAAACTGTTGCTATGCCACTCAGGACAAAACCTGGGTGCGAGATCCTGATGGCAATGAGTGGGAAGTCTTTGTCGTGCTTCAGGACAATCTGCCGGAGAGTGCGCCGTGCGAGTGCGGTCTCGATTTGCCTGAGGCGACTACAAAGGTTGAACCAATGGCGACTGCGGAGTCAGCATGCTGCATTCCCGCGCCAGTTGGTGTTGAACGATAATCCCTGACTTAGGGCGGCGGGCCGCGGCGGAAGCGATCGGATCTGCGATGTTGTTAACCGCCATTGTTGGCTCTGGCATCATGGGGGAACGATTGGCGGGTGGCAACACGGCGATTGCCCTGCTTGCTAACACGCTCGCAACTGGCGCAGCTCTCGTCGCGTTAATTCTCGCGTTCGGAGGAATTTCCGGGGCCCACTTCAATCCCGTCGTGTCTCTCGCGAGTGCCTGTGAAGGAGGTATGGTCTGGCGCGATGTTCCCGTGTATGTCTGCTCACAAATTCTGGGCGCATTCGCTGCCGTCGCTGCAGCGCATGTAATGTTTGGTCTGCCAGTGTTTTCGGCGTCGCGCCATGTTCGTGCAGGCGGTGCGCAGATGTTTAGCGAATTCATTGCCACCTTCGGTTTACTTGCAGTAATCCGAGGCTGTATTTGCTCTCGGGCTCACGCTGTCCCGTTTGCCGTGGGGGCCTACATTGCTGCCGCCTACTGGTTTACTGCATCAACCTCGTTTGCTAATCCTGCTGTTACGCTGGCACGCGCCTTCAGCGACACCTTTGCCGGTATCCGACCAAGCGACGCTTTTGGCTTCATCGTTGCGCAACTGGCCGGCGCTGCGGCTGCGACAATACTCTTTCGCTGGTTAGCTCCTAATCAACCAGAGAATGCGAAGTCAGCAATGCTGTCACTCGAGCACGAGCATGACTGATCGAATAAGGGTCCTGGTTCTTTGCACCGGCAACTCAGCGCGGAGTCAGATGGCTGAAGGGTTGCTCCGTCATGACGGCGGAGAAGAGTTTGTCGTCGAAAGTGCCGGACTCGAGCCGAGTATCGTCAGACCCGAAGCGATCAAGGTTATGCGCGAGATTGGCATCGACATAACTGGCCATCGCTCCAAGTCGATCGACGAATTCATGACCAGACAATTCGAATACGTAATTACTGTTTGCGATAACGCGAATCAAAACTGTCCGGTATTTCTCGGTGCGACACGGCGGATTCATTGGAGCATAGAAGACCCGGCAGGAGTCGACGGCGCTGAACAAACCAGACTGAGAGCATTTCGAGCGGCGCGCGACGATTTGCGAGAGCGATTGAATAAATTCGTTGCAAGTGTGAAGGAAGCGCAGGCCCGGAGTTAAAGCAAAAACGGCCCGGCGTCTTTTTCAAGACCCGGGCCGTTGCTCATCGTAAGGGTTACACCTTGTTCTTACATCGGCTTGTTATTCAAACGTTCCTGACGCTCTTTCAGTCGCTGTTCCATTTTTTCTTTGCGTTCTTTTTTTATCTGTTCAAGCCTGGTCTTCTGTTCGGCGTTCAGGACTCCTGACATTTCGGCTCGAGCGCCTTCCATTGCCGTCCGCATTTCCTGACGCAAGGCTTTTGCGCGCACCTCATCATCGGCCGTGAACGTGCCCGCGATTCGCTTCTCACGCAGCTTGAACAACTCTTCGCGCTGACCCTTCATGCTTTCCAACCGGCGTTGCATTATTGCTCGGCCCTGCTGGCGCTGTTCCTCGCTGAGGTTCAACTCGCGCATCATCCGACCTGTGCAGCGCTGCCGGCGCCGCTCTGTTCCTTCGCGATTGCCGAGGCGTTCACGAAGTCTCTCTCTCCGCTCGATTCGTTCTCGCTGGAAAGCCCCATCCTGCGTCGAGGGCTTTTGTGCCCGTGGTTCCTGGGCAAAGACGCTCGTGCCACCGGCGAGGACGAGTCCGATAATACCTAACCAAAATTTTCTTAAGAACATTTCTTCTCCAACTCCTTTTCGGGGATTTCGCTGCACACCGCTGTAGATTTTGGGTTTGGGCTCCCTAGTACATGGCCTTAGACGCCGTTAAGCGGCGATTAGTTTGGAAAGAAACGGCCATTGACTTTGTTAATCAAGCAGAGTACTTTACAGCGCAAAGAGTCAAGGTTGCCCCTGGACGTTATTGCGGACCGGAAAACGCGAAAGACTTGTGAGTAGTAAAAATCTGAACGAGCACGTTACAATACCGCGCAAATGCATCTTCTTGAGAACATAAACTCCCCGGCAGATTTGCGGCAACTGCCTCTGGAGGAGCTGCAACCTGTTGCCGACGAAATTCGGCAGTACATTCTCGAAACAATGTCTCGAATCGGTGGCCACACCGGCGCATCCCTGGGTGCGATAGAGTTGGCCGTAGCGCTTCACTATGCGTTTGATACGCCGCGCGACCGGTTGGTTTGGGACGTCGGTCATCAGGCCTACGCGCACAAGATTCTGACCGGGCGGCGCGATCTGCTGCCGACCATCAAGCAGTATGGCGGCATCAGCGGTTTCCTGCGGCGCGACGAGTCAGAGTACGACACGTTTGGCGCCGGTCATGCTTCGACTTCACTTTCCGCCGCGCTCGGTATGGCAATCGCTCGCGACAAGAACGGCGAAGATCACCACGTGGTGGCTTTGATCGGCGACGCCTCGTTGGCTGGCGGGATGGCGATGGAAGCGATTAATCAGGCGGGACACCTGAAGAGTCGTTTGATTGTCGTGCTCAATGACAACGAGATGTCGATCGCTCCTGCTGTTGGGGCGTTGACTGGTTATCTAAATCGGATACGAAGTGCCGGCAGTTATCATCGTTTCAAAGATGAAGTCGAAGAGAAGCTGTTAGCGATTCCTTCTGTGGGGGGGAGGCTGCATCACGCTGCCAAGGCGATGAAAGATGCGATCGCTGCGGCGGTGCTCCCGGGCGCGCTCATAAACGAGCTCGGATTTAAGTACATTGGCTATGTGGACGGGCACAATCCGCGCGCGCTGGTAGCGGCGTTGCGAGAGGCGCAACAGATTAAGGACGGACCTGTGCTGGTTCACGCGCTCACAACAAAGGGGAAAGGGCATCCGCAAGCTGAAAAGGACTACTATCGCTGGCATGCCACCGGCCCTTTCGATTTGCAGACTGGCAAGGCCATCAAACCAAAAGCCAGTGCTCCAACCTACACCACTGTTTTCGGAAACACTCTCGCCGAATTGATGGAGCAGGACGAGAAGATCATCGCTCTAACCGCGGCGATGCCGGATGGCACCGGGATTTGCACGCCGCTCGAGAAGTTTCCCGATCGATCTTATGACGTAGGAATTGCCGAGCAACATTGCGTTACGTTCGCTGCCGGTATGTCCGTCGAGGGCTTGAAGCCGGTTTGCGCAATCTACTCCACTTTCTTACAGCGCGGCTTCGATCAACTGATTCACGATGTCTGTATACAGAATCTCAATGTGAAGTTTTGCCTCGACCGAGGTGGCCTCGCCGGTGGTGACGGGCCAACGCACCACGGCCTTTTGGATATCGCCTATCTTCGCGCCGTTCCCAATATTGCGGTGATGGCGCCGAAAGATGAAGGCGAAATGCGAGACATGCTTTACACGATGATCGAACATGTAGGCCCTGCCGCTATGCGTTATCCGCGCGGTAACGGCATCGGCGCAGACATAACCCGCGCCCCTGAGCTGCTCGAAATAGGCAAAGGTGAAATACTTCGCGACGGTGGCGAGGTGGCGATCGTGGCCTATGGCTCCATGGTTCATCCGGCACTGCAGGCCGCTGAGAATCTGGCAAAGGAAAAGATTGAAACTACCGTCGTTAACGCCCGGTTTGTAAAACCACTCGATGCGCAATTGCTTTTGGCCCTGGCGCAAACCAAACGTCTCATTGTCACTGTCGAAGAGGCTTATCTGGCGGGTGGTTTTGGCTCCGCTGTTTTGGAGTTACTGGAAGAAAACGGCTTGCAAGATAAGGTTCGCGTTGTCAGAATGGGAATTCCGGATCGCCTTGTTACCCACGGCGATCCTAAATTGTTGCTGGCGAAGTATGGACTTGATGCCGACGGCATTTACACACGCGTTAAAGAAAGTATCGACGTCCTGGATGACCGTCGCGCGAAACCGACTAAGATGAGTCGGTGACCCCTTCCTCAAGCTGAAGAATTCCTGCGCGCCCGTACTGTGAGACAGACGGGCGCGTTGTTTTTGTGCACCATATCGTCGGCGAGCCTCTCTTTCCCTGATTTCGAACGACCACTCCTACCAAGTTTCCTCAATGACTTAGAGCGGGGCTGCGTCTAATTCACTGCGTGGCCTCGCGCTTGCAAAAGCTTCCTGGGAAAAGTATCGGCACCACGCTATTGGATTGAACGTGATGGAATCAAATACTACAAACGAACAATATTTCGAAACTGGATCGTCACTTACTGAACCGCATTTTGATGAGGAAGCCACCCTGCTTTCGGCGCGACCGGTAGTACCGCTGGAAGAGATCCAGTTCGAGGAGGGATCGAGGAAGCACTTGCTGTTTGGCCTCGCGGTAGCCTGTTCGCTAGCTTTGGGAGCGTTTAGCGCGATGCTTTTGTATCAGAACAATGGACAGAATGCGTCAACAGAGATAAGTCAGGCTGCGCCCGGCGCCGCCGGAATTACCTTTGACGCGCCGGTCGCTGCTATTGCTGAAAGTGTCGATGCCGCGGCCACGGGAATTGCTTCCAAACCTGAGACTGAGACTCCGGCGCCGGCTGTATCCAGAAAACCGTCAGCTGCAGTTTCGCGGAATTCTCGCGTGGTTGAGAAAAAACCGAGAACGCCGATGCCGCCGCAGATTGAAGAACGGAATTGGGACGAGCGATTTTATGAGCGGCGTCTCAGACGGATATCGGAGCGTGAGGCAACGAGGGACGCGCGCCGTCGCCAACGCCGGTCGTCCGATGATTTGTTGAGAATCAGGGACATATTTGAAGGTCCGCCGCGGCCATAGGTGTTCCTACAGAAAAACCAACCTCGATTGCTCGCCGAGTTGAATTATTGTCGTTATATTGCATCGATCATAGATTATTGACTGTTTCCGCGACGGGTGGCATTATCTGCCGCAAGCGATGAAGAGGTTTGTCCGACTAGCAAGTCGCTTGCCCTGATATCTCTCACACAAAGCGAACCCGACGTTTTCTGTACCAATATTTTTTTCGCGGCTGCGGCGCGAGAAAGCAGGCATTTCTATGAAACAAGTGTTTCGCGAGCGGGAGTGTATTCACAGGGACGATGGCGTCGAGGGCGATTTCTACAACGGGTCCTTTTACGTGCAGGCACTCCAGCGGCTGCCTATCGATCGGGCGTTGGAAGTGGCGGGAAAAGTGAGTTCATTCTTCTGGGCTGACGCACAGAACATCAAGGTTTGGCTCTGTCCGCATTGCGCTGGTGAACTTAACCTCGGGGATTCGCCGCGCGCCATTTCACAAGCCGCGCGACGTCAGGCCTGAGAGACTCACGTCCTGACAGTCGAGCTTCATACTCACGTTCTGCGTTAAAGTAGTCGACGTGAAGCACGAACGTCGCGAGCCTCGAGATCGGGCCATGCGCATCGACAAGCTACTTGTGGATCGCGGCCTGGCAGATTCACGCACAAAAGCTCAAGCGTTGGTCATGGCGGGCGTTGTGCTCGTCAACGAACAGCGCATAAACAAACCTTCAGATACGATCTCGCCAGACGCTCAGGTGCGTATTAAAGGCGGAGACGATCCAACCTCCCGCTACGTAGGACGCGGCGGCCTCAAACTCGAAACTGCTCTGCTTAAATTTGAAATCGACGTAAATGGATTTGAATGCCTGGACGTGGGCGCCTCCACCGGCGGGTTTACCGACTGTTTGCTACAACACGGCGCAACTTACGTTGTCGCACTTGATGTTGGTCACAATCAAATTGATTACCGTTTGCGGACCGACGCGCGCGTTGAAGTTAGAGAAGGCGTGAACGCGCGCCACCTTCAACCAAGCGACTTCAATCATCAGTTTGATCTGATCGTGATGGATGTTTCATTTATTTCCGCAACCAAGGTCATGCCGGCGATAGTGCCGTTACTGAAGGACCTGGGTCGACTGATCACGCTCATCAAGCCGCAGTTTGAAGTGGGACGCGGTGAAGTGGGAAAGGGCGGGATCGTTCGCGATCCTGAAAAACATGCGCGCGTAATCGCGGAAGTAAATCAGGCGGCGCAGGATCTGGGACTGCAAACAAAGAAAGTAATTGAGTCGCCAATTCATGGCGCTGACGGCAACGTCGAGTTTCTCGCGCTGTATGAGCGGTCACGCGCTTCCGATGAGTAGCGTCGACTTTAGCGGTAGTGTCCTAATGTCAAAATTCTCTGTGCGTCCTCAGTGTCCTCTGTGACTCGGTGGCGAGTTGTGTTTCGTGTCTATCCACCACAGAGACACAGCGCACAGAGGTTTCACGCAGAAAATGAATTTAGGACACGACTGACTTTAGCCCGACGTTGCTCCCCAGTGACGCTAGCAGTTACCATTGCCAGCGTTTTCTTCAATCCCAAGAACTAACTGTCGGTGAACTGCAAGCGCGCGATGACGAATTCGTCCATAAAGCGTATTGGCATAGTTCTAAAGCCGCATCAAACGGACGCGCTGAAGACCATGTGCGAGCTCGCCATCTGGCTGGCGAAGCGAGGCATCAGTTTGGTTGGCGGTCCCGAAATCGAACGCGCGCAGATTGAACACGAAACCGGCTGCGCGGTGGAAGAGGCGTCTCCCGAGAAACTTGCCGCCGGCGCAGATCTGATGCTGGTGCTGGGAGGCGATGGCACCATGATCGCCACGGCCCGGCAGATGGGTGACACGGAAGTGCCCGTGCTCGGCGTTAACTACGGCAGGTTGGGTTATCTCGCGGAGTTCCGCATTGAAGAACTTTACGCAGCACTCGAATCGATTCTTGACGGCAACTATCGTTTAGACAAACGAGTGATGTTGTCCGTTGAACTGATCCGCGGTGATGAAAGTGTTACGCGTAATCGCGTGCTCAACGATGTCGTGATCAATAAGTCCGCGCTCGCGCGTATCATTGAGATCGAAGCTCATCTAAACGAACAGTTTGTAAACGCTTTTCGCGCTGATGGTTTGATCGTTTCAACTCCGACCGGATCTACTGCTTACAATCTCTCCGCTGGCGGTCCCGTTATTTTCCCCTCGATGAACGCAGTTGTAATTACTCCGATTTGCCCGTTTACGCTTTCGAACCGGCCTATCGTCGTGCCTGACGATTCAATCATTGAGCTGCGTTTGAAGACCGATCAGGAGGACGTAACTCTAACGCTGGATGGCCAGGTTGGGTTGCCACTGAAGGTTGAAGACCGAGTCATGATTCGCAAGAGCAAGACTATGTTCAACCTGGTGCAGCCTATGAACCGAAATTATTTTGACGTCTTGCGCGATAAGCTGCGCTGGGGACGATAAAGAAAAAGGATTTCGGGTTCCAAGTTAAGAATTAGCACCGCAACCCGAGTAAGGACTCGGCACTTGAAACCCGAACCCCGAAACCAATCCTATGCCTGAAGACAAAACGAAGCGGACACTTGATGCCGACGCCTTTGAGCGGGAAGTCACAACCGATCTCGATGAGGAGACACCCGACAAACCAAAGGGGATGGCGTTACACACGCGCATTCTGATTGGACTCGCGGTTGGTGTAATCGCCGGTCTCGCAGTCGGCGCGACGGCAAACCAAAATGGCACGGCGTTGTACGAAGGCGTCACGGTGCTTTTTCTGGCCCAGCTCGCCGGCGTCGATCTCTCGCTCGGCCAACAACTGATGGTCGTTTATCTCGCGATACTTGGCGGCATTGGAACAGCCGGAGTGCCTTCGGGCTCGATTCCATTCATCATCGGAGTGTTGGTTACTATCGGGGTCAATCCGGCGCTAATTGCAATCATTCTTGGGGTGGACCGCATTCTCGATATGTGTCGCAC
Organism: Pyrinomonadaceae bacterium; assembly: GCA_036009765.1. GTDB lineage: Bacteria > Acidobacteriota > Blastocatellia > Pyrinomonadales > Pyrinomonadaceae > PSRF01. The sequence continues at coordinate 38,095 of DASYLB010000047.1, read as the reverse complement.
GACCCTGAATGTTGTCGGCGACATTACCGCGGCAACGTTTGTAGCGCGCTCGGAAGGTTACGAACTCTTAAAGCCGCATGACCCCGCAATTGTTCACGCCGGGGTGGCGCTGCCTGAATAACGTAAATAGTAAAGCGTGAATCGTAAATAGTTGTGTATCCGAAATCGTTCATGATTTCGAGGCCGTCGCGAAAACGGATCTATTCACGATTTACGATTCACTATTTACGAATTGCGATTTACTAGCACCAAGGGGCACACAAATGGTTTTCCCACTTTACGACGACAATAGCGATCGCACTATCACACCCATCGTTAACTACGTACTGATAGCGATCAATATTCTGGTCTTTGTTTTCCTGCAACAACTCGGCAGCAACGACAAGTTCACTTACGCTTTCTCGACCGTGCCGCAGGAAATCGTGACCGGACGCGATGTCCGGACTCCCGATCGCGTGGTGGAACACCCGGTCACGGGCCAGGAGCTGTTAATTCCAGGTTTGCAACCGACGCCCTTCTCCGTTTACCTCACGCTGATCTTTTCAATGTTCATGCACGGAGGCCTTGCACACATCGGCGGCAACATGCTCTTCCTTTGGATCTTTGGCGACAACGTCGAGGACAGGATGGGCCACTTGAGATATCTGATCTTTTATTTGGGCACCGGAGTGCTTGCTTCGCTGGCGCACGTGATCACGACAGTCGTGTTGGCAACCGATCAGGCCAGTTTACTGATACCAAGTTTGGGCGCATCGGGAGCGATCTCGGGAGTTCTCGGCGGTTACATCCTTCTCTATCCCAAGCGGCGCGTTACAGTAATTCTGTTTCGGTTTCTCACCGACGTTCCCGCCTACGTCGCAATCGGAATTTGGTTTGCGTTTCAGTTGATTAGCGGCTTGGGGCTTCTGGGTGGCGGATCGCAACAAGGTGGCGTGGCTTATGCGGCGCACGTCGGCGGTTTTGTGGCGGGGTTAGCGCTGGTTAAGGTCTTCACCCTCGGCAAAAACCAAAAAGCCTTTGCGTGATTCACGTGCAACAACAATTGCAGCCCCACTCAGTGCATGCCAATAGAGCCCATCTCTACTAACCGCGTAGTCAAATTGCTCGCCTGATCTTTCTCAGTTAAGATCGGCTTTCGATTTTTCAGGGAGTTAAGCCATGGCAATAACTGAAAGTCCTCTTGCGCCACCTAACCAACAGGGGCTGGAGGTGCAATCCACGCCGCGCGCCGAGATGAATTTGTTCCCGCTCGACACCTTCGCTTATGAGTTTCCCGGCCGCGAGATCAAGATTGATTTCGAGATCAGCGAGTTCACCGCCATCTGTCCTTTTTCAGATTTTCCTGATTTTGCGACCATTCGCCTTGAGTACATGCCCAACGAGCGCTGCGTGGAACTCAAGAGTCTGAAGCTCTACATCAACTCCTTTCGGGAAGTGAAGATCTTCCACGAGCATGTGGTCAACATAATCCTGGAGGATTTCGTCAAGGCCTGTGATCCGTTGAGCGTGGAAATTGAGGGCGACTTTCATGTACGTGGAAACATCAAGACGATCGTGCGAGCGAGCTACGTACGGAAGTAGTGGGCAGTGGGCTGTGTGCAGTGGGCAGAAAAGAAGAACGTACAGCGAGGGACTAATGATCTACCACTGCCAGCTGGTTTTTGTGACATGGCCCAATACAACATGACTAAGACTTCATTGACTGACTTTGCCTTATTAACTGCCCACTGCCCACTGCACACCGCCCACTGATTCTTATGTCCTTCACCACCATCTTCATAATCGCCGGCGTAGTCTTGCTGGCTATTTTTGTCTTGATTGCTAAGTTGGCCGTTCGCTGGGTGATCAGGTTAACGATCGTTGGCGTGATTCTGGTGGCATTGTTAGGAGCAGGCGGCTTCTGGTGGTGGAGCACTCGTCTAACAACCAAGCCGAGACCAAACCGGACGCCAGCCGGATCAAACCGTCGGAGTCCCACTCCTTAAAGCAACTAAGATCATGGGGAAAGCTGATACTGACGACGCTCGTGATCCGCTCGATCCGGAGTTGGTTTTCGCCAGCGCCACTGGAACGTCTGGATTGTGGCAACGTTACCGTCGCCTCCCCCGCAACGTTTTCGCTATCGGCTTTGTTAGCCTGCTGAATGATGCCTCGAGTGAAATAATCTATCCGTTACTGCCCGTCTTCCTATCGCTCACGCTGGGCGCCTCTCCAGGAATTGTCGGCTTGATCGAGGGAACCGCGGAATCGATCTCGAGTCTACTCAAACTGCTGGCCGGCCACTTCAGCGATCGTCACGGCAAACGGAAAATGTTTGTTGTTCTTGGATATGGCCTTTCAAGTTTTACCAGGCCGCTGTTGGCATTTGCCGGCAGTTGGCCTCAAGTCTTTGGGCTCAGGCTCGTTGATCGAGTTGGTAAAGGCATCCGCAGTTCACCGCGCGATGCCATGATCGCTGACAACGTACGCGTCGAGGAGCGTGGCCTTGCCTTTGGTTTTCATCGCGCGATGGATCACACCGGCGCGGTCATTGGGCCATTACTCGGTTATCTGTTGGTGCTCTGGTTCGCGACTGATCGTAACGCGCCAACTGCTCCGGAGTTCACCAGGATCTTTCTGCTTGCTTCAATACCGGCGCTCGTGGCGGTGCTGGTTGTGGCAGTGTTCGTTCGCGAGTCTCCGAAAGCAACGCCCGCGACAGCCACGCCCGAGCAGCCGGTACGGCTCTCGCTGCGCGGCTTTGACCACGACTTCAAACGCTTCCTACCGATCGTCGCGCTGTTCACGCTCTCGAATTCTTCCGACGCCTTCCTGCTGTTGCGTGCACAGTCCCAGGGAGTTTCAATTGTCGCTATTCCGCTGCTTTGGGCGATGCTTCACGTTAGCAAGGTTGTGAGTTCAATCTTCGGCGGCGATCTGTCGGATCGGCTCGGCCGGCGCCGGTTGATAGTTTCCGGCTGGATTCTTTACGCGGCGGTTTACGCGGGCTTCGCTTTCGTTTCGAATGCAGTTTCTGTCTGGATACTTTTTCTCATCTATGGAATCTATTTTGGTTTAGCCGAGGGCGCGGAAAAAGCGCTGGTGGCTGATCTGGTGAAACCCGAACAACGCGGCACCGCTTATGGCTTGTATAATCTCGCCTTCGGGATAACTGTGCTCCCGGCCTCACTGCTAATGGGTGGCATGTGGGTTTGGCGCGGACCGCAAACAGCTTTCTTATTGAGTGCGATCATCGGCGCAAGTGCTGCTTTGTTGTTGATGTTGTTGGTGAGAACGCGCAGGGAAGCGGTCGAGTGATTGGCTGGGACCGCGGGCGTCCCGCCCGCAATGAGCGCGAAGCGCGAAAACGTGATTAGAGTCCTGCGCGCCTGCTGCGCGTTGCGGGCGGGACGCCCGCGGTCCCAGCCAATCGCTTGACGCTCGAGTCGTCGGTTGATTGACAGCCCCGCATTTTGCAATGTATACACCGACTTAGTACTCGCGTCCTCGTCTCTAGATAGTCCTGCTGTTCAGGCCTTAGCAGGCTGCGCCGGCGGCGTTTCACCAACACTAATTTGGTCACTGCAACGAGGTTCTGGTCGAGTCAAATCCGGAGGTACAAAACTCTATGCCTTTCACTCATGACATCTTTATCAGTTACGGACATCTTGACGATGTCAATCCCTTTGGTCAGCAGAAGGGTTGGGTGGATTTATTGCATGAGCGACTTTTGGTTCTGGTAGGACAGGCACTCGGTTACGAACCCGCGATCTGGCGCGATGGTCACAACTTGCAAGGGAACGATCAGTTGGTGGGAGCGATCAGCGAAGGGGTGACCAGGTCGCTGTTGCTCGTGCCGGTGATCAGTCCCCGTTACGTGCAGTCGGACTGGTGCAATCGTGAGATGGAAGCATTCCACGCAGGCGAGTCGCCTGTCAGCCAAGGCACGCCCGGTTTTCGTTCGCGTGTGTTTAAGGTGGTGAAGACGCCGTTGCCGAACCATCTGAAAAAATTAGAACCGGTGCAAATCAGAGATCTTATCGGGTATCAGTTTTACGCCGAAGACGACACGAGTGGCCTGCTGACGGAATTCAACACGGACCCGAGTGACAAGTCTTACTGGCGCATGCTTAACCGTCTGGTCGCAGACATCACCAAGGCTCTCATCGAGTTGAAACATCCTGAAGCAAAACAAACCGGATCGCTCAAACTTCCGGCGCCGAGCGCCTCGACTGCCGGCGCTAAACCCAATGGCGCAAGCGCGGCGCCGCCAGCCAAGTTTGTTTACCTAGCAGAGACTACCTCCGATCTCACAAACGAGCGGGACCTTGTACGCGATGAACTGCGGCAACGCGGCTACGGCGTATTGCCCGAACAGAAACTGCCGCTCGAAGAAGTAAAGCAAACTGAGCAGAGTGTACGCGCAGCGCTCGCTCGTTGTGCGCTGTCAGTTCACATGGTCGGCACGCGTTACGGCTCAACGCCGGAAGACGATGCGCGCTCCGCAGTCCGCATTCAGGAACAGTTGGCTGCCGAGCATGGCGGCGCCAACTCCGAGTTTCTGAGGTTGCTTTGGATGCCGCCTGGCTTGATGACTGAAGCGATGCCGATCAGCGATGAACGACAGACATCTTTTGTGACCGAATTGCAGAAGCGGATCGCAGCCGGTACCGAACTCCTGCAAACGAATGTCGAAGATCTGAAAACACGTATGGTCGAAAAACTTACTCCGACCGCTGCCGTTCCGAAGGTTGGGCACTCAAGGTTTAAGCAGGTTTACCTGATCTGTGAAAACCGCGATCGAAGTTTGATCCGGCCGATCAAAGAGTATCTCTTCAAGCAAAACCTGGAAGTGATTACCTGGCTCGATCAGGAAGGCGCCGATACGCTCATGGATTATCACCGCAAGAATCTTAGGGAGTGTGATGCGGCGCTCGTCTACTTCGGCAGTGGGGACGAGCCGTGGGTCCGCAAGAATCTCGAAGATCTGCAGAAGGCCTATGGCTATGGGCGCGAGAATGATTGGCTCGCGAACGCGGTCTATGTTGGCGCCCCACCGTCCGAACAGAAGGAAGACTTTCTAACGCACCTGGTTCCTTACGTCATACGCAACTTCACAGCATTCAATCCTAACGACCTGAGCGAATTTGTCACCGCAGTGCAGGCCTCGGCGGGAGGTCCAAAATGATGGACGCAAAAAATATCGGCAATCCTTTTCCCGGGCTGCGTCCTTTTGAAACGGACGAGTACGGCCTCTTTTTCGGGCGCGAAGGACAGTCGGACGCGCTTATTGAACGGCTGCAGCGTTCACATTTCCTCGCCGTGGTCGGTACTTCCGGCAGCGGCAAGTCGTCGCTGGTACGTGCGGGACTGCTGCCGGCGCTACGCGGCGGCATGATGGCTGGAGCAGGCTCGGGTTGGCGCATCGCGATCATGCGACCGGGTAGCGATCCGATTGGCAATCTCGCCGAGGCGTTGGCGGAAAAAGGCGTGCTGTTGGAAGCCGGCGGTGGTTTGCCGCCCGCTGAAGCGCAAGCGGTCATCGAAGCCACGTTGCGTCGCGGTTCGCTCGGTTTGGTTGATGCCACCCGGCAAGCACGTTTAGAGCAGCAGAAGCTGCTCGTAGTTGTCGATCAGTTTGAGGAACTATTTCGTTTCCGTGCCGCGCGTACCTCAAATATGGGTGACGATGCGTCGGCTTTCGTTAAGCTCCTGCTTGAAGCAGCGCAGCAAAGTGAATTACCGATCTACATTGTCCCGACGATGCGCTCCGATTTTCTCGGCGACTGCGCTCAATTTCAGGGACTGCCTGAAGCGATTAACGACGGCCAGTATTTGATCCCGCGCATGACGCGCGACGAACGACGCTTCGCGATCACCGGCCCGGTCGGCGTTACTCGCGGCAAGATCACTGAGCCGCTTGTGAACCGCTTGATGAACGACGTTGGCGACAACCCTGATCAGCTACCGATTCTTCAGCACGCCTTAATGCGCACCTGGGATTATTGGGCCGCGCACCATCGCAACGGGGAACCGATCGGCCTGGAGCACTATGAAGCTGTGGGCACGATGGCAGACGCGCTGTCAATCCACGCTGATGAAGCTTTCAACGAATTGCCAAACGAGCGCAGTCGCATGATCGCTGAGAGCCTGTTCAAAACTTTGACTGAGCGCGGTGCGGACAATCGCGAGATTCGTCGTCCAACCTGCTTGAAAGACATTTGCGCGATCGCGGCGGCGAGCGTAGCGGAAGTTGTAACAGTCGTTGACGTCTTTCGTGGCGGTGGTCGATCTTTCTTAATGCCGCCAGCCGGAGTTTCGCTGCAGCCTGAAACCGTAGTCGACATTTCCCACGAAAGTCTGATTCGGAACTGGGCGCGGTTGAAGGAGTGGGTCAGGGATGAGGCCGAGGCAGCTCGCATCTACCGACGGCTCGCCGAGGCCGCAATCGCCTACCGCAGCGGCGAGGGCGGACTGCTCGACGACGTGACCTTGCAGTGGGTGTTCAAGTGGCGTGACAGGTACGCGCCGACCCGCGCCTGGGCAGTGCGTTATCACCCGGAGTTTGAAGAAGCGCTCCGTTATCTCGATGAGAGCAGCGTCGCGCGGGATGCTGCCGTTGCTGAGCGCGAGCGTCAACGCGAGGAACAGATTGCGCGCGAGCGCAGGGAACTCGAACAGGCGCAGCTTTATGCGGAGCAACAGCATCGGGCCGCCCAGCGCATGCGCCGGTTCACCTTTGCGCTGGTCCTTATCTCGCTAATCGCTTTTCTTGGCGCCGGCGCCGCGGTAGTAGCTTTCGCGCACTCTCGGAAGAGCGAGGCGGAAGCCAGACAGAGTGAAGCACTCGCTCAGGGTCTGGCGAACCAACTAAAACAGACGGTTACCAACGTGACTGCTGCGAGAGAGGAAGCCAGGCAGCGGCGTGATGAGGCCGTCGTAGCGCTCGACAGGGCTAGACAAGAGGAAACGAAGGCGCAGGACGAACGAAAGCACGCCGAAGCCGAGAAGGCGCGCGCCAACGAGCAAGCCGCCATCGCTAAACGGAATGCTGATCAAGCTTTGGATGCCGCACGCGTGGCGAAAACTGCTGAGGCATCGGCCGAAGAAAACGCGCGCCAGGTCACGAATGCGTTGGAGCGTGGCGAGTTAATTCGTTCCGGGCTCGAATCGTCCCGCCGCGGAAACATCGCTCAGGCGCAAGCGGCCTTCCAGGCGCTCAAAGAAAAGCTGAAACGGCTACAGCCTGGTTCGCCGGATGCGTATGACACAAGCTTTACGCGCGATCAGTTGCAGCAGTTTGTTGACGATTATGGTTGGACGCTTTCGCACCTCGCCGATACGTATCACGAGGCGCGAGATTTTGAGTCGGCGATTGAAATTTATGAACAGGCGCGTGAGATCCTGGAAAGCGCTTCAAAAAGCGGGTCCAGGCCAATTCTTTTTGAAACCTATCATGGTCTGGCCCACTCATATCACGACAATGCCGTGCAGCGTTCCGATCCAAATTTCACCGGGCCTTCGCGGTTGAACCTCACTCCTGAAGCGCAGTTTCAAAAGGCCGAACAGTTTTATACAAAGGCGCTTGATTATCAGAAGAGCCAGGCAGGCGGGGATCCGCTGGTGACCGTTAGCGGCTACAAAAACCTCGCGCAACTCTATATCGATATCGGTAAGCCCAAAGAGGCTGAAGACAATCTCAAGCTTGTGGTGGATGCCTACAAGACAGTGGAGTACAAACCCGGTGAAGGCACGGTTGGAGCGCTCAAGGATCTAGCCGAATTTTACCGGGGCCAGGGCCGGCATGCCGAAGCTGCACAAACCTATAACGAGCTAATCGATGTGCAGCAGGAGATTTCAAGCGGTGAGGAAGGCGCCAGCACAGCGCGCGCTCTCGCCGACAATTACGGCGAGCTTGGCCAAATTTATGCCGCAATGAAGGACGAAACCCGCGCCGACAACGCGTTTCAACTGGCGGACAAGCTCCAGGAGGTGATCGTTAACGTTAAGCGGAAAGGTAATGGGGGGTTGACACCGGATTCCACAAACATCACTTACGATAACGACCTCGATGAGTTAGGCGACCTCTATCTTAAACTTGAGCGTACCGCGCAAGCATTGCGTTCCTACGAAACGGCTATGTTGATCCGAAAAGAGGTTAACGAAAGAAAGCCTTACGTGGCGACGAGTTATTCTAAGTTGGCGCATCTTTACGATGACCATTACCCTGACAAAACCAAGGCTGTGGAGTACTACAAACTTCTTATCGAGGCGACCAAAGACAGCAAAGGCCAGGCCGCGCAGCAATATTTTGACGGGCTCAAGGGGTTAGGCGTGCTCTACGCAGTTGAGCTAAACCAGCCGGCGGAGGCCGAAGCTTTATTGAATCGCGCGCTTACAGTAAGTGACACCGAGCAGATCGCGTGGGACGAAGAGTCGCAAGTTTATCAAGCGTTGCTCAACCTCTATCGCGGTCAGCAAAACAAGCAGCCCGAAATCGAAAAGACGTACCTCGGCAAGCTCGATGCAATTAAGCGAGCCACCAAATACAATTCTTATCGTACGAATACTTATCCGCTGTTTATGGCCGACTACTTCACGACCATCGCCGAGGTCGCAGCGTTTTACCTGGAGCGGAAAGATTTCGTCCACGCGGAAGAAATCTATCGCACCTACAGCGAAGGGCGACCGCCGTTCATTTCCAGGTTAAACGATTTGAAGAAGCTCGATGAAATGGCTGCGGCGATGGAAAAATGCCAGGGTTTGCTTCGGCAATTTGGGAAGCCTGAAGAGGCGGCGAAACTCGATGCTGTCGTGAAGCAAACGCGTGAACGGCAGAAGGAAGTCGAGGCTAAACAGAAGGAGAATGAAGCCACACCGAAAGCTCCCTAGAACCATAGCAGTGCGACGCGCATTATCGAGTTTGCGTTAATCTTGTTAGAGTTCAGTTCTCAGCTTATCTGTGGTTGGATAGACTGTTTCTTTTGTAACGCAAACTGCTACCACCCCACGCGGGCTGCCCGCGCGGAGACCCCCGGTTAGTTTGCGGTGTTGCCTCGGGAGCTTATCGAACGGCGCAAAATGCAGTTTGCGTTAAACCGCTGAGCCAAAAGAGCGACCTATCTTGAATTCAGCTGGCGGTTGATGAACACGAATTACCGGTTAATCAAAACTGAGGAAGAACTCCGCAAAGCAGTCGAGTTGCTGGCGACTCACCAGGTGGTCGGACTCGACACCGAAACCACTGAGCTTGATCCTTACTACGGCCGGCTGCGCTTAATCCAACTTGCCACGCCCTCAAGCGTGTATATCGTTGACGTCGACGCATTTCGCAACGGCGATCTCAAGAAGTCGGAAGCGCTCCAGTCCTTGCGCGATCTGCTGTCCGCTCCTCGTCCCATCAAGATTCTCCACAACGCGAAGTTTGACGCGAAGTTTATCAAGCACACGCTGGGAACGGATCTCGGAGGCATCTTCGATACGCTGCTTGCGAGTCAGTTGCTCGGCGCCGGTGATATTGAAGAACGCCACGGGCTCGACGCAGTAGCCTCGCGATACCTCAGCGAGGCCGTTGATAAAACTGAACGACTCAGCAATTGGGATCTCGAGTTGACTGAAGCGCAACTCGAATACGCAGCACGCGACGCGGCCGTGTTGCTGCCACTGCGCGAGAAACTGATCGAGCGCTTGAAAGCAGATTCACTGATCGACGTCGCGCGCCTGGAATTCGACTGCGTGATGACTGTCGCCGATATGGAGCTGGCCGGCTTTTATATGCACAAGGAGCGCTGGCTCGAGCAGTTGGCTGTCGTGGAAAAACGGCGAGGCGAGCTCGCGGAAGAATTGCAATGCGTGTTGGCGGAAGAGTCTTTGCAGGGAACGCTGTTTGGCGGACCGCAACGAGATGACATCAATCTGGACTCACATCAGCAACTGACGCAGGCGTTGGAACGCCTGGGGATTCCGGTCCCCGACTCAACGCGCAACTGGAAACTCCAACCCCTCGCGCTCGAATATCCGATCATTGCGACCTTGCTCGAATACCGCACGGTGCAAAAAGCGCTGACAAGCTATGGTCAGAACATGATCGAACTGATCAATCCGACCACGCACCGTTTGCATGCTGACTTCCGTCAGATCGGCGCTCCGACCGGCAGGTTCTCCTGTACAAATCCGAACATACAGCAGGTGCCGCACGCAGTTGAATATCGCCGCTGCTTTTCCGGACATCCGGAAGGCCGGAAACTCATCATCGCCGACTATTCGCAAATTGAGTTGCGCATTCTCGCCGAGTTTTCCGGCGACCGCGCCTTCCTCGAGGCCTTCAGATCCGGCGCCGATCTTCATCGCGTTACGGCTGCGGAGGTTTTCAATGTGGCTGTTGATCAAGTTACCCGTGAGCAGAGAGACTTTGCGAAGCGGCTGAACTTCGGCGTGGTTTATGGCATCGGCGCGCAACGCTTCTCGATAATGACCGGCGTTGGCGTGCCTGAAGCGGAAGGTATCTTGAAGAAATATTTCTCGACCTATCGTCAACTGGATACTTATCTGAATGAAGCGGCAAACCGCGCCGTACGCGAGCGGCAGGCGCGCACCGGATCAGGGCGTTTGGTTCGCTTCCGTTATGACGAACAGGATCGGCAACAGATTTCCATGACTAAGCGAAACGGCAAAAACACGCCAATTCAAGGCACCAGTGCAGACATACTCAAACGCGCCTTACGACTGTTGCGCGACGAACTCCGCGGCACCAAGGCGCAGATCGTTAACATCATTCACGACGAGATCGTGGTGGAGGCAGATGCGGGAGAAGCTCAAGATGTGGCGGTGAGAGTTGAACGCGCGATGTGCGCAGCGGGCGAAGAGTATGTGAAGACAGTGCCGGTAAAAGTTGAAACTGAGATCGCGGATGAATGGGTCAAATAATTTGGAGTGGGGCGACTTGCCGCCGCTTTTCCTTGTGGATCTCCCGATCAACATGGTTTCGCGACAAGTCACGACGACCAAAGCGCTGATAAGTCAGCGCACTCCAAATTTTTTGTTGCGCCACCAGAAATAGACCGGAATTCCAGTTAACACGAGCAGGTAACCAATGCCGGATGTTCTCGGCTTCAGAACCGCTAGATCAATTACTAGCAACAGTGCCAGTACGATATAGACCAACGGCACCAGCGGATAGCCAAGAGTTCGATACGGGCGTTCGGCTGTGGGCAACTTGCGGCGCATGACGATTACAGCTCCCACCATCAACGCGTAGAAGACGAGATCAGCCGACACGATGTATTCAAGTAGTTGCGTGTAGACGTTTCCGTAGGTGGCGGTAGCAACTCCGGATGCCGGGTCAACAGTTGTTGTGACTGTGCGCGGTAGGGTCAGGAACGCCGCCCAGATCCCCTGCATAACCAGCGCCGCTGCCGGCACCAATCGTTTATTTAACAAACCCGCTTTGGCGAAAAACAAATTATCACGGGCCATCGCGTAATAGACTCGCGCGCCGGCAAGTATCAAACCGTTGTTGCAGCCGAAGGTGGCAACCATTATTGCCAGCGCCATGATGATCGTGCCGGGCCGGCCAAAGGCAGTTTGCATCACCGCCGTGGCCACGCTGTTTTGCGGTTTCTGAATAGTTGCGAGCGGAAGAGTAACCGTGTACGCAAGGTTGGCCAGCAGATAAAGAGTTACCACCACACCACAGCCGACAAGCAATGCGCGCGGCAGGTTGCGCCCGGGATCGCGGACTTCGCTGCCGGTAAACGTAACGTTGTTCCAGGCTGATTGCGCGAACATCGGCCCGACCATTGCCAGGCCCAACAACATTAGCAGCGCTGTCGTGCCGGTAGTTGCGAGCCCCGGTTGCACAGCCTGCGGATTCCATCCGTTTGCAACTGGGTTCCACCAGGAAGACGTGAATGCAGCGCTCTGGTGATTCCAGCCGAGCAGCAAGCCGACCAGGATCAAGCCAATCAATGCGGCAGTCTTAGTAAACGTAAAAGTGTTTTGAATGAGCTTGCCTGTCTTGAGGCCGCGTGTGTTCGTCAATGTCAGGAAGAGAATCAGAATGATTGCGACTAACTGCGCCGTCGAAAGACTGATGGCGTAACTGCCAAAGAGATGGGTCGGCGCAATGATGTAATTTGACTCGGAAATCTGTGGCGCGAGTACGCCCATGAAGCGCGCAAAAGCGACTGCGACCGCGGCGATGGTGCCGGTTTGAATAACCAGCAGCAGCGACCAGCCGAAGAGAAACCCCGCGGGTGGACCGTACGCTTCGCGAAGGAAGACATACTGTCCGCCGGCGTGAGGCATCATCGCTGCCAGCTCGGCACAACACAGGGCGCCAGTGATAGTTAAAACTCCAGCGAGCGCCCAGGCCATCATTAGCCACCCCGGCGAACCAACCAATCGCGCAGACTCCGCGGAAGTAATGAAAATTCCGGAGCCAATCATCGACCCGACGACAATCATGCTGGCGTCCATCAGGCCGAGGCCGCGAATCAGTGTTGCGGATGATTTGGGGCCAGCTTGGGTGGTAGGATGTGGCTTACTCACACTGTTTTTCGAGTTAGTTCCTTATCGGTTCGTGTGGCTAAGTCCATGAGCAATGGTTCGATGAACCTGAAGGTGGCGCGTACAAATTCTATCGAAACGACGAGGTACCCATCATGGGAGATTTTCATGCCCGTACGTGAATTCGCCAACTGCTCTATCTTCAATCTCTTTTTCTGTCGCTGGTCTTCATCTGGAATGTCCAGTCCAATATCCTCAACCCGGCCATTCGCGTGCACCAACGTATTCCTAATGGCATAAAAGTCTTCGATTTCTTTTGGATGCTGGATACCGAGCCTTGCAAACAATTTCACAGAAGTATCGAGAAATTTGTCTTTTGGTTGTTCGAGGTTCCTGGCAGCTCTTTGAACCCCAGATTCGAAAGTGGCCCAAGTTGCAATCAGCGTGCTTCCTGTAATGAGCCTTGTCGTGATTCCGTCATCCAGTTGGAACTCAGCAATCTCAGTGTAGTGCAGCGCTTGTTCGTCTTCGGCATTTAGACCTTGACGGAGCCGATTCCTCTCCTTTTCGATCAAGGATGGTAATTCGATTTCGAGAGTTTCAATGTATGCCTCAAGCGCCCAAATCTCCAACAATGTGTCGTAGTAGGTTGCGTTCGCCTCGGAAGACCATCCTGCAGTGTCCATAGATCACGCGACTTCTTTCACATATTTGACAACAGGCACACTGATCGTTTTTTTTCTAGGCAGGTGTCTAACGTTTGCGATGAGTGTCGCTAGCTGTCGGCCAACGTCGGCTTTGACGATCTTCTCGCCGCATTGAGGGCAGATCCCAGTAGGGACGGACTCGATTACGATGAGCTTGCCTTTCAACCAAAAGTCCTGGTTGATCCTTTTTTCCTGCATCTGTTCACCGCAAACGTGGCATTTGCCATAATCGTAAGCTTGTTTGTTGTTCATGTTTTCACTCTAATGCGTAGGTAGTGATAAAGAGAAGTTTGCCTGTTTCCTTGATCCGACAGATCACCGCAACTTCGCGGTCATCGGTGGTGGCTCCGACTACCTCGTACCGAATTCCGCGCGGATCACGTCTGAATCTTCGCCGGATCCGGCCTGTGGCAATCACGCTTTCAATGTCGGCGAAGATCAAGTCATCGTTTGCCATTTCTTCAAAGAAGTGGGGAATCGCGAACTCGTAGTTACTTTCCCGCACTTTTTCTCTTATGAGATCGATGATAGTCAGAGGTCTAGCTCCTCAAAACCAATTCAGTCAATCTTACCATCACCACAGACAAGCCGCGTAATACCCTGCTTGACACTCCACGCAACGCCCAATAGTCTTGCCTGCTTGGATCTGGCGAAGAATTCTCGCCTTCAGGACAAGCGAATCACATGATCAAGGAACAAATAATTGCTGCGATTACAGCCAAGCGCGCCCACATCGGCGTTGTAGGCTTAGGTTATGTTGGCTTACCTCTGCTCGCGGAGTTTGCCTCGAGCGGCTTTCAGGCGACCGGGTTTGAAGTTGACAAGAACAAAGCCGCGCAGATTAATGCCGGCGCCTCCTACATTGGTGATGTGAAGTCAGCGGTAATAAACGATCTGGTGGCCGGCAAACGTCTCCGCGCTACCACCGACTTTGATCATCTGACGAGCTGCGATGCCGTCATCATTTGTGTTCCCACGCCCCTGCGCAAAACAAAAGAGCCTGATGTCTCCTACATCCTCGCCGCCGCAGAAGAGATCAAACAGCGACTGCACCAGGGACAGTTGATCATTCTCGAATCAACTACCTATCCCGGCACAACCGATGAGGTGTTGTTGCCGATGTTTGAGGCTACCGGACTCAAACTCGACGAAGATTTCCTGTTGGCGTTTTCTCCTGAACGCGTCGATCCCGGTAATCCTGAATTTCAGACGCATAACATTCCGAAAGTGGTGGGCGGTGTCACGCCTGACTCCACCGCAGCCGCCGCACATCTTTATTCGCAAATAGTCAAAGAAGTGCATGCCGTCAGTTCGGCGCGCGTGGCCGAAACCGCGAAGTTGCTCGAGAATACTTTTCGCGCAGTGAACATCGGCATGGCAAACGAGATGGCGCGACTTTGCTATGCGCTGAACATCGACACTTGGGAAGTGATTCGTGCCGCGGCCACAAAACCGTTTGGCTTCATGCCGTTTTATCCAGGACCCGGAATCGGCGGCCATTGCATTCCGCTCGATCCACACTACCTTTCATGGAAGGCGCGCCAACACGGTTTCGACTCGCGCTTCATTGGCCTGGCGGAGGAAGTGAATTCACGAATGCCGGAACACGTGGTGCAACTGGTTGCCGATGGCCTAAACGACGAAAGCAAATCGATGAAGGGCTCGCGTGTTTTGTTGTTGGGCGTCGCTTACAAGAAAGATATTGACGACGTGCGTGAGAGTCCGGCGTTGTCGATCATCGATCGCCTGCGCGCCAGAGGGGCCACGGTGAGTTATCACGATCCGTTTGTTAAGGAAGTTCATTTCGACGACGCCCATACAGAGGGAGGTGGCGAGCCGCTCGCTTCGGTGCAATTAACTGATGAAGAGTTGCGCGCCAGTGATTGTGTGGTGATTGTGACTGACCACAGCGAGACGGACTACCAGCGAGTGTGCCGGCTTTGTGCGCTGATCGTGGATACACGGAATGCGCTCAACGGCGATGTTCGGCGCGATAGCAGTGCGCGGATAATTCGATTATAGGATAGAATTGTGACGAGGCTAAGCATGGAAGAGTTGATTTTTGTCGTTGAAAACGCGCCTGAAGGAGGCTACACAGCATGCGCGCTCGGTGAATCAATCTTCACCGAGGCCGACGATCTGCCGACTCTTAGAGAGCAAGTGAAAGACGTTGTTCGGTGTCACTCCGATGACGGCAGGGGACCGAGGGTTATTCGGCTCCACTAAGTCCGCGAAGAAGTTTTCGCAGCATGAAACTTCCGACGTCGCCCAATATTTCAGTTTAGAGAGAGACGAAGTCATCGCCCGGACGTTTGAAAAATAACCGGACGTCAGTAGATGCTTAAGGTAATCAACGTTGTCGGCGCGCGACCTAACTTCATGAAGGTTGCGCCGATTGTAGAGGCAATGAAGCGGCGCGAACGAGAGTTTACGCCGCTTGTTGTTCATACGGGCCAACACTACGACGCGGCCATGTCTGATGCGTTCTTCAACGATCTCGAGTTGCCGCAACCGGACGTTTACCTGGGAGTTGGTTCTGGTTCACATGCCGCGCAAACTGCGTCAGTAATGGAACGCTTCGAGCCGGTCGTGCTTCAGGAAAAACCCGACTGGGTGCTGGTAGTCGGCGATGTTAATTCGACGCTCGCGTGCGCGTTGGTCTGCGTCAAACTGGGTGTGAAGGTCGCGCACGTGGAAGCTGGACTGCGCAGCCGCGACCGCACGATGCCCGAAGAGATCAACCGCCTGCTCACCGATCAAATTGCTGACCTGTTGTTTACGCCTTCCGCCGATGCCGACGAGAATCTTCGCGCCGAGGGAATTCCCCAGGAACGAATCCGGCTGGTCGGCAACGTCATGATCGATTCGCTAATCAAGCATTTGCCCCGCGCTCAGGAGTCAGACCGCGTCATACAAGACCTGCAACTAAATGAGTACGCGGTGCTCACGCTGCATCGCCCGTCGAATGTTGACGAGCCAACAACGCTCAAGCGAATTCTCGAGGCCATCCAGGAGATCGGCAAACGGATCCCTGTGGTTTTTCCCGTTCACCCCCGCACCAAAAAAATGATTCTTGAACTGCCGGCAATTGACCGACTCGCAAATGCCGCTGGATTATGGTTCATTCCCCCACTTGGCTATCTGGATTTCCTTGGTTTGTATAGCCGTGCCCGGCTCGTGCTCACCGACTCGGGCGGCATCCAGGAAGAGACAACTGTGCTTGGCATTCCTTGTCTTACGCTGCGTGAGAACACTGAGCGACCGATCACGGTTACCATGGGAACGAACAGAATTGTTGGGACCGATCCGGACAAGATCATCGCCGCGGCTTTCGATGCGTTGAGCGAAACCACGAAACAGGCAGCAAGCATTCCTCTATGGGACGGCCGTACGGCAGACCGCATCGTAGATGAACTTTTGATGATGGGCCCGGGGAGCGCGGCGACAGCATAAAGCCTGGGGTGGAGCGGAGCGGAACCCCAGGACTGTTTGAGAATCCAGGAGCGAGCCCGTGAAGCGGTCGACAGCGGAAAGTTATAACGTACTGCCGCACACTTCGTGGGCTTCGTTGTTATTCTAGTTCCTGACCCAGGGTTCCGCTTCGCTTCACCCTGGGCTTTATGCTTCAGCCTGCTCCGCAGGCTCGCTGGTATCATCCACTTATTACGCCGAGTTGTGATCTCCTCCCTATAGGCATTCAACGTGAAACCAATAGAGCAAGTCGAAGAATCTCGAGGTCAGGAAGGCGGGCCCGCCCCCGCTCTTACTGGCCATTCACTAGCGAAAGGAGTGCGCAGCGTGCTTGGCGGCAGGCTAAGCATCGCTCAGGCCACGCGGGAAGCCTTCCGACGCGGGCGCGCTGCGGTAACGTCGCGTCGCGAACGGGCAACGCTTGATCAATTAGCTTCGCGGACCGCCAGACTGCTGCCTGAATTTCAAAACATCTCTTCGTTTGAATTACTAAATCACTTCCGTGAAAGAAGCGTGCCTTCGTTCCTCCCTGGATTTCAACAGCCAGACTCGACTGCTTCACGACAAAGCGAAGTTTTCCCCGCAGAAACGGAGCGGTTGATCGAATCGGCCAGGATGATTACTGACGATCATCGCTGGCCACTGTTGGGTTTTGGTGAGAAAGAGTTCGGTCGCCCGATCAACTGGCATCGCGACCCGCTCTCCGGAAGAGTTTGGCCGCTTGACTACCACGCCGATATTCCTCTTTGGCACAACGACGGCTCGGACATCCGAGTCTTGTGGGAACTCAACCGGCTCAGTCACTTTATTACGCTAGGCTGTGCTTACGCGGAAACTAAGGACGAAGAATTTTCCAGCGAGTTTTTCGCGCAACTGGAAAGTTGGCGTGAACAGAACCCGGTTGGACGTGGCGCGAATTGGTCATGTGCGATGGAAGTTGCTTTGCGCGCAATGAACCTGCTCGCAGCCTTCTCGCTCTTTCGCGGCTCGCGGGAACTCAACGAAGAAAGATTGTTGATGTTGCTGGCGATGCTCGAACAGCATGGCGCGCATATCCGTCGTAACCTCGAGTTTTCGCACGTCACTACCAGCAACCATTATTTGTCAGATGTCGCAGGTTTATTGTGGCTTGGCATCATGCTGCCGGAGTTGGCCATAGCCGAAGAATGGTGCAGGTGGGCCTTGACCGAACTGCTTCGGGAGATGGACACACAAATCCTGCCTGACGGCGCCGACTATGAAGCATCTACCGGCTATCACTGCTTTGTCGTGGAGCTGTTTCTGTACTCGTTCCTGCTCTGCCGGACCAACGCAATACCGATCGAAGATAAGTATTGGCGCAAGCTACAACTGATGCTTGAGTATCTGCGTGCGATTCTGCAGCCTGACGGTTTAGTGCCGTTGGTGGGTGATACTGATGGTAGCCAGATTTTGCCGACGGTCGCCCGAGCTGCGAACGATCGCGCATATCTGTTGGCTCTCAGTGCGGCTGCATTCGGAGACTCGCGATTCAGACTGCCGAACGTTGATGCGCCACCTGAGCTCTTGTGGTTGTTAGGCGACGCTGGTCTACAAACCTACAAAGAGCTTTCGTGTTCGACCTCGAAGCGTTCATCACAGGCGTTTCCCTATGCGGGCACGTGCATACTGCGGCATGAAGATTTGTTTCTCTTGTTTAATGCAAACGGTGCGAGAAAAGATCGACCGGCTTCACATAAACACAACGACGCATTGAGCCTTGAGATCTCGGCCTGCGGTCGCGCTTTCATCGTTGACCCCGGCACGTACGTTTACACGGCCGACTTGCACGAGCGCCATCTTTTTCGTTCAACCGCATATCATTCGACGGTACAGATGGACGACCAGGAGCAGCAAACGACCAGCGAAGAAACACCGTTTACGAATGGTGGGGAAGCAGCGGCGCGGGTATTGGTTTGGGAGAGCACATCCGAGCGCGATCGCGTTGTCGCAGAGCATGACGGCTACGAAAGATTACCCGAGCCAGTCAAACATAGTCGCGCAATTACTTTTGATAAGATCAATCGCTGGTGGCTAATCGAAGACGAGCTGGTTGGAAAGGGCAAACACAAAGTCGCAACGCAATTTCATTTCAACGCCGAACTCGACATTACAACGTTCGAACTGAGTGGCGTCATGGCCCGCGACCAGCAGCACGGTGGGTCCATGTTAGTACGTTCGCTTGATCTCGATCAGCCCGCGGAACTGGAAGCGCAGTTCACATCAAAGTATTACGGTTCGAAGGAGCCATCGGTTTCGGCGTGTTGGACGACTGTTGCCGAAGTTCCTTGTAAACTTCGCTGGGCGATCGTCCCCATTGGCGCCGACGAAGATCGAAACGAACGCTTGCGAGTTTTGCAAAAGTAACGACTAAAGCTCGAGAAGTTCAGCGTACATAGCTTTAGCTTGAATGAGTTTCCGCAAAGACAAGCTGAAGGTTGAACTCTGAACAACTGAGAGACATTCGACGAAGTTATGTGTGGCATCTGCGGAATCTGGGAATACGGTGCAAGCGAAGGGCGCATCGATCTATCGCTCGTCGAGAGCATGCGCGACGAGATGCGTCACCGCGGGCCGGACGACGAAGGTGCGGCCATCTTCGACGACGGACGTCTGGGTCTTGGTTTTCGCCGTCTCTCGATTATCGATCTTTCCCCGGCCGGCAATCAGCCGATGCGTGGTTGTGCGAGCAAGCAGGTTTGGATTGTTTTCAATGGTGAGATTTACAACCATGCCCAGCTGCGACAAGATCTTGAGCAACGCGGCCACCAATATGCTTCGCGCTCAGACACCGAAACAATTCTGCATCTCTACGAAGAGCGAGGCCTTGATTTCGTCAATGACATTGAAGGCGATTTTGGCATTGCTTTGTGGGACGCTGAACGTGAACAGCTCGTCCTGGCGCGTGATCGTATCGGTGTCAAGCCGCTTTATTTTTACCACCAGGGTGGCCGCTTAATTTTCGCTTCTGAAATTAAGGCAATTCTGCGTCACCCCGAGGTGACGCGAGAGATCGATGAAGAGTCGCTCTATCACTACCTCACTTTCCTGACTACGCCAGCACCGCACACGCTCTTCAGCAATATTCAGAAACTACCCGCCGGACACATGTTGGTGGTTAAGCGTGACGGAGTTGCGCAACTGAAACAATACTGGAACGCGCTGCCGGGTGTCGCATCTGAAAATCGCAGCGAGGTTGAACACCAGGAGGAAATCCTGCGTCTCCTCAGAGATTCAATTCGCAAGCGGATGATGTCTGACGTGCCGTTCGGGGTCTTTTTGTCGGGAGGAGTTGATTCTTCGGCCAACGTTGCGTTGATGTCGGAACTGATGTCGCAGCCGGTACGGACCTATACGGTGGGCTTCGAAGACAGCGACGAGTTGAATGAACTTGAAAGCGCGCGCGCGGTCGCGAAACGCTTCGGCACCGATCACCACGAAGTGATCATCGGGCAACAGGACATGCAGAAGTTTCTGCCCGACTTAATCTTTCATCAGGATGAGCCGCTGGCAGATCCGGTTTGCGTGCCGCTTTACTACGTTTCAAAGTTGGCGCGCGAAACCGGCACGATTGTGGTGCAGGTGGGCGAAGGCGCCGATGAAATATTTGCCGGTTACGACTGGTTCCGGAAATACGTTCGCATCAACGAACTGTTTTGGCAGCACGCAGAGAAGCTCCCACTCTCGTTGCGATCTTCTTTGGCGGCGCTCGGAAAGCCGCTCCTGGAAACTGCGTTTAGTAAACGCAAGGCCGTCGAATTGGTGCGCAGGCTGGGCGCAGGTGAAGCGCTCTTCTGGGGAGGCGCGATAGTCTTCGACGAAGATTTCAAGCGCCGCTTGTTGTCCGGCGCAATGTCTGCTCGCGTCAACGCCTTGTCGTCGTACTCCGCCGTGAAGAGTCACCTCGATCACGTTGCGGAGTTTCGACCAAATTCCGATTTTGCTGCACGCATGAGTTACCTGGAACTAAAGCTGCGACTGCCGGAGTTGTTGTTGATGCGCGTGGACAAGATCACGATGGCGACATCGGTCGAAGCGCGCGTGCCATTTCTCGATCATCATCTAGTCGAGTATGCGATGAGTTTGCCACTGGAGCTCAAGATCAAAGGGACGAGTGGAAAGCATATTCTCAAGCAGGCGCTCGAGAAGGTCTTGCCGCCTGATTTGCTTTACCGGCCGAAGCGAGGTTTTGGCGCGCCGATTCGTGAATGGTTTCGTGGGGCGAGCGGCGAGATACTGGGTAGCATGATCATGAACTCCTCAATTCGCCGGCGTGAGCTGTTCGATTATGAATTCATCGCGCGACTGATCGATGAACACCGTCGCGGCGCGCGTGATTGGAGCTTTCATCTTTGGGCGCTACTGAATGTGAGCTTGTGGTACGACCGCTGGTTTGAATCGTAACGCAAACTGTTAGTTTGCTTGGAAAGACTGGGGGCAAGCCCCTTCTTCACCTAGAGATTATTCGACTTGAGCGAACTCCAATCCTTGAAGTCTCCCAACGTGATTCTGGCTTGAGTTGAAGTCAGCTCGGGGTCGGGAAGGCGGGCTTGCCCCCGCTCTTCTGTGCACCGACCTCACGGATGGATCTGTTAATAGTTTCCGCAACAACTTCAGGCGTGAAATGTCTCTTGATCAAGAGTCGGCTGTTCGTCGCCAATCGTTGCCACAGTTCTTCATCGCTGTAGAGTTGCTTGATTGCCTCGGCAAACGACGCGGGATCGTCCGCGAGCATGATGTCGAGATCGTGCGTCGCGCCAAAACCTTCAGCGCCAATTGATGTGGTTACGACCGGGATGCCGTAAGCCATCGCTTCACCAACTTTGCCTTTGATTCCGGCCCCAAATCGCAGCGGCGCCACGAACACCCGGCCACTACGCAGGTAAGACTCAACATCGGGAACGTAGCCGCGAATGCGCACATCAGCGGAATTGAAAGCCACAATCGCCGGCGAGGGATTGTCGCCGATGATGTCCAATCGAATAGCTGGCAACGATCGACGCACCAGCGGGAAGACTTCTCTCATGAAAAACAAAACCGCGTCGTCGTTTGGGCGGTGCGCAAGGTTGCCGATGAAGAGTAAGTCGCTTCGTTCTGAAAACGTCGGCCCCGCGTCGCGCAACTCGTGGATGGTTGGGACCACTTCCACATTCGCCTCCGGCACCTCGCGACGCATCACTTCTTTGTCTTCACCCGACGCACACCAAACAACGTCACTGCTGCGAGCGAGTTTGCTTTCAAGCCTGCGATACTGACCCGCTTCCTGACCGATCTTCGTGTTGCCTGAAACTTCATACTCGCGCTGCAACCGGTGAAAGTGGATGTCGACGGTGTCAAAAATTATTCCGACGTTCGGGTTGTCGCGTCGCAGGCGATGAACAAAAACGCTGCCCATGCTGGCGCGGCTAATGATTGCGGCTTTGACCGCCGGATGCTTGAGAACGCTGCGGTAATCAACAGCGTCGGCGGTTTCGATCCCTTCTTTCCAGAGGGCGCGTTCATAGTCGAAACTGAGCGGCCGGCTAAATGGCAGGAAGGTCACATGACACCATTCGGACAGGGTTTTCAGGATGATGAGCATGCGCAGGCTGCCAGCGTCGCGATCCGGGCTGGGAACGCGTTCATCAAACACCACGACGCGCGGCAGATCCCGATTGCGATCCCGGGCCGATTGCAGCAGTTCCCGATCAGCAGGCGCTAACGCTTCCGGCGCGCGAAACTTCCGCAGTAGTTCCCGCAAGGTGAGCTTCGACGAGAGCGACAAATTGTCCTTAAGTATTTTTTTGAGACTTTGCAAAGTGCTTTGGTTCGTGCGATTTGGTGGTTCCTTCAGTTGGATTAGCTGCCGAGCACGACCTCAACTGAATCTTTGTTCTGTTCCGTGGTCCAGGTGAGCAAGGGCCGCACAACTCCAGGCATTGGACCAACGTAGTCACCCCTGGCAGAATCGCCTGCCGGGCTATCGACCACCTGAAAAGCAATCGCGTTTGGTTCGTGGGCATGCAAGCTCG
The DNA here is from genome assembly GCA_036009765.1 of Pyrinomonadaceae bacterium. Classification (GTDB taxonomy): domain Bacteria; phylum Acidobacteriota; class Blastocatellia; order Pyrinomonadales; family Pyrinomonadaceae; genus PSRF01. The sequence goes on along the minus strand of DASYLB010000047.1, from coordinate 15,402 downwards.
TTGAAGGAAAGTGTGACATGATCGAGATATGTCCGATCATGCTGCCCTCGGCGAGCAGATTACCGGGGATCCAGACCGTGCTCTTATACGTACCGCGCGGCCGCGTTCGCCGGCGCCAGTCAGCGCTGGTGTCATGCGTGCTGAAGAGTTCCGTACCTTGCTCATTGTAAAACTCGATTACCGGCACCAGCGTGTGATCGTCCTCCAGCACTTCATAGGTCAGTTCCACTCCAAACGGCTTATGAACTTCGACCACTGAGACGGTAGCGCCGTCCTCGGCTCGCACCCGTGCCCGCCGCAATCGCACCACGCTATCGCCCGGGGCATCCTGATTTTCCCAGTCGCGTATTGCGCCCGTTTTCAAACTGGAACTCAAGTATCGTTTGACGACATCGCGCGGCTCGCCGTCAAAAACAATCTGACCCTTCTCGAGCAGCACCACGCGTTTGCACAACCGGGTGATCGCGGCCATGTCGTGCGAGACGAAGAGTATCGTGCGTCCCTGGTTGCGAATATCGTGCATCTTGTCGAGACACTTCTGTTGGAATGCCGCGTCGCCTACAGCCAGCACTTCATCCATCATCAGTATTTCCGGCTCGAGATGCGCTGCCACTGAAAATGCGAGGCGAACATACATGCCCGACGAGTACCACTTCACCGGAGTCTCAACGAACTTTTCAAGTTCCGAGAAGGCGACTATCTCGTCAAACTTTCGCTCGATTTCTGCACGCCGCATCCCCAGGATCGCGCCGGCGAGAAAAATGTTTTCGCGTCCGGTAAGGTCCGGATGAAAACCCGTCCCAACTTCCAGTAGACTCCCGATTCGTCCGCGGAGAATTACGTCGCCAGTGGTTGGTTTTGTCACCCGCGAAAGGATCTTCAACAACGTCGATTTGCCGGCGCCGTTGTGTCCGATGATGCCGACGAGTTCGCCCTGTCTGATTTCCAGGTTGACATTACTGAGGGCCCAAAGCGTCTGGTGACCGTTGCCCTTCCGTAGCTTTCGGAACGGCGCCGTGAGAATGCCGCCGATCATTTCGCGAAACGTCATGTAGCCGGGGTGCAGGCCACCGATGCGGTAGCGCTTGCTGACGTTTTCGATTTTGATCGCGGTCTTCATGCGGAAGCTCAAACGACGTCGGCGAAGGTGTCTTCAAAGCGCCGGAAGACATAAACGGAAAACAGGAGTAACCCGAAGGTTATGGCTGCCGAGATCGACAAGTGTAAATAGTCGAAAGGCCGGCCTGTGAGTGCTGCGCGAAATCCTTCGATGATGCCGGCGACCGGATTAACCAGCAGCAGCCATTTCCATTTTGCTGGGACCAGGCTCGCCGGATAGATGACCGGCGAGGCAAACATCCAGAGCTGAATGATAAAAGGAAGCGCGTGCCGTAGATCGCGATATTTCACGGTCATGGCCGCGGACAGCAGCCCCACTCCAAGCGCCAGCAAGGCCATCAGCAAAATCAAGAACGGCACGAGCAGCAGGGTTAACTTCAGCGCCAGGCCGTAGTAAATGCACACCGTGATGAGCAACAAAAAAGCTACACCAAGATCAACCAGACCGGCACCGACTGATGCCGTCGGAATGAAGAGGCGCGGAAAGTAAACTTTCGTAATTAAGTTGGAGTTACTGAGTAAACTGTTCGTGCAGTTGGTGACTGCGTTGGCGAAAAAAAGCCACAGCAGCAGACCTGAGAGCGCGAAAAGAGGATATGGCAGTGGGCCGGTATCAAAGCGCACGAAACGATTAAAAACGAGTGTGAAGATGAGCACAGTCAGCAGCGGCTGGATGATGACCCAGGCCACGCCCATCACTGTTTGTTTGTAACGGACCTTGATATCGCGAAGCGTCAGGAAGTAGAGCAACTCGCGATATTGCCACAGTTCGCCAAGGTTGAGTTCGACTCCTGCTTCTTCCGATTTGATTCGCGTCAGTCTTTCGGAAGCAGCCACGGTTTCGGGGAGACTTGCTTCGTCGCGCGAAACCGCCGATGTGGAAGCGGACCTTGGTAGTTTGGGGCTGACTGCTTTGCTGGTTTCTAAATCCATCAAGCTCTATCTTAACTCGCGGTCCAATGATTCAGATACTGGCGAAGTGACGCGGAAGAGCGGAGCAAGCCCGCCTTCCTGACCTCGAGACTTTCTGACTTCTACGATCGTCTTCGAGTTGAAAGCCTATCCGTCGGCGGTCGCACGCAACTTTAATCGCTCGGGGTGAGGAAGGCGGGCTTGCCCGCGCCTTGTCTGCTATTGTGTTTCCCGCCGAGTAGTACATCAGGAATGGATACCGCGAAAAAACTCAAGCGTGTAGTTCCTCGACCCCTCTGGCCGTACCTGGGCGCGGTCCGTCGTTTCGTGCGTGCCGTTCCGCTTCGCACTAGCTTACAAAAGAAGAGACTGCTTTCAGATCCCTCTCTCACTGAAACTGAACGCGCATTGCTCGCCAAGGTCAGTAGTCGGATTTATCCGGGCGACGGAATGTATCACGGTGACGCAACGCATTATTTCAAAGTCGGACTTTCGGCGATCCAGTGCATTGATGAAGCGCTGGCGAGGACAAATTCTGCAGAGGTGCAAAGAATCCTCGACTTCCCCTGTGGCAGCGGGCGGGTGTTAAGGTTCTTACGCCAGCGATTTCCCGCCGCAGAGATCACGGCCTGCGAGCTTGAACCCGGACCGGTGGAGTTTTGCGTGCGCACGTTTGGCGCCCTTCCTGCTTTTTCCTCGCTTAACCTTGACGAAGTCTCGCTGGAGCAGAGGTTTGATCTTATCTGGTGTGGCTCGCTGGCCACGCATCTGAATGGGCGCGGCATACTCAGCCTGCTTCGTCTCTTTCACCGCCAGCTTCGCACGGGTGGCCTCATGATCTTCACCACTCATGGTGACTTCGTCCCGGGCAGAATCCTCAGGCGAGATTTTGATTACGGATTAACACCGGAACAGATTAACCGGATTGGCGCCAGCTATCCTGAGACTGGTTACGGCTTCGAAGACTATCCCGGTGAAAAAGACTACGGCGTTTCGCTCACCTCTCCCGACTGGATTCGTAGCCGAGTAGCAGAGGTTGGAGGCTTGCGCGAAGTCTATTTCAAGGAGCGCGGTTGGGACGATCATCAGGATGTTTTCGGTTTCGTGCGGCAGTGATCTATCCGCAAGGCCCAGAAACTATCCGCAGATTACACAGATTGACCATGAGAGGTGCGGATTTGTTAGACTTCTATGGTCCCGTAGCGGTCATGAGCTCTGCGTTGCTTGACGCGCGCGCGACCGCGCATAAACGAATTCGGAATCAACAACCTGAGCAGCATTCTGGCGGCGGCGACTGGCGATCGCAGCCCCTTCGGGTTATGCACCATCAAGCCCAGCGCCTGCGACTTCTGTCCCAATCGTAGGAAGTCTTCAGCGCGACTAAATCTTGTTGCCGTTTGCAGTCGTTCCACCTGTTCTTCGGAAAAACCAAATCGCAGCGCCGCCTCGCGTTGCGCCCGCAACTGCTCCTCAAGCATTAGAGACTGATCCCAACTGACATTGGCACTATGGCGGCGCCAGGCTGACAGGATCTGCGGATCAAAGGCGAACTCGCCCGCTGCGCTGAGTCGCAGATACAGATCATAGTCTTCCAGTTTTGCAGCTTCGTTCCAGCGTTGCTGTTCGAGCGCGGCGCGGCGATAGACCACGGTGGGGCTCATCGGCGCCGTAGTTTGCAAAAGCATTTCCTGCGCGTTGCCATCAGTGTAAGTTGCCCAGTCGGCAGTGGAGTCGATGATGCGGTTTTCTTCGTCGATAAAATAAGCGTGACCGTAAGCGAGTACGGCGCCCGGCCGCGATTCAAGCAACTGCACGCGCGCCTGCAGAAAATCGGGCAGCCACAAATCGTCTGAACCTAGATAGGCGAAATATTCGCCGCGGGTGCGCTCGAACCCCTCGTTCAAAGTCGCGCACAAACCGCGATTGTTTCGGGCGATCAACTCGCAGCGAAAAGGGCAGTTTTGTAAGGCCTTTTCAATGACGCGCGGCGAATCGTCACTCGAACCGTCGTCAATCACGATCAGCTCCGCCGGCGGCAGCGTCTGCTTCATGATTGAGCGTAACGTCGCTTCAACGAACCGCGCATGGTTGTAAGAAGGGACAACGACGGACACCGTTGCCGGACTGGCGTTTGGTATCGACTCGGTCTGTTCCTGTAACTCGGTAGCGATCATTCGGTGGACTATGGACAAACTCCTCGCCTAAGCCGCAGTGCGGCATAATGTTTATAGAACTTCCTAAAGAAAGAAAGCGCTAGCTCCGTGGGAGCGCAATCTGTATTCTTTCGCCCATAAATGGGCTAGTAAGTCAGAGTTTAACTTTGGAGTCTATAAACATTTCGTGCCTAACGGCACTGCCAACGACAGCCCCTTAAACAACTTTCTTAATGACCAGAAGAATTATACTCTTTGGGCCACTGCCGCCGCCTTATGGTGGCGTTGCGATCTATCTGAAGTCGCTGGTCGCGCATTTTCGTGATGCGAACATTCGCGTTTGGACTTACGGAGGCGCGAAGCCAAAAGACGCGAAGATACGCTTTGTGGCCCATCGCCGGTTGGGAACCCTTTGGGCCTTGCTCGCCGAGGGACGCCGCGCTCGCATCCTGGATGCTTCACACTTCCATCTGGAATATCCGAACCTGCTGTTGCTGCCAATCTGGCTGGTGCTGAAGTTGCTCCTCGGCTTTGAATGGTACAAAAACATTCTCGATGGCTCGCTGCCGAAACGTTATCCAAACTTTGGCTTGGTCCAGCGTTGGCTGTTTCAGCGCGCCGTCAATGCTGTAGACCATTTCGTAGTTGTCAGTGAAGACTTACGTCAGTGGCTGCGGGAAGAAATCAAAGTTACCCAGCCGGTGACAGTTATACCTTGCCTGGTGCCGGTGCCGGCGAGTGAGGCAAACATGCCTCTCTCCAGTCATACCAAAGAGGAACTCGAACTTTACTTGTCTCAGGATAAGCGAGTTTGTTCTATCGGCGTGTTCTTCCCGAGTTACGGATTTCGCGATGTCGCCGAAGCGGTCGAGGAACTTCGCGAACGTACCAACAAAGATATCGGGCTGCTGCTTTTGGACGGCGCGTTCGTGCGTGACGAGAACTATCGAGAGGAAGTTCTTTGGGAGCGTGATTGGATCACCGTACTGGAAAAAGTGCCTAACCCGGAGATTTACGAAATCCTGAAACGGAGTGATGTGTTTGTGCGCGCGTTTGCCGACGAGAGTTACGGAATCTCTCGCATCGAGGCGTTGTGGAGTGGCGTGCCGGTCGTGGCAACGCGAGCAGGTGAAACGCGCGGCATGTTGCTCTACGATTTTGGAGACGTGGAACAGTTGGTTGATCAGCTGCAGGCTGTCTTGCTGTACCCGGTGCTCGAGGATCCTAATCCGTGGGCGGCGCGCTACCAGGCTGAAGCGGAAGAGAACCTGAAAGCGGTAGCGAGAGTTCTGGGCGTTGAGGCCACGGCGTAAAGGGGAAAGGGTGCTGCAAGCGAAGGGTTGGCAGAAAGTAGCCGGTGCTCGCAGCGTAGCGAAGACCACCGGAACTAAAGGCTGTTGATCTTTGCACTCCGGACGGGCGCCAGAACTTCTCGCACCCTTTCAAGGTGCCGCTTCTTTTTACTCTTTCCCGCGGTCTACGCTAACGCTTCGACCACCGGCTACTATCTTGCAGTCTTCCAGGCTGCTGTTAATTTGCAACCGATTGTGTAAAGCGCAACGGCCGACAGCACAAAAAGAAAATAGTGAATGACCAGCACGTAACGATATTCAGTGTGCAAAGCTGACTGCACACAAAAGTAGTAACCGGGAACAGCAAACAGAATCGCGAGCGCTTGAAAATTTTTGCGATAGAAAAGAATGCCGGCGCCGATTATGGCTAAGGGTAGGAACAACGCCGTGATGAAAAGTTTTTGCGCGACTCGCAATGTCCAGTGAATTGGATCCTCGGAATTATTGGCCAGGCGTAATGGTGTTCGTTCGAGTCTAAGCATTGAGGCGCCACGGCGGAGCATTACACCTGCGAACCAGACTGGATGCGTGCGGACGACGGTAAAGCCGCGAGTCATTCGCGCACGGTCACGCTCAATTCCGTCCGGCGTGAAGAGGGAATTTGCATATTCGGCGCGGTGAAGAGTTTCAGCTTCGCCGCGAATGAGTTCCATATCAGTTTGCGGCAAGCCAAGCGACCCGTCGGTGTTGTAATCTGCAATACCTTCGATGAGTGTTTGTCCTGAGCCTAGCGAAACGGGAATAAACTTGCCGAAGACGATGGCGTTGCGAATCGTGAGCAGGGAAATCACCAACAGCGTGCCAGACATAAAGATCAGGACCGCACGTAGTCGCGCGCCACGCTTGCAGGTGAATAGAAATAGGCAGGCGAGAAACGGCGCTAACAAAAGCGCGTTTGCTCTTAGCCAGCAGGAGACGCCGATGAGCGCGCCCGCTGCCAGAAGTGGAAGCAGGCGAGATCGATCGTTCGCGTAGGACAGACATTCCGGTCTGTCTTGCTTGAATCGGACAGTTCCCAATCCGACAGGCGGGAATGCCTGTCCCACAGTTCGACAACGCGCTATTACTAACACCGCAAGCAGAATAGGCAGTGCGGCAAGTGAATCGGGCAGGAGCGTCAACGAGTTCCAGCTAAACTGTGGTGCGAAGGCGGCAATCAGCCCGGCGATGAGTCCGACGGCAGCCGGGAAGAATTCGAAAGCAATCAAGACAATGATCACTACCGAAAGCGAATCGAGAACCATCTGGAGAAGCTGGGTTACTTTGTCGGATTCGCCGGCGACGCGATAGATAACTGAAAGCAGAATCGGGTAGCCCGGTGGATGGCCCATCAGGTCAGGGTCGTTAGTTGGAGATACGGAATTGTAAAGCGAGGCAACGCCGTTTGCCCGCAGCAAACGGGCCTGGTGTTTGTAGTTGAGAGCCACACTGGTCTGTACCGCTAATGCTTGGTCGTGGTGGTTTTGCCAGTTTAGAAGTCTGACTCCGAGCGCGGTAAGCAAGATCAGCACTACCAGAAAGAGTTGACGACGCGAAGCATGCAACCTGTGTGTGGTCCGCTCGGATCCAGCTGAACGATCCGGCTTTTCGCCAGTGGTCGATTCGAGTGGTTTCATTTGCCCGCGGATTATACCGAAGCCCACGTGATTAAAGGACACTCGATTATTTGTTTCGCCGGAGAGGACTGGTGGTATCACCATCCGCACTCGAAGTATCACTTGATGCGACGCTTCGCCCGAGCCGGCAACCGCGTGATCTTTGTGAACTCGATCTCGATGGGGTTGCCGAGTCTCCGGAACAAAGATTTGCTGCCGCGCATCGCCCGCAAGCTGCGTTCTTACGCGCGTCTCGCGCGCCCGACGCCAGAGGGTGTGACCGTAGTTTCACCGGCAGTTATTCCTTTCTTCGGTAGTCGTGCGGCGCGCTTCGTAAATCGCAAGCTGCTCGCCTTGCAAATCGGCAGGCTGGCGCTTCGTGGTGGACTTACACGACCAATTCTCTGGATAGCGATTCCCACGGCAGCCGACATGATTGGCCAGTTTGATGAACAGCTGGTGATCTATCAGGTGTCAGACAAGTATGATGCAAACCTGATGGATCACGCGACGGATCTGGCTACGATTAGGAGCCTGCATGAACGCGCGATTGACAAGGCCGATCTAATCTTATACTCCGGACAAAAGCTATTGGCTGAAGCGGAGCGTGCTCGTGAGCGATCGTACCTGCTGGAACAGGCAGTCGATTTTGATCACTGGTCGCGAGTCGGAAGCGGCAGCCTGGAAATTGCAGACGCGATCACGCGTATTCCACGACCGCGTTTGGGATATTTTGGCGCCATCGAGCCGTGGCTGGTGGATCAGGATCTGATAAAGCGCGCGGCCAGGGAACGGCCTGACTGGCAGTGGATTTTCATTGGCAACAAATCTCGCGGTGTTGAGATCGAAGCGTTGCCTAACACGCACTTTTTGCCGCCAGTGCCTTATCAGGAACTGCCGCGCTATGCCGCCGGTTTTGATGTCTGCGTGTTGCCGTGGGACACTGCGCACTCGTTTACGAGTTATGGTTCGGCGATAAAAGTTCGCGAATACCTGGCGACGGGAAAACCAGTAGTGATTTCGCCGTTACCTGAATACGAATCGATGAGCAACGTGTTGCGAATTGCGCGCACGCACGATGATTGGTTTCGTTTGGTTGAAGAAGCTTTGCAGGACGACGATCCGGCGGCGGCGCAAGCGCGCCAGGCGGCCGTTTCAAGCGGAACCTGGGACGCACGCGCCGAATGGGTGGCTAGCTTGATTGAAGAAACTCTGGCGGCGAAAGCACGGAGCTAAATCCGCAGATTGCACAGATTACGCAGACTAGAGAGCTACGAAGTTAGACTCAATCAGATTCTTTTTCTTATTTTCTCAATCTGTAAATCTGCGCAATCTGCGGATAGTAAGTATGAAGCAACTTTTACAAAACTTAAGAACCGGCGAGGCTACGGTGGCGGAGGTTCCGGTCCCGGTGGCCCAGCCTGGACGTGTGCTCGTTCGCACGGCTGCCTCCTTGATCAGCGCCGGCACCGAGCGCGCGCTGACTGAGTTGGGCCAGAAGAGTTTGTTAGGCAAAGCGCGGGAACGGCCGGAGCTGATCGGAAAGGTTTGGGAAAAAGTTAAGACTGAAGGGGTCGCGCAAGCGCTTGAGGGCGTGCGCGACAAGCTTGATCAGTCGCACGCGGTTGGTTACAGCGCTGCAGGCATCGTTATCGAATGCGGAGATAATGTGACGGACCTTCGTCCCGGCGATCGGGTGGCTTGTGCCGGAACGGATTACGCCTCACACGCGGAAATTATTTCCGTGCCGCGAAATCTTTGCGTACGAGTGCCGGAGCCGCTGAGTTTTGCAGAAGCGGCGTTTGGAACCGTTGGGGCAATTGCGTTGCAGGGCGTGCGTCTCGCTGAGCCGGCGCTGGGAGAGTCGGTGGTAGTCATCGGGCTTGGTCTGGTTGGCCAGCTGACGGTGCAACTACTAAAGGCGAATGGCTGTCGCGTGTTTGGCATTGATGTCGACGAGTCGCGCATTCAACTCGGCCTAGCGTCGGGAGCTGAGGCCGGCTCGGTTCCCGATGAGGCCCGCGAGAAAGTAATGGCGTGGTCCAGAGGTCGGGGAGCCGACGCCTGCATCATTGCCGCCGCGACCTCATCGCACGAACCTGTGGAACTAGCCGGCGAAATATCGCGGTTGAAGGGGCGTGTGGTTGCGGTCGGCCTGGTGGGAATGAACGTACCGCGGAACATCTATTACCAGCGCGAACTGACTTTGAAAGTTTCAATGTCATACGGCCCCGGGCGTCACGATCCGGACTATGAGGAACGCGGCAACGACTATCCGATCGCTTATGTGCGTTGGACCGAAGGCAGAAACATCGAAGCGTTTCTCGATCTGCTCGCCGCCGGTCGAATTGATGTGAAGCCATTGATTACTCACCGATTTCCGATTGATGCGGCGCCGCAGGCTTATCAACTCATCTCCGGCAAGTCTCAGCAGAACTACCTGGCGGTGTTACTTGAATACAATAGTGAAAGCGAAATTAGTCGTCGTATTGAGAATCGCGTTGCAACCAACAAAGCTGTTCCGGCGGGACGCGTTGGGATTGGTTTGATTGGCGCGGGCGGCTACGCGCAAAAAGTTCTGTTGCCAAACTTCAAGGCGGCGGGCGTAGAGTTCTGTTCGATCGCATCGGCATCAGGTGTTTCCGCGCGCGACGTGGGAACGAAGTTTGGCTTTGCGCGTTTTCTGTCGGACGCAAAGAGCGTCATCGATGACCCGGAAGCGAACTTGATTGTGATCGCTACGCGTCACGGTTCACACGCGGAACTCGTGAAGCTCGCGCTCGAGGCTGGCAAGCACGTCTTTGTAGAAAAGCCGCTGGCGCTGAACGATGCGGAGCTGGATGCCGTACTCGAAGCGGCAGCGAATTCAGAGGGACAGTTGCTGGTTGGATTCAATCGGCGTTTTTCACCCTTGGCTCTCCGGGCACGAGAGTTTTTTGCGAATCGTCAGTCGCCGCTTTCGATTGTCTATCGCGTTAACGCCGGACGCATTCCGCGCGAGCATTGGACGCAGGATCCAAATGAAGGCGGCGGCCGCATCGTGGGCGAAGTCTGCCACTTCGTCGATCTAATGCAGTTTCTGACCGGGGCACTGCCGCAGAGGGTTTACGCCGAATCGGTCGCGGGTGGGCGGGGAAATGTTAGGGAAGATTCGGTCTTCATCACGTTGCAGTTTGCCGACGGCTCAAATGGAATAATTGCCTACCTCGCGGAAGGTGACAGTGGCCTGCCAAAAGAACGCATCGAGATCTTTGGTGAGGGCCAAACTTTTGTCATTGAAGATTTTCGCAGCGCCAAACTTTACGCCGGCGGCCGCGAGAAAAAAGAAACGCTGCGCCAGCAGGACAAGGGACAAGCCGAAGAAACGCGAGTTGCCTGCGCGGTTGTCGCAGAGGCTAAGCTGATCCCGATAACCCTCCAGGAACTTGAAGCTACAACTCGAGCTACGTTTCGTATCAAGGACTCACTGAGAACTGGACAGCCGCAGAAAGTGAAGAGTGAAGAGTGAAGAGTGAAGAGTGAAAAGTAAGAGGGTTTGTCCTGCTTATCACTTTTCACCTTTCACTCTTCACTGCTCTCAATCATGTGTGGAATTGCCGGATTAATCAGCCGCGATGCTGAACGACACATCGGAGCGATGCTCGACTCGATCGAACATCGTGGCCGCGACGATGAAGGCGTTTGGACTTCCGCATTCTTTGACGATGCCGGACGTTGCGCGTCTCTGGGTCATCGCCGGTTGGCAATCATCGATACCAGTAAAGCCGGTCATCAGCCGATGGTGTCAGCCGATGGTCGTTACGTGCTGACTTTCGGCGGCGAGATTTACAACTACCGCGAACTGCGCGAGCAGTTGCAGGTCAAGGGCCATGCCTTCAGAACCGAGACCGACACCGAAGTTTTACTTACTGCGTTTGCCGAGTGGGGCAAGGAATGTTTGCCGCGACTCAACGGCATGTTTCACTTCGCTGTTTGGGACAATGAGAAGCAAAGCCTGACGCTTGCGCGCGATCACGTCGGTATCAAGCCGCTCTACTATTTCTACCAGCCGGCTCAGGATGCGAAGCCGAGTTTGTTGATTTTCGCTTCGGAAGTTAAGGCCCTCCTGGCCACCGGTTTGATCGAGCGCGCCGTTGATTCGGAAGCGCTCAACCAATTTCTAACCTTCCTCTGGGCCCCCGATCCCAACACATTGTTCAAGGGAATCAAGACCCTTGCCCCGGCGCACGTTCTGACATTTCATGACAACGAAATCAAGATCGATGAATGGTGGGACGTATCTTTCGACGATATTGAGGAAGGCCGCAGCGAAGCGTGGTGGCAGGAGCAAGTGCTCGAAACGCTCGATCGCGTCGTCAAAATGGAGATGGTTGCCGACGTGCCGCTCGGTTCGTTTCTATCAGGCGGAATAGACTCGTCAGGGATTGTCGCGATGATGAAGCGACATAGCGACGGGCGACGAGTTTCCACTTATACGGTTGGCATCGAGGCGGAAGACCTGGCGTACGACATCATCCCGGACGACGTGGAGTGGGCCCGCAAAGTCAGTAAAGCACTTGATACCGAGTATCACGAGATCATGTTACAGCCGGCCGTTGCGGAGTTGTTGCCCAAGCTCGTCTATCACATGGACGAACCGGCGATTGACATGGCCATTCCCAGTTATCTCGTCTCGCAAGCAGCGCGTGAAACCGTGCGCGTGATGCTGTCGGGCATGGGTGGCGATGAAGTCTTCGCCGGTTATCCCCGACAGCTGGCGATGAAAATCGCGGGAGCGTTTGATCCAGTGCCGGGGATGTTGCGCCGTCCGTTAATGAAAACGATCGAGCGTTCACTGCCAGGTGGCCTGCCGGGTCGTCTGACCGCGCCACTCCGCAATGCAAAAAAGTTCGCGCGCAGTGCTGGCCTCGACTTCGAAGAACGTTATTTGGGATACGGCACATACTTCACTGACGAGGCGAAGCAACGACTCTATGCAGACGACTTGCTCGAGGCGACGAAGGGGTTAGATGCTTATGCCGCTCATCGTCGTTACTTTTCCCGGGTCGAGAATGCCGCGCCCCTGAACCGTTTGCTTTACGTCGATCTAAAAACGTTTCTGCCCTGCTTGAACTTGATAACTACTGACAAGACTTCGATGGCGGCAAATCTCGAAGTGCGCGTGCCGTTTCTTAATCGCGAGATGATCGAGTTTACGGCGCGCATGCCGGCAGATCTGAAACTGCGCGGCTTTAAACGCAAGTACATTCTCAAGCGCGCGCTGGAAAAGTTGTTGCCGCGCGACGTGGTGTGGCGCAAGAAGGCCGGCTTTGGGGCGCCGATTCGTTCATGGTTACGCGGCGCCCTGCGCCCGCTCGTTGACGACCTGCTGTCTGAAGAGACAGTGAGGCGGCGCGGTTTATTTCGCCCCGAGGAAATCAAACGAATTATTGACCTCAACCTTTCTGGCCGCGAAGATTTGAACCTGCAGGTGTTTCAGTTGCTGAACTTGGAGCTTTGGCAGCGCCGCTTTATTGATAAATGAAAGTCGGCAAGCTCTCAAGGAGTTCAGAGTTTAAGCTTCAGGTTGTGGGCTGCGAAGCAACAAGCTAGAGCTTGAACTCTAAACTACTTGAACGTCGCTCCACCGGTAATATTGACAATGCTTTGGACCGATCCTATGCTGCTTGCGCCGCCCCGACATAGCTCCCAAACTCACTCGGGTTCCGGAATCGATGGCCCAGGACGATACTTTGCCTCTAGAGTCAGAGACTAATTTGTCACCAGTTGAAAGTGACCGGCAGACGTCCATCCTGCTGGCTGAAGACGATCGTGCGTTGCGGCGCTTTCTGGAAGTGGTGCTGGGGCGTGCCGGCTACAAAGTCATCTCAGCGGCGAATGGACTCGAAGCGATGAAGTTGGTGATGTCCACGCCCATCGACGTAGTAGTAACCGACGCGATGATGCCCAATCTTAGTGGCTACGAATTCTGCCGCTTTCTCAGAAACAGTCCGACTCTTGCTCACCTGCCAGTGATTCTGTTAAGCGCGCTGGAGCGCAAAGACGCAAATCGTAATGCCGAACAGGCAGACGCGTTTCTGGCCAAACCAGTTTCCGGCGAAAAACTAATTGAGTGTATTGAGCGATTGCTGGCGCGTAAGATCGGCTAGCGAAAATAAAACAGCGGGGGCAAGCCCGCCTTCCCGACCTGTGCGACTTCCAAGTTGAGTTTGTAAATTCGCTGAAGGCTTCTCAACCAATATCCAGCACTCAAGAAAGTGAAGCTCTAGGTTGGGAAGGGGGCTTGCCCCCGCTCCTGGGTTACGCGCGCGAAGCGCTGGTGACTTCGATCAAGGCGTCGATCGACGTATACGACAGGTTCTGCGCTTCCGCAACGGCCTGGTAGGTGCAGTGACCGGCGAAAGTGTTCACGCCGGCTTTGAGTCCCACGTCATTGCGGATTGCTTCCAGGAAGCCCCGATTCGCCAGTTTCAGCGCGTAAGGCAGCGTGGCATTTGTGAGTGCAAAAGTAGACGTTCGCGGAACGGCGCCTGGCATATTGGCAACGCAATAATGCAAAACGCCCTCGACGTAGTAAGTCGGGTCCGAGTGTGTAGTCGGATGCGTTGTCTCGATGCAGCCACCCTGATCGACTGCCACGTCAACTATGACCGCGCCGTTGGGCACGTCCTTCAGCATGCCGCGCGTCACCAGCTGCGGAGCTGCGGCGCCAGGCACCAGCACGGCGCCCACAATCAAATCCGCGCTGGAAATCGCATCATGAATCATGTAGGCACTCGAGGCGAGCGTGGAAATCTTGGAAAGAAAAATATCGTCGAGTTCGCGCAATCGATCCAGATTATTGTCGATGATCGTGACATGCGCGCCCATGCCGACCGCAATCTTGGCAGCGTTGGTGCCGACTACGCCGCCGCCAATAATCACAACTCTCGCCGCCGGCACGCCGGGGACACCGCCAAGGAGAATGCCGCGACCACCGGCCATCTTCTCGAGATAGTGGGCGCCAACCTGTATCGCCATCCGACCCGCAACTTCCGACATCGGCGTGAGCAGTGGCAACGTGCCTTTACGATCGGTGATCGTTTCGTAGGCGATGCCGGTTACTTTGCGCTCGAGCAACTGTTTTGTGAGTTCATGATCCGGCGCGAGGTGCAAGTAGGTGAATAGCAACTGACCTTCGCGCATGCGGGGATACTCAGGTGCGATCGGTTCCTTGACCTTAACGATCATGTCGGCGCCGGCCCAAACGTCGTCGGCAGATTCGATGATTGTCCCGCCCGCCTTTTGATAGAGGGCATCGTCAAAGCCAGACCCTTCGCCGGCGTTTTTCTCAACAGTCACCTTGTGACCGGCGTCTGTGAGGGCGCGAACACCCGCGGGCGTTAACCCAACTCTGTATTCGTTGTCTTTTATCTCTTTGGGCAGGCCAACAATCACGTGGTTTCCTCCAGGTAATAGAAGTCAGAGAACAGGAATCAGAGAACAGAGGTCAGGAGTCAGAAGTAAGAGATCAATGATCAAATAATCGCGGCTTTTCTGACCGCTGACTTCTTTCTACCCTATAAGTCCATCAGATCAATCTGGGCTCGTTGCAGTTTGCCGCTGTAGTCAACGTAAATAGATTTCCATTCAGAAAAAATATCCAGCACCTGTGTACCGGCTTCGCGATGGCCATTGCCCGTTGCTTTTGTGCCGCCAAACGGCAAGTGCACTTCAGCGCCTATTGTTGAAGCGTTGACATAGAAGATGCCGGTGTACATGTCGTTCATGGCGCGGAAGGCGCGATTCACGTTGCTGGTATAGATTGCAGCCGATAGTCCATAACGAACTCCATTCGCGATCTCAACAGCTTCGTCCAGAGACTTGGTGGGTATCACTGCGGTGACCGGTCCAAAGATCTCCTCCTGCGCGACGCGCATGTCAGGCGCGACATCTGTGAACACCGTGGGTTCAATGAAATATCCACGAGCGTAGTCGCCTTTCGTCAAGCGCTTGCCGCCGCAGGCCAGGGTGGCGCCGTCTTCATCCTGTCCGATATCGATGTAGCCCATGATCTTCTTGACCGCATCGGCGTTGATAACCGGGCCCACATCCGTTCTGGGATCGGCGCCATTACCAATGCGCAGCGCTTTGGTGCGTTCCACCAGCTTCTGCGAAAACTGTTTGTAGATTTTCTTATGGACCACGAGTCGCGAAGACGCCGTGCAGCGTTGTCCGGAAGTTCCGAATGCACCCCAGAGCGCGCCTTCGATCGCGAGGTCGACATCGGCG